>JBBRPI010000006.1:0-147746 GCA_038228305.1 Sphingomonadales bacterium | reverse complement strand
TTTTTTAAGCGCGTCATGCGATTGGTGCCTAAGGGACCCAAAATGGCATTCATCTTGGCCCACTCGGCTAAACTAATCGGCTCATTTTCAGTATGAACCGATATTACTCGAAAGGATGACGGGGATTTCAATCTTTCGGTGATGAACTTCTTGCAGCCACCTATCGCCGGGTCTGTCCATTCGGCAACCAGATCGCAAGAAGCGATTGGAAGCATTGCCAGAAGTAAGGAAACTGATCGCATGAGCTTCACCAGGTTTGAACTCCAAAGGCGGAAAATTGAACCGGCGTCACTTCTACATTGTTGGTTCGGCCCGTCATCCTCGTGGCGCCCTTTCCAGCCGCACGACGTTGCCGCCCGAAGCCTCGCCTTCGACATAAGCCGCCCAAGCGTCCATCATCACCCGGCGCTTCTCCAGCATCGTTGAGCGGGCATAAGCGGCTTCTGTCTTGTCGCCTTTGACGTGCGACAATGCCGCCTCTGCCAGTTCGCTCGGGAAGCTAGTCGCATCGGAAACCCAATCGCGGAAGCTGGAACGGAAGCCGTGCGGGTCGTGCTCAAGCTTCATGCGGCGCAGCGCCATTTTGAGCGTCATATCGGATTGGGGCTTTGTCAGTGTGCGGCCGGGAAAGACAAGATCGCTAGCGGCGACCCTGTGCGTTTCCCGGTCGCGCAGAATCTCCAGCGCCCGTGGCGATAACGGCACCGTATGCGGGCGGTTCGCCTTCATGCGTTCGGCCGGCACTGTCCATAGACCCGCCGTGATGTCGATTTCGCTCCACATCATGCCCCGGATTTCGCCGGACCGAGCGGCGCTGAGGACTAATAGCTCCAACGCCAGCCGGGTTTGCTCTGAGCCGTCATCGCCAGCGCGCAGTCGTGTGACAAAGCCGGGAATGTCCTGCCACGGCATAGCATCGAAATGACGATCGGCGCGGGGCTGCTTCGGCAACCGCATCGCCTTTGCCGTCATCATCGGCACATCGTCCCGATAGCCTTTGGCGACACCCCAAACGAGAACGTCAACCGTGCGCTGGAGGACGCGCCGTGCAGTTTCCGGCTTCTCCAGCCAGATCGGCAACAGGACATCCCGGACAGTCGCAGGCGTCACTTGATCAATCGGCAACGAGCCAAGCGTCGGGAAGGCGTAGGTTGCGAGCGAATTTTTCCATTGCGTCTTGTGCTTCTCGTTTCGGAACGTTTGCGCCACCTCGTCATACCGGGCGAGTGCAGCGACCTTGAAGGTCGGACGATCCTTTAGCAGCTTACGCTGGCGCCTTTCGGCGATTGGGTCCGTTCCGTTCTGTACAGTGGCTCTCATGGCCGCAGCGGCCTCCCTGGCAGCTTTGAGAGACACTGCGAGGTATCCGCCTAGTCCCAAGTCCCGGCGCTTTCCGTCGCGCTGGATACGCAGCAGCCACGACTTAGCGCCCGTTTTAGACACAAGCAGATACAGACCGTCGCCATCAGGGTAGCGCCCTTGATCGCGCAAAGCCTCGATCGTCTTGAATGTCAGCGTTCCCACGGCACCGCTCCCACAAAGCCGCTCCCTCATTCATTCCCACACAAGACGCCGGATAGTGTGGGAGCGGAGCGAACGGCTGGAAACGTATGCGGAAGCCTTCCCCTTGGAAAGCCCTACGTTTGCGAATGTTCAGGGATAGCGAAAAATGGGGTCATGGAGGAGAGGGTGGGATTCGAACCCACGGTACCATCACTGGCACAACGGTTTTCGAGACCGTCCCAATCGACCACTCTGGCACCTCTCCTAAAGGGGCTGGTCCGCGTCTGCGCAACCGGTCGAAGGCTGCGGGCTATAGCCGCGCAGGGCAGCGTTGCCAAGCACCACTTCACGAATCCCAATCCGTCCCTATATTGATGTGTGCAGGAGGCTGCGCCTGAGTGATGAAAAGGTTGTTGCGCGTGATTGAAAAAATGATTGGCCGCAAACCGATGGTTGAAATCACCAGCATGGAGGCGGTGACTCCGGCCACCTTCACCATTGGTGATGTTGTCCGCCATCGGTTGTTTCCGTTCCGCGGCGTGATTTTCGATGTCGATCCAGTGTTCAACAACTCCGAGGAATGGTGGAACGCCATCCCCGAGGGCGTGCGACCGCGCAAGGACCAGCCGTTTTACCACCTGCTCGCCGAAAACGACGAATCATCTTATGTGGCCTATGTCAGCCAGCAGAATCTGCTGTCAGATGTTGATGGCGATCCGGTACAGCACCCTGCGGTCTCCCAGATGTTCGACGGCTTTGAGGGCGGGCGCTATCGCCTGCGGCCCGAAATCCGCAACTAAACCCGTTTGGCCACCGCAATCGCCGCCCGTACGCCGGCGCGAATGGCAGCCTGCATCAGTGGGAAGCCATTTTCACCGCTGTGCGTGGCGGCAGTTTCGCGGTGCGCCACCTCATCGGCGCGATAATCATCGACCATCGCAGCAAGTTCCGGGTCAGCCCCGCCTGCCAATGCATCGGCCTGTTCGCCATAGTGCTGATCAATGACCGTTTCGACAGCCACGGTCGCTGCCATCGCCGCCTTGGGCCCCATGAGTGCCGTCACGGCACCTAGAGCATAGCCGGCGACGTGCCAGATAGGTCCAAAAACCGTCGGCCGCACACCGCGCTTCGTCATCAGCGCGTCAAAACCATCCAGGTGCCGTTGTTCCTGCGCCGCCATGTGGCGGATTTCGCCGGCCACACGATTGCGGCCGCTCATAACCGCCAGTTGCCCCGCATAAATCCGCGCCGCGCCATATTCGCCGGCCTGGTCGACACGCACCATCGGCGCGGTATCGACGTGCGCATTGCCGGGCAAATGTCTCATGCCGTTTTCAGCCGCCATAGCGCCGTGCCTCCGATCAAGGTCGAAATCATTGCGTTCCATCCTGCCATGGAAATGCCGAACAGGGACCATGCGATGGCGTCGCAGCGCACCAGTGGCTGGGCGAGGATCTGGCTGAGCATATCGGCCGATGATCCGCTGATGATCGAAGCGGTACAGGTGGTGAACCCCGGCCACCAATGCTGTTCGACCCCGGCATGATAGGCGGCGATACCCGCGCCGACCAGCACCGCCAGTGCGGCCAGCGCCAGCACTGCGCGGCTGCCCAGCGCCCATGCGGCCAGCGCGAGACCCAGGGCCGCCACCAGTGCCCAGCGTTGCCACATGCACATCTCACAGGGGTGCAACCCGCCAATATATTGAAAACCCAGCGCGCCGCACAGCAATGCCGCCGGGCCGATCAGCAACAAAGCCGTGGTCAGCCGATCAGAACGCATATTTGACCAGCACAAACGCCGCGATCAGCCCGGCCACCGCCAGTGCGACGATGTGGAAATAGCGTTCGATGATCGCCTGCGCCGTCTTGCCGAAATATTTGAGAAGCAGCGCCACGATCAGAAACCGGCTGCCACGGCCGATGATCGACCCAGCGACAGTCGCCGCCAGCCCCAGCGGCACCGTGCCTGCGGCCATCGCCGCCAATTGCGGGGTTACGCAAAATGCCAACGGCCACAGCAGGGAATTCTGGCCGACGGCGTGCAGAAATTCCTGAAATTTTTCCAGATGCCCGGTGATGGTCAGCAGCGGCACCGCCAATTGGGTGTAAAACAACAGCCCCACCGCATAGCCGGCCAGGGCGCCGGCAGCCGATGACAGCGCGCCGATCAAGGCCACCCGCGGTGCCGCCGCTGGCCGGCTGATCGCCATCGGAATTTGCAGCATTTCCGGCGGCAGCGGCAGGATTGCGCCATCGACAAAACTGATCACCGCCAGCCACAGCTCCGCCCGCGGGCTGGCGGCGCGCGCCAAAATCCAATCGTAGAGTTTGCGCAACACCTGCGATCCCCATTCCGTTCGTCAGCGATGCTGCCCCTTAGGCGGGCAGGCCAGCACCTGCAATTATTTCTGTGAAATCGCCCTGCCAATGGTCACCGCAGCCGTCTGCACCGGAGCAGAGGGTGCCAGCCGCGTCAGCAATTTTGTCGCGTAATCGAGCTGGAAATCGACGATTCCGGCCTTTTTCAGTGCCTCTGGCGTCGCAACAAAGCGTGGATCGGACTTGTTGTCGTTTTCAACGATCTTTTCGGTGCCATCCTTGATTTCGTTGATCAGATGCTTGCGCAAATCTGCTTCACGCAGCCGTGGCCGGTCGGCACGGCTGGCGTCGGACAATTGCGGCACCTGGACATCGGGTTCGATCCCGTTTTCCTGCACGCTGCGGCCCGATGGCGTGAAATAACGGGCAGTGGTCAGCCGCAGCGCGGTATCGGCCGATAACGGGATCAGCGTCTGCACGCTGCCTTTGCCGAAACTGCGTTGGCCCAGCACGATCGCCCGGCGCTGATCCTGCAACGCCCCGGCGACGATTTCGGCTGCCGAAGCCGAGCCTTCGTCAACCAGCACAACGATGGGTTTGCCATTGGTCAGATCGCCGGATTTGGCGTAATAGCGCTGAATATCATTCTTGGTACGACCACGTTGCGAAACGATTTCGCCCTTGTCCAGGAACACGTCGCTCACATCGATCGCCTGATCGAGCAGCCCGCCGGGGTTAGATCGCAAATCGACGACATAGCCGGCTACACCGCTGCCCAGTTTCTTTTCAATGCTGGCAATTGCGGCCTTGGTCGCGTCACCGGTCTGTTTGTTGAACGTCGAAATGCGGATGACGCCAACCGGGCCGCGCGTTTCAAATTTCACCGGTTTGATCTGGATGACCTCACGTTTCATGCTGAAATCCAGCGGCTTGGTGGCGCCTTCGCGCACGATCGTCAAATTGACAGTGGTGCCCGGCGCGCCGCGCATCTTGTCTACCGCATCCTGTAGCGTGGTGCCGTAAATCAGTTCGCCGTTCAGATGGGTAATGTAATCGCCGGATTTGATGCCGGCCCGCGCCGCCGGCGTGTCATCGGTGGGCGCAACCACCTTTACCGCACCGTCTTCGGTGGTCACGGTCAGGCCCAAGCCGCCATATTCACCATCGGTGGTCTGGCGCATATTGGCGAAATCGCGGGCGTCAAGATACGATGAATGCGGGTCCAGACTGGCCAGCATGCCGGTGATGGCACCCTCGATCAGCTTCTTGTCATCGGTTTTATCGACATAATCGCTGCGCACGCGCTCAAATACGTCCATCAGTGTGTCGAGCTGCTTGTAAGTGTCACTTTCCGCCGCAGCGCGCACGGTAACCGCAGTCGGAATCGCTGCAAGTGCGAGCAATGGCAGGGCAATTTTCCAGCGTGGCGACATTTCAAGCATCGGCCTTTGGACAACACGAACTGTAATGATAGCAGACTGGTGGCGCTTGAACAGGGTGCGTACAGCAGCGTTTCGGTGCGGCCTCGAGCGGATTCGGGGCGTTTCGGGAGGATTCGGGCGTGCGAAAATGGCATTTCGGCCCCGAAAGTTCGTGTGAAAGACCTGATTCCTGACCATTGCGCCGACCCGCGCCGCCGCAAGCGGCATGGCGTCACACGCGCAAACTGTGCCCCAGGGGGCAAAATACCGGCTTTCCGAGCCGGCCCACCCACCCTGGCCAGGCGCGGAAAGTTAGCCCCAGGAGCCAAAACACTGACTTTCCGATTTGCACAGCACATGAATTCCGCTTCCGATAAGGTCGCGGATGTAACCTATATGGCTGTAAATGTCGAGCAGCAGCTTGGCCGTTCCCCGGTGCGCCCTGTTTGGCGGTCAGCCTTTGAAGCGACGCGGTCAGCCTTGGCCGCGACGCAGTCAGCCGTCGCGGTGGTACGGGTGCCCGGCGATGATCGTCGTGGCGCGATAAAGCTGTTCGGCCAGCATGGCGCGGGCCAGCATGTGCGGCCAGGTTGCCTTGCCCAGGCTGAAAAGCAGGTCGGCACCGTCGCGGGTGCTTGCATCATGGCCATCTGCGGCACCGATCAGGAACCGCACCTCACGCACGCCATCGTCGCGCCAGGCACGCAGGCGTTCGGCAAGCGCGGTGGAGGCCAGATCGCGCCCGGTTTCATCGAGCACCACGGTCCGCCCGCCATCGAATTTCGGCCAGGGGGCGGTTTCGCTGATTTCGGTGATTGTCAGATCACCGCGCAGCCGCTTGGCATAGCGATCGACGAGGTCCGCCTCCGCCGACGCACCGATACGGCCGCGGGCGATGATGTGGAGCTTCACTAGGCTGGTCGTGGCGGCAGATATGATCTGCCAACCCCGTCATGGCAGCCAAGGCTGGCAGCCACTGCCGGACGAAAGGCCGGCTGCAACCAATTGAGAGCCGGGATTTCGGCAATGCGGTTGTCATGGATTGCCACAATCAGCCCGTGGCCCGACAATGGATGCCGGCCTGCGCTGGCCTGACGATGCGGGAATTCACGTCACGCCAGCTTGCGCGGGTCGCCCAGTTTTGGATCACGATCGCGCAAATCGCCCATGCGGGGTTCGCCCTTGTTCGGTTCGGAATCAAACGCCCACATGCGTTCCAGATTGTAGAATTGTCGAACTTCCGGGCGGAAGATGTGGACGATGACATCGCCGGCATCGATCAGCACCCAATCAGCGGTCGGCAGGCCCTGGATGCGCGCCGGGCGGCCGAAATCCTGCTTTACCTTCTCGGCGATTTTTTGCGCCATCGATGCCACCTGGCGGCCGGACTTGCCGCTGGCAATCACCATGTAATCGGCAATGCTGGTTTTGCCGGCGAGCGGGATCGATACCACCTCGACAGCTTGATCATCGTCCAGCGATTGCATCACCATATTGTGCAGCGCCTCGATATGCGCATCGATGCGGGCGGTATTTGCCACTTCAGCGGCGGTTGTCGTCGTCAAAACTATCGTCCCAAATCTACTACCGGATCGTCCATAGCAGTTTTTGTGTCCGCCGCCCAATGCGGATTGGCGGCGCGGATTTCGGTTGCCGATTCAGGGGTTTCGACGTTGCCCAGGAATGTGATTGCCGGTAGCGGCCAGTGCGGCCAATCCTGCGCCACCGGCCGTTGCCAGCGCGCCAACCAATGCATTGCCGGTGCAGGAACATTGTCACCCGCTCGCGCCAGCACGGCAATCGGCAGCGCGCGCGCAAGGGCCTGCCAGCGCCGCCAGCGGTGCATATCGGGCAATATATCGGCCCCCATCAGCCAGATGAAGCGATTGCCGGGGAAACGGCGTTTGAGCGCGGCGGTGGTATCGACCGTGTAAACGGTGCCAAGCTCTGCCTCGATCGCCATCGGGCGGATGCGCGCGTCATCCGCTGCCGCCTGTGCCGATGCCAGTCGCGCCGCCAATGGCGCCATGCCAGCTATGGGTTTCAGCGGATTCTGCGGTGATACCAGCCACCAGATTTCATCCAGCCCGAGCAGGCGCAGCGCCTCAAGGCTGATCAGCCGATGCCCGGCATGGGCGGGGTTGAACGAGCCGCCGAGCAAGCCAACGCGCTTCATGGGTGCCAGTTTTCGATACGGCAGATGTCGGCCAAAGACGCCCGCGATCTTGATACTATTGTCACCGACCGGCGTATTTTTCGTGCAACCGCCCGAATTCAGCCATTACTTTGCTGTGGGATACGATATTGCCGCTAGCCAGGTCATCGGTCCCCACCTGCATGAAGGCGCCTTCATTTGGGCTGATCGCATCCTGATCAATGGCTTTGTCGCTGTCTTCAGCATCGGGCACCGGGGCGGGGCGGGTGATCATGCATTGAACTTACTCGATTCCGCGCGCTTTGCCAATTCAGCCGCGCACTTGCCCGGTGCCTGTCACCCGGGTCTTGTGCGTCGTCAGCCCTTCCAGCGCCACCGGGCCGCGTGCGTGGAGGCGACCGGTGGCAATGCCGATTTCGGCGCCGAAACCGAATTCGCCGCCATCGGCATATTGGGTGGAGGCATTCCAGAGCACGATGGCGCTATCGACCGCGCCCAGAAACTGCGCCGCGACCGCTGCATCCTGGGCGACAATCGCATCGGTGTGGGCGGAACCGTGGCGGGCGATATGGGCGATGGCGCCATCCACGCCATCGACGAACGCAGCCGAGGCGATGGCATCGAGATATTCACTGTCCCACGCCTGGGGTGTTGCCGCGACGGCGCGCGGTTCCAGCGCCAGCACGCCTGCGTCGCCGCGAATTTCGCAGCCGGCGTCGGCCAGCGCCGCGATGACACCGCGTGCCAGCCCCGGCGGTGCCGCCCGGTCGATGAGCAAGGTCTCCATTGCGCCGCACACCGCGGTCCGTCGCAGCTTGGAATTGACGACGATCGCCGCCGCCATCGCCAGATCGGCGCTGGCATCGACATAAACATGGTTGATACCATCCAGATGTGCCAGCACCGGCACCCGCGCTTCGGCCTGCACCCGCGCCACCAGTCCCTTGCCGCCGCGCGGGATGATGACATCGATCAGGCCATGCGCGGCGAGCATGTCGCCGACCAGCGCCCGATCACCCGCCGGCACCATCTGCACCGCCGCCGCCGGCAAATCCGCCGCCGTCAGCCCGGCGGCGACGCAATCGAGCAACACGCGATTGCTCAGCGCCGCCTCGGATCCACCGCGCAGCAGGCAGGCATTGCCGGCCATCAGGCACAGCGCTGCCGCATCGGCCGTCACGCCGGGCCGCGCCTCATAGATGATGCCGATCACGCCCAGCGGCACGCGCACCCGTTCAAAATGCAGGCCGTTTGGCTGGTCCCAGGCTTTTATGGTTTCACCGACCGGGTCTGGCAGTGCCGCAACAATGTCCAGCCCGGCGGCAATACCTTCGATACGCGCCGCCGTTAACGCCAGACGATCGATCAGCGATTCTGCCACGCCCTTGGCCCGGGCAGCGGCAACATCATCGGCGTTGGCGGCCAGCAGATCGGCGGATCGCGCCCGGATGGTCGCGGCGGCGGTGGTGATGGCGCGGGCCTTTTGCACCGTCGGGGCCTGTGCCAGCAGCGCAACCGCCGCCCGCGCCGCGCGGGCCATGTCCGCAATCACAGCAGCACCAGATGATCGGCATGGACCATCGCAGCACGCGGCGCATAGCCCAGCGCTGCGGCTTGCACATCATTGCGCAGGCCCTTGATCGTCATCGCGTCCGCCGCATCATAGCCCGACAGGCCGCGCCCGATGACGCCATCCGGCCCGGCCACCGCCACGACATCGCCGCGGGAAAACCGCCCCTCCACCGCCGTCACGCCCGCCGCGAGCAGGCTGTTGCCGCGCCGCAGCGCCGCCGCCGCACCGGCATCGACCGTCAGCGTACCGTGCACCGTCAATCGCCCGGCCAGCCAGGCCTTTTTGGCCCGCGCACCGTCACCCGCCACAAACACCGTGCCGCGCCCGGTGCTGGCAAAACGCGCCAATGGATGTTCAATGCGGCCATCGGCAATCGCCAGATGAATCCCCGCCGCCCCGGCAATTTTCGCCGCCGCCAGTTTTGCCGCCATGCCGCCCGAACCAAGGCCCGATGCACTGCCGCCATCGGCCATCGCTTCAATTTCTGCGGTCAATTTCAGCACGACGGGCACCAGTTCGGCCGCGGGGTCGCGCGCCGGATTGGCAGTGTAAAGCCCATCGACATCGCTAAGCAGGATCACCCCGCCGGCACCGACGGCTTGCCCGGCCCGTGCCGCCAGGCGATCATTGTCACCAAACCGGATCTCCGTCGTCGCCACCGTGTCATTTTCATTCAACACCGGCACCGCGCCCAGCGCCAGCAGCCTATCGATGGTGGCCGACACATTCAGATACCGCCGTCGATCCTCCAGATCGCCCAGCGTCAACAGCACCTGCGCCATCGTCAACCCGGCGCCGGCAAGCAACGCTTCCCAAACCGCGCTCAGCGCCACCTGGCCAACGGCGGCGGCGGCCTGTGCGTCCTCCAGCGACGCGCGGCCGCCGCGTTCCAGCTTCAGGCGTTTGGCACCCAGCGCGATGGCGCCCGATGAGACGATGACAATCTGCTGGCCCTGGCCACGCCGCGCCGCCACATCGGCAACGACGCTGGCCAGCCAGTCGCGCCGCACCGCACCGGCGCTGTCAACGAGCAGCGATGATCCGATTTTGACCACCAGACGCGCGCAGCCGGTCGGAGCGAAGCGATCAGTGGGGCTTATAGCGGCGTCCATTCCCGCTTCTCCGCTTCGATGGTCGCGGCATCGCGGCCGGCAAGCTCGATCAGCGCATCCAGCACCGCATCCAGCCCCATGCGCGTCGCAGCCGAAAAGACAAACACCTGCTGGCCGCTGGCCTTTTCCAGCGCGCGCTGTTTCGCTGCCAACCCTGACGCGCTGACCAGATCGGCCTTTGACAGCGCCAGAATCTCGGGCTTTTCGGTCAGGCCGCCGCCATAGGCCTCCAGTTCATCGCGAACCGTCCGCCAGGCCTTGACCGGCGCGGCTGCACTCGCATCGACCAGGTGCAGCAACACCCGGCAGCGTTCGATATGGCCCAGAAAGCGGTCACCAATCCCAACACCTTCGGCTGCCCCGGCGATCAGGCCCGGAATATCGGCCATCACCAGTTCCTTGCCCTTGTGGCCAACAACACCCAATTGCGGTTTCAACGTGGTGAACGGATAGGCGCCAACCTTTGCCCCGGCATTCGACACGGCATTGATGAATGTCGATTTGCCAGCGTTTGGTGCCCCCAAAAGCCCCGCGTCGGCCAGCAGTTTCAGCCGCAGCCACAGCCACATTTCACCGCCGGGAAATCCGGGCTGAAACTGGCGAGGCGCGCGGTTGGTGCTGGTCTTGTAATGGCTGTTGCCCTTGCCGCCATCACCGCCGCGCAGCAGGGCGACGCGCTGGCCCGGCCGGGTCATATCGGCGACAAGCGTGCGTTCGTCATCATCGGCCAGGATTTGCGTTCCCACCGGCACCTTGATCAGCATGTCGTCGGCGCCCGGCCCGGTGCGATTGCGGCCCATGCCATGCGCCCCGCGGCCGGCCTTGAAATGCTGCGCGTAGCGAAAATCGATCAGGGTGTTCAGGCCTTCAACCGCCTGAAAAATCACGTCGCCGCCCTTGCCGCCATCGCCGCCATCGGGCCCGCCATATTCGACGAATTTTTCGCGGCGGAACGACACAGACCCATCACCGCCGGCGCCCGACGATACGAAAATCTTGGCCTGGTCGAGGAACTGCATGGCGTAATCGATTCAAAGCAAAAGGGGGAGCCAGTCTCCCGGCTCCCCCTTTCAAAACTTGGGCGAAGGCCGGTGGCGCCTATTCGGCGGCGATGGCCTGCGGCTGCACCACGTCAACGCTGACGTATTTGCGGCCCAATTTGCCTTCGTGGAAGACAACGGCACCTTCGATCGTCGCATAAATGGTGTGATCAACGCCCAGGCCGACATTTCGGCCGGGGTGAACGCGGGTGCCGCGCTGGCGAACGATGATGGTACCGGCCTTGACCGCTTCACCGCCAAAACGCTTTACGCCCAAACGACGACCGGCCGAATCGCGGCCGTTGCGGGATGAACCGCCTGCTTTCTTATGTGCCATGGTGCCTTAACCTACTGAAGTGATCTTGAGCACGGTCAGCTGCTGGCGATGACCGTTCTTGCGGCGATAATTGTGGCGACGGCGTTTTTTGAAAATAATGACCTTGTCGGCCTTGGTCTGTTCAACGATCCGGGCTGTCACAGTGCCGCCGGTGGTGATCGCACCGCCATCGCCGAACATCAGCGTTTCCAGCGTGATGCTGGCGCCGGCTTCGCCCTCGATCTTTTCAACGAGGATGGTGTCATCGGTGGCGACCCGATATTGTTTGCCGCCGGTGCGCACAACTGCGAACATCGTTTGGAACCTTGAAGTCTAATCGAAATGGCAGCGGGACTCGGGAAAAGCCCTGCCGAACGAAGGCGGGTCGATAGGGGAAGTGTCCTGCGCTGTCAACGCGCAAGGCAACCGGGTAGTGTCCCGACATGAATATCGGTGGGCAGCGGCTGGGGCTTGAACCGCACGTCGCTCCGGTATTGCACGGTGCACTATCCGGCTGTGTTACTGCTGCCCGTGGCGCTTGTTTCCATACGCTGCGTTTTTTGCAAGAGCCACGCGCTGGGCGATCCTCCCCCGCATCCAAATTTCATAGTGAAACATCACCCATGATCGAGCGGTCGTTCCCCGGTCTTGGCGGCGCGAAATCGACACTGGAACGCCTGCCAACGATCGACCGGCTGGATGGAATGCTCGGCGAAAGGCGCATCAGTGTCGGCGATCTGATTGGTGTCAAAGTTCTGCACGGATTCACCAATGATGCCGAATTTCGCAAGGCGCTTGACCTGATGTCGCGGTTCCCGGCGATTCGCATCGGTGGCCATGATGTTGCGGTTGCGGCAGCCAGGAATTATCGCAGCCTGCGACTGCGGGCCATTGCGGTTCGCAAGGCCATCGACACACTGATCGCCACGCGCTGCATCATCGATGGCCTGACCTTGCTGTATTCCACCCGGGATTTTGATCCGTTTGTTCAGCATCTAGGCTTGGCATCGGCGATCGCCTAGAACCATCAGTCATGGCTTCCCAACCGCTTTTCCGCACCCTTGGCGTCACCAACCCGCGAACCGGGCAGCCCGATTATCATATCGAACCGCTGGATGCCGGCGGCGTCACCACGCTCGCGGCGCGGTTGCGGGCCGCGCAGCCGGCCTGGGCGGCGCTGTCGCTCGATTCGCGGCTGGAGGCGCTGGGGGCGTTTGTGACCGCGCTGACCGACAATGCCGATGCGATCACCGCCGCGCTGACGCTGGACACCGGCCGGCGCACCATTTCAGGCATCGAACTGGACGGCATCAAGGGCATGGTGACGCGCTGGACGCGGGAGGCACCGGGGCTGATTGCGGGCATCGAAGGCGCTCGCACGCCGACCGCGTTGCCATCCGTCACCGCCGGCACGCGCCTGCACCCGTTTCCGCTGGTCGGCATCATCAGCCCCTGGAATTTTCCGCTGACTCTGGCGATGATCGATGCGATTCCGGCCTTGGCGGCGGGCTGTGCGGTGATCGTCAAGCCATCCGAAGTCACACCGCGCTTCATCCGGCCGTTAATGGCCGCCATCGCCAGTGTGCCGGCAATGGCCAGCGTGTTTGCGGTGATCGAGGGCGATGGCGAAACCGGTGCGGCGCTGGTCGGCGCGGTCGATTACATCGCCTTTACCGGGTCGGTTGCCACCGGGCGCAAGGTGGGGGAGGCAGCGGCGCGCGCCTTTATCCCCGCCAGCCTGGAACTGGGCGGCAAGGATCCGATGCTGGTGCTGGCCAGCGCCGATCCGGTTGCGGCCGCTGCCATCGCCTTGCGCGCTTCGGTTGTCGCCACCGGCCAGGCCTGCCAATCGATCGAGCGCGTCTATGTGGCGCGCGACATCCATGCGGTGTTCCTTACCGAACTGGTACGGCTGGCCGGCGCCGTCAGCATCAACCACCCTGACATCGGCCATGGCGAAATCGGCCCGTTCATCTTTGCCCGCCAGGCCAATATCGTTGCCGCCCAGATCGACGATGCGCTGGCCAAGGGAGCTGTGGTGCACACCGGCGGCACGGTGGAGGATCATGGCGGCAAATGGTTGCGCCCCACCGTCATCACCGGCATCACTGCCGACATGATGGTGATGACCGATGAAACATTCGGGCCGGTCATTCCGGTGATCGCCTTTGATACGGTAGAGGATGCCATTGCCCAGGCCAATGCCAGCGAATTCGGGCTGTCGGCCGCTGTCATCGCCGGCACGGTGGCCGAGGCGGAAAGCATCGCCATCCGCCTGAACGCCGGCGCCGTGTCGATCAACGATGGCGCGCTGACATCGATCATCGGCGACGCTGAAAAATCCAGTTTTGGCCTGTCAGGCCTGGGGCCGTCGCGGATGGGGGCATCGGGGCTACTGCGGTTTTTCCGGCGCCAGGCGTTGCTGCGGCAGACCGGCATGCCGATCCCGCTCGCCGCCTATTCGGAACGGGGCTGATCGCGGGTGGCCGCACTGTCTGGCGTCACCCTTCGCCGCCTCATCCTGGCCGGTATCGCACTGTCATTGGCGGCGGCGATCGGGCTGGGGCTGTTCCACCAAGACATCGACGCCAAAACCGCCACCGGCATCGCCGATCGCATGGCGTTGCAATACAGCCGCGGCAGCGGCGAACCAGTGCGCAATTTCACCCCGCGTGAGATGAAAATCTGGGCCGATGGCTGGGAATTCCGCTGGCGCTACCGCCCCTGCGCGGAATTCGCATCGCTGCGCATCTGGGTCAGCCGCGATGGTCGCCGGGTGCGCTATGCCGAATTGCCGGATTGCGCACCGGGGCAGGGAATCGGGCTGATGCCGCTAAAGGTGTAGTTACCGCCCGATGCCATAGGTGGTGACCATGCAATACAGCATCGGAAAGCTGAGCACGAAATTGGTGCGGCTGAACAGCATCGCCTTTTTCGCGGCGGCGGCCTTTGCATCGGGATTGGCATCGACAATGCCCAGCGCGATTTTCTGTGCCGGCCAGATGAACATCCAGACGTTGGCGGCCATGATGATGCCCAGCCACATGCCCAGCCCGATCAGACGATACGGCGCCTGAAACGTCAGCGCCTGCACCAAATAAAGCTGCGGCGGCGCACCGGCGATGGACAGGCCCAGCACCATGGTGGCGATCGCCGACCAGCGGAACCAGAACAAGGCCTCGGGTGCGATATATTTCGATACTGCGGGTTTCAGTTCCGCCGGCACCTTTGGCATCGTCGGAATCTGCACGAAATTGAAATAATACAGCAGGCCGATCCACAGAATGCCGGCCAGCACATGGGCAAAGCGCAGGAACCAGCCAAACCAGTTGGCGCCGATTTCACCGCCGTGAAAAGCGACGATGACCAGGAACAACAGCGCCGCGCCGAGCAGCAGCGCCCGGTTAAGATTGCCCAGAATATTCGCCATGTTGCCGTGCCCCCAATCGAATGATGCGATGTGTATAGGGCAGGCTGCGCGAATTGTTAAGGCTTGAGGTCAGGGCAAAATGCCCCAAGCGTGACGCTCCGTCAGCCCCCGGCGAAATCCACCATGATTTCGCCCGAAATTCCCTCAAGCGCCGCCTGCACCGCTGCGCGTATCACACCCGGTGGCAGGCGTAGCAAAAGATCGGCCTTGAACAATTGCCCGCCCGACCAGGCGGTGGCCTCAGTTGTTGATTGCAGGCGTTCGATGTTGACATGCAGCGCCGCCAGCGCAGTGGTCACTTCCCGCACGATCCCGGGCCGGTCCTGGCCGACGATCGACAGGCTGAGTAGCTCCCCCGCTGGTTCAGCGTCTCCCGCTGCGACAATTTCGACGGTGAGGCCAATATCATCGATCTGGGCAATCGCGGCGCGAAGCTGCGCCAGTCCATCGGCGGGGATTTCGACGAGAACGGAACCGACATATTTGCCCCCCAGCCGTGACAAATGACTGTCCAGCCAGTTGCCGCCGGCGGCGAGCACCGCATCGGCGAGGGCGCCGGTCAGGCCCGGCCGATCGCTGCCGATCACGCTCAAGATGATCTTTGTCTGCATTCCGCCTCCCCAGCCTGTCCGGGGTCTTATCAGCCCTTGCCCATCAAGCTCAACACTTCCTTGCGGCTGCGGTCATCGTCGCGGAAAACGCCCATCATGCGGCTGGTGGTCATCGTCACCCCCGATGTCATCACGCCGCGTGCGCTCATGCAGGCGTGCGTTGCCTCGATCACCACGGCGACACCAACCGGATCAAGGTGTTTCTGGATGCAATCGGCAACTTCTGCGGTCAGCCGCTCCTGCACCTGCAATCGCTTGGCAAAGCCCTGCAGCACCCGCGCCAGTTTCGAAATGCCGACGACGCGTTTCTTGGGCAGATAGGCGATGTGCGCCTTGCCGATGATCGGCGCCATATGGTGTTCGCAATGCGATTGGAATGGAATGTCGCGCAGGATGACGATTTCATCATAGCCGCCGACTTCGCCAAAGGTTTTTGACAAATGGACGCCGGGGTCTTCCTGATAGCCGCGGAAATATTCGCGATAGGCTCGCGCGACGCGTGCAGGGGTTTCCAGCAGGCCTTCGCGGGCAGGATCGTCACCGGCCCAGCGGATCAGGGCGCGGACAGCGTCCTCCGCTTCATTCTGCGGAATCGGTTCAACGTGCGGTGCCGGCCGGCCCGCGCCATAATCATCATCGTCCATCGGCGTATTCTCCCCGGCCGGCGACGTGCGGCCTGTTGCCACCCAAGTCGGGATTGGCCGCCTAAAGCGCAACCGCACGATTGTCGCAGGTTCGGCGGTCGTTGCTGGTTACCCCAAACAGCAAAATGGCGGCCGGTGTCGCCACCGGCCGCCACTGTGTCGTGCCCTAAGATCATTGGTCTTGCGATCAATGATGCCTTGATCGGTGTCGCGCTGCCCTGGCCTTGCGGCGTCGAGCGAACGCGTGCCTGATCAGATCACGGCACTTTCGCGGCTTCGTTCCGGTCCATTGCTGGCCTTGCGCGTCACCACCGGATCGGTCGCTCGGCTGGCCCTCCTCCCGGTCCCTTCAAAGAACCGCGTGGTGCCTGGCCTTGTGGGCCGACCCAGCCAATCGCCGCCGTTGCAATTCCCGGCCGAAACCGTAAATTGTGCCTGCGCCTGGCTATAACCGTTTCTTATCCTTGGGCTTTGCGGCCCCGCTCAATTCCCGGCTACAGATGAAGTGTCTCACCTGCGCCCGAGTCGGCATAGCGGAAAATGCGGGTTTGGCCCTGTGGATAACAAGGATAACGGGGATAAGTCGCGCTACGGCAGCGCCACCGCAATCGCCGTTGCCTCGCCGCCGCCGATGCACAGCGCTGCAATGCCGCGCTTGCCGCCCGTCCGTTCCAGCGCCGCGACCAGCGTGGCGATGATGCGCGCGCCCGATGCGCCAATGGGATGGCCGAGCGCCGTCGCGCCGCCATGGATGTTCAGTTTCGCGCGCGGAATACCCAGATCGTGCATGGCGATCATTGCCACCGTCGCAAACGCCTCATTGATTTCGAACAGATCGACATCGGCAATCGTCCAGCCGGCTTTGGCGAGCAGTTTTTCGATCGCCGGCACCGGCGCTGTCGTGAATTTGCCGGGTTCATGGGCATGGGCGGCATGGGCGACAATCCGCGCCCGCACCGTCAGGCCATCGCGCGCCGCCACACTGGCGCGGGTGAGCACCAACGCCGCCGCCCCATCGGAAATTGATGAGGCATTGGCGGCGGTAATAGTGCCGTCCGTGGCAAACGCAGGTTTCAGCCCCGCAATCTTGTCGGGCCGGGCCTTGCCCGGCTGTTCATCGATTGCGACGATTGTATCGCCGCCGCGCCTCGGCACCGTCACCGGCGTCACCTCATCATCAAACGCCCCCGATGCGATGGCGGCGCTGGCCCGAGCGAGGCTCTCCAGCGCGAACTCATCCTGGGCAGCGCGGGTGAATTGGTAATCGCGGGCGCTGTCTTCGGCAAACGACCCCATCAGCCGGCCTGGATCATAGGCATCCTCCAGCCCATCCAGGTACATCGAATCCTTGACGGCATCATGGCCGATGCGGGCGCCGGCGCGATGCTTCACCAGCAGATAGGGGGCATTGGACATGCTCTCCATGCCGCCGGCGATGATGATTTCGGCCGTGCCCGCCAGCAGCGCGTCATGCGCCATGATCGTCGCCTGCATTCCCGATCCGCACATCTTGTTGACGGTGGTTGCCTCGACTGACAGCGGCAGCCCGGCGCCCAGCGCCGCTTGCCGTGCCGGGGCCTGCCCAAGACCCGCCGGCAGCACACAACCCATGAAAATCTGCTCGACCTTGGCCGGATCAACCCTCGATCGTGCCACCGCAGCCTTGACGGCGGCAGCCCCCAGCGCTGTTGCCGAAACGCTGCCCAGCGCCCCCTGAAATCCGCCCATCGGGGTGCGGGCAAAACCGGTGATAACGACGGGATCAGACTGCGACATGATCAAAATCCTTTTTGTAACGCCTCAGGCCGCCCGCGCACTTTGCGCCCCGGTCCCGGTCAGCAGCACCGATTCGACACCATTGACGATGCGAAACACCGTGCCTTGCGGCGCATCGGCGGCAACCCTTACCCCATGCCAGTCATCGCCGCCGGCGAGCAGCCCGCGCAGCACCCTGGCGGTGATGCCATGGCTGATCGCCAGCACCGGGCGGGCGGGATCAAGCTGGGCAAGCCAGGATTGCAGCCGCGCCGCAATCGCCGGGAACCATTCGCCATTCGGCGCCGGCACGCTGAACAGCCGGCGGTTCGTATCCACAATCGGGCCGATTTCGGCGACGATATCGGCATAATATCGCCCCTCCCAATCGCCGACATCGATTTCGAGCAGCCGTTCATCCTGTCGCCAATCAAAAAACGGCAGCCCCAGATGCTCACCAACAATCGCCGCCGTCTGCTGCGTGCGGCCGGATGGTGAAACCCACAAATCCCGGTCTGGCGCCTGCCCCAGCACATCGGCCAGCGCCGCGCCCATCATCTCTGCCTGGCCAATGCCGGCACGGGTCAGCGGCGTGTGACCCATATGGCCCTGCATCCGCGCGGCAGCGTTGAAGACGGTTTCGGCGTGGCGAGCGAGAATAATATCCATGCCAAGGTTCATAGCAGCCCGATTTCACTTCGCCACTACCACCGCGCGCCAACCTCGCTATAGTCGGCGGCGAGAATGAAAATCCGCATGGGCAAGGATCATCGATGAAGGCGACGGTAGAACGCGCAACGCTGCTGAAGTGTCTGGCACACATCCAATCGGTGGTCGAACGCCGCAACACCATCCCGATCCTGTCCAACGTGCTGATCGAGGCGCGCGCCGATGGCCTGCGCCTGATGGCCACCGATCTTGATCTGCAGGTCGTTGAAACCATTCCGGCAACCATCGATCTGAACGGCGCCACGACGGTTTCCGCCCACACGCTGTTCGATATCGTCCGCAAATTGTCCGATGGCAGCCAGGTTGAACTGGCCGTCGCCGGTGACAAGATGACCGTCGTCGCCAACCGGTCGCGCTTCAGCCTTGCCACATTAAAGCGCGATGATTTCCCGGTGATTGCCGAAACCGAATTGCCGACGGTGTTTTCGCTGAAGGCCGCGGAGCTGAAAGAGTTGATCGACAGCACCCGCTTTGCGATTTCGACCGAGGAAACCCGTTATTATCTCAACGGCATCTATGTTCATGCCGTCGAAGGTGCGTCGCCCAAATTGCGCGCCGTCGCAACCGATGGTCACCGCCTGGCGCGGATCGAGATCGACCTGCCCGAAGGTGCGGCAAACATGCCCGGCGTCATCATCCCGCGCAAATGCGTCGGCGAAGTCCGCAAGTTGCTCGATGAATATAGCGACGACACGCTGGTGCAGATTTCGCTGTCGACCTCGAAAATCCGCTTCCGCTTTTCAGAAGAGGCAGTTCTCACCTCGAAACTCATCGATGGCACTTTCCCCGACTACAGCCGCGTCATTCCCACTGCCAATGATCGCCTGCTGAAAATCGATACCAAAAGCCTGTCTGAAGGCGTGGACCGCGTTGCCGCCATCGCCACCACCGAAAAAACCCGCGCCGTCAAAATGGCGCTGGGCCATGACAAGGTGACGCTGTCGGTCACCAGCCCCGAAAACGGCACCGCCGCCGAAGATGTGCCAGCCGATTATACCTCACCGGAATTCGAAGTCGGCTTCAACTATCGCTACCTGCTCGATATCCTGGCCCAGGTCAGCAGCACATCGGTCGATGTGCATTTGTCCGACGCTGCCGCGCCGACGTTGATCCGCGAAAGCGATGACAGCAAGGCGCTGTATGTGCTGATGCCGATGCGGGTGTGAGGCCAGAACGGGCGAATTGATTTTGGCTATAAAGCGCCTCCAGCCGTTGGAGGCAGCTTCGCCCTATCCGCCGATCACTTCATTCGGATAGGTGCCCCAGATCTGGGTGCGCAGGATAAAGCCTGACCGCCCGCCGTTCGACACCCGGCACCAGACATTTTCGCACAGGGTGATCGTGACCACGGCCCCTGGTGCGATCCGCCAGGCGACGCGGGATTGCAGATCGGGGGATGTGAACAGCGTCCGTTCGTCGCCCATCACGATTCCGGTGCGTTGCCCCTCCAACAGCGATTTGTTCATCCAGCCGATGGTGCCATCAGGATCGCGCACCTGCCGCCAAAGGCCATATTCGCGCAGCACCTCCATCGGCAGGCCCTTGCGTTTATACTCCCAGGCGATGGGGAATCGTCGGTCATCCGGCCCGGTGCGCATCATCGCCGAATTGGATTTCAGCGAAACAAAGCGCGGCACCGGCAGGGTCGTGGTGCCATCGGCGCGTTCGGTGACAGCGGCAACCGCCGGTTCCACCAGCAGCAACAAGATCAAAGGCAGGGCGATACGCACGCGCAGACTCTTGACGCAACACCGCGCAAGGGGCAACCCTTTGCCGCATGGCAAGCGCCCGTCCCCGTCCAAAGGTCATCGTCACCCGGCGCCTGCCGCAGGCGGTGGAAACCCGCATGGCCGAACTGTTCGACATCGAACTCAACCTGACCGATGCCGCGCTCACCCAGGCGCAACTGGCCGATGCTGCCGGCCGTTGTGACGTGCTGGTGGCAACGGTGACGGACCGTGTTGACGCCGGCGTGTTCGCCGGCAAGGTTCGCATGAAATTGCTGGCGAATTTCGGTGTCGGTGTCGATCATATCGATCTGGGCGCCGCTCGCGCCGCCAATGTCGTGGTCACCAACACGCCGGGCGTGCTGACGGATGACACCGCCGATATGGTGATGGCGCTGATCCTTTCGGTGCCGCGCCGGCTGGCCGAGGGGGAAAAGCTGGTCCGCGCCGGCGAATGGCGCGGCTGGTCCCCCACCGGCATGTTGGGCCATCGCATCACCGGCAAACGATTGGGCATCATCGGCATGGGCCGCATCGGGCGGGCGGTCGCCACGCGCGCCCGCGCCTTTGGTTTGACGGTGCATTACCACAATCGCCACCGCCTGCCGGCCGAAGTTGAAGGCGGGCTAGAGGCAACCTGGTGGGACGATCTGGATGCGATGCTGGCCCGGGTTGACATCATTACCATCAATTGCCCGCACACACCCGAAACCCATCATCTGATCGGGGCCAGGCAATTCGCGCTGATGCAACGCCAGGCCTATATCATCAACGCGGCCCGCGGTGAGATCATGGACGAAAATGCGCTGGCCGAAGCGCTGGCCGCCGGCCGCATCGCCGGGGCGGGGCTCGATGTGTTTGAAAATGAACCGGCGATCGACCCGCGGTTGCTGGATCTGCCCGGCGTCGTCCTGGTGCCGCACATGGGCAGCGCGACGTTCGAAGGCCGCCAGGCGATGGGCGAGAAAGTCATCGCCAACATTCGGGTGTGGGCCGATGGGCATCGCCCGCCGGACCAGGTGCTGGAGGGCTGGGCGTAACCTGAATGCCGCCGCCTTGAAGGGGGGAGGCAAACGAGACTGTAACCATCGCCCCGTCCCCCGCGAACTCTCAGCCACACCCTGCTGAGAGGCTCCCCCGATGTTCCGCACCCTTACCGCTGCCACACTGCTGCTCGCCGCCCCGGGCCTTGCTGCCGACGCCGCCCACCCGACCGTCATCGAATTGTTCCAATCGCAGGGCTGTTCCTCGTGCCCGCCGGCCAACGTCAATGTGAACGCGCTGGCCGATCGCCCGGATGTGCTGGCGTTGTCATTCGCCGTTACCTATTGGGATGGGCTCGGCTGGAAGGATGGCTTTGCAAAGCCGCAATTCACCGATCGGCAATGGGATTATGCCCGCGCCCTTCACCATGATCAGGTGTGGACGCCGCAAGTCATCATCAACGGCCGCGCCGATATCACCGGCACCCGCGCCGCGCCGCTGGCCGATCTGATCGCCAAATCCGGGCGCGATACTGGCCCCGCACTGTCGTTCAATGCCAACAGCGTCCAGATCAGCGGCACGGCGGCAACGCCCGCCACCGTCTGGCTGGTGCGCTATGATCCGCGCAGTGTTGCCGTCGCGATCAAGGCTGGTGAAAATGCCGGCCGCACCCTGCCGCACAAGAATATCGTCCATGAACTGATCAATCTGGGCCAATGGCGCGGCAGTTCGGCACAATTCCCCGTACCGGCGGCGAAAACCGCAGGGCTTGCCACCGCTGTTTTTGCTCAGGCCGGCATCGGTGGGCCGATTATCGCCGCCACCCGCGGCTGACCCCGCCGCGATTTATCCCGTTTCATCCCGCGCCACGCCGCCGGCCGGGAGAAATCAAGCATGGCGGCACTTGGAGAGAACAATGTTGAAAACCCTGACCACCACGGCCCTGCTCGGCCTGGCGCTTGTCGCTGCCTCGTCACAGGCGGCCCCCAAAAAGGTCGATGCGATGGCGCATGACGCGATGAAAGCCGACCCCATGGCCAGCCCGATGAAGGCGGATCCGATGAAAACCGATGCGATGGCCAAGCCGGACACCATGAAGATCGATGCCATGGCCAAGCCAAAGGCCAGAAAGGCCGACGCCATGGCGCATGATGCAATGGCCGCCCCCAAATGACCGCGACCCTCCCCTCCGGGGGAGGGTGGTCCAGGATCAGGATCGATCCGGAACAACCCGCCCCCCAAAAGGGGGCGGGTTTTCGTTGGCTACGCGCCCGTCTGGCAGTTGCCATGCTGGCCCCCACCCGAACGTCACCAGCGCATTAACCCTGGCAGCACAGCGCGCGCCAGCCCGGCGATCATCGCCACGGCTCCGCCATACCACACAGCGATATACAACGGATCATTGTGCGGGCAGTGAAAGGCGAACACGAACGCACCGATGCCCGCCGCCGCCAACCCGGCCGCCGTCGCCGTTGCCGCCGGCCGGGTCGATGCGCCGCGCCGCGCGATCAACCCCAGCACCCCGACCAGCGGCAGCGCCAGCAGCGCGATCCGCCACAGGCAATCGACGCCATCGCGCCAATCCAGCCGGGCCAGCAACGTTGCTGTTCCCGCGTCGCCAGCGTCGATCAACCAGCCCAGTGCCAGTGCCACCGGCACCAGCAGCGCCAGCGCGGTGCGCAAGCCAGCCAGCCGCCGCGTCGTGGTGACAGCCGGATCCAACGAGACAAGCGCTGCCGTGACAGACAGCGCTGCAAAGCCCGACAGGCTGACCGCCTTCCACCAGAAGGCCATGGTCATCACCGCCTCCGGCATATCCGGCCGCATCCCGACCCAGGCGATAAAGCCAGCCGCCTCAAACACCACCAGCCCGATCAGCAGCGCCGCCTCGCGCGTCCAGCGGCGCGGGCGCACCGGGTGCAGATCGGCAACCAGCGCATCGATCAGCCGATCGCTGGGCGAGTCATGGGGTATCATTTCAATCGGCATCGGCTTCGCCTTCAACTATTCTTGCCAGCCGCCCGAGGCCGCGGTGGATATTGACCTTTACCAGCGACACCGACTGGCCGGTGTGGGCCGCGGCCTCCTCGATGCTCAGCCCGTCGATCTTGACCAGCCGGATCACGTCCGCCTGCGCCGGCTTCAGCGTTGCCATCAGGCTGTGCAGCACAACGGCACTGGTAACACTGGCTTCATGATCCGGCGTCGCCAGCGATTCTGGCAGCGGATCGGCGGCATGACGCGCAGCGGCGCGCAGCCGGTCGATCCATTTGTACCGGGCTATGCCCGCCAGCCATGGCCCGAATGGCCGCGCCGGATCCCAGGTGTGGCGCTTGGCATGAATGGCGATCAGCACATCCTGCACCGCATCCTCTACATTGGCCGGCGGTAGCCGGCGCCCGAAGTAACGGACGAGCCAAGGCCGCAATTCAGACAGCAGCCGCCGATAGGGCGCCGCCTGTCCGCCTTGCGCGGCGGCCATCAGCGCCCCCCAGCCATGGGGGTCCAGTTCAGCGTTCATCGTCCATTGCCCATTGTTCGCTGCGCCCGGACAAAAGGTTACAGCCCGGCCTTACGCCGCCGCCGACCACCCCGGCAGATGCGCCGCCGGGGTGCCGTGCGCCAGCGTCAGCGCCTTGGCCACTGCCGCGTCAAAATCCTTTGCCAGCAGGCCGACCTTCATCCGCCGGCGAAAGAAATCGGCCCACAGGAACTCGGCAAACGGCGCATCATCCTTGGCATAGCCGCCGGCGTCGCGCACCGATCCTGCCAGGCTGCGCCACGGATCATCGGGCAGCGCCGTCACTTCGGTCGGGATCGCTGCAAACGGCTGGCGCATGCCATCGGCATCATAGGGATAAACCCAGCGGCGATGTTCCACGATCGTCCAGAATTCGGGCTTTTCCAGTGCCGACAGATCGGCAAGCTGGCCGATCAGGATCGTCACATGCCCATCATCGGCCAGCGCGCGTGCCAAATGGTGATGATCGACGACATAATTGCGGCGTTTCGGGCCCAGCACCGTTGGCACGACATGGCCATCCAGGAAATGCTGGCGGTCATGCTTGTCCAGCGCTGCCCATTCGGCGCGCTTGGCCGCCACCTCCCGATAGCCGACGGTCAATTGCGTTGGCCGCAGATCGGCGATGGCGACGCGATCGACATGGTGCATGTGCAACGTCACGGCAGCGGCACCTCCGGCTTTTGCGGCCAGCGCCGGTGCGCGGCCTTTTCAATCGGGCCACCGACAATCAGCACGGCAAAGCCCAGCCCGGTCGCCAGCATGGCCAGCCCCCAATGGCCCAGACCGCACGTGATGCCCAGCGCAGCGGTCAGCCAGATCGTCGCCGCGGTGGTCAGGCCATGCACCCTGTCGCCCACAGCCTCCTTGACGATGACGCCGGCACCCAGGAAACCGATGCCGGTCATCAGGCCCTGCACGGCGCGGGTGGCATCGCCGGGGCCGCCAACGCTTGCCGATGCGGCGATGATGACGGCGGAGGCCAGGCCGACCAGCCCCATGGTGCGAACGCCGCTGGGTTTGCCGTGCAGATCGCGGTTCAGGCCGATGACACCGCCGATCAGCGTTGCCGCCACCAGCCGCAGCGCCAGATCAGCGGAAAGCTCCATCAATCGCCGGTCAGGATCCGGTCAACAAGCTGCTTCACCGTCGGTACGAACCCGTTGGAATAAAAGGGATCGGTCCCAAAGCGAAATGCCGAATGGCCGCCAAACATCAGATTTTGCTCGGTATCGCCGCCATGGGCAATATCCTGCAGGGTCTTCTGGATGCAGAAACTGCGCGGATCGGCCAGGCGACCGGTGGTATTGGTCTCATTGTCTGCCCAGCTTGAAAACCCGCATTGCGACAGGCAGCCCATGCAATCGGACTGGTCCTTGCGGATCACCACCTTGTCGGCCGGGGTGACGAACACCAGCGTATTATCCGGCGTTTTCAGCGCATCTGTATAGCCGGCGCCAAACCATTCGCGGGCGTGCAACAAGTCATCCCGGGTCACATAGTAGTTTTTGCGCCCCACCCCGACATCAAGCAGGAACTGATGATCCCCCGTCGCCGTTGTTGAAAACGCCACCTGGCGTTCGGATCGCGTTTCAAGATGGCGCAGGAACGGGTTGCGCACCGCGCTGGAATAAAATCCGGTGGGCGAGAATTTGTGCAAGCTGATGTCGCCTTCTTTCAGCGTCATCAACCGTTGTTTCCAGCCCTCCGGGATCGGGCTTTCCTGGGTCAGCAGCGGCCGGGTGCCAAATTGAAAGACGATCTGGCCCAGTTCCGGATTGTCGATCCAGTCAGTCCATTCGCGCAATGCCCAGACGCCGCCGGCCATGATGATCGGCACCGAATCGGCAATGCCCGATTCGCGCATTGTGGCGCGCAGGTCACGCACCCGCGGCAGCGGATCCTGCGGCACACGCGGATCCTCGGCATTGGACAGGCCATTATGGCCACCGGCAAGCCAGGGGTCTTCATAAACGACCGCGCCCAGCCATTCCGCCGCCTTGGAATAGGCACGCTTCCACAGCGCCCGAAAGGCGCGGGCGCTGCTGATGATCGGGTAATAATGCACGCCGTGATGGGCGGCGATCTCGCTCAATTTATACGGCATGCCCGCGCCGCAGGTGACGCCGTTGACCAGGCCCTTTGTCCGCGACAACACGCCTTCCAGCACGCGCTGGGCACCACCCATTTCCCACAGCACGTTGATATTGATGGCACCCAGCCCGCGCTGCAATTCCGATGATGCCATTTCATAGGCGCGCTGCACCTGTTGCACCGCCCCTTCGATGGCGTATTCGACCAGTTCCTCATGGCGTTCGCGTCGGCTCAGCGCCCGGTAAATCTGCGGGATGATCCGGCCAGTCGGATCATAGCTGTCGGCATTCACCGCCGAAATCGTGCCGACGCCGCCAGACAGCGCCCAGGCACCGGACGACCGGTGATTGGTTGCCGCCACACCCTTGCCGCCTTCCACCAGGGGCCACATCGTGCGGCCACCCATCGATATTGTCTTCAGCCCGTTCAGCATTATCATCCGATCAACCAACCACGCCCCCGCGCAGCCACCTGGCCTGCTATACGGCCCTGCAAGGTGAAAAGCGCCAACAAAATATCGGGCGAAGGCCCGGTCTCAGGCTTTTATGCCACCCGGTCGCGTCGTTGGGCGGGCCAACGGATCAAGCAACTGCCCGGCCAGGGTCGGGCTCATCGGCGCATCGATGCCATAGACCGGCGGCCAGTACCGGGGCAGATATAGCGTCCCAAACAGCCTGTCGAGTATCGGAAAGATCGCTGCAAAGTTGTGGTCGCGGTATTCGTCATTGCTATGGTGCCAATGGTGAAAGGCCGGGGTTGAAATCAGCCATTCCAACGGCCCAAACCGCCAGCGGACATTGGCATGGATCAAAAAGCTCCAGAAAATTCCGATAATGCTGATCAGTGCCGCCACATCGGTCAGGCCGCCCGGCGTTGGCTGGCCCAACCCCAACAGATAAACCGGCACCAGCCCCGACATGCGAGTGAACACCATGTCGAGTGGATGCGCACGCGTGTTGATCAGCCAATCCACGTGTTCGGCGCTGTGGTGGACAGCGTGGAAACGCCACAACCAAGGGTTGGCGTGTGACCAGCGGTGAAACCAATAGGCGCCAATGTCATTCACCACCAGCGCCGCAAGCAGTTTCACCCATAGCGGCCAGCCGAGCACCGACGAATACAGGCCGAACGGATCGGCGCCTTGCAAGGCACGCGCCAGCATGGCTAGAGGAATCGCGACAATGGCGGCCGGCACCAGGCTGTTGATGAAATACCAGGCCAAGTCGACGCCGGTTTGCGCCCGCCACATTTGCGCCGGGCGCAGCGAAAAAAACCGCTCCAGCGGCACGAAAATCGCCACCAGCAGGACCAGCCAAACCGCCAGATGGAATACCGAATTGGCATAAGAGAGCAGGTGAGCGGTCATCAACGTTCCTGATCAGCGATGGTCACAAAAAAGGGATGCCACATTTGCGGCATCCCTTCCATTGTTCAAAGACGCGCAGGGCGCTTTGTTCAGGCGGCAATCGCGCGGCGGCGACGGCTGGCGGCGCCAACCAGGCCAAAACCACCGATCAGCATCGCCCAGGTCGCCGGTTCGGGCACGGCCAGCGAGACGCCATCAAGCATCGAGATCGGCGGCGCGCCGTTCGGGGTGCCGACGGCGAGGAAGGTCAGCACCTGCGATGCCTGGGTCGCGGTAAAGTGCATCGTCTGGGCCTGCCAGGCACCAATGCCGGCTTCTGCCAGGGAATATTTGGTCGACAATTGCGTGTCGTTGCCAAAGCTGACCGACCAACGTTCCGTCGTCGGGCCGGTAAAGCCCAATTGCTGGCCAGCGGCCTGGTAGAAGTTGACGGTATAGCCCTTGCCGATCGTCAGGCCGGAAATCGTCTGCGAAAACGCACCAGCATAGCTGGGATCGCCATCGGCGAGAATGAAGTTGCCGCCATCCGGGCTGGTTGCCGGAAACGGGCCATAGACTGCAAGATACTGGTTGCCATCATCGGCCGAACCCGGGGGTGCAAGAAAGGTCAGGCCGCCGCCGCCGGTCCAGCCGGTGACGTTACCCTGAAAACCGATCTTTGTGCCGACCGTATCAGCATCGAACGATCCGTTGGTGACCAGATTGGCGGCGCTGGCGGAACCGGCGGCGGCAAGTGCGGCAAGGCCGATAGCAGTGCTCAAGACAATGGTTTTGACTGACATGATAAATCCCCCTTGTTGTCATCAATCCCAGCGTGACGGTAGCAATTCAAGAGCAGCCCCGCACGCTGTGAATTAACTCATAATTCATTAATTCCATTTTGCAAGCGAAAATCGCGGCAGAATTCAAGCTGTCTGGTTCAGCACTGGCGACCCAGCCGGCCATCATCGCCGCTCGCCCAGCTTTTCAGCGAATGCTGTCGGCGTCCAATTCAAATTTCAGCAGCAATGTCCGTTGGATGCTGCTCAGATTGTCGTCGGAAATCATATAGATAAATATGCGGCTGCCAGTCCGGCGGATAGCCAGCCCCTCCATATTGTCGATGGTCAGCGGCAACCCCCAATGCGCCAGCAATTTCGCCGGCAGCGATGGCAGGCCCGCGGCTGCGCCATTCAGCACGGGTGCCAGATCAACCAGGGTCAGCGCCGTCACCGGCCCGGTTGACAGCGCAAAATTGCGATTCAGCACCAATATGTGCGTCGCACCGACCGCGATCGCATCGGTTGGCGCATAATCGAACGCGCCATTGATGCCAAAGACCAGGGTTTTGCCGTCCACGGTCAACAGCGCGGTGTGCCCGCCATCGGGCCGCCGATCTTCCTCTGCAATGATCACCCGCGCGCCGCCGGGCAGGATCGCCATCGCTTCGCCGCCCAGGTTGCGGCCCCAGCCGGTCATCGCTGTCAGCCGCTCGGTCATCTCAGGGATTGCTGCGAGCGTTTCGGTGCGCGCCGCATCGATGCCGCTGAAATGCACGATGCGGTGATCCTGTTCGTAAACGATGCTGGCCTTGCCGGTGGCAGGGTTCCAATCCAGCGCCTCGGAATCGCTATCGGATTTTTGCAGCGCCACGGTTCCCGCCGGCACGCCGATTGGCCCCATCCAGGCCCGGGTGATCCCGGTCAACCGCCCGGCAATTTCCACCAGATCAAACCGCAACCAGTTGCCGGTATCGCTGACCGACAGCATTTCGGTGCCCGGCCCGGCACGCAATGCCGAAAATCCGCCGAATTTCGGATTGGAGGACCGGATCTGCACCCCGCCCATATAGCGCAGCGCACCGATGCGAACCTGCCCCGGATCGTCGCGGTTCAGCGGCACCGGCGTTGTGGAAACCACCACGGCGCCCGGCGCCACGGTCATCAGGGTTTCGGCCTGCATCGCCTGCACGCCGGCGCTGATCGCGGCGGCGATGATGGTCGCTGAAATTATCTGTTCCCACCGCATAAGACAGCCATAGCAGCGCCGCGCTACAATCGCTATCGCTGCGCCGTCCATGCTTAATTCTCCCCATGAAATCCTGCGCAGCGTCTTTGGTTTCCCCGCCTTTCGCGGTGAACAGGAACAGATCATCACCGATGTCTGTGCCGGGCGCGATGTGTTGGCGATCATGCCGACAGGTTCTGGCAAATCATTGTGCTACCAAATCCCGGCGCTGGTGCGGCCGGGCTGTGCGCTGGTCATTTCGCCGCTGATCGCGCTGATGGAGGATCAGGTGCGGGCGATGCGGGCCTTTGGCGTTCGCGCCGGCGCGTTGAACAGCCAGAGCCAGGACAGCGAAGCAACCATCGACGCGCTGCGCAACGGCACGCTCGATCTGCTTTATGTCGCCCCTGAACGCGCCGCGATGGAGGGGTTTCGTACCCTGGTCGCCCGCGCCGAAATCGCGGCTATCGCCATTGATGAGGCGCATTGCGTCAGCCAATGGGGCCATGATTTCCGCCCCGAATATCGACAGCTGCGTTCCCTGTGCGATGCCCTGCCGGGCGTGCCGCGGGTTGCGCTCACCGCCACCGCCGATGTCGCCACCCGCGCCGATATCTTGCAGCAACTGGGCATTGCGCCGGATCGTATGGTCGTCGCCGGCTTTGATCGGCCCAACATCCGTTATGGAGTGCTGGCCAAGGATGAACCGCGCAAGCAATTGCTGGGTTTTATCGGCACCCAGGGTGGCCAGCCAGGTATTATCTATGCCCCCACCCGCGCGGTGACGGACAAGGTGGCGGAATGGCTGATCGCTGCCGGGGTCAACGCCCGCGCCTATCACGCCGGGCTGGATGCCGGCACCCGCGCTCGCAACCAGCGCGATTTCGTCAAATCCGAAGACATGGTGATGGTGGCGACAATTGCCTTTGGCATGGGGATCGACAAACCCGATGTGCGCTTTGTCGCCCATATCGGCCTGCCGAAATCGATCGAATCCTATTATCAGGAAACCGGCCGTGCCGGGCGTGATGGCGATCCGGCCGTTGCGCATCTGCTGTGGGGCGCCGAAGATATTGCCCGCCAGCGCCAGTTCATCGCCCAAAGCGAGGCGAATGATGCTCGCAAGGCCGAGGAATCGCGGCGATTGAATGCACTGATTGCCTTTTTGGAAACTGGCGGCTGCCGGCGCATCCCGCTGCTTGAATATTTCGGCGAACCAAGGCCGGAACCGTGCGGAAATTGCGACAATTGCCTGTCACCGCCGGCGTTGCAGGATGCGACGGAGGCAGCCCGCAAGCTGTTGTCCGCCGTTTATCGCACCGGGCAACGCTTTGGCGCCCAGCATGTAATCGATGTGCTGCTGGGCAAGGCTGGTGAGCGCGCCACCAAATTCGGGCACGACAAATTATCGGTGTTCGGCATTGGCAAGGATCTGTCCGCCGATGGCTGGAAGGCGCTGGCCCGGCAGTTGGAAGCCGGCGAAGCGCTGGTCCGCGATGGCGAACATGGCGGGCTGACCCTGGGGCCGTCGGCGCGGGCGATTTTGAAGGGCGATGTGCCGGTCAGCCTGAAAATCGCTGTTGCCGCACCCAGGCGCGCTCGCAGCAGCGCGACCACGGCCGATATCGATGTGGGTGACGTCGGGCTGTTCGATGCCCTGCGCGCCGTGCGCCGCGAACTCGCCGCGGCTGCCGGCCTGCCGCCTTATGTGATTTTTCATGATTCAACGCTGCGGGCGATGGCAGCGTCACGGCCCAAGAGCCTGGGCGATCTTGCCCGCATTGCCGGGGTTGGATCGCGCAAGCTGGATGCCTATGGCACCGCATTCCTGACTGCGATCAGGAGCGGCTGAGCGCAATGCCCAGTCGCCCCTTGCATCAGTAACCGCAGCGGCTGTTCCGCTCGATCGCGGTGCCAGTGACAGCGCCCAGGCCGGCACCCAGTACGGTGCCCAGCCCGCGATCATACCGGCCCGCAACGCCATTGCCGATCAGCCCACCCGCGATGGCACCAATCACAGCACCAGCACCGGATGACCGGCAGCCTTCGTTGTAATAGCCGCCATTATAGGTTTGCTGATAGCTGACGCCGCCGTAACCAGCGCCGTTGTAATAGCCGTTGTCGTAGGAGCCGTTGTCGTAATAGCCATTATTGTAACCATCGGCGACCGGCGCGCTGTAATAGCTGTTATAATAAGCCACTGGATAATAGGCCGGCCGGTAACGCACCACCGGTGGGCGATAATAACCGCCATAGGCATAACCGACGTTGCCGTAACCATAGGCCGGGCGGCCATAAACCGGGCGATTATAACCATAGCCATAGTTGTTGTAGCGTGGGCGCGAATAGCTGCCACCATATTGGTACCCGCCAAAATATTGGCCGCGGTTGCCGTTCTGATAGCTTGATCCCTGGTAGTTGCCCTGGTAGCCGCGCTGATAGCCGCCTCCGCGATGATCGTCATCCTGGCGGCCCCGGCCTTCGTAACCCCGGCCTTCGTAACCCCGGCCGCCATTGCCGCCTTGGTACCCATTGCCCTGATAGCTGCCGCCGCGCTGGCCATCACGATCGCCGCCGCCGTGATCGCCACCGCCCCAGCGCTGTGCCCAAGCTGGAGATGCCAGCAAAACTGCTGCTGTTGCCGCCACCGTGATCACCAAATTTTTCATGGTTCGTCTCCACCAAAAAGGCAGTCTGCATTCGAGACAGTAAAATGCTGTGATTCGACTGAACGATATCTGAACTTTTTTGTTAGCAGCGGTTCATGCGGGAGCCGCTATGGTGCCGAAATTATCACAGGAGGCTGAAATGCGTATCATTCAATCCATGCTCATCGCCGGGCTTGCCATCGGCAGCGTCGCCGCACCGGCCGGCGCCCGCCATCACAATAATGGCTATCAACACAGCCAATATCAATACAATGGTCATAATTACAATAACTTGCAGCAATGCCTCGATGCCAAACGCCGGGCCAAGAAAAACGGCGCCATTGCCGGTGCCGTAGTTGCCGGCGTGGGCGCAGCATTGCTCGGCGCCAATTTTGGCGAAACCGCGCTGGTCGCTGGCGGCGGTGCCGTGGTCGGCCATACCATCGGCGCCAGCAAAAAATGCTGAATTGACAGTCCCGGCCTTAATGCGCCGACCATCCGCCATCAATCACCAGCTCACTGCCAGTCATATAGCGTGATTCGTCGGATGCGAGGAACAAGATGCCATCGGCAATGTCGCTGGCCTGGCCCGGATACCCCATCGGCGCGGCGGCGGCGATCAACGCCGGATCAACCGCATTTGATCCCGGCGCTGCGCCCAGCGTTTCGTGCATCATCCCGCCACTATCGATTTTCGTCCAGATCGGCGTATCGATGATACCGGGGTGGATGGAATTGCACCGGATGCCGTCCCTTGCCGCGGCGCATTCCATCGCCACCGCCTTGGTAAACAGCCGCACACCGCCCTTTGTCGCGCAATAGCCCGACATACCCGGCGATCCGCCCAGCCCGGCCACCGATGAAATGTTGATGATCGAGCCGCCAGCATGGCCATCGGCACGCGCCATCCGCATCGCCGGCAACGCATGCTTTGTGCCCAGAAACACCCCGGTCATGTTGATCGCCACCTGCCGGTTCCAATCGGCGAGCGTCATCTCGGTCACCAATGCCGTCAGTCCGATGCCGGCATTGTTGACCAGAATATCCAGCCGGCCAAAAATGCGCACCACCTTGGCAATCAATTCGGCCCAACGATCCTCCTCAACCACGTCCTGGCCGCGAAATTCGCACCTGCCACCCGCCGCCTCGATCATCGCCGCCGTCTCCCGCCCACCCGGCGCATCGACATCCGTCAAAAAAACTGCCGCACCCTCGCGCGCCAGAACCAGCGCCGCCGCGCGCCCAATGCCACTCGCCGCGCCCGTCACATAGGCCACGCGCCCGTCAATCCGCCCCATGATGTGTTCCTCGTTGTCGTAATAAGCGTAGGCCGAGATCACCACCCGGCAAAGCGGACGTTTTCAACAGCCTCCGGCGGGTGTCCGGAGGCTCCGGCGGGGTTTAAAGGGCCTCCGGCGGCTACTGTAAAGGGCCTCCGGCGGCTGGGGCCGGCGGCCCCAGACCCCAATCGTTGCGATGGTGCAAATTCTCGAAGCTGGGTCCCGGACTAACGAAATGGCGTTTATAGCGTTTGCAAACCCAGTGAGACGTCTGAAAGTAATGGGAGTCGGACATATGACCACTTGAAACGGAGGCGTCACTTATTTCGATGAGCGGTGGTGCTGAACACAGATCCATCCTTAGGGTCGCGAACGATTGTCACGATTGACTTACCGTCACTCGACAATGTGTAGGTGACTTGCACCAGCGGCTTGTTGTTCAGAAGGATCGTCTCGATCCGCGTGCGCGCGTCCGGAGCGCGAACCATCACCGTGTAGATGTTCTTTCCGTCACCGGTAACTGGAGCCGGGGGACCCCCGATGATGGCGGTGTAGCCACCGTGACGGAAGTTGCTGCGAGTGAACTGCCCGTTGGCCTCCTTGAGGTCGACAGACCGATATTCCTCCGGAACCCCCACATAACGAATACCAAGCCAAGAACCGGAAACTGGATGTGCCCCCACAGGGGCCGGCGCCACCCGCTTTGCGATATATTCGGTGCGCAGGCGCTTTGTCCGAGCGGGCCACGTGTCGAGGGCAACGTAGTTCGCAGTCGTTCCGTCGCGCGAGACCGTCATTGTGGTCTCTCGTGTCATTTCGTGATCGATGATTCTCGTGATTATGGTGCGCGGACCGCCGATGATGACCGATTCCGAGATTACAGACGGGTCGTCGGCTACTGCCCGCATCCTGCCGTCCGCAGGATAGTTGCGCGGCGGCCGACAACTCTCGCATTTGTAAATGCCCTTGGTGACCAGATAGTTGTCGAAGCCTGCTTCTCCCATCTGGGTCTTGAGATCATCCACCCAAAGGCCGTCGAAAGGACTGTCGGCGTGCGCCGGGGCTCCAGTGACGGGCAACGCCGTCGTGGGCGCAATCGTGATTGCCTTTGGACCCTGAACTGCTTGGAAAGTGGCTGCCAAGAGGACGAGAAGCGCAAGCATGGTGTAATGGTTTCAGGTTTAACCAACTTCCGCAAGTGGGGCGAATATGGCCGTTCCGGACCTTGGGGTTGGCAAACGACCCCATCGCCAACAAAATGGGGTCTGGGGCCGTCGGCCCCAGCCGCCGGAGGCTTTTAGTTACCGCCGGACGCACCCTCAAAAAATCGCCAGTGGCCCCCTACTTCGGCGCTTTTGCGGCAATTGCTTCGATCTCGATCAGGTAGAACGGCCCGGCGAGGGCGGCGACTTGCACGGTTGAGCGCGCCACCAGATTGGGGTTTTCGGCGGTGCCAAAGAATTCTTTATAGCCAGCGTTGAAGCCGGCAAAATCCATCTTGCCGCCCAATTTGGGGTCACCTGCGACAAAGACGGTCAATTTGACGACGTCTTTCATCGTATATCCGGCCTTTTCCAGCGCGGCCTTGATTTTGCCAAAGGTGCTGATCGTCTGGGTTTTGGTATCGCCAAAGGATTCGATGCTGTCGGGGGTTTTGGTCGCATCGATCGGCGCTGCAAGCTGCCCGCTGAGCAGCAGGGTTTCACTGCCGGCGGGGATGACGACGCCGGACAGGATCAGCGCTGGTGGCGGATTGGTGATCCGGTTGATCTGCGCCGCGTTGGCGGTGGCGGTGGCGGTGGCGGTGAGTACGACGCAGGCCGCTGCAGCGCGCAGGATGTTCATATTGGGTCCCCTTGGTCAAATGGCAGCACAGGTTTCAGGATAATCGCGCCAACGGCGGGCGCAAGGCGTTGCCGGACATAAAAAAGGGGACCAAAAAGGCCCCCTTTTTCAGGCGATCCGGCTTTGCAGCCGTTAGAATTTGACGCGGACGCGGGCATACCAAAGGCCGCCGTTGATCCCGAATGGTCCGCCGTTGCGCGGAAAGATCTGGCCATCGGCCAGGCTGTTGGTGGACAGGAAAACCGGATTGGTTGCGGAATTGGCAATCCGGTCCGGTGTCTGGCTGAACAGATTGATCGCGCCAACCGACAGGGTGTAATGTTCGGCGATGGTATAGCTGACATCGATATCGGTGGTCAGCTTGGCGCCGAACAACTGGCCAGGATAGTCGGTTTCGTTGCGCCATGAGCCGAAATAGCTTTCGCGCAGCGTGATGCCCAGATCACCCATCTGGTATGTCGCCGAGAAATTGGCGCGATGATTGGGTGCCAGATTGCCGATGTTGACGATCTGGCCTGGGCTGATGATCTTGGCATCGAAACGCGGCACCGTGCTGAGGTTGTAGTTATAGGCCAGCGTCAGATTGAGGTTTCCGTTGGCAACATCACCGCGCCAGGTGCCGACGATATCCACGCCGCGGGTGCGCGTATCAAAGGCATTGGTGAAGTAGTTGACCGCGCCGCCTTCGCCGACGGCGGACAGTAACGGTTGCCGGACGAGATCCAACGCAAGGACCGTGAAGTTCTGCGAGACGCCGATACGGTTGCGAACCGCGATGTAATAGCCATCAACGGTCAGATTGAATCCACCCGCTGGGGTGAACACGAAACCGGCACCAAAGTTGGTCGAACGTTCCGGACGCAACGAGCTCGCACCATAATATTGCGCGATCGGGCTGGTGACCGGATAGGTCCCGGCCTGCACCTGGTTGCCGTTGAAGAAGGTCGTGGTCAGGATCTGAACGTTGTTCTGGCCGGGCGATGGAGCATGGAAACCCGTGCCGGCGGTGGCCCGGATAGCGAAGGTATCGGTTGCATGCCAGATCGCGTTGCCCTTGACGACAAAGGCGCTGCCAAAGGTGTTGTAATGTTCAAAGCGGCCCATCGCACCCAGGCTGAATGTCTTGGTGATATCGGCTTCGGCGCCGGCATAGATCGCATAGCTTTTCTGGCGATAGCTGCCGGCGGCCTGTGGGCTGGTGCCGCCATAGCCGCTGGCGCCGGGTGGCTGGGTGACCTGGGAATCAAACGCGAATACGCCTGGCGCGGTCTGCACATACAGTCGCTGCACGGCGGCAGGGCCGGCGGCATAGGATTGAAGATCGCCTGCGGTTTGCGAATAGGTTTCGCGGCGATACTCGCTGCCGGCCGAAAGCGTGACCGGGCTGGCAAGCCCGAGTTCGAGCGGATAGGTGACATCGAGGTTGAGGTTGAGTTCCTGCTGGATCAGGCTGCCGAATTCGAAGCTGGTTTGCGATGCCCGGCCAAATGATGGGCTGAGCGAATTATACATCGACAGCGCAAGCTTGTTGCGCGCCAAGGTGCCCGAAATGTCATAGGTGAAGCCGCTATCCAGCTTGCCCTTGAGACCAAGGGTGCCAAAGACTTCATCGACCTTACCAACAAAACGCGGCGTGAAACCAGCCGGATACAGCGTCGAATGGTTGTAGATATTGCCATCGCGCACAAAGCTGCCGGCAGGGCAGGTAGCATTGCCGGCCGGGCAGGGTGTTTGGTAAATTGGCGTGCGGAACGCTGCATTGGCAGTCGGGCTGCGCGTACCAGTTTGGGTTGGCAGGTTGGCTGCACCGATCGGCGACCGATAGTTAAAGCTTTGATCGGCCTTGGAATTCGCCAGATTGCCGATGAAATACAGCTTGGCTTCGGGGGTCAGTTCATAGGCGGTGTTGAGCAGGAATTTATAGCCATGGCTTGGCGATGAACCCCAGATCTGCGCCGGCCCTGGGAAATTCGGCAATTGATTGGCCAAATTCGGGTTTTGCTGGGCAAAAATCAGTGCAATCGGGCGGGTCGCGCCGCGGCTGGTGCCGCCATCATCAAAAAATTCACCGGTCAGATTGATAAAGCCGCGGTCGCCCAGCTTTACGCCGGCATTGGCGGCGATCTGATAGGCTTTGCCGTCTTTCTTGTATGTCTGGCCATAACGGGCAACCATTTCCAGCCCGGCATCTTCGCGCAGGCCATAATTGATCACACCGGCAATGGCGTCAGAACCATATTGTGCCGTGGCACCATCACGCAGGATCTGGATATTGCCGATGGCGAGTGACGGGATCGCCGAAATGTCAGGGCCCTGCGAGCCGAACGAAAGGGCGGTATCGCCGCCGCCATAGACCTGCACCAGGGCGGAACGGTTGTAACGCTTGCCATTGAGCTGGACCAAAATTTCATCGGCGCCAAGACCACGCAACGATGGCGCGCGCACAAAGGTCGAAGCATCGGAAATGGTATTCTGCCCGACATAGAAGGATGGAACCAAGGCGCGCACAATATCGAGCAGATTGGCGGCCGGTAGGGTGCGGATATCGGCAGACGACACCACATCAACCGGCGAGGCTGAATCCGTAATGCTGCGATCGGTGCGGCGCGTGCCGGTAACGATAATAGTTTCAGCGTCAGCCGCAGCGGCTCCAGCCACGACCGGTTTTTGCGCCTGGGCACTGACGGACAGGCTGGCAATGACCAAGGCCGGCAACGAAATTGCTGCTTTACGCCAGGTCTGCGTGAAATTCAGTGATGTCATGGATAGCACCTCAGTTAGTATAATGATGAAATTTCCCGAAATTTTCTCTTGTCGGACAGCGCCTTGCCTGGATTTCAAACACATTTTCCTTATCCGGCAAAACCGACTTTTCGTCCTGAACTAACCAACCCCCGCCACACTGCCACAGCCTGTCATTTTGGCTTAGGCTTTGGCAAAACTTCGCCTGCACAATCTGAAACACCGCTGCCCATCAGCGCAAGTGCGGCGAACGCCACACCCCAATTCATTTTGGCAGTGTGACAATTTAGTAACGGCAATGCGTCTTCCCGGTCATGGCCAGTGGCGGCACACGAAAGGGGTGATCGGATCGCTCCACCTGTGCGTCTTCTGATACCGAATCGAGACATTTGTCGCGGCACGACACAGATGATCGCGACAGAGCCGAAACACTGGCGCATGTGGCCGGTTGACCGCAGCGCATGCGAAGCGGAAAAGGCGCCGGCATGGCCAAACTGTATTTCTACTACGCATCGATGAACGCCGGGAAATCGACGATCCTGCTGCAATCGAGCTTCAATTATCGCGAACGCGGCATGCACACGATGCTGTTCACCGCCGCCATCGATGATCGCGCTGCCGCCGGGGTCATCGCGTCGCGCATCGGGCTGGCGGCGCCGGCAACGGCATTTGATGCCACCACAGACATTTATGCCGCCGTTGCTGCCGAAAACGCCTGCAATCCGGTGCATTGCGTTGCGGTGGATGAAGCGCAGTTCCTCAGCCGTGACCAGGTCTGGCAACTGGCGCGCATCTGCGATGGTCTGGGCATTCCGGTGCTTGCCTATGGCTTGCGCACCGATTTTCAGGCGAATTTGTTCGAAGGCAGCAAATGGCTGCTGGCGATCGCCGACGTGTTGAGTGAAATAAAGGCGATCTGCGAATGCGGGCGTAAGGCCATCATGAATCTGCGCATCGATGCGGCTGGCAACGCCGTTGCCGCCGGCGCACAAACCGAAATCGGCGGCAATGATCGCTATGTTGCGCTGTGCCGACGCCATTTCACGCAAAAACTGGGAGTGAATCAATGAGCGATATCTACAGCTATGAAGCGCGCAGCATCGATGGCCGCACCGTTTCGATGGGTGATTGGCGCGGAAAGGTGCTGCTGATCGTCAACACCGCCAGCAAATGCGGTTTCACCCCGCAATATGATGGCCTGGAAAAACTGAACGAAAAATACGGGCCCCAGGGCTTTGCCGTCCTCGGATTTCCCTGCAACCAGTTCGGATCGCAGGAGCCGGGCGATGAGGCCGAAATCGCCAATTTCTGCAAGCTGACCTATGAGGTGGATTTCCCGATGTTCGCCAAGATCGATGTCAATGGCGACAATACCCACCCGCTGTTCAAGGCGTTGAAGGCAGCGGCGCCAGGTTTGCTCGGGTCAGAAGGCATCAAATGGAATTTCACCAAGTTCCTGGTCGGCCGCGACGGCCAGGTGGTCGATCGTTTTGCCCCGACAACCAAGCCCGAAGCAATTTCAGGTGACATCGAAAAACTGCTCTGAATCCAGTTGCGCGCGCGGCGAGAACCGAAAGGCAAATCATGCTGCAGAATGACCTTGAATCCTTCTGGATGCCATTCACCGACAACCGCTATTTCAAGGCAAACCCGCGCCTGCTTTCCAGCGCAAAGGGCATGTATTACCAGACGCCCGAGGGCCGCGACGTGCTGGATGGCACCGCCGGGCTATGGTGTGTCAACGCTGGCCATGGCCGCGACTCCATTATCGTCGCCATCCGCGAACAGGCCGGCAAGATGGATTTCGCGCCTACGTTCCAGCTTGCCCACCCGTTGGCCTTTGCCGTCGCCGCACAGGTTGGCGCCATCATGCCGGGCGATCTTGATCGGATATTCTTCGCCAATTCCGGTTCTGAAGCGGTTGATACCGCGCTGAAAATTGCACTCGCTTATCACCGTGTCCGCGGCCAGGGCACCCGCACTCGGCTGATCGGCCGCGAACGCGGTTATCACGGCGTCGGCTTTGGCGGCATTTCGGTTGGCGGCATCGTCAGCAACCGCCGTACGTTTGGCACAGGCCTGCCCGGCACGGATCACCTGCCGCACACCCATGATATCGCCCGCAACAGTTTCTCGCGCGGCCAACCGCAGCACGGCGCACATCTGGCTGACGCGCTGGAGGGACTGGTCAATTTGCACGGCGCCGATACCATCGCCGCGGTGATCGTTGAACCGATGGCCGGCTCCACCGGCGTGCTCGTGCCGCCGCAGGGCTATCTCGAACGGCTGCGCGAAATCTGCACCCGGCATGGAATCCTGCTGATTTTCGATGAAGTGATCACCGGCTTTGGCCGATTGGGGGCCGCCACCGCCGCCGAACGGCTGGGCGTCACGCCCGACATGATCACGCTGGCAAAGGGCATTACCAACGCCGCCGTGCCGATGGGTGCCGTCGCCTGCAAACGCCATATCTATGACACCGTTACCGGGGCAATGGCCGAAGCGGCGGGCATCGAATTGTTCCACGGCTATACCTATTCGGCGCATCCGCTGGCCTGTGCTGCGGCGCTGGCAACCCTGCAGCTTTACCAGGATGAGGCGCTGTTCGCCCGCGCCCGCAATCTGGAAGGGCGGTGGGAGGCTGCCGTGCATGATCTGGCCGGTGCCCGCCATGTCATCGATGTGCGCAACATCGGGCTGGTTGCCGGCATCGAATTGACGCCGCGCCCGGGGGCACCGGGCGCGCGCGCCATGGATCTGTTCCGCGCGTTGTTTGATACCGGGCTGCTGGTGCGCGCCACCGGTGACATCATCGCCCTGTCGCCGCCGTTGATTGTGGAGGAAGAACAGATCGACACCATGGTGCGAATGATCGCGGCGGCGTTGGACCGGTTGGACTAGGGCTGCGTCCAAACGTCGCAATATTGCCGATTCGTAATCTTTTTCGTTGCCAATTCATGCGCAACCCCTTGAGATTGACGCACGGTCCACCCACCATGGCAATGCCGGCATTCGGGGTCCGGCACAATCGGGATGACCATGGCCGGCGCTGACACGCATAAAATTCGCCTGCGCGACGTGTTTCGCTGGGTCAGCCCGATTCTGGGGCCAGAACGCAATTTTTTCTGGCTGGCGATCGTTTATGGCATCGGCATCAGCCTGTTGTCGCTGGCGACGCCGATTTCGGTGCAGCTGCTGATCAACAGCATTGCCAGCACCGCGCTGCCGGCGCCCTTGTTCACCCTGGCGGCAGTGCTGTTTGTACTGCTGCTGCTGTCTGGGATTCTGGGCATTTTCCGCGGTCATCTGATGGAATTGTTCCGCCGGCGCTTTGTCGCGCGGTTGATCGCCGATGTGACGCTGCGGACCATCAATGCCGCCAATCCGTTTTTCCAGGATGAACGCCGCATCGATCTGTTCAATCGCTATTTCGAGCTGATCAACGTGCAAAAGGCGATACCGTCGCTGTTGATCGGTGGTTTCACGATCATTTTGCAGGCGGCGGTCGGCTTTCTCGTCACTGCCTTTTACCACCCGTTCTTCCTTGCCTTCAACATTGTCGTGGTGGCTTTGGTCTGGCTGATCTGGGGGCTGTGGGCGCGCGGCGCGATGGTTACGGCGATCAGCCTCAGCCATCAGAAATATGATGCGGCGCACTGGCTGGAAAGCGTCGGTGCCTCAAACGGTTTCTACAAATCGGCTCGACACCTGGATTATGCCATCGAAAAATCCGAAGCGGTCTCGGCCAATTATGTTGCGGGGCAGCGGCAGAATTACCGCTATGTGCTGCCGCAGACGGTGGCGCTGATGTTGTTGTACGCCGCCGCCAGTGCGGCGCTGCTGGCACTGGGCGGCTGGCTGGTGATCCGCGAACAGCTTTCGATAGGGCAACTGGTGGCGGCGGAACTGATCCTGTCGGGCGTGTTTTACGGCATTTCGCAGCTCGGCACCTATCTTGACAGTTTTTACACGCTGGTCGCGAGCGTGGAGGAACTGGCATTGCTTTATGCCATCCCACAGGAACAACATCACGATGGCGCGGCGCTGGCGCCTGCGAATGGCGCTGCACTGGCGCTGTCAAACGTGCGGTTCCAGCATATCACCGGGCCGGTGCGGATCGATCTGGAAATTCCTGCCGGCGCGCGGCTGGTCGCCCAGGGCGCACCGGGGCTGGAGCGCGAATTTTCCAACCTGTTGAAGCGGTTGGCGACACCCGACAATGGCCTGATCACGTTGGGCGGCGCCGATATTGGCACCATGGATATTCTGGCGCTGCGCCACGATGTTACCGTGCTGGATCGGCCGAATATCGTTGAAAGCCGGCTGATTGATTACCTGCGCCTGTCGAGCCAGGACAGCAATCCTGCGGCGATCCTGACGGCGCTCGACATTGTCGGGCTGAAGGATCGCATCGCCCTGCTGCCCGATGGCCTGAACACCATGTTGTCGTCCACAGGCTGGCCGCTGTCATTGGCCAAAACCATGCAGCTGAAGTTGGCCGCTGCCGTGCTCGCCGCGCCGCGCATCCTGCTGCTGTCGCCGCTGTATGATATTGTCAACGTTGCCCGCTTGCAGCGGGCGCTCGATTATTTCGCAGCGCAGGGCACGACGGTCATCATGTTCAGCAATCGGCCCGAAGCGGTGACGCTGGATGGCTTTTTGTGGCTGGGCAGCGAAGCCCAGACGATCACGGCCAGCCGCGCCGAATTTGATGCACTGCGCCGGGCAGGGGACAGTTGATGTCAGGCGATGCGCGTTTCAGAACCCTGGCCAGCATCCGGCCGCCGCGGCTGTTGCGCAGCGTTGCAGTGCTGCTGGTGTTCGCCGTCATTGGCAGCATCCTGTTTGCGTTGTTCGTGCCCTGGGTGCAAACCGCCGATGGTGCCGGCACCGTTATCGCGCTTGATCCGCGTGATCGGCAGCAAAATATCACTGCCATGGTCCAGGGCCGGGTCGAACGCTGGTATGTCACCGATGGCAGCGCGGTAAAGGCAGGTGATCCCATCGCCCGCATCGTCGATATTGACCCGCAATTGCTGGACAGGCTGGACAGCCAGCGCCGCCAGTTGCAGGCCGAAATCGCCGCCGCTCAGGATGCGATGGCGGTGGCGGGCCGCGATGTGGAACGCACCGGCACCCTGTATCGCGAAGGGTTGGCGAGCCGGCGCGATTGGGAGCTGGCGCAGATAAAGGTTGCGGATTACCGCGCCAAAATCGCCAAATCGTTGGCCGATATCAACACGATCGAGGTCAATCGCAATCGCCAGTCGGTGCAGGTGGTGACGGCACCGCGCGCCGGCCGGATCATGCGCGCCGGGTCATTCGATACAGCAACGATGATCAAGCAGGGCGATGTGCTGGCCAGTTTCGTGCCCGGCGAAGGCCTGCGCGTTGTGGAATTATATGTCGATGGCCGTGACGTACCGCTGATCCACATTGGGCGGCCGGTGCGGCTGGAATTTGAAGGCTGGCCGGCAATCCAGTTCAGTGGCTGGCCGTCGGTGGCGCGCGGGTTGTTCGATGGCCGGGTGGCCACCATCGATGTGGCGGCCAGCCCGAATGGCCTGTTCCGCATCCTGATTGAACAACGCCCTGGCCGGCCGGCCTGGCCCAACGCCCAATCGGTGCGGCTGGGGGCAAAGGCGCGGGGCTGGGTGTTGATGAACACCGTGCCGGTATGGTTTGAAATCTGGCGGCTGCTCAATGACTTTCCGTTGCAAACCACGGTGCCCGGTGCGTCGCTGCCCGTTACCGGCGATGTGCCGGCAGGCAAGGCCGGAGATGGCTCGGCGGCCAAGGCCGGCAATGCGAAATAGGTTGGCGCTGCTCTGGCTGCTGGTGCCGCTAAGCCCGGCAACGGCGGCACCGCTGATGCTGGACGAGGTGCTGTCGTCCTCCCGCGCCAACGCGCCGCAAGTGCTGGAGGCGCTGGCACGGGTGCGCGGTGCCGAGGGCAAGTTGCTCAGCGCCGAAGCCGCGTTCGATACGGTGTTCAGCGCCAACGCCGATACGCGGCTGTCCGGTTACTATGATGGCCGCGATGCCGAGGCGAAGGTTACCCAGCCGCTGGAAAAATTCGGCGGCTATGCCTATGGCGGCTATCGCGTGTCGGGCGGCAAATTCCCGATTTATGAGGATCAACGGTATACCAACCAGCTTGGCGAGATAAAGGCCGGCGCGGTGTTTGCGCTGATGCGCGATCGCCTGATCGATGATCGGCGCTTTGCCCGCAGCGCTGCCGAAACCGATATCGCGCTGGCCGATGCCGACCGCTTGATGGTCGCCATCGGCGTTCAGACCCGCGCCGTCCAGGCCTATAATGGCTGGGTCGTCGCCGGGCTGCGGCTGGCGGTGTATCGCGATCTGCTGGCGCTGGCCCTGGGGCGGCAATCGGGGTTCAAACGGCAGGTGGCAGAAGGCGCGCGACCGACGATCCTGCTGACCGAAAACGAACAGAATATCCTGCGGCGGCAAACTTTGGTGGTGCAGTCTGAACAGACGCTGGCCCAGGCGTCGCAAAGCCTGTCGCTGTATCTGCGTGATAATGATGGCCGCCCGATTGCGCCCGATTCTGCCCGGTTGCCGCCGGCGCTGCCCGCGCCGACAAAGCTGTCCGGCCCGCCCCGCCTGGCCGCCCGCCCCGATATTCGCAGCCTGGAATTGCGCATGGCACAGGCCCGGCAACGCGTTGCGCTGGATCGCAACGCCTTTCTGCCGCGGCTGGATCTAAAGGTTGAGGCGTCACAGGATATCGGCGGTTATGGCTTTGGCGGGCCATCGCGCAGCGGCACCGAAACCAGAGTCGGCCTCAGTTTCACGCTGCCGTTGCAACAGCGCGCTGCACGCGGCCGCATTGCCCAGACCAACGCCGAACTCGACGCCTTCAAACAGCGCCGCCGCCAGACCACGGATCAGATTCTCGCCGATATCGAAACGCTGAACATCGCCGTGGCCGGCACCGCAAAGCTTGCCGGCCTGGCCACCGACGAGGCCGCGCGCGCCGACGACATGGCAAAGGCCGAACGCCGGCGTTTCGGCCTTGGCGCCAGCGATTTCTTCCTGGTCAATGTGCGCGAGGAAGCCGCCGCCGATGCCCGCGTCCGCCGGCTGGATGCCGCCTATCGCCAAATCGTCGCCAACGCAGACCTTGCCGCCGCCAGCGCCGATCTGGACGCGCTGGGACTGTAACCCCCCCCCGATGAAGGGCGGTACACGTCGCTATTTCCCCGTATAATTCGGCGTCCGTTTGTCCCGATAACTACCAAAAGCCTCCCGGAAATCTGCAGTCGCCGTCGCCAGATCCTGTTCGTGATCGGCATAGGCAAAACCGACATCATAGCTGTCGTCGATCGCCGTCCAGATCTGCGCCTTCATCGCCGCCAGCGCACGCGGGGCCGAATAGGCGGCGATATTTCTCGCATATTCAACAACATGCGGCATCAACGCATCGTCATCCAGCACGCCATTGACGACGCCCAACCGCTCAGCCTCCACCCCTTCAAACCGCCGGGCGGTATACAGCAAATCCGCCGCCCGCGCCGTGCCGATCAGGCGGGCCAGCAGCCAGGCCGATCCTTTTTCCCCCGGCACGCCGATGCGAGCAAAGGTCGCGTTGAACAGCGCCGACCGGCTGGCAAAGCGGATGTCGCAGTGCAGCGCCAGGATGAAGCCCCAGCCAAACGCCGGGCCATTGACCGCGGCAATCGTCGGCTTGCGCGATGTCATCAGGCCATTCCAGCCCCCCGAAAAGAACCGCGCCATATCTGGCCCGATATCGTCACCCCATTGCGGTTCCTGCTTGCGCGCCGTCTCCACCCGGCCGCCGGCACCGCTGCCGATGATGCCAAGGTCAAGCCCGGCCGAAAAGCCGCGCCCCGCCCCGGTCAGCACGATCACCTGCACCGCTGGGTCCGCGGCTGCTTCGGCCACATGGGCAAACACCAGGCTCAGCATTTCGGGTGTCAGGGCGTTCAGCTTGTCGGGGCGATTGAGAGTCAGCGTCGCAACGCCGGCCTCCACTGCATAAAGAACGTCGTTCATAACATCCCCATCAGCCGGTCGCGGATGATCGTCTCGGCCTCGGCCATGATGCTGTCGATCAGATCCTGACAAGACGGAATGTCGTGGATCAGCCCGACGACCATGCCGCATGACCAGGCGCCCGCCTCCATGGTGCCGTCCTTCATGATCTTGGGATAGACCCCGGCGACTTCGTCCATGATGTCTTCAAACTTGATCGCGCTGCCCAGTTCGCGTTCCTTTTCCAGCAGGCGTTCGACCGCCGGATTGGTCAGCACGCGCTCGGTGTTGCGCAAGGGACGCATGACCAGCCGTGTGTCGAGTTCGGTCGCTGCAACAATCGCGTCCTTGACGTTCTGGTGGACCGGCGCCTCCTTGGTCGCGATAAAGCGCGTGCCCATGTTGATGCCATCGGCACCCATCGCCAGCGCCGCGACCAGTGACCGGCCATCGGCCATGCCGCCACTGGCAACAAAGGGGATTTTCAGCCTGTCTGCCGCCGCCGGCAGCAGGATGAAGTTGGGCACGTCATCCTCCCCCGGATGACCGCCGCATTCAAAGCCATCGACAGAGACCGCATCACAGCCAATCGCTTCGGCCTTCAACGAATGACGGACGGAGGTGCATTTGTGGATGACCCTGACGCCATGTTCCTTTAACCCCGGCAGCCATTTGACCGGGTTGTTGCCGGCGGTTTCGACGATTTTCACTCCGCCCTTGATGATCGCCTCGACATAGCCGGGGTAGTCCGGCGTCGCCAGGCCGGGCAGAAAGGTCAGGTTCACGCCAAACGGCTTGTCGGTCATGTCACGGCAGCGGGCGATTTCCTTGGCCAGATCGGCGGGCGTCCGCTGGGTCAGGCCGGTGATGATGCCCAGGCCGCCGGCGTTTGAAACCGCCGCCGCCATTTCAGCAAAGCCGACATAATGCATGCCGCCCTGCAGGATCGGATGCTCGATGCCGAACATTTCGGTGATGCGCGTCTTCATGGCCAGTCCCCGCAGTGTTGCTTTGCAACCGTGCTAACCCAGCGCCTCCTGGCCCGCAACCTATCGCGTCGGCACCGGTTCTGCCCCGGAATAATCGTAAAACCCACGACCCGATTTTTTGCCCAGCCAACCAGCCTCGACATATTTTATCAGCAACGGCGCCGGGCGGTATTTCGGGTCACCCGTCGCATCCTGCATCACCCGCATGATGCTGAGCAGCGTATCCAGCCCGACGAAATCGGCCAGCGTCAGCGGCCCCATCGGGTGATTGGCGCCCAGTTTCAGCCCGGTATCGATATCGATGACGCTGCCAACGCCTTCGCCCAGTGCGAAAATCGCCTCGTTCAGCATCGGGCACAGGATGCGGTTGACGATAAATGCCGGGCTGTCGGCGGCCTCGATCGCCGTCTTGCCGATGCGGGTGGTAAAGCCGTGCATTGCCGCCTTGGTTTCGGCGGACGTGACAAGGCCGGGAATGATCTCGACCAGCGTCATCAGCGGCACCGGATTAAAGAAATGCAGGCCGGTGAAACGATCCGGCCGGTCGGTTGCCGCCGCCAGCATGGTGATCGAAATCGATGACGTATTGGTCGCCAGCAATGCCGTCGGTTTCAGCTTCAATCCACCAAAGATCCTGGCCTTGATTGCGGCATTTTCGGTCGCCGCCTCGATGACCAGATCGGCGTCGGCAAAGGCTGCATTGTCGGTGGTCAGCGCGATCCGCGCCAAGGCCGCATCGACGTCGGCCTGCGCCACCACACCCTTGGCGACGCCGCGCCCCAGATTTTTGGCAATCGTCGCCCGCGCCGCCTCAGCCCGGGCCATTTCGACATCAGACAGGATGACCTGATAGCCGGCCAGCGCCGCCACATGGGCAATGCCATTGCCCATCAGCCCCGCCCCGATCACCCCGATTGTCTGCATGCCGGCCTCCCTTGCTATTGAGCCGGGGCTTAGACGCGATTTCGCTTGAATCAAAGCGGGTGCTGCCCCCAGTCAGCGGTGATGCGATTGCCCGAACTTTTCCTGTCTGCGCTGCTGGCCGGCGAACCGGCCGCGGCGACGACATTGCAGGATGCCATTGGCAATCCATCGATCCTGCACCTGTCGGGCAGTTTCCGGGGGCGCGTCGAATCGATCGATGAACAACCACGGCCGGGCTTGAAGCCCAATGAGCAGTTGTACAGCCTGCGCACCACCCTGCGCGCCGAACTGGGCAATGGCCCGGTGCATTTCGTCGCCGAAATTTTTGACAGCCGCAGCTATGGCATTCGTGCCGGCACTGCAGCGGGCACCGGCGAAGTCAATGCTCTGGAACCGGTACAGGCGCACATTACCGCCGATCTGGGCAGCGTGCTGGGAAAACACAGCAAGCTGGGCGTTACGGTGGGGCGCATGATCCTCAATCTGGGCTCCCGTCGCCTGATCGCTGCCGATGATTACCGCAACACCACCAATGGCTATACCGGGCTACGCCTTGATCTGGCCCGGCCGGGGATTCTGGCAACACTGGTCTATGTGCTGCCGCAGGGGCGCCTGCCCGATAATTTCGAATCGCTGCGTGGCAACCTCCCGGCGCTCGACCGCGAAAGTTTCGATGTGCAATTATGGGGCGGCACCGCCAGTTTTACCCGTTTGCTCGGGCCGACGAAAGTAGAGGTAAGCGGGTTTCACCTGTTCGAACGCGATGCGCCGGGCCGCCCAAGCCGCGACCGAATCCTGACGACAATCGACTTGCGGCTGATCCGCGAACCCGCCGCCGGCCAGTTCGATCATGAGATTGAGGCGGCCTATCAATGGGGGCAGGCGCGCATTGGGTTGGCCGCGGCCCTGCCACTGCAACCGGTCGCCGCCGGCTTTGTTCACGCCGATATCGGTTACAGCCTTGCAGGGGGCTGGCACCCGCGTGTGTCCGCCGAATTTGATTTCGCCTCAGGCGATCGGCCGGGTGGAAAATATACGCGATTTGACACGCTGTACGGCATGCGCCGCGCCGATTTTTCGCCGGGTGCGGTGCTGAATGCGGTCGGCCGTGCCAATATCGCCAGCCCCGGCATGCGGCTGGAGGTCGTCCCATCACCGCGCAGCGACGCCCATCTGTCAGCCCGCGCGCTATGGGCCGACAGCGGTACCGACAGTTTTTCCACCAGCAGCGTGCGCGACGCGACAGGACATTCCGGGCGCTTTGCCGGTTACGAGTTCGATAGCCGTCTGCGATACTGGCTGGTGCCCGAACATCTGCGAGCCGAAGGCAACAGCACCGTCATCCTGCGGCGTGGCCTGTGGCAGACGGCACCAAATGCGCCGCCGGGCAACACGACGCTGTACATCTCTGCATCGTTGCTCTGGATGTTTTAAACCCAGAACCAATCCTATTCGTAAATCGGCATCATGCGGCGATGACTGTGGACAGATGTGGTCGGTTCCAGGTCCTGACCCTAGGAGCCACACCCCACCAGCCCGGCGACCGGCGACACCACGGCATCGCCGCCGGCCATGCTCACGGTGATTGCCCCGTCCCGTATGATCGCGCCGCCGGCATCATCGGCGGTGATCGCCAGCGAAAGTTCCACGCGCAGCCGGTCATCGCCATAAACCGCATGCGGGCGAAACCCCAGCACAGGCGCACCATCGCCGCCGGCCTGGGCCAGAGTCTGCACGCTGCCGGCATTCACGCGGATTGTCGCCGGTTCGGCAATCGCCATCACCACCCGGTGCTGGCTGCTGCGTTCCCACAGGAACATTGCGCAACTGCCCTTGGCCAAAACCTGTGGCGGCAATTCCGCCAGTGGCAGCGGCGAACTGGCGGGCGCAGCGGCGGCCAGCAACAGCAAGGCGATGCGCGTCACAATCGTCCCTCCACAATCAATCCCAGTCCGCGTCGTGTCGGCTGAAATCCGGCAGCGAGCAATGCCTGCTGATCGCCGACGGCGGTATCCGCCACGGTAATGGTCGCATGATAATGGCCATCGCGGCCGAATAGCAGCGCAATCGATCCGGCGCCGCCCCGCGACAGCAGCCGCAACTGCACTTGTGGTCCGATGCAGCGCGGCACACCTTGCAATGGCCCGATCCCCGCCAGCAACCCGCCCGGATTGATCGAAATGCGCCCCGTCGCCGTCTGGCATCCGGCAGCATCGAATGCGATGCTGACCCCATCCATATCAACGCGGCCAATCGGCACGCCGGCAATTGGGGCAGGCATCAGCCACCCGGCAACCCCGGCAATGCCGCCGCCGCCACGCCGTTGCATCAACTCGCCCCGAATGGCATCACCGGCAAACTTCAGCCGCAATTCCCCTGTCATCAGCGGTAGTGCCGCAAGGCTGGCATTCATATCACCCAGCGCGACGCCGTGAAACTGCGCCTCCGCCACCTGGCCGTGCCATATGCTGCCGTTGACGGCGCGCGCCGCCACCCCGCTGTTGTCCAGCACCAGCCGCAACGGCAGCATCGCCGCCATGCCGACCGCAAGGCCAGCGGCCACGACCAGGCCACGCCGCCAGCCCGTCATGCCCCCGCCCCTGTCAATGTAATGTCAACCGCGACGCTGTGATCATCATTGCGGGTGATCGCCAACTGTTGGACGATAATTGCATCACGGCGTTCCAGATCGGCGATCCAGCCCAGGATGATTGCCGGCCTGACCGCGGCGATGTGCAGCGTCACCTCGCCATTGCTGCCGGATTGCAGCGGTTCGGTGGTCAGCCCGGCCGCGCGCACGCGTTCACTGATTCGTTCGATCAGGGTGCCTACCGGGCGCGGTATGGATTGGGCGGCATGGATCGATGGCGCCATCGCCCGCACATCGGCCAGTGCGGCTTCGGCGGTGGCCAACCGGGCAATGGCGCCGTCGCGCGCATCGGCAATCGGCCGCATCACACCCAGCCACGCCATCACGACCAATAACAGAACCGCCATGATGGCGATCAGCGCCTGTTCGCGACCGCTCCGCTCGCGCCACCAATCCATCGCCGTCACCGCCGCCGCACCGTCAACTCTGCCGTGGCGGTACCGGGCTGGCTGGCCGGTGTCACGATCAGGCCGACACCCCCCAGCGCCGTCGCCAGCCCGGCAGCATCGCCGATCGGAACAACCAGCACCAGACCGGCAGCGGGATCGTAGCGCAGTGCCTGAACGGCTGCGGCCGGGCGATCCCGCAGGATCATCAGCACCGGGCCGGCAAGCCCGGCAAAGCCGCCGCCTCCACCCAGTTGCGCCAGCCTTGCCGCGACCTGACGGCGCGGATCCTCGATCAGCGTGCCGGGCGGCAACAGGCCCTGGGCCGCATCGGCGAGCGCGGCCTTCGCGTGAGCCGCGGCTTGATCGGAACGCCACAAATCTGCCAGGCTGCTTGCGAGCAAAACGGCGACAATAGCCAGCCCCAGCCAACCCAATCGGCGCAAACTGGCGGCAGTGATCGGCCATTGCCGCTGTGGCCCGAATTCGCCCTGCTGCAAATCAATCGCGGTGGGCGCCATGGCGGCGGCTGCAATGTCGTCAACGCTGACAAAATGCCGGGGCGCATCACCGATTAACAGCGCCGCCAGCCCCGGTTCGGCGGCAAACGCCATGCCATCTGCGCGCACCGACCATAAAGGGCCATCGTCTGAAACCGTGACGCCGCTATCGGCGATCGGCAGCAGCAGCGGCCATGGCACTATGGTATCGGCCACCACGCCGACCGCTGCCAATTGCCGGCACCACCCGGCCATCACGCTGCGATCGACCAGCGCCAGCACCCGCCGCCCATCATCACCAATGGGGCCAAGCGCGACATGCAGGCCGTCAACCGCAGCGGCACTCACATCGGCAGCCAGCAGCCGCGCCGCCGCCTGCCCCTGGGCGGGGGCCAGTGCCGGCAACGCCACCCAATGCAGCACCACCGCATCGCCGGGCACTGCGACAAGGGTGGCCCCGTCAACCGCCGGCGAATCCAGCCCCATGCCGCGTGCCACAATGCGGCCGGCATCGATTGTCAGCCAATGCCCGTCGGCAGCATCGATGATCAACAGCCGCATCATTCTTCTGCCGTCCAGCGCCGGCTGACAATGCGCGCCGGGGGCCGCCGGGCATCGATCAGCGCGGTTTCGCGGGGCGCGCTGTCGGCAACGGCAATCGCCATGTCCAGCGCAAACCATTGGCTGCGCACTTGCACCTGCCGGGTGGCGTCGCCGGGCGCGTTGGTGCTGCGCAGGCTGGGTGTGTTCCAAAATTCCGCCGGCGTGTTCCAGCCGGCAGTGGGGCGTTCGCCGATCGCCCGCTGCGCGCCCGCAACCGCCAACGTCCCCGGATACAGCATCGCCAGCAACGGTGCCTTTTCGGCGGTCAGCGTATTGACATTGATTGGCGATAGCTCGGCGACGGGCAGCGCGCACAGCCAGGGCCGCAGCCGGGCATAGATTTCGGGGGTCACACCGCTGACGGCGCGCAGTTCACTGGGTTCCGCCATCAGCGTATTGGCGGTGCGATAGGGCGTGGCGGCGCCGGCATAGGCCGCATCTTCGCCGCCATCAGGGCTGGGTATCGCATCGCTATCGATCCAATCGGCGGCCGCCGCGGCGATATGGTGCGCGGCACGGGGCGCGACCCCCAGCAGCACCATCAGCGCCGCAAACTGATCGATCCCGATCGGCCGAGCAACCAGCGCATCCGGCGCAGATCCGGTGGCCAGGCTGTTCAGGTTGAAACAATTGCCGCCATCACGCAGCCTTGCCCTGGCGGTGCCGATCGGCAGTGGCAGTACTGCAGTCTTACCTTGCCAGATTGCGGCGCTGGTTTTTCCCGGTGACGCGGCAATCATGTCATCGATGCGCAGTGTCACCAGATTTTCAGCAATATCGGCGAATGCCCGCGCCTGCGCCAGTCCCAGGCCATTGCCCGTCAGGGTCGTCGCCAGCCGCAGCCGATCCAGGCTGGCGACGGTGATCGCGCCGAGCACGCCGACAAGGATCAGCACCGTCAACAATGCCGCGCCAGTTTCATGGGAGGCAATGCGTCTCATGCCGGTCCGACCAGAATGATCTGACGCAATTCAGGCATGATGTGGGTGGCCAGCGTAACCTCGACCGCCTGGGGCAGATCGGTGCGGGCCAAAGGCTGCCAGACGTCGCGCCATTCGCCGCCGCTGTAGAATCGCAGCCGCCACTGCGTGACGCCGGTGGCCAAAACCGCCGGCGGATTGGTTGCGCCGCCGTCCACCATCGGTGCCGATATCCGTTCCAGGCGATCCCCGGCCAACCGCCATGTCACGCGCTGCAACGATGATCGCGGTGCGCCACCATCGTTTGCCCAACCGCGCCGCACCAGTTGCAGGGTGGCAACATCGCCGGCAAAGGCCATCTGGCGCTGACCAGCGCCATCGCGCCATGGGCGCGGCGCGGCCTGGCCCAGATCGGCGGTCAGCAAGGCCCGTAGCCGGGTGATATCGGCCAGCCCATCCAGCCGCGCCGACGTCTGCCTCCGCGCATCGATACTGAACGCCAGCAACGCCGTTCCGGCCGCCGACAGCATGGCGAAAATCACCAGTGCGACCAGCATTTCAACCAGCGTAAAGCCGTTTTGCTGCGTGGCATCTCCCGGCCTTGTCATGCCGCGCGCCTGATGATCGTCACCGATGCCGCCGTGCCACCATCACCACCGGCAACGCTGATTTCGATGCGTTGCAGGCGGACATCCGGGCTGCGCAGCACCCGCTGTGTCCAGTGCCAGCGCCGGCCGCCGCTGCTGTCTTCGCCTTGCGTGACGCCAAAGGCCGGGGCCTGCGCCGCAATCAGCACCAGCGCCGCCTGGTTCTGCGCGACAATCCCCGCCACCGTTTTTTCATCCAGCCGCGCCGTCCGGCCCAGTGTCGCCCCCTGCAAACGCAGCAGTGCCAGCGCGGCAAGGCTGAAGATTGCCAGCGCAACCAGTGTTTCAATCAGCGTGAAGCCATTGGGGGATTTTGGCGCCGCCAGCCGATGTTCGAACACCTCCGTCACCGCGCCGCTACCCGCACGGCACCTGCGGCATCCACTGTGACACCGGCGTGCAGGCCATCGCGTTGCAGGGTCACCTGCGCCGGGGTGGCAAGACCGGTCGTATCGAAAATCAGGGCGTTGCCACCTTCGACGTTGATGATCGCACTGGTATCGGCTTGCCATTGGCGGGGTTGCAGTGCCGCGGCGGTGGCGGCCTGCCAGCCGCCGCTGTAGCGTTCGGCAAAGCCATAGCCTTGCTGATCGACGCGCACCGCAATGTCGTGACCGCCGACGATCGCCATGTCGCGTGCTGCTGCCAGCCTGGCGCCAAGGCCCGTCGCCTCATCCGCCAATTTGCCGCGCGGATCTGGGATGGCGATCACGACCGCCGCGGCCAACAGGCCGACAATGGCCAGAACGACCATCAACTCCACCAATGTGAAGCCGGTGGTGGCGTGCGGCCTATTTCCAGTTGCCGATATCGGCATTTTCGCCTGTCCCGCCCGGCGCGCCATCGGCACCCAGCGAATAAATGTCGATGGCACCGTGGCTGCCCGGATTGGCATAATGATAGGGCTTGCCCCAGGGATCATCCGGCAGGCGTTTCAGATAGCCACCGCGGCGATAATTTTCGGGCTGGGCAAGGCCGGCAGGCGGACCTTGCAGCGATGCCAGCCCCTGATCGGCGGCAGGATAAGTGAAAAGGTCCAGCCGATACATTTCAAGCCCCTGTTCGATCAGCGCAATATCGGCGCGGGCCTTTGTGACCATTGCCTTGTCTCGGGCCGGCAGCACATTGACGATGACAACGGTTGCAAGCAGCCCGATGATGACGATGACGACCATCAACTCGACCAGGGTAAAACCATCTTCGTCATGGGTTTGCATCGCGGCCCTCATTGCCCGGCGAGCGTATCGAGCTGCAGGATCGGCAGCAGGATCGACAGGATGATCGTCGCCACAACGCCGCCCATGACGATGATTACCGCCGGTTCCAGCAAGGACAGCGCGGTGGCGGTAAAACCATCGAATTCGCGCTCCAGATAATCGGCGGCGCGTTCCAGCATCAGGTCGATGCGGCCGCTGCTTTCGCCGCCGGCGGCCATGGTGACCAGCAACGGCGGGAACACGCCGCCCTGGCGCATTGCGGTGGACAGGCTGCCGCCGGCGCGGATTGCCGTCACCATATCCTGTGTTGCCCGGCGCAAGACCCGGTTGCTGATCGTCGGTGCAGTCAGCGCCAACCCTTCGATGATCGGCAGCCGGCTGGCCACCATCGTCGCCAGCGTGCGCGCTAGCCGTGCCGCGTTCAGATCGCGCAGCAGCCGCCCAAATAACGGCAGCCGCAACAGCCAGCCATCAAAACGCAGCCGAAACGCCTCCCCCTGCAGCGCCCGCGCAAAAATCAGCCCGCCCCCGATGATGACCAGCAACAGTGCCCACCACCAACCCGACAGCAGGGCAGACAGCGCGATGACGATCCGGGTCAACAGCGGCAGTGCCTGGCCGATATTTTCAAATTGTTCGACAATGCGCGGCACCACAAAAATCATCAGCGCGATCACAACGCCGCTGGCCACCGCTGCCAGCGCGGCGGGATAGGCAATTGCGGCGATGACCTTGCCGCGCACCACGGCCTGGCGTTCCTGCAAATCCGCCAGCCGTTCCAGGATTTCGGGCAGCGATCCGGCGCTTTCGCCCGCCGCAACCATGGCGCGGTATAGCGGCGGGAAACTCCCTGGCTCCAGCGCCATTGCGTCTGACAGCCGTCGCCCCTCCACCACCCCGCCATGAATGCGCGCGATTATGCGCTGCACATGCGGCTGGTCTGATTGCTGCATGATGGTGCGCAGTGTCTGTTCCAGCGGCGTCACCTGCGCCAGCGTTGCAACCTGCCGGGTAACCAGCGTCAATTGCTTGGCGGACAATTTCCTGGCAAGACCATTTGTGTGCGGGGGTGCCCGCCGGCCCGTGGCGGCATCCAGTTTCAGTGCAAACAATTTTTTGCGCAGCAGTTCGGCCCGCGCTGCTTCGCTGGTGTCGGCATTGATGCTGCCGCGGCGTTCCCGGCCGGCCATATCAAGGGCGTTGTACTGATATTCAGGCATCGACGGCCTCGGTGCGCATCGCCCGCACGGCCTCTTGCGCCGTTGTCGTTCCAGCCAGTACCAGCGCACGCGCGGCATTTGACAGCGGCGGAGTCTGCGCAAGGGCATTGATCACCGCTTCATCCCCGCCGTCTAAAATGGCGCGTCGGATGGCATCGGTCATCCGCAATCCCTCAAACACACCGATTCGCCCGCGATAGCCGCTGTGATTGCACGCCGCACAGCCCTGTGCCGCCCAGATTGTCGTGCCTGGCGCCACCCCGATCAACGCCGCCACCGCTGCATCCGCCGGACGCTCCACGGCGCAATCCGGGCACAGCCGCCGCAGCAGCCGCTGGGCGATGACAGCGCGCAAGGTGGAGGCAAGCAAAAAAGGTTCGATCCCCATATCGCGCAGCCGGGTGATGGCGCCGGCTGCATCATTGGTGTGCACCGATGTCAGCACCAGATGCCCGGTCAGCGACGCCTGAATCGCGATCTCTGCCGTTTCACTGTCACGAATTTCGCCCACCATGACGATATCGGGATCCTGCCGCAAAATCGCCCTGAGACCGGCCGCAAAGGACAGCCCGACCTTGGGATTGACCTGGGTCTGGCCAATGCCATCAAAGGCATATTCAACCGGATCTTCCACCGTCAGAATGTTGCGGCTGCCATCGTTCAACAGACGCAGCCCGGCATAAAGCGTTGTCGTCTTGCCAGACCCTGTCGGCCCCGTCACCAATATGATTCCGTTGGGATCGGCCAGCGCGGCGCGAAACATCGCATCGATCGCTGCTGGCATACCCAAGGAGTCCAGATCGATCCCGGCATTGTCCTTGTCGAGCAGGCGCAGCACCACGCGCTCACCGCCGCGCGCCGGCAGGGTGGATACCCGCACATCCAGGCTTTTGCCGCCCAAAGTCAGCCCGATGCGGCCATCCTGGGGCAGGCGTCGCTCGGCAATGTCCAGCCGGGCCATCACCTTGATCCGGCTGACCACCATAGCCGCGATGCTGGGCGGCAGGCGGTGACGTTCCGCCAATTGGCCATCGGCGCGCATCCGGACGATCAGGGCATTGTCATAGGGTTCGATATGAATGTCGGACACGCCCTGGCGCGCTGCCTCTGCAATCAAGCCATTGATCAGGCGGATGATCGGCGCCTCATCCTGGGTATCTAGCAGATCATCGACCGACGGGATATTGTCGACCAGCAGGCCCAGTTCATCATTTTCGGCTCCGGTGCCGATAAAGCCGGCCAGCGCATAATGGTCTGACAGCAATTTATCGAACCGGGCCAGATCGACCCGTTCCACCGCCAGCGCCCGGCCGACAACCCGGCGCACCTCGCACAACACGCGGGCGTCCTCGCCATGCCGCAGTCCGATATGCACCGCATCTGCATCGGCGCCGGTGATGACGACACCGAAACGCTTGGCAAAGCCATAGGGCAGCGGTGCGGGCATCATTTTGGCAGCACCACCAGGCCGGGCGGCGCGGTGTGCATATAATCGCGGACCAGAGCATCGATCGACGATGGCCCACCGCCGCTCTGCGCGCTTTCCGCATCGCGCACATAATCATAGCGTTCGGCCGCCAGCCGTTGCGCATCGCTGGCCGATCGGACGATCGTCGGCCGGATGAAGACCATCAGATTGGTTTTGGTGCGGGATTTCGATTTCGACCGGAACAGCACCCCAAGCCCAGGGATATCGCCAAGCAACGGCACTTTTTCAATCGTTCGGCGCTCATTGTCGTCGATCAGGCCGCCCAATGCGATGATCTGCCCGTCATCGACCGTCACCGTTGTCGAAATCTCCCGCTTGTTGATGACGATTTCAGACGATGTCGCCGACACCGGCCCGGCGACGGAACTGACCTCTTGCCGCAACGCCAGCTTGATGGTGCCGCCGGCGTTGATCTGCGGCCGCACATCCAGCTGTATCCCGACGTTCTGGCGCTGAATGGTGCGAAACGCGTTGTCGAAATTGTTCGACAGCGCCTCGCCGGTGGTGATCGGCACGTCCTGCCCGACCAGAATATGGGCCTGCTGGTTGTCCAGCGTCATGATCGACGGTGTGGACAGGATATTGGACGCTGTATCAGCCTTTACCGCGTTGATGACAAAGCCGAATATGCCATTGTTGCCAAGCTTTCCGCCAAAACCGAAACTGCCGCCGGTGGCCGCCAACAGGGTTGAAACCGCAGCGTCGCGCAACGTGGTGGTGCTGGTCGAACCCGGATCATATTTCTGCCCGGCCACTGCCCCGGCAACGGTCAGCAGATTCGGCACGGCATTGGAATAATTGGTCACCGAAAACGGGATGTTGCTGCCGCCGGTGCCACTGAGCAGGAATTGCACGCCGAGCTTTTTGGCCGCGACATCGGAAATTTCGACGATGATCGCCTCGACCAGCACCTGTTCGCGGCGAGTGTCGAGCTGGCGGACAACTTCGCCCAATTGTCGTTGCACATCGGCGGGGGCAGCGATGATGATGGCGTTGGCACCCTCATAGCGGGCGATCACCGCCTGGCCATGGCCGATAGTCACGCCAGGGACATTGCCGCCAAAGCCGGGAGCGGTCGCCGGCACCGTTTGCGGCAACGGCATGCTGGTTTGCCCGGCCTGGTTCATGCTGCGAAAATTGCTGGTTGATATGCTGGCCGCCGGTGCTGCCATCGTCGGCGCCTGGCCGATCAGCTGCTGCAACACCGGCAACAGTTTTTCGGCATCGGCATGGGCAAGAAAGATCACCCGCACATCGGCACCCACGGCGGCGCGGCGATCCAGATCGCTGACGGTATCCGCCAGTTTCGCCACGGCTGCTGCATCGCCGCGCAGCGCCACCGCATTGGCGCTGTCGATGGCGACAACGGATACCGGGGTGCGGCCGCCGCCATCACCCGCGGTGCCGAGCAACTGGGTCAGCGAAGCGGCAATTTCGCGCGCACCGGCATTTTTCAGCGGCAGCACTCGGGTCGTCTGGCGGTCGCGATCAATCTGGCGCAGCAGGGCGCGCACCCGCGTCACATTATCGGCATAATCGGCGACGATAATGGCATTGCCGCTGCGATTGGCGGTGACCTGGCCTTCGCGGCTGACCAACGGCCGCAAGGATTCCACCGCCGACGCTGCATCGATCGAATCGAGCCGGAATACCTGGGTGACAAAACCGTTTCGGCCAGCGCCGCCAGGCTGTGCTGACGCACCATCGACGGGTTGGATGCGGAAAGCGCCACCCGATGCGGGAATGACCACCAGGCCATTGGCGCGCAGCGTTGACAGAAACAGTTCAAAATACGCGTCGCGCCCCAATGGCCGTTCGCTGACCACCGACACCTTGCCGTTGACGCGTGGATCGATGATGAAAATGCGGCCCGTTGCCCGCGCCACATCCTGTATATAGGCGCGGACATCGGCATCGCGCAGGTTGATCGTCTGTTGCGCCGCCGCCGGGGCGGTGACCGCAATCAGCAGCGCCGTCAGCAGGATGCGCCGCCTTGTCATGCGCCGCCGATCCGCAAGCTGATCCGCTGGCCGCCGCGCTCGACGCCGGCAGTGATTCCGCCGCCGTCCAGCTTGCGCGCAATGCTGGCCGGATCACCGATGCCGGCAACGGGAACGGCATCAACCGATACCAGCACATCGCCAGGCTGCAACCCGGCGGCGGCAAAGGCGGCGCCCGATCCCTTTGGCGTTAGAACATAGCCCGTGATCGCGCTGCCGCTGGTGCGCGGCACCACCATGATATCGGCGGCGAGCCTGGCTCGCTGTGACCCCGCGCCCGGCAATATTTCGGGTGTGACAGTCCGCCCGCTGGCCGATTGATCGATGAACAATTGTGCGTCACGCCCACCCTGTTGCAGCGTGACCGCGTCAAACGCCACCACCGTCAACCGCACGCCGGGCATGACGTCCTCACCGACCAGAAAGCTGGCCTGCACCCCGTCGGGCGTGGTGATGATCGCCGATCCCCGGCCGGACACCAGATCAACCCGGGTGCCCGACAGCACCAGCCCCAGGCTGGATACCGCCAGTTGGCCGGCCCCGACCTTGCGGAAAAACGGATCAAAACTGCCGATCGCGCTGGTATCAATGGTCTTTGCGGGCGCATGCCAATCGCCCAGCGGCGTCAGGGGTGTCACCAGGGCCCAGACCAGCCGCGCCAGCGCCAGGCCGAACAGCGCCAGCGCGGCATATTCGGCCGCGCGGCCCAGCGTCTCGCGGGCCGTTCCACTTGCCGCTGTCTGTGTCGGTGCGCGCATCGGCCCTTGGTCATCCCCCAGCCCTGCTTATGGGACAGTTTTGCAGGCGTTGGAAGCGCATAGGCAGTGCAACCGCTTGACTTGTCGCAGCGCAGCAACGATATGGGCGTCGGCTTCAGCGCGGAAATTTCCGTGGCCCACGCCGGGTGCGTGATCGAGCAGACAAGCTCCAGACCCGGACGTTCAGAGGCCAGCCCCCAGGGCCACCCCATCACGCGGGTTGTCAAAACCCGCTCGACCTGTCGCCACCGAAGGCTGCAGGCGATCACGCGAATTCATCGCGTGCCCATTTGAAAAGATTTACCATGACCTATTTTGCTGATTTCGGCCTTGCCGAACCGATCTCCCGCGCCTTGACCGAAAAGGGCTATACCGAACCCACCCCGATTCAAACCCAAGCGATCCCGCCGGTGCTGGAAGGCCGCGACATTTGCGGCATCGCCCAGACCGGCACCGGCAAGACTGCGGCGTTTGCGCTGCCGATGCTGCACCGCCTCGCTGCCAACCCCAAGCATCGCCTGAAATGCGCCACGCGCGCGCTGGTACTGGCGCCGACCCGTGAACTGGTATCGCAGATTGCCCAATCGTTCACGGATTATGGCAAATATATGCGGTTGAGCGTCACCACCGTGTTTGGCGGCGTGCCGATTCCGCGCCAGGAACGCGCCATCATGCACGGTGTCGATGTGGTTGTCGCGACACCGGGACGGCTGCTCGATTTGATCGAACGCGGCGCGCTTGACCTGAAACAGGTTGAAATTCTCGTCCTCGACGAAGCTGACCAGATGCTCGATCTCGGCTTCATCCACGATCTGCGCCGCATTGTCGGGCTGTTGCCGCGCCAGCGCCAAACGCTGTTTTTCTCGGCGACGATGCCAAAAGCCATTGAAGAACTCGCCGCCCGTTACCTGACCAACCCGGTCAAGGTCGCGGTGAAACCGGCCGCCACCACGGCAGAGCGCGTTGACCAGGCCGTCATCCACGTCAACCAGGCCGAAAAGCCGGCGCTGTTGCAACTCGTCCTGCGCGACAACGCCATCGACCGCGCTCTTGTCTTCAGCCGCACCAAGCATGGTGCCGACCGCATTGTCCGCCAGCTTGGTAACGCCGGCATTGCCGCCGAAGCCATCCATGGCAACAAAAGCCAGCCGCAGCGCGAACGGGCGCTTGCCGCCTTCAAGGCCGGCACCTGCAAGGTGTTGGTGGCGACCGACATTGCGGCGCGCGGCATCGATGTGACCGGCGTATCGCACGTCATCAATTATGAACTGCCCAACGTGCCCGAATCCTATGTCCACCGTATCGGCCGTACGGCGCGCGCCGGTCGTGATGGCCAGGCGATTGCATTCTGCGCCGAGGACGAACGGCCATTCCTGCGCGACATCGAAAAGTTGATTCGCCAGAAAATCACCGTGCTGGCGTTACCGGCCGATTTCCGTGCCGCCGTGGTTGCCGCGCAAAAGGTTGAACGCGCCGCGCCGCCGGCACCGCGTGAGGAACCAGGCCGTGAAGATCGCCGTGATTTCGCCCGGCGTCCGGCCGGCGGCGGCCGCCCCGGCCGCGATCCGCGAGCCCAGGTTCGCGCCGATGGCAACCGCGGTGGCCGACCTGCCCGTGCGGGCGGCGGCGGTGGCGGCTATCGCGGCGGCCGGTAAAGCGCAGCACAGCGGCCGGAGTCCCGTCTTCAGCCGCTGCCTGTCCTACACAGTGCCAGCGCGCTATGGTCAACATCATCGCCGCAGTGCGATGATTTAGACTATTCGGAAAGTCAGTGTTTTGGCTCCTGGGGCTAACTTTCCGATTTTCGGCACCAGCTCGACCGCCGGATTGACCTTGGCCCGGCTTCTCCGCTTATACGGGCGGCAGGAGAGTGAAAATGACCAAGCCGACCGAAGCTGACTGGGCCAAACTTGCCGCCAAGGAAGCCAAAGGCGCCGATCTGACCTGGGCAACAGCCGAGGGAATCGCCGTAAAACCGCTCTATACGGCCTTGGACAGCGCCGGAATCGACCCCGGATTGCCCGGATTCGCCCCGTTTACCCGCGGCGTAAAGGCGACAATGTATGCCGGCCGGCCGTGGACGGTGCGCCAATACGCCGGTTTCAGCACCGCCGAGGCATCCAACGCCTTTTACCGCCGCAATCTGGCCGCCGGGCAAAAGGGGCTGTCAGTGGCCTTCGATCTGGCCACCCACCGGGGGTATGACAGCGACCACCCCCGCGTTGCCGGCGATGTTGGCAAGGCCGGGGTCGCCATCGATTCGGTGGAGGACATGAAGATCCTGTTCGGCGGCATTCCGCTCGATCAGATGTCGGTCAGCATGACGATGAACGGCGCCGTTATCCCGTGCCTCGCGTTTTTCATCGTCGCCGCCGAGGAAGCCGGAGTGCCGCAGGAGAAACTTGACGGCACCATCCAGAATGACGTGTTGAAGGAATTCATGGTCCGCAACACCTATATTTACCCGCCGGCGCCATCGATGCGGATCGTTGCCGACATCATCGAATACACCAGCAAAAACATGCCCAAATTCAACAGCATCAGCATTTCAGGCTATCACATGCACGAGGCTGGCGCGACTGCGTTACAGGAACTGGCCTTTACCCTGGCCGATGGCATGGAATATGTCCGCGCGGCGCAGGCAAAGGGGCTGGACATCGATGCGTTTGCCGGGCGGTTAAGCTTCTTTTTCGCCATCGGCATGAATTTTTTCATGGAAATCGCCAAGCTGCGCGCCGCAAGGACGTTGTGGGCGAAGATCATGACCGACCTGGGCGCAAAGGACCCGCGCAGCCTGATGCTGCGGACCCATTGCCAGACCAGCGGCGTATCGTTGCAGGAGCAGGACCCGTATAACAACGTTATCCGCACCACAGTCGAAGCGCTGGCGGCGGCGCTGGGCGGCACCCAATCCTTGCACACCAATGCGCTGGATGAAGCCATCGCCCTGCCCACCGAATTTTCGGCGCGCATCGCCCGCAATACGCAATTGGTGCTGCAGGAAGAAACCGGCATCACCCGCGTCGTCGATCCATTGGGCGGCAGCTATTATATCGAGGCATTGACCGCCGAATTGGTGCAGGGCGCCGAAGCGTTGATCGCCAAGTGCGAAGCCGAAGGCGGCATGACAACGGCCGTCGCAACCGGCATGCCCAAGCTGGAAATCGAAGCCGCCGCCGCCGCCAAGCAAGCGCGGATCGACAAGGGCGAGGAGGTCATCGTCGGGGTCAACAAATACAAGCCGCTGACCGAGGAAACGCTCGATATTTTGAACGTCGATAATGTTGCGGTGCGGGCCAGCCAGATCGAACGGCTCGATGCGATGCGGGCGTCGCGTGATCCGGCGCGGGTCGATGCGGCACTGGCGGCGCTGCGGGCCGGGGCTGCGGGCAATGCCAATTTGCTGGCGCTGGCGGTAGAGGCAGCGCGGGCGCGGGCGTCTTTGGGCGAAATCAGCAACGCCATGGAGGATGTGTTTGGCCGCCACACCGCGGTCGTCAAAATGGTCAAGGGCGTTTACGCCGATGCCTATAAGGGCGATCCGCTTTATACCCGTGTTGCCGATGGGGTGGAGGCGTTTGAACGCCGCAAGGGCCGCAAACCACGGATTTTGATCGTCAAAATGGGCCAGGATGGCCATGACCGCGGCGCCAAGGTTGTTGGCACGGCGCTCGCCGATCTGGGCTTTGATGCAACCGTCGGCCCGTTGTTTCAAACCCCGGCGGAGGCGCGCGATCTGGCGATTAGCCTGGATGTCGATCTTGTCGCCGCATCGTCGCTCGCCGCCGGGCACCGGACACTGGTGCCCGAATTGATCAACGCGCTGAAAGATGCCGGCCGGCCGGAAATCCGGGTGATCGCCGGCGGGGTGATTCCGGCGCAGGATTATGATTTCCTGCGCGAAATCGGCACAGCCGCGATTTTTGGGCCGGGCACCAACATTGTTGAAAGCGCCGCCGAACTGCTGCGCCTGCTGGGGCATAATCTGCCGCCAGTCGGCGAATCCATGGCGGCGGAATAGGCTGGGGGTAGAAATGCCCTGCCGCCTCTACTAGACAGCCTGACGATGACTGTTCCCGATTACCGCAACACCGTTTTCCTGCCGAAAACCGATTTTCCGATGAAGGCCGGCCTGCCGGAAAAGGAACCGGCGATTCTGGCGCGCTGGCTGGGCGACGGCCTGTATGATCGGCTGCGTGCGGCCCGGCGCGGCCGTGAGAAATTCGTTTTCCACGATGGCCCGCCCTATGCCAATGGCGACATGCATATCGGCCATGCGCTGAACCATATCCTGAAGGACATGGTGGTGCGGACACAGACTTTGCTGGGCAAGGATGCGCCCTACGTGCCGGGCTGGGATTGCCACGGCCTGCCGATCGAATGGAAGGTGGAGGAGCAATATCGCGCCAAAAAACTAAACAAGGATGAGGTGCCACCCGCCGAATTCCGCGCCGAATGCCGGGCCTATGCCCAGCATTGGGTGAATGTGCAGCGCGAACAGTTGAAACGGCTGGGGGTGAATGCCGATTGGGACCACCCCTATCTGACCATGGATTTCGCCGCCGAGGCCACCATTGTTGCGGAACTGATGAAGTTCGCGGATTCGGGGCAATTGTATCGCGGTGCCAAGCCGGTGATGTGGTCACCCGTCGAAAAAACCGCGCTGGCCGAAGCCGAGATTGAATATGAGGACATCACCTCGACCCAGATCGATGTGGCGTTTGAGATTGTCGAAGCGCCGAATGCGCCGGAGCTGGTCGGCGCGTATGCGGTGATCTGGACGACGACGCCATGGACGATCCCGGTGAACCAGGCTTTGGCTTATGGGGCGGAAGTTAAATACGTTTTCGTAAAAGGCTCCGCACACGGCATCGATGAGCCGACTACCCACGATCCAGACACAACCGCTAACTTTGAAGCTTACAAAACCCATATTCGCTGGGTTGACGGGATTCTCAAGAAAGGCGTTCTGGTTGCAGAAGCTCGGTGGGAAGATTTTAAAAGTAAATTACTGCTTAGCGGTGGTTGGATTAAAGTAGAGGCTGCATACAAAGTTCATTGGTCCGGAAACGGCTCCGCCCTCGCCGGCGCAATCGCCCGCCACCCGCTCCACCAACTCGGCGGCTTCTACGCCAAACCGCGCCCCTTCCTGCCGGGCGATTTCGTCACCACCGATGCCGGCACCGGGCTGGTTCATATGGCCCCCGACCACGGCGAGGATGATTTCGATCTGTGCAAGGCCAACGGCATCGATCCGGTGTTTGCCGTGCTCGGTGACGGCACCTATCGCACCGACCGGCCCGACTGGCTGTGGCTGCAGGGCCAGGGCAATGTCATCAGCGACAAGCTTAACGCCCCCGAAGGTGCGATCTGCACCGCTCTGCGTGATGCCGGCGCCTTGCTCGCGGCGGCACCGTTCAAGCACAGTTATCCGCATAGCTGGCGATCAAAGAAAAAGGTCATCTACCGCTGCACCCCGCAATGGTTCATCCCGATGGACAAGCTCATCGGTGATGCCACCCTGCGCCAAACCGCCGTCGCCGCCATCGCCGCCACCCGCTTCATCCCCGACAAGGGCCGCAACCGGCTGGGTTCGATGGTTGAAAGCCGGCCGGATTGGGTGATCAGCCGGCAGCGCGCCTGGGGCGTGCCGATCACGCTGTTCGTCAACAAGAAAACCGGGGTGTATCTCAACGACCCCGCCGTCAATGCCCGCATCATCGCCGCCATCGCCGAAACGGGCGTTGATGCCTGGACAGCCGACGCCGCCCCGGCGCTGCTCGGCCCGGATTATGATATCGCCGACTATGAGCGCGTGACCGACATTCTCGACGTGTGGTTCGACAGCGGTTGCACCCATGCCTTTGTGCTCGAATCGGGCAAATGGCCCGATGTGATGCGGCCCGCCGGCTATGCCGGGCCGCCCGCCGATCTGTATCTTGAGGGCAGTGACCAGCACCGTGGCTGGTTCCAATCCTCGCTGATGGAAAGCTGCGGCACCCGCGGCCATGCGCCATACAAGGCGGTGCTGACCCATGGTTTCACCATGGATCAATCCGGCCGCAAAATGTCGAAATCGTTGGGCAATACCGTCAACCCGATCGATCTGATGCGCGACACCGGCGCCGATATCCTGCGGCTATGGGCGCTGACCGTCGATTTCACCGAGGATCACCGCATCGGCAAGGAAATCCTGGCCGGCGTATCCGACCAGTATCGCAAATTGCGCAACACCTTCCGCTATCTGCTCGGCGCGCTCGATGGCTTTCGCGATGCCGAGCGCGTTGCGGTGGCGGACATGCCCGAATTGGAACGCTGGGTGCTGCACCGGCTGGCCGAGATCGATGCCGACCTGCGCCGGGCTGTCGATGATTTTGATTTCAACACCTATGTTTCGGTCATTTCGACCTTTGTGAACAATGACTTGTCAGCCTTTGTTTTCGATATCCGCAAGGATTCACTGTATTGCGACGCGGCCGATGACCCAAAGCGGATGGCGTATCGGACGGTCCTTGATACCCTGTTTCACGCCCTGACCCGTTGGCTGGCGCCGGTGCTGGTGTTCACGGCGGAGGAGGTTTGGGGCACAAGGTTTTCGGACGGCGGCAGCGTGCATCTGCTGGAATGGCCGGCGATTGAGGCCGGCTGGCGCGACGAGGCGCTGGCAGCGAAGTGGGCGCGCCTGCGCGAACTAAGGCAGGTCGTAACAGGCATCCTGGAGCCAATGCGGCGCGACAAAATCATCGGGTCCAGCCTTGAAGGCGTGGTTGAAATTTGGACACGCGATGCAGCGGCTTTGCATTGGGCGCAGTCGGTCGATTTCAATGAGGTCTGTATCACCTCCCGAGTTGAGGTCGAGTTGATGCCCAGCGATGCGCCTGACGCCATCATCACTGAGGTCAAGATTGCCACCAAGTCAGATGACCCCAAATGCGCGCGCTGCTGGCGGCATTTGCCCGATGTGGCGGATGATAGCGGCCTCTGCAATCGCTGCACAGCCGTGGTCGCCGCATGAAACGCCTGGGTTATGGCCTTGCTGCGCTGGTCTTTGCGCTCGACCAGATCGTCAAATACATCATCGTCAACGTCATCAATCTGCCCGCTCGCGGGTTCATCCAGATCCTGCCGGTCTTCCGCCTGACTTATGTGGAAAACATCGGCGTTTCGATGGGGCTGTTCCGGGCCAGCGGTGACATGCAGCGCTGGAGCCTTGTCGCTGCCACCGGCGGCATTGCGGCGCTGGTTGCCTTTTGGATCACCCGCGAAAAACTGCGCGGCGATGTGATTGCACTGGGCCTTGTCCTGGGCGGCGCGCTGGGCAATATCGTTGATCGTATCCGCTTTGGTTATGTCGTCGATTTCCTGCATTTTTTCTGGGGCGCCCATGATTTCTGGGTGTTCAATGTTGCTGATGCGGCGATAAGCCTGGGTGTGCTATTGCTGCTGTATCGTGCGCTGATGGCGCCAAAAGGATGATGGTCATGCGTAGCCTGTTGTTGATCTGCACTGCCGCCCTGGCGCTCACCGCTTGCGGCAAAACCGGTCTTGCCGGGCACAAGGCGCCCGATGAGCTGGCGATCAGCCGCAATGCGCCGCTGGTCGTGCCTTCGGATTTCTCGCTTGTGCCGCCGCGCCCGGGTGCACCGCGCGCTGCCGGGCAGGATGCGCAAGGCGCCGCGATGGAGGCGCTTTTCGGTCCCGGCGCCAAGGTTCCGCCAAAATCGTCCGCCGAACAGAATCTGCTCGATCGGGCCGGCGCCGGCGGCATAGATCCCGCCATCCGCTCCAGCGCCGGCGATCCCAAGACACCGACAGTCAACAAGGGCGCCTTTGTCAAGGAATTGATGGATGCCCCCGCCGGCACCCGCAACGCCGCCGTTGCCGAGGTCAAGCCCAGCTAAGCCAGGTGTCTGGCCAGCCAGATCAAAAGCCCGGCAACCAGCGCCGTCACCGCCCAGCCTTCCCAGGTTGCGGGTGACCAGCCGATCCCAATTCGCTTGGCACGAAACCAGTTCGCCGGTGGGTTGGAACGCATCATCATGCCTCCGGAAATAGCGGGGAGCTTCTGTTGCTCGGTGCTCCCCAAACCGCCGGTTTCCACTTCTGTTGCCCGGTGTGGCCCGTACCGCGCTTTCGGCCAGTGTAACTAAGTCCGTTAGGACTTTATGTTACGCTGCGATTGCGAATGCCTCGTTGTCGTTGGCATTTAGGTGTTTTGAACGGTTTAACGGCTCATTCAGGCCGGGCAAAAGCTCTCGTCTTTGAACACACGTCGATCCTGGTTCGGCCCCGCACAACCCGCGACAACCGGGGGTCTGATGGTGGAGCCGCCGGGTACTGCCCCCGGGTCCGCTGCATCTATTTCACGACGCCATTTATCGCCATAGAAGGGCCGAAGCCCAACACTGTCGATATAGGCCGGGCGCCCGCAAACTTCAACTGGCCGCCAATATCGCCTGATAGCGGTCGAGCACCGCGCCATTGATCGCATCCCAATCATAGGCGGCGGCCCGGCGCAGCCCGGCCAAGCCAGCGGCGCGGCGGGCGTCGGCATTGTTCAGATAACCGGCCAGCGCATCGGCAAAGCCGGCGATATCATCATGTGGCACCAATCGGCCATTGTCGCCGTCATCGATCAAGCAGTTGCTGCCGGTCGCAACGGCAGCGACGACAGGAATGCCGCTCGCCATCGCTTCCAGGTTGATATTGCCAAATGTTTCGGTAATCGAAGGGTTTAGCAGCATATCCATGCTGGCATAGGCGCGCGGCAAGGCATCGCCATCCATGAACCCGGTAAAGATCGCATCGGGCACCAGCGCCTCAAAATGCTGCCGCGCCGGGCCTTCGCCAACCACCAGCAATGTGTGCGGCACCCCCCGACGCTTCAGCTCGGCAACAGCGGCGGCAACCTTGTCCAGCCCCTTTTCCAGCACCAGCCGCCCGACAAAGCCGATGACCACCGCATCATCGGCAATGCCCAGCGCGCGCCGCCAGCGCAACGATCGCTTCATCGGGTTAAATCGCAACTTGTCGACGCCGCGGCTCCACACCGCCGAATGGCCGACCATGCCCTGGTCGCGCAGCACGTCGCCAAAGCCCTTGGAGGTGACGAACACCTCATCCAGCCCGGCATAGAAACGCCGCAGAATGGCCTCTCCGGCGGTCCGCATCCAGCCAAAGCCATAATATTCAAGATAGGTCTCAAAGCGGGTGTGGAACGACGCCACCACCGGCACGCCCATCGCCTTGGCAAGCCTCTTGGCGGCATGGCCAAGAAAATCGGGCGCCGACAAATGAATGATATCAGGCGCAAAACGCCGAATATCGGCCTTCAACGCCGCCGGCAAACCATAGGCAACCCGGTATTCACTGCGGCCCGGAATCGCAAATGATGGCACCGAAACCAGCGTGCCAGCCGGCGGAAATGCCGGCGTGTCACTGGTCGGCGAATACACCCGCACGCTGTGCCCCTGCGCTTCGAAATAGCTGACCAGCCGGTTCAACGCCTGGTTCGCCCCATCGCGGACATAATTATAATTGCCCGAAAACAACGCGATGCGCAGCGGTCGGATGGGAGTCTGGTCTGCAATGGGAAGCCGGAAGGCAGTCGCCATGGGGGGAATCCTTGGGGGGTGTAACCGAGGTTATGCCAGTGCATTGTGACCGGGGTGGGGCAATGATGCGGCGGGTTTAAGCGGCCTCCGGCGGGTTTAAACGGCCTCCGGCGGGTTTAAGCGGCCTCCGGCGGCTGGGGGTATAAACCCCAGACCCATTTTGTTGGGGGCTGTCCTTTCCGCCGTCATGCCGGCGCAGGCCGGTATCGACTGGCGGGCAAAGGGCCGGCTGTGCCGGTTATGGGGCTTGCGTTGCGCCATGGGTGGTCCTTTTCGTTTTAACAGCCTGAACGCCGCCCACCAGTCCCGTCATGCTGGCCTTCGCCCGCATGGCGCGACTGGTGGGAGGCGTGCGGCATCGATTCCGGATGATTCCGGGCCAATTCGGGCGCGTTCGGGCGCGTTCGGGAACGGATTTGGCCCGGATTACGGCATTCTTACCCGTGGTTCGGGGCGCACATCGGGCTGCCAGCCGCCGCCAAAACGGCTCGATCCCGCATTGGCGGCATCTGGAAAGTTAGCCCCGGGAGGCGAATCACTAACTTTCCGCGCTGCGCTTTGCGCCGCCTCCTGCGCCGCTGCCGCATCATGCTGATCGACCGCCGCTGCCTCGCGGTGCCACGCCGCCTCCATCGCGCGGATTTGCGCTGCGGCGCGGGCTTCACCGCGGCGGCGTTTGGCTTCGGGGTCGCGCAGGGTGGCGGCGCGGCTGCGCAGGCACAGGGCGCCGCTGTCCGGGGCCAGCAGGCGTTCCGCCGTTGGCACCGCGGGAACGGCCCCGGCCAGATCGGCCGCCGCCAGATCATCCGCCGCCACATCCCAGCCGCTGCGATCCGGGAAATTCTGGGTGATGTCGTGGAGCATGATGCAGATGTCGGTGGTTTCGCTGATCGGATCCATCACAGCGGCCGGGTCAAAGCCCTGGCCGGCGCGGGCGGCGGCGGTTTTGGCGGCGTGCAGCCGGGCCTCATAATCCACCGCCTGTGCCTCCACCCGGCGCAACTGTTCTTGCAGCATGAAGATCGTCAGCCGGTCCGAACACGGCTTGCGGCGGCGGGCGACGACGACACCATCGCGCTCATGTTCAAAAATATCGCCGTTCAGCACCCGCGCCAGCGCGGTCTGTTCCACCCGCTGCCAGGCCAGGTGCAGCGCCATATCCCAGGCCATGCGAAAATCTCGGGCATCGGGGTGGCGGCGCAGGCGATAAACCGAAGTCTGGCTCATCCCGGTCAGCCGCGCTGCCTCGGCCACGCAAGCGGTATCGCCCAGCGCCTGGATGAATTGCCACTGCCGCGCCGGAGACCAGCCATCGGCCCGGGCGCGGAACGGGACAGGGGCAGGGTGCAACGGGTCGATCATAAGGGTCATCCTGTGGTGATTAACCGATCAGGATGTAACCTATCTGGCGCATGTAGGACAGTTGCCGCCGCCCCCGGCGTGCCCCGTGGTCCTCCGGCGACACGGGCCGGTCGGACGCATGCCAACGCGCGTTGATACTAAATCATATTCGAGACAGGATAGCCGCCGGCGGCGCTTCTGATCTCCGACAGGTCATCACTCGCAAGCTGCGCTGTCAGCGCCTGCGCTGCGCTGCGCCGGCAGCGAGGCATTCTTGTGCCGACACAGGAACCCCCTCTCCCGGATCATGCAAGGGCGCGAGTCCGACCTCCCCCCAACGGGGGAATGTTGGGCAAGCCCCCCGCTCGACGAAGGCGTCAAATCACCCTTGCCCTAAGGGCGCGGGATTTATGAGGCCAGGGTTGCCAGCATTGCCCTTGCGGCGACCACATGCAGAACTTCGATCAATTTGCCGTTGAAGGTCGTGACGCCCTTGCCGGCGGCCAGGCCGGATTCATAGGCAGCGATCAGCCCGCGGGCTTCGGCGATGTCGGCGTCGTTTGGTGCGAACACCAGATTGCAGGGTTCGACTTGAGACGGGTGAATCAGGGTCTTGCCGTCAAATCCGAGCATGAGGCCCTGCTGTGCCTCGGCGATGAAGCCGTCTGCGTTGCGGATATCGGTATAAACGCCGTCAAAGGCCATGATGCCGGCAGCGCGCGCGGCGATCACAATGGCGGACAGGCTGTAGAGCAGCGGCGTGCGGGCGGCATCGGGGCGGCATCGCAGATCCTTTGCCAGATCGGCCATGCCGGCGAGCAGGGCGGTGACGCCGGGCACGGCAGCGATCGCCGGCGCCGCGAGCACGCCCCGGGGCGTTTCGATCATTGCCCAGATGGGCTTGCCGCCAGCGAGTTCCACGGCGCGGGCCGCATCATCGGCGCTATCGACCTTTGGCACCACCAGCGCATCGAAAGCAGCGGCCGCGGCGAAATCGGCGGCGTGCCAGGGGGTGCCCAGGCTGTTGACGCGCAGCAGCAATTCCCGATCCCCCCAGCCGCCCAGTCGCGCGGCGGTGGTGGCGGCTTCACGGGCGGCATCCTTGGCATCCGGCTGCACCGCGTCTTCCAGATCCAGGATGATGCAATTGGCGGCCAGCGTCCGCGCCTTGGCAATCGCGCTGTCACGGTTGGCGGGCAGGTAAAGGATCGAGTGGCGGGGGTTTGTCATGCAGCGCGGTTTGGCGGGTTGGGAATGAGAGGGCAAGATGCTTCTTGCTTTTCCTCACCCCCTGCATGGGGAGGGGTTGGTGGGTGCCTGCTGCCTGGCTGCGACCAGGAAGGGGCCACCCCCGACCCCTCCTTGAAGGAAGGAGGGGAGAACGATGGAGGCAGGGCGAAAGCCAGGGTTATTCGTTCCAGCCGCCAAGTTTGCCACGCAATTTGCCCAACGCGGCCTTTTTGATCTGGCAGACCCGGGCAGCGCCGACACCGAGCACCTGGCCGATTTCTTCCAGATTGAGTTCCTCGACGAAATAGAGTTGCAGCACTTGCGCTTCGCGTTCGGGCAGGGTGGCGACCGCGCCGGCGATGGCCTTTTGCATCGTCTTTGATTGCAACTGGTCATGCGCATCTGGGGTGCCATCGGCGAACCAATCACTGTGATCGCTGTAGACGTCATCGATGGATTCAATATGCGTCGCCTGGGCGGCGGCCATGCCGGACCGATAGACCTCGACCGTTATTTCCAGCTTTTCGGCCATTTCGGCGTCGGTTGCGGCGCGGCCGAGGCTGCCCTCCAGTGCCGACCGCACCGCGCCCCATTCCCGCCGGCGCCGCATCGCCGACCGCACCAGCGTTGCACCCTTGCGCAATTGGTCGATCATGCCGCCGCGGATGCGCACTGTCGCATAAGTGGCAAACGCCGCATGGCCGCGGTCTTCAAACGCCCGGGCCGCCTCGATCAGGCTGACCATGCCGATCTGGACCAGATCCTCGATATCGATGGCCGACGAGACCCGGGCATGAACATGCCAGGCGATTTTGCGGACCAGCGCCAGATGGGATGACACCAGCCGTTCGGGATCGGTACGGGCAAGACGTGCCGGGGCATAAAGCGCCGGATCAAGACCAAGGCGGGCATCCATCGGATCAAACTCCTGTTATCTGGGGTGCATTGCCCCCAACGACTGCCACCACATCGACCTGCCGGTCGTCGGGGATCTCGCTGAAGGCCAGCACCACCGGTTGTGGCAGCCGGACGCGCAGCAACAGCCACAGCGCCCGGCGCACCAGCGGCGTTGTCACCACGGCAAAGCGCCGGCCTTCCCCGATCAGCCCGTCTGCTGCCGCCGACACCGCCGCGCCGACTCGGGCGCCAAGATCGGGATCGAACGGCCAGGCCGAACCGGGCGAAACCCGCACCGCCTGGGCCAGCAGATTTTCCAGCGCCGGATCGATGGCAATGGCGGTGACGGGTTCGCGCAGGCCAGTGAGCGTCTGCACGATGGCGGCGCCCAATGCGGGCCGGACAAGTTCGGTCAGTTCCGCTGCATCCTGCGAGCGGCCGGCGTTGGTGACGAGGGCGGAAACGATGGCGCGGGTATCGCGGACCGGAACCCCCTCTTCCACCAGCCGCTGAAACACGGTGGCAACGGTGGCGAGGGGGAGGAGTTTGGGCACCAGCGCACCGGCCAATGCAGGGGCGGATTCGGCCAGCGTATCAAGCAGCGCCTGCACCTCATCCTGCCCGAGCAGCCGATGGGCATTGGCCGACAGCAAATGATTGAGATGGGTGCCGATCACCGACGCGGCATCGACCACGGTATAGCCGGCCGCTGTCGCCAGATCGCCCTCGGCCGGATCGATCCAGCGCGCCGGCAGGCCGAACGCCGGATCGGTCACCGGGCGACCGGGAATTTCAGTATCGACGGGCCCGGCGGCGATGGCGAGCACATCATCGGGAAACGCCATGTCTTCGCCCAAGGTGACGCCGCCGATGGCGATGCGATAGGCGAACGGCGCCAGCGCCAGATCATCGCGAACGCGAACGGGGGGGAGCACAAAGCCAAGCTGTTTCGACAGTTGGCGGCGAATGCCGGTGATGCGCGCCATCAACGGTGCGCCGCGGCCCTCATCGACCAGCGCGACCAGGCCAAAGCCGAGATCGAGGCTGGCAGCGGCGGTATCACAAACTTCGGCCCAATCGATGGTAGCGGCGGGTACGGCTGGCGCGGTATCGGCGGGTTTCAGCTTTGCCGGTTGGCGTAGTTTCCAGGCGATATAGCCAGCCCCGGCGGCGGCCGGCAGGGTAATCAGCCAGGGCATGCCGGGCAGCGCCGCCAGCAGCCCCATGATGATGGCGACCGGAGTCCAGCTGGCGCCCGATGAGAATTGGCTGGTGACTTGCCCGGCAAGATTTTGTTCGGAACCGACCCGGGTAACCACCATGGCGGCGGCGATCGACAGCAGCAGCGCCGGCACCTGCGCCACCAGGCCATCACCGACGCTGAGCAGCAGATAGATGCGCGCCGCCTCGCCGATCGACAGCCCATGCTGGACGGTGCCGAGCACCAATCCGCCGATGATATTGATGGCAAGGATGAGCACGCCGGCAACGGCATCGCCCTTCACGAATTTCGACGCGCCATCCATGGAACCGTGGAAATCGGCCTCGGTGGTGACCTCCAGCCGGCGGGCGCGGGCTTGGTCGGCGGTCAGGATGCCGGCGTTGAGATCGGCGTCGATCGCCATCTGCTTGCCGGGCAGCGCATCAAGCGTGAAGCGGGCGGCAACTTCGGAAACGCGGCCGGCGCCCTTGGTGATGACGACCAGATTGATGATCATCAACACGGTGAAAACAAAGATACCAACGACATAATCGCCGCCGACAAGAAACGCGCCGAACGCCTCGATGACATGGCCGGCGGCGGCGGTGCCCTGATGGCCATGGACCAGCACGACGCGGGTGGAGGCGACATTCAGCGACAGGCGCAGCAGCGTCGCAAACAGCAGCACGGTGGGGAATGCCGAAAAATCCAGCGGCTTGCGCGTGTTGATGGCGACCATCAGCACGATCAGCGAAATGCCGATGTTCAGTACGAAAAACACATCGAGCAGCACCGCCGGCAGCGGCACCACCATCAGCATCACCAGCATCAGGATCGCGCCGGGCAGCAACGCGCCGCGCGGATCAAAGGCACGCCAATTGGGCAAGCCGAGGCTGGCCATCAGGCGCCCAGATCAGCGAGCAGGAGGTTGGCGAGCTGTGCGGTGCCGGCGTGCGGTGCGGGCCTTTGCGGTGCAGCCGGCGGGGTGCTGCCGCTGATCCTTGCTTCAAACCGCGCATAGACTTCCGCCACCGTGCGCGCGCTGCCGTCCTTTTTGAAAAAGACGTTGTGGTTCGCCGCCGCCGCCGCCGGCAGCAACGATGCCGCTGCAACCGCTGGTGATGCAGCAAGGCCTTTCAGGAATTTCGTCGCACCGCCGGCCCCCAGGAAATGTGCCAGGTACATTTCGGTGCCGCCCACCGCCCGGCCGAGCTTGCGTTCCAGGATTTGGGCATTGTCGCGGGCGAATTCGCCGGCCATCAGGGCGGCGGCCTGTGCATCATCGCGCAGGCCCAGGATTGCCGATTTGGCGGCGTTGCTGGCGCCGTCCTTCAGCGCATCCGCCGCCCAGCCCAGCCCGTGGGCGGCGCCGTGTTTGCGCACCATGTCCAGCCAGGTCGCGTTGGTGAATTGATACAGGCCGCGCGCGCTGGAAGTGGCCGCCTTTGCCAGCGGATTCAGCCCGGATTCGACCCGCGCCTGAGCCATCAGATAGGAAAAATCGACGCCGGTCGCTGCCGCTGCGTCGCGCACCACCGCAGTCACCCGCGATGCCAGTGCATCAATCCCCGTCACCCCCGTCATCGCCCCCTGCTCCCCTTTTTTCAAACCCAGCGCCCGTTGCGCCCGTAAACCAGCGCCGCCGGCCGCCCCGCGGCCGTGCCCGCCACCGCCGTCACCGCCGCCAGCCGGCGTTCCACCGTCAACATTTTTGCCCGCGCCCGCAGCATCGCCTGGGCATTCAGATCGCGGGCTTGTTCGAGCAGGGCGCGATCCGGCTCGGCACCGGCGGCGATATCACTGTGAACCGCCTGCAGCGCCGCCAGCTTGACCGCGGTTGCAGCCTCGATCGCCGGCGCATCCTCGGCTGCCAGCGCCGCCAGTTCGGCCTCGATTGCTGCCACCAGCCCGGTAAAGCTGTCGGCGGCCATCGATCAGGGCTTGCCGGGCGTTTCGAGCGCCATCATCCGCGCGGCGATCTTGTCTGGATCGATACGGTAACTGCCGCTGGCGATGGCGTTGCGCAGCGCCGCCACGCGCGCGCTGTCGACCGGCGGTGAAGCCGCCAGATCCTTTGAAATCCGCGCCAGGGTGGAATTCACCGCCGGCTGCACCAAAGGCTGCGCGCCCTCAAGCCTTGCCGGCAACGATCGCGCCACGGCTATCAGGGGCGGCTGGCCCCGGCCTACACCATCAATCATGTTTTCATCCTCATGTTCCATGCCCCTCTGCAACGGCAAAACCGGTTCTACATTGTGGTTAACGACCGTTAGGCACGCCGTTTAAACCATTTATCGTGACCCGGCCGTCGGCCATCAGCACCCCGGTCAGGCGCCGGCCGCCGGCGCGCAAGGCCACCCGGCCATCGCGGGAATCCGCATCCGCCACCGTCTCCATACCGATGACAAAGCCTTCGCCGCCGGCCTCCACCACCACCCGGTCTCCGCGGCGGATGACGGGCAAGAACTTTGTTTGCGAAATATTTTCGGCCGGCGGTGCAGTAACCATATCTGGCGCGGCGATGACAGGCGCCGCAGCCCCGCCCACCCCGACGAACACCGCCCATTCCGGCGCAGCGCAATGCACCCGCACGCTGCGGCCGCCGCCGGCCCAGGCCAGATCGGGCCGGGCGCAATCGGGGATCAACAAGCGCTGGTCGATCAGCGCTGGCTGGCCGGCAAACGCCTCAACCCGGGCTTGCAGATCAGCGAGCGGATAAAGCGCGGCGGTTGCCGGACTGGCGAGCAGCGAGAGACTGTAAAGCAATGCGCGCATCGGCCGTGCCTTTTGGTTGCGGGGCGTGCGGATGGCTTTGCAAGAACCGGGCCAGATGGCGTTTGGCGGCTGATTGCGCTTGGGCTGAAGCCAGCTCGCCAGCATGACGGACGCACAGAAACCGGCAAAGGCTTGCCGCTGCCCCGGCAAAGTCTTGCCGCAAATCCGCCAGCCCCACCCCTGCCATGCTGTTATCCACAGCTTGGCACGACCCTTGCAATGCGGTCGGCATGTCTGGCCCCGATCTCATCGACCGCCAATTCGGCATTCATGCCACGGCCCTGCGGCTGCGGTCGGAACGGCTGGATATTCTGGCCTCCAACATCGCCAATGCGGCAACACCGGGATACAAGGCGCGTGATCTGGATTTTCGCGCCGCATTGAACGGCGCTTCCAACGCCATGTTCGATGGCGCCCATGCAGCGCTGCGCTATCGTATTCCGGTGCAGACCAGCCTTGACGGCAACACCGTCGAGCTGGTGACCGAACAGACCGCCTTTGCCGAAAACGCCGTCAACTACCGCGCTTCGCTAAGTTTCCTCACTGGCCGCATCCAGACGATCATGGCCGCATTGAAGGGCGGCGAATGACCAGCCTCAGCACCTTTGATATCGCCGGCCGCGCCATGGCGGCGCAACTGGTGCGGCTGAATACCATTGCCTCCAACCTGGCCAATGCGGGCGCCGTTTCGGGCAGTGCCGATACCGCCTATCGCGCCCTGAAACCGGTTTTTCAGACCAGCTATGACGGCGCCGCTGCCACCGTTGATGTGGCATCGGTGCAGCGCACCGGCACGCCGGACAAACGCAACGATCCATCCCACCCCCTGGCCGATGCGGAAGGCAATGTCTGGACCGCCGCGGTTGACCCCAATCAGGAGCTTGTCGAAATGGTCGAAACATCCCGGCAATACGCCAATAATGTCGAAGTGCTGACAACGGCAAAGGCGCTGTCGCTCGACACGCTGCGGCTGGGCCGCTGACGATGGCGATCGATAGCATCGCCGGCATTCGTGCCACCGGTTCAGCCCAAAACGCCGCAACCCCGGCAAAGGCGAAACAGACGCTCGACCAGGCGGATTTCCTGGCGCTGATGACGGCGCAATTGAAGAACCAGGACCCGACAAAGCCGGTCGATAACAGCGAATATGTGTCACAAATGGCCCAATTTTCAACGGTTTCCGGCATTTCTTCAAGCAATGACAAATTGGCCGCGATTGCCGCCAAGCTCGACACGCTGATTGCCACCACCAAAACTGTGAAAGGATAACGCCATGGCATTTTCCACCGGCCTCACCGGGCTGCATGGTGCGCAGACCGAACTTTCGACGATCGCCAACAATATCGCCAACGTCAGCACCAATGGATTCAAACGATCGCGGGTTTCGTTTGGCGACATCATCAGCACATCGCCGTTGCAAAATCCGTCACGTGTCATCGGGTCTGGCACCAGCGTGCGGGCAGTTTCGCAACAATTTCAGCAAGGTGCGATCGAAACGTCGGATTCATCGCTCGATCTGGCAATTTCCGGCCAGGGCTTTTTCACGGTAAAGGGCGCCGGCGGCACCGGCCAGGTCAGTTTCACCCGCAACGGCAGTTTTGCCGTCGATGCCAATCGCTATGTCATCGACAATTCGGGGCGGCGATTGCAATTGTTTCCAACGACAACCGATGGCAGCGTGCTCAGCACCGATCTTGCCAACAGCATATCGGCCCGCCTGCCGCTGACATCCGGCGTGCCGCAAGCAACAAGCATTGTAAAACTGGCGGTGAATTTGCCCGCCGATGCGGTGATCATTCCCAACAAGCCGATTTATACGGCGGCGAACCCTTATGCCTTTGACCCCAATGATGCATCGACGTTCAATAATTCGACCTCAACCACAATCTATGATTCTTTGGGGAACCCGTTGGCTGCCAACATTTATTACGTCAAAACAGCAACACCGACAGTGGCCGACCCGGTTCACAAATGGACGGCGCATGTTCTGGTCGGCGGCACCGAATTGCAGATCGGCGGCGTAACCGGCCTGCCGATGGAATTTGATACCAATGGCGCCCTGACCAGCCCGGCGCTGACGACATTTGACAGTTTCATCCCCGCCACCGGCGGACAGCCGATTGCCCTGGGGCTGGATCATGGCGTCGCCACCACCCAGCAATCCGGCGCATTTTCCCGGGCGAGTATCGAACAGGATGGATTCCCGACCGGGCAGCTGGATAGCGTTGCGGTGGATAGCAGCGGCACATTACGAGCCAGTTTCACCAATGGCGAGGTGCAGACGATCGGCAAGGTCGCCGTCGCCAATTTCGCCAATCCGCAAGGATTGAAACAGATTGGCGATGCCAGTTACGCCGCTGCGCCGGAATCGGGCGTGGCGTTGACGGGTGAAGCCGGCAAAAATGGCATTGGTGCGATCCTGTCGGGCAGCCTGGAACGATCAAACGTCGATCTGACCAGCGAACTGGTCGGGCTGATTTCGGCGCAGCGCAATTTCCAGGCCAACGCAAAATCCATCGAAACGGATTCAACGCTGCTGCAAACCATCATCAACATGCGCAATTGAGACGCCTGATGGACCGCTTGATCTATACCGCGCTGACCGGCCTGTATGCCCGGGGCCGTTCGCAGACGGTGACGGCGAACAATCTCGCCAACGCCGGCACGACCGGATTCCGGCGGGAGATTATTGCGGCCGAGGGGCGCTATGTGGTCGGCAATTCGGTGCCATCGCGGGCCCAGACCGGCGCACCCAGCCTGCCGACGCCGCGCGAGCCGGGCAAGATCAACAGCACCGGCCGGCCATTGGATATCGCATTGGGCGGCAATGCCTGGCTGACGGTGCAAGGACCGCTGATAAAGGGTGAGCCGACCGAAAATTATACGCGGCGCGGCGACCTGTCGGTCAGCCCATCGGGCATTTTGCAAAATGGCGATGGCCGCGCCGTGCTGGGCCAGAATGGCACGCCGATCACTGTGCCCGCCGGGGCGCAGCTTGAAATCGCCCCCGATGGCACGCTGAACGCCAGGATTGGCGATGCGGTGACAAAGCTGGAGCGGCTCAAGCTGGTGGCCGGCGGTGCGCTGGAAAAGGGCATCGACGGCATGTTTACCGCAAGGGAGCCATTGCCGCTGGACCCGGATGCACGGCTGGCGACAGGCGCGCTGGAGGGATCGAATGTGCAGACCGCTGGCGCCTTGGTCGAACTGGTGGAGGAATCGCGCGGTTTTGAAGTCAACGCCCGATTGCTCGGAATTGCCAAGGACATGGACGAACGGACGGCGCGTTTGATGGCGTTTGAATCGAATTAAGGAGCCTGTGAGATGACAAGTGCCCTGCAGATTGCCCGTTCCGGCCTGGATGCGCTCGACCAGCGGATGCGAACGATTTCGAACAATCTGGCCAATGTGAATACCACCGGATTCAAGCGTGACCGGGCGGCGTTTGTCTCCCTGATGTATCAGGACCCGCGCCAGGCCGGCACGCCATCGGGGGCGGACAGTCAATATGCGACAGGGCTGGGCACGGGCACGGGCGTGCGCGTGACGGGCACGGAACGGATACACACGCAAGGCGCGCTCACCCAGACTGACAACGCGCTTGATTTGGCCATTGAAGGAGAAGGATTTTTTGCGGTGACGCTGCCGGATGGCAAGCCGGCGTATACCCGCGATGGATCGTTCAAATTGTCGGCGGCCGGGGAATTGGTGACCAATTCCGGGTTGAAACTGGCGCAGGCGATTGCCATCCCAGATGGCGCCCAATCGGTGACGATTGCGCCCGATGGCACGGTTTCGGCAACGTTGCAGGGCAGCGTGACACCGGTGGAGGCCGGCCAGATCCAGATCAGCCGGTTTCTCAATCCGGCCGGGCTGGAGCCGCGCGGTGACAATTTATACGTCGAAACCGCCGCCAGCGGCACGGTGCAGACGGGGATTGCCGGGGTGGATGGTGCGGGCAGCATCCGGCAGGGCGCACTGGAGGGGTCAAACGTTTCCACCGTGCAGGAACTGGTCGACATGATCGAAACCCAGCGGGCCTATGAAGTGAATGCCAAAGTCATCAACGCCGCCGATGAAATGTCAAAATATGTGACGCAAAATGTTTGATCGGTGGGCGGTTCTGCTTGTCGCCCTCCTCCTCCCCGCCTGTGCCGACGAAGGCTTTGGCCGGATGCCGGGCATTGCCGCGACGCCGCCATTGCCTCGCAGCGCTGCCACGGCGCCGACAACCGGCAGCCTGTTCAATGCCTCCACCTTTTCCGGCCTCGTCAGCGATCGGCGGGCGCGGCACATCGGCGATCTGGTGACGATCCGATTGGTGGAACGCACCCAGGCGCGCAAATCGGCGACAGCGGACGCCGGCCGCAACGGCAAGACCGCGATCACATTGCCCGATGCGCCGCCATTCAATGCGGTGCCAAAGGGCCTGTTATCAGGTGGTTCGACCCAAAATTTCAAAGGCAGTGGCAGCGCGGCGCAGGACAATCAACTGTCAGGCGACATCACCGTGACGGTGGCCGCGGTGTTGCCCGGCGGCATATTGTCGGTGGCGGGCGAAAAACGCCTGACGCTGAACCGCGGCGAGGAACAGATCCAATTGACCGGCCTGATCCGGATCGATGACCTGGGGCCGGACAACAGCGTATCCAGCACCCGCGTCGCCGATGCCCGCATTCGGTATTCGGGCAGCGGACAGGTGGCGGACCAGAGCCGCCAGGGCTGGCTGGCGCGATTCTTTGCCAAGGTGACCCCATTGTGAGGGCGCGCGACAGCCTCGCCATATTGGTGCTGGGCGTTGCAGTCCTCCTCCTCGCCGCGCCGGTCAACGCCGAACGCATCAAGGACATCGCCCGCTTTGCCGGGGTGCGCAGCAATGCGTTGACGGGTTATGGCATTGTCGTCGGCCTGTCGGGCACTGGCGATGACAATCTGGAATATACCGTCCAATCGCTGAAATCCGCTGCCGCCAGGTTGGGCGTGCTGTTGCCGCCCGGCGTCAATCCGGGCCTGAAGAACGCCGCCGCCGTGATGCTGACCGCCGAATTGCCGCCGTTTGCCAAGCCTGGCGCGCGGCTGGACGTGACGGTTTCGGCGCTGGGCAAGGCCAAATCGCTGCGCGGTGGCACGCTGTTGCTGGCGCCGATGCAGGGCGCGGATGGTGAGGTTTATGCGCTGGCACAGGGCAATCTGGCGGTTGGCGGTTTCGGTGCAGAAGGCAAGGATGGATCCAAGATTGTCGTTGGCACGCCATCTTCGGGTCGGGTGCCGGGCGGGGCAAGTGTGGAACGCGCCATTCCGTCACCATTCGCCGGCGATGCCGACCTGCGGCTGGATTTGAACGAACAGGATTTCAGCGCGGCGCGCGCGGTCGCCGATGCAATCAATTTGGGGATCGGCAGCCGCATCGCCAATGCCGCAGACCCGGCGACGATCAGCATCGCCGCGCCGATCGACCCCATTCAGCGCATTGCGCTGGCGGCGCGCATCGAAAGCCTTGAGGTTCGGCTGGCACCGCCGCCGGCCCGGGTGATCGTCAACGCCCGCACCGGCACCGTTGTCATCGGCGGCGAAGTCCGCATCCTGCCCGCCGCCATCGCGCATGGCAATCTGACAGTTCGGATCACCGAAAATCAACAGGCCAGCCAGCCGGGCGCCTTTAGCGGCGGCAAGACCGCCATCACCCAGCAATCCACGGTGGACGCGGCAGAGGCCGCCGGGCGCATGGCGCTGTTTGAACCGGGTGCGCGGCTGGGTGATATCGTCAACGCGGTCAATGCTTTGGGCGCGGCACCTGGCGATCTGGTTGCGATATTGGAAGCGTTGAAGGCGGCCGGTGCCCTGCGTGCCGAACTGATCGTCATCTGATGGAACTGCGCCAGCCCCAGCCGTTTGCCATACACGCCCCTGCCCGCCTGAATTGGCCCGGCACGGCGGGCAAAACCGCCTCACCCGCCAGCCAGGCCGCCATCGCCCGGCAATTTGAAACACTGATCGCCGAAACGTTGCTGCATTCGGCACGCGCTGCCAGCCTGGGCGATGACGGACTGGGCGCAAGCGGCGACAATATCCGATCGATGGTCGATCATGCCCATGCCGAAGCCATTGCGCGCGCCGCGCCAATGGGCGTGGCGCGGATTTTGGCGACTGAGGCCAGATGATCGACCTGCTCGCCATCGGCAGCAGCGGGGTGCGCGCCTATCAGGCCGCGCTGGCACAAACCGGTGACAATGTCGCCAACGCCGATACAGTCGGCTACGCCCGCCGCAGCCTGAAACTTGCCACTGGCCCGGCCGGTGCCGGCACGCCGCTAAGCCGCGATACCGCCGGTGGATCGGGGGTGGTTGCCGGCGATATCGTCCGGGCGGGCGACGCGCTGAAAACCAACGCGGCACGGGTGGCATCCGGCGATCACGCCCGCTTTGCGGCGCGCAGCGATTGGTTGGGCCGGCTGCAGGCCGTCGTCACCGGATCAAACCTGGACAGCCGCATTGGCGGGTTTTTCGACGCCGGCACCGATCTGGCCGCTGCGCCCACATCGGCTGCGGCGCGCACGATCTTCCTTGATCGCGCCGATCAGGCGGCCAGCGCCTTCCGCGATGCCGATGAAAAACTGGCCGGGCTGGGCAAGGATATTGCCACCGCGACCAGCAGCACCGTCGATGAAGTCAATGCCATCACCAGCGCGCTTGCCCGGGTGAATGACGAATTGCGCCGCACCCAGGCCGGGGGTAGCGCCGCCAACAGCCTGCTCGATAACCGCGACAGCCTGCTTGCCGAACTGGCCGACAGGGTGCGGATCAGCGTGACCGAGGCGCCTCGCGGCATCGTTACCGTCCAGATTGGCGCGGGGGGCGCGGCGGCCATATTGGTCCCCGGCAAGGGGGACGCGGTCCGCATTGGCGTGCGCGATGGCGCCAGTGGTGCCGAACTGATCCTCGATCCAACCCACAGCGCGACCGCCATCCGCCTGCCGGCCAGCGGCAGCCTGTCTGGGCTGATCGAAGCCGGCCGGCAGGTCGCCAGTGCCGCACAGGCTGTGAATTTGCTGGCCAGCCGCTTTGCCACCGGGGTCAATGCTTGGCACACGCTGGGCACCGACGCCCTGGGCGATGCCGGCACGCGGCTGTTCGCCACCCAAAGCCTGGCGGTAACGCCGGGCAAGGCCAATGCCGGCAGCGCGTCTGTGGATTTGCAGATCGCCGATGGCGCAGTGCCAGATCCGACCGGTTACCGGCTGTTGCGCGATGCCAGCGGTTGGACACTGTCCCGCAACGACGGCGGTGCCAGTGTCACCGGGCCGGGGGCGATGACCCTAGATGGCATCAGCGTGCAACCCGGCACCGGCGCGCGCGATGGCGACAGCTATGCGCTGGATGTGCGCAACGGCGCCGCCGGGATCACGTTGCGCCCCGTTGGCCCCGAACGGCTGGCAGTGGCGGCCCGCTTCATCAGCGATGCCGGCGCTGCCAATACCGGCGATGCGCGGCTTGTGCTGGATACCGATGTCAGTGCCGCGGCATTTGCTGCCGCGCCGCCCTATACCGTCACCATCACTGGCGCCGGCAGCGCGACGATCGCCGATGCCGCCGGCACGGTGCTGGCCGCGCTGGTGCTGGATGGCAGCCGCATGATCGGCGCTGGTTTCGGTTTCACGTTGACCGGCACCCCCGCCACCGGCGACAGTTTTCGCATTCTCGCCAGTGCCGCCGGCAGCAGCGACAATGGCAATATTCGCACACTGGCCCGGTTGCGCGATAGCCAAGGTGCCGGCGGCACGTTGGAATCCAGCCTTGACGCCAGCACCGCCGGCATCGCATCGCGGCTGGCCGAAAGCGACCGGCTGGCAGCGTCGTCACTGGCCATCAAAGACGATACTGCCCGCGCCGCCGATGCGGTTTCCGGCATCGACCTGGATCATGAAGCCGCCGAATTGACCCGCCTGCAAATGGCCTATCGCGCCAATGCGCAGGTGATCGCGGCCGCACGGGACTTGTTCGATGCGATACTGGGGATTGCGCGGTGAGTGGTGAAATCCCGTGCCGTCATGCTGGCGCAGGCCAACATGACGTGCGGTGTTAAGGCGGATTGAACCCCGATGACCCAGATCAACACCCGCGCCGCGCACACCGCGGCTGTCGCCCGGATGAGTGACCTTTCGGCGCAATTGGACGTTGTGCAGGGCCAGATCGCCACCGGCCGGCGGGTGACATTGCCATCGGATGATCCAGTGGCGTTCACCCGGGCCGCAGTGTTGCACCGGGCGCAGGCAGCCAGTGACGCCAGCCAGCGCAGCATTGACGCGGGCGCACGGCGGCTGACCGCAACCGATACGGCGCTGGAGGGTATTTCCAATCTGGTGCAGCGCGCCCGCGAACTGGCGCTGCAGGGGGCCAATGGCACGCTGTCGGCGGACGATCGAGGTATCATTGCGACCGAATTGCGTGAAATCCAGGCGAGCTTTGTCAGCCTGGCGGATTCACGTGGCAGCGATGGCGAACGGCTGTTTGGCGGGGCGGCGGCCGATCGCCCGGCCTATGCCGCCGACAGCAACGGCGTCATCCGATGGTCTGGCGCGGGCAAGGCACCGCCGGTGCCGCTGGGCGATACCAGTGTCGCCAGCGGCGTCGAAGGGCCGGATGCGTTCGGCACCACCGACCCCGCGACCAACCGCGAGGATATTTTTGCAACCCTGGCCAATCTGTCAAAGGCGTTGGCCGAGCCTGACCCGGATTTGCGTGATGCGGCGATGGCGGCGAGCATCGGCCAGATTGATGGCCATGTCACCAGGCTGGCCGATTCGCGTGCCGCCGCCGGTGCGCGGCTGGCCCGGCTGGAAACGGAATCGGAACGGCTGTCAAAGGGCAAGCTGGCCACCGAGACCGACCTGAGCAAGCTGGAGAGCCTGGACCTGACCGAGGCGATCCCCCGGCTGCAAAGGCTGATGGTCGTACTGCAGGCGACACAGGCAAGTTTTGCCAAGCTGACCAGCCTGAGCCTGTGGGACAGTTTGCGGTAAATACCCAGCGCGCCCGATCGGACAACGGTCGCGCGGAGGAGGCGTAGGTAGCGGTTAACCGTGGCCCTGTGCCATGTAATCTGCCGATTGCATTTCCATCAGGCGCGACACTGTTCGATCAAATTCAAACGCACCGTCGCCGGCAACATACAGCGCCGCAGGGCCGGCATCGGCAGCAGCGATCAGTTTGACCTTATATTCATACAGCGCATCGATCAGCGTGATGAACCGCGTTGCCTCATTGCGGTTTTCCGGGCCCATCACCGGAATGCCGACGATGAATACCGTGTGGTAATGCCGGGCGATGGCCAGATAGTCCGCCGCCCCCAAAGGTTTGCGGCACAGCCGTGCGAACGAAAACACCGCGACACCCTTCAGCGATTTCGGCACAAACACCGTGCGCCCGCCGGGAACGTTGAGCGTTTCGGTCGGCACCCGGGCCCGATCCTCCACCGGGTAATCGGTCAGCCGGAAAAAGGTTTCGGCCATGGCGGCAGTCGCAGCCCCGCCATTCGGCACATGCCAGGTGGCAGCACCCGCCATCCGTGCCAGCCGGTAATCGGTGGGGCCATCCAGCGTGATGACGGCGCATTTTTGGCCGATCAGCGTGATGAACGGCAGAAATAATTGGCGGTTCAGGCCATCCTTGTACAGATCAGTCGGCGCGCGGTTGCTCGTCGTCACCACGGTGACGCCATGGCTGAACATCGCGGTGAACAGCCGCGAAACGATGGCGGCATCGGCAATATCCTTGACCTGCATTTCATCGAACGCCAGCAACCGCGCGCCGGCCGCAACAGCCGCGGCAACCGGCAAAATCGGATCATCACCGCCTTTTTGCCGTTCGGCGTGCAATGCGGCGTGGATTTCCAGCATGAATTCGTGAAAATGCACCCGGCGTTTGGGGGTGACGTTCACGGCACCGAAAAACAGATCCATCAGCATGGATTTGCCGCGGCCGACACCGCCCCAGATATACAGGCCCTGCGGTGCCGCCGGCGGCGCTGCGCCGCGCAACCGGGCGAACAGCCCCGGCTTTTCGGCCGGCGCTTCCAGTGCATCGGCCAGTGCCTGCAATCGATCCGCAACCGCTGCTTGTGCCGTATCGGCGCGCAATTCGCCGGCCGACACCAGCGCGTCATAGGCGGCGCGAACGCCGGGCAGGTCAGTCAACTTGGGTGGAAACCGGCCGTTCGCTGCGGCCATTGCCGCCCACGCTGCCGGGGCGGGGGATTTTGCGCATCGTGCCGGTGAAGGAGGCGAGATTGACGCCATCCTGCCGCACCAGCCCGCGGACAAACAGCATCTTGCCGGTTTCCTTCAGGATTTCGCCCGACGCCTCGATCGGCTTGCCGACGATACCGGCCGACAGGAAATCGGTGGCACAGCTGAGCGTAACCGCCGCATGGTTTTCAAGCTGGCGAAAGATGAAGGAAAACATCGCCATGTCGATGAATGACATGATGAAGCCGCCGTGCAGATAGCCCAGGCCATTGGAATGTTTGCGATCGGTTTCCATCCGGCATTCGACATCGCCCGCAGATGTTTGGCGGAAGAAAAAATCGCCGAGCAGCGAGGCGAAACGGCCATCGGGATCTCGACGCCAGCGCGTCCAGCCAGCATGTTCGCCTGTGGTGATGGGTTCGCGGGTCATGAAATGGAGATAGTCTGGGGCGCGATTGGGGGCAAGCCTCTCCCCTTCGCGACGACGCGACGCTAGCCCAACACCAGCTTTGCATTCAGCCCCAGCGCCTGCCCGAGCAGTTTCAGCCGTCGCGACACGGTTTCGCCGAGCAGCGCGCCCTGCCCCGCATCCAGCCGCAGCACCACCGCGTCGCCATCGCGCAGCAGTCGGCTGGCCGTCAGCGCTGCCGCTGTGCCGCCGGTCAGGCGTTGGCCCAGCCGTAGCGCCAGCCCCCAGGTGCGGGCCTGGGCCAGCAATGCTGGCGGCGCCAGTTGCGCCAGCAATGCCAGCACCGGCGCATCATTGGCGCCGCCGAAACAATGGTGCAGCGCCTGGGCCAGCGCGGCGCGTTCGGCGGCGGTGATCGCCACCCAATTGCCGTGCAGCGCCGCATCGACGCCGCGTTCAGCGCGAAAATCCGGGTGGGCGCGCCAGGCGATATCGGACAGCAAGCACGCAGCAAGGCGCAGGCGGCGATCGGCGGCGGGCTCGCTGCCAGTGCCGAACACATCACCCATCCAATCAAACAGCATGTCGCCATGTTCGGGGAAACGCCCCTGCCGCGCGCCCTCGGCGCGCGCGGCGACGATCAACGGGTCCAGCCGTTGCTGTTGCGGCGATAACTCGCCATACAACAGGCCTTCGCGCAGGCCAAAGCCCGATGCGATGACCGATGACGACCCCAGCCGCTTGACCGTCGCCGCCAGCAGCATCGCGGCACCGGGCAGGGACGCCAATCGCGAGGTCGAGATATTCGGCACCTGGCGCAGCGCCATCAGATCAATCTGGCTAAGGCTGCGTACCAGTTGCGCCGGCGCCTCACGCGGCATCTGATATTGGTGGACGATGGGCAGCGGGTGGCCGCTTTGATAAATATGCACCTGTGCCAGCGCCCGCCATGATCCGCCGACGGTGTAGAATGGCCGGCCCTTGCCCGCCGCCGCCCAGCCGACCTTGTCCAGGCTTTTGCTGATGAACGGCGCCAGCGCCCGGCGATCACCCTTGCGCACCGCATCGAGACGCAGCGAGCCGATGGGCAGTGAAATGCGGTCATCCACCTGGCCGCCCGCGACGCGGATCAATTCCAGGCTGCCGCCCCCCAGATCGCCCACCACGCCATCAGCATCGGGGATGCCCGAAATGACGCCCAGGGCCGCGCCGTGCGCTTCGGCCTCACCGCTGATGATGTCGATGACCAGGCCGGTTTCCTGCGCCACCCTGGCAATGAATTCATCGGCGTTGGCGGCTTCACGCACGGCGGCCGTTGCCACGGTGCGCAGTGCGGTGACGCCCATCGCCCGGGCCAGGGCCGCAAACCGCGCCAGCGCCGCGACGGCGGTGTCCATCGATCCCTTGCCCAGCCGGCCGTTCGCTGCCAGCCCGCGCCCCAGGCCGGCCATGACCTTTTCATTGAACAGCGTCGCCGGAATCCGCGTCAGCCCCTGATAAACCACCAGACGGACCGAATTGGAACCGATATCGATGATGCCGTTCAGGGCATCCTGCCCGGGGTCGATCATGCGAGGCCAGCGGCGTCGGTGGCGTCGTTCAGATCGTCGGGCGAATCGTCTTCATCGTCATCCAGCACCAGTTGCGGCACCTTCCCCGCCCCCTTCAGGGCGGCACCGCGGCCGGATAGCGACGGGTTGGTCATGAAATAGCGGTGCAGGTTGAATGGCACGTCATGGGCGTGGATGCGTCGGTAACTGCCGTCACTGTTCAGTTGCCAGCTTTGTTCGGTGTCCTTCAAATTCGCCACCATCACCTGGTCGAGCACCTGGGCGTGCACGGTGGGGTTTTCGATCGGCACCAGCACCTCCACCCGGCGATCAAGGTTGCGCGGCATCCAGTCGGCGGAGGAAATATACAGTTTGGCGGCGGGTGATGGCAGTTCGGCACCATTGCCACAGGCAAAGATGCGGCTGTGCTCCAGAAACCGGCCAACGACCGAGCGAACACGGATATTCGCGCTCATCCCCGGCACGCCCGGTCGCAGACAGCAGATGCCGCGGATGATCAATTCGATCTGCACCCCGGCATTGCTGGCTTCATACAGTTTCTCGATAATGTCGGTGTCGACAAGGCTGTTCAGCTTGACCCAGATCTCGGCGGCCTTGCCGGCGCGGGCGTTGGCGATTTCGGCATCGATCAGCCCATACAGCTTGCCGCGCATCGTCAGCGGCGCCATGCCGATCTTTTCCAGCTTTGTCGGCTGCACATAACCGGTGATATAGTTCAGCACTTGTGCGGCATCGCGGGCCAACACGGGGTCGGCGGTGAAAAACGACAGGTCGGTATAGATTCGCGCCGTGACCGGGTGATAATTGCCGGTGCCGAAATGCACATAGGTGCGGATGTCGGGGCCCTCACGGCGCACCACCATCGACAGCTTGGCATGGGTTTTCCATTCGACGAAGCCATAGACCACCTGGACCCCGGCCCGTTCCAGCGCCGCCGCCCACATCAGATTCTGCTCTTCATCAAACCGCGCCTTCAGTTCGACAACCGCGGTCACGGATTTGCCGGCTTCGGCCGCGTCGATCAGGGTGCGCACGATGGGGGAATTCTTGCCGGCGCGATACAGCGTCTGCTTGATGGCGATGACGTCAGGGTCGGCGGCGGCCTGTTTCAGAAACGCCAGCACCACTTCAAAACTCTCATACGGATGGTGGACAACCAAGTCCTTGGCGCGAATGGCGGCAAAACAATCGCCGCCATGTTCACGAATGCGTTCGGGGAATCGCGGCGAATAGGGTTCAAACTTCAGATCGGGCCGATCTTCATCAACCAGCAGCGCCAGATCGCTGACACCGAGCACGCCCACCACGCTTGTGGTGTCGCGTTCACCAACATTCAGGGCTGCCTGGACCAGTGCATACAGACCGGGCGGGGTATTCGCCTCGATCTTTAGCCGGATGACTTCGCCGCGCCGCCGCCGTTTCAACGCGGTCTGATAGAATCGTACCAGATCCTCGGCTTCTTCCTCCACCTCGATATCGCTGTCGCGGATGACCCGAAAGGCGCCATCGCCGATCAGATCATAGCCCGGAAACAATTGCCCGAAAAACGCCCGGATGGTATTTTCAAGGCTGATATAACGGATGGCGGCGCCGGGCAGCCGGATGAAGCGCGGCAGCATCCATGGCAGCATCAACAGCGCCCGCAGCAATTCTTCATCCGATTGCCGGCGCAATTCCAGGATCAGCGAAAACCCCTTGTTGGGGATGAATGGAAACGGGTGCGCCGGGTCGATCGCCTGCGGCGTCAGCACCGGGAAAATCTGATCGAGGAAATGTTTTTCCAGCCACAGACGTTCTTCAACGGTCAATCGATCGGCGGTGATGACGTGAAAATCGGCGCGTGCCAGTTCGGGCACGATCGCCCCCCACACCCGCTGCTGCATCTCCATCAACGCTTCGGCACGATCGGCAATGGCGGCGAGCTGCTGGGCCGGAGTCATGCCTTCCGGGCTGAGCGTTTCAATCCCGGCGCGCACCTGGCCGCGCAGGCCAGCCACGCGGACCATATAGAATTCATCAAGGTTGTTGCCCGAAATTGACAGGAAGCGCAGCCGTTCGAGCAGCGGATGCGCGCGGTTGGTTGCTTCCTCCAGCACCCGGTCATTGAACGCCAGCCACGAAATTTCGCGATTGAAATAACGATCGGAATCAAGCGCCGGGGCGGGGATGGAACGGTATGTGCTGGCCATGATCAGCCAGTCTTAGCGCAGCAGGCGTGACAGGTCGATGATCGCAGCCCTGCTAAAACGCCAGCCGGCCCTGTTCTTCCAGCAATTCGCGGGCCAGCGGCACGGTGATGTCGCGCCGCTGTTCCAGCGCCAGCGCATCAAGCTGGGCGACCATATCATCGACCACGGCAAAGCTGCGTTCGATGCGTGCCACCAGCCAGGTGATGACATCATCGCCCACCCTGAGCCCGCGATCGGCAAAGCGTTTGGCCAGCACGGCGGCGATCAAGGCGTCATCGGGATCGACCAGCCGCACCAGCGGCGTTGCGGCAAGGCGTGACGCCAGATCGGGCAGGGTATGCGCCCAGAATTTCGGGGCCCGGCGCGCGGTCAGCAGCAGCGGCATTGCCTCGGTCGCGGCATTCCAGGCGTGAAACAGGGCCTCCCCATCGTCCAGGGTATCGGCGTCATCGATCAGCCGGCCGGCGAACAGCCCGCCCAAATGGCTTTTCCCCGATGCCGCCGGGCCAACCAGCACGGTGCGCGGCATCGGCCACAGCATCGGCTTTGCCAGCCATTGCGCTGCCTGCTCATTCGCCTGGGAAATGCAAAAACTGTCTGCATCGAACCGCGCCGCATAGGCCAGCGGCAGCGGCACCTGTGCCGCCATCATTTTATCTTGCTGCCATCGTAAAATTGGCTTTGCCGGTAATGCGCCAGCGCGGTGCGGACAACGACGCCCAGCACCGCCGCCACCGGCACGGCAAGGAACACGCCGGCCAGCCCGGCCACCGTGCCGCCGGCGAACACCGCAAACAACACCCAGACCGGGTGCAGGCCGATACGGGCGCCGATCAGATTTGGGGTCAGCACCGAACTTTCCAGGACCTGCCCGACCAGAAATACCGCGCCGACCAGCGCCAGATGCACGCCATCAAAGCCATATTGGCCCAGCGCGACCAACATGCTCATCAACACCGCAAACATCACACCGACAAAGGGCACAAAACCGAGCACGCCAGCAAGCACGCCGAGCACGATCGCATAATCCAGGCCAACAAGGCTCCAACCCGCTGCATAGAAAACTGCCAGCGACAGGCAGACCAGCGACTGGCCGCGAACAAAGCCCGACAAGGCGGCATTGGAGTCGGCCAGCAAAAGGCGCATGGCGGGGGCCTGGGCGCGCGGCCACCAGCCATCGACATGGGCAAGAATCTGCGGCCAATCGCGCAGCAGATAGAATGCAACCAGCGGCGTCACGACAATGAAAGACACAACATTGACCAGCGCCAGGCTGCTGGCCAGAATCGTTGACAGCGATCCAGATAGCCAGCCAACCGCCTGATTCGACACATTTTCAATCAGATTATCGACGGTCTTGTTGCCGGCATTCATGCGCAGCAGCTTTTCCAGCACTGGTTCGGTGCTGGCGATCAGCTTTGGCAGGTTGGCAATCAATTGCAGCACTTCGCTCTGGATGATCGGCGCGCTGGCCAGCAGGATAACCGACAGCACTGCCACAAACAACGCCAGCACCGACAGCGACGCCAGCCAGCGCGGCCAGCCCCGGCGTTCCAGGCGCTGCGCCGGCGGATCGAGCAGATAGGCAACGATAAAGCCGGCAATGAACGGACCAACGACATCCCGCGCCGCCCAGAACAGCGCCAGAAAACCGCAGATCAGCAGCAGCCAGCCCCAATGAATACGTGGCAGGCTGAGCCTGTCGGCAATGCTGGGGCCGGGTTTGGCGCCCGGCTTGGGCGGCGTGACAGTCATGCCTTGGGCCGCGGCATCAAATCGACCGGCGCATTGCCAGGTTTTGGCGGCGCCGGCGGCTCGGGCTTTGCGCGGCGCACCGGATCGGCCACGCGGGCAGCAGGCGAAGGTGCGACAGGCAGCGCCGGCGCGGGCGTTTGGGCCGGCGGCGGTATTTGGGCAGGAAGTGCGACGGGCACAGCCGGCGGCGGCACCGGAGCGTCGCCGGCGATCCGCCGGCGCAACACCATCGCGCCGTTTTCGGCCACCAGCCGAAGGCCCTTGGCATCCAGAGCATAAAGCAATGCATCACGGGCACCGGCATAGCCGATGATCAGCCGCGATGTGCCGCCCAGCGACAGGCTGGTCGTCGTCACGCTGGTAATTCCGGAAACGCCGCGCAGCAGCGATTCAATGGCATTTGCACTGGCGGCATCGGGAGTTGCCACCAGCGCTTCGACACTCGTGCCCGCAACGGCGGTCTCATCGCTGCCTTCCTCGCCGACCGCACCGCCGATATTGGGCGCAGCGGCAATGATCGGCGCCAGATCGGCCGACAAATCAACCTCGCTCCGCAGCCGGCCATCGCGCAGCGCAGTCGCATAGATTTCATCGACCTGGCGCACGGCCGTGTCGAGCATGGCGTCCAGCCCTTCATCGCCAGTCGCGGTCAATGTGAACCGCCCCAATTCTGTCGCATCGGGGCCGTGGCGGGCGATGAAAAGCGCGTTGATCGGCCCGCCCGGCCAGGCACGCACCAGCCGTGCCTCGGCGACCAGCACATCGACAGCATCGAAGCGATTGAGGATATTGCGCCAGCTTGGCCGATCCGCCCGGTTCACCTGCCAGCCGGTGAGCACGATATTATCACCGGGTGATCCCGATGCGACGACATAATCGATCGGCGTGACATTTTCGCGATACCGCTGCCAGGCCGCCCGCCACGGGGTTTTCGCCTGATACAGCACACGGGTGCCACCATCATTATACAGCGGCAGCAACAGCATCGGTGGCGATTGCAATGAAGCGCCGGAACCAGAGAAATATTCCGACGCCCGCGACCGATCAAACACCACGCCAAGCTTGGCAATATAGCGCGTCATCGAAAAACGTTCGCCCTGGCTTTCAATGCCGGAAACCATGCCATCAAGCTGTCCATCCGAAAGATGTGGCGCGGCGGCCGGTGCGCCGCCTGTCAACCGCGCCCATAACAGCGGCCAAGCCTTGCGCTGGGCAATACGATACGCCGCCATCCGGGCCGATTCGGGGCTTGGCGCCGCCACATCGACGTCGATGCCGCCAATCGCATAGGCGCTGCCGCCGCCGACTTCCTGGGCGGATAGCGGCGCGCCGGTGGCAACGCACAGCAGCAGCAACGGGCGGAAAATGGCTTTCACTCCGCCGTTCTAGCGGGCGCGGCGGGAATGCCAAGCGCCATACTTGGCCAATGCAGCGCACAAAGCTAAGGATGCGCCATGTCGAACCACAAACCGCTGACCTATGCCGACGCCGGCGTATCCATCGCCGCCGGCAATGCGCTGGTGAAACGCATTGCCCCGCTGGCCCGCAGCACCGCCCGGTCAGGGGCGGATGCCGAACTTGGCGGCTTTGGCGGATTTTTCGATCCGCGTGCCGCCGGATACAAGGACCCGTTGCTGGTCGCCGCCAATGATGGTGTGGGAACGAAACTAAAGCTCGCCATCGATATGGGCAAGCACGATACCGTCGGGATCGATCTTGTCGCCATGTGCGTCAATGATTTGATCGTGCAGGGCGCCGAGCCGTTGTTTTTCCTGGATTATTTCGCCAGTGGCAAATTGGAGCTGGACACCGCAACGGCCGTGGTTGCCGGCATCGCCCAGGGCTGCCGCATCGCCGGCTGCGCGCTGATCGGCGGCGAAACCGCCGAAATGCCGGGCATGTATGCGGACGGGGATTATGATCTGGCGGGATTTGCCGTTGGCGCGGTTGAGCGTGGCGAGCAATTGACCGGAGCCCTGGTTGCGCCAGGCGATGCGTTGATCGGGCTGGCGTCATCGGGCGCGCATTCCAATGGTTTTTCGCTTATCCGGCGGATCATCGCGCTGCGTTTGCATGATCTGACCGCCGCTGCCGCTTTTGCACCCGAAATGACGCTGGGTGAGGCGTTGCTGACGCCGACGCGGATTTATGTGCGGGCGTTGCTGCCGCTGGTTCGCGCCGGGCAAATCAAGGCGATGGCGCATATCACCGGTGGCGGGTTCCTGGAAAATATCCCGCGGGTGCTGCCCGAGGGGGCGCGGGCGATTGTCGATGCACCTGCCCTGCCGCCGCTGTTCGACTGGTTGCGCCGCGAAGGTGATATTGCGCCCGAAGAAATGGCGCGCACCTTCAACTGCGGCACTGGCATGGTGATCGTTGTTGCCGCCGATCAGGTGGATGCTGTGCTGGCGGCACTGGCGGTTGCGGGCGAAACAGCATCCGTCATCGGTCATGTCATCGCCGAGGCCAAGGGCTGCGATGTTATCGGCGCTGCGGGTCGCTGGGGATCGGCCATGGCCTGGACGGCAAGCCACAATGGCTAGGGCGCGCGTCGGCGTGCTGGTCTCTGGCCGTGGTTCCAACATGGCGGCGCTACTGTACGCGTCGCGCGCCGACGATTGCCCGTATGAAATCGTGCTGGTGGCGGCAAATGACCCTGACGCGCCGGGGCTGGCACTGGCAGCGGCCGAGGGCGTGCCGGTATTCGCCCGCGCCCATCAGGGCCTGAAACGCGCCGAATTTGACGCGATTATCGATGCCGAACTGGCGCGGGCCGGTTGTGATTATGTGGCGCTGGCCGGTTACATGCGGCTGCTGTCACCGGATTTCGTTGCCAGATGGCAGGGCCGCATGGTGAATATCCACCCATCGCTGCTGCCGGCGCACAAGGGCCTGCATGTGCATGAGGCAGTGCTGGCAACGGGCGAAACCGTCAGCGGCTGTTCGGTGCATCTGGTGACGGCAGCGCTGGATGACGGCCCGGTACTGGGCCAGACGCGCGTGGCGGTGCTGCCGGGCGATACGCCGGAAACGCTGGCGGCGCGGATTTTAATCGCCGAGCACCAGCTTTATCCGCGCGTGCTGGCGGCGCTGGTGGTGAAGGCGCGCGACCCGGAATGGCTGGTGGCGCAGGTACGGCAACGGGCGCTGGCACTGCCGGAAGCCGATGAAGTGCTATCGCATGGCATGCCGTGTTTCGGCATCAGCAAGGGCAAGAAATTCGCCTATGTCAGCCGCAACCACCACGGCGACGGCAAGACCGCGCTGCTGGTCAAGATCAGCGGGCTGGAGGAACAGGAATCGCTGATCGAGCGCGATTCTGAACGATATTATCGCCCGGCGTATTTTGGTGATGGCTGGGTTGGGATGCGGCTCGATCTGGGCGATACCGATTGGGATGATATCGGCGAATGGCTGGCACGCAGTTGGCGGGCCGTGGCACCGCGACGGTTGGCAGTGATGCCCTTCTGAGCATCAACGAAGGGTTTGCATTCGTCGCCGACGCATACCGGTGCCCGCCAGGCCAAAGCCCAAGATTAACGTCGTCCAGCTTGCCGGTTCGGGCACCCCCGACGGGGCCGTGATATAGTCAAAGCCGCTTTGCGATACCGCCGTAAACGCGTGAACGATCGATCCGCCGTGGCTGTCAACAATGCCGCTCAACCCAGCCCAGCGCGTGGTGTGCGTCATGTCGCAATCAGCGCCGCCGCTGCCGACATAGTTCAGCGGCCTGCTGTAGGCCGAACAGAGCGATTGAACGCGCAGCGCAAAGCCAACGCCGCTGACAAACGGCACCGAGACGAGATAAGAGCCGGAAACCTGATTGCCGCTATTGGTCGTTACGGTGCCCGACCCATGGTGAAAGACGCTGACAGAGTCGGCGATCCCCGGAAAGCCACGCACGCTCGCTACGTCCAGATAGTTCACGCCATTGATTGCAACAACAGAATCGGTACTGGCAACACCCGCATTGGGCCATACCCCGGCAGACATGGTTGTTGCCGAAAGGGTGAGCACAAATGTCGCGATACCCGAACCGGCACCGGGCGCAGTGAGCGTAATGAAATCCTGCCAAAGCGCCGTTGCCTCGGTGCGGGTGCCGGTTACCGTGTGGGGCGCAAAACCGATCGGCGCGTCCCATGCACCGACCCGCAGCGTCCCGATTTCAGCATAGGCAGAACCGTGCCCGCTGGGGGTGACCAGCGAATCGGTTGCCGGGCCGATCACCTCATCAGTCCGCACAACCGAAGATATGCCGCCGGGACCCGTTTGGTCATATTGGACTTTGGTGCTGACCGAAGCCGCTGAAACCGGGTTGAAAGCGCCTATCGACAGCGCGAGACAGCCCACCGAAAAAATCAAGCCCCGCATATGCCATGCCCCATCTCGTCCAGACACATTATTACAATATTAACGCGCGCTGGCAAATAGCCCGCAAGACGGACTGCCGGGGCGCAATTAAATAGCAATATGAGCGTGTCTGTCGGGCGGCTGGCGCGTGAAATTTCAGCCGACGATTTCGGTCTGGGCAAAGAAATAGGCAATCTCGATCGCCGCATTTTCGTCGCTATCTGACCCATGCACAGTGTTCGCTTCGATCGATTCGGCGAGTTCCTTGCGGATGGTGCCGGCGTCGGCATTGGCGGGGTTGGTGGCGCCCATGATGGCGCGATAGGCCGGCACGGCGTCTTCGCCCTGCAGCACCTGGACGACGACCGGGCCGCTGATCATGAAGGCGACGAGTTCACCAAAGAAACCGCGCTCGCTGTGGACGGCGTAAAAACCTTCGGCCTGGGCCTTGGTCAGGTGCAGGCGCTTTTGCGCGACGATGCGCAGGTTTGCGGCTTCGATCATGGCGTTGACGGCGCCGGTCAGATTGCGGCGGGTGGCGTCGGGCTTGATAATCGAAAAGGTGCGCGTGATGGCCACGGGAAAACTCCGGTTTATTGAATTTGGCGGGCGGAAAGCGTGGCTCCCCTAACCGGGCCGGGCGGCCATGGCAAGTTTCAGAGCGCGATCGGCACAAATTGCGCGAATAATTCCCCGGCTTCGGCAAGGCTGTTCAGCGTTACATAATCGCAAGCGGCGGCATATTCGCCCCACATCGCCTGCACGGCTGGGTTGGTGTGGGCGGTGGCAATGGCGCCGTCGCACCATTCAAACACCTCGATTATGGTGCCATCAGCGGCGCACATCGCCAGCGCCGGGCGGTCGGTGGCGAGACCGAGGCGGCGCAGGGATGGCACATGGTCGGTGACCAGTGCCAGCAGCGCTGCATCCTGGCCGGGCTTGGGCCGATAGGCTACATCACCATATCACCCCTAATCATCTCGCCTTTTCAAAACGGCCGCCCTCGGCCTCACGCCAATAGCTGGGTGCGACATTATCGGCATTGGCGAGCGTCCGCCAGCGCGCCCGCGCCAGTTCAATACTGTCCGCGCCGAACAGATACAGCACGCGGGTCATGCTGGTCAGATCATCGGGCAGGTCGCCTTCGATCTGGGCCAGGCAATCGGCATGGTTGGCGGCGGGCAGGGCGACAGCGGAAAGCAAGACCGGCTGGCTGGCAGCGCGATCGGGAGTGATTTCGGTGTCGATGGCATGGGGGATAAAGCTGTCGGCGGCGAAATTCCACAGCGCGGTATCAAGGCGGGCGAGCAGTGCCGGGTCGCCGCTGCGGATGAGGACCTTGTGGCCGGCAGCAAGGGCCTTTTGCACCAGTTGCGGCAGCACCGCCTCGACGCGGCGGTTGGCGAGCTGGTAGAAGTTGATGGTGGTCACAATTTCTCCTCCCTTCCCGGTTTTCGCGTTGCCCCTCCCTTGTTCAAGGGGGGGGTTGGACGGTTCCTTGTGCGATTGGGGTGTGGTAGGCGGGGCGAATAGCCCACCCCCGGCTCGCCTGAAAACGGCAGCAGAGAAGGAAACACGGGGACGTTTCAGCCTTCGTGGTTTTCCGCAATAAACCGATCCAGCAAGCGGACACCGAACCCGGTCGCGCCCTTGTCATGCGTTGCCCCGGCCTTTGCCGCCCAGACCATGCCGGCGATATCCAGATGCGCCCATTTCACGCCCGGCTTTACAAATCGCTTGATGAACTGCGCCGCGGTGATCGATCCGCCCTCCCTTGGCCCGACATTGCGGATGTCGGCGATCGGGCTGTCGATCAATTTGTCATAGGCATCCCCCAGCGGCATCCGCCACAATTGATCGCCGCTGCTGCGGCCGGCGGCCTTTAGCTGTTTGGCCAGGCCATCGTCATTGCAGAACATGCCGCCATATTCATGGCCCAGGCTGATGATGATGGCGCCGGTCAGCGTCGCCAGATCGATGACGATTTCGGGGTCAAATTGTTCTTGTGCCCACCAGATCGCGTCGCACAACACCAGCCGACCTTCGGCATCGGTGTTGACCACTTCGATGGTCTGGCCGTTCATGCTGGTGACGACATCGCCCGGCCGCTGCGCATTGCCATCGGGCATGTTTTCCACCAGGCCGACGACGCCGATCACATGCGATTTGCTTTTGCGAGCCGCCAATGCGTGCATGGCGCCGGTGACGGCCCCTGCCCCACCCATGTCCCACTTCATGTCCTCCATGCCGGCCGGCGGTTTCAAGGAGATGCCGCCGGTATCAAAGGTGACACCCTTGCCCACGAACACCACCGGCTTGGAATTCGCATCGCCGGTGCCGTTCCAGCGCATCGCCATCAGCCGCGCCGGGCGGATCGATCCTTGCGACACGCCGAGCAGCGCACCCATGCCGAGTGCCAGCATTTCGGGTTCACCCAGCACGGTGAGTTCGATACCCAGATCGGCAAGGTCCTGCGCGCTGGCAACAAAGCTTTCTGGATAGATGACATTCGCGGGTTCGGTGACCAGCCCCCGGGTGCGCGCCACGCCGGCAGCAATCCCTGCCAGCGGCGCATGGGCCCCGGATGCGCCGGGCGCGCCAATGACATCCATATGGGTCAGCGTTGGTTTCTGCTTTGGCTTCATCGTCGTGTGGTATTTGTCGAACCGCCAGTTGCGCAGATAGGCGCCATAGGCCAGGTGCGCCGCCGCTTCGGCCAGCGACAATGCAGTGGTGGTGCCGGCCATATCGACCGTGACCCGGGTTTCGCCGCTGCTTTGCAGGCGGGCAGCGATGGCGCCGCCGATTTTTTCAAACGTCGCCGCAGTGGCCTTTTCCGCAGCGCCGGTGCCGGCGATGATCAACCGGGTGGCGGTGATGCCGGCGGGAGCGAGGATTTCGACCAGCGCCGCTGCCTCACCATCAAATCGCGCTGCGGTCATCGCCTTTGCAACCTGCCCGTCGCCGGCCGCATCGGCGGCGGCGGCCGCGGTGCCGAGCGCGTTGCCAGGGCCGACGAGGACAACCAGCGCATGGGGTATGGCGTCGGCGGCGTCTGGAAAGGCGATCAACATCGGCGAAGTCCTCAGGCTGTTGGATTTGAATTTGGCTTAGAACGGGTCTGGCGGTGGTGCAAACTTGATCACCCGTCCCGCAAGGCAGGGCTTTACGCCGGTGGACGCCGCGCGATGACGCGGCTAAGCGTCGCCGGTGCGTGCCATTTGTTTCCAAAACCATTTGACACTGCGTCCGTTGTGGCTGGCGGCGGCGTTGTTGCTGGGTGTATCCGCCCAGGCGCAAACACCCCTGCCGCGTGATGGCGGCGCTGTCGTCGCACCCGGGGACATGATCGATTTTGAGGCCGATACCATGGCCTATGACAGCACTGGCGATGTCGTCACTGCCAGCGGCAAGGTTAAATTGCGCCGCGACGAATATCGCCTGTCGGCCGATACCATCACTTATGATCGAAAATCCGGCGTGGTCGTTGCCACCGGCAATGTTGTCAGCACGGATCCGGAAGGCAATCAGGCGCTGGGCGATCGCATCGAATTGACCGATTCGTTGAAAGACGGTGCCATCGACAATATCCTGCTGGTGTTGAACGATGGCGGCCGGCTGGCGGCAACCGAGGGCCAGCGCAGCGGATCGACGATCACGCTGCGCCGCGCGGTTTACAGCCCGTGTTCGGTGGTGGGCAGTGATGGCTGCCCACAGGTGCCGGTTTGGCAGGTGAAGGCGCTGCGCATCAGTTACAATCGCAACCGCCATCGCATTTCCTATCGCGACGCGAGCCTGGAGATATTGGGCATTCCGGTGCTGTATCTGCCAAGCTTTTCGCATCCGGATGGGGAGGCAAAGCAGGTCAGCGGGCTGTTGCTGCCAAATATCCAGTTGCAGCGCCAATTGGGGCTGGGGGTCAGCCTGCCCTATCATTTCGCGCTGGCGCCCGACCGCGACATCACGGTGACGCCGTGGTTTTACTCTGCCGTCAACCCGGCGCTGGAATTGCAGGCGCGGCGATTGTTCCGGCAGGGGCAGATCGAAATGGACAGCCTGTTCACCTATACACGGCTGAACAATGTTGATGCCAACGGCAATGTCACCGACAGTGGCCTGAAATTTCGCGGTTATTTCGGGCTAAAAGGTGCGTTGCAGCACAGCCCGACGTGGCGATCGCGCTTTTCGATCCGGTTGACGACCGATGATACGTTCAACCGGCTCTATGGCCTGGGCTATGATGATAATCTGCGATCAACCTATGCGCTGGAACACCAGACCAGCAATTCGTTCCTTTCGATTTCGGCCTGGGCATTCCAGGGCCTTCGCGCCACCGATACCGCCGGCGAAATCCCGTTTGTGCTGCCACTGATCGAATATGATTGGCGGCCCGATGCGCCGGTTCTGGGCGGGCGGGTGCGGATTGGCGCCAATACGATGAACCTGTTTCGCACCGGCGGGCAAAGCGTTGGCCGTGGCCTGGCCTTTGGCCGCTGGGATCGCAGCGTGCTGACGCCGCTGGGTCAGCGCATCACCGCAACAGCGATGCTGCGCGGTGATCTGTATAATATCATCGACCCGGAAAAGGCGACACTGCCAGCCTATGCGGGCGTTTCGGGTGTGCATGGCCGGGCGATTCCAGTCGCGGCGCTGGATATGGAATGGCCATTTGCCGGGCCGGCGCTGGGCGGCACCCAGACGATTACACCACGGGTACAACTGGTGGCGGCGCCGACCAGTCTGAACAACAGACTGCCGAATGAAGACAGCCGCGCCATCGAACTGGAAGACATCAACCTGTTCGATCTGAACCGTTTTCCCGGCTATGATCGCCATGAAGGTGGCACGAGGCTGACCTATGGCGTGCAATATGCGCTCGATCGCCCCGGCTGGTCATTGCGCAGCGAAGTCGGCCAATCGCTGCGGCTGGCCGGCGATGGCAATGATTTTCCGGCCGGCACCGGGCTGTCAGACAGACTGAGCGATTTCGTCGGCCGCACCAATTTGAAATTCGGCCGCCTGATAGAGGTCACGCACCGGTTCCGCGTTGATCGCAGTAATCTGGCGGTGCGGCGCAATGAATTCGACATCAGTGTTGGCGATCGGCGCACCTATGCCACGATTGGATATGTAAAGCTGAACCGCAACATCCAGTTGGAAGATCTGGAAGATCGGGCAGAACTGCGGGCCGGCGGGCGCGTAGCCTTTGCGCGATTCTGGTCGGTGTTCGGATCGGCGATCGTCGATCTGACGACAAAGACCGAAAACCCCAAAGCCATCGGCAATGGTTTCAAGGCGATCCGCCACCGTATCGGTGCCGAATATGAGGATGAATGTTTCCGTTTTGGCATCAGTTGGCGGCGGGATTACGTCAGCGATCGCGATTTCCGGGCTGGAAACACCTTTTTGCTGAGTCTGGCGTTCAAGACTTTGGGGAAATGAGCGGTACATTTTTCACCCGCGGTTAACCCGGCCTGTCCGATAGCCACTTTGCGATGCGCTTCGGCTTGCGCTACAGCGCTATGCGGGAACCGCTGGTTCGGCTCGTGATGCCCGGTTCGGAGATTTTGATGCGTTTCAATCCTGCCCTTGCGATTGCCTTGCTTGCCGCTGTGACACCGGCCGGTGCCCAGGATGCGGGCCAGAATCCCACCGGCAGTTTTGCCGTTGCCGATCTGCCGGAATTGCGGGTGATCGGCGAAATCGATCCAACGCTGCGCAAGGCCGATGCGATCGTCAACGGCGATGTGATTACCGACACCGATATCGAACAGCGGCTGAATCTGGTCGTTGCCGCGAATGGCGGCAAGGTGCCCGAGGATGAAAAACCCCGATTGCGACTGCAGGTGCTGCGCAATCTGATCGACGAAAAATTGCAGCTTCAAGAGGCCGCGAGCAACGACATCCGCATTGCCGATTCCGAAGTGGAGCGTTCCTATGAGCGGGTCGCCCAGAATTTCAAGAAATCACCAGCGGCGTTTGAAACCTATCTGCGCGAAAACGGATCATCGCCCACCGCAATCAAGGGGCAGATAAAGGGCGAACTGGCGTGGAGCCGGGTGCTGCGCCGCAAGGTTGAGCCGATGGTCAATGTTGGCGACGATGAAGTCCAGGCGGTGATTGCAAAGTTAAACGCGGCCAAAGGCAAGGAAGAATTTCATGTCAGCGAGATTTTGCTGACCGCGACGCCGGAAACCGAGGCGCGGGTCATGAACGATGCGGCGCGCATCACCGGGCAAATTCGCGCCGGTGCATCGTTTGTCGCCTATGCCCGCCAGTTTTCCGAAGCATCGACCGCCGGGATTGGCGGTGATCTGGGATGGGTGCGGGCAGAGCAACTGAACGATTCCATCGCACCGGTCATCACGACTTTGACGGCGGGCAACGGTGCCACTTCGGTCAGTGATCCGATACGCGTGCCGGGCGGCATCGCCATCATGCAATTGACCGGCAAGCGCCAAGTGCTTTCAGCCGATCCGAATGAAGCAACGCTTAGCCTGAAACAGATTTCGCTGCCGCTGGCAGCCGGCACCACCGAAGATCAGGCCCGAGAAAAGCTGAAGAGTTTTCAGGCTGCGACCCAGGCGATGGGCGGATGCGGCCGTGCCGAGGAAGTCGCCAAGGGGATCGGCGCCGAAGTCGCTATCAACGACGCCATCAAACTGAAAGATCTGCCGCCGCAATTGCAGAATATTCTGGCCAGCCTGTCGATCGGCCAGGCAACCCCGGCCTTTGGTTCGTCAAAGGATGGGCTGCGTGTGCTGGTGCTGTGCGGCCGAGATGATTCGGCGGTGCAGGCCAAGGCCCCGAGCTTTGACGAGATTTTTGCCCAGATGAACGAGGAACGCGTCAACATGCGGGCACGGCGTTATCTGCGCGATCTGCGGCGCGATGCGATCATCGATTATCGGTAATGCCTGATACGCCGGCACCCCTTGCGGTATCGATCGGCGATCCGGCCGGAATAGGCCCGGAAATCGTCGCCGCGGCCTGGCGCCAGTGGCGGGCCGAAAACCTGCCGGCGTTCTTTGCCATCGGCGATCGGCGCGCAATAGAGGCCGTATGGGATGGCCCGATCGTCACCCTGGCCACGCCCGGCGATGCAGCGGCAGCGTTCGCCGAGGGCCTGCCGTTGATCCAGGTGGATGATCCAGGCGACATCGTTCCCGGCTCGCCCAATCTGGCCGGTGCCCGCTGTGCACTGGACAGCTTGGAAATCGCCGCCGGGCTGGCACGCAACGGTTTTGCCGGCGGCATTGTCACTGGCCCGGTCAGCAAGGCCCAGCTCTACGCTATCGGTTTCAACTATCCTGGGCAGACCGAATTTGTGGCGGAACGCTGCGGGATTGCCGCCAGCAATGCGGTGATGATGCTCGCCGGGCCCAGCTTGCGCACGGTGCCCGTCACCGTGCATCTGCCGATTGCCGACGTGCCGCGGCAATTGTCCATCGAATTGATCGTCGCCAAGGCGCGGATCACCGCCCGCGCGCTGACGCGGGATTTCGGCATCGAACACCCCCGCCTCGTCGTTGCCGGATTGAACCCGCACGCCGGCGAAAGCGGCACGCTGGGGCGGGAGGACATTGACGTGATTCGCCCGGCAGTAGAGGCGTTGCTGGCCGAAGGCCTGAACGTGCGCGGGCCGCTGGCCGCTGACACGCTGTTCCACGCGGCCGCCCGCCGGCAATATGATGCAGCGCTTTGCATGTATCATGATCAGGCGCTGATCCCGTTGAAAACCCTGCATTTCGAAGATGGGGTGAATATCACCCTGGGCCTGCCGATCGTCCGCACATCGCCGGATCATGGCACGGCGTTCGGCATCGCCGGCAAGGGTTTAGCCAATCCGCGCGCCATGATCGAGGCGATCCGCATGGCCGGGGACTGCGCCGCGCGGCGTATCGCCGGCGCTTGAGCCTCGACACCCTTCCCCCGCTACGCGAAGTCATCGCGCGCCACGGCCTGAACGCCAAAAAATCGCTGGGCCAGAATTTCCTGTTCGATGGAAATCTGCTTGATCGCATAGCCCGAGTGCCGGGACTTCTGGCCGGTCAGACGGTCTATGAAGTCGGCCCTGGCCCCGGTGGGCTGACGCGGGCGCTGCTGCGTGCCGGCGCAACCGTCGTGGCGGTGGAGCGCGATGCCCGCGCCCTGCCCGCGCTTGCCGAATTGGCGGAGGCAGCCGATGGCCGGCTGACAGTGATCGAGGGCGACGCGATGCAGATCGATGCCGCCGCCGTTGCCGGGCCGGGCGCGCATGTTGTTGCCAATCTGCCATACAACATCGGCACGGCGCTGTTGACTGGCTGGCTGGGGGATGATGCCTGGCCGCCGTGGTGGGCCAGCTTGACCCTGATGTTTCAGCGCGAAGTGGCGGAACGGCTGGTCGCCGTGCCGGGCAGCCACGCCTATGGCCGGCTGTCGGTGCTGGCCCAATGGCGGACAACGGCAAAGATCGCCTTTACCCTGCCGGCCCGCGCGTTCGTGCCGGCGCCAAAGGTCGAATCCGCAGTGGTGCATATCGTGCCGCGCGCGCCGATCGCCGGTGCCACCGCAGCAAAACTGTCTGCGCTGACCGCTGCCGCCTTTGGCCAGCGGCGCAAAATGCTGCGCGCCAGCCTGCGTGCCATGCCCGGCGCGCTGGAGGCAATGGTGGCAGAGGGCGTAAGCCCGGAACAGCGCGCCGAAACGGTGTCCGTTGCCGCGTTCGCGGCCGCCGCGGCGCGGTTGGGGGGATAGGCCGATGACGTTTGGACATCTGGCGGCCGGCATCGACGTCTTTGACCGGGGGCGCGCCAGCGCGCGCCAGCGCGCGCCATCGCGGGGAAAATATTACCACATCTTACGGGCGATGAACTATCGGGGATCAAAAGCGCCGCCGGCGGGGGGCACAGGTTTCAGACCCCGTTTCGCTGGATCAGGCCAATATGGTTTCGATTTGCGCCCATCAAACAACAGGGGCCTGCAGCCCCCGCTGCCGGAGGCTTTGTTGCCTTTAGGGTCCTGACCCTAATATCAATCGGCATCAGCAAGGGTTGGCACAACAGTGCTGGACGCGCACTGACAGCCTGACTGCGGCGATGGGTTCGTTAATCGCATTGCACGTTGTGGGCTGTGCCTTTCGGGCCGGCCAAAACGACTCTGGCTAGGTTCGACAGCGGACCAAGCCTGGTTGAATCCCTTTAAGATACTGATAATAAGTATATTATTCCTGAGAACGGCCGTGCGACGTTTTTGTTCATAACTGTTACGAAATAGTAACTAGCAAGAAACCCGGGGATTTCGGTAATGAAAAATTAATCAGTCGGTTTGTCGGCTGCAACACGGGGGTGCACATCATGTTCAAATCATCCATTCGCAATATCGCCTCGGCGGCCCTGATCGCCGGCGCAGCGCTGTCGGTCGCAACGCCGGCGGCAGCAACCAATTACACTTATAACGTCACCTCCGTCGGTGCTTATCACCTGGATCAGTTCAACATCAGCGGCAACATCGCCAACTACGGCTATTTCAACAGCAATGAATATGGCGGGCCCATCGTTATTCAGGGCACGACGCCGCAGGGCAAACCGTTTTCGGTCGTTACCTTTTGCTTTGATATCTTGCACGGAATCAGCGGCGGGTTTGGCTATCAGGCCGGTCTGAATTACACCTTCACCGCTGCCCCGCTGGTTACCGATCAGGTGTTTGGCGCCGGTGCCGGCAATCCGTTGACCCTGGCGCAGAGCACACGGATGAGCGGCCTGGCGCGCTTTGGTGCGCTCAGTTTTGTCAACGGTGCGACCGATCTGAACAACAAGATGCCGGCCATTCAGGCGGCGTTGTGGAGCGTGGAATATGGCTTGACCGCAGTGATGGCCAACCCAACGCAGCAAGCCTATTACAATCAATATCTGACGATGCCGCTGACCTTCAGCAGCCATTTGACGCCGGGCCTGGTTGGCAAGGATGGCTCGGGCACCATTGTCGGCTATCAGCAGGGCCTGGCACTCGGCCATGGGCTGGGCGCTGTTCCGGAACCCAGTGAGTGGGCGATGTTGATCGCTGGCTTTGCCATGGTCGGTGCTGTCTTGCGCCGCCGCCACACAGCAAAGACTGTCGCAGCCTAGTTTCGCCGCGCCATTCATGCCGGGTAGGGCCGGGCGGATTGACTTCCGCCCGGTCCTTTTTGCGTGCCCAATCTTTTGCCTGGGTTGCAACCATCGGCTAACGCTGTTGTGCAAGATATCAAGGAGCCGAAGATGGGAAAGTTGCGCCTCGGGGATTTTGAATCCTCCGTCAAAACCGCTGCCATCGATTATGATGCGCGGCTGGCAGAATTGCAGGGCCAAATGGAAATGATCCAGGCGGCCTATATATTCCAGGGCCTGCGCGGCATGGTGGCAGTGGAAGGCTGGGATGCCAGCGGCAAGGGCGGCCTGATCATGCGGCTGACAGAGCGACTGGATCCGCGCTTTACCTCGGTCTGGTCGATCGGCGCGCCCACCGACATCGAACGCGGCGAACATTATATGGAACGTTTCTGGCGTCGGCTGCCGGATCGCCGCGAAATCACCGTGTTTGATCGCACCTGGTATGGCCGGGTACTGGTTGAACGCGTCGATGGCTTTGCCACGCCAGAACAATGGAATCGCGCCTATGATGAGATCAACGGGTTTGAAGCGATGCAGGCCGCCGATGGAGTTCGCATCGTCAAACTGTTCCTCCACACCACGCAAAAGGAACAGGACAAGCGCCTGAAGGATCGGCTGGAAACCCCGTGGAAGCGCTGGAAAACCGGGCTGGATGATTACCACAACCGATCAAAGCGCGCCGAATATATGGCCGCCTATCACGACATGTTTGACCGCACATCGACCAGGACCGCGCCCTGGACGGTGATTGCCGCCGATGACAAAAAGGCAGCCCGGCTGGCAGGGCTGGCGGCGGTGATTGCCGGGCTGGGTGCAGGGGTAAGCCGTGACTGGCCGGATATCGATGCAAAGCTGATGAAGGCGGCGAAAAAGGCGGGAGTCCTGTAACGACAGGCACCGCCCTTCCCAAAAACTCCTCCATCGCCTAACAGAGCGCGACTCGACCGCAATGGAGTCACGACCCCCCATGGATATTCGTCTCGGCCTCACCTTTGATGATGTGTTGCTGGTGCCGGCTGCCTCATCGATCTTGCCGAGCATGGCGGATACCTCGACGCGCATCACCCAGGGAATCGCACTGAACATTCCAGTCCTGTCCTCAGCAATGGATACGGTGACGGAAGCGGATATGGCGATCGTCATGGCTCAGGCTGGCGGGATCGGCGTGTTGCACCGCAACCTGACCATCGAGGAACAGGCAAATGCCGTGCGCCAGGTCAAGCGCTTTGAAAGCGGCATGGTCGTCAACCCGGTCACCGTGACGCCCGACCAGACGCTGGGCGATGCCCGCGCGCTGATGGCGCATCACAAGATTTCGGGCTTTCCGGTTGTCGAACGCGACGGTCGGCTGGTTGGCATTGTCACCAACCGCGACATGCGATTTGCCGGGAACGTCGATCAGCCGATCCGCGAATTGATGACCCATGAAAATCTGATCACGGTGCGCCCCGGCACCAGCGAAGCCGAGGCACGCCGGCTGCTGCACGCCCATCGCATCGAAAAACTGCTGGTTGTCGACGACAATGGCCGCTGCATCGGGTTGATCACTGTCAAGGATATCGAACGCGCCATAACCTATCCGAACGCCACAAAGGATGGCGCCGGTCGGCTGCGGGTGGCGGCGGCGACGACCGTTGGCGATCTGGGCCATGAACGCACTGCGGCGTTGCTGGATGCAGAATGTGACCTGATCATCGTCGATACCGCGCATGGCCATAGCGATCGCGTTGCCGAAGCTGTGACGCGCATCAAGAAACTGTCCAACTATGCCCAGGTCATCGCCGGCAATGTGGCAACCGCCGAAGCGGCGCGCGCGCTGATCGGGGCCGGGGCCGATGGCATAAAGGTCGGTATCGGGCCGGGATCGATCTGCACGACACGGGTGGTAGCCGGCGTTGGCGTGCCGCAATTGACCGCAGTGATCGATACCGCCGAGGCGGCGGCAAAGTTGGGCATCCCGGTAATCGCCGACGGCGGCCTGCGGACATCGGGCGATGTGGCAAAGGCTTTGGCCGCGGGTGCGGCGGCGGTGATGGTCGGCAGCTTGCTCGCGGGCACCGAGGAAGCGCCCGGCGATACCTTTTTGTGGCAGGGGCGGACCTATAAAAGCTATCGGGGCATGGGCAGTGTCGCCGCCATGGCGCGTGGTTCCGCCGATCGTTATTTCCAGGAAGACATCAAGGATCAGCTGAAACTGGTGCCGGAAGGCATTGAAGGCCAGGTGCCGTACAAGGGCCCGGCCACGACAGTGCTGCACCAACTGGTCGGCGGCGTGAAGGCGGCGATGGGCTATACCGGTGCCGCCAATCTGGAAGAATTCCGCAAACGCGCTGAATTTGTCCGCATTACCAATGCGGGCCTGCGTGAAAGTCATGTCCATGACGTGACGATCACCAGGGAATCGCCAAATTATCCGACGACCGGCGGATGACATTTTTTTTTGGTGTTGTTTTATGATCCCCGCCGCACGCATCCAGGCCGCCATCGAATGTCTTGACCAGGCCGTCGACGCCGCCCGCACTGGCGGGGCCGCCGCCGATACCATCGTCCAGCGTTATTTCACCACGCGCCGCTATGCCGGATCAAAGGATCGCCGCGCCGTCCGCGATCTGGTGTTCGATGTCATCCGCAGCATCGGCACATTGCCCGAGAGCGGCCGCGCGGCGATGATTGGCTATGCCAAATCGGCTTCTCTGGTTCCTGCTTCGAGGGAGGGGTCGGGGGTGGGCCATCATGTTGATACAGGCCCGTTTTCGGATGACGACGAACCCTCCGCCGGCGGCTCCCTTGCAGGGAGGGAAGAAATACTATCGCTCTTTGGCAGTGACGGCCACGCCCCGGCCGCCATCGTACCCGGCGAAGCCGAATCGCGCCCGTCGCTTGCCCCTGGCTGGCAGCTCGACATGCTGCGCACGCGGTTTGGCAAAAACACCGAGAGCGAAGTCGCGGCGTTGCTCGAACGCGCGCCACTTGACCTGCGCGTCAACACCCTCCTCGCCAACCGCGATGAAATGCTGATCGAACTGCCCGAACTGACGCCGACCCGTTACGCCCATGATGGGCTGCGCGCGCCCGCCGGGCTGAACATCGAAACCCTGCCGGCGTTTCATGCGGGCAAGATCGAGGTCCAGGATGAAGGTTCGCAACTCGCCGCACTGGCTGTGGGTGCAGAGCCCGAGGAACTGGTCATCGACCTGTGCGCCGGCGCCGGCGGCAAAACGCTGGCGCTGGCAGCGGCGATGGGCAATCGCGGTCGCCTGATTGCAACCGATACCGATCGCGGCCGGCTGTCTGCCCTGCCGCAACGCTGTGCACGGGCGGCGGTGTCAATCGTTGAATCCCGCCTGCTCAACCCGCGCCGCGAATGGGAAAGGCTCGCCGATCTCGCTGGGCTTGCCGATAGGGTCCTTGTCGATGCGCCGTGCTCTGGCACAGGCACCTGGCGCCGCAATCCCGAGGCGCGTTGGCGGCTGACGCCTGAGCGTCTGGAAAAGCTGATTGCCGAACAGGACCGATTGCTGTTGCTGGCGGCGGAGCTGGTGCGGCCCGGCGGCAGTCTGACTTATGTGGTCTGCTCGCTGCTGCCGGCCGAAGGCGAGGCGCGCATACAGGCGTTTACCACGAAAAAAACCGCCTTTGTGCCGCAGGAATTTTGCATCCCGGGCGTTTATGAATCCGTAACTGCCGCGACACTGTCACCAGGGGAGCAAGGGTGCGACGGATTCTTCATCGCAAGGCTGCAAAGGGTCTGCTAGCATCCGCTGGTGAGGGAGACCGTGACATGCGATTGAATTGGGCGATACCGATGATGCTGCTCGCAGCCGGGATTGCCTCGACCATGGCAATCGGCGCCGCACCTGTTGGCGATGATGTGCTGAAACCGGCATCGGTGCAGATGTCGTCTGCCGGGCATGCTGCGCTGGAACGCGGCGATGCCAGTGCTGCAATCGATTATTTTGAGGCAGCGCTGGCCAGTGACCCGAAAAATGTCGCGGCGTTCAGCGGCATCGCCATGGGCTATGACAAGCTTGGCCTGCCCGGCAAGGCCGTCAAATATTACCGCGAGGCACTGGCGCTGAATCCATCCGACCTGATGGCGCTGGAAGGCCAGGGCAAGGCCTATATCGCCCGCGGCGCAACCGCCCGCGCCCAGATCAACCTCGCCCGCATCAAGGCGCTGTGCAAGGCGGATTGCGGCGCTGCAACCCGGCTGCAGACCGCGCTGAACACCGCGACCACAGCCAGCGCCGAAACCCCGAAAGCGCCGGTAAAGAACTAGGATCAGCACCCCATTTGTGGGGTGGCGGTGCAGATCAATCGACGACGCGAATCCGCAGTTCGCGCAATTGCTTTGCCGTCGCCAGGTTCGGCGCGTTCATCATCAGGTCTTCGGCCTTCTGGTTCATCGGGAACACCACGACCTCGCGGATATTGGGTTCATCGGCGATCAGCATCACCATGCGATCAACGCCGGGCGCCGAACCGCCATGTGGCGGCGCGCCGAATTTGAAGGCGTTGATCATGCCGGCAAAATCGCGATCGACATCGGCGGCCGAATAGCCAGCGATTTCAAAGGCCTTGTACATGATGTCGGGGCGGTGGTTGCGGATGGCGCCGGATGACAATTCAACGCCATTGCAGACGATATCGTATTGGAACGCCTTGATGGTCAGCGGGTCCATGGTTTCCAGCGCGTGCAATTCGCCCTGCGGCATCGAAAACGGATTGTGGCTGAAATCGATCTTCTTGGCGTCTTCATCATATTCAAACATCGGGAAATCGACGATCCAGCAGAATTTATAGGTGTTCTGTTCAATTATGCCGAGTTCCTGGCCGACGCGAGTGCGCGCCAGCCCTGCCAGCTTCGCGGCCTGCGCTTCCTTGCCGGCGGCAAAGAAACAGCCGTCATCCGCCCCCAGGCCAAGCGCGTCATACAGCGCCAGCATACCGGCCTCACCATGGTTCTTGGCAATCGGTCCGCCGAATTCGCCATCCTTGCGAGTGACATAGCCCAGCCCGGCATGGCCCTCTGCCCGCGCCCATTCGTTCATCTCGTCAAAGAATTTGCGGCTTTTTGCGTTGGTTTTGGGGGCCGGAATGGCGCGAACAACGTTGCCGCCGTCCACCACCTTGGCGAACAGCCCGAACCCTGAATCAACGAAATGCGAACTCACATCCTGAATGATCAGCGGATTGCGCAGATCGGGCTTGTCATTGCCGTAACGAAGCATCGAATCGGCATAGGCGATGCGCGGAAACGCCCCTTGCGTCACCGCCCAGGGCGTGCGCCCGCCAAAGCCGGCGTTTTCGGCAAATACGCCCGCCAGCACCGGCTCAATCGCTGCAAAAACATCGTCTTGCGTGACAAAGCTCATTTCGAAATCAAGCTGGTAAAATTCGCCAGGCGACCGATCGGCGCGGGCATCCTCGTCGCGGAAACATGGCGCGATCTGAAAATAACGGTCGAACCCTGCAACCATCAGCAACTGCTTGAACATCTGCGGTGCCTGCGGCAGCGCATAGAATTTGCCGGGGTGGACGCGGCTGGGCACCAGATAATCGCGTGCCCCTTCTGGCGATGACGCCGTCAGGATCGGCGTCTGGAACTCGGTGAACCCCTGATCGATCATCCGCCGGCGCAGCGATGCGATAACATTCGATCGCAGCATCATATTGGCATGCAGCCGTTCACGGCGCAGATCGAGGAAGCGGTATTTGAGGCGAATATCCTCGGGATATTCGGCATCACCCGCCACCGGCAGCGGCAATTCTATCGCTGCCGATTGCACCGTCACTGAGTTTGCGCGCACTTCGATATCGCCGGTGGGCAGATTTTTGTTCACCGCACCACCTTCGCGCGCCACCGCATCGCCGGTGATCGTCACCACCGATTCGAGCCGGGCGCGATCCAGCGTTTCAAACGCGGGCGACGCCGGCCCCACAACAATCTGCGTGAGCCCAAAGTGATCGCGCAGATCGATGAACAGCACACCACCATGATCGCGTTTGCGGTGGATCCAGCCCGACAGGCGAACCTCATGGCCGGCGTCAGTGGCGCGAAGCTGGCCGCAATTGTGAGTGCGATAGGCGTGCATGGTGATGTGCGATCCTTGGGTATATCTGGATGGGTGACACCTTGGCGCGAGGCTTTTGTCAAGCAAAGGCCATGGCCAGGCGGCGATCTGGTTTAAAAGTGTAAAGCAGGCCGACACTTTGTGGCTGTAAAACATTAACTTTACGTTAGTGAAGGATAAGCCTGGCTGCCCTATCTGATTGAAAAGTAAACTAACAAGTGATTTTGGCTATCGTCGATTGCCGTTAACGATATTGGCATAAGATTTGCATGGCCGCAATCGTCGCAATGCCCGGCAGGGGTTCCGACTGCGGCAATATAATCGGCCCGCCTTAGGGCAAAGGGAGACACACATTGAACTTCAAGACCATTATACTGGGCCTCACCGCCCTCGCCAGTGCCGCTTCGGCGTCGGCTGCAACCAACCTTGTCATCAACGGCAATTTTGAAGCCAATGGGCCTGCGTTCCTTTACGCAGATGGCGACGGCAACACGAACATCACCGGCTGGACGACTTATGGCGTTCACGGCAGCTACCCGTTGATCTGGCTGGCTGACCCCGCTGCCGGATTCGTGTATAATTATGTAGCCAGCCCGGATGGCGGCAGTGCGTTGATCAGCGATGGTGCCTTTACCTATCAGGCCGGGACAGCCCAATCGATCGCTGGCCTGACCATTGGCGGCAGATACGAACTGAAATTCTATTGGGCTGCCGGCCAACAGGAAGGTTTCCCGGGGCCAACGTTCGACAAATATTATACTGTCGCGTTCGGCGGAGACAGCTTCTCCACCACGCCGCAGGCCGGTCCGCAGGGCGGTTTCCAGGGCTGGTTCACCGAAACCCACCGCTTCACGGCGACCAGCACGAGCCAGGTGTTATCGTTCCTCGCCAGTGGCTCGCCCGATGGCGTGCCGCCGTTCACCATGCTCGACGGTGTCAGCCTGACCAGCGTGCCGGAAGCATCAACCTGGGCCATGCTGATCGCCGGTTTCGGCCTGGTGGGCGCCGCCGCGCGCCGCCGCCGTACGGCTGCAGCTGCCTGATCACCGGCAGATTGTTGCGAAACGGGGTCCGGTGGCAACGCCGGGCCCTTTTTCGTGGCCGCAGGTTTCGTGATTGCCGCACCGGCTTTGTCAATCTGCAGCGCCTGCGCTATGCCACATCATGCTGATTCACCCGCTGATTACCGATACTGCAACCCTTGCCGCACTATGCGACCGCCTTTCCCAGGCGGATTTCGTCACCGTCGATACCGAATTCATGCGCGAAAGCACTTACTACCCGGATTTGTGCCTGGTGCAGGTCGCCAGCCCGGATGAAGCCGCCGCGATCGACCCGAAGGCACCGGGGATGGACCTTGGCCCGTTGTTGAAGCTGCTTGTCGAGGATGAGGTGCTCAAGGTCTTCCATGCCGGCGGGCAAGATCTTGAAATTATTTACAATTTGACGGGCAAAACTCCTTCCCCGCTGTTTGATACCCAGATTGCCGCCATGGCGCTGGGGCTGGGCGAACAGATAGGTTATACCAATCTGGTCGCCGCCTATCTGGGCCATCAGGTCGACAAGGGAGCACGATTTACCGATTGGGCGCGGCGGCCGCTGAATGACCGGCAACTGGAATATGCGATCGGCGATGTCACCTATCTGGCAACACTGTTCCCCAAAATGGTCGACAAGCTGCGCCGCACCGGCCGCGGTGCCTGGCTGGACGATGAAATGGCGCGGGCCTGTGATCCCGCGACCTATGCCAATGACCCGGAAAAGGCCTGGCAACGCCTGCGCCTGCCCAGCCGCAAGGCCGATGTGCTGGGGCGGTTGAAGGCGCTGGCAAAATGGCGCGAGCTGGAGGCGCAGGACAAGGATGTGCCGCGCGGCCGTATCGTCAAGGATGAAACGTTGGGCGATCTGGCCGGGCAACCGCCGCGATCCCAGGCTGACCTTGCCAAGGTGCGCGGGCTGTCGGCGGCCTGGGGATCGAACGCCATCGGCGACCGGCTGATCCGCGCCCTGCAGGATGCAGAACCGTTGCCCGCCGAGGAAATGCCGCTGCGCGAACCGCAGCGGCCAGGGCTGTCGTCAGAGGGGGCGTTGATCGCCGACCTGTTGAAATTATTGCTGAAAATTCGGTCGAAAGAAACTGGCGTGGCACCGAAATTGATCGTCCGCGGCGATGATCTGGATGCCCTGGCAGCGGGCGTTACCGAAGGCCTGCCGGTGCTGGCCGGCTGGCGCATGGAGGCGTTTGGCGCCGATGCGCTGGCACTGGTCGAAGGTCGGCTGGGCTTTGTCGTCAAGGACGGCCGGCTGACCATGACGCGGGTAGGCGCCGCTTTGGAGGCTGCGGAAGTCGCAGATTTAGAGCCTGCGGCGGCTGATTAAGTGCCTCCGGCGGTGGTTTTAGTGCCTGCGGCTGTTGTGGTATAAACCCCGGACCCCTTTTTGTTGGTTTTGGCGCCGTTGCGGGGCTGTTTCGGGTTGATTCCGGGTGATTTGGGAATGACTTTGGGGGTGTTTCCGGCGGGTTGTGTTGCCGCCCCTGGTTTGGAAAGTTAGCCCCAGGAGGCGAATCACTAACTTTCCGATCGGCGCCAATCATGCTTGTGGAACAGGCCGGGCCTGATTTCAGCATGACGATTAAAGCCTGTTGAAGCGGCGCGCCAAAGATTAGCCCCGGGCGCGGATTTCCTGACGGTCCGCGCGGGCAGTTTGATATATGGCCAGCGATGAGAAAGAGCAGCGTCTGCGACAACTATGCCCGAACCTGCCGGTGTAGGACAGGACCACCTGGGGTCGGGGGTTTATGCCCCAACCGCCGGCGGCATCCAAAGCGCAGCCGGCTACCCTTGGATTCCCCTACCCCGCCCGTTCCACCATCATCAGCTTGATCTCGGCGATCGCCTTGGCCGGGTTCAGGCCTTTGGGGCAGACGTTGGAGCAGTTCATGATGGTGTGGCACCGATAGAGGCGAAACGGATCCTCCAGCGCGTCGAGCCGTTCGCCGGTCATTTCATCGCGGCTGTCGGCGAGCCAGCGATAGGCCTGAAGCAGGATGGCCGGCCCCAGGAATTTGTCGCTGTTCCACCAATAGCTTGGGCAGGATGTGGAGCAGCAGGCGCACAAGATACATTCATACAGGCCATCGAGCTTGCTGCGATCCTCGACCGACTGGATGCGTTCCTCCCCCGATGGCGCCGGGGTGACGGTCTGCAACCAGGGCTTGATCGAGGTATATTGCGCATAGAAATGCTTGAAATCGGGGACGAGATCCTTGACCACCTCCATATGCGGCAGCGGCGTGATGCGGACTTCGCCCTTGATGTCGGCAATCGCCTGGGTGCAGGCGAGGGTGTTGGTGCCGTCGATATTCATCGAGCACGACCCGCAAATGCCTTCACGACACGAACGGCGGAAGGTCAGCGTTGAATCGACTTCGGATTTGATCTTGATCAGCGCATCGAGAACCATCGGGCCGGTGCTGTCGAGATCGAGTTCATAGGTGTCATAGCGCGGATTGGCGCCATCATCAGGGTTCCAGCGGTAGATTTTAAAGGCGCGGGTGCGTTTGGCCCCCGCCGGCGCCGGATAGCGTTTGCCGACGCTGCTGATCTTGCTGTTCGCGGGGAGTGTGAATTCGGCCATCAGTAAACCCTCGCCTTTGGCTTGATATAGTCAATTTCATCGGTCAGCGTGTATTCGTGGACCGGGCGCTGGGCGAGTTCGACGGCACCATCGCGGAACCAGCCGAGCGAGTGTTTCATGAAATTGACATCGTCGCGGGCGGGGAAATCCTCGTGCATGTGCGCGCCGCGGCTTTCGTGGCGGGCCTTGGCCATGTGCATGGTGAGAACGGCCTGTTCGATCATATTGTCGAGTTCCAGCGTTTCGATCAGATCGGTGTTGAACACCAGGCTGCGATCCGAAATGCCGATGTCGGCCATGCGTTGGTAAATCGCATCGATCTTGCGGGTGCCTTCATCGAGGATTTCGGAATTGCGGAACACCGCGGCATTTGATTGCATGGTTTTCTGCATCGCCAGGCGGATTTCGGCGGTGCCCGAACCACCCTTGCTGAAGCGATAACCATCCAGCCGGCCCAGCGCCATATCGGCGCTGTTTTTGGCCAACGGCGCATGGGCGGTGCCGGGTTTCAGGGTTTCGCCGATGCGGTGGGCGGTGGCGCGGCCGAAAACCACCAGATCGATCAGGCTGTTTGACCCCAACCGATTGGCACCATGCACCGAAACACAGGCTGCCTCGCCAACCGCGAACAGGCCGGGAACGACCGAATCCGGATCACCATTTTTCAGGGTGACGACTTCGCCGTGATAATTGGTCGGGATGCCGCCCATATTGTAATGCACGGTTGGGGTGACGGGGATCGGTTCCTTGGTCACATCGACATTGGCGAAAATCTTGGCGGTTTCCGAAATGCCGGGCAGGCGTTCGTGGAGCACCGCCGGATCGATATGGTTCAAATGCAGGTTGATATGGTCGCCCTCCTTGCCGACACCCCGGCCTTCACGCATTTCCATCGCCATGGAACGCGACACCACATCGCGTGAGGCGAGATCCTTGGCGCTGGGGGCATAGCGTTCCATGAAACGTTCGCCGGACGAATTGGTCAGGTAACCGCCTTCGCCGCGGGCGCCCTCGGTGATCAGCACGCCGGCGCCGTAAATGCCGGTCGGGTGGAATTGCACAAATTCCATATCCTGCATCGGCACGCCGGCACGGATCGCCATGCCGCCGCCGTCACCGGTGCTGGTATGGGCGCTGGTGGCGGAGAAATAGCAGCGGCCATAGCCACCGGTGGCCAGCACCGTTTTGTGGCTGCGGAAACGGTGGATGCTGCCATCATCCATGTTGATGGCGATAACGCCGCGGCACTCGCCATCGACCATGATGAGAGCGATGGCGAAATATTCGATGTAGAAATCAGTGCTGTATTTCAGGCTCTGTTGATACAGCGCGTGCAGCCTGGCGTGGCCGGTGCGATCGGCAGCGGCGCAGGTGCGCTGTGCCGGCGGGCCGGCACCCATATTCTGCATCATGCCGCCAAACGGCCGCTGATAAATGCGGCCGGCTTCGGTGCGCGAAAATGGCACGCCGAAATGTTCGAGCTCGTAAACGGCGGCGGGGGCTTCGCGGCACAGATATTCAATGGCATCCTGATCGCCCAGCCAATCGCTGCCCTTGACCGTGTCATACATGTGCCAGGTCCAATGGTCTGGCCCCATGTTGCCCAGGCTGGCTGCGATGCCGCCCTGCGCCGCGACGGTGTGGCTGCGGGTGGGGAACACCTTGGTGATGCAGGCGGTTTTCAACCCGGCCTCGGCGATGCCCATGGCGGCGCGCAGGCCGGAACCGCCGGCGCCGACGACGACAGCATCATAAACATGATCGATGATTTGATAGGCTTCGGCCATGTCAGCTCGCTCCAAGCGATATTTTGAGCACGGCAAAGATCGCCGCGGCGGCGCCGGCAAGGGCGTAGAAATTCAAGGCCAGCATGGCGATCACCCGCAACTGACCATGAACATAATCTTCGATCATCACCTGCACACCCAGACGAAAATGCCAGAAAACCGTGACGATGAGCAGCAGCATCGGCACCGCAGCGACCGGTTGCCGCAGCCACAGGATGACGGCGGCATAATCCAGCGATGGCAGCCGCACGAGCGAGAACACAAACCACAGCATCAGCACCAGATTGGCGATGGCGGTGACGCGCTGCAGCCACCAATGGTGCGCGCCTTCTTTCGCTGCGCCCAGCCCGCGCACCCGTCCCAGATCGGTTCCTGCACCCATGATCAAAGCCCCTTGTGGAGGTAGATGGCGACCCAGGTGAGGATCGTCAGCAGGATGGATATGACAAAGGTGGCGCTGGCCGTTGCCTTGGCCGTTGGCAGATCATACCCTTGGCCGGTATCCATGATCAAATGCCTGATTCCGCTGCACATATGCTGAAAAAATACCCAGGTGAGGCCAATGCCGACCAGCATGCCGAACCAACCCGTCGCCACGCCCATGAACAGCAGATAGGCCTGTGGGCCGGAAGCCGCAGCGATCAACCACCACAGGAACAGAACAACGGCGCCCAGCGCCATGGCATTGCCAGTGATGCGGTGCATGATCGACACAATCGCGTGCACCTGCCATTTCCAGATGGACAGATGCGGCGACAAAGGCCGTGGAGCAATCGGACGAGTGGCCATAGTTACCCCTGAAGTTCGGATGACGGCGTTTTAAGCCTTCATCGCTGTTGTGCAACCGTTGATCGCGATATTACCCGCACTGGATCAGCACCGTGCGCGCCAGGCCGGCATAGCGATGCACCAGCGCGGCGCGATAGGCATCGTTCGCCATCATCCCGAGGAAATGCTGCCGGCTGGGGTAACGCACGATCAGCACCTTGTCCCAATCGGTTTCGGGGGTGCCGGCGATGCCGATGAAAATTTGCTCGGCGGGGCCATCATACAGCACCTGTGCCTGGGAAATGGCGCCGACCGTGACCGTAAAGGCGTGCTGGTATCGATCATAGGCGACAGCGCCGCTGACCACTTCGCCATCGACATAGGTCGCCATATCCTTGAATTTCAGCAGGTTGAGCATCACTACCGGGCCGTCGCGGCCATGATCGCGCAGCGCCCGGACCTGGTCGGCAGTCGGGTCGATTGATCGATCGATACTGGTCATTTTTGGGAGACTCGCATTGGGGATCGAAGGAGCATAACATCGCTGCAAAGACGGCGAAATGATCGTTACACACCCTTGGGGAGATTGCATCATGGCCACGCAATTGCGCGCCGATACGGCCGCAACCATGCCGTTATCGGCAATCGATGTTACCGACCCCAACCTGTATGGCCATGACACATGGCGACCATGGTTCGCCCGGCTGCGCGCCGATGCGCCGGTGCATTATCAGGCGAATTGCCCGTTTGGGCCCTATTGGTCGATCAGTGGCCATGCCGATATCCAGGCGATCGAGGCACGGCCCGATATCTATTCCTCCAGCCATGAATTTGGCGGCATTACCGTTGTCGACCTGATGGGCGAATTCAAGCTGCCGCAGTTCATCGCCATGGACCGGCCCAAACATGGCGAACAGCGCCGCGTTATCACGCCGTCCTTTGGCCCCAGCGAAATCAACCGCATGGCCATGGACGTGCGGGCGCGCACGGCGGAATTGCTCGACACCCTGCCGTTTGGGACCGAATTTGATTGGGTGGAAAAGGTTTCGATCGAACTGACCACCGGGATGCTGGCGATCCTGTTCGATTTCCCCTGGGAAGACCGCCATTTGCTGACCCTATGGTCGGATTGGGGCGGCGATATCGAAGCAGCGCTGAACCCGGCAACCAAGGACATTCGCCAGCAGCATCTGATCGACATGACGCATTATTTCGACCGGCTGTTTGCCGAGCGCAAGGCGCTGCCGCCGACCGCTGACCTGATTTCGCTGATGGCCCATTCCGATGCGATGGGCGACATGCCGTTTCAGGAACGCACCGGCAATTACATTCTGCTGATCGTTGGCGGCAATGACACGACGCGCAATTCGATGTCGGGTGCCATCCACGCCTTTCACCAATATCCCGAAGAATGGGCGAAACTGATTGCGGACCCAGCGCGGGTGGCCGCCGCGGTGCCCGAAGTCATCCGCTGGCAGACGCCGCTGGCGCATATGCGGCGCACGGCGGTTGAAGACAGCGAATTCGAAGGCCATAAAATCAGCAAGGGCGACAAGATCGTGCTCTGGTATATCTCGGGCAATCGCGACGAAACCGTGTTTCCCGATGCCGAACGGCTGGATATCAGCCGGCCCAATGCGCGCCGGCATCTGGCATTCGGGTTTGGCGTGCATCGCTGCGTCGGGGCGCGGCTGGCCGAACTGCAATTGCAGGTGCTGTTTGAAGACATGTTGAAACGCCGCATGACGGTGCGGGTGACCGGCGATCCCGAGTATGTCGCGCAATGTTTTGTGCATGGTTACAAAAAATTGCCGGTGGTGATCGATCGCCACTGACCTTTGCCAAAGCGCCGCCGATGCCGCATGACGCGGCGCGATGAAGGACGGCCCAACCGAGAAAGCCCGCCTGGCGCGGCGCTTGCGCCAGCAGATCCCGGCCCTGCGCCAGCAAGTTGCCGCCCTGCGCGCCAATGAGGCGATCGTCCGCGTTGCCACCAATTCGGGCTGGCTGCTCGGCGATCGCATTTTGCGTGCCGCCGCCAGCTTTGTCGTTGGTGCATTGGTGGCGCGTTACCTGGGGCCGGAACGCTTCGGGCATTTCGCCTATGTGCTCGCGTTGATGGCGTTTTTTCAAGCGGTAGCGCCGCTGGGTGCCGATGGCATTGCCGTGGCGGCAGTGGCGCGTCACCCGGAATCGGCGGGACGGGTGCTGGGGTCGCTGGTCAGGATGCGGTTGTTGTGTGGGCTGGTCTGCTGGCCAACCGCCGTCGCTGTCATGGCGTTGCTGTCGCCGCATGACAGCGAGGCGATCGCGATGACGGTGATGGTCGGCAGCGTGCTGGTGTTGCAGGCCTGCGATACGATTGATCTTTGGTTTCAATCACAGGGCGAAAACCGCCGCACCGTCAAGGCAAAGATCGTCGCCTTTGCTGTGACCAGCGGTTTCAAGGTTGTATTGGTGATGGCAGGCGCCCCCTTATGGGCATTTGCCGGGGCGTTTGCCCTGGATTTTGCGCTGGCTGCGGCGGCGCTGGTTGTCGCCTATCGCGGCCTGCCGACCCCGGGCGGCTGGCGTTTTGATCCGTCCGAGGCGCGGGATTTGCTGGTGCAAACCTGGCCATTCCTGCTCAGCGCGCTGTCAATCGTCGTTTATGTGCGGATCGACCAGATCATGCTGCAACAGTTGCGCGGCTCACATGAGGCCGGCATTTATGCGGCCGCACTGCCGCTGTCGCAAATCTGGCAGATGATCCCGGTGACGCTGGCGCTTAGCCTTGCGCCAATGATCGCACGCCGCAAGGCAGCGGGCGAAGCCGCGTATGAAGTGGCGTTGCTGCACATATTCCGGCTTTTTGCGGCAATTTCGATTGGCGTTGCCGGCGTCACCTATCTGGCGGCACCGATACTCATCCCATTGATTTATGGGCCTGTTTATAGTCCCAGCATCGCCGTATTGCGCATCCATGTCTTTACAAATGTGTTCGTCGCGCTTGGCGTCGCGCAGGGGTTGTGGATCATCAATGAACGCAAGGGCTGGATGATTCTGGTAAAAACGCTGGCCGGTGCAACCATTGCCGTTGTCGGGAATTTGATAGCCATTCCAATGTGGGGTGCAGTTGGGGCGGCCTGTGTCGCTGTTATCGCCCAGGCCGTCGCGTCGGTGTTCAGCAACGTGTTTTTCGCGCGTCGAATATTTTTAATGCAGCTAGGAATATCGCCTTGGAATACCAAGTCACCAATAACGGAAACCTGATTTTTATTGTGCGATGAGTAAGATTTATCCTGCTGTAATAGAATTCTACCGAAGCATATTCGCCCGTACATTATTTTATCGTTTTAACAAGCTGCTGTACATGTGCAGCCTGCATGGCATGGGCCTGTTGAACTATGAAAACCCCGGCATCAGCGGCGAACGACTGTTTCTAAAGCGCGTCCTTGCTGAACCTGGCGACGGGGTCATCATGGATGTCGGCGCGCACAGCGGAGAGTATATTCGCCAAATACGCGCCTTTGACGCGGATAGCCCAATCCATGCCTTCGAACCGCACCCGCGCACCTTCAAAAGGCTGAACAACACGATCAGCGCCTCCAACATTCATCTCAACAATATGGCGGTGGGCGCGGCCGCCGGCAGCCTGTCGCTGTTCGACTATGCCGACGCAGACGGCTCCGAACACGCTTCGTTGTACAAATCGGTGATCGAGGAGCTGAACCATCGCAAAGCCGTGGAGCACCAGGTCACGGTCATTCCGCTCGACCAATACGCCCGTGAACACGGCATTCAACAGATCAAGCTGTTGAAAATCGATACCGAAGGCCATGAACTGGCGGTTCTACAGGGTGCAATTGGCCTCATCAAAGCCGGGCGCATCCAGATCATCCAGTTTGAATTCAACACATCGAACGTGATCAGCCGGACTTATATGAAAGATTTTTTCGATATTCTGACGGGCTATCAGCTATTCCGACTGTTACCCGATGGCATGGCCAAATTGGGCAATTACAATCCGATTTTGCATGAAATATTCGCCTTTCAGAATATCGCTGCAATTCGCATCCAGCCGGCCTAAAGCCGTTTAATTCCGAACGACGGCCAACAATGGTGATACCGTATGAATCGCACTCTCGTAACCGGCGGCGCCGGCTTTCTCGGCTCGCATTTGTGCGATCGCTTGATCGAACGCGGCGATGACGTTTTGTGCGTCGATAATTTTTTCACTGGTTCCAAGCGGAATGTCGCGCATTTGCTTGGCCATCCGCGCTTTGAATTGCTGCGCCATGATGTGACGTTTCCGCTGTATGTCGAGGTTGATCGCATCTTCAATCTCGCCTGCCCGGCCAGCCCGGTGCATTATCAGCATGATCCGGTGCAGACGACAAAGACCAGCGTCCATGGTGCCATCAACATGCTGGGCCTGGCCAAGCGCATCAAGGCGCGCATTCTGCAAGCATCGACCAGCGAGGTTTATGGCGACCCCGAAATCCACCCGCAGCGGGAGGATTATTGGGGCCGGGTCAACCCGATCGGCATCCGCAGTTGCTATGACGAGGGCAAGCGTTGCGCCGAAACACTGTTTTTCGATTATCACCGCCAGCATGCGCTGGAGATCAAGGTCATCCGTATTTTCAACACCTATGGCCCGCGGATGCACCCCGAGGATGGCCGGGTGGTCAGCAATTTCATCGTCCAGGCGCTGCGCGGGCAAGACATCAGCATCTATGGCGATGGCCTGCAAAGCCGCAGTTTCTGCTATGTCGATGATCTGCTTGGCGGCATGATGGCGTTGATGGACAGTTCGGCCGATCTGACCGGCCCGGTCAATATCGGCAACCCGGTTGAATTCACCATGCTCGAACTGGCCGAGCTGGTGGTGAAACTGGTCGGCGGCAAATCGAAACTGGTGTTCCGCCCCCTGCCCCAGGATGATCCGCGCCAGCGCCAGCCGGATATCAGCCTGGCCCGCGACCGGCTGAACTGGGAACCAAAGGTGGCATTGGCCGACGGATTGCAGGAAACCATCGCCTATTTCCGGGCAACGCTGGCCTGATGGAAACACCCATCCTGTTTCTGGTCTTCAATCGGCCGGAAACCACCGCCCAGGCGTTTGAATGCATCCGCGCCGCCCGGCCGCAGCGCCTGTATGTTGCCGCCGATGGCCCGCGCGCCAGCCGCGCCGGTGAGGCCGAACGTTGTGCCGAAGTGCGCCGCATCGCCACCGCGGTCGATTGGCCCTGCGAAGTCCATACGCTGTTCCGCGAGCAGAACCTGGGTTGCAAGATTGGTGTTTCCAGCGGCATCGACTGGTTTTTCGACCATGAGCCCGAAGGCATCATCCTGGAGGATGACGTGCTGCCGGACCCTAGCTTTTTCCCCTATTGCGCCGAATTGCTCGCTCGCTACCGCGACGACGATGACGTGGCGATCATCAGCGGCTGCAATCTGATCGGCGACATCGATTCGGTTGACACCAGCTATGTGTTTTCGCGCTACCTGCATATCTGGGGCTGGGCGAGCTGGCGACGTGCCTGGCGGCATTATGATGTCAGCATGGCCGATTGGCCGTCGCCCGGCGCCGCAGCCCGGCTTGGCGGCGTTCTTGGCCAGCGCACCCTGCCTGTCGCGCATTGGACGACGATCTTCAACGATGTCGCTGCCGGCCGCATCGATACCTGGGATTACCAATGGGTGCATCGGTGCTGGCAGCGCGGGATGGTGGCGGTGTTCCCGGCCCGCAACCTGATCCGCAATGTCGGTTTCGGCGCCGACGCCACCCATACCATCGGCGATGCCCCGGCGGTGGTGGCGGCGATGCGGGCGGCGCCTGTGGCGTTTCCGTTGCGGCACCCGGTCCGCGGCGATACCAGCGCCATCGACCGGATGGTCGAAGCGCGCGCCTATGGCCTGACTCGCGCCCGCTGGCTGCGCAATCAATTGGCGCGCATTCCGGGGGCGATGGCACTGCGCGCACTGCTGCGCGGTGGTGCGTGATCATCGGGGTTCCCTTATCCCACCCTGCTCGCTAGACCGACAGGCATGAAAAAACTCCATCTCGTTTTTGGCGGTACGGTCAGCGATCCGCAGTCTCTGGATTTTGTCCATCCTGACAAGCTGGATATTGTTGGCATTTTCCCGGATTATGCCAGCGCCGAAACGGCGTGGCGCGCCCGCGCGCAAGCGACCGTTGACGATGCAACGATGAAATATGTGGTTGTCCACCTGCACCGGATGCTGCAACCCGACTGATAATTTGCGTGGGTTGGCCAAAACGCCCCCACCCCCTAGGTTGGCGGGGGGAGACGCATATGACCATTGGCCTGAGTTTCGGCACGATATTTTCGCATATCGCCGCACAGATCGATCCAGCCCAGCCGGCGACGATTCATGGTGACAGCGTCACGACATGGGCCGAATTTGACGCGCGCACCAATGCGCTGGCCGACGCCACCCATGCCGCCGGCGCCGTGCCGGGGGATCGCATTGCGCATTTGATGCGCAACAGCCCGGCCTATCTGGAAACCACCATCGCCGGGTTCAAGGCGCGGCTGGTGCATGTCAATGTCAACTATCGCTACACTGGCGAGGAACTGTTCTACATCCTTGATAACAGCGACGCCGCCGTTCTGGCCTTTGATGCGGAATTTTTGCCCTTGGTCGCCAGCATCCGCGATCGGCTGAACATCAAACTATATCTGCAAGTTGGCGGCGAAACCGCCGATTTCGCCCAGGATTTCGACACGGTTGCCAGCACTGGCGCCGCCCTGCCGATGCAGGATCACAGCCCCGACGACATGCTGTTCATCTACACCGGCGGCACAACGGGCATGCCCAAGGGCGTGATGTGGGATCAGGGGGCGCTTTCAACGATGATGTCGGTCAGCCTGGGGATACCGATGGGCGCGACGCTGGATGATTATATGGCCGCGGTGCGCGCCGGCACCGGCCGCAACCGCGCGCTGGTAACACCGCCACTGATGCACGGCACCGGCATGTTGATCGGCATCGGCACGCTGTCTCGTGGTGGCACCGTCGTCACCCTGCCTGGTGACAGTTTTGACCCCGAACTGGCGGTGGAAACCTGTGCGGCGCGCGCCTGTGACTATGCCGTTATCGTTGGCGATGCCTTTGCGCGGCCGATCCTGCGGGCGCTCGATGCCGGCCATGGCAGCATCGCGACGCTGGGCACCATGGTCTCCAGCGGCACCATGTGGTCATCCGAAGTGAAAGCCGGGTTGCTGCGCCATGCCCCCGCTATGCTGGTCGCCGATATGCTGGCATCGTCCGAAAGCCTGGGGCTGGGCGCATCGATGCAGACCGCAGCCAACGCCGGCCAGGCGACGAAATTCGTTACCGATGGCAATACACTGGTGGTGGATGAAAACCTCAACCCGGTAAAACCGGGCGAACGTGGGCGGATCGCGCGTGGCGGCCTGATGCCGCGCGGTTACTGGCGCGATGATGCCAAGACGGCGGCGCTGTTCGCGACCATCGATGGCATGCGTTATTCAATCCCCGGCGATTGGGCGATTGTGGAGGCGGACGGCAGTTTCACGCTGTTGGGGCGCGGCAGCCAGTGCATCAACACCGCCGGCGAAAAAGTATTCCCCGAAGAAGTTGAGGAAGCCCTGAAAACCCACCCGGCGATCGATGACGCACTGGTCTTTGGCGTCGCGGACGACAAATGGGGCCAGGCAGTGACGGCGGTGGTGGAGGCCAACAGCGCTGTCGAACCCGAAGCACTGCGGGCGCACGTGAAAACCTTGTTGGCGGCGTATAAAACCCCCAAGCGCGTGGTCATCGTCACGAAGGTACCACGGGCGCCCAACGGCAAGGCGGATTACGAGCGGGCAAAACTGATGGCCGCCTGAAACCTCCCCAGCGGGGGAGGCGCAATTACTTGTTCAGGCCAAACCCCGAAAAGCGCTTGTTGAACCGTGCCACCTGGCCGCCGGCATCCAGCATCTTGCCAGCGCCGCCAACCCATGCCGGGTGTGACGTGGGATCGATATCCAGCGACAGCGTATCGCCTTCCTTCCCGTAGGTGGAACGCGTCTTGTACTCGCTGCCATCGGTCATTTTGATCGTGATGGCGTGATATTCGGGGTGAATGCCGGGCTTCATCGGGATTTCCTTGGGGTCATGCGGCTGGTTCCAACCAGCCGCGCCAGAGCCGAGCCGCATAGACGAGGCCAGCGACACTGGCAAGGGCAGCAATTTGTTGCGCCGCAACAATTATTTTATCCCCAGGTCATCAAGCGGCAATCTTTTTCAGTCAGAAAGCAGTGGGGAGGTATCGAGGGGATTAAATATGCGAGGACGAGGCTCGGCGATATTTGGCGTGACGGTGCTGCTGCCGGTATTTGCTGCTGCGCTGCTGGCAAGATTTGACATGGCCATGATTTCGGCCCTGATCGCAGGCTATGGCGAAGCTGCTGCCTGGAGCGTTCTCGTCATTGGCGGCGCGTATATTGGCGGCCGCAAACGCCGCCGGCGCATGAGGCCGCCAGAGGCATCCTCCTGACAGTCGTATCAATCACCGGGCATCTCAATTGCAAGCCGCTGCAATCATATGGTTGAGGCGCACCGCCACTAGCGCCTATAGCGATTGGCATGTCGCACACTGGTTCACCCATTGGTTCCTCCCTGCTCCCCGGCCCTGACGCGCGCGCCAACGCCGCCGCAATGGCTGTGTTGGTCGCCGATCTTCGCCAGAAAATTACCAAAATTTCGTTGGGTGGCCCGGAATCCTCTCGCGATCGCCATGTCGCACGCGGCAAATTGCTGCCGCGCCAGCGGGTTGAGGCGCTGCTTGATCCGGGCACAGCGTTCCTGGAAATCGGGCAGCTTGCCGCGCATGAGGTTTATGGGGAGGATGTGCCTGCCGCGGGCATGATCGCCGGTGTCGGCCAGATCGCCGGGCGGCTGTGCGTGATCGTTGCCAATGACGCTACAGTGAAGGGCGGCAGCTATTACCCGCTGACTGTCAAAAAGCATCTGCGCGCCCAGGAAATCGCCGCCCAAAATGCGCTGCCGTGCGTTTACCTTGTCGATTCTGGCGGTGCCAACCTGCCGCGCCAGGATGAGGTGTTTCCCGATCGCGATCATTTCGGCCGAATTTTCTTCAACCAGGCCAATATGTCCGCCGCCGGCATCAGCCAGATTGCCGTGGTGATGGGCAGCTGCACCGCCGGCGGCGCCTATGTGCCGGCGATGGCCGACGAATCGATCATCGTACGCGATTCGGGCACGATTTTTCTGGGCGGGCCACCGCTGGTCAAGGCGGCAACGGGTGAGGAAGTGACGGCCGAAGAACTGGGCGGCGGCGATGTCCACACCCGCCTGTCGGGCGTTGCCGATCATCTCGCCGAGGATGATGCGGACGCGCTGGCCATCGCCCGGCGGATTGTGGCGACGTTGCCGGCGCCTGTGACCGTGCCGGCAGCAGCAGCAGCGCGCGCACCGCTGTATCCGGCGCAGGACCTGCACGCGCTGGCGCCAATCGATACCCGACACCCCGTCGATGTGCGTGAGATCATCGCGCGCATTGTCGATGGTTCAGAAGCGCATGAATTCAAGCCGCGTTTCGGGGAAACTTTGGTGACGGCGTTTGCCCATATCGAAGGGATGCCGGTCGGCATTATTGCCAACAATGGCATCCTGTTTTCGGAAAGCGCGCAAAAGGGGGCGCATTTCATCGAACTTGCCTGCCAGCGCCGCATCCCCTTGTTGTTTTTGCAGAATATTTCCGGGTTCATGGTCGGCAAGCGGTTTGAAAACGAAGGCATTGCCAAACACGGCGCGAAATTGGTCACCGCCGTTGCCTGTGCTGCCGTCCCCAAAATAACCGTCGTCACCGGCGGCAGTTTCGGCGCCGGCAATTATGGCATGTGCGGCCGCGCCTATTCCCCACGTTTTTTGTGGATGTGGCCAAATGCCCGGATCAGCGTAATGGGCGGCGAACAGGCGGCAAGCGTTCTCGCCACGGTGAAATCCGGAGGATTCAGGAGCGCAAAGGAGGAAGAAGCCTTTAAGGCGCCGATACGCGCCCAATATGACCGTGAGGGCCATCCCTATCACGCCAGCGCCCGGTTATGGGATGATGGAGTCATCGACCCCGCCGATACCCGAATGGTGGTGGCGCTATCGCTGACCGCCAGCCTGCAACAGCCGGTGCCGGATACGCGTTTCGGCACGTTCCGGATGTAATGGCATGAATTTGAACGTCACCATTGATGACCGCGGCACGGCGCGCGTCACACTGAATCGCCCCGAACGTCACAATGCCTTTGATGAAGTGTTGATCGACAGCCTGACCCGGGCCTTCAAGGCGCTGGGCGGCGATGCGGCAGTGCGCGCCATCATCCTTTCCGGCGCCGGCAAATCATTTTGCGCCGGAGCTGACATCGACTGGATGCGCCGCGCCGGTGGCTGGACCGAGGCCGAAAATCGCGCCGATGCGATGCGGCTGTCGGATATGCTTCACGCCATCGATACCTGCCCCAAACCCGTCATCGCCCGCGTCCATGGCAACATCGCCGGCGGCGGTGTCGGGCTGGTCGCCTGTGCCGATATGGTGGTGGCGATCGATGGCGCGCAGTTCCGACTGTCCGAAGTGCGGCTGGGGCTGACGCCGGCCACCATTTCGCCGTTCGTCGTCGCCAGGATCGGCACGTCCCAGGCCAGGCGCTGGTTCCTGACGGCCGAGGCGTTCGGTGCCGCAGAGGCACAGGCCATTGGGCTGGCGCATGAAACCGCAGGCGATACCGTGGCCGCCGATGCGGTGATCGCCAAGTGGCTGGCCCATCTGGCCAATGCCGCGCCCGGCGCCGTCGCCGATGCCAAGCAGTTGATCTGCGATGTCAGCGGGCAATCCGTAACCGGCGAATTGCGCGCCCTGACCGCGTCGCGCATCGCCGCACGCCGCGCCAGCGATGAAGGGCGCGAGGGCCTTGCCGCTTTTTTTGACAAGCGCAAGCCCAACTGGGCCAGTTCATGAAAAAACTCCTCATCGCCAACCGCGGCGAAATCGCCCGACGGATCATCTGCACCGCCCATGCAATGGGCATTGCCACCGTCGCGGTCTATTCCGAGGCCGATGCCGCCAGCCCCTATGTGCGGGAGGCGGGGCAGGCCGTCGCGCTGGGTGCCACCGACAGCCGGCCCTATCTGGATGCGGACCGCATCATCGCCGCCGCGCGTGCCACCGGCGCCGACGCTATCCACCCCGGCGATGGTTTCCTTTCGGAAAATGCCGATTTCGCCCGTGATGTGCGGAAGGCAGGGTTGATTTTCGTCGGCCCGCCCGAGGCAGCGATGCGGGTCATGGCATTGAAAGACAGCGCCAAGGCGGCGATGAAAAAGGCTGGCGTGCCGATTACTCCCGGCTATCAGGGCAATGACCAGTCGCTGGTGCGTCTCGCCCGCGCGGCCGAAGGCGTTGGCTATCCATTGCTGATCAAGGCGGTCGCCGGTGGCGGCGGCAAAGGGATGCGGTCGGTTGCCGATGCCAGCGAATTTCAGGACGCATTGATGGCGGCCCAGCGTGAGGGTCAGAACAGTTTCGGCAACGCGCAGGTCATGCTGGAAAAACTCATCCAGCGCCCCCGCCATGTCGAGGTGCAGGTGTTTGCCGATGCGCACGGCAATGTTGTCCATCTGTTTGAGCGCGATTGTTCGCTGCAGCGCCGCCACCAAAAGGTTATCGAGGAAGCCCCCGCCCCCGGCCTGTCCGATCGCCTGCGCCACACTTTGGGGGTTGCCGCCGTTACCGCCGCCACCGCCATCGCCTATCAGGGCGCCGGTACGGTCGAATTCATCCTTGATCTCGACAATGTCGATACGCATGGCGATCCGGCGTTCTACTTCATGGAAATGAACACCCGGCTGCAGGTTGAACACCCGGTGACGGAAGCCATCACCGGCCAGGATCTGGTCGAATGGCAACTGCGCGTCGCCCGCGGTGAAATGCTGCCGGCCAACCAGGCGGCGCTGACTGTTACCGGCCATGCGGTAGAGGCGCGGCTGTATGCCGAAGACGCCGATGGCGGCTTCCTGCCCTCGACCGGCACGCTTTCCAGGCTGGAATTTGGCAGCGGCGACGGCGTTCGCATCGACACCGGCGTCGAAACCGGAAGTGTCATCGGGCTGGATTATGATCCGATGATCGCCAAGGTCATCGCATGGGGCGAAACCCGCGAAATTGCCATCAACCGCCTCGTCGCGGCACTGGGCAGCACTGTGGTGGAGGGGCTGAAATCCAACCGCGCCTTCCTCGCCCGGCTTGCCAACCACCCGGCGTTCCGCGCCGGTGAAGTCGATACCGGATTCATCCCGCGCCACGCCGATGCCCTGATGCCGCCGGCCAATGTGCCGGATGCGGCGCTGGCGCTGGCGGCGCTGGCCATCATCCTGGACACCCGGCCAAGCGGGCCCTTTGCCAGCAGCGGTTTCCGTATCAATCTGCCCGAAGAACGCACGATCCGCCTGTGGTTCCGCGGCGCTTCGCACAGCCTGACCGTGCGCAAGGCCGGCGACCGATTTCGCATAAACGGGCTGGAGACCATCGCCGAGGCCGGCGCAAAGCGCGACGGCAACCGCATCAGCCTTGATCTGGGCGGCAAGGGCATGATGGGCTGCGCGATCATCGGCGATGCCAGCGCCGAAATCCGGCTGGATGGCCAAACCTATCCTCTCGCCCTGCGGGCACCTTTAAAGGCAGCACAGGCTGGCCCCGGTGACGGCCGCGTCATGGCCCCGATGCCCGGCCGCGTGCTGGCCGTCGATGTGGCGCCAGGCCAGGAAATCGCCGCCGGCGATCGGCTGTTGGTGCTGGAAGCCATGAAGATGGAACATCGCATCACGGCGCGCACCGCTGGCACGATCACCGCCGTTCACATCGCCACCGGCGATCAGGTGGCGGATGGGATGCTGCTGGTCGAAATCGCCTGAAACGACGGGCCGACTGCGTTATTCTGCCGCCACCCGCCCCGGCTTGCTTGCCTCGACCGCCGGCAATTGCGTCACATCGGCCGCGCCGCGCCAGACCCTGATCCGCGCGTTGATGCCTTCGATGCCCAGATAGACAACCGGCGTGATGAACAACGTCAGCACCTGGCTGACCATCAGGCCGCCAAGCACGGCAACGCCCAGCGGCTGGCGCAGCTCGGCGCCGGCACCGATTCCGATCGCCAGCGGCGCCGCCGCCGCCATGGCGGCAAAGGTCGTCATCATGATCGGGCGAAAACGTTTTGACGCCGCCTCGCGGATGGCGTGCACCGGCGTCCAGCCGTTCAGGCGTTGCCCGGCAAGGGCGAAATCGATCATCATGATGGCGTTTTTCTTGACGATGCCGATCAGCAGCACGACGCCGATTATGCCGATTACATCGAGCGGCATGCCAAACAGCCACAGGAACGCCACGGCACCGATGCCCGCCGCCGGCAGGCCGCTGAGAATGGTGATCGGATGCGCAAAGCTTTCATACAGCACGCCGAGCACGATGTAGATGACGATGATCGCGGCCAGGAACAGGATCGGCATCGATTGCGTCGAGGACTGGAACTGCTGGGCATTGCCGCCGAACGAACCCGAGATCGATGCCGGCTGGTTCAGCTCGGCGGCGGCGGCAGCGATGGCCGGCTGCGCCTGTGACAGCGCCATACCCTTGGCGAGGTTGAACGAAATCGTCACCGCCGGCAGCTGGCTTTGGTGTGAGATGACGGTGGGAGCGCCCTCGATCGTCGTCGTCGTCACCGCCGACAGCGGCACCAGCCCCGGTGGCCGGCCATCGGTCGCGGCGCTGCGCACCGTCAGCTTACCGATGCCATCGGGCGTCAGCTGCTGCGATTCGGCGATTTCCAGGATCACCTGATAGCTGTCGACATCGGTGTAAATGGTCGAAATCTGTTCATTGCCATAGGCGGCATAGAGCGTCTGGCGGATCGCGCTGACCGGCACGCCCAGCCGGCTGGCGGCATCGCGGTCGATGCTGATCATCGCCTCGCGAGCGCCGCGCTGGTAATCCGACGACACATCTTCGAAACCCGGCGTCGCGCGCATTTTTGCCTCGAACTGCGGCGCATAATCGTACAGCTGATCCTTGTCGGTTCCCTGCAGCGTATATTGGTAGTTGGTCGACGAAGGACGACCGCCCAATTGCAGGTTCTGCGGGATGTTGGGATAGGCCGAAATGCCGGGGATGCCCGCCAGTTTCTTGCGCAGCCGCGCCTGCACGACCTCGGCTGAATCGCGTTCGGCGCGGGGTTTCAGCGGCGCGAACATACGGCCGCTGTTGGTGGCGCCGGCCTGGCCGCCAAGGAAGCTGTTGACGCGCAGCACTGCCGGATCGGCGAGGACGATGCGCGCCACCTGGTCCTGCTTGGCGAGCATCTTTTCATAGCCGATGTCGGGTGCGCCTTCGACGCCGACAAAGATGTTGCCGGTATCTTCGGTGGGGAAAAAGCCCTTGGGCACCGCCGTAAAACCCCAGATGGCGACGCCGATCGAACCGAGAGTCAACCAGCCGACCAGTTTGCGATGCCGCAGCGTCGCATCGAAACCGCGCATATAGGCGGCCTGGACGCGGCCAAAGGCCCGGGTCGAAATGCGCGCCATGCGGCTGCCTTCGCCCTGATGACCACCCTTTAGCACCCGCGCCGCGATCATCGGGATCAGCGTTAGCGACAGCACTGCCGAAACGGCGATGGCGATGGTCAGCGTCACTGCGAATTCGTTGAACAGCCGGCCGATGACACCGCCCATGAACAGCAATGGAATGAACACCGCGACCAACGAGACCGAGATCGACAACACGGTAAAGGCGATTTCATTGGCGCCCTTTACCGCCGCCATGCGCGGTTCCTCGCCATCCTCGATATGGCGGATGATGTTTTCAAGGACGACAATGGCATCATCGACAACGAATCCGGTCGCCAGCGTCAGCGCCAGCAGCGACAGGTTGTCGAGGTTGAAATGAAAGAAATACATGCCGGCAAAGGTGCCGATGGCGGCCAGCGGCAGCACCACTGCCGGGATGATGGTGGCGCGGCCATCGCCCAGAACCAGATAGATGACCAGGATGACCAGCAGCGCCGTACCAACAAGGGTATACTGGGCATCGGCGACCGAATGGCGCACCGAATCGGACCGATCGATGATGGTCTGAATGTCGATCGACGGAGGCAACGCCTCGCGGATCGCCGGAAGCGCCGCCGTCACGGTATCGACCAGTTTCACGACATTGGCGCCGGGCTGGCGGGTGATGGCGACCATCAGCGACGGTTCGCCATTGAATTTCGCCCCGCCGCGCAGATCTTCATAGCTGGCAAAAACCTTGGCGACCTGCGACAGCCGCACCGGCAGGCCGTTGCTGGTCGCAACGATGATCTGGCCGAAATCTTCCGGCCGTTCGAGGATGCCACTGGCATTGAGCACATAGTTGCGGTCACCGCCGCTGATCGCGCCGACGGCAACATTGCTGTTGGAGGCGGCGACGGCATTGGCGAGATCGACCGGTGTCAGGTTGCGCGCCGCCAGCGCCGCAGGATCGAACTGGATGCGCAGGGCATAGCGCCGGCTGCCATAGGTCTGGACTTGCGACACCCCTTCCATCGTCGAAATGCGCGGCACCAGCAGCGTATCGACAACTGTCTGCAGATCATTCATCGGCCGCGTCTTGTCGCGCACCGAAAAGATCAGCACTGCCTGGTCGGCAGGGTTGACCTTGCGGAATGTCGGCGGGGTCGGCATCTCGCGCGGCAGCCGGCGGGTGACCGCAGACAGCGCCGATTGCACGTCGAGCGCCGCCGCATCGATGTTGCGGTCAAGCGCGAACTGGATGGTGATGCTGGTCGATCCGACCGACGAGGTCGAGGTAATCTGATCGATGCCGGCGATGGTCGACATCTGTCGCTCGATCGGCGTTGCCACCGATGATGCCATGGTTGCCGGGTTGGCGCCGGGCAGGCTGGCCTGGATCTGAATGGTCGGCAGGTCGATTTCGGGCAACGCCGACACCGGCAGCAACCGATAGCCGAAAAAGCCGGCAAAGATGATTGCCAGGCTGAGCAATATGGTGGCAACCGGCCGGTCGACGGCGAGACGGACGAAACCCATCAGCCGGCGATCCGTGGCCGCGTCCCGGCCGTGGCGAGCGGCGTGCCCCGCCCGGCCTTGGTCCGTACCTTGTCGCCGGGTTTCAGCCGCGACAGGGCATCAAAGACGATGCGATCGCCGGCTGCGACGCCGCTGGCCAGATAAACCTTGCCGGCGGCGCGGCCGGCAACGGTAACTTCGCGCATCATGACCTTGTCATTCGCGTCAATGGCCCAAACAAACGGCGCATCCCGCCCGGTCTGCACCGCCGATTCGGGCAGAACGATGCGCGGCGATGCCTGGCCGAGCGGCAATTCCACGTTCAAGATCGCCCCTGGCCACAGCATCGAATCGGCATTGGCGAATTCAGCCTTGGCCGTCACCGATCCATTGCCCGGATCGACATTGTTATCCAGAAACACCAACCGCCCGGCACCAACCGGCGACAGCGGGCCACCCGCACTGCCGTCGCTATTCTGGGGCCGCGCCGTTACCGTCAACACGCCCTGCGCCATCACCTGCCGCACATGGGCAATTTGTTCGGGTGGCACCAGGAATCGCACCGAAATCGGGCTGAGCTGATTGATCGTCACCAGCGGCACCGTATCGGCGGCGCGCACATTGGCGCCCAATCGATAGCCCAGTTCGCCAGTCCGCCCGCTCACCGGCGCCCGCACTGTCAGATACGAAAGCGTCGTCGTCGCCGCCTGCACCGCCGCATCGGCACCCTTGATCGCTGCATCGGCGCTGTCGGCCAGCGCACGCCGTTGATCGAGCACCGCCTTTGAAACAAACCCCTTGCCCACCAATGCCTGCGCCCGGTTGAAATCACCGCGCGTCTGCATTGCCGTCGCCCGGGCACTGGCCAGCAGCGCACGGGCCTGGGCCAGCGCTGCCTGTGCCGCCCGGTCGTCCAGCTGAAACAACAGTTGCCCGGCGCGAACATTATCGCCCTCATGGAATGCAATGGCGGTGATCTGGCCATCGGCACGCGGCTTTACCGCCACGGTCTGCAATGGCGTGACGGTGCCCAACGCAACCAGCCGCGGCACAAAATCTTCGGATTTGGCGCTTTGGGCCGCCACCATCTGCGGCGGTTTTTTCCGTTTATCGGCATCGCCCTTTGCGCCGCACGCAGCAAGCGCGAACAACGCAACGCCGACAATCGCCGGCGCCAATCCATCGGGGAAAAATTTCAACGCCATGCTACTTATCTGTTCCTTACGCGCGCCACATACATTTCCCCCGCGCCGCCGTCGCTTTTAATCGTCGTTTCGATGGTGTGCGGCGCAATGACAATGGTGTGCAGCCATTGGCCATGGGCTCATTCGTCGCATTTGCGACAAATTTCAGGCCTTCAGCCGCCAACCGGATCGCAGCACGCGATAACATACCGCCCACAGCACCACATTGACGATCAGCAGCATCAGCGCGCCCTGCCGCAGCAGGCCATCGGATACGCCGATGAAACCACTGCGAAAGCCATCGATGATGTAGAAAAACGGGTTGGCATGGCTGATCGCCTTCATTGCCGGGTTGACCCGGTCAATCGCGTAAAATGTGCCTGACAGCAGCGTCAGCGGCTGAATGACGAAATTGGTCACTGCAGCGGCATGATCGAATTTATCGGCCCAGATTCCGGTCAGCACACCCAGCAACGCCAGCATCACCGCACCCATGGTGCCGAAATAGACGATCAGCAGCGGGTCGCGGATCGGCACATCCACCCCTGGCGCAATCGCCATCACAGTCCAGACCGCAATGCCCACCAGCCAGGCCCTGGTCACTGCGCCGGCAACCAGGGCCGCCACCAGTTCGCCGGCCGAAAGCGGCGGCATCAGCACATCGATGATCGACCCCTGGATTTTTGCCACCAGCAAGGAGGATGAAGAATTGGCGAAACTATTCTGGATCATGCCCATCACGATCAACCCTGGCCCCAGGAAATCGGCATATTTGACCCCCAGAACCAAGGTCTGCGAACGCCCGAGTGCCAGCGCAAATATCACGAGGAACAGCAAGGTAGTGATCGCTGGTGCCCAGACAGTTTGCAACTGCACCTTGAAAAACCGGCGCACTTCCTTCAGATACAGGGTCTTCAACCCAACCCAGTTGATCGATGGGATCACCACCACGCCCGGTTCGGGGTGGCGGCTACCGGCGATGACATCGGGCGTATCGGGATTCAGCATAGCCGGCTTTACCGCCGGAGCCGCGTCGCCCGCAAGGCCGGCCGCGCAAAAAGGAACGCAGATGGCCTGGACTGACGAACGCATTGCCCAGCTCAAATCCGGCTGGGAGGGCGGCATGACCGCGAGCCAGATCGCCGAAGCACTGGGCGAAGGCGTTACCCGCAACGCCGTCATCGGCAAGGCGCATCGGCTGGGGCTGGAATCGCGGCCATCGCCGGTCAAGGACGGCGGCGAAAGTGTTGTGGCCGCCAATGCCCCCGCAGCCGCCGCGCCGGTTTCGCCCCCGGCCGCCGCAACACCGGTTGCGGCGCCCGTCATGGCCCGCCCCGCGCCCGTCAAAAAGCCGGTTCGCAGCGGCAAAACCGCCAAGACCAGCTTGCTCGATCTGAACGAAAAAATCTGCAAATGGCCAATCGGCCACCCCGGCGACCATGATTTCCATTTCTGCGGCCAGCCGTCCCAGGCCGGTTTTCCCTATTGCACCGAACATTGCCTGCTCGCCTATCAGGCCCAGTTGCCACGGCGCGATCGCGACCGCCGCCCGCCGCCGCAAATGCCGGGCATGCCGCGGCGCTAAGGCTCGCGCCGTGTTTTCCGTTCCCTCCCTCAAACAGAGGTCGGGGGGGAATTCTTGCACTCAGGCTTGACCGCAATGCCCCCAAACTTGCGCCCATCCCGCGTTCCAGTTAACGTAAACGTCAACCCCGGGGAGGGAACGCAATGACCATTACGAATCATGTCGATGTGCTGATTGTCGGCGCTGGCCTGTCGGGCATCGGCACCGCCGTCCACCTGCAGAATGATTGCCCCGATCGCAGCTTTGCCATTCTGGAAGGCCGCGACGCCATCGGCGGCACCTGGGATTTGTTCCGCTATCCCGGCATCCGGTCGGACAGCGACATGTATACGCTGGGCTATAATTTCAAACCCTGGGAAGAAGCCAAGGCGATCGCCGATGGCCCGAGCATCCGCAAATACATCACCGAAACCGCAACCGAGCATGATGTGCAAAAACACATCCACTTCGGCCACAAGGTCAAGGCCGCCGATTGGGATTCCGCCACGGCACGCTGGACAGTAACAACGGCGCGAAGCGATGGCGCCCCTGCGCATTTCACCTGCAATTTTCTCTACATGTGCTCGGGCTATTACAGCTACGCGCAAGGCTACAAGCCCGAATGGCCAGGCGAAGCCAGTTTCGCTGGCCAAATCATCCAGCCGCAATTCTGGCCCGAAAATCTCGACTATGCCGGCAAGAAAGTCATCATCATCGGCTCGGGCGCGACCGCGGTAACGCTGGTGCCCGCCATGGCCGCCACCGCGGCGCACGTCACCATGCTGCAACGCTCCCCAACCTATATGGTCAGCCGGCCGGGGAGCGATGCCATCGCCAATTTCCTGCGCAAAATACTGCCGGCACAGCTGGCCTATGACCTTGTCCGCTGGAAAAACGTCACCCTGGGCATGTGGTTCTATAACCAGACCCGCAAGAACCCCGACAAAGTCCGTGCCAATCTGCTCGGCCGGGTGCAGAAATTGCTCCCCGATGGCTATGACATGGCCAAGCATTTGACGCCGAAATACAACCCCTGGGATCAGCGGCTCTGCCTGATCCCCGATGCCGATCTGTTCGAAGCGATCAAGGCCGACAAGGCCGCAATCGTCACCGATACCATCGAGGCATTTGAACCCGGCGGCATCCGCCTGACCTCGGGCGATCTGCTCGAAGCCGATATCATCGTCGCCGCCACCGGCCTGAAACTCGAAGCGCTTGGCGGCATGACGGTCCGCGTCGATGGCCAACCGCGCCGCATCGCCGACACGCTCAGCTACAAGGGGATGATGTTCTCCGACATCCCCAACCTTGCCGTCAGCTTTGGTTATATCAACGCCAGCTGGACTCTGCGGTCAGACCTTATCGCCGAATATGTCGGCCGCCTGCTCAACCATATGAAGGCCAAGGGCTTCGCCAGCGCCACCCCAACCCCCGGCGCCGATGTCGAACCCGAACGCCTCGCGATGGATTTGTCGTCAGGCTATGTCCAACGCGGCGCCGACGCCCTGCCCAGATCGGGCAACCGCGCGCCGTGGATGGTGACGGCCAACTACAAGCTCGACAAGCAGGAGCTGCGCGACGGCGATCTGGGTGATGACATGACGTTCAGCACCGCCGTGGCGGCAAAGCGGCCGGAATTGGCGCAAGCAGCGGAATAAAGCCCCTCCGGCGACGATCCGGGGTCAATTTCTCGCAAGTTGGCATGTCATCCCGGGCTTGACCCGGGACCCAGCTTTCCTCCTTGCCAAGGATACTGGGTCCCGGGTCAAGCCCGGGATGACACGCCTGCTTCAATGACTGTGCAATCACGTCCAGCGGTCTCTTTCGGCTGGAGCTTCGCCCCAGACCCGTTTTCCCTGCCATTGATTTCATTGCTATCCCATCCGGAAGTTCAGCCCCGAGAGGCGGATCACTGACCTTCCAGCGTGTCCATGATTGTGCCGCGATCAAAGATTGAAACTGAGAAAGAACGACTTGCTGTTTTGGTAGCAGAATCGTGGGATGTAGGACAGAGGGCCCACACCTCGGAACGGCAGAAGCTGCCGTTTAAACAAGGTGCGCTAGTCTTCGTCCTTCCCGTCCCAGTCGATTTCCTCGTTTTCCCCGGCCATGAGCAGGCGGATAATTTCTTCTTTGGTGGGGTAGTCCTGCTTTAGCTCAAGCGTCTTTAAGTCCACCAACTCGCCCGGCTCAATCTCGACAATCTGCTTGTCGAGTTTAAAGGTCTTAGTGTATTCGCCCCGCAAATTTTTTGCAGTGAGCTTTACGGTAATTTCTAGCGGCTGGTCGCTCGATGTGGGAGCGACAACACCCTCAAATTTGTAGGCCTGCCCGCTATGAAAATCCTCGCAGCTCGCCTTCGTCTCACGACTCCTGAGCGCCCGCAGCGTCGTCTCAAATTCGTGCCGGCCGACGCGCGGCGGGATCATGGTTTCCAAGTGCCGATGAATGTTGAGCGAGCTGAAATAATTGGGCCGCGGCACTGGGGCGCCGGGTCCACTGGCCGATACGGCCACCACACGACGATTGATCCAGCCGTCGCTTGTCTTGATCGACACCACAATGTGATCGGCCCGTATATCGCCAGCATTGGTGACGCGCACCGTCAGAAGTCTTTGATTGAAAAGTAACTCAAGCTTCTCGCTGAATTTCGCCACGAACGAGGGCACTTTACGCGTTATAAAGGCGCTATACTTCCCATCATACGAGCTATCGCGGTCTCCGCCGAAAGCGGAGCTAATGCCATAGAGGTCTCTGCTGCCGTTCGACTTCTTAAGATTACGCCTCTTGATAAGTGCGGTAATGGCCTCGGCCTGCTCGGCGTCCAATTCCGCAACCCGGTAAATTGTCGGCGTCGAGATGTCGGACATCTCGATTGAAATCTCGAAAGTCGGCTCGTCCTTTTTGTATTCGGCGACCTGCTGTTTGAGCCTCTGAATTTCCTTGTCTTTGGGGCTGGGTTCAGTAGCACGAAGCCAATCGTCGGATGCTTGATGAACTGGCAAATCGCGACCGCACGCATAAGCCAGTGGCTTGATGTCGTGGCTTATAAGAATGCGGTTTTGCGAGGCCACATTGCGCACGTTGAGCGCTTCAGCGACAATCCTGCTGTCACCGTCATCGGGGTCGAGCTCGTCATAGTCGTCCCATGGAATGCGCGAGCATGTCGCCATCTGAAGTTCGACGCGTGGGTCTGCCTCACGGAGAACAATAGGCGCGCCGCTGATGACAGACGGGGCAATTAGCCGATTAAATGCCCTTGCATGCGGACCTAAACGCCCGTCGCGCTTCTTGGCGTCAATCTCATCCATCGCCTTTGGGACGATCAGGGCGCGGATCAGTCCTGCCGTAGCAATCTCTTTCCAAGGTAGTTCCGCAACTGGCTTCCCTTCGAGCACGATGTTCGCGTCGAGGAAGGCGACCAATTCATCGGTGGGCTTAGGCGGGGCGGACATTGCCTATAATATCGCCTGACCCGAGGTTTTAAACAAGCTCCACCTATGCAAATCTTGTCGAAATGGGATTAAGTCACAGTATTGCGCGAAAATGTCGTGGCTATCAGGAGGCGATGTCCGCTTCCTGTTTGTTCGCCCTGAAAGCCGCCAGTCAGCAACCGGCCCAGAAGCTGCCTCTCGACTTGAGAATTTTGAATGACCGCTTCCCAACACCATCAGTCATCCGAAAAAGACCGCCCGCCCCTAAACCAACGCCCGATCAATCAGCACCGCGAGCAACAGCGCCGGGCCGCCATGCGCTACCCACGCATGGTTTGTGCCGCGCTGGATGACCACTTGCCCCGGCTTGACCCGTGTCTCGCTGCCTTCGAGGATCAGCGAGACATCGCCTTGCAGCAGGCAGATGACATCGATCGAATGGGTTTCGTGCATGGCCGAGGCGCGGCTTTGGTCGATGATGTGGCGATCGCCGTCGAACATCGCGAAAACACTGCGCGCGGTCGCATCCGCTTCCGCCTTGGGCACGCCTTCGGGCAGCGGCGAGACGACGAACCAGCGTATCTGGACATTGCCGGGGCGCGGTCCAAGTACCGCGCGAGTGGCGCCGAGATCGCGGTGATCGCGCGGGTCGAGCGGGCCCGCGGCGCTATCCTCCCAGATTTCGAACAGGCCGCCGAGATCGGGGTCCCCGGCGAACACCGACGGCCCGCCATCGATAATGATCACCGACTGGCCGGTGGCATCATCGCCGGTGATGATCCGCCGCATGGCGTTCTGGAAGGCTGACATCGGCAATTACTCCCGGGTCGTGGTTTTTTGCGCCGTGCTGGCCAACAATTGACTGACTGTGACCATGCGATAACCGCGCCGCGTGAGGTCGGCGAGGATGAACGGCAATGCGGCGCGCTCGGTCGCGTTGCCGGTGTACATCGGATGGATGAGGATGATCGAACCGGGCCTGACCTGCTGCAGGACCTTGCGGGCATAGACCACGGGATCGCGATCGGGCGGATCACCGGCATCCCACATGATCATCCGTTTGCCGCTGCGCGCCACCGCGAGCGGCAAACCGACGAGCTTCCTGCCAAAGGGCGGCCGGAACAAGGTCGGCTTTGGCGCGCCGCCGCGTTGCAACACGGCATCGGTGGTGGCGATTTCGGCGTCATAATAAGCCGATGACTGGAAAATCATCCGTTTGTGATGAAAGCTGTGGTTGCCGACTTCATGGCCGTCGGCGACGACCCGAGCGACCAGGTCCGGCCGGGCCAGCTTGCCGATCAGGAAGAACGTCGCCTTGGCGTGATGGTGCCCGAGCAGCGGCAGCACGGTGTCGAGTCCGACTGCGGTCGGCCCGTCGTCGAAGGTCAGCGCCACTAGCGGCGCCGATGTCTCAACGCGGCAGACAGCCTCACCGGTCAGCGTGAAGCACCGCGCCTTGCTGATGCGTTGCACCGCGAACGCCGCCAAAACGCCGACCAGCGCCAGGATGGCGGCACCGGCTAGCCATCGTCTTGCTAGCCATCGTCTTGCTCCGCGCGCCGCCATGCTGCCTGCCTAAATCCGTTCTTTTACATAACGCCCCGGCGCATCCTCGATGGCCGGGTACTTGCCGCTGCCGGGCACGCGCTTGGCGACCATCTTGCCCGAACGCGGCGCCAGCCAGGCGATCCAGTCGGGCCACCAGCTGCCCTTGGTTTCGGTGGCGACCGCCACGAAATCATCGAAGCGTTCGGGCAAGGTCTCGCTGGTCCAATATTGATATTTGTGCATCGATGGCGGGTTGACCACCCCGGCGATATGGCCGGACCCAGCCAGCACAAAGCGTTTTTCGCCGGTGAAATTGTTGGTCAATTTATACGCCGATCGTGCCGGTGCGATATGATCTTCCTTGCCGCCCTGGATATAGGATGGCACCGAAACGCTGCGCAAATCGATGGGCACGCCCAGCACGGTGATGCCGCCGGGCTTTACCAGCAGATTGTCGCGGTAAATGTCTTCCAGATACTGCCGGTGCCACAGCGCCGGCACATTGGTGGCGTCGCTGTTCCAATATAGCAGATCAAACGGGAAATAATCCTTGCCCATCAGATAGTTGTTGACGACATAATTCCAGATCAGATCGTTTGATCGCAGCATGTTGAATGTCATTGCCATGTTGCGGCCATCCAGCCATGGCTTTTCCGCGGTCAGTTTCGCCAGCGTATCGAGCGTTGCATCATCAATGAACACCGCCAGATCGCCACATTCGGACATATCGACCTGGGCGGTAAAGAAGGTCGCCGACGCCACCTTGGCCGCCTCCCCGCGCGCCTGTTGCACGGCTAGCGTAGCCGCCAGCGTGGTCCCGGCGACGCAATAGCCGATGACATGGGTGGATTTCGTGCCGCAAATTTCCAGCACCAGATCGATCGCCGTCAACTGGCCTTCGCCGACATAGGTATCCAGCACCGCATCGGCGAGCGTCGCATCGGCGCTTTTCCACGATGTGACAAACACCGTCAGGCCCTGTTCGACCGCCCAGCGGATGAAACTTTTTTCCGCCGTCAAATCAAGAATGTAGAATTTGTTGATCCAAGGCGGAAAGATCAGCAACGGGGTTTCGTAAACTGTTTTCGTCGTCGGCGAATATTGGATCAACTGGAACAGGCGGTTTTCAAAGACAACCTTGCCCGGCGTGATGGCGACGTTGCGGCCAACCTCGAATGCATCCTCATCGGTCATCCGCATCCGCCCGGCCTGCAAATCATCGAGCAGATGTTCGAGCCCCTTCAACAGGTTGCCACCCCCGGATTCGACGGTTTTTTTCAGCACATCGGGGTTGGTCAGTGCAAAATTCGACGGTGACATGGCATCGACAAATTGTTTGGCCATGAACTGCGCCCTGGCTTGTTCATGCGGTTCCAGGCCGTCGATACCCTTGGTTGCCTCCATGACGTAATTCGATGTCAGCAAATAGGATTGGCGCAGGAAATCAAAGGCTGGCGCCTCTTTCCAGGCATCGCTGGCAAAGCGTTTATCCTTGATTTCGGCGGTTTTGCTGGCGGCGGTGCCCGGCGTCAGAAATGACTGCCACAACGCCATTGCGTCGGTCATATAGCGGGTTTGCATTGCAAACAGTTTTTGCGGATCGGCCAGCGCGGCAGTGGCGGCGCGCTGCCAGGTTGCCATCATCCCCATCGGATCAAGATTGGGCATCGCATCCTGTTCACGGGTCATGAATTCCAGCATCATCTGCTGGCCGCGGCCTGCCAGATCGGTCCATTGCTGAAATGTTTCGATCGGCGCTTGTACCGGCACTTCGGCCATTTCAGTTTCCCCAGGGCTATTGCGTTTGCCAAACCACTTTGAACCGGCCAGGCGCTGACGCCAATGCTTTTCATCGCGGCAAAAATTGCATCTTTCGATTGGACAATAATCGCACTATGCAAGCAACGCACCGGCGAAGGGCGCTGGCGACACTCGGGGAGATTTTTCGATGATCAAGCCAATGCTTATTCTGATCGCGACGTTCGTTGCTGCGCCGGCGCTGGCGCAGATGGCCGCACCCGCCGCCGCGCCCACCGCCGCGCCCACCATGCCGATGTGCAGTGCCAAGGTGAAGGACGGCTGCATGCAATCACCCGCCGCTGAAAAGCGCGCGATGAGCGCCGCCCAGGCCGACAAGCGCGATGCCGCCCATGGCGGCACATGGGCACCCGATGCGGCAAAGGCCACCCCACCAGCCCCAACGCGGCGCAAGGGTACCGACACCTGAGCCGTTTGAGCCACCAAATTCGCCAGAGCGGGCGGGGGTGGCACCACCCTCGCCCGCTTTGTTTTGCGCGACACCAAACAGACCCCGCCAAAGGTTGACGACCATGAACGATGATTTCTACCGCATCCGCCGCCTGCCGCCCTATGTGATCGCCGAAGTCAACGCGATGCGGGCAGCGGCGCGCGCCCGCGGTGATGACATTATCGATCTGGGCATGGGCAACCCCGATTTGCCGCCGCCGCCGCATGTGATCGCCAAATTGTGCGAAGTCGCGATGAAACCAGATGCCCATGGTTATTCAGCATCAAAGGGCATTCCTGGCCTCAGGAAAGCCCAGGCGGGTTATTATGCCCGGCGGTTCGGCGTCGAGGTTGATCCCGAAACCGAAGTGGTGGTCACGCTGGGTTCGAAAGAGGGGCTGGCCAATCTTGCCCAGGCGATCACCGCGCCCGGCGATGTCGTGCTGGCGCCCAACCCCAGTTACCCCATCCACACCTTTGGCTTCATCATTGCCGGCGCGACCATCCGCAGTGTGCCGACAACGCCCGATGAACGGTATTTTGAAGCGCTGGAGCGGGCGATGAAATTCACCGTGCCAAAGCCGTCGGTGCTGGTGATGGGCTATCCTTCAAACCCGACTGCCGAAACCGTCGATCTGGCGTTTTACGAGCGTGTCGTGGCCTTTGCCAAAAAGCACCAGATTTGGGTGCTATCCGATCTGGCCTATTCGGAGCTGTATTTTGACGGCAACCCGACACCATCGATTTTGCAGGTGCCGGGCGCCAAGGATGTGGCGGTCGAATTCACATCTTTGTCCAAAACCTATTCGATGGCCGGCTGGCGGATCGGCTTTGCGGTGGGCAACAAAACGCTGATCAGCGCGCTGACGCGGGTGAAATCCTATCTGGATTATGGCGCGTTCACGCCGATTCAGGCCGCGGCAGTGGCGGCAATCAATGGCCCGCAGGATATCGTTGAATCGAACCGCAAGCTGTATCACATGCGCCGTGACGTGCTGGTTGAAAGCTTTGGCCGCGCCGGCTGGGACATCCCGCCGCCGCGCGCATCGATGTTTGCGTGGGCGCCGCTGCCGCCGGCGCTGGCGCACCTGGGGTCGCTGGAATTTTCCAAGCAATTGCTCACCCAGGCCGGAGTCGCTGTGGCGCCCGGCGTTGGCTATGGCGAAGATGGCGAAGGCTTTGTCCGCATCGCCATGGTGGAAAACGAACAGCGCCTGCGCCAGGCGGCGCGCAATGTGCGGAAGTATCTGCAATCGATGGGGGTCAATACGCCGGCGAAGGCGGTGAGTTAGAGGAAAGAGCCTCCGGCGGCTGGGGCCGCCGGCCCCAGACCCCGATTTGAGCGAAGTCGCCTTTGCTCGTTGTCGCACCATATGGCGGGAATTGGTGGGAAGCGGTCGTTCGCTCGATCGCCGCTTCGATCAGTTCTTGGCTGCTACCAAGGTGTGCGCGACCAAGGCGTTTGCATGACCATGGCCCATCCCATGATCGGTCTTCAGCATGGCAACCAAATCCATGTGCTTCGCCGGTAAGTTCTGGCGCACCAACGCCTGCCATTCAGCGATCGGGCGACCGTACT
>JBBRPI010000005.1:0-182223 GCA_038228305.1 Sphingomonadales bacterium | reverse complement strand
CGAAAATACCAACCGCTTGCTACGCCAATATCTGCCCCACGGCGTCGATCTATCGACCTTCAGCCAGGCCCAACTCAGCGCCATCGCCAGACAGCTCAATGAGCGACCGAGAAAAACCTTGATGTATCAAACGCCAGCTGAGAAGTTCGCACAAAGCGTTGCATCGATCGGTTGAACCCACCCCCAAACCCGGCCATTCCGGCCTGTCCTACATGCCCTGTTTCGGGCATGGTATTTCCTGGATGCCGTTCCTTTTCGACGCTGGGTTTTGCGCCGCACTTTCTTACGATGATATCAAGTTTCTAAAGTTCGTGTTTTGGCGCCTGGGGCCAATTTGCCAGATTTTTGGGGTGGATGTGCGGGGATTTGGAAAGTCAGTATTTTGGCGCCTGGGGCTAACTTTCCGGCTTTTAAGGGGCCAAATTGCGTGCCCGAACGCGCCGGAATCGTCCCGAAATCGCCCCGAACAGCGCTGAAACGGCGGTTTTTGGTGGCGATGACCCTCAAAAAAATGCGCCGCCAAGGCAGCTCGAAGGCGCCTAGGCCTGCTGATCGGCCAGTGCGCGCGCCGCCTTTGCCTGCCAGCCCGGGGTCAGGCCGGGCAGGGTGGTGAGTGCGGTCAGCGCCTCGACTGTCCCGCTGCGGCCGGCGGCGAACGCGGCAAAGCGGGCGATGTTCCAGCCAGGGTTCAGGCGTTCGATGACGTCATGGCTGTCTCCGGCTGCGACAATGCCGGGTTCCAGCACGCGGTAATACCAGCCGCAGCGGCCGCTTTTGGTCATGGCGCGCACCACCTTTGCGGTGCCCAGCGCCGCGGCAAAGGTGCTGCACGGTTCCCGGATTTGCGAAATCTGGAGCAGGGCCGTGCCGCAGCGGATGATGTCACCGATGCAAAGGCTCGATTCGTCCTGATCGGTGATAACCAGATTTTCGCCCATCGCGCCGAGGCTAAACCGTTCTGCAATCAGCGGAAATTCGGCGCGCCAGCCGGCATAGCCCGATGCTGGATAACCATAGATGGCTTTTTCCAGCCCGCCATGGACACGCAGATTGCCCTGGCTGTCACCGGCAAGGCCCAGCGGGTGGACCGCGACCGGGCCCGCCACAGGCGATTTGCGATAGGCGCTGCGCAGCCCCCGATCGCCCAGCGGCGCGATTTTGCCAATGCGCACTGCGCTGATTTTTCCACTTGCAATCATCGCCCAAGTCTCTGACATTATGCGAACTGTTCAACAACACGAAAGGAGGTGATCCAGTGTCTCATTGTCTCATGTCAGGTGCCGAAATGCTGGTGGTCGCGGTGGGAATCGCGACAATCTGAGAGGACACCGCCTTTCGGTCCCTATGACCGACAATGCGGAGGGCCGTCGGGGAAACCCGGCGGCCTTTCTATTGCCGGCCCCATGATCGGGGCAGGGGGATTACCCCACCAATGCCAGCCGCGCCGGCCCCGGCTCCACGCCGGCATCGCCGCCAAACCGCTGCAACACCCGCGCCTGCATTTCGAAATCGATCAGATAATCCCGACCCAGTGACAGGCGGGCGACGCCGCAGGAGCAGGGCACTTCGGCAATCAATTCGCCGCGCCCCTTGCCGCGCGCTTGCGCCACCAGTTCAGCCAAAGCGCGCACCGCCACGGCATCACAAACCTTGACGATCAGCTTGCCCTTTGCCCGCTTTGCCAATTCGGCGAGTGCCGTGGCGCCGCGCAGCGTCACTCGCGGCACATCCTCACCCTCACGCCACATCAATTCGGCCTGGATCAGCACCGAAGGCGATTCTTTTACCAGCACTTCCAAACGGTTCTGGGTTTCCTCGTCAAAACAGCTCGCCACATATTGGCCCGATCGGTCGGACAGGTTTATCAGCAGATATTTGTTGCCCTTGCCGGTTTGCGGCGTCCGCCAGCGCAATTCCTCGATCAGACCGGCCATCACCACGCCCTGGCGACCACCACCTGCGGGCGCGGGCATTTCGGCGATTTCAGCGAAACTTTTGGCGCCCTGGGCATCCAGCACCGGCCGCCAGGCCTCCACCGGATGACCAGAGAAATAGAAACCAAAGGCTTCCTTTTCCTGTGCCATCGCCTCTGCCATTGTCCAGCTCGCGTTGGGCACAAGCATGGCGAGGCCCTGATCTGTGCTTTCGCCAAACAGCGCCGTTTGCGCCGATTCCCGCGCCATCGCTGCGGCCTGCGCCGTGCCCAGAATTGCCTCGGCGAGCATATGGACGCCGGCGCGATTGGGCTCGATGCCGTCAAAACAGCCCGCGGCAATCAGGCTTTCCAACTGGCGCTTGTTGAGCAGTTTCGGGTCCACCCGCTTGGCAAATTCGGGCAGCGCCGCAAAACCGGCGCCGCGGCCGATCACCACCGCCTCCATGGCTTTTTCACCAACGTTTTTCAGGGCGGCCAGCGCATAGCGGACGGCGCCGTCCTGCACGCTGAAATCGGCCTGTGACGCATTGATGCACGGCGGCAAGATGGCGACGCCGCACCGCCGGGCATCCTCGGTAAACGCTGCCAGCCGATCGGTGTTGGTGATGTCATAGGCCATGGAGGCAGCAAAGAATTCGACCGGATGATGCACCTTCAACCAGGCCGTCTGGTAACTGACCAGCGCATAGGCAGCAGCATGGGATTTGTTGAAGCCATAGTTGGCGAATTTCAGTACCAGGTCAAAAATCGCGCTGGCCGTGTCCTTGGCGATGTCGTTCTTGGCGGCACCCTCGGCAAAACGCTCCTTTTGCGCCACCATTTCGGCATGGATTTTCTTGCCCATCGCCCGCCGCAGCAGATCGGCCTCGCCCAGGCTATAGCCGGCGAGGGTGCGGGCGATCTGCATCACCTGCTCCTGATAGACGATAACGCCATAGGTCTCGCTCAGGATCGGCTCCATCGCCGGATGGAGCAGTTCGACCTTTTCACGGCCGGCCTTGCGCGCCGCAAAGCTGGGGATATTGTCCATCGGCCCCGGTCGATACAGCGCGCCCAGAGCAACGATATCGGGAAAGGCGGTTGGTCGCACCTGTGTCAGCGCCCGGCGCATGCCATCGCCCTCGAACTGAAAAACCCCGACCGTGTCACCGCGCGCGATCAGCGCATAAACTTCCGGGTCATCGAGCGGCAACGCCAGCCAATCGACCAAGACGCCGCGCGCCGCCAACAGTTTTTCGGCGCGATCGAGCACCGAAAGCGTCTTCAAGCCGAGGAAATCGAATTTGACCAGCCCGGCCTTTTCGGCTGCTTTCATTTCAAACTGGGTCACCGGCATGTCGGATCGCGGATCGCGATAAAGTGGCACCAGTTGCGACAGTGGCCGATCGCCGATCACGACACCGGCGGCATGCGTGGAACTGTGTCGCGGCAGCCCTTCCAATTGCAGCGCAATTTCGATTAACCGTTTGACCTTTGGGTCACGGTCACGTTCAGCGATGAATTCGGGCAGGCCGGGGTATCGCTTGCCGTCCTTGTCCTTGCCCTGCCCCAGAGTGCGCGCCAGAGTCCAGGGATCGGTCGGGTGGTTTGGCACCAGTTTTGCCAGGCGGTCGGTCTGGCCATAGGGCATCTGCAGCACCCGACCGACGTCTTTCAGCACCGCCCGCGCCTTCATCTTCCCAAAGGTGATGATCTGCGCCACCTGATCGCGGCCATAGCGCTCCTGCACATATTTGATGACTTCGACGCGCCGGGTTTCGCAGAAATCGATATCGAAATCCGGCATCGAAATACGATCGGGATTGAGGAAGCGTTCAAATAGCAGGCCGTGTTCCAACGGATCAAGATCGGTGATGGTCAGCGCCCAGGCAACGACCGACCCGGCCCCCGATCCACGCCCCGGCCCCACCGGAATGCCCTGGCGCTTTGCCCAGCCGATAAAATCCGCCACGATCAGGAAATAACCGGGGAAACCCATGGTGTTTATCACGCCAAGTTCAAACGCCAGCCGCTGCGAATACGGCAGCGCAGCATCGCCGCCAATGCCCAGCGCGGCCAGGCGTTTGGCAAGGCCAGCCTCTGCCGCCGCGACCAGTGCCGGGTCTTCCGACGCGCCATCGTTGGTCATCTTTGGCAGGATCGGATCGCGCGATGGCGCCGCCACGGCGCAGCGCTGGGCCACAACCAGGGTGTTGGCGAATGCTTCGGGCAGATCGGCGAACAGTTTGCGCATGTCGTCGGCCGATTTCAGCCAATGCTGCGGATTTGATTTGCGGCGGTCCTCCGCCTCCACATAGGCCGAATCGGCGATGCAGAGCAGCGCATCATGGGCAAGGTGAACACGTGGTTCGAGGAATTTGATCGGATTCGTCGCGATGATCGGCAAATGCCGCGCCGCGGCCATGCCAAGCAGGCCGGCCTCAGATCGTTGCTCAATCGGATCATCGGCACGCGAAATTTCCACATAAAGACGGTCATCGAACAGCTGCACCAGTGTATCGGCATACTCGTCCACCGGTTGGCCGTCCGCCAGCAGCCGCGCCAACGCGCCATCGGCACCGCCGGTCAGGCAGATCAGGCCAGTCGTGCGCCCTTCAAAATCCGCCAGCATCAGATGCGGATCATCCGCCGCATCCGCCCCCAGATGGGCCTGGCTGACCAGCGAAATCAGATTGCCATAGCCGGCATCATCCTGTGCAAACAACACCAGCCAGTCATAGATCGCGCGGGTGAGTGCGGTGCGTGACCCGGGCCGCTCAACGGCGATCATGGCCCCGATTATCGGCTGAACACCGGCATTTTTCGCGGCATAGGAATAATCCATCGCCGCAAACATGTTGCCCCGATCCGCCAGCCCGCCGGCCGGAAAACCCATTTTGCGACAGGTCTTGGCCAGGTCCTCAGGTTGAATCGCGCCTTCGAGCATCGAATAGGCCGATTGCAGGCGAAGGTGGACGAATCCAGCATGGGCAGAGGTTGATCGGGTGGGCGGCAGCATGGCGGCAGTGTCGGCGATTGCAGCCCAAAACAAAAGCGCCGAGCGACCCCGCGCGCCGTCTCAGCCGCAATTAATTGGGGATAAGCCTCAAGACGCCGCCAGCGCAAACCGCCGCCGCCGCATCGCGGCACCCGTCAGGCCAAAACCGGCGATCAACAGCGCCCAGCTTGCTGGTTCGGGAGTACCGCTTGTGCAAGGGGCAGCGATGCCACAAATGTCAGGGGTCGTGACGCGAAAATCGCTCACAAATGCGGTCGTATAATTTGGATCGACATTGTACGTATTTGAAACTTGAAAGAAAAAATCCAGTGACCCATTATCGCCTTTATAAAGAGACTGTTTCGATACCCCGTTTACAAACATTTCAACAACGCCATTGATTTTCGAATACTCAAATAGAAATTCATTTCCGGTTCGTGCTTCAAACAACGACGGAGTATCGCTGAAATCATAGGTAAGTCTGGTTGAAACGATGTCATGATTTACGTAAAAAGAACTATAATAGTAAATATTGGAAAATCCGAATTCAAAGGCGTTATTTCCCAACTGACTCAAATCGACCGACAAGCGTGCGTTGAAATCGCCGTTTGGGTGAATATCCGGTACAAACGTCGCGCCACTGAAACCGGCACCAGCGAGTTTTGAAATCACGAGCGTTCCGAACCCTACCGTGTGGGTGAAACCGGGGCCCTCGACAACCGAGATCGACGGATCGAGATCGGGTCCAGCGAAGCTTGGTGCATATACGGCGGCCTGCGCCGTTCCAGCAGACACAAGCACAGCCGCAGCCAAAATCTTGATCAACATGAAATTCCCCTACAGCAATGCTCGTCACGGGAATGGTATGCAGCAACAACTGCCGCGTATTGAACAAAACCGACAGCCGAGCGTCAGGCCCAGATCGAGATCCCAAGCCGTTTGCTAGGTTCCCAGCTACCGCGCAGCAATTGCGCCTGAAAGCAATCGGGGTTCGACCGGAACGCCTGCGGCGTCATGCCGACAAAGCGTTTGAATTCGCGAATGAAATGCGGCTGATCGGCAAAGCCACCCTGGATTGCCGCGTCGCGCCAATCGGTAACTTCGCCAACCGCCATCTGTCCGGCTGCTTGCAGGCTGCGATATTTCGCCGCCAGCCGTTTGGGGGTCGAACCATGGGTGCTTGCCGTCAGCCGTTCGAGCGAGCGTCGTGACAGCCCAAGCGACCGCGCCAGCCTATCCACATCCCAGCCATCGCCACCAACAACCCAGGCATCGATAACGGCGATGCGCGGATCAACCGGCGGCGCAATGGCAAGCCGCGCCCGCAAAAATACCTCCAGAACCGCCACCACAGCCTGGTCATCGCCGGCAGCGGTGCATTGCCGGGCAAGCGTGATCGCGTCGGCCCCAAAAATCGCTTCCGCTGGCAACAATCGATTGGCAGCCAGCGCCGCCCGGATCGGCACCAGCCGCGACCAGCCGGCGGGGGTCAAACCACAACCAATCGCCCGAAACTGCGACGGCGCGGTCAGCCGGCCGGCGATATCGCTGGGCCCGATGATGGATAACGCCGGCGCGATTACAGGGGTGCTGCGAAAATCATAGGTTGCGGTGCCGCCAAGCCCGATCTGGATTTGCCCCAGTAGCGCGCACAGGCCGCCATCAAAAGCGCTGCCCGCCGTATCAAGCCGATAGAAAAACGAGACCAGCCCGGTCAGCGCCGGACTGGCTGCGAAATAGGCAAATCGGGCTGCGGTCATGCCATTGCCAGCCGCCCTTCATGCAGGGTCACCACCCGGTCCATCTGGCGGGCCAGCGCAATGTTATGGGTGGCGACCAGCGCTGCCGATCCTTGGCCCCGCACCAGCGCCAGAAATTCTGCCAACACCTTCGCTGCCGTCGCTTCATCGAGATTGCCGGTAGGTTCATCAGCCAGCACCAGCACCGGCTGGTTGGCCAGGGCGCGCGCCACCGCGACGCGCTGCTGTTCGCCGCCCGACAATTCGGAGGGCCGGTGATTGAGCCGGTCTCCCAACCCCAGATCGGTCAGCAACTGGTCGGCACGCGCGGCGGCGGTTTTTTCGGGTCGCCCGGCCACCAGCCCGGCGAGCATGACATTTTCGCGCGCACTGAAATCCGGCAGCAGATGGTGGAATTGATAGACAAAGCCCAGCCGATCGCGCCGCACGCGCGTGCGGCCGGCGTTGTCGAGCGATTCGACCCTTTCGCCGACGATCGAAATCCTGCCCTGGAAGCCACCTTCGAGCAGGCCGACTGCCTGCAACAATGTAGATTTTCCGGAACCCGATGGGCCGAGCAAGGCGACAATTTCGCCAGCATTGACGACCAAATCGACACCTTTCAGCACATCGATTGTCGTAGACCCCTGCGTAAAGCTGCGCCGCAGGTCTTCAACGCGCAGGATGACGTCATTCATATCTGAGCACCTGCACCGGGTCGGTGCTCGCCGCCTTCCACGCCGGATACAGCGTTGCCAGGAACGACAGCAGCAATGCCAGTGCGACGATGCCGACAACCTCAAGCGGATCGGTCTTTGATGGCAAATCGGTCAGGTATCGTACCGAGGGATCCCAGATATTCGTCCCTGTCAGCCGCCCGACACCGGCAACAATTCCGGCGCGGAAATACAGCAGCGAAAAACCCAGCACGCAGCCCAGCGCAATGCCCAGCCCGCCGATCAGCGTGCCCACCGTCACGAACACACGCATCAGCGCAAGGCGGCTGGCGCCCATTGTCCGCAGGATGGCGATATCGCGGGTTTTGGCCCGAACCAGCATGATCAGCGATGACAATATGTTGAAAACGGCCACCAGAATGATGATCGATAACACCCAGAACATCACGGTTCGTTCAACCACCAGTGCCGAAAACAGCGCTGAATTGGTTGATTTCCAATCATTGACGACCGCGACACCGGCAATGCTTGGCACAATCGGCGCCAGGATTTCAGTGACCTTGTCGGGATCGTTCGTCGTGACCTCTACCATGCCGACAGCGTCGCCCAGGCGCAAAAGGGTCTGGGCATCGGACATCGGCATAACGACAAATGCCTTGTCATAATCATAGATGCCGACTTCAAAAACCGCGACGATGCGATAGGCAATGATCCGCGGTACCGTCCCAAACGGCGTTGATTCGCCCTGTGGGTTGATGAGGGAAATCGAATCGCCGACCCGCGCCCCCAGCGCCTCTGCCAACCGTGCGCCGATGGCGACGGTATTGGTGCCCGGCTGCAAATTGTCGAGCGTCCCGGCAACGACATTGTCGGCCATGACGGGTGTGCCCTTGATATCGGCCATCGTCATGCCCCGCACCAGCACGCCTTCGACGCGGCCGCCAAAACTGCCCATCAGCGGTTGTTCGATTAGCGGCGTGGCAGCGGTAACGCCGGGCAGCGCCTTCAATCGGGCCTGCAACGGCTGCCACGCCTCGATCCGCCCGCCATAGCCCTGGACAACGGCATGGCCGTTCAGCCCCAGGATGCGATCGAACAGTTCGGCGCGAAAGCCGTTCATGACGCTCATCACCGCGATCAGCGCCGCCACGCCCAGCGCGACGGCAATCAGGCTGATGCTGGCCACCAGAAAGATAAAGCCCTCGCCGCGCCCGGGCAGCAGATAGCGCGAGGCGATCATGCGTTCGTAGCGGGTGATCATTCGGGGCTGTTACCTCTAACGAGTCGCTCAATATCATCCCGGAGAGAACGCGTTTCGTTGGAAAGATCGGTAAGCATTCGCACCCATTCTCGGGTCTCGTAGTCCAAGTCCATGAAGTTCTCGTCCAGATCGCGCAGGTCTTTCTCACCAAGGTCTTGTAACGCAGGAGAATTTTCAAGCTCTCGACGATTTTCAACAAGGATGGTCAGGAGTTGGAGATGCTCCTGAAGCGCCTCAAAACGATTGGTTGACGCTGTCGACCCGCCAAAAACATGGTCGGGCACCTTCCAGCCCTCTGCGATTCGACGCAGCACCCGCAGGCGTCCGTCCCGCCAAAACCGATTATCACTTGCTGCACTGGTGAGCGACATTGACCCGTCCTTTTTCGATCAATTTCGCGGGCCGGCCAACTTCGCTGCCGCTTCCTCGATCGGAATTTCGGCCTTGTCACCGCCACGCCGCTTCAATTCGACAACCCCGGCGGCAACGCCCTTCGGCCCTACCACCAGCTGCCATGGCAGGCCGATCAGGTCGGCCGTTGCAAACTTCGCCCCGCCGCGTTCGTCACGATCATCATACAGTACCTCGACACCCGCGGCCTGCAAGGCTTCATACAGGCCATCGGCGGCCGCGGCGCATGCCGCATCGTCGGCGCGCAAATTGATCAGCGCGACCTTGTACGGCGCCACTGCATCCGGCCAGATGATGCCGTCCTTGTCGTGGCACGCCTCGATGATGGCGCCGACCAGCCGCGACACGCCGATGCCATAGCTGCCCATCAACGGCGTCACCGGGGCGCCATCCGGCCCGGCGACCGTCACGCCCATGGCCTTGGTATATTTGTCGCCGAAATAGAACACCTGGCCCACTTCGATACCGCGCGATTGCTTCAGCGCGTCACCGGCTTCCGCCTCCAGCGCCGGGTCGCGCTTTTCATCGGTGGCGGCGTAATCCTGGTTCAGGCCATCGATAAAGCCTTCGAGTGCAGCCGCATCATTGGCATCGATTGCGCTGGTATCACGGCCATTTTCCCAATTCTGGTGATAAAAGACATCGCTTTCCCCGGTTGGCGCCAGCACGATGAACTCGTGGCTCAGATCGCCGCCAATCGGGCCTGTGTCGGCGCGCATCGGAATCGCATGCAGGCCCATCCGGGCGAAGGTGCGCATATAGGCGATGAACATGCGATTATAGCTGTGCCGCGCGCCGGCAAAATCCACGTCAAAGCTATAGGCATCCTTCATCAAGAACTCGCGCCCACGCAGCACGCCGAAACGCGGACGGACTTCATCGCGAAATTTCCACTGGATCTGATAAAGGTTGCGCGGCAGATCGCGGTAGCTTTTGGCGCCGTTCTGGAAAATGACGGTGAACAACTCCTCGGCGGTCGGCGAAAACAGCATCTCCCGATCATGCCGATCGATGATGCGCAACATTTCCGGGCCATAGGCTTCATATCGCCCGGATTGTTTCCACAACTCGGCGGATTGGATGGTCGGCATCAGCACTTCGATGGCGCCCGCCTTGTCCTGCTCCTCGCGGACAATCGCCTCGATCTTTTGCAGCACGCGAAGCCCAATTGGCAGCCAGGCGTAAATTCCGGCGGCAGTCTGTCGGATCATGCCGGCGCGCAGCATCAACTGGTGGCTGACAACCTGGGCATCGCCCGGGGTTTCCTTCAAAACGGGCAGAAAATAGCGGGACAGGCGCACGGGAACAGACCTTGTGATAAGCGATTGCGCAGGCGTGTAGCATGACAGGGGCCCGGTGCAACGCCAAGCAGGGCCATCAGGGCCGATGTTGCAGCATCGCCACAGTTGGCCACCAACTGCATCGGGTGACCGCAGGGGCGATGACACAGGATTGCAACAAGGCTAATCAACCCATCGAAGCTTTTGCCACGGCGGAAGGTTCAGGGAGACCAAAGGGCTGAAGTCACGCAGGTCGCCGTTTAAGGCGATCGCCGCAACCGGAAGGATGGGGGAAACAGTCCATCCGGTTGCGAAGGCTTCTTCAGGTTCAATTCTCGTCACGGAAACGCCCGGATCGCAAGGTCCGGGCGTCTTTCATTGTGAGCGCCTGCTTGCCGCTTTGCCAGGCGCTACAGGCTGCGGTTATCGTCCTGGGCAATCCGGATACGGCCATCCGGCAATTGTGCCCGACCGTTTGGCGCGCCCAGCGGTTTGGTCAAACTTGCGAAAGCATCGATTGTTGCGGCAGTTGGGCGCGCATCTGGCGGCGCCGCCAATTGATGGCCGCCCTGGCACTGGCCATGATAGGCGATCCGCAGCTTGCCGTCGGTCCGGCCGGGCACCACAGCGCGAAGTGGCACCCAAATCGCCAAATCGCTGGACCATTGGGAATTTTCCCCTATGCAGCGCATCATCAGCCGTTTTGACATATTTCTGTCATCACGGGATCAAGACCTGCCCGCCGCTGCGGACCGGCCGTTTGCAAAGCCCTGACCCACGCAATGTCCCATGATTTAACGCCGGCGCTTGACCGGATCGACGCTGTCATCACCTGGGTCGATGGCGCTGAACCGGCCCATGCCGAGCGGCGCCGTGCCCATATGGCAAGCGCAGCAGCGAATGAAAATGGCACCAATCCCCATCGCTGGGCGTGCAATGACGAACTACTATATTGTCTCAGTTCCATTGCCAACCACGCGCCCTGGATTGGCCGCATCTGGATCGTGACAGATGCCCAACGGCCTGATTTGCATAAGGTTCCAAACAGCATCAGGGGCCGGATCAGCATCATCGATCACACCGTGTTGTTTGCCGGGCAGGAACACGCACTGCCTACCTTTAATTCCATGTCGATTGAAAGCATGATCTGGCGCATTCCCGGCCTGTCCGAACGCTTTGTCTATTTCAACGACGATGTGTTTCTGTCCGGGCCGATTGCACAGTCTGATGTGTTTGTCGGAATGGCTCCCGTGCTGCGCGGCAAATGGGTCGATGCATCGGCATTGCTGATCGATCCGGCGCGCCGGCACGATCCTGCTGCCTTGAATGGTTTTGCCCAGATCAATGCCGCAGCACTGCTGGGCTATGCGGCGACACGGCTGTTTTCCGGTGCGCACGTCGTTCATCCGATGCGCCGATCAGTGCTGGCAACGCTGTTTGATCGGCACCGCAACGCTTTTCTTGCCAATATTGCCCACAGGTTCCGCGATATCGGGCAATTCCTGCCGCAAACGCTGCACAACCACGCGTGCATTGCGGCGGGCGAATGCGTGCTTGCCACTGCGTCTGACTATCTCCACCTGCGCAGCGGTGCCGTGCTCGAATTGCCGCTGGCTGACGTGCGCCGCTATTTGCAGCAGGCGTTGCAACCAGGGGTCAAATTTCTGTGCGTCAACGATCTGCCGCAGTTGGAGGCGGTGATGCCTGATACACGGGACCTTATCGAACAAGCCATCGCGATTGCTGCCTGATCCCGTTCATCGATATGGCATAAGCAGCGCTGTCATATCGACCTTGGCTTTCAATCGGCTCCCCAGAAGGTAGAGCCCGGCAAACTTGCGTTGCAGAAACAGCGTGTCGATCGGCGGGATATGCCAAAAATCACGGTCCTTTGCCATTGCCAGACCATCATCGCGGATGCTGGCAACCATCGACGTGTCGCTGAAATCGAACTGGCCGGTGGTGCGCAGCGGCGCCATGGCGGTGTCGAACATGGTGACGATCGAATCCTGATGTTTTTGCGGCGTATCTGCGCCAAAGAATCCAATGTCGATCATGGCGGCCACGGCACTTGCCCGGTCTCCTGCCAGCCCGGCCAGCATCAGTTGGCGATAGCGTTCGCCGACTTCGGGGGCAAAAGCGCGTGTGGCACCAAAATCCAGCAGCACCAACCTGCCGCTCTCGGCGTTATAACGATAATTGGCGAAATTGGGGTCGGTCTGCATCAGCCCGAATTCAAACAATTCGCGCAGCAGCAGCGCCAGCGATAGCGTCATCACCCGGTCGCGCAGCGGCTGCGGTGCATCGGCCAGGCTTTCGACGGCAACGCCGGGCACGAAATCCATGGCCAGCACATTGGCGGTGGTGAAATCGCGATGCAGCGCCGGCACTTGATAATCGGGCGCATCGGCCAGCAGCGCGCCGAATTGTGCGAGGCATTCCGCCTCCCGCGCATAATCGGCCTCTTCATGCAATTGCCGTTTGGCCTCGGCGAGCATCGCAGCAATGTCGAGCGCTGCCGGCACCTGGCCCGACAGGCGGATGAGCGTCGCGACATTATCGACATCGCTGTCGATGCTGGCGCGGATGCCGGGATACTGGATCTTGACAGCAAGCATGCGACCGTCGCGAGTGACGGCGCGATGCACCTGGCCGATTGAGGCCGCCGCGATCGGCCGCACATCGAAGCGCGTGAATTTCTGCCGCCAATCCCGCCCCCATTCGCGTATCAGCACGCCATCCAGCTGTTTGGCCGGCATATGGCTGGCATCGGCGCGCAGCCGGGCAAAGACATCGCTCAATTCGCGGGGCAGGATATCGCCACTGTCCATGGACAGCAATTGGCCCATCTTCATTGCCGCGCCGCGCAACTGGCTCAGTTTGTCAGTTATTTTCAGCGCATTGGCCGGGGTCAGCAGCAGATCTGCAATGCCCGGCCGTTTGCCGGCGGCAAATTGGCGGGCGCCATCAACCAGCATGCTGCCGGCAATGCTGGCCGCCAACCCACCAAACCGCGACAGCCGGCCCAGCCGGCCAGTCGGGATGGCGCTGCTGCGGTCAGGTTTCGGCGGGGTCATGAGCAGTTGATGTGCGTATCGCAGCCGCTCGCTGCAATGCGGCAGATCGCCCGGCTGTTTCCCGGCTGTCGTTTCCTAAACGATATCGGGATTGAACACACTCCATCCCATGCCATGCGCCAGTTCTTCCAGCGCTTGGGTGCCCAGCAGGGAATTGCCCTGGGGCGATAATCCCGGTGACCAGACGGCGACGCTGGCGCGCCCGGGCGCGATGGCGAGGATGCCGCCGCCAACCCCGGATTTTGCCGGCAACCCGACCTTGAAGGCAAATTCGCCGCTGGCGTCGTAATGGCCACAGGTCAGCATCAGCGCGTTGATGCGGCGGGCGCGTTCGGCGGTGACGACCGGCTGGCCGGAAACTGGATCGACGCCGCCGTGCACCAAAAATCGGCCGGCGCGGGCCAATTGCCGGCACGACATGGCGATGGCGCATTGGTGGAAATAGACTTGCAGCGTCGACGCGACCGGGCCTGAAATCGTGCCGAACGACCGCATGTAATTGGCCAGGGCGGCGTTGCGGAATCCGGTCGCCTCCTCTGAATAGGCAACTGCGCCATCGACCGAAATGCTGTCATCGCCCGACAGCACGCGGATGAGACGGAGCAGGGCACCAATGCCTTCGCGCGGTTCATTGCCCTGGGCGATCAAATCCGTGACCGCGATGGCGCCGGCGTTGATGAAAGGATTGCGTGGCCGCCCTTGCTCCAGTTCCAATTGGATGATCGAGTTAAACGCGCTGCCCGACGGTTCGCGGCCCACCCTGTCCCAAACCCGCTCGCCATGGCTGCCCAGCGCCTCGACCAGCGCGAACATCTTGCTGACCGATTGTATTGAAAATGTTGTATCGGCATCGCCGCCAGCATATTCGCGGCCATCGGCCGTTATCACTGCCAGCCCGAAATGATCGGCGGAAACCTTGGCAAGTTCGGGAATGTAATCGGCAACCTTGCCGCGTTCGTCGGCGGCGCACATTCGCCCCGTGATGTCTGCGACCAATGCCGCCAGGTCTGCCATGAAAATGCCCCCGTGATTGCGCTCAACATCACCAATTTTGAGACAAAATGCCAGCGCTACTCAAAAATATGAGTGGCACTTGAATTGCGCGTAGTGTAACAACGCGAAATGGGGATGATTTGAGCCGGTACGAACACCGGCCCTGTTGGGAGACTGAAAATGGCAAGCCGCCACACACTGCCGCGCGATGAATCACCGGTGGAATGGCCACTGCCGCCCCGTATTCGCCCGAATCTTCCCGACTACACCGCCGCTACGTTGGGGGACTGGTTGAAAACCGCGCCGCTCGACGAAGTCGACATTGCCGATCCCATATATTGGGAAACCGATACCAATGGCATATTTTTCAAACGGTTGCGCGATGAGGCGCCGATTCATTTTACAGGTATCAACACCGCCCGCCACCGCGGTTACTGGTCGGTCAGCCGCTGGGCAGACATCATGGCGGTCGACATGAACCATGCGGTGTTCTCGTCTGATGCGCATCTGGGCGGTATAACCCTGTTCGACATGGATCAGGATTTCATCATGCCGATGTTCATCGCCATGGATCAACCCAAGCATGATGTGCAGAGAAAGGCCGTCAACCCCATCGTTTCGGGCAGCAACCTGGCGGCATTTGAAAGCCTGATCCGTGAACGCACACAAGAAGTGCTGGACAGCCTGCCGCGCGGCGAAGTCTTTGATTGGGTTGACAAGGTTTCGATCGAACTGACCAGCCGCATGTTGGCGACCCTGTTTGATTTCCCCCAGGAACATCGTCGCAAGCTGACCTATTGGTCTGACATTTCAACGCAGGATCCCGAACTGCCCGGCGCGTTGACCAAGGAAGAACGCCAGGCGACGCTGCTGGGCATGCTGCAGGAATTCATGGGGCTGTGGAATGAAAGGGTGAACGATCCGGAGCCCAAGGGCGATCTGGTTTCGATGCTTGCCCATAATCCGGCGACACGCGACATGCCGCCAATGGAATTCATGGGCAATCTGGTGCTGCTGATTGTTGGCGGCAATGACACGACTCGCAATTCGATCACCGGCGGCCTGAAGTTCCTGACCGACAATCCGGCCGAATTTGCCAAGCTGCGCTCCAACCCGGCGTTGGTTGAATCGGCGGTGTCCGAGATCATCCGTTACCAGACCCCGCTGGCCCATATGCGTCGCACGGCGCTGGAGGATACGATCCTGGCCGGACACCATATCCGCAAGGGTGACAAGGTCATCATGTGGTATGCGTCGGGCAATCGCGACGAGCGGGCGATTGAAAACCCCGATGCCTTCATCATTGATCGCGATCGGCCGCGCCAGCACATGGCGTTTGGGTTTGGTATTCACCGCTGTGTCGGAAATCGCCTGGCGGAACTGCAATTGAAAATCCTTTGGGAGGAAATTCTGAAGCGATTCGACAGCATCGAAGTTGTTGCGGAACCCGAGCGCGTACCATCGGCGTTCGTCCGCGGTTATAAATCGCTGATGGTCCGTATTCCGGCCTGATTTTTAAAATCTATTTGCAGGACCAGCAATGGCAAAGATCACCTATGTCGAATTCAATGGCAACGCCCGCACGGTGGATGTTGCCGATGGCGTGTCGCTGATGGAGGGTGCGCTGGGCAATGGCGTGCGCGGTATCGATGGCGATTGCGGCGGCAACGCTGCCTGCGCCACGTGCCATGTTTATGTGGCCGACGGCTGGACCGGCAAGATTGGCGCGATTTCGGATATGGAGGAGGCCATGCTCGAACTCGCCGATGGCCGCGAAGCCAACAGCCGGCTGGCCTGCCAGATTTTTTCGAGCAGCGCGCTGGATGGCATGGTGGTAACGATGCCGGAAACGCAGCACTAAAGCCATTGTGGGGCTTTGGTCCCGCGGCGGATCAAACGGGGAAACACTATGCCAATCTCGCTCCATGACGCCTTTGTGCCTTCCGCTCGCCAGATCGTTGCGGCGGCATCAGGCCTGATTACCAAAGCCGAGGCGCATTGCGCCGACCATGGAACAGACCCAGCCGCGCTGATCGCGAGCAAGTTGGCGCCCGATATGGCGGCGGTTCCGTTTCAGGTGTTTTCGGTTGCCCATCACACCGCCGGCGCCGTTGCGGGGGTGCGGGAGGGCAAATTTGCACCCGCTGGTCCACACGGCGAACCCACATTTGCGACATTGAAAGCCATGCTGACCGAGGCCGGCACCGCACTCGCCGCGATCGATCCGGCCGAGCTTGATGGCTATATCGGCAAGACAGTGACCTTTGCCATCGGCACCACCGAAATGCCGTTCAAGGCCGAGAATTTCCTGCTGTCGTTCAGCCAGCCGAATTTCTATTTCCATGCCGCCACCCTGTATGACATCCTGCGCAACCAGGGCGTCAAACTCGGCAAGCGCGATTTCATGGGCATGCCGCGCATCGGGCTTTGAGTGCGTGCCAGCTTGCCGAGCGGCTTGACGTCCGACATCCCGCCCGCTAACGTACCGCCTCCAGCAGTTTCGCTGGAAACCACATGCAGGGGCAACCCATCCGGTGTCGGGCTTTGGCCTGAACATCCCCTGCAGCGGACCAACCGGATAGAGGAGAAGATACTATGGCGGCACCCGTCGTCTCGATGGCGCAGCTTTTGGAAGCCGGCGCGCACTTTGGTCACCAGACTCACCGCTGGAACCCAAAGATGAAACCCTATATTTTTGGTGATCGCAACGGCGTTCACATCATCGATTTGTCGCAGAGCGTTCCGTTGTTCGCGCGCGCGCTCGATTTCGTTCGCGGCACCGTGCAGTCTGGCGGCAAGGTGCTGTTCGTCGGTACCAAGCGCCAGGCGCAGGAACCGATTGCCGAGGCCGCACGCCGGTCGGGCCAGCATTATGTCAACCATCGCTGGTTGGGCGGCATGTTGACCAATTGGAAAACCATTTCCGGGTCGATCAAGAAGTTCAAGCAGCTTGAGGAACAGCTTGCGGGTGACACCGTTGGCTTGACCAAGAAGGAAATATTGAAGCTGACGCGCGAGCGCGACAAGTTTGAACTGTCGCTGGGCGGCATCCGTGACATGGGCGGGCTTCCCGATGTCATCTTCATCATTGACGTCAACAAGGAAGAACTGGCCGTCAAGGAAGCCAATGTGCTTGGTATTCCGGTCGTCGCCATTCTTGATACCAACACCGATCCTTCGGGCATCGCGTTTCCGGTGCCGGGCAATGATGACGCCAGCCGCGCTATCCTGCTTTACGTCAACGCCATCGCCGATACGGTGATCGAGGCCCGTCAGGGCCGTGCCGCCGATCGCGGCATCGATTTGGGCGCCCAGGACGAAGCACCGGTGGAATTTGCACTCGCCGAACCGGAGGCAGTTGTCGAAGCCGCTCCCGTGCTGACCGCCGCTGCCGCCGATGATGAGGCCGTTGCCGAAGTTACGACCGAAGCTTGATGCCATGGCCGGTTCGCCGGCCATCTCGAACCGAAAAATGCCGGGTGCAGCAATGCGCCCGGCCATTTCCGCAAAACCATATTGATGATCGAGGAGCCACGACATGGCTGATATTACCGCTGCAATGGTCAAGGACCTGCGCGACCGTACCGGCGCCGGGATGATGGACTGCAAGAAGGCGCTGAACGAGACCGCTGGCGACATGGAAGCTGCAGTCGATTGGCTGCGGACCAAGGGCCTTGCGGCGGCTGCCAAAAAGGCCGGACGCACTGCGGCCGAGGGGCTGATCGGCGTCACGGTTGCCGGCAAACGCGGTGCCGTTGTCGAAGTCAATTCCGAAACAGATTTCGTTGCAAAGAACGAAACTTTTCAGGGATTTGTCCGCACAGTCACCGAAATTGCGTCGGAACTGGGCAGTGATGTCGCGGCCTTGCTCGCTGCGTCCTATCCGGAAAGCGACGGCAGCGTGCATGACAAGCTGACCCACAATGTCGCGACGATCGGTGAACACCAGACACTGCGTCGCGCCGCGATCGTGGAGGTGAATGAAGGCATCGTGACATCCTATGTCCACAACGCCACGGCATCGGGCCTGGGCAAGATCGGCGTATTGGTCGGTCTGGAATCCTCTGCGCCGGCTGATGTTCTGGAACCACTGGGCAAGCAGATCGCCATGCACATCGCTGCTGCAAACCCACTTGCGCTCGATGAAACCGGCCTCGATCAGGCGCTGGTTGAACGTGAACGCGCGATTGCCCGTGAAAAGGCAGCAACGTCGGGCAAGCCGGCCGACATCATTGAAAAGATGATTGAAGGCGGCGTGCGCAAATATGCCCAGGAAAATTCACTGATGACCCAGATCTTCGTCATGGATGGCAAGACAAAGGTCGGCGATGTCATCGCCAACGCGGCAAAGGCTGCCGGCATGCCGATCAAGCTTTCCAGCTTTGTCCGCCTGCAACTGGGCGAAGGCATCGAGCGCGAAGAAAAGGACTTTGCCGCGGAAGTCGCGGCAGCCGCTGGTATCTGACGCATCTGCCGGGCTTTTCCTGCGGGAACGGCCCGGTAAGTTCTTGGCACTATGGCGCGCACTCTCTAGGGTGCGTCCAATTCGCGGGGCCTCACGGGAGTAAAAGCAGCGCCATGCCAAGGTCCGGTTTCAAACGCATATTGCTGAAACTGTCCGGCGAAGCGCTGATGGGGCGGGGTCAATACGGCATCGATCCAAAGGAAACTGATCGTATCGCCCACGAAATCAAGCTGGCGGTCAAAGCCGGCTATGAGGTGTGCATCGTTGTCGGCGGCGGCAATATTTTCCGCGGCGTCGCTGCTGCTGCCAAAGGTTTCGAGCGCGGTTCCGCCGATTATATGGGCATGCTCGCTACCGTCATGAACGGCCTCGCCATGCAGAATGCGCTGGAGGCGATCGACGTACCGACGCGGGTGCAATCGGCGATTCCGATGCCTTCGGTGTGCGAACCCTTCATTCGCCGCCGTGCGATGCGTCACATGGAAAAGGGCCGCGTTGTGATCTTTGTTGCCGGCACGGGAAACCCTTTTTTCACCACCGACACCGGGGCATCGCTCCGCGCCGCCGAAATGAATTGCGATGCGCTGTTCAAGGGCACCTCGGTTGATGGCGTTTATGACGCGGATCCCAAGAAAGTGCTGACAGCAAAGCGGTACGAAACCTTAAGTTATTCCAAGGTTTTGAGCGATAATCTTAAAGTTATGGATGCAAGCGCCATTTCGATGTGTCGCGACAATAACATCCCGATCATCATCTTCAACATTCGTGAGGCCGGCACGCTGGCAGCGGTGTTGCAAGGCAAGGGCACGTCCACAATCGTGACTGCCGAAGGAGACTGACATGGCTGAATTTGAAGCAGGCCCGTGGAAGGCCGATCTGGAGCGCCGGTCAACTGGCGCCATCGATGCGTTGAAGCATGATCTGGGCGGCCTGCGCACCGGCCGTGCCTCAACCACGCTGCTTGATCCGATCACAGTCGAGGTTTACGGCTCGGCGATGCCGCTGTCGCAACTGGCGACAGTCACGGCGCCGGAATCACGGATGCTGGCGGTGCAGGTCTGGGACAAATCGAATGTGACACCGGTGGACAAGGCGATCCGCTCGGCTGGCCTGGGACTTAACCCCATCGTAGATGGCCAGACGTTGCGCCTGCCGATCCCTGATTTGACCGAAGAGCGCCGAAAGGAGCTGGCGAAATTGGCGTCGTCCTATGCTGAAAAGGCCAAGATCGCGGCTCGAAACGTGAGACGCGATGGTATGGAAACGCTAAAAGCTGCTGAAAAGAAAGGCAAGATTAGCCAGGACGAACAGAAGAAATTCGAAGCCGAAGTGCAAAAGATCACCGACAAGGCGATCATTGACATTGATGCAGCATCCAATGCCAAGGAAAAGGAAATCCTGGGCAAGTGACGCTGGCTGCGCCTGTCACGGGCGGGAACGAGGCGGCGGGCCTGCGCCACCTTGCCATCATCATGGATGGTAACGGCCGGTGGGCCAAGGCACGCCGCTTGCCACGTATCGCCGGGCACCGCGCGGGCGTTGAGTCGGTGCGCCGCGTGGTTGAGGCAGCGCCTGGCCTTGGGATCGAAATACTGACGCTGTATGCGTTTTCCAGCGAGAACTGGAAGCGACCGGCGGATGAAGTGTCGGACTTGATGGGGCTGCTGCGGCACTATATTCGGTCTGAAATCAATGATTTGCATAAAAACGGCGTGCGGCTGGATTTTATCGGTGATTATCGCGCATTGCAGCCCGACCTGGTCAAACTGCTGGATGAAGCGCGGGTGAAAACCGCCGCCAACACCGGGCTGACATTGATCATGGCGCTGAACTATGGCGGCCAGAATGAACTGACCCGCGCGGCGCAGGCGCTGGCGACAGAAGTGGCCGCGGGGGAGCTTGACCCTGCAGCGATCAGCATTGAGCTGCTGGAATCGCGCCTCGACACCGCCGGCCTGCCGCCGCCCGATCTGGTATTGCGAACGTCTGGTGAAATGCGCCTGTCCAATTTCTTGCTTTGGCAATCGGCTTATGCAGAATTTGTCGCGACCGACACGCTGTGGCCGGATTTCAACGCGGAGTCGCTGGCCGATGCCGTGGCCGAATTTGCCACCCGTGAACGCCGATTCGGTGGCCGATAGGATGAATCCGTTGTTGTTGCGGGTGGTGACGGGCGTCGTGCTGGTTGTGGTGGCGCTGGCGGCTGTCTGGCTGGGCGGCTTTGCCTTTACGGCTTTGGTGGCGGCTGCGGTGTTGGTGATGTTTGCCGAATGGGCTGTGATGCACGGGTTAAACCGCGGCGTTCGGCTGGCCGGGCTGGCGCTGCTTGCTGGCACGATATTGCTGTTGTCGATGGTTTCGGTTGCCGAGGTTTTGCTGACGCTGGTGGTCGGCGCGGCGCTGATCGGATTGTTCATCGGTGGGCTGGCACGCGGGCGTGGTTTCCAGGCCTTTGCCGGCATCCTTTATGCGGGATTGCCGGCGGTGGCCCTGATCTGGCTGCGCGGCGTTCAGCTTGGGCTGGCGGCGACAATATTTGTGTTGGTCTGCGTCTGGGCGACCGATATCATTGCATTTTTCGCCGGGCGGGCAATTGGCGGGCCGAAATTGGCACCATCGATCAGCCCGAACAAAACCTGGGCCGGTGCCATCGGCGGCGTGGTTGGCGCCATGCTGGTCGGCGGCGGCCTCGCAGGCTGGTATCTGGGCCATTTTGATGGCCGTTTCATCGGCTTTGCTGGCGGGCTGGCGGCGCTCAGCGTGCTGGGCGATCTGCTGGAAAGCGGCCTGAAACGCCGCGCCGGGGTGAAGGATTCAGGAAACATTCTGCCAGGTCATGGCGGCGTGATGGACCGGCTGGACGGGCTGGTGCCGGTGGCGGTGGCCGGTGCCGGGGTGTTTGCGCTTACGGGTTGGGCGGGATGAGCCGCAGCCTGACAATATTGGGCGCGACCGGGTCGGTTGGCAGCCAGGCGCTGGACCTGTTGGCTCGCAATCCCGGCCGCTGGACGGTGGAGGCGCTGACCGCCAACAGCGACGCCGAGGGGCTAGCGGCGGCGGCAAAGTCCAGTGGTGCGAAATTCGCTGCCATCGCCGATCTGGCGGCCTGGCCGGCATTGAAGGCGGCATTGGCCGGCACCGGCATTGAATCGGCAGCGGGGCCCGATGCGATTTGCGAGGCAGCGCGCCGGCCGGGCGATATCGTGCTGACCGCCATCGTGGGCGCGGCAGGGCTGGCGCCAACGCTGGCCGCGATCGATCGCGGCGCGGTGCTGGCGATTGCCAACAAGGAAACCCTGGTTTGCGCCGGGCCGGTGGTAGCGGCCGCCGCCAAGGCGTCAGGGGCGATATTGCTGCCTGTGGACAGTGAACACAATGCGATCTTTCAGGTGTTTGACCATCAGCAGCCTGACCGAGTCGCCAAAATCATACTGACGTGCAGCGGCGGACCATTCCGCAATCATAGCCGCGCCGAAATGGCGAATGTCACGGTCCAGCAAGCCTGCAAACACCCGGTCTGGTCGATGGGTGCAAAAATTTCGATCGATTCCGCCACGCTGATGAACAAGGGGCTGGAACTGATCGAAGCCTGGCATTTGTTCCCGGTTGGCCATGAAAAGCTGGATGTCATCATCCACCCGCAGTCGGTGGTGCATTCAATGGTCGAATATGTCGATGGTTCGGTACTCGCGCAGTTGGGATCGCCTGATATGCGAATTCCGATCGCTTATGCCATGGCCTGGCCAGAACGGATTGCTACGCCGGCGGCGCGATTGAACCTCGCGCAGATTGGTAAGCTTGAATTTGAAGCTCCTGATCTTAAACGTTTTCCGTGCCTCGCCTTGGCATGGGATGCGCTAAGGGCAGGCGGTTCGGCACCGTGCATTCTCAACGCCGCCAATGAAATCGCCGTTGCGGCGTTCATCGCCGGGCAAGTTTCATTCCTTGATATCGACGCGGTGGTTGCTGAAACCTTGACGCGCGTTGCTTCGGGGTCGGTCGGCTGTCTGGATGAAGTGCTGGCGATTGATGGCAAAGCGCGCAGTGTTGCGCGGCAACTGGTGGAGGGCAGGACCAAATGACCGCATTGCTGCCCCAACCCAGCCTGTTGTTCACGCTGGGCACTTATCTGCTGATGGTTGGCGTGCTGGTGTTCGTGCACGAAGGCGGGCATTATCTTGCTGGTCGCATTTTCCGTGTAAAGATCGATGCCTTTGCCTTTGGTTTTGGGCGAGAATTGCTGGGTTTCAATGATCGCCGCGGCACCCGCTGGCGGCTCAATCTCATCCCGCTTGGCGGTTACGTAAAATTTACCGGCGATATGAATGCTGCCAGCCAGCCTGATCCCGAAGTGATGGCGTTGCCGCCACAGGAACGCGCCGGGCTGTTTCTGTTCAAACCGCTGTGGCAGCGGGCAATCATCGTTGCTGCCGGCCCACTGATCAATTTCGCCTTTGCGATTCTGATCCTGGCGGGATTCTATATGGCGCTTGGCCATCCTTCGACGCCGCCAGTGGTTTCAGCCGTGCTGTCTGATGGCGCGGCGGCGGCGGCCGGAATTCGGCCGGGTGACCGCATCACTGAAATCGATGGCCGCAGCATAAGTCGTTTTGAAGACATTGCGAACGCCGCGATGACCAGCAGCGGTGCCCCGGTCAGTGTGGTTTATCAACGTGCTGGTGCCGACCATCAAGTGACGATCACGCCTCGAATGGTGACAACCAAGGATCGGTTTGGCAACGTTCTGCGTCATGGCCGGCTTGGCATTGCGCGCAGCGGTGAACAGACCGTTGAAAATGTCGGGCCGTTCCGGGCGCTGGCCTATGGCGTCACCGACACCTGGGATATTACGGTATCGATTGCGCGAACGGTGAAGCAGATCGTTGTTGGCGAACGCCTGTTGGGTGAGCTGGGCGGGCCGCTGAAAACTGGCCAGGTCACCGGGCAACAGGCGTCGCTGGGCGTATTGTCGTTCATCGCCTTTATGGCTTTTTTCTCGATCAACCTGGGTTTCATCAATCTGATTCCCATCCCGATGCTGGACGGCGGGCATCTGTTGCTTTACGCGGTCGAAGCTATCAGGCGGCAGCCGATCGGTGCGAAGGTTCAGGAATGGGCGTTCATGTCGGGATTTGCGGCAATAATGTCGTTGATGCTGGTGCTGACCTGGAATGATCTGGGTTCGGTCGGCCTGTGGAGCAAGCTCACCGGCTGGCTCGGCTGATGGCGGGTTTGAACGGGGATTTTTGCGCGTTCGCGCGAGCTTCGGGTGGTAGTAAGGGCGATCGACGCGTGAATCATGGTTCCGGGCAGAAACGCAATTTGCGGCGCCTGATCTCGCTATTGCTGATCACAACTACGCTGGCGCCGCCGGCGTGGGCACAGCGCCCGCGTCAGCCCGAGTCGACTCCTGCGCCACCCCCGCCGCCGCGCGCCGATGCAGACGTGGTTCCTGCCGGCACTGGCAGCGGTATAGTCCGCGCCGTCATTGTGCGCGGGACTGAACGGCTGGAACCGGAAACGGTGCGGTCCTATCTCAATCTGGCCGTCGGCGATCGTTATGATCGCGATCGCGCTGATCAGGCGGTAAAGGCGCTATATGCATCAGAACTGTTTTCAGATGCGACGATCCGCGATGACAACGGCACGCTGACAGTGGAAGTAAAGGAAAATCCGGTGATCAACCGGATCGTCATCGAAGGCGCCAAGCGCGTCAAGGAAGACAAGATCCGCGAAGAAATCCGCCTTGCGCCGCGCCAGATTTTCACCCGCAGCAAGGCCCGCGCCGATGTCGGCCGGATATTGGAGCTTTATCGCCGGTCGGGGCGCTTTGCTGCGTCAGTGGAACCAAAGATCATCCAGCTAGAACAGAACCGTGTCGATGTGGTGTTTGAAATGCAGGAAGGGCCGAAATCCAAGGTCCGGCAGATCAACATCCTGGGCAATCACAAATTCAGCGAGGGCGAAATTCGCGGCGCGATGGCAACGCGGCAATCCCGGCCGTGGCGGTTTTTCACGTCCAACGATACCTATGATCCCGATCGCCTGGCTTATGATCAGCAAAAATTGCGGCAGTTTTACCTGACGCATGGCTATGCCGATTTCCGCGTTGTCTCGCAGGTGGCTGAACTGACGCCCGACAAGAAGGACTTTATTGTCACTTATGTGCTGGATGAGGGCGAACGCTATAAATTCGGCAAGGTCGATCTGGAAAGCCAGATTCGCGATATCAAACCCAAGGAATTCCGATCATTGATCCCGATCAAGACCGGTGATTGGTATGACGCGCAAAAGATTGAAAACACGGTGGAAAGCCTGACCGAAACCGCCGGGTTGCTTGGCTATGCCTTTGCCGACGTGCGGCCAAATTTCGACCGTGACAAGGAAAAGCACGAAATGAACGTGACCTTCGCCATTGGCGAAGCGCCGCGTGTCTATGTCGAACGGGTCCAGATCAACGGCAATACCACGACGCTGGATACCGTTATTCGTCGCGAATTCCGGCTGGCAGAGGGCGACGCGTTCAATTCGATCAGGGTTAAGCGTTCGAGCGACCGGTTGAAAGGCCTAGGCTATTTCCAGGAAAAGCTGGAGATCGAACAGAAACAAGGTTCGGCACCCGACAAGGTGATCCTGGAAACCAATGTGCAGGAAAAGCCAACCGGTGAATTGCAGGTTTCGGCGGGTTTCTCCAGCCTCGAACGTTTCATCCTGTCATTGTCGGTCCGCCAACGCAATTTCCGTGGTCGCGGCCAGGAACTGCGCGCTTCGGCCAATGTGTCCAGCTTTTCCAAGTCGATCGAGGCTGGTTTTACCGAGCCTTATCTGTTCGGCCGCAACCTGGCGCTCGGGTTTGACGTCTTTCGCCGCGATTTTCGGTCCTTCCGGTTCACCAGCAACAATACGCGTGACACGACCTATACTCAGGTTTCAACCGGGTTCCAGATCCGCACGGGTTTCTCGATCACCGAATTCTGGGCAGCTTCGCTGCGCTACGGCCTCAGCTTTGAAAACATCTCGCTGGATCAGACGACGTTCTATACCAACGGTCTCTGCGATCCGTTGCTTGCCGGGCGGTATCTGTGCGACGCAGTCGGAAAGCGCACGATTTCGTCAATCGGCTACAGTGTTATTTTCAACAACACCAACAACAATCTACGGCCAAGCAGCGGACAACGGTTTTCGTTCAGTCAGGATTTGGCAGGCCTTCCGGTTGGCGTCAAATATCTGAAAACACGTGCCAATTATGATTGGTATCATGCGCTGTTTGGCAGCGGTTTCATTCTGAACGTTGGCGGCGAAGCCGGCTATATAGCCGGTTATGGCGGGCAGGATGTGCTGCTGACGGATCGGTTCTTCCTGGGCCAACCCCAAATGCGCGGCTTCAATATTCGCGGTCTGGGGCCGCGGGTACTCCGCAAGCCACTCGACGCCAATGGCGCGATTGTCCAAGACCGCAGGCAGCAATCGGATGATTCCCTGGGTGGCAAGGCCTATTATCTTGCGCGGATCGAAGTGCAAATTCCGTTGGGTGCCAGCGGTGCAGAACTGGGGTTGCGGCCATCGATCTTTACTGACGTCGGCGCGCTGTGGAACGTAAAGACACCAGTGTTGACATGTCTTAACGGTCCGACCACCACTTTGACCGGGTGTTTGCCGTATAATGGTTCGTCGAATGGATTTGTTGAACAATTCCTCGGCAACACGCCAAAACCACGTCTGTCAGTAGGGGTTGGTGTCAACTGGAATTCGCCGTTCGGGCCGTTCCGATTCGATCTTGCCAAGGCATTGCTCAAACAGCCTGGTGATGATGTGCAACTGTTTCAATTCAACGTAGGGACTCAATTCTAATGAAAAAGCTGTTGATTTCACTGGCACTTGCCAGCTCCGCAATTGCCGTTCCGGCCGTGGCGCAAACATTGCCACCGGCCGTCATTGTTATCGTCAGCCTGGACGAAGTTTTCCAGAATTCGGCCGCCGGCAAGGCAGCGCTCAGCGAGCTGAAAACGCGTGCTGACAGCATTCAGTCGCGCCTGGGCACGCTCCGCACGTCATTTGGTGCCGAAGAGGAAGCGTTGGTGAAATCCCGTCCAACTGCGCCTGGCCCGCTCGCCACCGCCTGGGAAACCAAGGCGCGCGATTTCCAGACCCGCAAGACCCAGGCCGAACAGGATCTGGCAAAGCGTGACAAGGATCTGCAGGATGCCCGCCAATATGTGGTCAAGCAATTGAATGATGGCGCCCAGCCGATCATCAGCACGATCATGAAGGAACGCGGCGCATCGATTGCACTGGCCGAAGGCGCGACCCTGCAACATTCGTCATCAATCGACATCACCACCGATGTTGTGGCACGTCTGGACAAATCGGTGCCGCGTGTTGCCACCACGCCGCCGGCAACGCCCGCCAAGTGATCGATTCCGCCACAACCGCCGACATTTTGGCGGTGATGGCGTTGTTGCCGCATCGTTTCCCGATGCTGCTCGTCGATCGTGTCGAGGATATCATCCTCGGCACGTCGGCGCGCGGCATCAAGGCGGTGACGATCAACGAGCCGTTTTTTGCCGGGCATTTCCCGGGCCGGCCGATCATGCCTGGCGTGCTGATAATCGAGGCGCTGGCGCAAACCGCCGGAGTGCTTGCCCTGAAGACGCTTGGTGATGCCGGCAAGGGCAAGCTCGTCTATTTCATGGCGATCGAAAATGCCAAGTTTCGATCCCCGGTTGAGCCGGGTTGCCTGCTGGAGCTGAAGGTCGAATTCACCCAGAATCGCGGCCGTGTCAGCAAATTCAGCGGCCGTGCCGAGATTGGCGGCAAGCTTGCAGCCGAGGCGAGTTTCACCGCGATGATCGCCGACTCGCCGGCGGGTTGACTCAGATCAGGTGCTGCTACGCCTCAATCATCGCACCTTCGCCGCGCGACGCCCAAAGGCAGGCAGCCAGGATAATCGCTGCACCCGCCCAGACCTGCATCCGAACCGGTTCTGCAAAAAACACCCAGCCAAAGAACGCCGCCCAGGGCAGGCCGGTGAATTCCATCACCGCCAGCACCTGCGCCTCGATGCGCGAATAGGCGCGACTGAGGAACTGCATACCGATGTTTCCGGCCAGGCCCATAACCAGCAGCCACAGCATTGTGTCGGCGTCGGGCAGGCTATGGGCAAGCGCAATTGGCGACAGGATCAGCAACGGTACTGCCGCCCCCATCAACGTTATGATCGTTGCGCCATCACGCGCGGCGCGGGCGCGCAGGATAACGGCGCTGGCAGCATAGGCGACCGCCGAATAAAGCACTGCCCCCAGCGCCCATAGCCGATCTCCACTGAAATCCGGGGCACCCTGGGCGGTGACCGCAACCCCGACAAAGCCCAGCAGGCTGGCCGCGATATACCGCGCCCGCATCGGTTCCCCCAGCGCAATACTGGCCAGCGGCGGCACCAGCAGCGGCGCGATAAAGGCAATGGTGATGGTTTCGGCCAAGGGCAACACCGACACGCCATAGTAAAAGGCAAATGCCATCGTCGCGATCAAAAATCCGCGCAGCAGATGCGCTGGCAGGATCGCGCGCGTGATCGCCGGGCTGCCTTGCCATTGCCACACCGCCAACGCCAGCACCGTGCCGGTGACATAGCGGCCGAGTGTCACGACTTCGACGCTGTTGCTCCGTGTCAGATGCTTGACGATCGCATCCATGGCGCACAGCGCACCAATGCCAGCAGCGGCTTGCAAAAGGGCGGTTGGGCGAGACATGGCCGGCGGTGTAGCGGGGCAGGGTGGTGGTCGGCTACCCCAATTCTGGCCGGGTTGTCGGCGTTTCACACGCCTTCGGCGTCATTCCAGGCACCTTGGGCGGCTGGAGCCGCCGGCGCCACACCCCGTTTCATTCAATTCGGCGCAAACACCAATGGTTTGGACCAGCCCGACAAAATCGGGTCTGAGGTTCATATTCCAGCCGCCGGAGGCGCCTAAAAACGCCGCCTGCTGTCCCTAAGCCGTTTCGTCAAACAATTCGCGGCCGATCAGATACCGCCGGATTTCTGACGTTCCCGCGCCGATTTCGTACAGCTTTGCATCGCGCAACAATCGCCCGGTGGGATAATCGTTGATGTAACCGTTGCCGCCCAGGCACTGGATCGCCTCCAGCGCCATCCAGGTGGCCTTTTCGGCGGAATACAGAATGCAGCCGGCCGAATCCTTGCGGGTGGTTTCGCCGCGGTCACAGGCCTCGGCGACGGCATAGCTATAGGCGCGGGCGGTTGACTGGGCGACGTACATGTCGGCCAATTTGCCCTGCATCAACTGGAACGTGCCGATGGAGACGCCGAACTGCTTGCGGTCATGGACATAGGGCACGACAACATCCATGCAGGCGGCCATGATGCCCAATGGCCCACCACTCAGGACGACGCGTTCATAATCCAGGCCTGACATCAGCACCTTGGCACCCATGCCGACACCGCCCAGCACATTTTCAGCCGGCACTTCGCAATCTTCGAATACCAGTTCGCAGGTGTTCGATCCGCGCATTCCCAGTTTGTCGAGCTTTTGGGCCGTCGAAAATCCCTTCATGCCGCGTTCGATCAGAAATGCCGTGATGCCCTTGGCGCCGGCCTCTGGATCGGTTTTGCCATATACCACCAGCGTGTTGGCATCGGGGCCGTTGGTGATCCAGAATTTGTTGCCGTTGAGAACAAACGCGTCATTGCCCTTGCGAACCGCGCGCATCTTCATCGAAATGACGTCCGATCCGCTGCCCGGTTCCGACATGGCCAGGCTGCCGACATGATCACCGGAAATCAGCTTGGGCAGATAGCGCGCTTTTTGGTCCGCCGTCCCCCAGCGGGCGATCTGGTTGATGCACAGATTTGAATGCGCGCCATAGGACAGGCCGACGCTGGCGCTGGCGCGGCTGATTTCTTCGATGGCGATGACATGGGCGAGATAGCCGAGGCCGGCGCCGCCATCCGCTTCCTTGACGGTGATCCCGTGCAGGCCCAGGTCGCCGAGCTTCTTCCACAAATCCATCGGAAACTGGTTGTCTGCGTCAATATCGGCGGCCCGGGGGGCAATTTCGGCTGCGGCAAATGCCGCAACGCTATCACGCAACATGGCGATGGTTTCGCCGTGATTGAAGCTGAGCTGGGAAAGCATGAACGATTACCTGAATTTGGCGGGTTAGGGCGGGTTGTGGGGGATGTCAAAAAAGTCGGTTAGGCTCTGATATTTTCCTTGTTTAACATATATCGCCGGTTTTCGCTGCGAAACGACGCTGTCGCCATGGCGTTTTCACACCACTGGCATCGACATCGCGCGTCGGAGCATTGCTGGACAGCCTGGAACGATCGGAGGGGCAAAATCATTGTGAATAAACAATACCATAGGATTATTGAAAAGTTCGAGCAGTCTGCGTGATCGGCCCGGCTTATTCCGCGTTGAACGCGGCCTGCGGCGCGCAACGCTGGATGGCGGTCGATCCGCAGACAATCGGTTTTTTGAATCGGGGCCATTATGGCCCAGCACCAAACTGAGGCGGCAACTGGCGCGGCGTTTGGCGTACCGTTTGAAATCCCGTTGCCATTGAAGCCTTTTCGATCTGTGGCGAGCCAGTTGACCCCCAGTTTATCAGACGAGGAGTGCTGCAAGCGACCAAAGCAATTTCAATTCAGTCACGGTTTGGCAGGAAGAGTGGTTTGACGGTCATCGTGCTTGCCGGGCAAGTCTTCGGCGATCGCCGGTAAGCGATTGCCAAAGATGGTGATCCCGCAGTTGCACTGCTTTTCGTGTCCGTCGTGAGCAACAAAAATAGGTATTTTCCGAATCTACCAGGCTCGCGCCTTAGTCGGCATGATCGTCAATATTCGGAACTCTTGGCGGCCGGCGCGATCAGGAAGCATTATCGAACTGAATATTGAGAGTAAAATCATGTTATTGTTGCGTATTATTCTGGCGGTCACCATTGGCGGTGCCAGCTATGCGGCGGTCACCGCGAAGACGGTTTCCGCAGATTATAGCAATTTTACGCAGAGCATGAATTCTGTTGTGGGCGGAGACACGGTTGTCATGACCGGGCAGTTTTACGTGATGACAACACGGGATCTATCGTTCAGCTCACCAGTCTTCATTGATGCAACGGCGGCGGTTTTTCACCGCACATGGACGATAAGGAACGTTGACAATCTGTCGGTTACGGGCGGAAAATTCCTGTTTCAGCCTGAAGATCCTTCATATTTAAAAGCGATCCAGGTTTTCAGCGGGAATAATATCAGTTTTGACAGGGGGACATATAAAGACCGTGGCAAACTGGGCGCTATATCGTTTACGGATACGCTTGGCGTCAATATTTCCAACTCCACATTTACCAACATGAAAAATTCCATCGTGCTCAGTCGTGTTACCGGTGGCACAATCTATAACAACAAGACTGTTGGAACGACTGTCGATGCAATCGATATAGCCGCCAGCCATGATATCGTAGTAAACCATAACAGTTGTATCAATGCTATACCTACATTGAATGCCCATCCCGATTGCATCCAGATATTCAGCGTTGCCGGATTACCGATCAGTTCAAACATAGAAATCAGCGACAATCTGGCATTTGGTGATACACAAGGTTTTACGAAATTTGCCTTTGGTGGACCCGCGACGAATATATCCATCGTCAGAAATCTGGTCGAAACAACATTTCCGCAGGGCATCGCCTGTTACGATTGCCATGACAGCACGATCAGTGACAATCTTCTGGTTACATTGGCCGCCGCAGATCACAAGGTCAGTGTCAACGTTGTCGGCGGCGCAAATAATGTCGTTTCCAACAATGTTTTGGACATTTCGCAGCCAGAGTTTCCATATCGGCCGGCTGCGGGCACAATCTGGCACAATGCCGGCGTTATTCCTTGGAACGTTACCACCAGCGTGCCGGAACCCGCGACTTGGCTGTCGTTGACGCTTGGCTTTGCTGCGATGGGAGGGACGATGCGCCGCAAGCGCGTCGCGCTGGCCTGATCCGGCTTTGATGCTGCCAACCGCCGTTTAATGGTTATCCCAGCCCCACCAGCACCCGCTCCACGTCTGCCCACAAGCTGCGAAAGGCGGCGGCGGCGGCAGTGCCGGGCGCCTTGGCGATGACCGGCAGGCGCGTGGTTGCCATGGCCTCGACAGCGGCAGCATACGGTATCGTCGGGCGGCCAGGCGCAGCGGCGATTGTGGCCCCGTGCAGCGTTTTGCGACGATCGACCATGGTGAACACTGGCAATATTGCCGGGGCGCCACCCGCATCCTTGCCCTTGCTGTGATGGCGGGCAAGGTGATCGAGCAGTTGCTGGTAAGCGCGTTCGGACAGTGGCGATGGCAGCATCGGCACGACGAGCAAATCGACGGCACGAAACACCTGATCGGCAAGCTCTGTCAGGCCAGGCGGGCAATCGAGTATGACGCGATCATAATCGCGATCCAGGGTTTTGATGAGTTTTTTCAGGCGTTTGGCTTTATCGTCCTCCACCAGTTGGCGTTCCAGTTGGCGCAGCGATTTGTCAGCGGGGAGGACATCGAGATTGGCGAAATCAGAGGACTGGATCAGCCCGGCCAGTTCGCCGCCGGCAATACCCTTGCGTGCCGAGCTGTCAGGCCGGGGGGTAAGGCGCAGTGTGTAGGTCGCGGCGCCCTGGGTATCCAGATCCCATAGCAATGTTCGGCGCGCCGACAGCGTGGCGGAAGCATGGGCAAGGTTGACAGCGAGTGCCGATTTGCCGACGCCGCCCTTCACACTGAACACCGCCAGGCTGCGCATCACGCGGCAAGGGCAGCGCGAAGGCGATCCCGGACGGCGCGTAACCGGGTGAGATCCAGGGCGCTGGCTGGCGGCTGCGAGGCGATTTGCGGCGTTTCTGGAATCGCACCCCCGCCAGCGAGCGCCAATTGTGCGCCGCGGATGGTCAAACCCTGATCGTGGAGCATGGCGCGAATGGTGGCGAGCAATGCCATGTCGGCGGGGCGGTAATAGCGCCGGTTTCCGCCGCGTTTCATTGGTTTCAACTGTGGGAATCGGGTTTCCCAGAATCGCAGCACATGTTGCGGCACGCCTATTGTTTCAGCGGCTTCACTGATCGTTCGAAATGCCGTTTCGGATTTCAAATCCGCCATTATTTCGCCGGCTTGTTGATCGCTTCGCGGAGCAACTGGCTGGGGCGGAAGGTCAGCACCGTGCGCGGTTCGATCGGCACTTCAACACCAGTTTTGGGGTTGCGGCCGATGCGCAGGCCCTTTTTGCGCAAAACGAAACTGCCGAACGATGAAATCTTGACATTGCCACCGCTGACGAGGGCATCGCTGATCTTGTCCAGCACAGTTTCAACCAGTTGCGCCGATTCGGTGCGCGACAGCCCGATTTGCCCATGCACGGCATCCGCCAAATCGGCACGTGTCAGGCTGGTGGTGTCAATCTTGGCCATAATGTTGCTTGCCCCTTCCGCTCAACAATCTGCTGCGACATAGTGAAGCGTTACTGTCGCGCAATCAAGCTACCATCTTACCGCTGCCGCGCCCCACGTAAAGCCGCCGCCCATTGCCTCCAATAACAAGACATCATTGGCTTTGATACGTCCGTCAGTGACGGCGGTGTCTAGCGCCAGCGGCACCGATGCGGCCGATGTGTTGGCGTGGGATTGCACGGTGACAATGACGCGATCGATGGGCAGGCCAAGCTTGCGCGCGGTGCTCTCCAATATCCGCAAATTGGCCTGGTGCGGGATCAGCCAGGTCACATCGTCGGCGCTCAGATGGGCGGCGGCGAGCGTTTCGGTCATCACTGCGGCAAGGTTGGTGACGGCATGGCGGAACACTTCCTTGCCCTTCATGCGCAGCTTGCCCGTCGTGCCGGTCGATCCGGGGCCGCCATCGACGTACAGCAGATCATTATAGGCCCCATCCGAATGCAGCCGGGTGGCAAGAATGCCGCGATCCTGGGGGGTGCCGGCGGCTGTTTCGGCGCGCAGTACCACCGCGCCGGCGCCATCGCCGAACAATACGCAGGTGGCGCGATCCTCCCAATCCAAAATCCGCGAGAATGTTTCGGCGCCGATGACCAGCGCGGTACGGTGGGCGCCCGATGTCAGCATCGCATCGGCGACTGCCAGCGCATATAAAAAGCCCGAGCAGACGGCGGCGACATCAAAGGCGACGCCGTGGCGCATACCCAATTTGTGCTGGATGACGGTGGCGCTGGCCGGGAATGTCTGGTCGGGCGTCGCGGTGGCGACGATGATCAGGTCCACTTCGGCGGCGGTAATGCCGGCTGCGGCCAACGCGCGCTTGGCGGCGGCGGTGCCAAGATCAGAGGTGAATTCATCGGCGGCAGCGATGTGGCGCTGGCGGATTCCGGTGCGTTCGATGATCCATTCGTCGCTGGTATCGACCTGTGCTGCCAGGGCTTCGTTGGTCAGGATGTGCGCCGGCAGATAGCTGCCGGTGCCAATGATCCGGGCGCGGATCATGCCTTTACGGCGCGCGTGGCGCTGAAATTGGCCAGATCGTCGGCGATGCGGGTGCCAACGCTGCCGGCGATCAGATCATGCGCAACACCGATGGCATTGGCGATGCCGCGGACATTTGCCGATCCATGACTTTTGACGACAATGCCGTTCAAGCCAAGAAACACCGCGCCATTATGGGCGTTGGGGTCAAGATGGGCTCGCAATGCCCTGAGAGCGCCGCGTGAAAGCAGATAGCCCAGGCGGGTCAGCCAGGATGTTTCAAACGCCTTGGCGAGCAGGCCGGTTACCAGCTTCCCGGTGCCTTCGGCGGTTTTCAGGGCGATATTGCCGGAAAATCCATCGGCGACGATGACATCGACATTGCCCTGGCCGATCTTGTCACCTTCAACAAAGCCTTCGAATATCATCGGCAGGGTAGCGGCGCGGAGCAAGGCTGCGGCATCGCGCAGTTCATCGGTTCCCTTTAGTTCTTCCTCGCCGATGTTGAGCAGGGCAACGCGCGGATGTTCCAGCCCCAGCACCGTGCGGGCGAACGCCGCGCCCATCACTGCAAATTGCACCAAATTTTCGGCATCGCATTCGGTATTGGCGCCCAGATCAAGCACCACCGAATCGTTTTTCAGCGTCGGCAGCAGCGCCGCCAACGCCGGGCGATCAATGCCGGGCATGGTGCGCAGCGCAAACAGCGCCATGGCCATCAGCGCGCCGGTGTTGCCCGCCGAAACGGCGGCATGGGCATCACCGGATTTGACCGAGGCAATTGCCATGCCCATCGATGATGTGCGGGATCGGCGCAGCGCCTGGCTGGGCTTGTCGGTGCCCAGCACCACGTCATCGGTGTGGATGATGGCGGCGCTGGCGGCCAACCGCGGGCAATTCGGCAGCTCGGCGCGAATGGCGGTTTCCGGGCCGTGCAGGCGGAATGTCAATTTCGGATAGCGTTCCGAAGCGATTTCGGCCGCTGCCATGACATTGGCCAGCCCGGCATCGCCGCCCATCACATCAAGCGCGATTACCGGATTGCTGACGGCGATCATGCGATTGGAATGCGCCCCAGGATTTCGGTTCGGATCAGGCCGACATTTCGATGACTTCGCGGCCATTGTAATGGCCACAGGCGCCGCAAAGATTGTGGGGCAGTTTCAATTCGCCGCAATTCGGGCATTCCTGGAAAGAAACCGGCACAAGGGCGTGATGGCTGCGGCGCATGTTGCGCTTGGAAGGCGAAGTTTTGCGTTTTGGAACGGCCATGCGGCACCTGTCATCTTTGGTGAAGGCTGTTCGCACGGCGATGAACACCGTGGGAAGCCCCGGATTGCTTGAAGCAGCGGCGTATAGGGATTTCTGGCGTTTGCGCAAGGGTGTTTGGGGGTGTGCGATACCTGCCTTCGCCGGGAGGCAGGTCCGGCTCTCGCCCTTGCGCGAGCCGGGAGAGGGGATTTCTTTGTCGGCGCTTAAATCCGCTCCCCCGGCTCGTCGAAGCCGCCGAGTCCGGCCTCCCCCCAGCGGGGGAGTTTTGGACTCTGGGGGAGACGCCCCTTGAAAGCCGCTGTAAGAAGATAGCGTGCTGACTCTGATTGATATTCGCAATGTCGTGTTGATCGAAGCGTTGACGCTCGATTTTGCCGGCGGGCTTTCGGTGCTTACCGGTGAAACCGGGGCCGGGAAATCGATTCTGCTCGATGCGCTGGGGCTGGCGCTGGGTGGGCGCGGCGATGCGGCGCTGGTGCGATCGGGGGCCGATTCGGCGCGGGTGATTGCCGAATTTTCGGTGGGCGCGACGCATCCGGCGCGGGCGTTGCTGGCCGATAATGATATTGATGTCGATGGTCCGATCATCCTGCGGCGGCAGGTGAAATCCGATGGCGGCGGCCGGGCGTTCATCAACGATGCGCCGGTTTCGGCGGCACTGCTGCGCGAAGTCGGCGCGGCGCTGGTTGAAATCCATGGCCAATCGGATGATCGCGGCCTGCTGGCGGCGCGCGGGCACCGGGCACTGCTGGATGGCTTTGGCGGGCTGGGCGGTGATGTGGCGGCGGTGCGGACGGCCTGGGGCCATTGGGCGGCAGCGCGGGCGGCGGCGGCGGCGGCTGCCGAACGGCTGTTGGCGGACCAGCGCGATCGCGAATGGCTTGACCATGCGGTGCAGGAATTGACAGCGCTGCGGGCATTGCCGGGCGAGGAGGCCGAACTCGCCGAAGCGCGAGCGGCGATGCAAAAGGGCGCGCGGCTGACCGATGATCTGGCAGCGGTGGATACGCTGTTGTCGGGAAAGGACGGCGCCATCACCGCGCTGGCGGCGGCGGCGCGGCGGCTGGACCGCATCGGCGCCGAACACCCGCTGCTGGGGGAGGCGCTGGAAAGTCTTGACCGGGCGCTGGTTGAAGCGGGCGACGCCGAAACCCGGCTGAACGCGGCGGTGCAGGCGCTGGATGCCGACCCGGCACGGCTGGAGGCGACCGAAACCCGGCTGTTCGAATTGCGGGCGATGGCGCGCAAGCACCGGGTTGAGGCCGATGCGCTGGCAGAACTGGCCGAGACATTGCAGGCCCGGGCCGAGGCGCTGGTGGCGGGGGAGGGTGGGCTGAAGGCGCTGAACCGGGCAAGCGCAGCGGCTGCGGCCGACTATCAGGCGCAGGCGGACACATTGGGCATCGGCCGGCGCGCGGTGGCAGCGCGGCTGGATGCGGCGGTAGCCGGCGAACTGGCGCCGCTGAAGCTGGATGCAGCGCGGTTTCGCACCGTGGTGTCAGATTCGGAGCCGGGGCCGGAAGGGGCGCAGCGGGTGGAATTTGAAATCGCCACCAACCCCGGCGCGCCGTTCGGGCCGTTGATCAAGATTGCATCGGGCGGGGAATTGTCGCGATTCGTGCTGGCGTTGAAGGTGGCGCTGGCCGAAACCGGCAGCGCGGGAACGCTGATTTTTGATGAAATCGATCGCGGTGTCGGCGGCGCGGTGGCGAGTGCCATCGGTGAACGCCTGGCCCGGCTGGCGAGCGGCACGCAAGTGCTCGTCGTCACCCACAGCCCGCAAGTGGCAGCACGGGCGGCGCACCAGTGGCGGATTGCCAAGGCGGTGGCCGATGGGGTGACTCGTACAGCCGTTGTGGCGCTGGATACCGGCGAGCGGCGGGAGGAGATTGCCCGGATGTTGTCAGGCGCCGATGTGACCGATGAGGCACGCGCGCAGGCGGGGCGCCTGCTGGAAACAGGAATTAAACGATGACAAAGCCATTGTGGATGGTGCGCGCTGGGCGCGGCGGCGTTTATGTGGAGGATTTCCTTGTCACCGGCTATGTCGGGATCGGTTGGCGTGATGCCGGCGATCCGACCCAGATCACGAAAAAGGCTGTGCTCGTTGATCGCTTTGCAAAGGCATGGCCCGATTTAAGCGAACAAAGTCGTTTCGTCGGCGCCAGTATCGTATTCAGGTTCGTGCGAGAAATCAGCGTTGGTGACGATGTGTTGACCTATGATCCCGCAACGAGGACCTATCACATCGGGGAGATATTGGCGGATGCCCATTGGACCAATGACGACGATGATTTTCGCAATACGACTCGAGCCGTAGCCTGGCGATCAAGCGTGCCACGCGATGTGCTTGGGATTGCATCACGTAACTCGCTTGGTGCGACGCTGACGTTGTTCCTGGTGCCACCGTCGACAGCGGCTGAGCTACGGCAGCTGGCTGCGGCGCCCGATCAAGTTGCGACAGTCGCGCCTCCGTTACTGCTGCCAACGATCGATGTTGATCCGTTTGCAGATATCGCTGACCTCGCGCGCGAACGGATAAAAGATCGGATTGCTCGGATGGATTGGGAACAGATGCAACAACTCGTGGCCGCATTGCTGCGCGCTATGGGCTATCGCACATCAGTATCATCGCGCGGACCTGATCGCGGGCGCGACATCCTGGCGACGCCTGATGGTTTTGGTTTTCGCGCGCCGCGCATCATCGTTGAAGTCAAGCACCGACCCGGACAGACGATGGGCGCACCGGAAGTTCGTGCGATGCCCGTGGGTCGTCAAGCGGACGACCGAGGCTTGTTCGTTTCAACCGGTGGATTCACGCGTGAGGCCTATTATGAAGCTGAGCATGGCAAGGTGCCGATAAGTTTGGTCAACCTTGACGATCTGACTCGGGCGATAATCGATGCCTATGGCAATTTCGATGATGAAGGGCGGGCGCTTTTGCCCCTGCAACGTTTAATGTGGCCATTGTAAACGTGATAACATTGCGCCGCCGGGAACAGATTCGGACTGGGCTGCGATGGCTGTTGTCGGTGGTGTATTTTACCGCCGGGGTCATCCATGTGCGAACGCCTGAGGCGTTTTTGCCGATTGTGCCCGATTGGGTGCCGTTTCCGCGCGAAACCGTGCTGGTGACCGGGGTTTGCGAAATATTGGGCGCTGTTGCACTGTTTATTCCGCGCCTGCGCTGGTTGGCTGGTTGCGCGCTAGCGGCCTATGCGGTCGCGGTTTACCCGGCAAACATCAAGCATGCGATCGAAGGCGTGAAGCTGGCAGGGTCAACCCTTGGCTGGGGTTATCACGCACCGCGATTGCTGTTTCAGCCAGTGTTTGTCTGGTGGGCATTGTTCGCCGGGGCGGTCGTCGACTGGCCGTGGCGGCATCGTTGAAAACCTTCCCCCAGCGGGGGGAGATGTGGTCAGGCGTCGCTTACGTCGGCAATCGGGCGATCATCGCCGCGGGCGACTTCCTCATGCCATTTGCCATCGGCGTCCTGCCAGCTGATCGGCACAGTTTCGCCGCCCAATTGCTGTTCGGCGGCGATTGCCCGGGCCGCTGCCATTGCATCGTCATGGGTGGCAAAGGTTTCGGCAAACACATCGCCCAGCTTGTAAGTCCAGCCGCCATCATGCTCGACGATCTTGTAGTGGATTTCGGTCATCGTGCGCTCCGGTTCGGGGTGTTGATCATGCAGCCTAAACCCAAATCATTGCCAGTGTATCAACGCTGCCGCAGGCCTTCCCCGATCAGGTCGGCAGCAACGCTGGCCACGGCATCGGGAGACAGGCTTTCATCCCATACGCCAAAGCGCAGCCCCAGGAACACATTCATGCCCATGATCGCCCAGGCGCGAATTTCCATGTCGCCAGCGGTGATTTCACCCCTGCCAAACGCCCGGGTCAGCGAATCGGCATAACCGGCGGCAATTTCACGGTAATGCCTGTCATAGGCGTCGGGCGCGACAAAGGCGCTTTCATCGACGATTCGATACAGCGCCTTGTGCTGGCGGACAAAGGCGATGAAGGCGGCGATCCCGGCGCGTTCGCCGGCCAGCCGGTCGGGCGCCGCCAGAATCACCGGGCCAACGGTTTCGCGGACCTGGGTGGACATGTCACCCACCAGCGCCCGAAACACCGCCTCCTTGGAATCGAAATAAGTATAAAAACTGCCGATGGCGACGCCGGCGCGCTGGCCGATGCGGGCGATCGCTGCCTCATGATAACCGCGTTCGCCAAATTCATCGGCGGCCGCGTCCAATATGGCGCGCAGCGTCTTGCGGCCGCGCTCGGTGCGCGGGGTCTTGTCGATAGGAGCCTGTGGCATCTGGGTCACATGATCAGCCTTGTTCCACCCCGGGGCACGTTCTTAGTTGAATGTTGGTTCAGGTTTCATTATTGCACCTCGCAACATCGCGCAACCGATATGCGCAGAAGCTTTTGGGAGAGACAATGATGGCGATTTCATCGACGATTCGTGCCGGCCTGGCGTTGGGCGTTGCGCTTGGCGCGCTCGTCCCGCTGGCGCCGCTGTTGGCGCAAACCGCGGCGGCTGTTGTCAATGAAGATGCCGAAATCATCGTTTCGGCTCGCCGCCGTGATGAACGCCTGATCGACGTGCCGGTGGCGGTGACTGCCTATTCCCAGGCCGATCTGGCAAAGGCGCAGGCGATTGACCTTTCGGGCCTGCAGGGCACCTCGCCGAATCTGAATATCGTCCAGGGGCGCGGTTCGGCGGCCAGCGCAAATATCTTCATCCGCGGCATCGGCCAGCCCGATGCGTTGCAAACCTTTGATCCGGCGGTTGGCGTGTATGTCGATGGCGTCTATCTCAGCCGCATCCAGGGGGCATTGCTCAGCCTCAACGATGTCCAGCGTATCGAGGTGCTGCGCGGGCCGCAGGGCACGCTGTACGGCAAGAACACCATCGGCGGCGCGGTGAGCATTGTTTCCAAAAAGCCCGATCTGAACACGCTGAAGGGTGAAGCCAGCGCCCAATATGGCAGCTATAACCAGGTGCTGCTCAACGGCTATGTGTCAGCGCCGTTGGTGGGGGACAAACTCGCCCTGTCGCTGGCCGGGCAATGGGACAAGCGCGACGGGCTGGTCACCGATCCGCTGACAGGCAAGAAATACAATGATCGCAATTCATTGACTGGCCGCGCGATCTTGCGCGCCAAACCGAGCGAGAAGCTGGAACTGATTGTTTCGGGCGATTACACGCGCCAGCGCAACGCCCTGACACTGGGCTATGCAACGGCACCGCTGATCCAGACCAGCCTGTTTCCGGCTGGCATCAAGACTATCGTGCAGCCCGAACCCTATGGTGCCTATAATTATCGGGCTTCCACCAGCTTTCGCAATGGTGAAGGCCAGCGGCTGGACCATTGGGGCGTCTCGCTGACCGCCAATCTGGAACTGTCGGACGTGTTCTCGCTGACCTCGATCACCGCCTATCGCAAGCTGCGGCCCGATCTGTATATCGATATCGATGCGTCACAGTCCCAATTGGGTGATGTGTTCGTCGGCCTCAACCAGCACCAGTTCAGCCAGGAATTGCAACTGAAATGGGATTCCGGCAAGTTCAAGGGCGTTATCGGCGGCTATTTCCTCAACGAAAACGTCAAATCGCATCAGGAAGCCTATGCCGCTGACCTGTTCACCTTTGTCGGCACGCCGGTCAGCTTTACCCGGCTGATCGATGATGAACAGAATACCAAATCCTATGCGGCGTTCGGCCAGGCAACCTATGCCTTTACCGATAAACTCTCATTGACGGGCGGCTTGCGCTATACGCGGGAGGAACGCCGCTATCATCGCTTTACGACAACGATTTCGAACCAGGCTTTCCTGAACGGCATCAACTTTCGATTCCCGGATAATCTGCCGGTGCCGCTGAATGCCATTGACACCGCAAAGTTCGATGCCTGGACGCCGTCGGTGACGCTGTCTTACAAACCAACCGGCGACAGCCTGGTCTATGTCTCGGCGGCCAAGGGCTTCAAATCCGGCGGGTTCAACGGCCGCGCCAACTCGCTGAACGATCTGACCCTGGTGGTGAACGGCGTGCCGACATTGGTGACGCAATTCCGCCCCGAAAAAGTCTGGACTTATGAGGGCGGCGCCAAGCTGAGCACCATGGGCGGCCGGGTGCGGCTGTCGGGCGATGTGTTCTACAGCGACTATACCGATTTCCAGGCGCGGGTTGGCGGCGGTGTCGTCGGTGCGGCGAATACCGGCGTGTTTCCGGTCATCAACGCCGGCAAATTGCGCATCTGGGGTATTGAAGCCGAAGCCGCGGTGCGCCCGGCGGACAATTGGAACATTCGCCTGACCATGGGCTATCTGAATGCCAAATACCGCGAATTCAACGATGGCCGTCGCGTGCCACCGTCCAGCTTCTCCTGCAATCCGACCGGCAATGCCATCGTCTGCCAGCCGGCCTTTGCCCCGCCGCTGACGCTGTCGCTGGGCAGTGACTATACCGTGCCGCTGGGCAGTGCCGGTTCGATCACGGTGGGCGGCGATGCGCGTTTCGTCGACAAACATTATCTGTCGGTGGACAATCGCCCCGGCCTGACCGAACCGGGCTATGTGCTGGCCAATGCCTTTGTGCAGTTCGATGCGGCTGGCGGCCGTTACTATCTGCGCGGCGGCGTCAAGAACCTGACCAATTCGCTGTATAAAACCGATGGCCAGGAGTTCTCCTCGGTGGGCAATATCCAGACGGTTTATTACGGCGACCCGCGGACCTGGAGCATCACGGCTGGCTTTAAATTCTAGGGTCAGGACCTGTAAACTCATGCCCCTGCACGACGCGCAAAGGCCCGGCACGAGCAAGTGAATGCCGTGGGGCGGCTCCCAAGCGAAACGAGCGCTGTGCCGGGCCTCTCCGCGTCGCCCTTCGGGTGGTGCCAGCCGGTCAACTGGCGTCATTGCGAAACCTTGCCGGGGGCAGAGCCCCGCCTGCGGTCCCGCGCCTGCCCATAGGCTCAAGTGCCGATCGCGCGGTGTCCAGCCGCGCGATCGCTGCATCCAGGACCGCATCCTGTTTGGCAAAACACAGCCGCAGCGTGGTTGTGACGGGGTTTTCGGCATAGAACACCGATACCGGGATGCTGGCGACGCCGGCCTGAAGCAGGCGATCGGCGGTGCTGACGTCATCCAGCGCAATGCCGGAGGCGGCCAGATCGATCGAAACGAAATAACTGCCGGCGCTGGGCAACATCGCATAGCCGGCGGCACCGAGCCCGGCGATGAGCCGGTCGCGCGACCGTTGAAACCCGGCGCGCATCGCGGTGAACCAGTCGCGGGGCTTGCCCAATCCGTGCGCGATGCCGGCCTGCAGATTTGGCGGGGTGGTAAAGGTCAAAAACTGATGTGACCGGGCCAGCGCCGCCGACAGGGCAGGGGCGGCGCACAGCCAGCCGACCTTCCAGCCGGTCAGTGCGAAAATCTTGCCACCGGAGCCGATCTTGATGCTGCGATCACGCAGCGCCGGGATGGCGAGGACGCTGGTGTGGGTGGCGCCATCGAAAATCACATGCTCCCAGACTTCGTCGCTGATGACGACGGCGTCGCCTGAATGTGCAGCGAGCAATTCCAGCGCGGCGCGGTCAAAGGTCGACGCGCTGGGGTTCAGCGGATTGTTGATGATCACCGCCCGGGTTTTGACGGTAAAGGCGGCGGCAAGGTCCGCCGCGGTAAATTGCCAGTGCGGCGGCGCCAGGCGAATGAAACGCGGCACCCCCCCGGCGCGTAGCACCAGCGGCAGATAGGCATCATATAATGGCTGAAACAGCACCACCTCGTCACCGGGGCTGACACAGGCGAAAATCGCGGCGGCCAGCGCCTCGGTGGCGCCCGATGTGACGGTGATTTCGCGGTCGGGGTCCAGCGTCACGCCCTGGTGCGCTGCATAATGATCGCCGATGGCGCGCCGCAGATCGGGCGTGCCCCGCATCGACGGGTATTGGTTGTTGCCGGTCAGCAGCGCTGCGGCGGCGATATCGAGCACATCTTGCGGCCAGCCCGAATCGGGGAAACCCTGCCCCAGGTTGATCGCGCCGCTGGCCCGGGCACGGACTGACATGGATTCAAAAATCGTCGTCGGCAGATTGGCATAAAGCGGGTGCATCACCGCCATAAACCGGGGCAGGCGCCCCGCTGTCAACTTCCCAAAGCCGCGCCGGCGATGCTATTGGACAGGCGATGGCGATCGAAGACCTGAACGAAGCAACTGCGGCGGCCGAACTGGCGCGGCTGGCAATGGAAATTGCCGAACATAATCGGCGTTATCACGAACAGGATGCGCCCAGCATCAGCGATGGCGATTATGACGCCCTGGTGCAGCTGAACACCCGGATCGAGGCGGCCTTTCCGCATCTGGCACGGGCAGACAGCCCCTTGAAACAGGTCGGCAGCGCGCCGGCCGCCGGTTTTGGCAAGATCACGCACAGCCGGCCGATGCTCAGTCTCGACAATGTGTTTTCGGATGACGAAGCCCGGGATTTCGTTGGCCGGGTGCGGCGATTCCTCGGCCTTGCGGTGGACGAACCGGTGGCATTGCTGGCCGAGGCCAAGATCGACGGGCTTTCCGCCAGCCTGCGCTATGAGGGGCGGCTGCTGGTCAGCGGCGCGACGCGCGGCGATGGCGCAGTTGGCGAAAATGTTACGGCCAATGTGCGCCACGTCATCGGCCTGCCACAGGTTTTGCCCTCAGATGCGCCGTTGGTTGTCGAGGTGCGCGGCGAAGTTTACATGAACAAGGCCGAATTTGCGGCGCTGAACGCGCGCCAGGCCGCCGCCGGGGAAAAGCTATTCGCCAATCCGCGCAATGCCGCGGCGGGATCCTTGCGGCAACTGGATGCCAGTATAACTGCCGCGCGCCCGTTGGGCTTTCTGGCCCATGGCTGGGGCGAAATGAACAGCGTGCCGGGGACCAGCCAGTGCGACGTGATGGCGGCGATCGGCGATTGGGGCTTTGATACCGGCACGCTGCGGGCCCGCTGCGATGACATTGATGCGGCGCTGGAATTCGTGCGCCATATCGAGGCGCAGCGCGCCGATCTGCCATTCGATATCGACGGCGTGGTATTAAAGGTTGATCGGCTGGATTGGCAGGCGCGGCTGGGGCAGGTGGCGCGATCGCCGCGCTGGGCAACGGCGTATAAATTTGCAGCCGAACAAGCCGAAACAACCCTGCTGGCGATCGATATCCAGGTCGGGCGAACAGGCGCCCTGACTCCGGTGGCGCGGTTGCAGGCGGTGACGGTTGGCGGCGTCGTCGTCACCAATGCAACGCTGCACAACGCTGATGAAATTGCCCGGCTGGATGTGCGGCCGGGGGACAGGGTGCGGGTGCAGCGCGCCGGTGACGTGATTCCTCAGATTGTCGCCCTGGTGCCAGGCGATGGCCGGCGCGGCCCGGCCTTTGTGTTTCCCGATACCTGCCCGGTATGCGGATCGCATGCGGTGCGAGAGGCGGGCGAAGTGGTGTGGCGCTGCAGCGGCGGCCTGATCTGCGCCGCGCAGCGCAACGAACGGTTGCGGCATTTCGTGTCGCGGCTGGCATTTGATATCGAAGGATTGGGAAGCGAACGGATCGAGCTGTTCGCCGGCGCCGGATTGATTGTGACGCCGGGCGATATTTTCCGGCTCAAGGATCATCGCGAGACGATTCTGGGCTGGAAAGGCTTTAAACCGAAATCGGTCGACAATCTGCTGGAAGCGATCGAGACGCGGCGCGATGTTGGCCTGGATCGCTTCCTTTATGCGCTCGGCATCCGCCATGTCGGTGAAGTGACGGCGCGCGATCTGGCGCGGGCTTTTGGCGATGCGGCGGCGCTCCGCGATGCAGCGCTGGCGGCAGCAGACGATGCCGAGGCGCAGGCAAAGTTGACCGATATCAGCGGTATCGGCGTCATCGTCGCCCAGGCGCTGATCGATTTTTTTGGCGAACCGCACAATTTGGAAAGCTATGCGGATCTGCTGCGCGAAGTGACGCCGGCGGCGCTGACTGCGGCGCGCGTGACAGCGCTCAGCGGGCAGATTGTGGTTTTTACCGGCGCGCTGACCGGCCTGACCCGTGATGAAGCGCGCGCCCAGGCAGAGGCGCTGGGGGCAAAGGTTGCCGGATCGGTTTCGGCGCGTACCGGGCTGGTGGTGGCCGGCGCCGATGCCGGATCAAAACGGGCAAAGGCGCAAGGCCTGGGGGTCAAGGTGATCGATGAAGCCGAATGGCTGGCGATGGTGGCCGCTGCGGCAGAGTGAAGCGGCTGATTTCGTTACGCCATGCAATTTTTGCATGGCTGGGATGATCGTTGCTGCACTGCACGAAATACCGGCGTTTGCCTATATCCGCCAAAATCAATGGGACTTAACCCATGATGTTGAGAGGAGAATACCATGAAGATCATCCTTCAGGATTACGAACCTCGGCAGCAGCCGCTTGGCGAAGTCGAGCGCAAGACGATGGCCCGCAAGGCACGCGTACGCCTGTTGCCGGTTGTTGCCGAAACCCGGTTGTTCCACGCGCTTTAACCGCGTGGCAACCGCCCCAGCACCAGCGTTGGCCATTCGCCGCGCCGGTGCGGGTGCAGCGGCACGAGGCCGTGGCGGCGATAGGCGGCACGGACCCGCAACGCCTGTGATTGCAACAGCCCGGCCAAGACCAGCACTCCGCCGGGCGCAAGGGCGCGCGATACTTCGCGGCTGATCGCGATCAGCGGCCCGGCCAATATATTGGCAATGATCAGATCATAGGGCGCCCGGGCGTTCAGGCGCAGTTGCGCCATGCCTGCCGCCTCGACCAGCTCGATGTGGCCGGCGGCGCGCCCCTCGGCCACGGCATTGTCGCGCAAATTCTGCCGCGTCACCGAAACCGAAATCGGATCGATATCGCTGGCGATGGTCGCTGCCTTTCGCCACCGACGCGCCGCGGCCAGCGCCAGCACCCCTGTGCCGGTGCCCAGATCGGCGATCCTGTGAAAACCACGGCGTTTCGCCAGCCTGTCGAGCGCCAGCAGACAACCATGGGTGGTTGCGTGTTGCCCGGTGCCGAATGCCAGCCCGGCCTCGATCGCCAGCCCGATATCACCGATGCGAACGGCATCGGCATGGGCGACGGTGTGGACCAAAAACCGCCCGGCGCGCACCGGTTCCAGCCCGCGCTGGGACAATGTCGTCCAATCATCATCGGGCAGCGGGGCGACGGCAATATCCCGCGCGCTGGGAAACAATGCCGTGATGCGCGCCATGATCGCCGCATCGGGGGCCTGGTTGAAATAGGCGGTCATCACCCAGTCATCGGGCTGATCGGGGTTGGGTTCTTCGACGTTCAGCGTCGGCGGGTCGATCAGATCGGGGAAAATGTCACCGATTTCCGGCATGGCTTCGGCGTCGGCGCGGTTGCAATTCAGGGTGAGGGTGTGGGGCTGTGCATCACCGAACATAGCTGGCACCGTTGATGTCGATGGTGGCGCCGGTCAGCGATGGCGGCGCCTCGGATGCCAGCCAGCGGATCGCTTCGGCAACTTCGGCGGCGTCGGCAACCCGGCCCAGCGGAATATCGGCAAGCAATTTTTCACCGCCGCGCGACGACAGATAGTCTTGCGCCATTCCGGTCATCGTGAAGCCCGGCGCGATGGCAAAGGCCAGGATGTTTTCGCGGGCATAGCCGCGGGCGATGGTTTTGGTCATGGCGATCATGCCGGCCTTTGCGGCGGCATAATGCCAATGGGCCGGGCTGTCCCCCCGGTGCCCGGCCCGGCTGGCGACGTTGATGATGCGGCCACCGCCATGCGCCTGAAAATGCAACACGGCATGGCGGCACAGATCGGCGGCGGATTGCAGGTTGATGGCGTGGCTGCGCGCCCAGATCGCCGCGAACACGTCGGCATCGGCAATATCGGCGGATTCGAACACGCCGGCGTTGTTGATCAGCACATCGATACGGCCGCCGGCGGCATCCAGTGCTGCGGCCCATAACGCATCGGCGGCGCGCGGCCCTGCGAAATCGCTGGCAATCAGCCCGCCACCCCCCGCGGTCGATTGCCCGATGACATGGTGCCCGGCGGCCGACAGGGCGATGCGTGCGGCAGCGCCGATCCCGCGTGAGGCGCCGGTGAGGAGGATATTGGCCATGGCCATGCTTTGGCGCGGGCGCGGCCGGGTTGCAAGGTTTGGCCTTAGCCGCGCAACGCCGCAATTGCCGCCACGGCCGCTGCCAACCGGTACTGCCAATCCCCGGCGATCAACACTGGCCGGATCTGGCGCGCCGCCAGTTCATCGGTGATGATGGTGTGGAACAGCGCCCGCTGGCTGCCGCCAAACTGCCGGGTGCCATCGTCGATCCAGGCGGTATCGGGGGCAAACAGCAGGTAAAGGTCTGCGCTGGCCGGGATTGCGGACAGTTGCGGGTCACGCTGGCCGTGCAACATCCGCGCCCAGGCGCTGGTCATGACAATGTCGGTGTCTTCGATGACAAGGCGCGGCTGGCCGGCCAATATCGCATTGCGCGCCGCGATATGCCCGTTGGCAATCGTGCGCAGCGCGGCAATCGTGAAATCCACCCCATTGGCTTCCGCCCAGGCGCGACCGAATTCCGGCATGACGACTCCACCGACATGCGCCGCCAGCACCGGCGCCAGAGTCGATTTGCCGGTGCTTTCCACACCGGTCAGGCAGATGCGCCGGGTCATGCCGCTCGCCGCCATTGGTCCCATCCCCAGGCGGCGATGCACAGAAACACCGCATACAGGCCGGCGGTCAGCATCAGGCCCTGGCTGGCATACAGCCCCACTGAAACGATATTGATGATGATCCACAAGGGCCAGCTTTCCACATGGCGGCGGTCGGTCAGGATTTGTGCGACCATGCTGAAGGCGGCGATTCCGGCATCCCACCAGGGGGCGGCGGCATCGGTCCAGCGGCTCATCAACAGGCCCAGCAGCGCCGTGCCGATGCTGCCCGTGATGATGGCAATGGACTGCCCGCGGGCCGACAGCCGGCGAACCGGCACGACGGTGGTGCCGGCCTGTTGCCAATACCACCAACCATAAAGCTGGGCAGCAAGGAAGAATATTTGCAGTCCGGCGGCGCTATACAGATGCGCCTGGGCAAACACCCAGAAATACAGGCAGACCATCACCACGCCGAACGGATAGTTCCACAGCGTGCGGCGGGCGATCAGGGTGATGTTTATCAACCCGAAACCGGCGGCGATCAATTCGAGTGGTGCCATCTCAGCCTTGTACAAAAAGGGGCGTCCGCACGGCGGACGCCCCCAATTGAATCCGGATCGGTGTGCCGATCAGAAACGGTAGCGAACGAGGCCGCCATAAGTGCGCGGCTGGCTGGGATAACCCTGCAACGATCCCGATTGTGCCACACCGGGGAACAGGGTGGTGATATACTGCGAATTGGCGAGGTTGCGGCCCCACACAGCCACTTCCAGGCCATGGCCGATACCCAGCGAGATCGTTGCATTCAACGACTGTTCTTCACGCTTGAAGTTGAGGCCTTGAGCAATCAACACCGGACTGGAGCCGAAATAATCGACATGGAATGTCGCGCGCATCGTGTCGGTGAAGGATGCTGTGTAGGTTGCCCCGACGGTGTAGGAGAATTCGGGGATGCCGGCTGGTTTGAGGCCAGACAGATCGGTTGTGACTGTCGAAAATGAGCCTGCTTGCAACACGGAACCACGTGTGAATGAGTCGTACTTTGGATTGAGATAGGTGAAATTCGCCGTGACCGTAAGGTTCTTGGTCGGCGACATCATCGCATCGAGTTCAATACCGGTTGTCGACTGTTTTTCAGCATTGTCGAGTATGAAACCGGTGCCAGTAAAGATGTTACCCTGGAACCCCTTCAGCGACTGTTTGAAGACGGCAAGGTTGAAGCCAAAGCCGTCGAACTGGCCCTTCAACCCGACTTCATAGACCGTCGCATTTTCCGGATCGGCAAAACGCGTCCCGGTGGTCAGGTTGTTGAGCGCGAGACCCGCGGTGCGGATCGGTGAAGCGCCCGGTGCCGGGAACTGGGCCGGCGACCCCGCGATGAACTGCGATGACAACGGGCGGCTGTCACGTGACAGATTGAACGAGGATGCCTTGAAGCCGGTGGCGTAAGTCGCATAGGTGCTCAGATTGCTGTTGAGCTTGTAAGCGACGCGTAGCGTGTAGGTGAATTTGCTGTCACGGGTCCGGCCGTTTTCAACCGAGTTCGGGAAGTTGAGGAAAGGTGGCAGGAACTGCAGAGGCTTCAAACCAAGGAACCCGTTGCAGAAACCCGCCGGCGGTTGCGGGAGGTTGGGAGCTGGGCAGGCGATGGTGCGGGGAAAGATTGTGCCGGACGGGAGCGGAATCTGGGCAGGAACCCCAGCATTCGCACCAGCTTGGACCAGATCAAGACTTGAGAAAACGTCGGTCGATCTAACGTTGGTGATCACGTCCTTTTTGTCATGCGTGTAGTTGCCGCCGGCAGTGAAGGTAAGACCGTCCACAGGTTCGAAATCAAGCTGACCGAAGATCGAATAGGATTCGTTCTTGTATTTGTAGTTCTCGAATACGCCCTGGCCCTGTGCGCCAAAGGTGCCGGCCGGCGTGCCCGGCAGCAGAAAGCGCAGCGTTGGTTCCAGCGACGAATAAGCACCGCCGCTTAGCGCGTTGGCATAGTTCTTGAAATCCTTGCCGAACAGCAGGTTCGAATCGATATCGATCTTTTCGTTGAAGTAGAAGCCGCCGAGAAGGAAGTTCAGCGGGCCATCAAAAGTGGATGCAAGGCGCAATTCCTGGGTGAAGGTCTTGATTTTCGTGTGGTTTTCATTGTTGCCGATCAGATCGGCGCTGGTGAAATCCGAATCCTGATTGGTGTCGGAATTGACGCGGCGATAGGCGGTGATGCTGGTCAGCGCCAGCGTGTCTGACGCGTTCCAATCGATCTGGCCGGAAAAGCCATAGTTGGCGATCTTGTTGCTCGAAGGGATATTGCTTGCCGCAGTGTAAGCGAAAGGCTGGTTGCTGATCACCCGGCCGCCAACAGCGCGCACGGCATTGCCGGTGGGACCATCAACGATGTTGGCGGTGAGGCAGCAATTTTCGTCGATCTTGTCATAATCGGCAATCAGGCGGATTTTCAGATCGTCGCTTGGCTTGAACAGCAGCGAGCCGCGCACGCCATAACGGTTCCGCTCGTTGGTCTTTTGATTCAGGCCGACATCAAAGCCGTAACCATCGCGCTTGTTGTAATTGCCATCCAGGCTGAAGGCGACCTTGTCGGTAATCGGCCCGGTGACACCGCCCTTGACGATGATGGCGTTGTAGTTGCCATAGCTGACTTCGGCGTTGCCACCGAATGCGAACTTGGGTTCCGCAGTGATCACCGAGATGATCCCGGCCGAGGCGTTCTTGCCGAACAGCGTCGATTGTGGGCCGCGCAGCACTTCCACGCGCTCAAGGTTGGGCAAATCGCCGATCTGGGCCGCCGAGCGCGACCGGTAAACGCCATCGATGAACACGCCCACCGAAGGCTCGATCCCGGCATTGTTGGCGCCATTGCCAAAACCGCGGATGATGAAATTGGTGTTGGCCGAGCTTTGCAACTGGTTGACGCGCAGCGACGGCACCAACGTCTGCAAATCTTTGAGATCGCGGACTTGCGACTGTTCGAGTTGCACCTTGCTGGTGACCGACACCGAAATCGGCGTGTCCTGCAGGGTGGCGGCGCGCTTGCTCGCCGTGACGATGATGATGTTTGAATCATCCTCGGCGGCGACATTCTGGGCGACGGCGGCGGGGGCCGTCTGGGCCTGTGCCGCAATCGGCAGGGCCAGGGCGATGCTGGCCAGCAGGCCGGATTTGAAGCGTGTGACGCGGATCGACATGAACGAACCTTCCCAAGGTAAAATGCGTGAAATTTGCCACAGTGTGTCTGTGGTCGATATCGGCCCGGTAAACGACATTTGCCATCACCGGAACATCACATCCGCGTCTGCACGGAAATTACGGTTCTGACAACATGGTGAAAGCCAATTTGACGCGGTCTTGCCGGCAAGTGTCGCCTTGCGGCCACAGTATCGGGTGACAAACCCGACTCGGACCGCCTAAGCCGGGCCATGCAAAGCAAACGGAATGATGATTTGGGCGATGGTGGCTGGGTTTTGCAAACCCCGCGGCTGATTGTGCGGCCGATCGCGCTGGCCGATGCCGATGCCTATCACCGAATTCGCGGCCTGATGCCCTATGACCCACAAAGCCGCAGTCGCGACGAAAGCCGGGCATTGGTCGCAGCCATGGTGACGCGGCCGGCGGTGGATTGCGAAGGTTGGGGGCAGTTCGCCATCATCTGCCGGGCCTCAGGGGCATTTCGCGGCGATCTGGGGGTGAATTTCGATACACCACGCGCCAACCAGGCCGAAATCGGTTTCGCGGTTGATCCGGATTATCGCCGCCAGGGCCTGGCACGCGAAGCGGCGGCGGCGATGGTTGATGCGCTGTTTGCCAGCGGGCGGACGCGGGTGACGGCGTTGACCGATGGGCGAAACATGGCGGCGCAGGCGTTGCTCACCGCCCTGCGATTTCGGCTAGAGGGCCGGTATGTCAAAAGCTGGCAGGATGGCGGGCAATGGTTCGACGAATTATCCTATGCCCGGCTTGCCGGTGAATGATCCGGCGAATGATCCGGCGCCCGCTGCGGTTGCCGCCGTGCTGGGTGTGCGGGTTGATCGGGTGGTGGCGCTTTCGGGCGGCGCCGCATCGGCAACCTATGCCATTGATGCGGTGCGCGGCGGTGACCCCTGGCCGTTGATCCTGCAATGTGCGGCCGCCGGCGATAGCGGCGATGGCGGCCTGACCAAGCCCGATCAGGCAGCGCTGCAGAGGCTGGCCGGGGCGCACGGGATTCCGGTGGCGGCGGTGGTGGCGGTGCTGGTGCCGGCCGATGGCCTGGGCCAGGGTTTCATCATGGAACGCATCGCTGGCGAAGCACTGGCGCAGAAATGGCTGAAACTGCCCGATTATGCCGCGGCGCGGGCGGCGATGACCGGGCAATGCGCCGCCGTGCTGGCCCGGCTGCACGCGGTGCCGCTGGCGGCGGTGGCGGGGCTGTCGCTGCCCGGTGGCCGTGTGGAGGCGGCGCGGGCGCGGATGTTCGATCTTTATCGCAGTTTCGGGGTCAATTCGCCGGTGTTCGATCTGGCCTTTGCCTGGATCGCCGAACGCTGCGGTGATGCAGCGCCAGCAGCGATTGTCCATGGCGATTTTCGCAGTGGCAATTTCATCGTGGATGCGGGTGGCCTGGCGGCGGTACTCGATTGGGAATTGGCGCATCTGGGCGAAGGCGCCGAGGATCTGGGCTGGCTGTGTGTCAACGCCTGGCGATTTGGCGTCTGGCAGAAACCCGTCGGCGGCTTTGGCGAACGCGATGCGCTGTATGATGCCTATGCGGCGGCAGGCGGGGCGCGGATAGATCGGGCGCGGGCACATTTGTGGGAAGTATGGGGCACGCTGCGCTGGGGCCTGTCGTGCCTGCAACTGGCGCATGACCATGTTTCGGGCCGGTTGCGATCGGTGGAACGGGCGGCAATCGGGCGCCGTGTGTCAGAGGTGGAGCTTGATCTGCTCCATCTGATCCGTTTTGGGGATATCTGATGGCCGAACAGGTGGATGCAGCGGCGCTGGTCGCAGCGGTGGCGGATTTCATCCGCAGCATCGAAAGCCGTTTGCAAGGCCGTGAGGCGTTTCATGCCAAGGTGGCGGCCAACGCGCTGGCGATTGTGGCGCGCGAACTGGAACAGGCGCCGGCGGCGGCCGAGGCAGCGGCGCTGGGCGGATTCCTGGGCCATGACGCCGGGCTGGATGCGCTGCGCGCCGAATTGTGCGGGCGTTTGCGCAGCGGGCAATTGACCCCGGAAACGCCGGGGCTGCTTGACGCGCTGACGGCGGCGGTGCTGGCCAAGGTCGCGGTGGACAGCCCGCGCTATGCGACGTTCAAGAGGATGACGCAGGGGTAATGCCGTGCAAAAACCTGCCGCCGCCCCAGGGGGAGGTGCTTACCCGTATTCCGCCGCCAGTTTCTTCATCATGTCGCCAAACCAGCTTTCGAATTCCGGCCCATCCCAGGCGCGGTGATTGCCGATTTTATAGGCGGCGCCATTCAACCGGTAGAATTCGGCGTTGATGCGGTTGGCCAGGCGATTGTCGCGGGTGGCAATCACCCTTGCCGGTGATCCGACAACGATGGAATTTGGCGGCACGATTGTCCCATCCCGCACATAGGCGTGCTGGCCGACGATCGACCCGGCGCCGATCACCGCGCCATTGTAGATCGTGGCGTTGATGCCAACCAGCACATGATCGCCCAAGGTGCAGCCGTGCAGCGTCGCATGATGGGTGATCGAACAATAATCGCCAATTACCACCGGCTTGCCCGGATCGGTATGGATCATGACGAAATCCTGGACATTGGCGGCCTTGCCGACTTCCACATGGGCACATTCCGATCGAACGACAGCGTTGCACCAGATCGACGCGCCTTCGCCAACCGTCACATGGCCGTAAAGCTGGGCGCTGGAATGAACAAAGGCCGAATCGGCGATGGTCAGGCGGCTGGTCATGGCAGGTACGACCCTACGCCTTGCCGCGCGCCGCTTGTGATTTCACATTCGCCGATTTCAGAAACGTCACCAGTGCGTCAAAACCATTTTTCTGGATATAGGCGCTGAAGTCGGCCTCTTGGGTCAGCGACAGGTTGATGCCGGCAACGCTTAGATTGTTGACCATATATTTGCCGACAGGGGATTTCTTCACCTGCCAGATCGCATCGACAGGCTGTGCCCCGGGGCGGGAAACGCGGGTCATCACATCGGTCATCGCCGCGCCGCGGCCTATGGTGCGGATGGTTTTCAGCGTTGCATCGGAATAATCGTACAGGCGATCGGCATAGGCATTCAGCACGAATTCCGGCAGCGCCTGTTGATAGGCGACATATTGCGCCGGGGTGATGGCGGCGCGCTGGCGGCGGATCAGACGGTTGCCGATGTCCTCCAACGCCACATTCTGTTGCAGCATGGTCCGAAACGCGTTGCGGCTGGCGGCCTTGCTCATCGATGTGTCGCGCAGCACGGCAAAGGCATCATTGGCGAGTTTTTCGATAAAGTTGCGCGCTGCCGGATCCCCGACATCGGCAGCGCTGGGCGCTGCAACCTGGGCTTGCACCGGGGCGGCAAAAGGCATGGCAAGGGTAAGCACAGCAGCAAGGACGGGGGCGAGGCGCATGAAGGGGGCTTTCGATCGGTGGCAGGTCACCGGCTATTATGAACGGGCGGCTGAATGGATGATGAAAACCGAAATCAGGCCTGGAATTCATCCCGTGCCGCATCGACCACCGATCGCGCCGCCGCCCGGGCCTTGCGCGTCGCATCGCTCGCCCGGGCGCGGACGCTGTCAACGCTCAGCCCGGCAGCATCCAGTTCATCGCCGGCGCGGCGCGCAGCAGCCCGCGCAGCGGCACCCAGCCGTTTGCCGGTTTCGCCCAGCACGCGGCGTTCCGCATCAGAGGTTGGCAACAGCGCGCCGAGCGCGGCGCCGGCGGCCAGCCCGACCAGAATCGATACCAGCGGGCTTGTTTCGGGCTTTTCCTTCGCGTCATCACCGTCATCTTCGTCAACAATGCCGTGCGGTGCCGGCGCATAATCATCGTCATAATCAGTATAATCCGTGTAATCGGTTGTGCCATCGCCCAGATTGACCTTGGCATTCGACAATTGCCGGCGGGTAAGCAGCGCCAGCCCCACCGCGGTGATGGCCGCGCCGATGGCGAACGGATGGGCGCGCAGGCTGGCGCTGGCCTTGCCGATCAGATCCTTGCTGCCATCCTGGGCGCGGTCCAGCGCATCGCCCAGGATGCGGCGTGGATCCAGCTTGTCCTGAATGGCATCGATGGTGGTTGCGATGCGGGCCCGGGCATCATCGGCGTGACGATCCAAATCGTTCAGGCTTTCCGCGGCTGGATTGATGGCCATCTCAGTCTCCCTTCAAAGTTTCGACATCGCGGCGCAAATTGGCGATGGATCGGCTGGGCGCCAGTTCCAACGATTTCAGCCGGCCGATGCCGATATAGATCAATACTCCAGCAATTACGCCCGCAACAGCCGAAACGATGAAGGCTGCGGCCACAAGGCCGGTAAATTGTGCCAAAAAGGCGACCGTGCCGCCCAACAGGCACAGCATGGCGACCGACAACAGCATGATGCCGATGACCAGCGCCGCCATATTGCCCAGCACCGCCTGGATATTGGCGCGCACTTCGCTGCCCGCCAGCCGCATTTCGCTGCGCAGCAGCAGCAGCAGATCGTCAATCAACCGGCGCAGCAGCTGGGTGATGCTGGCATTGCGCACGGGCGGCGTCATCGCGCGCTGCCGGATTTGATCAGCCGGGCGGCGATAAAGCCGGCAATCGCTGCAACACCAATGGCGATTTCGGGCTGGCGGCGGATGATGTTGCGGCCATCATCGAGCAGCAATTGCACCGGCCGGTCGCGCAATGTCGTTTGCCAGCCTTCCAGCACATCGGTCGCCTGGCGCACATAGCCGGCAACCGGCCCGCCGCCGACGCTTTCGATCCGCGCTGCAAATTCATGGGCCAGCAGCACCAGTTCATCAAAACTGCGCGCCAGTTCGGTCTTGCCATCCTCGGCCAGTTCCATCAGCCGTGATTCGGCCATGCCGATAAAGCCGCCGCGCGGACTGAGCAGATCCACATCAGGCCGGTCTGCCTCATACGGATAGGCGTCGGGGGTATCGATTGCCATGGCCTTCACTTTCCTGGGGCTGTGCAGACAGCATTTGCCGCCGGCCGCTGCGATAGATAGATGGCCATGGAAACTGGCAAGCGCAAGATTGGTTGCGCCTGCCGGCCAGTATTTCAATAGCCAGGGATTCCCATAATGACCGCGATCATCGACATCCACGCCCGCGAAATCCTGGATAGCCGCGGCAACCCGACGGTCGAAGTCGATGTTGTGCTGGAAGATGGATCATTGGGCCGGGCCGCCGTGCCATCGGGCGCTTCGACCGGGGCGCATGAAGCCGTCGAACTGCGCGATGGCGACAAGGCGCGGTATATGGGCAAGGGCGTGCTGAAGGCAGTCGCTGCGGTGAATGGCGAAATTTTCGATACGCTGTCGGGCATGGACGCCGAGGAACAGGCCGAAATCGACGCGGCGATGATCGAACTCGACGGCACGCCGAACAAGGCACGGCTGGGGGCCAATGCGATCCTGGGCGTCAGTCTGGCAGCGGCAAAGGCGGCGGCCGAATCACGCGGCCTGCCGCTGCACCGCTATGTTGGCGGCGTTTCGGCGCATCTGCTGCCGGTGCCGATGATGAACATCATCAACGGCGGTGCCCATGCCGATAACCCGATCGATTTCCAGGAATTCATGGTGATGCCGGTTGGTGCGCCAACGCTTTCCGAGGCCGTGCGCTGGGGGGCAGAGATTTTCCACACCTTGAAGGCTGAACTAAAGGCCGGCGGCCATTCAACGGCGGTGGGGGATGAAGGCGGCTTTGCGCCAAATCTCAACGGCACCCGTGCCGCGATGGATTTCGTCATGGCGGCAATCGCCAAGGCGGGTTTCAAGGCCGGCGAGGATGTGTTCATCGCGCTCGATCCGGCAGCGACGGAGTTTTTTCATGATGGCCATTATGTGCTGGCCGCCGAAGGATTGACGCTGACGCCCGAACAAATGGCCGATTATTATGTCGCGCTGGCCCGGGATTACCCGATCCTCAGCATCGAAGACGGCATGGCCGAGGATGATTTCATCGGCTGGAAACGCCTGACCGACCTGCTTGGCAAAACCCACCAACTGGTCGGCGATGATCTGTTTGTCACCAATCCGGCGCGGCTGGGGCAGGGGATCAAGGATGGCCTGGCCAACGCATTGCTGGTCAAGGTCAACCAGATCGGCACGCTGACCGAAACCCTGGCGGCGGTCGATATGGCGCACCGCGCCGGCTATCGCAGCGTCATGTCGCACCGTTCGGGGGAGACGGAGGATTCAACCATCGCCGATCTGGCCGTCGCCTGCGGCTGCGGCCAGATCAAGACCGGATCATTGGCGCGGTCTGACCGGCTGGCCAAATATAACCAGCTGATCCGCATCGAGGAAGAGCTTGGGACCAGTGCGCGCTATGCGGGGCGAAGCGTGCTGCGCTAACAAAACCTGCCCCCATCGGGGGCAGGGTTCTTCAACACGCCACGACATTCACTGCCAGCCCGCCCAGCGATGTCTCCTTATATTTCTCCCCCATGTCCGCGCCGGTTTTGCGCATCGTCTCGATGACCTGATCGAGGCTGACCCGGTGCGTGCCATCGCCCAGCAGTGACAGCCGCGCCGCCTCGATCGCCTTTACCGCGCCCACAGCATTCCGTTCGATGCACGGCACCTGCACCAGCCCGCCGACCGGATCGCAGGTCAGGCCCAGATTATGCTCCATGCCGATCTCGGCGGCGTTTTCGATCTGCATGTTGGTGCCGCCCAGCGCCGCGGTCAGGCCGGCGGCGGCCATCGAACAGGCAACGCCGACTTCGCCCTGGCAACCGACTTCGGCGCCCGAAATGCTGGCATTTTCCTTGAACAGGCTGCCAATGGCGGCGGCGGTCAGCAGAAATCGATCGGCGCCAGCACCGCATGCGCCGGGCGCAAAGCGTTCGTAATAGCGCAGCACCGCCGGGATGATGCCTGCCGCGCCATTGGTCGGCGCGGTCACCACCCGGCCGCCGGCGGCATTTTCCTCATTCACCGCCAGCGCCCAAAGATTGACCCAATCGAGCACCGACAGCGGATCGGCAAGCGCGCGTTCCTGGCGATCACGCAGCAATTGCAGAATAGCTGGCGCCCTGCGGGTAACGTTCAGCCCGCCGGGCAACGTGCCGGGGGTGCGACAGCCGCGATCGATGCAATCCGACATGGCGGCGCGAATGGCGGCCAGCTTGGCGCGCAATTCTGCCGCGCTGTGCGCGGTCAATTCATTGGCCAGCGCCAGCCCGGCAATGTCCAGCCCGGCAGCGGCTGCGCCGGCGAGCAACGCGTCGCCGCTGCTATACGGATAGGGCAGATCGTCCAGCGCCGCCGGCGGCGCATTGCGGGCAATATCCGCCGGGCCAACCACCGCGCCGCCACCGATCGAATAGGCGGTTTCGCTGCACAATTGACGGCCATCGGCAGCAAAAGCGGTAAACACCATGCCGTTGCTGTGGAAATCGAGCCGGCGACGCTGGTGCCACAGCGTGTCGGTTGCCTCGTCAAAGCCGATTTCGTGGTGGCCGGCCAGCAACAGCCGGCCATTGCTGCGGATTGTGACCACCAGCGCGGCGGCGGCATCGGGGTCCAGCGCCTCTGGGCGTTGCCCAGCCAGCCCCAGCAGCACGGCGCTGTCGGTGGCATGGCCCTTGCCGGTCAATGCCAGGCTGCCGAACAGTTCGGCAACCACCCGGGCCGGGCACAGCCGCGCGGCGCGAGCGGCGAAATCGGCCGCCGCTGTCATCGGCCCCATGGTGTGCGATGATGACGGCCCCACGCCGATCTTGAACAGTTCAAAGACGCTGGCGACCATGGCAGGGTTGTAAGCGGAGCAACACGCCGCGTGCAACAGGTGCCTGTCGCCGGTGTTACAGCGTCACATCCCGGTCCCTGGTTTCCGGCAACCAGATTGCGCTGACGAAAAACGCCACCACAACCACCCCGAACGTATACCATAGCCCGGAAAACACATTGCCGGTCTGCACCACGATATATTGCGAAATCACCGGCAGGAATCCGCCGAAATAACCGGTGCCGATATGATAGGGGATCGACATCGAGGTATAGCGGATACGCGCCGGGAACAGTTCGACCATGATCGCCGCCACCTGGCCATAGGTCATCGCCGACAGGCTAACCATCACGGCAATCGCCAGGATGATCTTCCAATGCGTCATCTGCGCCGGATCGGCTTTTTCGGGATAGCCTGCGCTGTTCAGCGCCGCCGTCCAGACGGGTTTGTCAAAAACTGTCAGCCTTTGGCTGCCCACCGTCACCGCCAGCGCCGTGGCGGGTTTCTTGGTGTAACTGATGCCGCGCTTGGTCAGGAAATCCAGCGCCTTGGCGCACTCACTCGCTGGTTTTGCAAACACGCTATAATCGCACGCCGGCAATTCGATGGTCACCGGCGCATTGCGGGTTGCCGCCTCCAGCGCCGGATTGGCGCCATCGGCCATCAGGTGGAACAGCGGGAACAACAGGATCAGCGTCAATCCATAGCCGAGCAGCAGCAATTTCTTGCGGCCGACACGATCCGACAGCCAGCCGCACCCGACGTAGAATGGTGCAGCCAGCAGCGCGCCGGTGGCCATATACAGCAGCGCCTGTTCCTCGGGCACGCGCGCCGTGCCTTGCAGAAAATACAGCGTGCCGAATTGCGAGGTGTAATAAATCACCGTCAGGCCCGCGGCGACCCCGATCAGCGAGACCAGGATGGTTTTCTTGTTGCCCGGTGCCCGCCAGCTGTCGGCGAGCGGATTTTTCGATGTCGTGCCGGCGCTTTTCATCGCCTGAAACACCGGGCTTTCCGACAGTTTCAGCCGCATATACAGCGATATCGACAGCATCAGCAGCGAAATCAGGAACGGTACCCGCCAGCCCCAGGCGTTGAAATCCTCGGGGCTCATTGCATGGCGGCTGCCCAGCACGACAATCAGGCTGAGCAGGAAACCGCCCGCCACCGATGCCTGGATCCAGCTGGTATATTGGCCCCTTTTGCCCGGCGGCGCGTGTTCGGCAACATAAATCGCCGCCCCGCCATATTCGCCGCCCAGCGCCAGCCCCTGCAGGGTGCGCAGCAACAGCAACAGCACCGGCGCCCAGATGCCGGCCGTGGCAAAGGTTGGCAATATGCCGATGGCGGCGGTTGCCAGCCCCATCAGGGTGATCGTCACCAGAAACGTGTATTTGCGGCCAACCCGATCGCCGAAATAGCCAAAGATCACCGCACCCATCGGCCGAAAGAAAAACCCGATGCCAAAGGCAAACAACGAAAACAGCAATTCGGTGGTCGGATTGCCGGTGGTGAAAAACAGCTTGCCCAGCAGCGCCGCCAGAATGCCATAGACAAAGAAATCATACCATTCGAAAACGGTGCCCAGCGCCGATGCGGCAATCACCAGCCGATCCCGTTTCGGATCCAGCGCCACCGTTACGCCTGCTGCCATCCCCGCCAAATCCGCTCTCCCCACAGACCGTTATGCGCCGTCTGTAGCGGTAACGCCTAGACCGTCAACACCAGCCCTTCTGCCGGATCGATCTGCCCGGCCGCCAGCCGCCGCCAATGTGCGGCCACCGTCGCGGCGCCGCTCGCTTCATCCACGCGCAGCCAGCCGGTGGAGGCAATGAACCGCCCCCAGGCCGCCGTCAGCCGCGATTCAAACCCCGCCGGCCCCCATTGCGCCACCCGCGCCACAATCACGCTGGGGGCAAAGAACAATTGCGGCGTCACCCCCGGCAGCGGCCCGTCATTGGCCGCCCCCCAATGCGTGTCGCCCACCACATGGCTTTCGATCAGCCGCTCCCCCAGCGCCACATGCACGCCGCGCCGCACATCGCCATTGCCGGAAAAATCGATCAGCGCGGCCGGGCCGGCTTCATCGGCCAGGCTGGCGACATCGGCATATTCGATGATCGCGTCATAATAACCGGTGCTGGCCACGAAATCGCGGTTTGCCGCCGATGTCAGGCCAATCGCCCGCTGCCGCCCGCGCGCTGCCTGCGCCAGGCCCAGCGCGGTCTTTGACGAAGCCGACGTCAGCACCAGCGTCCTCGCCGGCGAATCCGCCAGCATCAGATCGAGCACGAATGACGTGGTATACAGCGGCCGGAACAGCGACTGAACAGTCTCCGCCCCATAGGCTGGGCTGGCAGGGATGTAATTGTTATACACCGGCGGCAGCTTTGCCCGGTGCGCCGCAATATCGGTGAAACCGCGCGGGCCGATCTTGCCCGGCGTAACGATCGCATGGCTCGCCATCGGCCAATAGCCGTAAAAGCGTTCGCCAGCCGCAACGCCTTCTGCCCGGCTGTCGATAACGGTGGCAAAGCCCCAAACCGGCACGATGCCAAAGCCGTCCGGCGCCGGGAAAAATCCCCAATAGGCCATGTCCACGCCATGCGCCGCATAGGTCATGTTGTTGGCGGTCAGCGCAAAACTGTCGATGCGCAGCAATGCTTCACCCGCACCAGGCGTCAATTCGCGCTGGACGATGCTGATCGCCGCCAGATCATCACGCCGCACCTGCAATTCGGTCGATTTCGGCATTCTGTGTTCCCCTGTGCGGTTGCTTCGGCCGGCCCCGCATCGCATATAGCTGGTAATTACCCGGGGAGTGATAGCCATGAAATCTGTTATTTTTGCCGCCGCGCTGCTGGCTCTGTCGCCAGTCGCGGCCAATGCCGCGATGAAATCATCGGCCATCGCCGCCGGGCCGTTGATCGTTCGCGGCACCGTCATCAGCTATGCCGGCACCGCGCTGGTGGTGAAAAGCCGCGAAGGCAAGACGGTCAATGTCTTGCTCGCCCCCGATGCCGTGGCGGCCACTGTCACCATCATTCCTTTGGATGCGATAAAGCCCGGCAGCTATATCGGCACCGCCGCCGAAACCGGCAAGAATGGCGTGCTGCGCGCGCTGGAAGTGCATGTGTTCCCGGAATCGATGCGCGGCACCGGCGATGGCCATCGCGGTTGGGATCTGACCAAGAAAAGTTCAATGACCAACGGCAATGTCTCAACCGTCGCCGAACAGGGCAAGGCCAAGACCAAGGCCAAGGGGCGCCTGCTGACGGTCGATTATCAGGGCGGCACCAAACAGGTGCTGGTGCCCGAAACCGTGCCGATCGTCGCCTTTGCCCCGGCGATGCTGGCGCAATTAAAGCCCGGCGTGCCGGTGTTCCTGATCGGCCAGACGATGCCCGGCGGCGTCATCGCGACAAAGCAGGTGACACTGGGCACCAATGGCGTTGCACCGCCGATGTAGCGCGCCGGCCGTCATTCTGGCGGCGGCGCCACCTTGTCCTGGGTTTTGGTGTCAAAATCGCTCGCATCATGGCGTTCGTGCAATTGGCTGGCCGGTGCGCCGAACACCCGGTTGACCATGCGCCCGCGCTGCACCGCCGGCCGCTCGCCGACCGCCTTCATCCAGCGCAGCATATTGGTGTAACTGGCGGTATCCAGAAATTCCGCGGCATCATAGGCAGCGCCGGCAACCAGTGCGCCATACCAGGGCCAGATCGCCATATCGGCAATGCTGTATTGGCTGCCGGCCATATACTCATGTGTCGCCAGATGCCGATCGAGCACGTCAAGCTGGCGCTTCACCTCCATCGCAAAGCGATCAATGGCATATTCGATCTTTACCGGCGCATAAGCGTAAAAATGCCCGAAACCACCGCCCAGATAGGGCGCGCTGCCCATCTGCCAGAACAGCCATGACAGGGCCTCCGTCCGCGCCGCGTGGTCGCTGGGCAGAAATGCCCCGAATTTTTCGGCCAAGTAAAGCAGTATCGCCCCCGATTCAAACACCCGCTGCGGCGGCGATGTGCTGTGATCGACCATCACCGGAATTTTGGAATTGGGGTTGATCGCGACATAGCCGCTGCCAAACTGGTCGCCATCCCGGATGTTGATCAGCCAGGCATCATATTCGGCGCCGCTGTATCCCAGCGCCAACAGCTCCTCCAGCATGATCGTCACCTTGACGCCATTCGGGGTGCCCAGCGAATACAGCTGGATCGGGTGCTTGCCGATGGCCAATTCCTTGTCATGCGTCGCCCCGGCGATGGGCCGGTTGATGGCGGAAAATTGCCCGCCATTCTCCTTGTTCCAGGTCCAGACTTTCGGCGGCGTATAGTCGGTCATGCGATTACTCCTCTGTGTGCGCCTTGGTAGCGGACAGGGCGGATTCGCAATAGCAAGATATTCTTGCGGGTTGAGATCATGCCGCAACATCTCGCGCTGCACAGCAACAAAGCGTCCGAAATGGGAAGAAAGTGTAAACCAAGCCTTACAGTTTTCATTCCGGCGCGGGGTCATATCCAGCGTGCGGCAAAATGGCACGCTTATTGCATGATGGTAATATCAGGAAATAATCTTGGGGAACGATTGTGTTGAAAAATATCCTTGCGGCCACTGCCCTTATTGCGAGCGCTGCGATCGCGGTCCCCGCTTCGGCCGCGGTATTCTATGATGCCTTTACCAGCTTTGATGGCACGCAAGGCGCCGGCAATTTCAGCTATGGCTCGTTCAGCGCGGTCAACCAGAGTTTCACACCGTTCGGTGCCGGCATGGCGGGCTGCGCCGGCCTGATCACCAACACCATCTGCCTGGGCGGCCTGCCCGGCGTGTTCAAAACCACCGCGGGTGCGCATACCTCTGGATCCGTGATTGTTCCTGATGATCGGTTGATCGTCCACCCCGGTAATGGCGATGACGCGGTCTATGTCGAATTCACCGCGCCGACGCTGTCCACCTATGTGCTGCTCGCCAATTTTTCGGTGCAGGACACCAACCCCAGCGGCCTTGATATCAGCTTTTTCCTGCGCTCTGGCGGCGTGTTGCAGTTCATTGATCCGGTCGATAGCCTTGGCACCGGCAACCTGTCGGCTTCCTATTTTGACTTCGGCCCGCTCGCCGTAGGCGATTCGGTCGGCTTCATTTTCGACAAACAGGGCGTTTATTTCAACGATTCCACAGGGCTATCGCTAGGGCTGGTCGCGGTTCCAGAACCCGATAGCTGGGTGATGCTGATCGCCGGCTTTGGCATAACCGGTGCCGTGATGCGTCGCCGCCGGGCCATCACCGCCAGCTGAACTTCCGGCTCGTCGCCAGTCGAAGGGCGCGTCCTGGGGGCAGGGCGCGCCCTTGTTTTTGCCCACAGCGCGGCTGACCGGGATGAGCCAGCCTTCGGTTTATCGCCTGCGCCGCCACCCCGATGCCCAGGATTTTCGCATGGCCTGGGATATGGCGCTGCACCTGGCCTGGCAGCGGGTGGAACAGACCGCGCTGGCACGGGTGCCGAACGGCGATATTTTTGAACATGAGCGCGATGGTGGCGGCGTGGCACCGTGAGGCAGCGGCGGCTGGCAGCCCGATGTGCGCCCCGAACCACGGGTAAAAATGCCGCAAACCGGGCCAAATCCGCACCCGAACGCGCCCGAACGCGCCCGAATTGGGCCGCAATCGTCTCCTCAATCGTCCAGCGCTGCGTAAACCAGGGTGCGCAGTTCGCGGCGGACGGGGTAGGTGCTCGACGGGATCAACTGGGTCATGAAGATGCCGATCAGATCTTCCTCCGGGTCGATCCAGAAAAAGGTGCTGGCGGCGCCGCCCCAAAAATAATCGCCGTCACTGCCCGGCATCAGGGTGCGGCTGGCGTTGGTGGTGGTGGCAAATCCCAGGCCGAAGCCGATGCCATCATAGGCGGCCTCGCTGAACAGTGATTTCGACATGGCGGCGATGCTCTGGCCGCCGGGCAGATGGTTGGCGGTCATCAGGTCGATGGTCTTGCGGCTGAGGTAGCGTTGGCCGTTGGCGGTGCCGCCGTTCAGCAGCATCTGGGCGAATTTGAGGTAATCGCCCGCGGTGCTGACAAGCCCGCCGCCGCCGGAGACAAAGCTGGGCGGTTTCAGGAAGTTGCTGGTCGCCGCATCATCTTGCACGGCGATGGTGCCGGCTTTGGTGGGTTGATAGCAGGAGGCGAAACGATGGCCCTGGCCAGCGCGAACATGGAAACCGGTGTCGATCATGCCAAGCGGCTTGAACAGGCGATCGGCCAGGAAATTTTCGAAATTCTGCCCGCTGACGACCTGCACCAGCCGGCCGCAGACATCGGTAGCAACCGAATAATTCCAGGCATCACCTGGCGAAAAATCCAGCGGCATCGTGCCCAGCGCTGCGATCATATCGGCCAGGGTGCCGGCCTTTTCGATCTCCCCGATCTTGTTGAACCGATAGGCCGCATCGACATTGGTGCGCAGTTGAAAGCCATAGGTGAGGCCCGACGTGTGGCGCAGCAGATCGACGACTTGCATGGGCCGCGCGGTCGGCATGGTCTGGAACCCGGTGCGATGGGTGCCGGCGACGAAAACGGCGAGGTCTTTCCAGGCCGGGATATAGCGGTGGACAGGATCATCCAGCGCGATCTTGCCCTCCTCCACCAGCATCATCAAGGCGACAGATGTGATCGGCTTGGTCATCGAATAGATGCGGAAAATCGTGTCTTCGGCGAGTTTTACGCCGCGCTCGACATCGGCGTGGCCGGTGACGCCCAGATGGGCAATGTCACCATGGCGAGCAATCAGCGCCAACGTGCCGGGAAGGCGGGATTGATCGGTGTATTTTTCGGCAAGGAAGCGATCGATCCGCGCCAGACGTTCGGGCGAAAATCCCAGTTCATCGGGCATGGTACAATCCTGAAAAAGCCAGTGCTACAGCATTGCTGGTCAAAGCGTTGGCTGGTCAAATCGACGGGGAGTGATTTCGCCGGCGAGTTTCAGGATGGCATCGCTGCCGGCGGTTTTAAACAGGCCGGGAACCAGGCCGTGCACCAGGCATTTCGCCGCCGTGAGCAACAGCCGGCCGCCAACGCCAAAGGCTGCAGCCATATGTTCGAAATAGCGTTCATTGACGGCGCGCGGGTGATCGATGAACAGGCGAGCGAACATGGGCGTGGGTTCCCTGATTGCGAATTGATCGATTATTCTCGATTTGGGCGATTGGGCCAATTAAAAACGTTCACGCAGTTGCAACTCCAGCGCCGCGCGTGGCTTGGTTACGCCCGGGGTGTTAGGGGAATCGCTCTGCCAGCGTGCCTCGACGCGAAGGTCGCCGAATTTCGTTGGTATTTCGGCTCCGCCGGTCAGGATGGCGAACTTTTCAGAATCAAAAGACGTTCGATAGCTGTAAAATCCGATGAACTGATTTGGGATCAACGCGATGCCGCGCGGTGGATTGCCGACGTTATTGATGTTGAGATGCACCGATCGCACGGACGCATACCAGCGCCGGTTGCTCGTATCGGTCAACGATCCGGCAAAGGCCAGGTTACGAGCGTCACCGTCGGTCCAATAGCCGATTGGCAAGTTATTGTAACTGAAACCGGCGGTGTAAAGGCTGTTGTTATACAATGCTCCGGTATAAATTTTTTCGCTGGAAAAGACTTTTTCAAGCGGCGTGCCGTGGAAGAACTGGGCGGCCTGGGTGTCGGTATATTCGATATTCGCTGTCCAGCTGGCGCCTTGCGAACCCCAAGGGCCCGACAAATGCGTGCCAATCATCCGCGCAAACTGTTCGATGATGATATGCTGCGAATCCTCGGCTTCTGCCTCGAAATAGAATTTCGTCGTGACCGAGCCGAATCGCCGCGTGTAACTGATATCAAAGCCGGCGATCTGGTTCCCGGCCTGGTTGAGGAACGCTGCCACGCTGCCCGGCGTTGGATTGTCGGCATTGCCGACGCCGATAAAGGATTGGGCGATCTGCTTCAGCCCGCACGGGCGCCCTTTTCCGCACAATTGCTGCATGCGATTCAGGCCGATTTCAAGGCGCGGAGTCGGTGCAAAGCTGAGCCGGGTGCCGAATGTCAGAATATTGTCATAATCGCGACGTCGCTCATCGAGCACACCGCCAAACAGATCGAGCCGGATCGGCCCCAGCCAGCGCAGAATCGGCAGATCGATTGGGTCGGGCATCAGTCGCTTGATGCCGATTTTTGGAAACGGCCGGGTGCTGTTGGAAAACAGCAGCGCGCCATCCTGGCCGGGGCCAAACCATTCCTGGGTCCAGCCGCCGTAAACCGACCAATTGCCCAGCCGCACGGCGATCATCGAGGGTTCGAAGTTATAAGCCTTGCCGATCTGGCCGCTGCGAACGCCGGCACCAAGCGAAATGCTGACATTGTCGCCGTTGAATTCCACCTTCCCCGACGCATCGCCCCTGGCCCGCGCCAGCGTGCCGAAATCACGGGCGACGGATGGCAAATTGGTCGCCGAAAGCTGCATTTCAACAGCGACACGCTGGGCGGCGAAATCACCGAGCCTGTCCAACCGGTTAGCCGCAGCCTTGAGATAGGGATCAAGCTGGCGGCCATCCTGGGCCCGGGCGACGCCGGCGTCGATTTGCGCCCAAGGCAACGGCCAACTGTCGATAGGCCCCTCGATCAGCCCGGCAGCATGCAGCGTTTCAACATCCTGACGCAACTGGCGATCGCCGACCTCGGCAAATGGGCCAGCGGCCGCCGGCGCGGCAATGCCCAACATCAATGCAGCCAGAAAGTAACGGATACGCATACAAAGCCCTTTCCGGCGCGGTCGCCCGCAGACTCCAACAAACAACGCGATCAATCAGCCGCGGTTGGCAAGCGGTACATAATCACGGTGCGTGGGGCCGGTATAAAGTTGACGCGGACGCCCAATCTTTTGTTCGGGATCTTCCATCATTTCAGTCCATTGTGCGATCCAGCCGACAGTCCGCGACATTGCGAACAATACGGTGAACATCGACGTCGGAAAGCCGATTGCCGACATGACAACACCAGAATAAAAATCGACATTGGGATAAAGTTTCTTGTCGATGAAATAGGGGTCATTGAGTGCGATGTGTTCAAGTTCGCGGGCGACATCAAAGATCGGATCGTTGATACCAAGTTTGTCGAGCACGTTTTTTGCAACCTTGGCCATCACTTTGGCGCGCGGATCGTAATTTTTGTAAACGCGATGCCCAAAACCCATCAGGCGGAATGGATCATCCTTGTTCTTTGCTCGGGCGATGAATTCCGGAATGCGTTCGGGGCGGCCGATTTCGCGCAGCATGTTCAAAGCTGCTTCGTTGGCGCCGCCGTGCGCCGGGCCCCACAGGCAGGCGATGCCGGCAGAAATGCAAGCAAAGGGATTCGCGCCCGACGAACCGGCGAGGCGGACAGTCGAGGTCGAGGCGTTCTGTTCGTGGTCGGCCTGGAGAATCATCAGCTTTTCCATCGCATCTTCGACGACGGGGTCGATCACATAGGGCTCAGCCGGCACGCTAAAGGTCATCCGCAGGAAATTTGCCGAAAAACTAAGCGAATTGTCGGGGTAAACGAACGGCTGCCCGACCGAATATTTATAAGCCATTGCCGCAAGCGTGGGCATTTTCGCAATCAACCGATGGCTGGCGATAATACGCTGCTGTGGGTCGTGGATGTCGGTGGAATCATGGTAAAATGCCGCCATGGCACCAACAGTGCCGCACATGATCGCCATGGGGTGCGCATCGCGGCGGAAACCGCGGTAAAATTGCGCCAACTGTTCATGGATCATGGTGTGCCGGGTGATATTCCGGCTGAATTCAGCATGTTCTTCCGAATTGGGCAGATTGCCATTAAGCAGAAGGTGCGCAACTTCAAGAAAGCTGGATTGTTCGGCAAGTTGATCGATCGGATAGCCGCGATAGAGCAAAATGCCAGCATCGCCATCAATGTAGGTAATCTTGGATTCGCAGGCGGCGGTGCTGGTAAAGCCCGGATCAAAGGTGAAACGCCCGGTTTTGGCATATAGTTTGCGGATGTCGATGACTTCGGGGCCAACGCTGCCGGCTATCACCGGATAGTCACTGGTCATATCATCGAGTGTCATTTTCGCGGGTTCGGTCATGCGCTTGCCCCTTCTTGCGTTGCGATCAGCGCATCATCGATGCGCCCCAATACTTCATCCCGGCCTAGCACGGCCATTACGTCAAACAACCCCGGCGACTGGCTGGATCCGGTTACGGCTGCCCGCAATGGCTGCGCAATCTGCCCCAGTTTCACCGCCTCCGCTTCGGCCAATGCCCTTGCTGCTGTCTCCAACGCCGGCACCGACCAATCCGCTACGCCGGCCAATGCGGCGCGTGCCCGGGCCAAATTTCCCAGTCCGGCAGATGCTAGCAGTTTCGCCGCACCATCGTCCATCGGAATTGGGCGACTGCGAAGCAGGAACAGCGAGCTAGACGCCAAGTCATTGAGATTGGCTGCACGCTTCTTCAATTCGCTCATGCTGCGCTGCAACAGATTGCGATCATCGGCGGTCAGGTCACGGCCGATTACCCCGCCGACTTTCGTGTCGATCAGCGCCGTCAGTCGGGCATCATCGGCGGCACGAAGGTAATGGCCATTGACCGATTCCAGCTTCTTGAGATCAAAGCGTGCCGGGCCACGCCCGACACCGGCAAGGTCGAACCATTCGACAGCCTGCGCTCGACTGATGAATTCATCATCACCATGCCCCCAACCAAGGCGGAGGAGATAGTTTTCCACCGCTTCGGGCAGCAATCCCAGATCGTCGCGATAGGCATCAACGCCCAGCGCGCCATGACGTTTGGACAGCTTTGCGCCATCGCTTCCGTGGATCAATGGGATATGGGCATAATGCGGTTCAGCCCATCCCATCGCGCGGATCAGCGCCAACTGGCGAAACGCGTTGTTGAGGTGATCGTCACCGCGGATGACATGCGTCACCCCCATGTCTTGATCGTCAACGACCACTGCCAGCATATAAGTTGGGCTGCCGTCCGACCGCAACAGGACCATATCGTCCAATTCGGCATTGGCGACAGTAACCGGCCCCTGCACCAGGTCATTGATGGTCACACTCCCAGTTTGGGGCGCTCTCAGCCTGATCACAAAGGGCGCGTCATTCGGCCAATCTGTCCGATCACGCCAGCGGCCGTCGTAGCGCATCGGCTGTTTGGCGGCGCGCTGGGCAGCGCGCATCTCTTCAAGGTCCTCGGGGGATGCATAGCAGCGATAGGCATGACCGGCGGCCAGCAATTGGTGCGCTACCTCTGCATGGCGCGCGGCTCTGGCGAATTGATAGACAATCGCGCCGTCCCATTCAAAATCCAGCCAGGTCAGCCCATCCAGAATGGCAGCAATGGCCGGCTCGGTCGAACGGGCGCGATCGGTGTCTTCGATGCGCAGGTGAAATTCGCCGCCATGGTGGCGGGCGAACAGATAATTGAACAGCGCCGTCCGGGCGCCGCCGATATGGAGGAACCCTGTTGGCGACGGGGCGAACCGCGTCACGACCTTGCCTGGCTCGCTTGCGCCGATCAAATTTCTGTCCAATGCTGTAATTTCGGGGTTCGGGCGGAGGGATATGGGGCAAAACCGGCATGGTGTCGTCGGTTGGCGCGGTGACTAGCAGAAGTGCAGGGGCGGTTCAAACTGCTGCCGGGGCCGTTATCGTGCGCTGGTGGGCGTTCGTCGATGCCGAGCGGGATTCCATGGCGTTGTGGCTGGCGGTGGCCTTTGCGGGCGGCGTGGCGGCCTGGTTCTTGCTGCCATGGGCGGATCAGCGGCTGGCTTGCGGGGTGACGCTGGCCGGGCTTGCGGCGTCTGGCCTGTTGGTGCGCGTGCGGCCGTTGGCGGTAGCGGGGTTGCTGGCTTTGGCGGGTATGGGTGCTGCCGAATGGCGCTCGGCGCGGGTGGCGCATCCGGTGCTCGATCACCGGATGGTCATCGGGCTTGCCGGCGTGGTGACTGGGCTGGAAATCCGGCCAGACCGTGACCTGGTCCGCGTGCTGGTGGCGCCGGATGATGGTCTTGGCCTGCCGCCGTTGGTGCGGTTGACGGTCCGCGGTGCCGCGACGGCGGCGCTGGCACCGGGCGCCCGGGTGGCAGTTCGGGCGATGTTGTCACCCCCGGCGGCGGCGGCGGTGCCGGGCGGTTATGATTTCGCGCGGCGGGCCTGGTTTGCTGGCATTGGCGCAACCGGGTTCCCGATGGGAAAACTGCGGGTTACAGCCTTGGCGCCAGCGCCATCGGGGGCACTTGCCTGGCTGGATGCAGCGCGAGCCAGTCTGACGGTGCGGATCCGCCGTGCGATCCCCGGCGAATCCGGGGCGATCTCAGCGGCTTTTGTCACCGGTGACCAAGGTGCGATTCCGTTGCAGACGGCTCAGGCAATGCGCGATTCGGGGCTGGCACATTTGCTGTCGATTTCGGGGCTGCACATCGCCGTTGTGGTGGGCGGAGCGATTTTCCTTGTGCGCAAAATGTTGACGCTGTCGCCATGGATTGCGCTGCGTTGGCCGGTCAAGACCATTGCGGTCGGAATCGCCGCACTGATCGGCATCGCCTATACCTTGCTGGCGGGTGGCGAGGTGCCGACGGTGCGGACCATATTGGCGACGCTGATCGTGTTGTTCGGCATGGTCATCGGGCGAGAGGCATTTTCGCTGCGCCTGCTGGCGGCGGCGGCGTTCATCATCCTGGCGGTGCGGCCCGAGGCTCTGCTGGGCCCCAGCTTTCAGTTAAGCTTTGCCGCGGTGATTTCGATCGTTGCCTTGTATGAATCGGCGCTCGGACGCTGGCTGACCCTTCGCAGTGAGGATGAGAGCCGGCTGCATCGGTTGGGCCGGCATTTGCTGGCGCTGGTGGTCAGCGGGTTGGTGGCCGAACTGGCGCTGTCATCGATTGGCCTGTACCATTTCAATCGCGCCGGGCTGTATGGCGTGCTCGCCAATCTGCTGGCAATTCCCTGGTCCAGCTTTGTCATCATGCCGCTGTTGGTTCTGGCATTGGTTGCGGAACTGGTCGGGCTGGGCGCACTGGTTTGGCCGGCGGTCGGCTGGTCGATGCAATGGCTGATCGATCTGGCCAATGCCACCGCAAACCTGCCTGGCGCGGTCGTCCGCCTGCCCGCGATGCCGGCTGCCGCCTATGCGATGATCATTGCCGGCGGGCTGTGGCTGACATTGTGGCGAACGCGGCTGCGCTGGTGGGGGGCAGGCCTGGGTGCGGTCGGCATGGTGATGGCGATTGCTGCGGTGCCGGCCGACCTGCTGGTCAGCAGCGATGGGCGGCACGCGGCGCTGCGCTTGGCCGACGGCCGGCTGGGTTTGCTGCGGCCGCGGACTGGGGATTTTTTGAAAAACATGTGGGGCGATGCGCTGGGGCTGGACGTCAGCGGCGATGGGTCGGCGGCCTTTGCCGATCTGCCCGGCATGGCGTGCAGCGCCGATGCGTGTGTCAGCGTTGTGCGGCGCGGCGGCCGGCAATGGAGGCTGCTGGCGACGCTGTCGCGCGATTTTGTCGATCGGGCTAGCTTTGAACCGGCCTGTGCCACCGCCGACATCGTCATCAGCGATCGCCGGATGCCAGAGTGGTGCCGGCCGCACTGGTTAAGGCTGGATCGGGCGTATCTGGGCGAAAACGGGGCGGTTGCGGTGTGGCTTGGTGCCGGCCGGGTCGAAACGGTGCACGAACGCATTGGCGATCATGCCTGGCGGCCAAAGGTGCCGGCGTGGCATAGGGCGCAAAAGACAAGCCTATGACACTAAACATTTTTCAGGATATTTGCGCGTTCGATTTGTAAGGCAAGGTTTCGAGCGCCAGACATTGGCGGCGCTATTTTTTGACGTTCCAGCGGTCATGATCCGATCGGAACGTTAGTGCCAGGAGCCAAAACACTGACGTTCTGGCGGAGCGGTGTTTCGCCTCACAGTCAGCAAATGCCAGCGATCATGACCTTGTGCAGATTGTGAAAGCGGCGCTGCATCGATTGCCTCGGGCGTTAAAACATAGCGATCCGGGGGCCTGCAGGACAGGATATCGGTTTCGGCAGCGCATAACGTCAGCCCGCCGGCTACTCACATCAACAATGCAGCACCCCAGGCCGCCGCCATCGACAGGATGATGCCCCCGGCAATGCGCTGCGCATAGGCAAGGCCGCCGGTGGTGAAGGCCATGCCGATTTTCATGCTCGCATTGGCTGTCATCGCCGCAAGGATGGGGATGATGGCAGCATCGGGCGCCAGCCGGCCGCTTGCTGCCAAGGCTGCGACCGACATCGCGGCGGCGTGAGTGTCAACGATTCCGCCAAGCGCCGCACCCAGTGCCACCCCAGTATTGCCGAGCAGCGGCTGTGCGGCGGCGGTCAGCATCATGATGGCGGCCAGCGAAGCCGCGAATAACAAGGCCGCGACGATGCTGAAGGCGCGCCGTTCGGCAGCAGGCGGCGGCGCCGTGCTCCGCGCTGCCTGCAGCAGGAACAGGCCGCCATACACGGCGATGACGCCGCCGCCGGCAATCAGCATCGGCGTAAAGGCGCGCAGCACCGGCATGCTGACAGCGGCGAGTATCATCGCCATCTGCACAAAGGTTGCCAGGCTGGAAAGCGTGCCACCGGCAACAGCTGCGATCAGCGTTTCGGGCTCGGAACGGGCGCGGCTACCCATGGCGCCGATGGTGGCAACGCTGGAAACAAAGCCCGATGCCAGGCCCGAGACCGACAGTCCAAAGCGCGGACCAATCAGCCGCACGGCAATATGGCCAACAGCGCCAATGGCAAGCACCAGGATCACCACCAGCCAGAGCAGGTGGGGATTGATCGCCGCATAGGGGCCCATCGTTCGGTCAGGCAGGCTGGGCCAGATGACGATCGTCGCCACGGCGAGCACCAACCCGTCGCCTACCTCTGCCTCGGTCAGCCAGCCGCGGGCAAAGCGGTGCAGGGCTGGCTTCATCGCCAGCAGGCCGGCGATGACGATCGCGATCGTGCCGGCAAGCTGGGGGCTGGTGATCGCCATCCCGCCAAGCAGCGCGGTCGCCAGCAGGGCCATTTCGGTTGTCAGTCCGGGGTGATCGCGGCGGCGGCCAAGGTAGGCAACAATCGAAAAGACCGCAACAACGGACGCCATAGCGCCAAGCAGCATCGGGCCGCCCAATTGCATTGCGATTGCGCCCACCAACGCGACCAGCGCAAAAGTGCGCAAACCTGCGGCGGTTCCTGCGCCCGCAGCAGCCTCGGCCGCCTTGCTGCGTTCACGTTCCAGACCGATCACCAGGCCAATGCCCAGGGCAACAGCAAAATTGATCAGGAACAGGGCCATAGACTGCCGTGGTGCGCCGCTTTGACAAAACCGGCAAGAGGCGTCCGGCTGTTGCTATGGTTTCCGGAACGGGCGGCCTGTTTTTAATCGAGCGCCCTTGCCGTTAAGTATATTGCGCTGCCGCCAGTTCATTGCCGGCGGGATCGTGGAAATGGAAGCGCCGGCCGCCGGGGAAGGCGAAGATCGGCAGGATGATGCTGCCGCCAGCCGCCGTGATGCGGGCGAGGGTGGCATCGATGTCGCTGACCTGGATGACGGGCAGGGGCTTTGGCCGGGCTTCGGCGGCATCGGCCTGCAGGCCGATATCGGTGGTGCCGTTGGTGGTGCAGGCATAGGTCGGGCCGTAACCGGTCATTTGCCAGTCAAAGACGGCCTCGTAGAAAGTTTGCGCAGCTGCCAGATCGGTGACGGCGAGTTCGACATAGTTGATGCGTGACATGGCCAGCCCCCGATCAATGCCCCAATCAATGCCCCAATCAATGATAGCGGCGCAGCAGCCCGGCAAGTTTGCCCTGCACGCGCACCCGGCTGGCGGCGTAAATCTGCGCCTGATGGGCGGTGTTGGCCGGTTCCAGCCGGATCATGTTTTTGTCGCGGTGCAGGTATTTCAGCGTCGCTTCCTCACCGTCGATCAGCGCGACGATGATTTCGCCATCGCGGGCATCGTCGCAGCGGCGGATCAGCGCGTAATCGCCATCATAAATGCCTGCGTCGATCATCGAATCGCCCGAGACCTCAAGCGCGTAATGATCGCCGGGCCCTAGCAATGCGGCAGGCACAGACAGCGAGCGATCGCTTTCCATGGCCTCCATCGGCAGGCCAGCGGCAATGCGGCCATGCAGCGGCACGATGACGGTATCATTGGCGGCAATCATTGCCTGCACCGGCGGCCGCGCCGGGGTGGTGACGAGTTTCAGCGCCGGCTTGACACCCTTTAAGGCATCCGGCACCCGAAGCACCTCAAGCGCTCGCGCCCGGTTGGGCAGGCGGCGGATGAAGCTGCGTTCCTCCAGTGCGTTGATCAGGCGGTGGACGCCCGATTTGGAACGCAACTGCAGCGCCTCCTTCATTTCCTCAAATGATGGCGAAACGCCATCGGCACGCAGCCGATCATCGATGAAACTGAGCAGTTCCTGTTGCTTGCGCGTCAGCATCAAAACCTCCCGTGATCAACACAGTAAAGAACAATGGGAGAACGTTTAGGAAACGATCTGGAACATGTCAAGCGCGATGCAGTCAACCATCTCGCCGGCGGCGGCGGCGGGCGCATCGGGTGGCCGAACGATCAGCAGGCTGGCCGCGGCAAGGTGGGCAAGCTGCGCGGAATCCTGACGGCCAAACGCCTCGGCCGCGCCGTCCACCAGACGCCCGCGCAGGTGATCGCGGCGGGGCCCATTGGCTGGCAGCCCGGCGGCAAGCGGCAAGCGGCGTACCGGCAATGTCTCGGGCCGGCCGCCCAGCCGTGCCAGCAATGGCCAGATGAGCAGCAGCGCACAAACATAGGCCGACACCGGATTGCCCGGCAGGCCGATGACCTGGCGAGCGCCCAGATGTCCGGCCAGCACCGGCTTTCCAGGTCGCAACGCGATTTTCCAGAAATCGATGCTGGCGCCAAGCCCGCGCAATACCGGGACGACAAGATCATGGTCGCCGACAGAGGCCCCGCCGATGGTGACGATGATGTCTCCCGTGGCTGCGGTCAGCGCGGTGGCAAGTGCTTCGCGCCGATCGGGGATGATGCCGGGGTCATCGACAGTCGCACCGGCGGATGTGAACAGCGCCCGCAACATGACTCCATTGGCAGAAACAATCTGATCGGGCCCGGGGCGCACCCCCGGTGGCACCAGTTCATCGCCGGTGGCGATCAGGGTAACGCAGGGGCGGCGCACCACGCAGAGTTCACCATGGCCGGCGGCGGCGAGCAGCCCCAATCTGGGCGGGGTCAGCCGGTCGCCGGCATGTGCCAGCGTGTCACCGGCGGCGAAATCCTGGCCGGCGCGGCGGATATGGGCGCCCGGGTGCGGCGGGCCTTCGCCGGCCAGGCTGGCGGTGGCGCCGTCGCGGTCGATTTCTTCCTGGATAACGATGGTGTCGCCACCGGCGGGCAGCGGCGCGCCGGTGAAGATGCGGATGGCTTCACCATTGCCGACCGCGCCATTCCAGCCTCGCCCGGCGGCGCTTTCGCCGACCAGGCGCCATGGCCCGGGCATATCGGCCCAGCGGATGGCGTAACCGTCCATTGCCGATGCGTCGAATGGGGGCTGGGTCAGCGTGGCGGTAACGGTTGCGGCCAGGATGCGGCCGCCGGCGTGTTCGATCGGGATCGTTTCGCTGCCCAGCCGGGTCGCAGCGGCGAGCAGGCGGGCCAGTGCATCATCAACCGACAGCAGCGCCATTATTCGCCCGCCCGCCATTCACCCGAACGCCCACCGGATTTTTTGAGCAGGCGCACGCCGGAAATCGTCATGCCGCGGTCCATGGCCTTTGCCATGTCGTAAATGGTCAGCAGCGCGACGGCGACGGCGGTAAGTGCCTCCATTTCCACGCCGGTGCCATGGGTGGTGGCGATCGTGGCGGTGGCGCGGATGCCGGTAGATTCGATGGCAAGATCGACCGTAACGCCATCGACAGGCAGTGGGTGGCAGAGCGGGATCAGATCGGCGGTGCGCTTTGCCGCCATGATACCGGCGATGCGGGCGACGGCGATCACATCGCCCTTGGCAACGGCCTGGGTGCGGATGGCGGTAAGGGCGGGGTCGGCGATGGCGATAAAGCCTTCGGCAATGGCTTCGCGGCGCGTGGCGGCCTTTGCAGAGACATCGACCATGCGAGCGGCGCCATGATCATCGATGTGGGTCAGGCTCATGCGGCGAATTTCAGCAAGGTGCGAGTGGCGGCGGTGACATCGGCTTGTCGCATCAGCGATTCGCCGATTAAAAAGGTCTGGATGCCGGCCGCGGACAGCCGTGCCAGATCGGCCGGGGCGGACAGCCCGCTTTCGGCGACCAACGTGCGGCCTTGCGTGTCGGCGAGATCGAATGAAGTCTGCAGGTCAACAGCCAACGTCTTGAGATTGCGGTTGTTGATGCCAAGCAGCGGGGTTTTCAGTTTCAGGGCGCGGTCGCGTTCTTCGGCATTATGCACTTCGACCAGCACATCGAGGCCATGGGCGATGGCGACGGCTTCAAGCTCGGCGGCTTGGGCATCACTGAGTGCGGCCATGATCAACAATATGGCATCGGCACCGATGGCGCGCGCCTCGATTACCTGCCAGGCATCGACGGTGAAATCCTTGCGCAACACCGGCAGGCTGCAGGCAGCGCGCGCGGCAATCAGATATTCGTCGCCGCCCAGGAACCAGCGGTCTTCGGTCAGCACCGACAGGCAGGTGGCGCCGCCGTTTTGATAGGCGCGGGCGAGGGTCGGGGGATCAAAATCAGCGCGGATCAACCCTTTGCTCGGGCTGGCTTTTTTAATTTCGGCGATCAGCGCCGGGCGGTTGGCGGCGTGCGTTGCGTGGATGGCGGCAATGAAGCCGCGCGGCGGGCTGGCGGCGGCGGCGGCGGATTCAAGATCGGCAAGGCTGCGGGCCCGTTTGGCAGCGGCGACCAGCGTGCGCTTGTGGTTGCAGATTTCGGTCAAGGTGTCGGTCATCGAAACGCGCTCCAGCGGGCCAGGGTATCGGCGGCGGCACCATTGGCAAGGGCGGTGCGGGCCTGTGCTGCGGCAGCGGCAAGCGGCAGCGCGGCATCGGCGACCGTCAGAGCGGCGGCTGCGTTGAGCACGACGATGTCATGATAGGCATCCTGCCGGCCGGCGAGCAACGCCCGCAGCCGGCCGGCATTATGGGCGGCATCGCCGCCGAAAAGGGCGCTGGCGTCAGATAGGGCCAGGCCCACATCAGCGGGGCAGATCCGGCCAGTGGTAATCGTATCGGCGGCCAGCGCATAATCGCTGGCGCCGGTGACGGTCAATTCATCATAGCCATCGCCGTGGACAACCATGGCGCGGGCGCTGCCCAGGGCCGCGAGCGCCTGTGCCATCGGCAGCGCGGCGCAGGCGGCGAAAACGCCGACAAGCTGGCGTTTGACCCCGGCCGGATTGGCGAGTGGCCCGAGCAGGTTGAAGATCGTGCGGCGGCCAATGGCGCGGCGCACCGGTGCAACGCGGGCCATGGCCGGGTGATGGCGGGCGGCGTGGAGAAAGGTGATGCCAACCTGTTCCAAACAGGCTGCAAGGCGATCAAGGGGGAGTTCGGGGACGCCCAGCGCCGCCAGCACATCGGCGGCGCCGCTGCTGGAGGATGCGGCCCGGTTGCCGTGCTTGGCAACCTTTACCCCACAGGCAGCAACGGTGATGGCGACGGCGGTCGAGACATTCAGGCTGTGCTTGCCGTCGCCGCCGGTGCCACAAACGTCAATCGCATCCGGGGCCGGGGCAGCCGCGATCATGCGAGCCCGTATCGCTGTTGCGGCGGCGGTAATTTCGGTGACGGTTTCACCGCGCGTCGCCAGGGCGATCAAAAATTGGGTCAGCGCTGCATCATCGACATCCCCGTCAAATATTGCGGCAAAGGCATCGGCTGCAGCATTGGCATCCAGCGGCCGGGCAGGATCGGGCAGGATCATGCCGCCAGCCGCTGCGGCGTCATCCCGGCAAGGGTCAGGAAGTTGGCGAGCAGGGCATGGCCATGTTCGGTGGCGATGCTTTCAGGGTGAAACTGGACCCCGTGCAGCGGCAATTCGCGGTGCCGCATCCCCATGATCAGCCCATCTTCGCTGCGGGCGTTGACGGCGAAACACGCCGGCAGATCGGCATCCTGCACGGTCAGGCTGTGATAGCGGGTGGCGCGATACGGGCTGGGCAGGCCGGCAAACACACCGGTTCCGTCATGGGTGATGGCGCTGGTTTTGCCATGCATCACCTGCGGCGCCCGGATAACGGTGCCGCCAAACGCCTGGCCGAGCGATTGATGGCCAAGGCAGACGCCGAGCAGCGGCAGATGGGCTTCGGCGGCGGCAGCGATCAGCGACAGGCATACGCCGGCCTCATTGGGCGTGCAGGGGCCGGGGGAAAGCAATATGGCCTGGGGGTGCATGGCAATCGCTTCGCCCGCAGTCAGCATATCATTGCGGACCACGTTCGTCTGCGCCCCCAGCTGTTGCAGGTAATGCACAAGATTGAAGGTAAAGCTGTCGTAATTGTCGATGACGAGGATCATGCGCCGTCAATAGCGGCAAATGCCGCCAGTGGGGAACCGATTTCGCGCCCCGCCGGCATATGTCGGCGGTCTTATCGCCGAGCGCCATTCCTGCTATGCATGCGCCTCTTGACGGGGAGACGATGATGTCGAGCATCGAAGCGATCGGCACAGGCACGCGCGCTGGCCGCAGTCGTTTCTACGTCGGGCTGACCGGTGCGATGGTGCTGGTCGCCTTTGGTGGCTTCACGCCGACCTTTTGGGGGCGAATGGCGGGTGGTGACATCGTTGGCGCGCCGATCCTTTATATCCACGGTCTGTTGTTCTCGGCCTGGGTGATCCTGTTGTTTGCCCAAACCTCGCTGATCGCCAGCGGGCGGACACTGGCGCATCGTGATTGGGGATTGGCCGGCGTCGCGCTCGCCACGGCCATGGCCTTCAGCGTGCCGCTCGTCGTCCTGCGGCAGATCGCCGATGCCGATGCCGCCGGCTTTGGCGAGGCGGCGCGGCGGTTTGCCATCGTGCCGTTATCGACGCTGGTTTTCTGGGTCGTGGTCATCAGCATCGCCTTTGCCAATGTGCGGCGGCCCGAGATCCACAAGCGGCTGATCATCGTCGCCACGGTTGCGGCACTACAGGCCGCGGTGGCGCGATTCTTCCTGCTTGCCGTTGGCGATGCCGCGGCCGGGCCGCCGCCGGTGGCGTTCAGCCTGCCTGCCGGCATTGTCGCTGATCTGCTGCTGGTCGCCGCCATGGCATATGACTGGCGCACCCGTGGCCGGCCGCATCCGGCATACCTTGCCGGCGGCGGCGCGCTGCTGGCCAAGCAAATTGTCATCGTACCGCTGGCGGCGACGCCGATGTGGCTCGCGGCAATGCAGGCGTTCGAGAAACTGGCTGGTTGAATGGCGCCTTGTCGTCTGGCCGACCCTGGCACCATGCCGTGTTATTGGCCGAAACCGGGCGCGACAGCGGCCTTCAACGCTTCGCCCGCCGCCGCCATCAACGCGCCGGCCTTTGCCTCGCACTCACGCTGTTCGTATTCGGCCACGCTGTCGGCAACGATGCCGGCGCCGGCCTGGACATGCATGACGCCGTCCTTCACCACCGCCGTTCGCAGCACGATGCACGAATCCATTGCACCATCCGGGCTGAAATACCCGACACCGCCGGCATAGGCGCCGCGCGCTTCGGGTTCCAGTTCGGCGATGACCTGCATGGCGCGGACCTTTGGCGCACCGCTGACGGTGCCGGCCGGAAACCCGGCGAGCAAGGCGTCAATGGCATCGTATCGCGGATCAAGCCGACCGCGCACGTTCGACACGATGTGCATGACATGGCTGTAGAATTCGACCCCGGCGCGATCGGTAACCGTCACGGTGCCGGGCAATGATACCCGACCGGTGTCGTGGCGGCCCAGATCGAGCAGCATCAGATGTTCGGCCTGTTCCTTTGCATCGGCGAGCAACGACGCGCGGTTTTCGGCGTCCGCCACCGCATCCCTGCCGCGTGGCCGGGTGCCGGCGATCGGCCGGATCGTGACATCGCCATCACGCACCCGGACCAGGATTTCCGGCGAGGAACCGACCAGCGCAAAGCCCGGCAGATCGAGGAAATACAGGAATGGTGACGGGTTGATGCGGCGCAGCGCCCGGTAAAGCGCAAACGGCGGCAGCGGAAATTCAACGCTGAAGCGCTGGGCGAGCACCACCTGAAAAATATCGCCAGCCAAAATATAGTCCTTTGCCCTTGCGACCATTTCGGCATAGCGCGCCGGCGGGATCAGCGGCACCGGCTTGCCATCGGGCAGCCTGGCGGGGGGGGCAACACGCGGCGGTTGCGGCAGGGCGAGCCTTGCCTGTGCCGCCTCGATCATTTCCACGGCGGCGGCATGGGCCTGGTCCGGATCAACGGCTGCAAACACCGGCGCAACGATGAACAATTCGTCCTTCAACCGATCAAACACCAGGATCAGTGTCGGCCGGACAAACACCATATCTGGCAAGCCGAGCGGCGACGGCGCATTGGCCGGCACCGATGGTTCGACCAGCCGCACCGATTCATAGCCGATATAGCCAACCAGGCTGGCCAGCGCCGATGGCAGTTCAGCGGGCACATCGGCGCGCGCTTCGGCCACCAGCGCGCGCAACGCCGCCAACGCCCCGCCTGGCACCGGTGCAAACGCGTTGCGATCGGTGCGCCAGTGACGGTTGATTTCCGATGTGTCGCCATAGGCCCGCCAGACGAGATCAGGATCCAGCCCGAGCAGCGAATAACGCCCGCGCACCTGGCCGCCCTCGACCGATTCGAGCAGGAATGCACCGCTTTCAGCGGCGCCCAGTTTCAGCATCGCCGACACCGGGGTTTCGGTATCGGCGACAATGCGCGTCCACACCAGTTGCGCTTTGCCGCTGGCCAGGCCCGCGGCAAAGCCGGCGCTATCCGGCGAAATCAAACCAAAATCGGTCAAGCTATTGGCTCACATCCTGGCCTGACAGGCGACGGGTGATGGCGGCGATTACGCCATCGTTGCGCTTTACGCCGACGCTGCGCCCGGCGGCGGCGGCAAACGCGGCGGCGAATTCATCGGGCGCCTGGCCGGCGATTTCGCGGCGGCTGGCATCCAGCAATCCAGGCGTCGCCGCCAGATCGCCGGGTTCGATCGCAGCGACATGGATCAGCACCCAGCCTTCGGACCCGGCCAGCATTTTGACCGTGCCGGCGGGGGTGGCAAGGAACGCCTGGATCAGCGGCGGCACCTGCTGCTGCTGGGCAACATCGACACGGCGGCCTTGCAGCGGTTTGGGCGCTGCCAGCCCTTGTGCCGCGACAGCAGCGTTGAAATCGCCGGTCTTTCTGGTGGCGGCAACAATGATATCGGCCTTGGCCCTGGCCGCCTGCAATGCCTTGTCACGGGTTGCGGCTGCCGTCACGATTGCGGTGATTTCGGCCAAGGGTTGCGGGGCGGATGGCAACACCTGCATGGTTTCGATCACGGCCAATTTGCCACCGCCGATATCCTCAACCGCTGCGCCATCGCCGGGTTCGTGGCGAAATGCCTTGGCGGCGAGCGCGGCGATGTCCGGGGCAGGGGGGGTGATGGCGCCGGGGGCGATGCCGTCCTTGGTGACAGCCGTCTGGCTGATGATCGTCAGGCCCAGTTCCTTGGCCAGATCGGCAAAGCTTTTGCCGGCATCGACGCCGTCTTCAATTTTTGCAACCACACCGGACACAGCGGTTTCGGTGGCGCGGGCCTGCAATTCCGCCAATATCGCCGGCTTTGCCTGGTCCAGCGTCTTGCCGGCGCTGCCCAGCGCCACGACGCGGACGATGTTCCAGCCGAACGCGGTTTTCACGGGCGCGGTGATGCCGCCAACCGGGGCTGCAAAGGCAGCAGCGGCAACAGCCGGGCTGGTGGCCTTGGCAAAGGCTGCCTGATTTTGTTCACCCAATTCGATGTCAGCCGCGCCAAAACCGGCAAGGCGCTGCGCAGCGGCGGCGAAACCTTCGGTTGCAGCGGCGGCAGCGATGGCCTTTGCCTTGGCTTCAGCGGGCACCACGACCTGTTGCAGCTTGCGGGTGGCCGCGGCGCCATATTTGGCCGGATCCCTGGCAAAGGCAGCAGCGATTTCGGCGTCGCTGACCTTCAGGCCCGCGGCGATCGCGGCGCGATCGATATTGGCATAACGAAAGGCGCGGCGCTCGGCGACGGTAAAGCGCGCTGCATTGGCCTGGTAATATGTGGCAATTTCGGCGCCAGTCGGCGGCGCGACTGCGGCCAGCGGCACCAGCGCCACACCACCCTTGTGCATGTCAACCAGCAACCGGGCATAGGCCTGGGCGATGCCATCGGGCACATTCAAGGCGGTGGTGACGGGGGTTGTCATCTGGCGGCGGATGATATCTCCGGCGATGCTGGCGCGCAGGTCACGATCCGACAGGCGTTGCTGGGCGATGACGTTGCGATAGGTCGGTTCATCGAATTTGCCGGCCTGCTGAAACGCCGGGATGCCGGCGATGACGGCGCCAACGGCCCGATCAGAGGCCGCGATCTTGTTTTGTGCCGCCAGTTGTTCGATCGCGGTCTGGCCGATCAACGTGCCGGCGATAACGTTGACGCCGCCTTCCTTTGCCACCTGGGTCTGGGTCAGGGCGGGATTTTGCGCGCGGGCATTTTTGACGGCGCGGTCAAAGGCGCCAAGCAGGTCAGGCTCGGAAATCGTCTTGCCGCCAACCTTGGCAACGGAACCGCCGGGCGCGCTGCCACCAAAGGGATCGCCAACGCCGGTGACGGCAAAGGCGACCAGTACCAGGCCAAGCAAGATGAGCGCCGGCCAGCTTGTCAGCCATTTGCGAAAGAAAGTGATCATCAAAATTCCGGGAAAGGCAGCAAAGGCGCGCTTGTAACGGCGGGTGCGGGTTGCCACAAGGCGGCAGGCGTAAAGGAGATCGGCGTGGGGCAGCATTTGATTGTCGGCAACTGGAAAATGCACGGGACGTCGGTGAGCCTGGGCGAAATCAGCGCGATTGCCGACAGCGGCCTGGCCGGATTGTGGTTGGCGCCGCCGTTTACCCTGATCGATCGCGCCGTAAAGGCGGCGGCGGGGCGCGTGCCGATCGGCGGGCAGGATTGCCATGCGGCGATCAGCGGCGCGCATACCGGGTGCGTATCGGCGGCGATGCTGGCCGATTGCGGCGCGCAATTCGTCATCGTGGGGCACAGTGAACGCCGGGCTGACAATTGCGAAACCGATGCAATTGTGCGGTCAAAGGCGATCGCGGCGCGGGCGGCGGAGCTGCAAGTCATCGTCTGTGTGGGCGAAAGCGAGGCGCAGCGCGATGCCGGTGAGGCAGAGACGGTGGTCGCCGGGCAGTTGGCGGGATCGTTGCCGGATGCGTCCGACGGCCTGATCATAGCCTATGAACCGATCTGGGCCATCGGCACCGGGCGCACGCCGACGCCTGCCGAAGTGGCGAGCATCCATGGCTTTATTCGCAGGCAGTTGCACACCCGCTATGGCGCGGCGGGATCGGGCACGCGGATATTATACGGCGGATCGGTGAAGCCGGAAAATGCCGCAGTTCTGCTGGGGCAGGCGGAGGTTGGCGGCGCGCTGGTCGGCGGGGCGAGTTTGACAGCAGCGAGTTTCCTGGGGATCGCACGGGCCGTCTGACCCCGCCGCTTGCCCTTCTTCCCTCGCGTCGCTACATCGCCGCATTGCCCTGGCCCCCGAAAGTTTCGCCGTGATTACCTTTCTGCTTGTCGTTCACACGATCATCGCGCTGGCCCTGGTCGGCGTCATCCTGCTGCAAAAATCCGAAGGCGGCGGCCTGGGCATTGGCGGCGGCACCGGTGGCGGCCTGATGACGGCGCGCGGCGCGGCCAATCTGCTCACCCGGTCAACAACGGTGCTGGCGTCGCTGTTTGTCGCATCGTCGATTGTGCTGGCGGTGCTGGCGGCGAACACCAACAAGGTAAAGCCGATTGATACCAGCCTGGCAAAGGCTGCGGCCCCGGTGTCAACCGCGCCGGCCGCTTTGCCCGGCGTGCCTGCTGCCGCGCCGGCAACGACCCCGGCCCCCACCGGCGTGCCGCTCGCCCGCTAGTGCAGGGGCGCCCCAATCAGGCGCGGCAGATCCTGGGCGGTTCGGCCGGCAATCTGGTCGAATGGTATGATTGGTACGCCTATTCGGCGTTCGCGCTGTATTTCGGCCCGGCATTTTTCCCAAAGGGCGATGCGCTGGCGCAGGCGCTGAATACCGCGGCGGTGTTTGCGGTTGGCTTTCTGATGCGGCCGATAGGCGGCTGGTTGCTGGGCATTTACGCCGATCGCAAAGGTCGCAAGGCGGCGCTGACGCTGTCGGTGGCGATGATGTGCGCCGGTTCATTGATCGTTGCGGTGGCGCCGACATACGCGCAGGCCGGCATTCTTGCGCCGCTGCTGCTGCTGTTTGCCAGGCTGGTGCAGGGCCTGTCGGTCGGCGGCGAATATGGTGCCTCGGCAACCTTTATGAGCGAAGTCGCCGATGAAAAACGCCGCGGCTTTCTCGCCAGTTTTCAATATGTCACGCTGATCGGCGGGCAATTGCTGGCGCTGGGGCTGCTGGTTGCGATGCAAGCCTGGCTGACCGAGGCACAGCTCAACGCCTGGGGCTGGCGAGTGCCGTTCATGGTCGGCGCCGCCTGCGCGATTCTGGTGTTTTTCCTGCGCCGGTCGCTGGTTGAAACCGCGGCATTTCAGGCGGTGAAGGCCGAGGAGCATCAAGGGCTGATGACGCGCCTGCTCGCCCATCCGCGCGCGCTGTGGACGGTGCTGGCATTGACGGCAGGGGGCAGCCTGGCCTTTTACACCTTCACCACGTATATGCAAAAATATCTTGTGTTGTCAGCTGGTTGGACAAAGCCGCAGGCCACCAATGTCTCGGCGCTGGCGCTGCTGGGCTATATGGTGTTGCAGCCGCTGTTCGGTGCGCTGTCGGATCGCATTGGCCGGCGGCCGCTGCTCATCACCTTTGGTACGCTCGGCCTGTTGCTGACGGTGCCGGCGATGACGGCCATCGGGCAGGTGACCAATCCGATGCAGGGCTTTATCCTGATCATGGCGGCGTTGACGGTGCTCAGCTGCTACACCGCCATTTCGGGGCTGGTAAAGGCCGAAATGTTCCCCGCCAATGTCCGCGCGCTGGGGGTTGGCCTGCCCTATGGCATTGGCGTTGCGGTGTTTGGCGGCAGTGCCGAATATGTGGCGCTGGCGTTCAAATCATCGGGGCATGAATCGGGGTTTTTCTGGTATGTCGCGCTGATGTGCGGGGTGGCGCTGGTGGCGGCGATCTCGCTGCCCGATACCAAGGCCAATTCCCGGATCGAGACGGACTGAGCGTTCGGCCTCTGTTGCGGCGACATACCGCCGCAACATGGCTCCCCTGCGCCGATAGCAGCAGTAGCGGTCGTTGCAGAAGCGTATACCGCGCTTTGGATACGATGTTCAGGCGCAACCCCAGGGTCGTCACTGCCATCCTCGCCCCGGCGGCGTTGGTGCTGGCGCTATGGCTGCTGCTGTTCATCGGTCCGCAATTGCTCAACGCCCATCGCGACGACGCCAATGTGCTCGCGCTGCTGATTTACCTGGGCGTTCCCTGTGGCCTGGCCAGGGGCGCCGCGCGGCTATGGCCATTTTTCGATCCAGAGGATCCTGACAATGACGGACTTTGATGGCGGCGCGCTGGTGCGTCGCCGGTTGCCGCGCGGCGGCTTTGTCGCGCTGGTGCTGCTGCTTGTGATATTGGCCGGCGCGTTCCTGCAACAGGCGTTCTTTCGCGTGCTGCCGGGCTATGTCGGCATCCGCGTCAACAATATCGGCAGCGATGCCGGGGTGGCCTCGCGGGCGCTGCCGGTCGGCTGGTATTTCGCGCCTCCCGGGGTGAATATTTATGAATATCCGGTGTTTACGCGCACCTATACCTGGACGCAGTCGCCCAACGAGCAGAATACGGTCGATGAAAGCTTCAATTTCCAAGACAAGAACGGCCTCGCGCTGCGCGCCGATATCGCGGTCGCCTATCATGTCGATCCGACACGGGCGCCGATCCTGTTCCAGCGCTATCGCGCCGACATGGATGCGATCATCAGCGGGCCGCTGCGCAATGCCATCCGCAATGCCATCGTCGAGCGTGCGTCAAGGCTGGGCGTCGAGGAAATCTATGGCCCGCAAAAGGCGGCGCTGGTCGATGCGGCGCTGGGCGATGTGCAGCGCTATTTCACGCCTGTCGGGCTGCAGGTCGAACAACTGTACTGGGCCGGCAATATAATCGTGCCCGACGCGGTGCTGGCGCAGATCAACGCCAAGATCGCCAATGAGCAGGCGGCGCTGGCAGCGCAGGCCAATGTGGCGACAGCGCGCGCCAATGCCGAGGCGCGACTGGCGCGCGCCGAGGGCGATGCAAAGTCGATGCAGGTTGAAGCCGAGGCGATTCGGACCAATCCGGAGATCGTCACTCTGCGGGCCGTCGAGAAATGGGACGGCAAGCTGCCGACCTACACCGGTGGCAGCGCACCGTTGCCCTTCATTGGGGTAAAATGAAAAAGGGGGTGAGGGGCCGTGGTCCCTCACCCTCGCATTCTGACCGCGCATTGTGTTTATCCACACCAAATCTTGTGGGGCCACTGGCGCTCCGCCACCAAACCGGGCTAAGGCTTTTCTCCCATGACCCGGTTTATTTTCATCACCGGCGGCGTGGTCTCATCGCTTGGCAAGGGCTTGATGGCCGCCTCGCTGGCTGCACTGCTGCAAGCGCGTGGCTATACCGTCCGCATCCGCAAGTTCGATCCCTATCTGAACGTCGATCCCGGCACGATGTCGCCGTATCAGCATGGCGAAGTCTATGTGACCGATGATGGTGCAGAGACGGATCTCGATCTGGGCCATTACGAACGCTTCACTGGCGTCGCCTCGCGCCAGACCGACAACATCACCAGCGGGCGGGTGTATCAGGACATCATCGCCAAGGAACGCAAGGGCGAATTCCTGGGGGCGACGGTGCAGGTGATTCCGCATGTGACGGACGCCATCAAGACCTTTGCGCTGGCCGAAACCGAAGGCCTGGATTTCGTGCTCTGCGAAATCGGCGGCACTGTCGGCGATATCGAATCGCTGCCGTTCCTGGAGGCGATACGCCAGCTTAGCGCCGATGTCGGCCGCGCCAATGCTGTCTATATCCATTGCACGCTGGTGCCCTATCTGGCGGCAGCCGGCGAATTGAAGACCAAGCCGACCCAGCACAGCGTTGCCGAACTGCGCGGTATCGGCATCCAGCCGCATGTGCTGGTCTGCCGATCCGAACACCCGCTGCCCGACAGCGATCGTGCCAAGATCGCGCTGTTCTGCAACGTGGCCAAGGAAGCGGTGATCGCGGCGCTCGATGCGCCCAGCATCTATGATGTGCCGCTGCAATATCATGCCGAAGGGCTGGACGATCAGGTGCTGCTGGCCTTTGGCATCACCGATGCGCCGGCACCCGATGTGGCGCGCTGGACCGAAATTTCGGCGCGGCTGCACAATCCGGAAGGAGAGGTCACGATCGGCGTTGTCGGCAAATACACCGGCATGAAGGACGCCTATAAATCGCTGACCGAGGCACTGGTCCATGGCGGCATCGCCAACCGGGTCAAGGTCAATATTCGCTGGCTGGATGCCGAAGACTTTGAACATGATGATGTCGCGGCGCGGCTGGAACCGATGCACGGCATCTTGGTGCCTGGCGGTTTTGGCGAACGCGGATCCGAGGGCAAGATCGCATCAGTGCGTTTTGCCCGCGAACGCGAAGTGCCGTTTTTCGGCATCTGCCTGGGGATGCAAATGGCCTGTATCGAGGCAGCGCGAAACCAGGCCGGGGTGACGGCGGCGGGCACGACCGAATTTGGGCCCACCGCAGAGCCGATCGTTGGCATGATTACCGAATGGATGAGCGCGGATGGCCTGCAAACCCGCGCCGAAGGCGGCGATCTGGGTGGTACCATGCGGCTGGGCGCCTATGAGGCGGCGTTGGCCGGCAATTCGGTGGCGGCGAGCATTTACGGGTCAACGTCGATCAGCGAACGCCACCGGCATCGCTATGAAGTCAATGTGCACTACCGTGACAGGCTGGAGGCACAGGGCCTGATTTTTTCCGGCATGTCGCCCGATGGGTTGTTGCCCGAAATCGTCGAGCGGCCCGATCACCCCTGGTTTGTCGGGGTGCAGTTTCATCCTGAATTGAAATCAAAGCCCTTTGATCCGCATCCGTTGTTCGCGGGTTTTGTGGCGGCGGCATTGCGCCAAAGCCGATTGGTCTAAGCCTGCACCCGAGGCGAAAGGGATATTGGACCTGATTTCGTAAAAAATGACCTGAATTGCGACACATAATTTTAATATCTGCTTCGCGACACATTGACACAGTCTTATGCGGCGATACTATGGTTGCAACACGGGGAAAGCCAGGGGAGACAGTGTTTCCTTCAGTCGGCTTGGCAGCAGATGTGATTCTCGTGGGACGACAGGTTGGTTGCCGTGGGGGCGACCAGACTGGTTGGGCAGATCGGTGAGAATCCGGCCTGGACAACGAATATCGCGGGTCTCAAAAGGGAGATGATGCATGGCAGACGATACAAAGGTCTACCCAACGGGTTTGACCGTTAAGGAAGCAGAAGAAATCCAGGCTGGCTTGATGTGGGGTTCCCGCATCTTTCTCGCGATCGCCGTGTTCGCCCATATCCTGGCGTACATGCTGACGCCTTGGCTGCATTGATAGGGGGGACTGATCATGAATGAAGGCAAGATTTGGCTGTATGTCAGCCCCACCGTCGGTATCTCGGCGTTCTTCCTGGTTCTGGTGACGGCCGTGCTGCTTGTGCACGCTTCGATCCTGACCAACACGACCTGGTTCGCTGGCTATTGGGAAGGTGGCGCAAAGGCCGCCGTTTCCACAGCGCCGATGGCAGCACCTGCTGCGCCGATGGCAGCACCGGCTGAAGCAGCGAAGTAAGGCTTTCATCCCCGGCCTGCCGGAGATGAGATACAAAAGATGGCCGGGGTAGCAATGCCCCGGCCGTTTTTCTGTTTGTCCGGTGGGACGGTTCTGACTCGTGGCTGAATAAGCTGGGTCGGCAACCTTTACACCAGGCGCAGCCAAGGTGCCGAGCCCCGTGCCTCCCGCAACGGGAGGGGTGTTATTCGGCGGCGATCGTGCCCCGTGCCAATGTTGGCCGCAACAACGGGAACATGGCTGCCAATGTCACCAGCAGCAACACCACTTCCAGCGCATAGACCATGACATAACCGGCAGCCTGGGGTGGAAAGCCGCCCGTAAAACCAGAATGCATCACGACATCACGGATGACACCGCCGACCGCCGCACCTATGCCTGCGGCTGTGGCCGATACCGCCCCCCAGCTGCCCAACGCCAGACCGATCTGGGACTTTGGCGCAAAATTCATCGTCGCGGTCAGCGTGCCGTGCGAAAACAGGCCGCCGCCAAAGCCGATGATCAGCACACCGATGCTGAACATCGTGACCGAATGCTGCGGCGCAGCCATTATGACCATCAAGAACGCCGGAATACCAATCAATGCCCCGGCGCTCGCCATGCGGAACGGATCACCACCCCGGCTGAGAATGCTGGAGGCGATCGAAAAGCCGACCAATCCGCCGCCGGCAAATGCCGCGGTCAGTTCGGTCGTCGCGCCAACACCCAGCCCGAGCACCTGGCCCCCATAGGGTTCCAGCAGAATATCCTCCATGCTGAACGCCAGTGTGCCGAAACCGACGGCAAGCAGCCGGCGCAGGGCGTGCGCCTGGCCGATATATTTGTCCCAGGATTGGCGAAATGTATCGGCTTCCGGTTCCGGTTCGGTGCGAAGATGCGCAGGACGCCGGGTTTCCTGTTTCCAGATCGCAATTCCATTGAGCAGGATGGTGATGACGGCGGAGGCCTGGATTACCTGGATCAGGCGGCCGGATGTAAAGTTGGCCAGTGCCCAGCCAAAAACCAGCGCACTGATGATGGAACCGACCAACAGCATGACATACATCAGCCCGACGACATTGGGCTGATCCTCTTCATCGATAAGATCAGTCGCAAGGGCAAGGCCCACTGTTTGTGTGATATGAATCCCGGCACCGACGAGCAGAAACGCGACAGCGGCAGCCGTCCGCCCAATCCACACCGGCGCATTGGCCGAATTCAGCGCGCCGGACAGCACCAGTAGCGCAAAGGGCATGATGGCGAGGCCGCCAAACTGGATCATCGTGCCGCGGAAGATATAGGGCACCCGCCGCCAACCCAGCGCCGATTGGTGGGTGTCGGACCGATGGCCGATGACGGCGCGGAACGGCGCGAACAGCAACGGCAGCGACAGCATGATGCCAACCAGCGATGCCGGCACATTCAGTTCAACGATCATCACCCGGTTCAGCGTGCCGACCAGCAACACCAGCGACATGCCAACCGATACCTGGATCAATGAAAGTCGTAGCAGTCGGCTGAGCGGCACCTTGTCAGTGGCAACATTGGCAAACGGCAGCAGGCGCGCGCCCCAGCCCAGCCAGACATTCACCATGCGACGTTCAACGCGATTCATCTGATCCCCCGACAGTAGTCCGCAATGGTTCCTGAACTTGCAGCGGGCATTTGACAAGCCGATCTGCGACGAACTGGCTATGCCAGATGCGCCATGGCCCTGGCTTGCCAATCCGCAATCCTCGTCAGGCTGGCAGGGCTTTTTATGTCGATCCAAGTGGCGAAATCAACGGTGGTCAGCAGGGCGATATCGGCCATTGTGAAACGGTCGCCGGCCAGCCATTGCCTGCTCTGCAATTGGCCATCAAACCATGCCAGCGCCACCTGCGCCTGGGCGCGGGCGGCTTCGCCCATGGCAGGGATCTGCTTGACCAGATTGGCGGTCAGCGGGTGGCCGTGTTGCCAGGCGAGGCCAACCGGAACGCCCAGCGCGGTTTCGGCGCGGCGAATCCACATATCGGTTTCGGCGCGTTCAAACGGCGTGGTGCCGAACAGCGGCGGGGTGGGGTAAAGCTCATCAAGGTAGCGGCAGATGCTGATGGTTTCGGCGATGATGCTGCCGTCATCCAATTCCAGGAACGGCACCTGGCCGCGCGGATTCTTGGCCAGCACCGCTTCGGATTTATGCTCGCGTTTGAACAGTGACAATTCCGTGCTCGGCAGGTCGAGACCCTTCAGCTTCAAAAACATCGTGACCCGGCGCGGGTTTGGTGCAGGATCAGGCGCGGTCCACAGCATCATTGTTCGATCTCCCCCCAATTGTTGGCTATTCCATACGGGCGACGCGGCACGCGCGCCAGCTATATAGGGTGTGAATTTCGTCAGATTCCAGACGATTTGTGCGATGCAGCACTCGACAGGCAGGCTGCAACACGCTTCACTGTTGCGATGGTCCCACCCGCTTCTCCCGTCGCGTCCGAACGTGAAGACGTCCGCTACCTGGGCCGATTGCTTGGTGATGTCATCCGTGCTGCCGATGGCGATGCGGTGTTTGATGCCATCGAAGGCGTGCGCAAGGCGTCGGTGGCGGCGCATCGCAGCGGCGATGCCCCGGCGCGGGCGGCCTTGAGCGAAAGGCTGGGGCAGCTCGATCTGGGCGATACCTTGCGTTTTGTCCGCGGCTTTCTGCTATTTTCATTGCTCGCCAACCTGGCCGAAGATCGCGGTGCAGCGCCGGAAACCCGGCGCGAGGCAACACTGGCCGGTGCGATCGACCAGCTTGCCGCTATCGGCGTTGATCGTGCCGCCGTGGTGACGATGTTGCAGGGCGCGTTGGTGGCGCCGGTGTTGACCGCGCATCCGACCGAGGTCCGCCGCAAGAGCATGATCGATCGGGAGGCCAGTATCGCCGCCCTGATGGCGCACTGCAGCGGCGGATTTTGTGACCTGTCGACCGAGGCCGAACTGATCCGCCAGATCACCATATTATGGCAAACGCGACCCTTGCGATCGGTCAAGCCCGTCGTGGCGGATGAGATCGTGTCGGCGTTGTCGTACCTCGAATCGAGTTTTCTGCCGGTGCTGCCGAAATTGCATGCGCGGTGGGAGGCGTTGACGGGGGCCAAATTGCCACCATTCCTGCGGCCCGGAAGCTGGATCGGCGGCGATCGCGACGGCAACCCCAATGTCAATGCGCACACCCTGCAAACCGCGCTGGCCAGCCAGGCCGCAGTGGTAATCGGACATTATTTGCGCGAATTGAACGCCATCGGGGCCGAACTTTCGATGTCTTTGGCGAATGTTGCGGTCACCCCGGCGCTGGCGGCACTGGCGCAAGCCAGTGGCGATGCGTCGCCAGCCCGCGCTGACGAGCCGTATCGCCGTGCCCTGATCGGGGTTTATGCCCGGGTCGCCGCCAGCTTTACCCATCTGACCGGGCAGGCCCCGGCGCTGCCGGCGATGGCGGCGGCAGCCGGAACGGTCTATCCACGCGCCGCGGACTTGCTTGCCGATTTGCAGATTATCGTGGGTTCGCTGGCCAAACATGGCGGGCAGGTGATCGTTGGCGCGCGGCTGGATGCACTGGTGCGCGCCGTGCAGATTTTCGGATTTCACCTGGCAACGCTGGATTTGCGGCAAAATGCCGATGTCCATGCGCGAGTGGTGGCGGAATTGCTCGGCGTTGCCGGCGTGCCCGGTGATTATGCAGCGATGGACGATACGGCGCGCACTGCGTTGCTGGGGGCGGAACTCGCGTCTCCGCGGCTGTTGTTCAATGCCTTTGCCGCCTATTCGGACGAAACCCTGTCGGAAATGGCGATCTTGCGGGCGGCGGCACAAGCCCATGCCGATTTCGGGCCAGAGGCAATTCGCGCCTATATCGTATCCAAAACCAGCGGCGTTGCCAATCTGCTGGAGGTCTATCTGCTGCTAAAGGAGGTCGGGCTTTACATCCCCGGCGATCCGCCAAGCTGCGTGATCATGGCGGTGCCGCTGTTTGAAACGATCATCGATCTGGAGGCGGCGCCCCAGGTTATGGCGGATTTCCTCGATCGGCCAAAGGCAGCGGCGCTGGCCCAGGCGCGCGGCCATCAGGAGGTGATGATCGGCTATTCCGATTCGAACAAGGATGGCGGCTATCTGACGTCAAACTGGTCGCTGCATGAGGGCGCGCTGGCGCTGGCCGGGGTGTTTGCGCAGCGGCATCTGCAGATGCAATTGTTCCATGGCCGCGGCGGCGCGGTAGGACGCGGCGGCGGCCCGGCGTTCGATGCAATCCGCGCCCAGCCGCAGGGCACGGTGATGGGCCGCATCCGCATCACCGAACAGGGTGAAGTCATCGCTTCAAAATACGGCACGCCGGCGGTGGCCGAAGTCAGTTTTGAAACCATGGCGGCGGCGACCTTGCTCGCCAGTCTGGAACCGCCGCGGCTGAGCCCGGGCGATTTCGCGCGATTCCGCCATGCGATGGCGGCAATCAGCGCTGCGGCCTGCGAATCCTATCGGGCGCTGGTCTATGAAACGCCGGGGTTCAACACGTTTTTTCGGGCAGCGACCCCGATCACCGAAATTGCCGAGCTGAAAATTGGCTCGCGCCCGGCATCGCGGACCAAAAGCGACCGGATCGAGGATCTGCGCGCCATCCCTTGGGTGTTCAGTTGGGCACAGGCGCGGATCATGCTGCCGGGCTGGTATGGCGCCGGGGCGGCGTTGGCGGATTTCGAGGACAAGGGCTTGCTCGCCGAAATGGTTCAGGCCTGGCCGTTTCTGGCGGCGGCGCTGTCGAATCTCGAAATGGTGCTGGCCAAATCGAACATGGACATCGCCGGGCGTTATGCCGGGCTGGTGCCCGATGCGGCGCTGCGCCGGGCAATTTTCGGCACGATCAATGACGGATGGCAGCGGACCCGGGATATTCTGCTCGGCCTGACCGGGCAGGGGACATTGCTCGAACACCAGCCGGCTCTGGCGCACAGCGTAAAGCTGCGGCTGCCCTACATCGATCCTCTGAATGAATTGCAGATTGATCTTATTCGCCGCCGCCGCGCAGGGGAGGAGGATGCCCGCATCGCGGAAGGCATCCACCTGACCATCAACGGTATTGCAGCCGGCTTGCGCAATTCGGGATGAGCAGCAGCGCAGCAACGAAGTTTGACGCGATCATATTGGGCGGCGGCGGCGCCGGGCTGATGTGTGCGGCGGTGGCGGGGCAGGGCGGTGCCCGGGTGCTGGTGATCGATCATGCCGATGCTGTGGGCAAGAAAATCCTCATTTCGGGGGGCGGTCGCTGCAATTTCACCAATGTCGGCGCCGTGCCGGATCGCTATATTTCGGCCAATCCGCATTTCGCCAAAAGCGCGCTGGGCCGCTATCAACCGGCGGATTTCATTGCTCTTGTTGAAAAGCATGGCATCGCCTTTCACGAAAAGACGCTGGGGCAATTGTTCTGCGATGGCAGCGCAAAGCAGATCGTCGCCATGCTGCTCGATGAATGTGAAGCCGGCGGCGTGACGATCAGCCTGGGCCGGGCGATCGGCGAGATTGATCATGCTGACGGCCGGTTTCGCGTCGCCTATGGCGATCGCAGTGCCAGCGCACCGGCACTGGTCGTCGCCACCGGCGGGCCATCGATTCCGAAAATGGGTGCGACGGATTATGCTTATGGCCTGGCGCGGCGCTTTGGCTTGGGCATCATCGAGCCACGCCCGGCATTGGTGCCGCTGACGCTGGGTGGTGAGGAAACCCTGTTCCGCGATATTTCCGGCGTCGCCACCGATGTAGTGGCTCGCTGCGGCAAGGCACGCTTCCGCGAGGCGGCACTGTTCACCCATCGCGGCTTGTCTGGCCCGGCGATTTTGCAGGTGTCGAGCTATTGGCGGAATGGCCAGGCAGTTGGCGTTGATTTCCTGCCCGATGCGCCGGCCGGTTGGCTGGTCGCGGCAAAGCGGGCGCGGCCGCGAACCTATCTGCGCAACCAGTTGGCGGCAGTGCTGCCTGACCGGCTGGCGGAAATGCTGTGGAACCGGATCGGACTGTATGGGGATCTCAACAGCCTTTCGGATGCGCGGCTGGGGGAAGTCGAACGCCAGCTCAGCGATTGGCAGTTCGTCCCGAACGGCAGTGAAGGCTATGCCAAGGCCGAGGTGACGGTTGGCGGCATTGCCACTGATGGCCTGTCGTCCCAGACCATGGTGGCAAAGCGGGTATCGGGGCTTTATGTCATCGGCGAGGCGGTGGATGTCACCGGTTGGCTGGGGGGCTATAATTTCCAATGGGCCTGGGCCAGCGGCTGGGCAGCGGGCACGGCGATTGCCGCCACTGCGAACCACTTGCATTAGCAATCAGAATAAGCGATAACAGTTCGCAACAGCGGTGTCCCGCTGGGTCAGTCTGATAGGGCCGTTCGGTGATCGTCTGCGTTTGCAACGCCTTGCGTGAAAATCAGGTCAGGGAAGCGGCGCGCGTAACGCGCAGTGGTTGCCCGATCACCGCCTATGCACAACTCGGCTGCAAGCCAAAATGTGGCCAGTGCCTGCCATTTGCCCGCGAAGTCCTGCAACAGGAAACCAGCTTTGCCTGATGCGAATGCGATCAATAAGCAGTTGCAAATAGTTGGTTTTATTGAATAAATTGATCAGCGGCCTTGACGGTAAGCCATATCGTTGGCACTCAGCGCTTGCAATACAGGAGCCTTTGCCATGCGCGGCGACACCAAAGTCATTGAATTTCTGAACGCTGTGCTGAAGGGTGAATTGACTGCGGTCAATCAATATTGGCTGCATTATCGCCTGCTCGACAATCTGGGCATCAAACGTCTCGCCGATTACGAGCGCCACGAATCAATCGACGAAATGAAGCACGCCGACCGGCTGATGGAGCGAATTTTCTTCCTCGATGGTCTGCCTGGCATGCAATCGCTCAATCGTCTTCGCATCGGCGAAAACGTGCCCGAAGTGCTGCAATGTGATCTGGACCTGGAATATGAAGCCATCGCGCTGCTGAAGGATGCCATTCCTCATTGCGAAAGCGTCCGCGATTTCCCCAGCCGCGACCTGTTTGCCGAAATCCTTCGCGCCGAGGAGGAACATGTCGATTTCATCGAAACCCAGCAGATGATGATTACCCAAATGGGCCTGCACAATTACCTGCAACTGCAGTCGAAACCGGCCGAGGATTAAACGCGCTGTCGCTTGCGGGGTGAGGGTGTCTTGCGGGCACTTGTCGCCCCCCCGGCCTTTGCCCTATGCCTGTATCCAGTGTTCCGGCGGCAAGGGTTCCCTCGAATGATGACAATTAGACACGCAGCGGCAATTGGCCTGTTGCTGGCCATGGCGGCCTGCGGCAAGACCCCTGATGCGCCGGTAACAACGACGACGACAGCAACCACAACGACCACCCCGGGCAAGGATTGGACGACCGTGACCGCGGCCACGCCCGAAGGTGGCTTCCGCCTTGGCAACCCCGATGCAAAGGTCAAACTGCTCGAATTCGCCTCGCTGACTTGCCCGCATTGCAAGGATTTTGCCGAGGAAGCCTTTGAAACCATCAAAACCAAATATGTCGCCAGCGGCAATGTCAGCTATGAATATCGCAATTTCGTGCTGAACGGCCCGGATTTTGCCGCCTCGATGCTGGCGCGCTGCCAGGGGCCGGATGCCTTTTTCGCGCTTCTGCAAAGCTTTTACGCGGACCAGAAAAGCTGGGTTGAACCGTTCGGCAAGATGACCGCTGCCGACAATGCGCGGCTGCAGGCGATGCCGCAGGACAAACAGATCCCGGCGCTTGCCGAAATCGGGCAGCTTGATGCCTATGTCCGCGCCCGCGGCATTCCGCGTGCTAAATTTGACCAATGCGTGTCTGACAAGGCGCAGATCGCCCAGTTGGAAGCACTGCGCAAACAGGCGACCGACACCTACAAGCTGACCGGGACGCCAGGGTTCATCATCAACAATCAGCCCCAGCCCGACGTTTACACCTGGAAGGATCTGGAACCCAAATTGCAGGCGGCGCTGCGGTGAGGGCGATTGTCCTTGCTGCGCTGCTGGTCGCCAGTCCAGCGGCGGCCAAACCTGTCGCCAAGCCCGCTGCGGCGGCAAAGGTCGATTGGATCAACAGCTATGTGGCCACCGCAGAAGGCGGATATCTGCGTGGTAACCCCAGGGCGCGAGTGAAAATCATCGAATATGCTTCACTGACCTGTCCGCATTGCAAGGCATTTGCCCGCGAATCGGCGGTGGCGATGGAACAAAAATACCTGCCATCGGGCAATGTCAGCATCGAATATCGTAGCTTTCTGCTCGATCCATTTGATTTGACGGCGGCGCTTTTGGTCCATTGCCTCGATACCAAACGCGCCACGGCATTGATCGACCGGCTTTACACCCAGCAGGATGTCTGGGTGACGCCCTATCGCACCATCAGCGAAGACGATGGCAAACGCATCAGTGCGTTGCCGCCAGAAAGCCAGCCCGGCGCGCTGGCCGATTATGGCAAGCTGGCGGCATTTGCCGGTGTCACGCCCGCCGAGGCGGCGCGCTGCTATGCAAAGCCTGCCACCGAACCGTTGCTCGCGGCACGCAAGACGGCGATGGAGGTTTACAAGATCGACGGCACCCCAGGCTTTTTGATCAACGGCGTGCATCAAGCCGGCATCGCAAATTGGGCGGGCCTGCAACCGCTGGTCGAGGCGGCGTTGAAAAAATGAGCCCCAGCGGCCGCCTTCCTTTCGCGCGGGCCTGACGCCTGTGGAATTCCGGCGGCTCAGACTGGCGGGGTTCAAATCCTTTGTTGAACCAACCGAGCTGCGAATCGAACCTGGGCTGACCGGCGTTGTCGGCCCCAATGGCTGCGGCAAATCCAATCTGCTGGAGGCGCTGCGCTGGGTGATGGGCGAAGGATCGCCCAAATCGATGCGATCCGGCGGCATGGATGATGTGATTTTTGCCGGCACCAGCAGCCGGCCGTCGCGCGGTTTCGCCCAGGTGACGCTGGCCTTGGCGGGGGCGGCGGGGGAGGAAATCGAGGTCGCCCGCAAGATTGAGCGTGGTTCGGGATCGGATTATCGCGTCAATGGCCGCGATGCGCGCGCCCAGGATGTGCGGCTGCTGTTCGCCGATTCGGCGACTGGCGCGCATAGCCCCGCCATCGTCGGCCAAGGCCGGATCAGCGCAATTATCGCCGCAAAGCCGGCCGAACGCCGGATGCTGCTGGAGGAAGCCGCCGGCATTGCCGGGCTGCACGTGCGCCGGCGGGAAGCGGAAATTCGTCTGCGCGCCGCCGATGCCAATGTCGCACGGCTTGATGACGTGATCCGCGGGCTGGATGCCCAGGCCAATGCGCTGCGGCGGCAGGCAAAGGTGGCGGAACGCTATCGCAGCCTGTCCGACCGGTTGAAGGTTGCAGAGGCGGCGCTGATCTACGCCCGCTGGCAAACGGCGAAATCAGCTTCGGCGGCCGCGCGCCAGTTGGCTGAAACCACCGAAAGCCAAACGGGCGATCTGACGCGCATCGCCGCCGCGCTTTCAAGCCAGGCTACCAATGCGGCAGCAACCCTGCCGGATCTGCGACTGGCAGAGGCAGAGTCGGCTGCCGCCGTGCAGGCGCTGCGCAGTGCGCGGGCGTTGCTGGAGGCCGAAGCCGCCACCGCCGTCCGTCGCCGCGCCGATATCGACGGCCGGCTGGCGGCGATCGCGCGCGATCTGGCGCGCGAGGCAGCGCTGGCAGACGACGCCGCCAGCGCTGGCCAGCGGCTGGCGGTCGAAGCTGAGGCATTGTCGGCCCGCATTGTTGCGATCACCGCCGCGCTACCAGCCGCACAGGTCAGCGTTGCCGCTGCCGGCGCCGATGCCGCGGCAGCTGAATTGGCACTGGTCGCTGCTCTCGATGCCCATGCCGCCGCCGGCGCCGCAGCGCGCGCCGCCAGCGATGCGGCGACAGCGGTGCGGGCGCGGTTGAACCGCGCCGAGGCCGAAGCGCGCGAACTTGCCGCCCGCCAGGCGCGGCTGGGGCCGGCGCCGGAAACAAAGGTGCTTGGCACCGCTGTCGACACCGCCAGCACCGCGCTGGCTGCCACCGAATCGGCGCTCGCCGTCGCCGAATCCGCTCGCCCCGATGCAGAGGCCGCCCGCGCCACCGCCGCCGCCGCCCATGCCGCCGCCCGCGCGACACTGGCCAGCCTGGGTGCAGAGGCCGATGCGCTGGAAAAACGCCTGGCGGCGACCGAGGGCAAGACACCGCGTATCGCCGATCTGATCGACGTGCAGGCCGGCTATGAAGCGGCGCTGGCTGCGGCGCTGGGCGATGATCTGGAGGCTGGCCCTGCCAGCAGCAGCGCTGCTCGCCGCTGGGGCGGCACGACGGCATTCGATGATCCGGCATTGCCCGTCGGGGTTACTTCGCTTGCCAGTCTGGCCAATGCGCCGCCCGAACTGGCGCGGCGGCTGACGCAGATCGGCGTGGTGGATGCTGCTGGCGCTGCAACGATTGCTGCCCTGCGCCCTGGCCAGCGGCTGGTGGCGCGGGATGGCCGGCTGTGGCGCTGGGATGGGCTGATCGATAGCGGCGGCGGCAGTGACGCTGCCGCCGCCCGGTTGCGCGCCCGCCGCCGCGCGGCGGACCTGGAAACGGAACGCGCCGTCGCCGATGCAGCGCTTGCCGTCGTCGCTTCAACATTCACCGCTGCCGTTGCCGCCGCCGCCGCCGCCCATGACGCCGAACGCGGCGCCCGTGGTGCACGAGACAGCGCCGCCCGCGCGCTTGCCGAGACGCGCGCTCGTCTTGCTGCCGCCGAAACCGCCGCCGCGCGCCGGGCCGGCGAAGACGCCAGCCTGCTATCGGCGATCGCCCGCAACGCCGCCGAAACCGCAACATTGTCCCAGGATGCCGCGGCCGCCAACGCCGCCATTCCCGCCGCCGAAACGCTTACCCGGCTCGCCGACAGCCTCTCTCTAGCGCGTCGCACTGCCGATAACGCCCGCATCGCTGTGGCCAATGCGGGCGCCGCTGCAGATACTTTGGCGCGTGAACGCGACACCGCCCAGCGCCGCACCACCGCCATCGCCGACGAACGGGCGAATTGGCAGCGCCGGCGCAATGCCAGCGCCGGACAGACGGCAGAACTGACCGCCCGCGCTGACACCGCCCGCGCTGAGGCTGCCAGCCTCGCCGCCCGCGACACCGGGATTGCCGCCGAAATCGCCGCGCTCGCCAGCCGCAGCAGCGCCGCCGATACGGCTCGCGCCACCGCCGTCGACAGCCTTGCCAGGGTCGAAGCCGCGCTGGCGACCCTCACCGCACAGGCCCGCGCCGCCCATGAGGCGGTGTCCGCCGCCCGTGAGGCGCGTGCCACCGCCCGCGCCGAGGCCGAGCATCAGGATGCAGCGCGGCTGGATGTCGAACGCCTGTCTGGCGAACGTTTTCAATGCCCGCCGCCGGTTTTGCCAGGCCGCTTTGGATTTACGCATCAGGCCGCGGACCCGGCCGCGCTCGCCGAACGCCATGATGCGCTGGTCGAGGAGCGCGAACGACTTGGCCCGGTCAATCTGCGTGCCGATATCGAACTGACCGATCTGGAATCGCAATCAAAGCTGACACTGGCGGAAAAGGCCGAACTGGATACCGCCATCGCCCGGCTGCGCGGATCCATCGGCAGCCTGAATCGTGAAGGCCGGGCGCGGCTGGCAGCAGCGTTCACGGCGGTCGATGCGCATTTTCGCACCCTGTTCATCGATCTGTTCGGCGGCGGCGAGGCGCGGCTGGAGCTGATCGAATCCGAAGATCCGCTGGAGGCTGGGCTGGAAATCATGGCGCAGCCGCCCGGCAAGAAACTGCAATCGCTCACCTTGTTGTCCGGCGGCGAACAGGCGTTGACCGCCACCGCGTTGATTTTCGCGCTGTTCCTCGCCAATCCGGCGCCAATCTGCGTGCTTGATGAAGTCGATGCGCCGCTGGATGATGCCAATGTCGAACGATTTTGTGATCTGCTCGATCGCATGGCTGCCGATACCGCGACGCGCTTTCTGATCGTCACTCACAATGCCGTGACGATGAGCCGGATGCATCGGCTTTATGGCGTGACCATGGGCGAACCCGGTGTTTCGCAACTGGTCAGCGTCGATTTGCAATCGGCCGAGCGATTATTGGCGGCGGAATAGGGAACGCTGCGCCGCCTCGGGGGTTTTGCTGTCTTCAACCAGCGAAAGACCGCCCCATGAAGATTCTCATTGTCCTGACTTCACATGATCAGCTTGGCAACACCGGCAAGAAAACCGGCTTCTGGCTCGAAGAGCTTGCGGCGCCCTATTATGTTTTCAAGGACGCCGGCGCGCAGATGACCCTGGCTTCGCCGCAAGGTGGTCAGGCGCCGATCGACCCCACCAGCGATACCGCCGCCATGCAGACCGATGCGACGCGGCGATTCAAGGCCGATGCCGAAGCCATGGCGGCGCTGGCGTCAACCCGCTTGCTGGGCGATATGGATCCCGATGATTTTGACGCGGTATTTTACCCCGGTGGCCATGGACCGTTGTGGGATCTGGTAACCAACGACGATTCGCTTGGCATCATCGAAGATACGCTGGCGGCCGGCAAACCGCTGGGTCTGGTCTGCCATGCGCCCGGCGTGCTGCGCGATGCCATCAACGATGATGGCAGTGCGCTGCTGCGCGGCCGGCGCGTTGCTGGCTTTACCAATGGCGAGGAAGCCGCCGCCGGCCTGACCGACGTGGTGCCATTCCTGGTTGAAGACATGCTGAAGGAAATGGGTGGCCATTATGAAAAGGCCGCCGATGGCGAGGCACATGTTGTCACCGATGGCATGCTGGTCACCGGCCAGAATCCGGTGTCATCGGGTCCGGCGGCCAAGGCATTGCTGGCGTTGCTGCCGGCATGATCGGTAGCGCAGGGGGGAGAGGGCGCTTGCCCTTTGCCCCTGAACCCCGCTACACCGCGCAGCGATGACCCATGCACCGCATCCCGCTCTCGCCGCCGGTGCCCATCCCTTTCCCCATTCTCATTTGCTGGGCCTGTCGCATCTGCAGCCGTGGGAAATGCTGTTCCTGCTCGATGAGGCCGAACAATGGGTGGAACTGAACCGGGGCCGGGCCAAGCATGACACCCGCCTGAGCGGCCTGACCCAGATCAACGCCTTTTTCGAAAATTCGACCCGCACGCTTTTAAGCTTTGAAATCGCTGGCAAACGGCTGGGAGCCGATGTCGTCAACCTGGGCGTCTCGGGGTCTTCGGTCAAAAAGGGAGAAACCCTGCTTGATACGGCGCTGACGCTTAACGCCATGCACCCCGATGTCATCGTCATCCGCCATGGATCATCGGGCGCGGTGCAATTGATTGCCGAAAAAATCGATTGCCCGGTGCTCAACGCCGGTGATGGCCGCCACGAACACCCGACCCAGGCGCTGCTCGATGCGCTCACCATTCGCCGCCGCAAGGGCCGCATCGAAGGGCTGACGGTCGCCATCTGCGGCGATATCTTGCACAGCCGCGTCGCCCGATCGAATTTCCAGATTCTGGGGTCTTTGGGCGCAAAGGTCCGCGTCGTCGCGCCGCCAACATTGCTGCCGGCCAATATCGATCAGCTTGGCGTTGATGCCTTTACCGACATGGACCGCGGGCTCGCCGGTGTCGATGTGGTGATGATGCTCCGCCTGCAAACCGAACGCATGGACGGGGCCTATGTGCCTTCTACCCGCGAATATTTTCGGTTTTTCGGCCTGACCGAGGCCCGCCTTGCCCATGCCGCCCCCGATGTGCTTGTCATGCACCCCGGCCCGATGAACCGTGGTGTCGAAATCGATGGCCGCATCGCGGATGATATCGTGCGGTCGGCGGTGACCGAACAGGTTGAAATGGGCGTTGCGGTGCGCATGGCCTGCCTGGATGTGTTGACCCGCAAGCGGCGCGGTGTGGCCGGTTGGGCATGATGATGATCCTCCCCTCTTGCTTCTCCCCTCTCGCCTTCCGGAAGCGGTCGGGGGTGGGCGTTCACGTGCCTTGGTTTGGCACACAAGTGCCTACGGCCCCCACTCGATGACCGCTCTCCACATCAGCGGCGCCCGCGTTATCGACCCCGCCACCGGGCATGACGCCATCGCCAATCTGCAAATCCGCGACCGCCAGATTATCGGCATCGGCGATGCGCCGGCGCCGTCGGATTCCGAAACCATCGACGGCAGCGGGCTGGTGCTGGCACCCGGCCTGATCGACGCCGGGGTGTTCCGGGCAGAGCCGGCCGCTTGCCATGCCGGCGGCATCACCCGGATCGTGCTGATGCCCGATCAGCGTCCGCCGCTTGATGATCCGGCGTTGATCGCTTTCACGCAAAATATGGGCAAGCCCGATGTCTGGGTCCACCCGTTGGTGGCGGCGACCCGCGATCTGGCCGGCGTCGAACTTGCCGAAATCGGGCTGGGGCAGGCGGCCGGCGCGGTTGGCGTCGCGACGGGCCGTGCTGGTATTGGCAGCAGTGCTGTCATGCACCGCCTGCTCAGTTACTCTCGCGCCTTTGACATGGCAGTGGTGACGCACGCCGAAGATTGCGCGCTGACGGCGGGCGCTGTCGCGACAGAAGGTGATTATGCGACGCGGCTGGGCCTTGCCGCTGCACCGGCGTTTGCCGAATCGCTGGCCATTGCCCGCGACATTCGCCTGGCCGAGGCGACCGGTGCCCGGCTGCATATCCGCCAGGTGACGACGGCGGAGGGCATCGATCTGGTCCGCGCCGCTCGCGCCCGCGGTGTCACCGTTACCGCCGGCGTTACCCCGGCGCATTGGTTGCTCAATGAAACCGCACTTTCGGGGTTCCGGTCTTTCGCCCGCCTTTCACCCCCCTTGCGCAATGATGATGATCGCCGGGCTGTGATCGCCGGCATCGCCGATGGCACGATCACCATCATCGCATCGGGCCATGATCCGCGCACGCAAGAGGATAAACGCCTGCCCTTTGCCGATGCGATGCCAGGGATGGCGGGCGCCGAAACCCTGCTCCCGTTGGGCCTCACGCTGGTGCAGAACGGCGCGCTCAGCCTGGTGGAACTGCTCGGCGCGATGACAGCCGCACCCGCCGCATTGTTCGGCATTCCCGGCGGCACGTTAAGCCCCGGCTCACCCGCCGATCTTATGCTCTTCAGTGAAACGGCACCTTGGCGGATCGATGGCACCCGCTTTACCGGTGCCGGCAATACGCCATTCGATGGCCTGCCGGTGTCCGGCCAGGTGCGCATGACGATCAAGGGCGGAGAAATCGTTTGGCGGGGACAGTGAATGAAAAAGGACTTTGGCGGCGGGGGCCTGGCGTCACGGCCCCGGCGACCAATGCCTGGTGGCTTGCCTTGCTGCTTTTGAACTCCCCTGCCCATGCCGCTAAACCTGCCGCAAAAGCTGTCGCCGTTCCCGCCACAGTCGCGCCGGTGCCGCCCATCCCCAGTGTCCGCAACGGGGTAGAACTGTGGCGCGCCGGGGATTGGTCCGCTGCCGTTGCGATGTGGCAGCCCTTTGCCAATGCCGGCGATGCCGATGCGATGTTCAACATCGGTCAGGCGTATAAACTCGGTCGGGTGTTTCCAAAGGATCTGGCCGCGGCGCGGGATTGGTTTCGCCGGGCCGCATTAAAGGGGCATTTGCCGGCCCAGGCCAATCTGGGGATTCTGCTCTACCAGGCCGGGGAGAAGCCCGAGGCGACCCGCTGGTTGAAATCGGCGGCAGATCGCAACGAAATGCGCGCCCAATATGTGCTGGGTGTGGCGCATTGGAATGGCGATGGCGTGCCGCGCAGCCTGGGTCTGGCCTATGCTTATCTGTTGCGATCATCGGCGCAGGGGCTCGCCGAGGCGACAAGCGCGCTGGGCAATCTGGGCAATGTCATTTCGCCGGTCGAACGCGCCAATGGCAGCGCGGTAGCGGCCAGCCTTTCCGCCGGGCTTGGCGTGCCCAATGTGTTCGCACCGGCGGCGGCAAAGCCGATCCCCAGCCCGGCGGTGGTGCTGGCGGATGCCAGCGCGCGGCGTGATCAGTTGATCAAGGCCGCGCCGATCGCCGCGCAGCCGGTGGTGCCCGAAATCAAAGCGCCTGTTCCGGCAATGACCGTGGCGCCGCCATCATCGGCACCGGTACCGCTGGCGATTGCGCAGGCTCCTGCCCCAGCCCAAACGCCAGCGCCGCGCCCGGCTGTAAATGCTGCTTCGGTTGCGGCGCTTGCAGCGGCATTTCCAGTGGCCAAGGTGCCGTCGCCCCAAATTGTTCCGAATCGCCCCGAAACGCCCCTGGTTGCGCCGGTAGTGCAGTCGGTGGCCGTTCCGGCGTCGGCAGACGTGAAGCCGTTTGAAAAGCCAAAACCGCTTGAAAAGCCGGTGGCGCCACCGCCATCAAGGCCCAAACCCGCAGAGCCGGTGATCGCTGTGAAACCTGTGGTGCGATCAACCGGTTGGCAAGTGCAGCTTGGCGCGTTTGCGCAGGCCGCACAGGCAAAGGCGGCATGGACTGATTTCAAGGCCAAGCAAAAACAACTGGTTGGCAAGCAAGCCCCGATCTATTCGACCGATGGCCATGTCACCAAGCTCCAGCTTGGCCCCTACAAGACCAAGGCCGAAGCCCGCGACGCATGCGCTAAAATCGCCTTTTCCGGCCGGGCGTGTTTTGTGACAGAGGGGTGATTCACCCCTCCCCGATGGGGACAGGTAAATGGCCCATACCCAGCCCGCGTTCGACCCCTACGCCGCCGCCCGCACCGCAACCCCCGGCCATTTCGCCCATAGCAACGTGGCGCGCTTTGCCACTGCCGCACGCTGCGCCGCCTTCACCGGGCCAAACCCTCGGGCATCCATCGGCAGCCGCGCAATCGAAATCGCCAGTGCCAGATTGTCCGCCGTCAGCCCGTCCAACAGTCGGGCGACATCGCCTTCAAACGCCGCAATATCAGCGCGTTCCTGCCGACGTTCCTCGCCATATCCGAAAACGTCAAACGCCGTGCCGCGCAGGCCTTTCAACCGCGCCAGCACGCCGAACACGCTGAAAATCCATGGCCCAAAGCTGCGTTTTTTCGGGCGGCCGGTTGCGGGGTCGATCCCGCCCAGGAACGGCGGCGCCAGTTGCACCCGCAGCTTGCCGCCGCTGAACTGCGCATCAAACGCCGCCTTGAATCGACCATCCGAATACAGCCGGCCCACCTCATATTCATCCTTATAGGCGAGCAGCTTGTAATAACTGCGCGCCACCGCCTCGGCGAATACATCGCCCGCGGCATCCCGCGCCCGCGCCACCAGAATGGCAAAACGCGCCGCATAGGCCATGTCCTGATAGGCGGTCAGATCGGCGATCCGCTTGGCGATGGTCTCATCCAGCGACACCGAGGGCGGTTCCACCGCTGGCCCGCGCGCCGCCTCCACCAGCGCCTGCACCTTGTCCGGCCGTGTCGCCAGCAACCGCCCAAGGCCAAAGGCGCGCTTGTTGAAATCGACCGCGACGCCATTCAGTTCGATCGCTGCTTCGATGCTGGCGCGGTGCAGCGGGATCAGCCCCTTTTGCCAAGCATAGCCCATGACGATGATGTTGGCGGCAATCGCATCGCCCATCAGCGCCGTCGCCACGGTGTCGGCAGCGATGAAATCACAGGCGTTGGGGTTTGATGCGGCGCGGATTACCCGTTCGACCTGCGCGTTCTGGAAATCCATGTCGCGATTGCGGACGAAATCAGCGGTGGGCGCGATATCGGCATTGGCGACGACGGCGGTGCGCGTCGGGATCATCAGGGTTTGGGTCGGTTTGTCCGCCGCCACCACTGCGTCACAGGCCAGCACCAGATCGGCACCGCCCGCAATAATCCGGGGGCTGAGCAAATCGCCATCCTTTGCCGCCAGCCGGACGTGCGAATAAACCGCGCCGCCCTTTTGCGCCAAGCCGGCCATGTCGGCGGTGGTGCTGGACAGGCCCTCGATATGCCCGGCGGTGCCCAGCAAGGCAGACACGGTCAACACGCCAGTGCCACCGATGCCGGTGACCATGATGTTGTAACCATGGCCGGGGGCGGGGATGCCCGGTTCCGGCACATCGGTAAAATCGAAATCAACCTTGGATTTCTTGACTTCGGCGCCTTCGATGCTGACGAAACTGGGGCAAAAGCCCTTCAGGCAGGAATAATCCTTGTTGCAGCTTGATTGGTTGATGCGGCGCTTGCGGCCGAATTCGGTCTCCAGCGGCTCCACCGACACGCAATTGGATTGCACCGAACAATCGCCGCAGCCTTCACAGACGGCGCTATTGATGAACACCCGCGTCGTTGGGTCCACCATCGCCTTGCGTTTCCGCCGCCGGCGCTTTTCGGCGGCACAGGTCTGATCGAAAATGATGACGGTACAGCCGGGCGTCGCCGCAAATTCGTCCTGGATTGCCGGCAGCGCCGACCGGTCGAGCAATCGCACTGCAGCGGGCAGGGTTATCCCCGCATACCGCGACAAATCCTCGGTCAGCACCACGACCTTTTTGGCGTGTTCGGCCACCATCTGTTGTGCGATCTGGTCAACGCTGAGTTCGCCATCGACATGCTGGCCGCCGGTCATCGCAACCGCATCATTATACAGGATTTTATAGGTGATATTCACACCGGCCGCAATCGATTGGCGGATGGCCAGCAGCCCCGAATGGAAATAGGTGCCATCGCCCAGATTGGCGAACACATGGTTTTCCGATGTAAACGGCGCCTCACCCACCCAGGTGACGCCCTCGCCGCCCATCTGGGTGAATGTTTCGGCGCGGTCCATCCACAATGCCATGATGTGGCAACCAATACCGGCCAGCGCGCGGCTGCCCTCCGGCGGTTTCGTCGATGTGTTGTGCGGGCAACCCGAACAGAAATACGGGGTGCGCTTGATCGGCGTTATGAACGCATCGGACTTTGCACCCTGTTCGGCAAAAAACGCCAGGGTTTTGCGTATGGTTTCGGTGTCATGATAGCGCTGGATACGACCGGCGATGACATTGGCAATCACGCCGGGGGTCAATTCATTGTCGGGGCTGAGCAACCAATGCCCGAGTTCATCCTGTTTGCCGACAACCCGCGGCCGCACCGCCTCACGCCAATTGTACAATTGCCATTTCAGCTGATGCTCGATGAATTCGCGCTTTTCCTCGATGACGAGAACCTCCTCCAGGCCTTCGGCAAAGGCGCGCATCCCGTCCGGTTCCAGCGGCCAGGGCATGCCGACCTTGTAGACGCGAAGCCCGATTTCGGCGGCAACCGCCGCAGTGATGCCCAGTTCGTCCAGCGCCTCCATCGTGTCGGCATAAGCCTTGCCTGTCGAAACGATGCCGAAACGCGGTTTGGGCGTATCCCACACCACCTTGTCGATATGGTTGGCCTTGGCGAACGCCATGGCGGCAAAGCCCTTGAAGCGTTGCAGGCGGGTATCTTCCTCCCGCCAGATGTCGCCGCCGCGGATATGAATGCCGCCTTCGGGAAAATCGAAATCGGGGATGATGATCGGCCGCTGTTCATTGGCCAGATCGATCGTGGCGCTGGTTTCCACCGTATCGGCCGTCGCCTTGAATCCCACCCAGGTGCCGGCAAAGCGGCTCATGGCGATGCCGAGCAGGCCGTATTCGACGAATTCGTGCACGCTGGAGGGCGCCAGGAACGGCACGAACGCTGCCTGAAAATTATGGTCTGATTGGTGGGGCAGGGTGGATGATTTCGCCCCGTGATCGTCGCCGACAATCGCCAGCACGCCGCCATGGGGCGACGTGCCGGCGGCGTTGGCATGCTTCAGCACGTCCATCGCCCGGTCCAGCCCCGGCCCCTTGCCATACCAGATGCCAAACACGCCATCGACGGTTGCGCCGGGCCGCATCCCGACATGCTGCGAACCCCAGACGGCAGTCGCCCCCAGTTCTTCATTCACGCCGGGTTGAAAAACGATATTATGTTCGGCGAGCATTTTCTTTGCTCGCCACAATTCCTGGTCATAGGTGCCCAGCGGCGATCCGCGGTAGCCCGAGATAAAGCCTCCGGTGTTCAGGCCCGCCGCCTTGTCACGCGCCTGCTGGACCAGCGGCAGCCGGACAAGGGCCTGCACCCCCGACATGAACACCCGTCCGTCGGTGAAGCGGTATTTGTCATCAAGCGAAACCGTCGGCAGACCAGCGACCATTTGTGAATCCCAAGGTTATTTAGGACAACAATACTGACATATCTTGATTGTGGCAAGCACAGTCGTGCGCCGGCGTGACACTATCACATGCGCGTTGCTCACCCAAACCCGATTGGCACCGGCAGCAACAACCTGTTCCCAAGGGGTTGTCAGCTCAAGCCGGTGATCTCGCCTTGCGCATTCACCCCGATATGCAGCGCCGCCGGCGCGCGCGGTAGCCCCGGCATAGTGTTGATCTCGCCGCAGAGCGCAACGACAAATCCGGCCCCCGCCGACAGCCGCACCTCCCGGATCGGTAGCATGAAGCCTGTTGTCGCGCCCTTCACGGTTTCATCCGCTGTAAAACTATACGGAGTTTTCGCCATGCATACCGGCAGATGGCCAAAACCCTGCGCCGTGAACGCCGCCAATTGCCGGGCAGCGACCGGAGTCAACGCAATGTCGTCGGCGCGATAGATGCCGCGTGCCACCATCCGCAATTTTTCCGCCAGCGGCAAATCATCGGAATACAGGTATCGGAACCCCGCCGCCTGTGCGTCGGCCAGCGCCGCAACGCTGCGTGCCAGATCGGCTGCGCCCGCCGCGCCATTGGCCCAGTGCGAACAAAGATGCGCCTTGACCAGCAGCACATCATGGCAATGCGCCAGCACCGCCGCCTGTTCGGCGAGATCATCGCCGGCAAATGCGTTCAACGCCACCACCACCGGCAGGCCGAATTTCGCCATGTTTTCGACATGCCGGGTCAGATTTTCCAGGCCCTTGGTCAGCGCCACCGCATCCGGTTTGCCCAGATTCGCCAATTCTGCGCCGCCGTGGAATTTCAGGGCCCGCACTGTTGCCACGATTACCGCAACGGCCGGCGATAGCCCGGCACTGCGGCATTTGATGTTGCAAAATTTCTCCGCGCCCAGATCGGCGCCGAATCCAGCCTCGGTCACCGCAAATTCGCCCAGCGCCAGCGCGGCGCGGGTGGCGATGACTGAATTGCAACCATGGGCGATATTGGCAAAGGGCCCGCCATGGATCAGCGCCGGCGAACCGCCGATGGTCTGCACCAGATTGGGGCGGATGGCATCGACCAGCAGCGCCGTCATTGCGCCGGCGGCGCCGATATCGCCGGCGGTCACCGGCGTTCCCGCTTCATCGCGACCGATCCGGATTTGCCCCAAGCGCACCTGCAAATCGGCCACGTCGCTGGCGAGGCACAATATCGCCATCACTTCTGACGCCACGGTGATGTCAAAGCCTGATTCGCGCGCCGGGGCATTGCCACTTCCCATGGCAATTGCCACCTGGCGCAGGGCGCGGTCGTTCATGTCCAGCACCCGCCGCCACAGGATATGGCGGGCATCGAGCGGCAGGCCGGTGGCGGTTGGCAGACGATAGTGCAGGCTGTTGTCGATCAGCGCCGCCAGCAGATTATGTGCCGAGGTAATGGCATGAAAATCCCCGGTGAAATGCAGGTTGATCCGCTCCATGGGCAGCACTTGCGATTGGCCGCCGCCGGTGGCGCCGCCCTTGCGGCCGAACACCGGGCCGAGCGAAGGTTCGCGCAGCGCTATGACCGCCCGCCTGCCGATGTGATTCAGTGCGTCGCCCAGCCCGATGGTCGTCGTCGTCTTGCCTTCGCCCGCAGGTGTCGGATTGATCGCAGTGACCAGAATCAGATGGCCGCGCGCTTTGCTGTCCAGCCCGGACAGCGTTTCAACCGACAGCTTTGCAATCTGATGGCCGTGGTGCTCAATCGCTGCCGAATCCAGCCCGATTCCGGCCGCAATGTCAGTAATCGGACGCAACGTTGCGGCCCGGGCTATCTCGATATCGCTGTTCAACCGCTACTCCCCTTTTCAGGCATGTTAGTCGCCGCAAGCCGATTTCGCCACGCGCGACATTGTTGCGCAACCAAATTATTTTATCGCTGTTATAGGGGCGGTGAAGCATTTAAAGGCATGGGCCATGTTTGATACTGTTTCCGCCATCGATCTTGCGCGGGCGCAATTTGCCTTCACGATATCGTTTCATTTCATTTTTCCGTCGTTCACCATCGGTCTTGCCAGCTATTTGACGGTGCTGGAGGGGCTGTGGCTGCGCACCGGCCGCGATGTATTCCTTAACCTGTTCAAATATTGGCTGAAAATATTTGCCATCACCTTTGGCATGGGCGTCGTTTCGGGCATCGTCATGGCCTATCAGTTTGGCACCAACTGGGCGGTTTTCTCGGACAAGGCCGGGCCGGTCATCGGGCCTTTGATGGCCTATGAAGTGCTGACGGCGTTTTTCCTTGAGGCCGGATTTCTGGGCGTCATGCTGTTCGGGCTTGAACGAGTCGGCAAGCGCCTGCATTTCATCGCAACTTGCATGGTGGCGCTGGGCACCGCCATTTCGGCCTTCTGGATCATTGCGGTGAACAGCTGGATGCAGACGCCGCAGGGCTATGCGATCAATGCGCAGGGGCAATTCTACACGACCAGTTGGCTACAGGTCATCTTCAACCCGTCGATGCCCTATCGGCTCGTCCATGTGCTGCTGGCGGCCTATTTGACGACGGCGCTGGTCGTTGGCGGGGCAGGGGCCTGGCACCTGCTGAAGGATCGCCGTGAAGGCCGCACGCCCAGGGAGGGCACACGCATCATGTTTTCGATGGCGATGTGGATGGCGGTGATCGTTGCCCCCATCCAGATTGTCGTTGGGGACGAACATGGCCTCAACACCCTGGCGCACCAGCCGGCCAAGATCGCCGCAATGGAGGGCCATTACAAAAGCTTTCCTGGCGGCCCCGGCGGCGGTGCGCCGCTTATCCTGTTCGGCATCCCTGATGACAAGGCCCAGGTGATGCGTCACAAGATTGAAATTCCGGCGCTGGGATCAATGATCCTGAAACACGACAGCGATGCGGCGATGGCCGGGCTGGACAGTTTTCCGGCTGCCGACCGCGCCCCGGTTTCAATCACCTTTTGGTCGTTCCGGATCATGGTCGGCATCGGTTTCGGCATATTGTTCATGGGTTTGTGGAGCGTGGTCGCACGATTCAACGGCTCGCTGGCATCCAGTGGCTGGCTGCACCGGCTGGCATTGCTGATGGGGCCGATGGGCTTTGTCGCCGTCATTGCCGGCTGGGTGACAACGGAGGTCGGGCGGCAGCCGTTCACCGTCTTCGGCCTGTTGCGCACCACGCAAAGCGCCTCGCCGCTCGATGCCCCTGCGGTTGCGGCATCGCTGATCGCGTTCATCATCACCTATTTTGTCGTATTCGGTGTCGGCACCTGGTTCATCATCAAATTGATGGGCCACGAACCCCACCCCGGCGAAACGGGGCCAACGCGAGGCGAAGCGCCGCGCGTGCCGATCCTGGGCGGGGCGGTGGATATTGATCCTGTGGCGCAACTGGCGGAATGAACCATGGCTCCAAATGATACACTGACACTCATCTGGGCCGGCATCATCGGCCTTGCCATTTTCGGCTATGTGGTGATGGACGGGTTTGATCTGGGCATCGGCATTTTATTCCCCTGGCTGGACAAGGGCGAACATCGCGACACTGCCGTCAACACCATTGCGCCGGTATGGGATGGTAATGAAACTTGGCTGGTGTTGGGCGGCGGCGGCCTGTTTGCGGCGTTTCCACTGGCCTATGCGATTCTGATGCCGGCGGTTTATGCGCCGGTGATCGCCATGCTGCTGGGGTTGGTGTTTCGCGGCGTCGCCTTTGAATATCGCGCGCGCACCACCCGGCTGTGGATCTGGGATGCGGCTTTTGCCGGCGGTTCGACGCTTGCGGCGTTTTCGCAAGGGGTCGTCCTTGGCGCTGTCCTGCAGGGCGTCAGTGTTACGGGTCGCAGCTATAGCGGCGGCTGGTGGGAATGGTTGTCGCCCTTTTCCGTCCTTACCGGCGTGTCGGTGGTCGCCGGCTATGCGCTGCTGGGGTCATGCTGGCTGATCTACCGCACCGAACATGGGCTGCAGGACAAGGCGTTCGCGCTGGCCAAATTGACCGGCATTGCAACCTTGGTCGCGGTCCTCGCCGTCAGCGCGGCAACGCCATTTCTCAACACCGATTATTTCAGCCGATGGTTCACCATGCCCGGCATGGCGTTCGTCGCGCCGGTGCCGATTCTGGTCGTGGTAACGGCGGTGCTTTTTATCCGCGCCTTGCAGAATCGCGCCGAAATTCAGCCGTTTCTGCTGGCGCTGCTGTTGTTTCTGCTCAGCTTTACCGGGTTGGGCATCTCGATGTTTCCCTGGGCGATCCCCGGCAAGGTGACGATCTATCAGGCGGCAACGGCGGAAAACAGCCAGATCTTCATGCTGATCGGTGTCGGTGTGATGCTGCCGATCATCATTGGCTACACCGCCTATGCCTATTGGATCTTCCGCGGGAAAGTGGGCCATGAAGGATATCACTGAGTCCACGCGGCGCTGGTTGTGGTTTGTCGGGCTGTGGGCGGCCGGCGTGGCAACCGTCGGGGTCGTGTCGCTGATCCTGCGGGCATGGATTGGCACATAGCAGCCTTGCGCCGCCCGCCTGCCTTGCTATAGACCCGCCGTTCACACCTTGGCGGGCGTGGCGGAATTGGTAGACGCGCTGGTTTTAGGTACCAGTGTCGAAAGACGTGGGGGTTCGAGTCCCTTCGCCCGCACCAGTGACGTTTAACGCCCGCAGCCGATCAATAGAATGAGTAAGACATGCAGATTGCCGAAACACTGAACCAGGGCCTGCGCCGCGAATATTCGCTGGTGATTCCGGCGGCTGCGCTCGCGGCGAGGGTTGATGCCCGGCTTGCCGAGGTTTCGAAAACCATCCGGATGCCAGGCTTTCGCCCCGGCAAGGTGCCGCCGAATCTGGTGCGCAAGATGCACGGCCCGGCGCTGCGCGACGAAGCGATGCAGGCCGCCGTCAACGATGGTGTCCAACAATTGCTGACCGAACGCCAACTGCGCCCGGCATCACAGCCGCAGGTCGATCTGGATGGCGTGCCCGAAGAAGGCGGCGATGTCGCGATCAAGGTGGCGATGGAAATCCTGCCGACGGTTGATGATGTAAAGATCGACGATTTGGCGCTCGAACGCCTGACCGTGCCGGCCGATGATGACGCAATGGCCGATGCGCTGAAACGGCTTTCGGCCCAATCGCAGCGGAGCGAACCGGCGCCGGCCAAGCACAAGGCCAAGACTGGCGACACGATGGTGATCGATTTCGAAGGCCGGGTTGACGGCGAACTGTTTGACGGTGGCAAGGGTGAGGCGATGCGCGTCACCATTGGTTCCGGCTCACTGATCCCGGGCTTTGAAGACCAGCTTGTCGGCGCCAAGGCCAATGACGAATTGACGGTAAAGGTCAGCTTTCCCGACGATTATAATGTTGCCTATCTGAAGGGCAAACCGGCCGAATTCGCCATCACCGTGCAAGGTGTGGAAACGCCGGTTGAAACCGCAATCGACGATGAATTCGCCAAGAATTTCGGCATTGATTCGTTGGATGCCTTGAAAGAAATCCTGAAGGATCAGCTTGATGCCGAATTGGGCGGACTGACCCGCACCCACATGAAGCGAAAATTGCTCGACACCCTGGCCTCGCGCCATGATTTCGAAGTACCCGAATCGATGGTGGCTGGCGAATTCGATCAGATCTGGTCGCAGCTGGAGCAGGAAGCCGCCGGTGACGCCGATCCCGAAGCCGCCAAGGCGCAGATCGAGACTGAACGCGGCGATTATCGCCGCATCGCCGAACGCCGGGTGCGCCTGGGGCTGTTGCTCAGCGAAATCGGCCAGCGCAACGGCGTCAACGTCAGCCAGCAGGAAATGAACCGGCTGATCACCCAAGAGGCTTCGCGCTATCCGGGTGAACAGCAGAAGGTGGTGAAGTTCTTCCAGGAAAATCCGATGGCGGCAGCCCAGTTGCGTGCGCCGCTGTACGAAGACAAGGTGGTCGATTTCCTGCTGTCAAAGGCCGTCGTGACCGACCGTGAAGTGACCCGCGCCGATCTGGAAGCCGCGATCGAGGACGAAGACGAAACACCCGGCACCGCCCATGTTCACGGACATGGCCATGCCGGCCACGTCCATGGCCCGGATTGCGACCATGACCACAAGCCAGCGGTAAAGGCCAAGAAGCCAGCCAAGGCCAAGGCGGAAGCGGCTGTTGATGCGCCTGTTGAAGCTGGTTCCGAACCCATGGGCGAAGCCCCGGTGAAAAAGACCGCCAAGCCGAAAGCCGCAAAGCTTGAGGCGCCTACCGAAGTCGCAGAGCCAGCAACCGCAGAAGCCAAGCCAAAGCGCGCGGCAAAAAAAGCTTCAGCCTGACCTGTCCTGCCTCCCCCCAAGGGGGGAGGCGGACGACCCCTGGCTCATTTAGCAGGCGGCGCGGGTCGCCCGCCGCTCCAGGGCGCCAACTCCCCTATGTTGCCGCACCCCCCAAAGTCCCCCCTTGAACTTCGCCGCCAAACGTCCGACGTTGCACAGCGTCTCGGAAAGGTTCCAAATGCTCGATATTCACGCCGGCCTGATCCCCATGGTGATCGAAACGTCAAACCGCGGGGAACGGTCTTTTGACATTTATTCCCGCCTGCTCCGCGAACGCATCGTTTTTGTCACCGGCCAGGTCGAAGATCACATGGCCTCGGTCATCGTCGCCCAGTTGCTGTTCCTTGAATCGGAAAATCCGAAAAAGGACATTTTCATGTACATCAATTCGCCGGGCGGCGTGATCACTGCTGGCATGTCGATCTACGACACCATGCAATATATCCGGCCAAAGGTTGGCACGGTTTGCGTCGGACAGGCGGCTTCGATGGGCAGTTTCCTGCTCGCCGCCGGCGAACCCGGCATGCGTGTTGCCTTGAAAAATTCGCGGATCATGATCCACCAGCCGTCCGGCGGTGCCCAGGGCCAGGCCACGGATATCGAAATCCAGGCGCGTGAAATTTTGCGGGTGCGGCATGCGTTGAACGAACTTTACGTCAAGCATACCGGCCAGGAGCTCGACACTATCGAACGTGCCATGGAACGCGATAAATTCCTGTCGGCTGAGGAGGCCAAGGAATTTGGCCTGATCGACGAAGTTGCCGAAAAGCGCCCGCTGCCAACCGATGCCGAGGCGTTGAAGGCGGCGTGAGATCCGGCGCCGCCCGGAATTTGCCGGGCGCACACCGCGTTATTGCGTTATTATGACAGTCTTTTGCGTCGTCGGTCTTGCCGATAACGTATTTTCACCGCTACACTCGCAATCGAGCGAGAGAGGAAAGCCATGACCAAGCTGAGTGGGGGCGATTCAAAGAGCACGCTCTATTGCAGCTTTTGCGGCAAGAGCCAGCATGAGGTGCGCAAGCTGATTGCCGGGCCGACGGTGTTCATCTGTGATGAATGCGTCGAGCTGTGCAACGACATCATCCGCGAAGAAACCAAGACGGCGCTGGTCAAAAAGGCCGGTGACGTGCCGACACCGCGCGAAATCTGTAAGGTGCTCGATGATTATGTCATCGGCCAGACCCATGCAAAGCGGGTGCTGTCGGTTGCGGTCCACAATCATTACAAGCGGCTGAACCATGGCGGCAAGGGTGCCGAGGTGGAGCTGGCCAAATCCAACATCCTGCTCGTTGGTCCCACCGGCTGCGGCAAGACGTTGCTCGCCCAGACGCTGGCCCGCATTCTTGATGTGCCCTTCACCATGGCCGATGCGACAACGCTGACCGAAGCCGGCTATGTTGGTGAGGACGTTGAAAACATCATCCTCAAGCTGTTGCAGGCCAGCGACTATAACGTCGAACGGGCGCAGCGCGGCATTGTTTACATTGATGAAATCGACAAGATTTCCAGAAAGGCTGACAATCCTTCGATCACCCGCGATGTCTCGGGCGAAGGCGTCCAGCAGGCGCTGCTGAAGATCATGGAGGGCACCACCGCATCGGTGCCGCCCCAAGGTGGCCGCAAGCATCCCCAGCAGGAATTTCTGCAGGTTGATACGACCAACATCCTGTTCATCTGCGGCGGCGCTTTTTCTGGCCTTGATCGCATCATCGGTGATCGCTTGCAGGGCAAATCCATCGGTTTCGGTGCGCATGTCGCCGCGCCCGATGAACGGCGTGTCGGGCAATTGCTGATGAAATGCGAACCCGAAGATCTGTTGCGTTTCGGCCTGATCCCGGAATTTATCGGTCGCCTGCCGGTGATCGCCACGCTGGAAGACCTGGATGAAGCCGCGCTGATCAAGATTTTGACCGAGCCGAAGAACGCCTTGTCAAAGCAATATGCGCGGCTGTTCGAAATGGAAGGCATGAAGCTGACCTTCCAGCCCGATGCTCTTGGTGCGATTGCCAAGCGTGCCATCGAACGCAAGACAGGCGCCCGCGGGTTGCGATCGATTATGGAATCGATACTGCTCGATACCATGTTCGAACTGCCCGGCCTGGAAGGGGTTGAAGAAATCCTGGTCGACAGTGAAGTCGTCGCCGGAACGAAAGAACCGGTTCGCTTGCTGGTGGCTGACAAGGCTGCTTAGGCTGGTACGTCCTTGGCGGGGTTTTGCCGGTCAGGCATGGGCCCCGCCGCTACCGTCAGCGCACCGATAAATCGGCGCCGCGCCGCATGGCTGGAGCGCCAGCGGGCTGTTTATGCATGACGACAGCGTGTTGCTGCTGGAGCCGGGCGCGCAGGATGGCGATTGGCGACATGATCGGTTCCGCCAAGCCCGTTGCTGCGTCGTCGAAAGGTTTTTTCACAAGACTTCGCCGAAAAATGCGCGCAAACTGAATTTGTTACCGGGAAGCGAAGGAATTTATCATGGCAAAGGGTCAGGCAAAATCCAACAAGGAAGTCCGCAAGCCCAAAGCGGCACCGCCAAAGAAGGTCATCCAGGCCAATCCATCGACAAAATAGTCTGTTACCCCAAGGCGCAGATTTGACATCGCGCCGCGTTCCGGCGGATATCCACTGTCAACTGGGAAAAGCCCGAACCGGCTTGGGAAGGACGCGTCATGTTGCCAAAGGTTGACCGGGTATTTGGTGAAAAATACCTGACCTGCGTGGATGATTTCTACGCCTATGGCGTGCATCTGCTGTTCAACGAATGGTGGGCTACTGCGCCGCAAGACACGATCGACAAATATGCCGCTGCCATCGAAGACCATCCTGTTCACGGACCGCTGGCCCGTGCGGCTTGGTATGCGCCATCGTTCAGCCTGTCGCAGCTTGACGATTGTGCGCCGGGCACGCTTGGCGCTGCTTATCGCAGCCACATGATCGACAATGGCATCGCTGAAAAACTCGCTGACGGCTATGCCGATCTGACAGCGGATTTTGCGGCCACTGGCAAGCTTGATCGTATGCCGGCAGTTATGAAATACAAGGTGCTGCGCGGGTATCAGACGCACGATCTGCACCATGTCATCACCGGCTATACCACCGAACCGCCCCACGAACTGGCATTGCAGGCCTTTGGCCTGGCCCAAATGGATTTCCCCTATGCGGCGATGACGATTGCAACGATCATGGGCCACATGTCGTTGGTCGATCCCTGGCTAATTCAACCCGCCATGGATGCCATTACCGATGGCTGGGCATTTGGCCGCCGGGCAAAATCCATCCAGCTGATCCCCCTGGAAACCATGATCCACCGCCCGCTGGCCGATGTACGCCGCGAATTCGGGCTGGAGCGTGACACGCCGTTCCGCCCCGCCCTGACCAAGGTTTCGGAATTGATCGCAGAAGAACTGGTGATCCAGGAAAAAATGCGCGCCGCCTGACCGCCATTGCGGCGGATGGATGGTCGGATCGCTGGCGCTGGTGCGACGGTATCAAAGCGTCTTGGAGTCTTGTGAATGCGTTGCCCCGCCATCCTGTTGATTGCTGCGGTGTTGGCCGCCCCGGCCCTGGCCCAGGTGCCATCCACGGATCAGGAATTCATTGTCCTTCACGATGCGTTGCACCTGTCTGCAACGCCGGAGGCGGCCTGGATTGCCTATCGCGGCGCGGCACCATCGCCTGCTGCGACCGATCAGCGGCGGCAGGCCGTCAGCCGGATGATCCCCACCTTGATCTCACCGCGCCGTATCGATCTGATCGAGGCCGAAATGCGCCAGCAATTGCTGGAATTGCAGCGGCAGACAGCGGCACTGCAAACCCAGTATGCAGCGTTGACGCCTGATCAACAGCGGGTGTTTGATGAATTCACCCTGCCGCCGGAACAGCGGCACTGATCAACAGGGCGTCGTGTTCCACACATAGTGCGCGCCGGCGACATCCCAATTCCAGGTCCCGCAGCTTGTCGGGGCGACGGCCGGTGGCGGTGCATTGGACACCGCTGCGTTGGGATCATAGGCCGGGGCCGGAGCCTGAGTGTAAACGGTCGTATAATTGACCGAGGCTGGATTGCCATCACTGTAATAGCGCGGGCCCCAGAACCAAGGCTCATAATTAACCCCCAAACCCAGGCCGACAAGGGCATAGCCGCCGTAAAAGACGCCATAGCGCGGGTAATAGCCCCTGCCGAATCCACCGCCAAAGCCGTGCCGATAGCGCCCATAACCGGGGCGATAGCCGCCAAAGCCGGGACGCACGCCGCCGATCCTCCTGCCGCCGAAATGGCCGCCACTGCCAAATCCGCCGCCGCCGTGGCCTCGCCCCCATGCGCTGGCCGGGGTGAATACCATTGCCGCAACCACGGCCAGCACAATCGTCTTCATGGCCCTGTCTCCTGGCGATGTTCGCCAAATCCCATAGCCAGAAGATAGGCGCTTTCGATTGGGCTACATTGACCGGCAGATTATTTTTGCGTCAGGATCGCTTGCGGTAATAGCGGCGTGTTTGCCGAAGGCCACCCCAGGTTGACGGCGTCATCGCGCGCGTATTTTCCGGGTGGTTAAAACGAGCCATTGGCGGGCAGAGCTTGGGTCAGCCTGTCCTACACCGGCGTATCGCGCTATGCTGGAACTTGCTCATTCTCAGTTTGAATTGATCTGGCCACGCGCATTTGCGCGCGTCGGCGGCAATTTGAAAGGTCATGAAAAATCCTTTTGGGGCTAACTTTCCGCGCTTCTGCCTCGCCCGTTTGCGGCAGAGGTCAGGCTTGGCGCTTGGTGCGCCGGGGGCGGAGAAGGTTGGAAAGTTAGTGTTTTGCCTCCCGGCCCTAACTTTCCGATTTTTGTACAGCCCCGAATTACGATGCGAAAGGCTCTCCGATGCGCCCGAAACGTTCCGGAATCGCCCGGAATCGCGCTATTTTGGTGGCTCCCAGAGTTCGATGGCATTCGCCTCGGGGTCGTGGATGCGCGCGAAACGCCCGGTTGACGGATCATCCCATTCGTCGCGGGTTTCCACCGCGATGCCGGCGGCGCGCAATTTTGCCAGCAGGTCATCCAGATCCTCGACCCGAAAATTGATCATCCACGTCTTGTCAGCGGCGAAATAATCACTGTCAGCCTTGAAAGGCGAAAATACTGTTGCGCCGCCACCGGCGTTCCACACCCATTTGCTGCCGCCGGTGCCCGTGCCGTCACAGCCGGCGCCAACATTCAGATGTTCGCGATACCAGGCGACCAGCGCATCCGGGTCGTGCGCCCGGAAAAACAGGCCGCCAATGCCGGTTACGCCCATATTCGCCTCCCGAAAATGCGTGTCACAGCTTGACCGATATGCCGCGGGCGCGCAACGGAACAGGCGATTATTACGGAGCCAGCATGAGCCGTTTCGACAAATCCAGATTGCCCAGCCGCCATGTCTCGGTCGGCCCCGAACGTGCCCCGCATCGCAGTTATTACTACGCGATGGGGCTGACCGAGGACGAAATCGCGCGGCCGTTCGTCGGCATTGCCTCGGCCGGCAATGACAGCGCGCCATGCAATACAACGCTGGATGCCCAGGCCGATGTGGCGCGGATCGGTGTCAACGAAGCTGGCGGCATGCCGCGTCGGTTCAACACCATCACTGTCACCGATGGCATCGCGATGGGCCATCAGGGCATGAAATCCTCGCTGGTCAGCCGCGAAGTTATTGCCGATTCGGTTGAATTATCGGTCAGAGGTCATTGTTATGATGCGCTGATTGGTTTTGCTGGTTGCGACAAAAGTCTGCCCGGCATGATGATGGCGATGCTGCGGCTGAACGTGCCCAGTATCTTTGTCTATGGGGGGTCGATCCTGCCAGGGCGGTTTGAGGACAAGGACGTCACCGTTGTCGATGTGTTCGAGGCGGTGGGTGGCTTTTCGGCGGGCAGCTGCCCGCTGGCGCGGCTGAGTGCGCTGGAAAAGGTTGCTTGCCCCGGGCATGGCGCCTGTGGCGGCCAGTTCACTGCCAACACCATGGCGTGCGTGGGGGAGGCGATCGGCCTGTCGCTGCCCAACAGCAACATGGCACCGGCGGCCTATCAAAGCCGCGCCGATATCGCCATCGCTGCGGGCCGTCAGGTCATGACACTGATCGAGCGCAATATCCGCCCGCGTGATATCTGCACGCAGCAGGCGTTTGAAAATGCGGCCCGCATCGTTGCGGCAACTGGCGGTTCGACGAATGCCGCGTTGCACCTGCCGGCGATGGCGAACGAGGCCGGCGTTGAATTCGATCTGTTCGATGTCGCAGAGATATTCAAAACAACGCCTTACATCGCCGACCTAAAGCCAGGCGGTAAGTATGTGGCAAAGGATATGTATGATGCCGGTGGGGTCTACATGGTGATGAAAACCCTGTTTGACGCTGGATTCCTGCACGGTGACTGCATGACCGTTTCGGGCAAGACGCTGGCCGAGAACATCGCTGAAGTCACCTGGAATCCGAACCAAAAGGTCATCTACCCGGTCAGCGCGCCGATTTCACCCACCGGCGGCGTTGTCGGGCTAAGGGGCTCGCTCGCCCCCGATGGTGCGATCGTCAAGGTGGCGGGCATGGCGCGGCTGCAATTCAGCGGTCCGGCGCAAGTATTTGATTGTGAAGAAGATTGCTTTGCTGCCGTCGAGGCACGTGCGATCCGCAAGGGCAGCGTCATCGTCATCCGTTATGAAGGGCCAAAGGGTGGCCCGGGGATGCGTGAAATGCTGTCCACCACTGCCGCTCTATATGGCCAGGGCATGGGCGAGGAGGTCGCGCTGATCACCGATGGCCGGTTTTCCGGGGCGACCCGTGGATTCTGCATCGGCCATGTCGGACCAGAGGCAGCCGATGGTGGCCCGATCGCGCTGGTGGTGGAAGGCGACATCATCAGCATCGATGCCGCTGCGGGAACGATCGACCTGGACGTGGCGGATGACGTGCTCAGCGCGCGCCGCGCGAATTGGCAGCCGCGCACCAATGACTATCAATCCGGCGCCATCTGGCGGTTCGGGCAGAATGTCGGATCGGCGCGTTTGGGAGCGGTTACCCACCCTGGCGCAAAGGCAGAAACCCACATGTTTGCAGATATTTGAGAAGGGGAACGCCCCTATCGCGGTTGGGTGATCGGCACTGGCAGCGCTGGCGCTGGCGAACCCGGCGGGGTCTGGCGGATCGCGCTCCACAGCGGTTCACCGCGGCCATCGCGTGGAATTTCGCCGACGGTGCCGGCATGGCCAGATCGCACATAAAGCGGAGACGGCACGCAAGCAGCTGTCCCCAGCAACACGAACAGGATGGATTTGGGGCGTGGCATGATCGCAGGGAGTTGTTACACCGCAAGGGAACGGTGACAAGTCAATGATGTTGAAAATCGCCCCAGGCGCAGCACTGCTCACCGCCGCCGAAATGCGCGCAGCAGAGGTGCACGCCATCTCCGGTGGGGCATCGGCAATGGTGTTAATGGAGCGCGCGGCGGCCGCGGCGGCACTGGCGATCCGGCATTTCAGCCCGCTGCGATCGGCGTTGATACTATGTGGCCCAGGTAACAACGGCGGTGATGGCTATGCAATCGCTGTATTATTGCGTGATGCTGGAATTGATGTTCGCGTGGCCGCCGCTGCCCCGCCGGGCGGCAACGCGGCAAACGTCATGGCGGCGCGATGGGGTGGGCCGGTGGAGGCGCTGGCCAGCGCTGCTGCTGCGCCATTGCTGATCGATTCGTTGTTCGGCACCGGGTTGACCCGGCCGCTGGAGCCGGACGTGCAGGCAGTGATCGATCGGTTGCGGGGCACCGCCCGGTCCGTGGTGGCCATCGATATCGCCAGTGGCATCAACAGCGATACCGGCGCGGCATTGGGCAATCCGCTCGCAGCTGATCTGACGATCAGTTTTGGTGCCATGAAGCGCGGCCACGTTATCGGTGCTGGTCAAATGGCGTCAGGCCGGGTTCTGATCGCCGACATTGGTGTGCCTGCTGACAACTGTGCCGTGAGGTTGGTGTCGCCACCGACTCGACTGCCATTGCCAGCCGACACTCATAAATATCGGCGCGGCGCGGTGCTGGTGATCGAGGGCGATGCCCGGCGTGGTGGCGCCACGCAATTGACGGCATTGGCAGCGCTGCGCAGTGGTGCAGGGGTGGTGACACTGGCGGGTTCAGGCGAGCAAACGCCAGCCGCCGCGATCATGCGGCGCAGCGACGAGCAGGGGCGGGCGGTGTTGGGTGATGCGCGGCTGGGGGCCATCGCCATTGGGCCGGGGCTGGCGGATGACCAGCGCGGGCGGGATTGGTTGGCTTTGGCGCTGGCTGGCAGCGTGCCCGTGGTCGTCGACGCCGGCGCATTGGCGCTGTTCGGCGGCCCGCAGGATGTCTTCGGGGATTCCTGGGCGCCGCTGGTGATCACGCCACATGACGGCGAATTTGCCCGGTTGTTCGGCGCCATTGGCCGGGATCGCATCGGGGCGGCGCAGGCTGCGGCCAGCACAAGCGGCGCAATTGTGGTGCTGAAGGGCGCCAGCACGATCATCGCAAGGCCAGATGGCCAAGTGGCGGTCAACAGCCACGCCGCACCCTGGCTGGCGACGGCCGGATCGGGCGATGTGCTGACCGGGATCATTGCCGGCTTGATCGCACAGGGTATGACCGGTTTCGATGCGGCCTGTGGCGGGGTCTGGCTGCACGGTGATGCCGGCATCAGGGGTGGGCCGGGCCTGATCGCCGATGATATCCCGGCGTTGCTGCCCATGGTCCTGGCGGCACTGTGAGTGCGAGCGTGGCCATTGTGCGATTGGCAGCACGCGGCGACGGCGTCACCGCTGACGGGCGGTTTTATGCTGGCGCGGCGGTTGGCGACCAGATCGTTTCGAATGGGGAAGCACATAAAATCATACCTGGCCCGGCCCATGTGACACCGCCATGTCGGCATTTTACCGATTGCGGCGGTTGTCAGTTGCAGCACATAACCGACCCGGATTATTGCGAATTTGTCGTGGGTCGAATTGTGCGGTCGCTGGCAGGAGTGGGAATCGTGCCGGAATGGGTAGCTCAGGTCGCGCTGTCGCCGGCACGCAGCCGACGGCGGGCTGCCCTGCACGCGGCAAAGCATAATGGCCGCATCAGCCTGGGTTTCAATGCCAGGGCCAGCCACCAGATTATCGATATCGCGCAGTGTGAAGTGCTCACGCCCGAACTGTTCGCGCTGGTTGCCCCGTTGCGGCTGTTGCTTAAGGCTGCGCTAAAAGACGGACAGGGGGCGGGGGTGACGCTAACGGCCAGTGACACCGGCATCGATGTGCTGGTCGCCAACATTGCCGCCGAACGTCTGGCCGATATCGAACGGCTGACTGATTTTGCCGCGGCGCATGATCTCGCACGGCTGTCGATCGAAGGACCGCAGGGCGTGGAAACCATCGCCCAGGCCCGGGTGCCGATGCTGGCGATGGGCGGCTTGCCGGTCGCCCTGCCGCCGGCGCCGTTCCTGCAGGCGACCCGGCAGGGAGAAGCGGCGCTGGTTGCGGCGGTGCTGGCGGCGACGAATGGCGCGGCGCGGGTGGCCGATCTGTTTTGCGGCCTGGGCACCTTTGCGCTGCCGCTCAGCCTGGCCGCAAAGGTTGGGGCCGCCGATGCTGCCGGCCCGGCTGTGGCGGCGCTGTCGGCGGCGGCACGGCAGCATGGCCGCAACATTCAGGTGCTGCACCGTGATCTGTTTCGCCGACCGTTGACGGCGGCAGACCTGGCGCAATTTGATGCAGTGGTGTTTGATCCGCCGCGCGCCGGGGCGCCGGCCCAGGCGGCTGCATTGGCTGCATCAGATGTGCCGGTAGTGGTTGCCGTTTCCTGCAATCCCAACACCTTCGCGCGGGATGCGGAGACTTTGACCAAGGGTGGTTATGCGTTGAAGAAGTTATGGCCGGTGGCGCAATTTCGTTGGTCGACCCAAGTGGAACTGGTTGCTGAATTCCGCCGGTCGTAATGTCTGCGGCCTGCCGTTATCCTGCATTGATTGGTCAGCGGAAGCAGACATGACCCAAGATCCGTGTGCGGACGGGCATATCGCAAAGGTGGCGCCATTTGCGCAGGCTATTCTGCGCCACATGCGCAAGGTGATGCACGCCGCAGCGCCCAGGATCGAGGAGGAGATTAAACGGGGGATGCCGTTCTTCACCCATGCCGGGCAACCACTGGCCTTCATGGCCCTGTTCAAAGCGCATTTCTGCCTTTGCGTTCTGGCGGCGCAAGGTGGTGGGCCATTCCAAGCCCGATGCGGTGGGCAAATTGACCTTTACCGGCGATCTGACAGAGGATGTCGTGTTGGTGGCAATGACGGTCCAGGCCATTGCGGTCATCGGTGCCGACGGGAAAACGCCGCGCATAACCAAATCCAAACCGCCGCTGGGGATAGCTGACGATATGCGCGCCGCGCTGGATGCAGTGCCGGCCGCGGTCGCCGCATTTGCCGGATTCCCGCGGGGTGCACAGCGCGACTGTACAGAATGGATTATGGAGGCGAAACAGCGCGTGATCCGCGCCCACCGGCGTTCGACAACTGTAGAACAATCTGCGGAGGGAAGGCGGCGATATTGGCAGGTTATGGGGCGTTAGAAGGCTTTGACATTCGGTTGCGCCGCCGAAGTTACGGTGAGGCTTCGTTGCCTAACCAGCATGCAGCAGGGCAAGCCCCGCATGAGCCGTCAGCATCATCAGCACCAATGTGCTGAGCGCGAACAGCGCAAACCGGTATTTGATGATGTTACTGGTTGCCTGCACCAGGCTATGGACAATACGCAAACCCACATAGGTCCAGGCCAGCATGGCGTTAAAGCCGTTGCCGGCGCCAGCCACCGCCAGCACCAGGCAGATCGCATAAAACAGCGTCGGCTGTTCCATCAGATGGATATAATTGTGTGCCTTCCATTGGGTTGCATCGGGGATCAGGCCATCCAGTCCATTGGGTTTGCTGCCACGTACAGTGTTCATATCGACGCCCAGTGCCTTTAACGCTGGCAACCGGGTGATGATCACCCAGACCAACATCACCAATGACCAGGTGACGAGGACGGTGATTGGTGCCAGAATTTGGCTGTGCATGTTTGACCCCATACTTGTGCCGCCAGAGTCTCGGGTTTGGCCGTTTCTGTCAAGTTTGGGTGAACCCTGTCCTACGCGCCCCAAAACAGCTAACGGTATGTCGTTCTCTCTCACCACAGACCACGCGCATATGCGCCCCATGATACATTATAACGCTAAAGTCAGTGTTTTGCTTCGCGGGGCTAACATTCCAGATTTTTGATCCCAGCGTCATCGTCCCGAGTTCTCCCGAATTCTCTCTAATATCCCTTAAACCGGTCGAAATCGCCCATGTCAGGTTGTTCATAACCTCTAACATGCTCGAAATTTTCTGTTATTGTCTGTGAGTCGCGTCATTTCGCCACGCAGAAGGGCAACACTTTCTAATCCGGGGGATATCCAATGTCACACGATCATGTCGATTTGCCGACGTTCATCGAGGGCGTCAAAAAGCGCAATCCGGGCCAGCCGGAGTTCGTTCAGGCTGTTACCGAAGTTGCTGAAGACATTTATGAATTCATGGCCAACAAGGTCAAATACCATGAAGCGCAGATTTTGCGCCGCATCGCTGAACCCGATCGTGTCATCAGCTTTCGCGTTTGCTGGGAGGATGACAACAACAACATCCGCGTCCAGCGCGGCTGGCGAGTACAAAACAACAACGCCATCGGACCGTATAAGGGCGGCATACGGTTTCACCCCAGCGTCACCGAAAGCGTGTTGAAATTCCTGGCGTTTGAACAGACCTTCAAAAACGCCTTGACTGGGCTGCCTATGGGTGGAGGCAAAGGCGGATCGAATTTCAACCCAAAGGGCAAATCTGCAAATGAAGTCATGCGATTTTGCCAAAGTTTCATGACCGAATTGTACCGCCACATCGGAGCGGACGTCGATGTGCCGGCCGGCGATATCGGCGTCGGTGGCCGCGAGATTGGTTATATGTTCGGGCAGTATAAACGCATCACCAACCAGTTCACCGGCGTGTTGACAGGCAAGGGATTAGAATGGGGCGGCAGCCTGATCCGCACCGAGGCAACCGGCTATGGCGCCGTTTATTTCCTGCAGAACATGCTGAAGACCAAAGGTAATTCGGTTGAAGGCAAGACGGCGGTCATTTCCGGTTCCGGCAATGTCGCAACCCATGCCGCCGAAAAGATCGTTCAGCTTGGTGGCAAGGTGCTGACACTTAGTGATTCGGAAGGCTTCATCCACGATCCGGATGGCATCACTCAGGACAAGATTGAATGGATCAAAACCCTCAAAAACGTCAAGCGCGGCCGCATCAGCGAATATGTGAAGGAATTCAAGGGCGCCAGCTTCACCGGCGGTGGTGCACGGCCTTGGGGCGTCAAATGCGATGTCGCACTGCCCTGTGCCACGCAAAATGAACTTGACGGCGCTGATGCCAAGACCCTGCTCGCCAATGGCTGCATCGCCATTTCAGAAGGTGCCAACATGCCGACCAATCTGGATGGAGTGCACCTCTTCAAGGCAGCCAAGGTGCTTTATGCGCCTGGAAAAGCCTCGAATGCAGGCGGCGTCGCGGTCTCCGGCCTGGAAATGAGCCAGAACTCGGCGCGCATTTCGTGGAAGGAGGCCGATCTCCAACAGCATCTGCTCGATATTATGGCCAATATCCATGCAAGCTGTGCCGAATATGGCAGCGATGGCACAGGCTATATCGACTATGTGAAGGGCGCGAACATCGCCGGATTTAAAAAAGTCGCTGATGCCATGCTGGCTTATGGTGTGGTCTGATAGCCATAATATCGAGGGGGGGTAGACTGATATGACCAAGGCATCCGATCTATTGGTGCAATGCCTGGAAGGGGAGGGCGTTGAATATGTGTTTGGCGTGCCGGGGGAGGAAAATCTCGATTTCCTCGACAGTCTATCACGCTCGACGAAAATCAAACTGATCCTGACCCGGCATGAGCAGGGGGCAGGTTTCATGGCCAGCACCTATGGCCGGCATACCGGCAAGGCTGGCGTCTGCGTCGCAACGTTGGGGCCGGGCGCTACCAATTTTGTGACGGCAGCGGCCTATGCGTTTCTTGGCGGCATGCCTATGCTGATGATTACCGGGCAGAAGCCGATCAAGAAGTCTAAACAGGGCCGTTTCCAGATTCTCGATGTCGTTGCGATGATGGGGCCGATCACCAAATACACCCACCAGTTGGCCAGTGCCGATAATATCCCGGCGCGGGTGCGGGAGGCGATGCGGCTGGCGCAGGAGGAAAAACCCGGCGCCACTCACCTCGAATTGCCTGAGGACATCGCCCATGATCCGACCGATGCGACCCCGATTGCGCCGTCCTATGTCCGGCGTCCAGTGCCCGATGCAAAGGCAGTTCGGGAGGCCGTAAAGGCCATCGAGGCGGCCAGATCACCCATTCTGGTCGTTGGTGCGGGTGCAAATCGAACCATGACGTCCCGGATGCTGAACCAACTTATCGACAAGACTGGCATTCCGTTCCTGACGACACAATTGGGCAAGGGCGTCGTCGATGAACGCCATCCCAAATTTCTCGGTTGTGCGGCATTGTCGGCTGGCGATTTCGTCCACGCCGCCATTCGCAAGGCGGATGTCATCGTCAATATTGGCCATGATGTGATTGAAAAGCCGCCATTTTTCATGGCAACTGGCGGCGCCACCGTCATCCATATCTCCAACAAATCGGCAGAGGTGGACCCTGTCTATTTTCCGCAGATTGAAATTGTCGGGGATATTGCCAACGCGGTCTGGCAGATCAAGGAGGAGATCATGCCGCAGGGAAAATGGCAATTTGATACTATGCTCGCTGCTCGCGCTGCCGAAGTCGCCCATCGCGATGCTGCCATCGATGACATGCGTTGCCCGATATATCCGCAATATCTGGTTGATCAGGTCAGAAAAGTCATGCCATCGGATGGCATCATTTGCCTTGATAACGGTGTTTATAAAATCTGGTTTGCGCGCAACTATACCGCCCACCAGGCCAACACAGTGCTGCTTGATAACGCGTTGGCCACCATGGGGGCTGGCCTGCCCAGCGCGATGGCATCATCAATGGTCTATCCCGATCGCAAGGTGATGGCGATTTGCGGCGATGGTGGTTTCATGATGAACAGCCAGGAAATGGAAACCGCCGTCCGGCTCGGTCTGAACATCGTCGTGCTGATTTTGAATGACAATAGCTATGGCATGATCCGCTGGAAACAGGCGAATATGGGCTTCAAGGATTGGGGCCTGACCTATGGCAACCCGGATTTCGTCAAATATGCCGAGAGTTATGGCGCCTTTGGCCACCGGGTCACCAGCGCCGAAATGCTGCCCGGCCTGCTTGAATCCTGTCTGAATTCAAAGGGCGTGCATCTGATCGACTGCCCGGTAGATTATGTGGACAATGATCGAATTTTGAATAAGGAAATCAAGGAATTGAGTGCGAAACTTTAAGCGTTCCATCGCGCCGCAGCATCGTCGTCCCCAGACTTTGCCGCGACCCATTCGCCGTCGTCCCCGCGTTTCCAGAAAGGCGCGCGGGTTTTCAACCAGTCCATCAGGAACGCGGCCGCTTCAAAGGCTGCGGCACGATGGGCACTGGCAATAGCAACCAGGACAATTGGATCGCCGGCCAGCAACCGGCCATGGCGGTGAATGATCGTGCCAGCAAGCAGCGGCCAGCGCGCCGAGGCCTGTTCCGCAATGGCCGCGATCTGTCGTTCGGTCATCGCCGGATAATGTTCCAGTGTCAGTGCTGTCAGCCCATCATCGCCGCGGACCAGGCCGGTGAAACTGACAATTGCGCCGATATCGGTGCGCCCGGCGGCAAGCGCAGTTGCTTCGGCTCCGGCATCAAACGCCGCTGCTTGTACGCGAACGTTGATCATCCCCCTGTCACCGGTGGGAAAATCGCCACCTCATGGGCGCCGTCGATGCTCGCCTCCATCCACGCAAATTCCTGATCAATGGCGACTCGGATTGCACCGCGGTCGGCAAGTGCTGCAGCGTGGCCGGGTGAAAGTGTTGCCAGCCAATCGAGCAGAGACGCAACTGTCACCACGTTCACCGGCACGTCGCGCTGCTCCTCCCCCCGCCCGATCCGTTCACGCACCCAAGCGAAATATAGCAATTGCATGGGGTTAAGCCATGTGCTTCAGGCCGACTCGCAGATAATCATAGCCGGTGATCAGCGTGAGCCCGGCCGCAACCCATAGAGAAAAAATGCCAATTGGCATTGCCGGCAACCACGGCAGCCACCAGGCGCTTGACCCGGCCAGTACCAAAGCCCCCAGTGCGATCATCTGAAACGCAGTTTTCCATTTCGCCAACGCGGACACTGGCAGCGACACTTGCAAGCTGGCCAGATATTCGCGCAGGCCCGAAACAATGATTTCCCGCAGCAGAATGATCAGCGCTGCGACTACGGCCAAGCCATGCACGAGCCCTGAGTGAATCAGCATGACAATTACCGCGGCGACCATGATCTTGTCGGCGATTGGATCAAGGAATACGCCAATTTTCGATACTGTACCCTGCGCGCGCGCCAGATAGCCATCCAGATAGTCGGTGACACCCGCGATGCAGAACAGCACGAATGCCGTCAGCCATTGCCAATGCCCCGGCCCCCACATCAGCGCCACCAGCAGCGGCACCGCGAGGATGCGGCTGAGGGTCAGCAAATTGGGGAGGCTGGACAACACACCCCCTCCCTAGGCAATCCTGCGCGTCTAGGAAAGTGGTTGGAGCCTCCGAATGCATGTTAGCGAAGCAATTGTCAGCCGCCGGTCGGTGCGCGGCTTTACCAACCAGCCCGTCGATCCCGCCACGATCCGCCGTATTGTCGAGGCGGCGGCGCGGGCGCCATCAGGCGGCAATCTGCAACCCTGGCATATCGATGTGGTCGCCGGCGCGCCTCTGGAGGAGCTGAAAGCGATCATGCGCACCCGGATCATGGAGGCGCCGACGGGCGAACCGACCGAATATGACATATATCCCAAGGTGTTACCTGGGCCTTACAAGGACTATCGTTTCGCGGTGGGGGAGGAGCTTTACCGCGCGCTGGGTATTCCCCGTGAGGACAAGATGGCGCGGATGATGTGGTTCGCCCGCAATTTTCAGTTTTTCGGCGCGCCTGTTGCGCTGTTCTGCACTGTCGCCAAAACCATGGGGCCGCCGCAATGGAGCGACCTTGGCATGTATCTGCAATCGCTGATGCTGTTGCTGCGAGAGGCGGGATTGGATAGCTGCCCGCAGGAGTGCTGGGCGATCTATCCTGCGACCATCCGGTCCTTTCTCGGGACACCGGACGACCGGATGCTCTTCACCGGCATGGCAATTGGCTATAAAGATGAACAGGATCTTGCCAACGCTGCCCGACCGTCGCGGGCACCTTTGGCGGATTTCGCGACGTTTCGGGGGCTTTAACGGGGCAATTCGGGACGATTTGGGAATCAAAATGTTTGAATCCACGCTGATTGCGCGTCGAAATCTCCTCAAAATCGGCTTTGCTGGCCTGGCGCTGGCCGCTGTTCCGGCCGGGGCGGCGCTGGCAGCGGCGGTTGATCCCCGGCTAATGGCGCGGGCGCTGGCATCGCTGCAGTCGCATCGCGCTGCGGTGGGTGACGCCCGATTGATTGCCATCGCCGACTATGCCCGCGCGTCTCGCGAGCATCGATTTCACCTGGTCGACCTGGTGTCGGGCACCACCACATCCTTGCTGGTTGCGCATGGCCGCGGGTCTGATCCATCGCACACCGGCTGGCTGTCGCGGTTTTCGAATGACGATGGCAGCTATGCATCATCATCCGGCGCGTTTGTCACCGGCGGCGAATATGTGGGGAAGCATGGCCGATCGATGCGGCTGATCGGGCTGGATGCGAGCAACAACAACGCCGAACCCCGCGCCATCGTCATCCACGCCGCGCCCTATGTCAGCGAAGCGATGGCAGCGGACATGGGCAAGATCGGGCGCAGCCAGGGCTGTTTCGCCGTCACGGCCGAGGCGCTGCCGCAGGTTCTGAGCCGTTTGGGGCAGGGGCATTTCCTTTATTCCGACAAGGTCTGAAACTCTGGTGCAGGATTTGGAAAGTTAGCCCCGGGAGGCAAAACACTAACTTTCCAATTTGCGCCGGCATGGCGGCCAGTCGACACGGATCCCCTGGCTCGATCCCGAAAGCGCACCAGCTGCACAGCATTTCAGTCTGGTTGCCAATCCGGCAAATTGGCCCCGGAAGGCAAAACACGAACTTCAGCCACGGCGCCATCATCGGCGCATCATGGCGCCGATGTCGAAGCAACAGAATTCGCATTGAGAAAGAGCGGCAGCACCGTGCAGGGTAGCGCCTTTTGCGCGTGTAGGACAGCCAGATCGATTTGACGGGCAAGGTCCAAACGCGCAATTTGCCACTTACGTCTACCGAGGGGGGAGAACTACCATGGACATACCGCATCGCCTTGAACATCCGCGTATCGTGCCGCTGGAAACGGCGGAATGGGACGCAAAGCTGCGCGAACAACTGCTCGGCAATCGCCCGGCCGAAATGGGCGACGAGGCCGCGCCTGTCTTCAACATCTTCAAGACGTTGGCCAATCACCCCCAGCTGGCCGGCAAATTCGGGCTGTGGGGCAGCCAGATCCTGTTCAGATCATCGCTGTCGGCGCGTGATCGCGAGCTGGCCATCTTGCGGGTCGGTTGGCTGTGCCGCGCCACCTATGAATGGCACCATCATGTCGCCATCGCCCGCGATCATGCCGGGATGACCGCGGCCGATATCGAAATGGCCCGCGCCGGGCCGCTAACGGGCAGCGATGCGCCCGATGATGTGCTGCTGCGTGCCGTCGATGAACTGGTTGGCGATCATTTCATCAGCGACGCGACATGGCGCCAGCTCGCTTCGCGCCATGACCAGACGCAGTTGATCGATCTGGTGTTCACGATCGGCCAATACACGATGGTCAGCATGGCGCTGAACAGTTTTGGCGTGCAACTGGAGCCGGAATATCGCGCTTAAAGTTCCGCCTTCACCTGCCCGTGCGCCAACAGCGCGAACAGGCCGGTGCCGCCGATGATGTTACCGAGCAGGGCTGGCAGGATGACGCCGTTTATGCCCGCCCAGGCGCTGGCATCGCCGCACAGGACCGCCACCCAGACCTCGGTCGAGCTGGCGATGATATGGCTGAAGCCGCAGATCGAAATCAGGTAGGTGATGATGCCGATCACCCAGAATTCGCTGCCGCGCGCACTGGGCAGCACCCAGGCGATGGCGGCGACCAGAAAACCGGCGGGGACGCCGCTGAGCAGGATGGTCAACGGCGCCGGCGCCATCAGATGTGCTGCCATGAGGCGGATTTCGGCCAGCAATTCCGGGCTGGCGATACCGCCATGGCTGATGCCGGCGGCAACGACGAAGGTCCCGGCCAGATTGGCAGTTAGCACGATCAGCCACAGCCGGGCGAGGCGCGCCAGATTGTGCCAATTGGGATTGTGCGCCAACGGCAACACCGCGGTGATCGTGCTTTCAGTGAACAATTGCAGCTTGCCCAGGATGACGATGATAAAGCCGATGCAATAGCCCAAACCGCTGATCAATTCGCTACCAACATCATGGCCCAGCCGCATACCAAGCGCCGCGGTGCCAAACACCGATGCCGTGATGGCGGTGCCCGCAGCGACCCCCGACAGTGCCAGCGATATCGCCGGCCGGTCCAGTTCCTCATCACCCTGCAGGCGCACAACCTCGTGCACCACCTTCGCCGTGCCGCTTTTTCGTTTTTCAACGTCGCGGGATTCCTCGACGGTCAGCGCGGCCGATGGTGTGGAATCATGTTCGCCGGTTGCCTTCGGTGATTTCGCTTCGGTCATTTCCCGCCCTCTGGCACTGGTGCCGGCCTGGTGGACGGCTGGGCCGCATACCAGGCCGTCACCGCATCGATTTCGGCGCTGGTCAGGCGCGCCGATTCCGCCGTCATCGTCTGGTTCCCGCCCAACGGAACAACGCGGATGCCATCGCGATACAGCCGCAGTTGATCGCGCAAATAGCGCCAATCCTGCCCGGCAATCGCTGGATAGGCGCGCGCCGTTGCCTTGTTGATGTCGTGGCAATTCTGGCACGGCGTCACCTGTTGGTGGGCGCCACCCCGTTCGGCGATGTTTTGCCCCAATGCCAATTGCGCCGGGCTGGCCGGTGGTGCCGGCAATTGCGGATGCGAACTGCCGCCCAATTGTTTGGCCAGGCCGTTGATCTGGATCGGCGTTAACTGGATCGCCGTCGGGCCCATGAAACCGCTTTTGCGGGTGCCATTGTGATAGGCGAGCAAGGCGGCACTGATGGTTTCGGGGTTGAGTAGCCCGAGCGCCGGGATACCGCCACTGCGCGGCGGCACCGCGTCGTTGCCATGGCAACCGGTGCAGAGCGCCATGCCATTGGCGGCAAGGCTTTGGCCGCCAAAGCCGATCGCGGGCCGGGCAATGCTGGTCTGGTCCAACGGTGTCACCGGCATTGCCCCGGCCCGGCCGGCGATTGGGCCAGCGATCAGTGGTTGTGCGATCATGGCGGCGGGCGCGATCAACCGGGCATAACTGGCAGCATCGAGTTTGGGCAATTGCCGCAGGAAGGCGACGATCGTCCAAACTTCATCGTCGCGCGCTTGCGTTGGCCAGGCCGGCATTGCCGAATATTTGACACCGTGCTTGACCACCCAAAACAAGTCACGATCCGCCATGCCGCCAACGACGGCACCCAGATATTGCGGCCGCGGCCGCATCGACAGGGCGATGGCATTTTGGCCATAACCGGGCCGGCCATGGCAATTGGCGCAGACCGCATCGAACAGCATGGCACCCTTGGCGACGGGCGTGGTGGCAAGGTCGGCGGGGATGGCGGTATCTGCCGAATTATGTGCGGTCGATCGTTTGAAGACAAAGTGCAGCAAGTCTGCCCAACCCGGCGGGTGCGGGGTGGAGGCCGCAAGATCGACAAAACCGGTGGTTATGACGGTGATCGCCAAAACCGCCGCGACAGTACCGGCAACAAATAATGGCCCCAGCCATTGCCGCAGCCGGGCAGGGAACAGCGGTGGCAACAAATCTGTGGGGTTCAGCGCGGACAACAGGCGGCTGAGGCGGCGATTCATGACAGCATAATGTGGCGCGTCCCGTCCCAGACTGGCGTTAACAGGCTGAAATGCACGGGCCGCGGCACGGTTGCGTTACTTTTTGGTAGGGTGCGAGGCCGTAGCGGCCTGGATTTTGCGGGCCCTTAACCCCAGGGCGTGATCAGATATTTCTCCCCAGTCGCGCGGCGGTTATAGCCGGCGATGGCGTCCAGGGTCAGCGCGCCGGCCAGCGTTGCCCGCGCGGAATAGTGGCTGGCAAAGGTGGTGGTGAGTTCGGCGGCGACCCGATCGCGCAGTTTCTGGGCGTCGGCGGCGCCGATTTTCTGCAGGAATGGAAACAACAGCCAGCCGCCCAGGCCCCAGGCCATCCCAAAGCTGCGGGTGAGTTCGGTCGGCGCGGTGCTGAGCCCGCCATAGATATACACCTGCTTGTGCACCGTGGAGCCATAACGACTATATTCCTTGGCGGTGCGGTTGGCGGCGATTTCCATTGCGGTGAGGATTTGCCCGGCCAGTTTGCCGCCGCCGATGGCATCAAAAGCGATGGTGGCGCCGGTGGCGACAAGCGCTTCGGTCAGCGCCTCCATAAAGCCGGGGGCGCTGGAATCGACGATACAAGTGGCACCAAGTGCGCGCAGGGTTTCGGCCTGTTCGGCGCTGCGGACGATATTGACCAACGCGATGCCATCCTTGATGCAGATTTTGTTGAGCATCTGGCCAAGGTTTGATGCGGCGGCGGTGTGGACCAGCGCTTTATGGCCTTCACGGCGCATGGTTTCGGTCATCCCGAGCGCGGTCAACGGGTTGACGAAGCAGCTGGCGCCCTGTTCGGCGCTGACGCCTTCGGGCAGCACCAGCGCTTCCTTGGCCTTTACAACGCGATATTGCGCATACATGGCGCCGCCGATGATACCGACTTTCTTGCCGACCAAGGATTCTGCGCCTGCGCCAGCGGCGATCACCGTGCCGCCGGCTTCATTGCCCACCGGCATCGATTCGTTCAGCCGGGCGGCCATGGCGCGCATGAAGGGGGCAGGGATGCTGGCGGTGACAATCGGGCGATCCGGGGTGCCGGATGCGGTGGCAGTGCTCATGTCGGCGGCGCCGAACAAAAGCCCGATGTCGCTGGGGTTGATCGGGCTGGCTTCGATGCGGACGAGGATTTCGCCGGGGCCGGGTGTCGGCATCGGTGTTTCGGCGAGGGAAAGCGTCAGTTTGCCGTCGGTGACGAGCGAGTGGAGTTGCAGGTTGGTGTCGGTCATGGTGTGATCCTTACTAACGTTCCTCCCGCTTGAGGGGGAGGAATCCCTTGTTATAGCGACGGCAGTTTGAACCCCGGCGGCAACGGCATTCCGGCGGTCAGCTTGTTCATCTCCGCGCTGCCAGCCTGGTCGGCCTTGGCTTTGGCATCATTAAAGGCCGCGACGACGAGATCCTCCAGCATTTCCTTGGAATCGGCGGTCAGCAATGACGGGTCGATGGTCATGCCGATGATACGGCCGCGCGCCGTCGCCTTGACCGTCACCAGACCGCCGCCGCTGGCACCCTCGACCTCGATATGGTCGAGCTGGGCCTGAGCCTTGGCCATTTGTTCCTGGACGCTTTGCGCCGCCTTCATCAATTCATCGAGACTGGGCATGGACATTCCTTTTTGTGTCGTCGGCGTCAACGCCGATCAATTGGGCATCGGGAAATTCGGCCATCAGCGCCGCAACAATCGGGTCGGCGCCGGCCTCAGACAGGCGGGCTGCCTCTTCATTCCGGATGATTTCGTGCAGCGTTGGCCCGCCGCCTTCGGTGCTGAAATGCATATCCCAGATTTGCCCGGTCCATTCCTGCAACCGGCGGCCGATCTGGCTCAGCAGGTCGGGCGTGTGCCGGCGATCATGGGCGATGGCGAGCGATGGCGGGGCATATTCGATCAGGCGCAGTTCGTCGCTGAGGATATGGGCGAGGCGGGGTTCGGTTTTGTCACGGAACAGCGCGACAAGCGCTGGGTAGGTGGCGGGTAGGGGGGCTTTCGTGGCTGGGGGCGGTGCTGCGGCGGCGGGTGGCGCTGCCTGGTCCTTCTCCCCGCCCGCTTCGCGAGTCGCCCTCTCTGCTGGGGGAGAGGGTGGTGCTTCGCCCTCCATCAATCGTTTCACCAGATCGGCGGGGTCGGGCAGGTCGCTGGCGTGGATCAGGCGAAGCAGCGCCATTTCGGCGGCCTGCAACGGCACCGGTGCCGCCTGTACCTCGGCCAGACCCTTTAGCAGCAATTGCCAGATGCGGTGCAGGGCGGGAAAGCTGAGCCGCTGCGCCCAATCCGCCAGTTGCGCCTTTTCCTCAACGCTGAGCGCCGGATCGTCGGCAGGGGCCAGCCGGGCGCGGGTGATAGAATGGGTGAGTTCGAGCAGTTCACGGATCAGCATTTCGGGGTCCAGCCCCAAATCATATTGTTCGGCAATCCCGCCCAGCGTGCCCGGCGCATCGCCGGCAAGGATCAACCCGAACAGCCGGCGCACCGCACCGCGATCAGCCAGGCCCAGCATGTCGCGGATGTGCGCGGCAGTAACTTTGCCTTCCGCATGGGCAATCGCCTGATCGAGCACCGACAGGCCATCGCGCACTGATCCTTCGGCAGCGCGCGCAATCAGGGCGAGGGCTTCGGGGTCGGCGGCAACGCCTTCCTTTACGGCGATGTCGGCGAAATGCGCTGTCAGGGTTTCGGCACTGACCCGGCGCAGATCGAACCGCTGGCAACGCGACAGGACCGTGACGGGGATTTTCTGTACCTCGGTGGTGGCAAAGATGAATTTGACGTGCGGCGGCGGTTCTTCCAGCGTTTTCAACAGGCCGTTAAAGGCTTGTTTTGACAGCATATGGACTTCATCGATGATGTAGATTTTATAGCGGGCAGAGACGCTGGCATAGCGCACCGCCTCGATGATTTCGCGGACATCGTCGATGCTGGTATTCGACGCCGCATCCATTTCGATGACGTCCATGTGGCGGCCGGCGGCAATGGCGACGCAATTGTCACAGACGCCGCACGGGCTGATGGTTGGCCCACCGGTGCCATCCGGCCCGGTGCAGTTCAGTGCCTTGGCAATGATTCGCGCTGTCGATGTCTTGCCGACGCCGCGGACTCCGGTCAGCAACCAGGCTTGCGCCAGGCGTTGGCGAGCGATGGCATTCCCAAGGGTGCGGACCAACGCCTCCTGCCCCAGCAGCGTATCAAAGCTGGCCGGGCGGTATTTGCGGGCAAGGACGCGATAGCCGGGATCGGGCGCATCAAATTCGGGGCCGAGAAGGGAGTCGGGCATGGCGGGGACCGTGGCGCGGGATGCGCCGGAAGGCAAGCGAGATACCTGATCGCGGTGGGGCGAGGTTTTTCGAGGCAGCGCGTATAGTCAAGCAAGGGCATGGCCAAAGCCCATGCTGACGACAGGCGAGTTCGGCAGGTGAAGGCCCCGCCGCCGCGCTTGCGCCTGTCTGCGCGCTTGGCTGCGCTTGCGTGGTGGGAGCCGGGAACGACCCAGCGCGAATTCGTTGCGGCTGCTTCCTTCCGGACCTGACCGGGTTGGCGAAGACGCTGCCCGCCCGACTCCCGCTGGGGGATATGGGGGATTGGAGCCGGAAGGGCAAGAGTTTCCCTTTGCGTGAAGCAGCAGCGGGATCGGGTCTATTTGTCGCTTTCCAGCACCTTCAGCGCCTGGCCGGTCGAACCCTCCACCATGCCACCGTCGGTCGCCAGCAGGGTCGTGCCTTCGCCGACAACGCTGCGCATCTGGGCATAAAATTGTGGCGGGATGGTTACCTGCTTGATAGCATCCTGTTCAACATGCTGGCCCTGGCGTTCCTGATATCCCGGCAGGCCCAGATAGACCCATTGCGCGACGCCCTGCGCATCACGGCCGGCAAATTGGGCGGCTCGCGTGCCGATTTCAAAACCGGGCGTAACGCCAATCCGGGTACGCCCGATGATGACCCCGTTGCGGTACACCAGGATGCGCTTGCTGGTGGTGGACAGCACGATCGTCACCGGGCCTTCGGGCGATTTTTGCGGTTCCCAGCGCGATACTTCCTGGGCGCTGAGCGCTTCGGCGCGCGGGTCGGCCGCGACGCCTTGAGCCGAAATCGGCGCGAGAAATGCGTTTTCGGTCACCATTTCCGGTTCGATCGGCGTTTTGTCCATCGAATCGGTGACGACCACTGTCATACCCATCAGACTGGTTTGAAACAGCAATTTGGAAAATTCCAGCGGCAGGCGGACACAGCCATGGCTGGCGGGGTATCCGGGCAGATTGCCGGCGTGCATCGCAATGCCATCCCAGGTCAGCCGCTGCATATAGGGCATGGGCGCGCTGTTATAGAGGTTGGATTTATGGTCCTTGTTCTTTTGCAGGATGGTGAAAACCCCGGTCGGGGTCGTCTTGCCAGCCTTTCCCGATGAAATGGTCGTGGCGCCAATGCGAATACCGTTGCGATAGGCAAAGGCTCGTTGCGACGAAAGATTGACGATCACCAGCATTGGGCCGGCCGGCGCGATCATGTCATCCCAGATCCACTGGCCAGGCTTCAACGCTGACACCGGCGTATCGATTGGCGATGAATTCGTCGCACTGGCGGCAAGCGCCGGGGTGGCGGTCAGCAACAAGGCCGTGATTATCAGGCGGTGCATCAATGGATCCTGTGGGGGTTTCGGGTTGCTATGGGCCAATCTGGGTCAGGCACAAGGGAGCCAAAGACCGGGAGGCACGACGCAAGGTCAGCGCCGACTCATGTCCACGGCGCCTGGCGGCATCCTGACGTCCAGTGCAGTGATATCGGCAGTCAGCCGGATCTGGCAGGCGAGGCGGGAGGTGCGCGAAGCCCCGACGGCGAAATCCAGCATGTCCTCTTCCTCATCCGAAGGTGGCGGCAGTTTGGCGGTATCGCCGCCGCTGATCAACACATGGCAGGTGGAACAGGCCATTGCGCCTTCGCACGTTCCCTCCAGCGGCTGGCCGTTGGCTTGGGCGATTTCCAGCAATCGGCTGCCGGACGCAGCGTCCACCAACAGCGATTTGCTGCCATCGGCGGACATGAAATTGATGCGCGTCATGCGGCGGCCTGGGTCAACCGGGTTACGGCGCCATTGATCTGGGCGGCAGCGCTGTCAATCTCGGCGGCGGTGGTAAAGCGCCCGAAACCAAGGCGAAGGCTGGCGCGAGCGGCAGCGTCCGAAAGGCCCAGCGCCGTCAACACGTGGCTGGGCCGGCCGGTAACGGCGGCGCAGGCGGACCCTGAGGACAGGGCCAGGCCGGGCAGATGAGACAATAGCGGCATGGTGACTCCGGAAAAGCTGAGGTTGAGATTGCCGGGCCAGCGACTGTCCAGATCACCATTGACGGCGAACGGCACCGCCAATTGGGCAAACAGCCGATTGCGCAGCAACAGTGCATGGGCGTGGTCGACGCCCATATTTTGCCCTGCCACCTGTGCAGCGGCGCCCAAGCCGGCGATCAGTGCGGTGGGCAGGGTGCCCGATCGGCCATCTTCCTGCCCGCCGCCATGGAGCAACGGAGTCAGCCGCGTGAACGGCCGTCGATACAGCCCACCCACACCCTTTGGCCCATAAATCTTGTGGGCGGTAAAGCTCATCAGATCGATGCCAAGCGCATCGACATCGATCGGGATTTTGCCGAAACCCTGGGCAGCGTCGCAATGCATGATGGCACCAACGGCATGGGCGGCGCGGGCGATGTCGGCGATCGGTTGCGTGACGCCGATTTCGTTGTTGACCAGCATGACGGAAACAACGGCGACATCTTCGCCCAGTGCGCGAGCCGTGTCTGCCACATCGACCAGGCCATTGGCGCGGACGGGGATGACGGTGAGCAGCGCGCCCAGCGATTCCAGATATTGGGCGGTCTCCAGCACGCAGCTATGCTCGGTGGTCAGCGTCACGATGCGGCGGCGCGTTTGCCCTGGCGCCGTCAGCACGCCCTTCAACGCCCAATTGACGCTTTCGGTCGCGCCGCTGGTAAAGGCGATGGTTTCGCGCGGTGCCTTGATAAGCGATGCAATCTGGTCGCGGGCGATTTCGACGGCTGCCTTGGCATGATAACCCCAAAGGTGTGCGGAATGCGGGTTGCCAAAGCCGGCGATGCCCCAGGGGGCCATGGCGGCGGCGACGACGGGATCGAGCGGGGTCGTGGCGCCGTAATCAAGGTAGATTGGCATCCGGTTCATGCTGCCCGCCTTGCTGGCGACAGCCGCCTCGCCATTGCTGTCCAGGTATCGCAAAACGCCTCTATATCGTCCGCAGTCGTCATCGTCCCCAAACTCACCCGGATCGCTTCGCCGGCTGCCGCACCCAGCCCCATGGCGATCAGCACATGGCTGGTGGCGACCTTGCCAGACGAACAGGCCGCCCCGGCGCTGACCATGAACCCGGCCATGTCCAGCGTCATCACCTGCGTTGCCGCAGCGACACCGGGCAGCGCGATGCTGGCAATATTGGGCAATCGCGGTGCCGATGCGCCATGGATCAACGTGTTCAGTCGCGCCTCCAATTGATCACGCAGGACGGCGATGCGGCCCCAGTCATGCCCCTGGCCGACCGCTGCTGCGAACCCCGCAATGCCCGGCAGGTTTGGCGTGCCCCCGCGGAGCCCGCGTTCCTGGCCGCCGCCGCGTTGCACCGCCGACAGCGCACCGGGGTGGCGCACGACCAGCGCGCCAATGCCGGGCGGCCCACCAAGTTTGTGGGCGGAAAGCGCAACGAAATCGGCGGCTGGGATCGGCAATTTCCCGGCCGACTGCACCGCATCGACCAGCAGCAATCCGCCGGCACTGGCGACCAGGCCAGCGATCTCGGCAATCGGCTGGATGACGCCGGTTTCATTGTTGGCGTGCTGAATGGCAACCAGCGCCGGGCCAGCGGCCAGCAATTCCGCCAGTAACGCCAGATCGATCAGGCCATTGCCGCCAACCGGCGCAATGATCGCATCAGGCCGTGCCGCCAGCACCGCGCTGTGCTCCGCCGCAGAAGCGATCACGCGCGGGCAACGCGATCCCTGCAACGCCAGTGCCAGCGCCTCTGTGCCACCGCTGGTCAACACGATCGATTCGGGCGCGCAGCCGGCAAAATCCGCAATCGCGTCGCGCGCCGTTTCGACCAGAGCGTTCGCAGCACGGCCGCCGGAATGGACCGAAGCCGGGTTGCCAACCATCGCCAGCGCCGCTGTCATTGCCGCAATTGCCGGGGCGCACACCGGCGTTGTCGCGGCATGATCGAGGTAGATGCGGCTTTTGATTGCGATTCCGGCCATCAACGCCATATAGGGGATGCGGCCCATGTTGCGCCACCAGCTTTGAATACCGGAAACCCTTTATGCCCGAAGTCATTTTTACCGGCCCCGAAGGCCGTCTGGAAGGCCGTTACCAGCCAGCAAGCCGCCCGCGGGCGCCGGTGGCCATTCTGTTGCAGCCGCATCCCGCCCAGGGCACGATGAACCATCCGATCGTCATGGCGTTGTATAACAGCTTTGTAAAACGCGGCTTTGCGACGCTGCGCTTCAATTTCCGCGGTGTCGGGCGCAGCCAGGGCGTATTCGACAATGGCATCGGCGAATTGAGCGATGCGGCTTCGGCGCTCGATTGGATGCAGCAATTCAATGCCGAGGCGCACACCACCTGGGTTGGCGGATTTTCGTTCGGCGCCTGGATCGGCATGCAATTGCTGATGCGCCGGCCCGAGATAAAGGGCTTCATCAGCATTGCGCCGCCGGCCAACATGTATGATTTCACCTTCCTGGCGCCATGCCCATCCAGCGGCATCATTGTTGACGGGGAAAATGACGAAGTGGTGCCGGGCGCGTCGGTGCAAAAACTCGTCGATAAGTTGAAGACCCAGCGTCATATCACCATCGACCATGAGACGATTCCGGGTGCCAACCATTTTTTCCAGCACGAGATGGTGGATTTGATGGGGGTTGTGGACGGCTATCTGGACCGGCGACTGGCCAACGGCGGGCGGTAGAAACCTCCCCGCGTTGGGGAGGAGGTTTTTACGCCGCCCGTCGTCCCCCCGTCATTGCGACCGGCACCCCGGTCGTCTCCGGCCAACTGATCGCCTTGCCCGCCGCGCTGCGCACCGCCAGCCAGGCAAAGGCTTCGGCCTCCAGTGCATCGCCGTTCCAGCCGGCGGCTTCGACGGGTGCGGTGGGCACGCCGGTGCGGCTGGCGATTTCGCGCATCAGCACCGGATTGTGGCGGCCGCCGCCGGTGACGAGCAGGCGCGCCAGCGGTGGCACATGGCCCAGCGCCAGCCGCACGGTTTCGGCGGTGAAGGCGGTAAGCGCTGCGGCGCCATCGGCAAGGCCCAGCCCGCGCACCGCGCCAATGCCGAAATCGGCGCGATCGAGCGATTTTGGCGGCGGCGCATCAAACCAGGGCAGATCGAGCATGCTGGTCAGCACGTCATCGAACACGCTGCCGCCGGCGGCAATCGCGCCGCCCTTGTCATAGCGTTGGCTGCCATGCTGGCTGATCCAGTCATCGATCAACGCATTGCCGGGCCCGGTATCGAAACTGCCCCAATCATCACCGCTGAACCAGGTGAGATTGCCGACGCCGCCCAGATTGAGCACCCCCAATGGCCGGCCAAGATCGGCGCTGCGGGCGCGGTGGTATCCGGGTGCCAGCGGCGCGCCCTGGCCGCCGGCGGCGACATCGGCACTGCGAAAATCAAAAATCACCGGGATGCGGGTGGCGGCGGCGAGCAGCGCGCCATCGCCGATTTGCCAGGTCCAGCCGCGATCGGGCCGGTGGGCGACGGTGTGGCCGTGAAAGCCGATCAGATCGACCTGGCTGCGATCCACCCCGGTTTCGGCGAGCAGGGCATGGACGGCGATGGCATGCAGCCCGGTCAATTCGGCGGCCACCGCATCGATCAATGCATCGGGGCCGGGGCGGCGCAGATCGAGGGCGCGGGCCGCGGCGGCGCGCAGGCGGGTGACGAAATCGGGTTCATAGGGGATGGAGATGAAGCCGCGCGGGATGACGCTGTTTTCGCCATCGGTTTCGATCAGCGCGGCGTCGATGCCGTCCATGGATGTGCCGGACATCAGGCCGATGGCGGTGGTGCGTGTCATGGGATTGATGTAGCCAGTGCAGGCAGCCCTGTCATCCCGCCGGATGACACGACAGAGCCCTGTCATCCCGCCAGATGACACGACAGAGCCCTGTCATCCCGCCGGATGACACGACAAAGCCCTGTCATCCCGCCAGATGACACGACAGAGCCCTGTCATCCCGGCGGATGACACGATAAAGCCTTGTCATCCGCCGGGATGACAGGGCAACCGCTGGCCGCTACAGACTCCTCACCATGGCTTACATCTCCAGCTTCCTCCGCAGGCTCGAAACGCGCGGGTTCATCCACCAGATCACCGATGCGTCGGCGCTGGATGCCGCGGCCACTACGGGTGTCGTCACGGCGTATGTGGGCTATGACTGCACGGCGCCTTCGCTGCATATCGGCAATCTGGTCAGCATCATGATGTTGCGGCATTTGCAGCAATCGGGCCATCGCCCGATCGTGCTGATGGGCGGCGGCACGACCAAGGTTGGCGATCCTTCGGGCAAGGATGAAGGGCGACCGCTGCTCGACGACGCCGGGATTGCCGCCAACAAGGCCAGCATTCGCCGGATTTTTGAACGGTTTCTCAGCTTTGATGATGGCCCGACCGGTGCGATCATGGCTGACAATGATGAATGGCTGGCCGGCCTCGCCTATATCCCGTTCCTGCGCGACATTGGCCGGCATTTTTCGGTCAATCGGATGCTGTCGTTTGACTCGGTCAAGCTGCGGCTTGATCGCGAACAGCCGCTCAGCTTCCTAGAATTCAACTACATGATCCTCCAGGCCTATGATTTTCTCGAACTTTCCCGGCGGCATGGCTGTGCGCTGCAAATGGGCGGCAGCGACCAATGGGGCAATATCGTCAATGGCACCGATCTGATCCGCCGCGTTGATGGCGGCGCGGCGTTCGGGCTGACCACACCGCTGATCACCCGCGCCGATGGCACCAAAATGGGCAAGACGGCGGCGGGCGCGGTGTGGTTGCATGAGGATTCTTTGCCCGGTTTCGATTATTGGCAATTCTGGCGGAACAGCCATGATGCCGATGTGGCGCGGTTCATGAAATTGTTTACCGATCTGCCATTGGAACAGATCGACACGCTGGTCGCCAGTGATATCAACGCGGCAAAAGTCGTGCTGGCCACCGAAGCCACTGCGCTGTGCCGCGGACGGATGGCGGCAGACGCGGCGGCAGCAACGGCCGCCGCAACCTTTGCCGGCGGTGCCGGCGATGATCTGCCAAGTTTTGCGGTGACTGCGCCCGTAACCGTCCTGGATGCGCTGGTCGGGTTGGGTTTTGCTGCGTCAAGGGGGGAGGCGCGGCGGTTGGTTTCCGGCGGTGGCGCGCGGTTGGATGGCGCGGCAGTGCCCGATGAAACCGTGTTGGTCGGCCCGGGCACGCGAATTTCGGCTGGCAAAAAACGCCATGGCGTGATTGTCGCCGGGTAATGCCGGGGTGAAAGCGGCGTAACCTGAAGCGCCTGGCACTTGCGTTCCACGATGACCGGTTTAGCGTATACAGGTTAATTTTCGCAAAGGCTGAACCCATGCGTCATTTCCTGCTTTCGGCTACGGCACTCGCATTGCTTTCCTGGGCCGGGGCGGCCAGTGCGGCAGCGTCCCCCGAATCAAAGGCCTGTTCCGATCAGGCGACGGCAAAGGGCCTGCATGGGGCCGAGCGGGAAACCTTTCGCGATGCCTGTCTGAAGGCGTCGGCACCGGCAGCCGCCGTCAAGACCGCCGCCGTCAAGACCGCCGCCGTTGTGCCGGCCGCCATGCCCGCCGCCGCACCCAAAGCTGCGAACGGTGCCAGCGCTGCATCAAAGGCCTGTTCGGATCAGGCGACGGCCAAGGGACTGCATGGCGCTGACCGCGAAACCTTTCGCAACGCTTGCCTGAAGGGCGCGCCGGCCGCAATGCCAACCGCTGCCGCAGCGCCAAGACCGGCACCGATGGCAATGCCGGCCCCGGCGACCAGGACTGTCACCACAACCACAACCAAATCGCCGGCGTCAAAGGCCTGTTCGGATCAGGCCGATGCCAGGGGCCTGCATGGTGCCGAGCGGGAGACATTCCGAAACACCTGCCTGAAGGGCGCGGCACCGGTTGCCGCTGCCCTGCCCAAACCGGTGGCCAAGTCGTTGCCAGCGCCGATCGCGGTTGCGCCAATCGCGCGGCCGGCGCCTGTCGCAACAACAAAAACCGCCGCTGTCCCGGTCGCCGTGCCGCCCGAACCTGGCAGTCCCGCGGCGAGGACGCCGAGAACCCCCGGCGCCCGGTCACCGGCGCAATTGGCCGCCGATCAGCGCATTACGGCTTGCGGTCAACAATGGCAGGCGGCAAAGGCCGCCGGCAAGATTCCCGCCGGGCAGAAATGGCCGCAATATTGGTCGGCCTGCAGCGTCAGAATGAAGGCGGCGTAACAGCCGCCTCCATCGGGTGAGGTCGTCCGATCAGGCGAAGATCTTGCCCCAGGCGCGCTTGCTGCGACCCTTCCAATGGCCGCGGTGATAGGCGTCGCTGGCCAGCAGCGGCATCACCGACCCGGCTTCGGCGAACACCATCTGTTCAATGCCGGTGTTGACCTTGCCCCAGCTTGCCGCCTCTTGCAGGGTGGATGATGAGCAGGCGCCGTCACGAACATCGGCGACAGTGATCTGCACGGCATATTTGTGGACCTGAACATCGTCATGGCCCAGGATTTCGGCACAGACGACGGTATCCTGGATGAAGTTCTTCGGCACGCCGCCGCCGATCATCAACAGCCCCGTGGTGCCGGCCTGGATCTTGATATCGGTCAGCTCGCGGAAATCGGCGATGGCATCGAGAACCATATACGGCTTGCCTTCCTTTGCCCGGTCAACCTGATGCTTGACCAGACCAAAGCCAGCCGATGAATCGACAAACGCCGGGCAGAAAATCGGCACGTCATGCTCATATGCCAGCTTGACCAGGCTGTTATCCTTCTTGCCGTGTTCGACGAGGTATTTGCCCATCTCGCGGATGAAGGCGCGGCTGGAATAGGGCTTTGGTTCCAGGCTGTTGGCGATTTCCAAGATGGTGTGGTCGCAATCCTGCAACTGTTCTTCATCAATATAGGTGTCGTAAATCCGATCGATCAGCAGTGACCGCAGCGTGTCATCGTCGGGCACGTCCAACGCCTGATAATGTTTGTGGCCCAGCCCTTCGAAGAAATCCATGTCGACGATGCTGGCGCCGGTGGCGACGATGCCATCGATCATGTTGTTGCGCAGCAGTTCGGCATACAGATCCATGCAGCCGCCGGCGCTGGTTGACCCGGCAATCACCAGAAAAATTGTGCAATCGGGATCCTGCAGCATGTCATTGTAGATGCCGGTGGCGCGGGCCAGATCGCGCGAGGTAAAGCTCATCCCCGCCATGCCATCGATGATCGGGCGCGCGTCAAAGCTGCGGATATCGATATGTTTGACGGTGGTGGAAAGCAGTTCCGCCTTGCGCTGCTGGTTGATCTGGTCGGTCATTCGAATCTCCAAAAGCCCGGTGGCCTTTCTGGCGACACCGGGTCGTATCAATGTCGAGGGTCTACCCCTCTCCGCCCCAAGCCAAGTGGCTGGGTCCGACCTTCCCACGTCGCCGGAGGCAACCTCCGATCACGCGGGGGAGGTTTTTTATTTGCGGAGCTGGATAACCTTGGATGGTGTCGTTTCAATGACACCATAGGCTGTATCCATCGGTTCATCGCGGGCGATAACGGTGGCGCCGGCGGTAAAGCCATTGAAACCGGTGCGCATCGCCGAACCATAGGCGCCGAGCATGCCGATTTCGATATAATCGCCAACATTGGTATCGGCCGGCAATTCGAACGGCCCGCGCATGAAATCCATGTCATCACAGGTCGGACCATAAAAACTGAAGCCCAGATCGCGCGCCCGGCTGCCGCCGGCACGCACCAGTTTGACCGGGAACCGCCAATCGATATGGGCCGCATCAAACAGCGCGCCATAGGCACCATCGTTGATATACAGCACATCGTCGCGGCGTGCCTCAACCCGCACCAGCACGCTGGCATATTCGGCAGACAGCGCCCGGCCGGGTTCGCACCACAGTTCAGCCGAATAAGAAATCGGCAGCGATTCATAGGCGCGGCTGATAACTTCGAAATAGGCATCCAGCGCGGCGGCCTCCATGCCGGGGTAAACCGACGGGAAACCGCCGCCGACATCGACGATATCGACAGTGACGCCGGCGCCGACAATTGCCGCACGCACCTGCGCCAGCGCATCGGCATAGGCTTGGGGGCTCATCGCCTGCGAACCAACATGAAAGCAGATGCCCAGCGCATCGGCTGCCTGGCGGGTGGCCATCAGCAACGGCGCCGCCTCATCGGCAGCAATGCCGAATTTCGACGCAAGGCTCAGCTTTGCATGCGAGGAGGAGACGCGCAGACGAACGCACAGCGCCAGATCGGCCGCGACAACGCCATCGGTGCTGGTAGCGGCAACGATCTTTTCCAGCTCATCAAGCGAATCGAGGCTGAAGGTGCGCACAGCATGGCTGTGATAGGCCTCGGCAATGGCTTCCTGGCCTTTGACCGGGTGCATGAAGCACAGGGTGGCGGTTGGCAGCAGCCCACGTACCAGCCGCACCTCGGCAATCGAGGCGACGTCATAGGTCGTGATGCCAGCATCCCATAGCGCGCGGATCAGATCCGGTGACGGGTTGGCCTTTACGGCATACATCGTCGTGCCCGGAAATTTCTCAAGGAAATAGCGGGCAGCGCGGTGCGCAGCATGGGGGCGAACAAGGGTAACGGGTTGTGTCGGCTTTTGACCGAGCGCTACCCCCAGCGCGACGTGGGTGTTGTCCAATTCAAGGGACCTCCTGGGCAAAGCGTGGATAGTTGCCTATCCACCAAAGCTGCCTTGCGGTGGAAGTCCCATGGGGCAGCGGCGCGGTATCTAGGGTCGCTTGCCCCCCATGTAAAGAAGTTTTTTGTTACAATGAAAAAGCCGTTATTTCCTTGGCCTTTCAAAGGCTTGTCTGATACCAAACTGAAAGCAAAAAAGGCCATTTTTCAATGACTTCTGTGGTGAAATATGACGAAGTTGTGACAGCGTCAAAACGCCTGGCTGGCATTGCGGTGCGAACGCCGCTGTTGACCAATGCCGCGCTGGATGCGGCAACAGGGGCGCGCATCTTCCTGAAACCCGAATGTTTGCAGCGCACGGGGTCGTTCAAATTTCGGGGGGCCTATAACCGGATGTCTGCGATGACCGATGCCGAGCGAGTGGGTGGCGTTGTCGCCTATTCGTCGGGCAATCACGCCCAGGGTGTCGCGCTGGCGGCGCGGCTGCTCGGGATGCCGGCGGCAATTATAATGCCGCACGATGCCCCGGCGATGAAGGTTGAACGCACCAGGGCCGATGGCGCAGAGGTGATTTTCTACGACCGTCTGACCGAGAAGCGTGAACAGATCGGCGCGCAACTGGCGGCACAACGCGGGGCGGTGATCGTGCCGCCGTTTGATGATCGCCATGTCATCGCCGGACAGGGGACGGCAGGGCTGGAGGCGGCGCAGGATCTGGCGGCGCTCGGGCTGCGCGCTGATCTGGCCCTGGTCTGTTGCGGTGGCGGCGGGCTGGCCAGTGGCTTTGCCGTTGGGTCAAAGACGCCGGTGATCGCCGTGGAACCCGAAAATTGGGATGATGTGACTCGCAGCCTGGCCGGCGACGCAATTGTGCCGGTGGCCGATCCGCAGGCGACGCGCTGTGATGCGCTGCAAACCCTGCGCATGGCCGATCTGACCTTTGACACGCTGCGGGCGAATGGCGCCATCGGCCATGTCGTCAGCGAGGCAGAGGTGGCGCGGGCCGTGGCGTTTGCGTTTCGCGAACTGAAACTGGTGGTGGAGCCCGGCGGATCGGTGGCGCTAGCGGCGGCGTTGGCAGGGCGAATCGATTTGCGCGGCAAGGTGGTGTTGGTGGTGCTGTCGGGCGGCAATGTTGACGCGCAGGTTTTTGCGGCGTGCCTTGCGGAGGCGGGGTGAAAGAAACCTCCCTCCATCGGGGGCAGGTTTTCAGGCTCCGGGCGTTGCGAATCTGTGCGTCAACGGCAGTTCGGGCTGCATTTCGCCGACGGTTTCGCCGAACCATTCGGCGACCGCGGCCTTGCCCGCATTGCCGATGTGCAGGCCCATCTTGGTGCGACGCCACAGCACGTCATCGGAACAGGTCGCCCATTCCTTATCACGGTAGTGCGCCAGCTCGGCCTCGAACAGCCCGCCGATATTGGCGCCCAGGCCATTGATCAGCAGCGCTTCGGCCGCCGTCCCCAGCGTCATCGCCAGTCGCTTCACTAGCTTTGGATCATAATTTTCCTGTGCGGCAATCAGGTTTTCCAACCAGCGCTTGAAGGCCTCCTGCCCGGTTTCATTGCCAATTTTTTCGATATCGCCACCGGGTAGCGCCGCCATGCCCGTCCAGCGTTTCGTGCCCGGCGCGATGATTTTCATCACATCTTCGGCCAGGCGGCGATAGGTGGTGATCTTGCCGCCAACAATCGTCATCGCCGGCACGCCGGCATGTTCGACCAGCCGGTAATCACGGCTGGTTTCGCGGTCACCCTTGCCAGCCTCCAGAATCAACGGCCGCACGCCGGCAAAACGGTGGACAACATCGGCTCGGGTCAACGGCCGCAACAGATAGCGATTGGCGGCGGCGATCAGATAATCGGTCTCATCCTCGGTGATATGCGCCGATTCGAGGGCATCAATGTCGCGTTCCGTGGTGCCGATCAGCGAGAAATCGCGTTCATAGGGGATGACAAAGATGATGCGGCCATCAGGCTGTTGCAGCATGAAGGCGTCGCGGCCCAGATGGACCCGCCGCGTGACGATGTGGGAACCCTGCACCAGCCGCAGCGCCGGCGCATCGTTGCGGCCGATCACTTCGCGGGCGACACGTTCGGCCCATGGCCCGGCGGCGTTGATGATGCGCTTGGCGGTCAGCGTCTGGCCGTCGCTGAGTGTCACCTGCCACACCGCGCCATCATAATCCGCGCGGATGACGCGGGTCTGCGTCAGGATCAGCGCACCCCTGGCTGCGGCATCCTGTACATTGGCGATGACCAGCCGGGCATCATCGACCCAGCCATCCCAATAGCGAAAGGCGCGCTGAAATTGCGCCGCCAGCGCCCGGCCGGCGCGATCCTGCCGCAGATCGATGCGGGTGGAACCCGGCACGATTCGCCGCCGGGCCAGATTGTCGTATAGCCACAGCCCGATGCGCAGCATCCATTCGGGGCGATCGCCCTTGGCCCATGGCAGTACGAAACTTTGCGGCCAGGTAATGTGCGGGGCAATGTCGAGCAGCACTTCGCGTTCGGCCAAAGCCTTGCGCACCAGCCCAAAGGCATAGAATTCCAGATAGCGCAGGCCGCCATGGATAAGTTTGGTGGAGGCGCTGGAGGTGGCGCCGCCCAGATCGCCGGCTTCGACCAGTGCAACCGACAGCCCGCGGCCGGCAGCATCGCGCGCAATGCCGGCACCATTGATGCCACCGCCGATGATCAACAGGTCATAAGGGATATGGGGATCGGGCGCTGGCATGATGATCAGGCTTAACTAAGCAAGGCGAGCGGTTTAGGGAAGGCGGCATGAGCGCTGATTTGATCCTTGTCCTTGACGCCGGCACGACATCGACGCGAGCGATCGGCTTTTCAGCCACGGGTGACATCATTGCCAGCGCCGGCAATCCGATCACCCAGCATTATCCGCAATCTGGCTGGGTGGAACATGATGCCGGCGAGATCTGGGCCGCCAGCCGGGATTGCCTGATGGCGGTGGCGGCCGAGGTGGGGGCGGCCAATATCGTCGCAATCGGCATCACCAACCAGCGCGAAACGACGGTTTTCTGGGATAGGGAGACGGGCGAACCCATCGCCCCCGCCATCGTCTGGCAGGATCGCCGGACGGCGGATGTCTGTGCAGCATTGCAGGCTGCGGGCCATGAACCGGCTGTGCAGGCGCAGACCGGGCTGTTGATCGATCCCTATTTTTCGGCCACCAAAATTCGGTGGGCGCTGGACAATTGGCCGCAGCTGGCAGCGGCGGAGAAGGTGGGGCGGCTGCTCGTTGGCACGGTCGAAAGCTGGCTGATCTGGAAACTGTCGGGCGGTGCGCGCCACATCACCGATGCGACAAATGCCGCACGAACGCTGTTGATGGATCTTGCCACCTGCCAATGGGATGCGGGGCTGTGCGATCTGTTTGGCGTGCCCGCCACGATCCTGCCTGAAATCACCGATTGCGCGGGCGCGCTGGCGACCACATCCCTGCTGGGCCGCGTCATCCCGATCACTGGCAGCGCCGGCGACCAGCAGGCAGCGGCAATCGGTCAGGCTTGCCTGTCTCCCGGCCAGCTAAAGGCAACCTATGGCACCGGCTGTTTTCTGCTCGCGCATGCCGGCGCGGTGCCGCCGCGTTCAACCCACCGGCTTCTGTCAACCGTGGCGTGGCGGTTGCATGGCGTGCCGGCCTATGCGCTGGAGGGGTCGATCTTTACCGCCGGGGCTGCGGTGCAATGGCTGCGCGATGGGCTGGGCATCATCGCCAACAGCGCCGACAGCGAAGCGCTGGCACAATCCGTGCCCGATAGCGGCGGGGTGGTGTTCGTGCCCTCGCTGGCCGGCATGGGCGCGCCACATTGGCGGCCGGGGGCGCGCGGGGTAATCACCGGGCTATCGGGCGGCACAACCCGGGCGCATATTGTTCGCGCCACGCTGGAGGCGATGGGCCAGCAGACTGCTGATTTGGTTGAGGCACTGGCCGCCGATGGCGTTGTCGCTGAAAAACTGCGCGTCGACGGCGGGATGACGGCCAACAATTGGCTGTGCCAGGATATTGCCGACAGCCTGGGGGTGCCGGTGGAACGGCCGCGGGTGATCGAAACCACAGCGCTGGGCGCCGCCATGCTGGCGGGCGTCGGTGCGGGGATGTTTGCCGATCTGGCGGCGGCGGCCGCGGCGATGGCGGCGGCGGATCGCAGCTTTGTGCCGGCAACGGATTCGGCTGCTCGCAGGGTGCGCCGAACGAATTGGGCGCATGCTGTGCTCCAGGCTTTGACGTAAATCACCGAGGAAGGGACCACCATGGCAAATGCTGAAATCACCGCAATCCGCACGATGCTTGCCGCCATGCCGACGGCACAATCCATCGCCGAAATGCGCGCCGGTTATGATGCCATCGGGGATCAATTTCCGATGGCGGCCGATGTCGGCATCCGCGCCACCAAGGCTGGCGGCGTACAGGCCGAATGGACGAGCACGCCGGGTGCAGCTTCTGATGCGGCGCTGCTGTATCTGCACGGCGGCGGCTATGTGATCGGTTCGATCGCCAGCCATCGGCATCTGGCCAGCGAATTGGGGCGCAGCGCCGGTATTTCGGCACTGGCGCTAGATTATCGGCTGGCGCCCGAATCGCCGTTTCCGGCGGCGGTGGATGATGCATTGGCGGGTTACAAATATCTGCTGGACGAGGGGATCAAGCCTGGCCGCATCGCCATTGCCGGCGACAGTGCCGGCGGCGGCCTGACGGTGGCGTTGCTGCTCGCGATCAAGGCGGCCGGGCTGCCGCAACCAGCCTGTGCGGTTGCGATTTCGCCATGGGTCGATATGGAGGGGCTGGGCCGTTCGATGGACAGCAAGGCCGCTGCCGATCCGATGGTGCAAAAGGAACCGTTGATGGCCTGGGCGGCGCTGTATCTGAATGGCGCCGATGCCCGCACCCCGCTGGCGGCACCGCTTTACGGTGATCTTGCCGGGATCGCGCCGTTGTTGATTCAGGTTGGCAGCGATGAAACCCTGCTGGACGATGCGGTTCGGCTGGCGGGTGCCGCGGGCCATGCCGGCGTGCCGGTTCGGCTCGAAATCGCGCCGGACATGATCCACGTCTGGCATTTCTTCCATCTGGTGTTGCCGGAAGCGCGGGCTGCCAATGCCGTGGCGGGTCGCTTCATCGCCGAGCATATCGCTGCATGACCGACGTATCGTTGCTGCTCGGCCTTTCGATTGCCGCCGCACTGGCCTTGATCGCCACCGGTTTCTGGTTGCTGCAACAGCCCGGTGGCAATCGGTTAAAGGCATCGTTGATGATGGTGGCAGGCGTGGTGATCGTCTTCAACGCCTGGATCAATTCCCTGCCGCTGCCCGTATCACCCTAACCGGCACCCTAGGACATTCGCGTGTTTGCAGCGGGGCTTGCCGCTGATATCGTCGACTTCACATATAATCTTGGGGATGGATATGCGGATCATTACGGGTGCCAGCATTGCGGTTTTGGCTGGCCTGTTGGCGTTGGGGCAGGGCGATGCGGCGATCGCGCCCCACCCGGCATTCGTTGATGCAAAACGCCTGACCAACGCCGCATCGGAACCGGGCAACTGGATGACTCATGGCGGCACTTATGCCGAACAACGCTATGCCAATCTGGAACAGGTCAACGCCGGCAATGTCGGCAAGCTGGGCCTGGCCTGGTCTTATGACCTTGATACCAATCGCGGGCAGGAAGCGACGCCGCTGGTCATCGATGGCACCATGTATACGACAACGGCCTGGTCAAAGGTCGTTGCGCTAGATGCCGCCACCGGCAAGGTCAAATGGACCTATGACCCGCAGGTTTCCAAGGATCGCGGTCATGCAGCCTGTTGCGATGTGGTCAACCGCGGCGTTGCGGCCTGGAACGGCCTGATTTTCGTCGGCGCGCTCGATGGCCGGTTGATCGCGCTGGATGCCATGACCGGCAAGGTCAAATGGTCGGTTGTCACCTTTGACCAGAAACAGCCCTATACCATCACCGGTGCGCCGCGCGTGGTAAAGGGCAAGGTGCTGATCGGCAATGGCGGCGCCGAATTGGGCGTGCGCGGTTATATCACCGCCTATGATGCCGCCACAGGCAAAAAGGCCTGGCGGTTTTACACCATCCCTGGCGACCCTGCCAAAGGCCCCGACCATGAAGCATCCGATGCGGTGCTGAAGGCAAAGGCCGGCGAGACATGGTCGGGCAAATATTGGGCGGCGGGCGGCGGCGGCACCGTCTGGGATGCCATTGTCTATGATGCCGAACTCGATCATCTGTATATCGGCGTCGGCAATGGCAGCCCGTGGAACCATCAGATCAGGTCAGAGGGCAAGGGCGACAATCTGTTCCTTTCCTCAGTCGTTGCGCTGGACCCCAACACCGGCAAATATCTATGGCATTATCAGGGCACGCCCGGCGAAAGCTGGGATTTCACCCAGACCCAGCCGATCATGCTGGCAACGCTGAGCATCGACGGCAAACCCCGCAAGGTGTTGATGCAGGCGCCGAAAAACGGATTTTTCTACGTCATCGACCGCGAAACCGGCAAGCTGATCAGTGCCAAGGGTTTTGTCCCGCAAAGCTGGACAACCGGCGTTGACATGAAGACCGGCCGGCCAGTCGAGGTTGAGGGCCAACGTTTCCGTAAGACCATGGCACTGGTGTCGCCATCTGCCCTTGGCGCGCACAATTGGCACCCGATGGCATTCAGCCCGAAAACCGGCCTGGTGTATTTGCCGGCACAGGAAGTGCCCTTTGCCTATCAGACCGACCCGAATTATACCCATAAGCAGGGCGCGTGGAACATCGCGGTCATCGCGGCGCTGAATGCCCCGCCCAACAATGCCGCCGCCACCCGTGCCACCCGCGCGATCCTGAAAGGCGAATTGCTGGCCTGGGATCCCGTGAAGCAAAAGGAAGTCTGGCGGGTGCAATATGATGGCCCGTGGAATGGTGGCGCGCTGGCAACCGCCGGCAATCTGGTGTTCCAGGGCAATGCCAAGGGCAAGTTCCAGGCCTTTGACGCGAGCAATGGCAAACCATTGTGGGATTTTGATGCCCAGACCGGGGTCATGGCCGGCCCGATCAGTTATACGGTCGGACGCACCCAATATGTGGCGGTGATGGCCGGCTATGGCGGCGCCTATCCACTGTCAACAGGCTATCCAGACGGCCCCGAACGTATCCAGCCCAATGGCCGCGTGCTGGTTTTCAAACTGGGTGGCACCGGCAAATTGCCAGCCTATGATGCCCCAGTGCTGGCGCCGGCCAACCCGCCGCTTGACAAATTCACGCCCGAACAAATCGCCACTGGCGGGAATATTTATGAGGGCAATTGCGGCATCTGCCACGGTGCCGGCGCGCGTTCCAGTGGTCTGGTGCCCGATCTGCGGCGTTCCGCGTCGCTCAGCGATAGCGCAAGCTGGGCGGCCGTCGTGCACGGCGGCCTTTTAAAGGAACAGGGCATGGTCAGCTTTGCCAAATGGTTTTCAAAGGACCAGATCGAGGCAGTTCGGGCCTATGTCGGGGTGCAGGCAAAGTTTCTGGCAACCGACGAAGGCGCGAAACTGGCGGCAGCGGGATCGAACGGCAAGTAGATATCGGTCAGCTTTGGCAGCGTCCGGTAACGAAGGGGTGAAGGGCATTCGTCTTCAAGGGAACCTTTTTGCCCGCAGGACGTTGCATCCTCCAGCGCGACAGGACGGTCCGCTGCTGTCCCGGAGTTTTTGGTGCGCGACCATATCTTTGCGATCGATGAGGCGCTGGCTGCCGGCGATGTAAGTGCCGCCGTCGCGCACGCGAATTCGGCGATGACTGCGGGCAACAATGATCCGTTTGTTGTTGCGCTTGTAGCCTGGAAACATGTCGAAAATGGCGATTTCAGCGACGCTGAATCGTTGCTGGTAGCTGGTCTTGCGACATCACCCGGCAATCCGGAATTGCTGACCACCCTGGGCATGGCACGGCGCAACCAGGGCCGGCTGGATGAAGCCTTGCAGGTGCTGGATTCCGCCATCGCCATAGCGCCGCATTTTGCCTGGGCATGGCTGGAACGCGGGCTTGTGTTGCATGAAGGCAATATATTTGCCCAAGCGCGGACCAGCTATGCACAGGCCGCCGCGCTTGATCCCGCGCGTGCTGCGGCCTTTGCCGGCCTGGCGGCGGTTTATTCGGTAGAGGGTGATATTGCGGCGGCACGCGTTGCCGGCGAACGCGCCCTGCGGCTGGATGTTGGAAATGCCATGGCGCATAGTGCGTTGGCACGATGCGAACTGGCGACCGGCCAAGTTGACGCGGCGACAGCCCGGATCCAGCGATTATTGTCAGATCACGGCATGGAACCCGCGCCGCGCAGCGTCGCCGAAACGATTTTGGGGGATGCCCTGACACGGCAGGGCGATGCCGATGCCGCCTTTGCCGCCTATTCTGCGGCAAAGGCTGATCTCGCCATCCGCTACCCTGTGCTGGCATCGCGGCCGGAAACCAGCCTGCAATTGGTGGAACGCCTGGCGGATTACGCGCAGGCGGAGTCCATGGATGTCTGGCGTTCCGCGGCGCTGGCAAAGGCGCCGCAGCCGGTTTTTCTGCTTGGCTATCCGCGGTCAGGCACGACATTGGTTGAAACCATTCTTGCGGGCCTGGCAGGTGTCGCCACAAGGGAAGAACTGCCCAGTCTTCGTGATGCGGTGCAGCAATTTTACGAACCTGGTGAGGATCTGCGACGTTTGGATCGGATGGAGGCAACGACGGCGGCGCACCTGCGCGCAAGCTATTGGCGCCGCCTTGGCATGCCGACCGGGCCAGTCAAGGGTGAAATGCTGATCGACATGGACCCGCTGAAATCGGTGCAACTGCCGCTCATCGCCCGAATTTTCCCCAAGGCACCAATCATCGTCATGCAGCGCGACCCGCGCGATGTCGTGCTAAGCTGTTTTCGACGCAATTTTGCTGCCAGCCCGATTGCGCTGGAGTTTACGACCTTGGCCGGTGCGGCAACACATTATGCAGCGACGATGCGCCTGCTTGTTGCCTGTTTGCCCCGCTTGCCAAACCGGGTATTCACACTGCGATACGAAGCGCTTGTCGCTGATTTCGATGGTGAAACGAAACGGCTTTGCGCGTTTTTGGGGCGTCGCTGGACTCCGGAATTGCGCAATTTTGCGGCCGTCGCCCGCAACCGGCCCATCAGCACCGCCAGTATCACCCAGGTTCGCAGCAATCTGTTCGATGGCGGTGGCCAATGGCGCCAGTTTGCCGATCAGATGGAACCGGTGATACCGTTGTTGAAGCCCTGGCTCCAGCATTTCGGCTATCCGGAGTGATGTAAGGCTGGCACCGTCAAATTGCCAGCCTATGATGCCCCAGTGCTGGCGTCGGCCAACCCGCCGCTTGACAAATTCACGCCCGAACAAATCGCCACTGGCGGGAATATTCATGAGGGCAATTGCGGCATCTGCCACGGCGCCGGGGCGCGTTCATCGGGGCTGGTACCCGATCTGCGGCGCTCGGCGGCGCTATCGGATCACGATGATTGGCGCGCGATCGTCCATACCGGCGTCCTTAACGAACAGGGCATGGTCGGGTTCGATAAATGGTTCAGCAAGGAAGATATCGAAGCCGTGCGCGCCTATGTCGGCGAACAGTCGAAATATCTGGCAGCAACGACAGCAAGCCGGCAATGATCGGGGCGCGGGCCGATGCCATTGTTTGGCGCCGACGAAACCGGGGCAATGACCTGCAGTCGTCCAGGCTGCCTATCGACCCGCCACAAGCAATGGCAATTCGCTGAAGTCGAAGGTCAGGACATCGTCGGCGTCTTTGTAACCCTTCAACTGCACTGAACGGCTGGTGCGGGCTATCATCGCTTGTGTCTGCGCCAGCAGGTAACCGCGGCTTGCAGCGCCGATTACCAGATCACACCCCAATGTCCGGGTGGCACTTTCGTACCGAAAGGCGCGGTTGACGGTGTCGCCGAGCACCGTGAAATCGCTCGCGCCGTCGCCGCCCATGTTCCCCAGCGCGGCGAGGCCGGTGTTGATACCGGCACCCACCCGAAGGGGAACCGGCAAGCGATGGTGTTCGCCAAGCCGTGGCAATTGCTCGACAAGCCTTGCAAGCACATCGATGATCGCAGCAAAGCGCGGCCCTTCGACAATGATGCCGTCATGCACCCATGCCGCCATCACCGCGTCGCCGATGTTGCGTTCGGACCAGCAATTTGCGTTGGCAAGAAATGCGCTTGTCATACCGAAAAAATCGATCATCAATCCCGCAATACGCTGCTCCCCGATCATGTGCGAAAGCCGCGTAAACCCCTGAACATCGATCACCAGCACCGTTACCAATTTTTGTTTTGTGACGAGCTGTGTTTTATTATGATCTTTTTTGGTCGCGGCGATTTGAGTTGCGGCTGAGTCGCGGAATTCCATCTGGAATTCACCGATTTCAATCTTGTCGCCGCTGGCAAGCAATGTCGGCTTGGCAATCCGTTTGCCGTTCACATGCGTTCCGTTCAATGCCCCGTTGCAAATCAGAAAGCAGCGATTGTCGTTGTCGCGCTGAATCATGGCATGCTTGCGCGATACCATGGCGCTTTCATTGGGGAGCGCGATGCCGTTCGATTCGCCGCGCCCGACATATAATGCACCGGCGGGAACCGCGATCCATCTGGTTATGCCGTTCAAGGTCAACATGATTTGAGGATTCGACATGTAGTGGACGCCCCCCAGCTATCCGTTGAATACATGGGTCCGTCGTGGACCTCAATTGCAAATTTATGCGGCTACGGACCTTAGTGGGAGCGCGTTAGTTCGCGCATCGCCCGGTCGAGCCCTTCAAGCGAAAGCGGAAACATCCGATCCTCCATAATCGTCTTGATCATCTGGATCGATTGGCTATGGCCCCAGCTTTTTTCGGGGATGGGGTTCAGCCAGGCGGCGGAATGGTAAATATCGAGCATCCGTTGCATCCAGATGTCGCCGGCTTCTTCATTCCAATGTTCAACCGATCCACCGGGATAATTGATTTCATAGGGCGACATTGACGCGTCGCCGACAAAGATCAGTTTGTAGTCATGTGGGAATTTGTGGAGCAGCTCCATCACTGGGGTGCGTTCGGTCCAGCGGCGCTTGTTGTCCTTCCACAATGCCTCATAGGGGCAATTGTGAAAGTAGAAAAACTCCAGGTGCTTGAATTCCGTGCGGGCGGCGGAAAACAGTTCTTCGCAAACCTTCACATGCGGGTCCATCGATCCGCCGACATCGAGCATCAGCAACAGTTTGACGGCATTGTGCCGTTCCGGCCGCATGATGATGTCGAGATAGGTCTTTTTGGCGGTTCCGCTGATCGTCGCGTCGAGATCAAGTTCGTCCATCGCGCCATCGCGGGCGAACTTGCGCAAGCGGCGCAATGCCACCTTGATGTTGCGGGTGCCAAGCTCGACCGAGTTGTCGAGGTTCTTGAATTCGCGCTTGTCCCAAACCTTGACCGCCTTTTGGTTGCGGCTTTTGTCCTGGCCGATGCGGATGCCCTCGGGGTGGCTTCCTTGCGCTCCAAAGGGCGATTTGCCGGCGGTGCCGATCCATTTGTTGCCGCCTTCGTGACGTTTTTTCTGTTCTTCGAGCCGTTCTTTCAACGTCTCCATCAATTTGTCCCAGCCCAGCTTTTCCAGTTCCGCCATTTCTTCGGCAGACAGGTTCATTTCGGCCAAAGCCTTTAGCCAGTCTTCGGGAATTTCTGCCGTTCCCGTTTCAATTGTCGGCTCCAGGCCCTTGAAGACCTTGGCAAACACCATATCGAAACGATCAAGCAGCCCTTCGTCCTTCACATAGGTCGCGCGGGCCAGATAATAAAAATCCTCGATCGACCAATCGATCACATCGGCTTGCAGCGCCTCAAGCAGCAGCAAATGCTCCTTTAGCGAGGCAGGGATTTTCGCGGCGCGAAGCTCATCGAGAAAGTTCAGAAACATAAGACAAGCTATCCCAAGGCCAGCGTTGCCGCCAGCGCCTTTAATGTTCGATTGGGCGGGAATACCGTATCGATGCGTCCGCCAGGATAAAATGCCCGGATCTGCGTCTGTGCCGGCGCACCCGACAACACTTCCGCCAACACTTCCGCTGTCCAGCCACCATCGTGCGTCACCAAGCGGTCGGCGCTCCAAGGTTGATATAGTGCCACATCAGGCCCTTCGACGCCAAACACCCGCCCGGTGAATTTGCACAGCGAGGACGCCAGATACACGACAAGCGGTGATACATGTTCTGGCGCATGGCGATCAAATCCGGCGGCGCGCGGCATCAGTTGATCGACCGCAGGCGACGCCATGACCATTCGCGTGCGGGCGGCCGGCGCGATGGCGTTGACCCGCACTCCCAGACTCGCGAGTTCCTGGGCATGGACCTGGGTCAACGCCGCAATGCCGGCCTTTGCCGCGCCATAGGGACCGCCACCGGGCATCGGGTGAACGCCGACGGGTGATGTGGTGTTGACAATCGCCCGGCCGGTCGCGGGCCCCCGTTCTGCCCAGAACAGGGCGGCATGGTGGCTGACAGCGGCAGTGCCCTTTAGATGCACGGCAATTTCCAGATCAAAATCGGCTTCGGTCATGGCAAATATCGACGCTGGCCGGTTTATGCCGGCATTGTTGACGACGATATCAAGCCCACCAAACGTGCGCACGGCCTGTTCGATTATGCTTGCGGCGCCGGCCCAGCCGGCGACGCTGGCCAGATTGGCGACAGCCTGGCCACCCAGATCGCGGATTTCGTCGGCAACGTCATTCGCCGCATCGCCGCTGCCTTTACCCGATATGCCGCCGCCAAGATCATTGACCACCACGCGTGCGCCTGCTGCGGCCAGCGCCAGCGCATGACAGCGGCCCAAACCGCGGCCACCGCCTGTCACAATCGCGACCTTGCCATCCAACAGCGCCATCGCCACCGTCTCCCAATATTCAGGAGTGCAGGCGTGAACCCGTTCGATTTTGCCGGCAAGACCGTGGTTGTGACAGGTGGCAGCACCGGCATCGGCAACGCCTGTGCGCGGCGGTTCCTGGCTGGCGGCGCCCGGGTGATCGTGACAGGCACGCGGACAAATGCGGCGGATTATGCCGGCACCGATGGTGACCTGGCAGGGCTTGAATATCACCAGCTTGATCAGGGCGATGCCGCCGCCGTTGCCGCCTTTGATCCAGGGGTTGATCGTCTTGACGCGCTGGTGATTGCCGGGGCCAAGGTGGCCTATAAACGGCGGGAATTCGATATCCGGACCTTTGCCGATGTGCTGGCGACCAACCTGACAGGGCCGATGCAATTGGCAACGAAATTTCGCAGCGCGCTGGCGGCGGCGGGCGGCAGCATCATTTTCATTGGGTCGGTGGCCAGCTTTCGCGGCGTCATCGGGCAACCGGCCTATTCTGCTTCAAAGGGCGCCTTGCTGACATTGACCCGCACGCTGGCCCAAGCCTTTGGCCGTGAGGGTATCCGGGTCAATCTGGTCGCGCCGGGGATGGTGCGCAGCAAGATGACGGCGGTGACCTGGCAAGCGCCCGACAGGCTGGCCGCGACCGAAGCGCAGGTGCCGCTGGGCCGCATCGGTGAACCCGATGACATTGCCGGCGCCGTGCTGTTCCTGTGCTCCGCCAGCGCCACCTATATCACCGGCACGTCCCTGATCATTGATGGAGGGCTGAGCGCATGAACTGGGCAAAGGGCAAACAGGTGCTGGTCACCGGCGGCAGCCAGGGCATCGGCCATGCGACGGCAGCGGCGTTTGTTGCGCAAGGCGCGATTGTAACCGTCACCGGCACCCGCGCCCGTTTTGCCGATTATGACGAACCCTTGGCGGGCGTTGCCTATCTGCAGGCTGATCTTGCCAAGCCCGAGCCGCGCGCCGCGCTGGCGTCGCAATTTCCGGCGCTGGATGTGCTGGTCAACAATGCCGGCGGCGGCGCCCGCAACGAATATGATCAGGAATCATTCGAATCGGTGATCGACCTGAACCTGAATGCCGCCATGGATTTGAGTGTCAGGCTGTTTCCGGCGTTGAAGGCGGGGCAGGGCAGCATCGTCAATGTCGGCAGCCTGGCCTCGTTCCTGGCGATCAAGGAGGGCCCGGCCTATACGGCCTCCAAGGCGGGGTTGCTGGGGCTGACGCGCGCGCTGGGTGACAAATGGGCGACCGAAGGCGTGCGGGTCAATCTGGTTGCCCCCGGCTTTATCGCCACCCGGATGACGGCGCCGATGCGGGTTGATGCTGGCTATGAAAATCGCTTGTTAAAGGCCGTGCCAATGCGGCGCTGGGGGCAGCCATCTGAAGTTGCCGGCGCGATCCTGTTCCTCGCGTCGCCCGCCGCGAGCTATATCACCGGACAAAGCATTGCGATCGATGGCGGCTTATTGCTGCGCTGAGGGCCCGAACAACAGCCAGGGGCGCCCCCGCGGTTGGATAGCCCAGGCCGACGGCGGCAGTCACGGCCCAACGTGGGATAGGCTGCGCCTGCAGCACTGCAGTCAAAGATCAACATCTAAGGCCAGGACCTATTAAAATCATGCCCCGTCATGGTGCCAGGTGGTCAAATGGCGTCGTTGCGACAATTTGGCTGCCCAGGGTGGTACGGTGACGGTTTTGCTGCGGAATCCAATGGGTGCGAACAAACCCCAACGGCACCCAGATTCCGGAGCAGATGGGAACGGTATTGTCACGGGCGCGCATGTTACCAAGGCGAACGTTCACCGGCTGTTGTACGCCCGCGTATCGACGCCGACCGCGTCGGGTCATGAATTTACTGGGTCGGCACCTGAAATTGCGCTGTCGTGATGGTTTTGATTTTGGTGCGTGGCCAGGCGTGAGGACAACAGCGATGCGGCGCATCGCTGCCAGCGAGTGAACCCGCCATGCGCGACAAGCGACTTTGCCCCAATGCGGTTGCCCAAACGGCAATCAGGACCGTGCAACGTGCTGCCATCCCGCTCTGAATCGAAACCGCCAACTTGCTTGTCATTCGTCCCGTATCGGCGATTATGCGACCATGAAAAGAATTCGCGATCACCTGCTGACTGCCGTTGACCTTTTTGCAACCTTCACCCTGGCGGTTGAATGTGCGGTTGTCGGGGTGCGCGCCGATCTTGACCTGTTTGGTATAATGGTGCTGGCCTTTGTCGGTTCGGTCGGTGGTGGCGTAATCCGCGATTTGCTGCTTGGCGAACAACCGCCAGCGGCCTTTCGAGACTGGCGCTATGCCGGGGTTTCGATTGCTGCAACGGTTGGCGTCGTGGCGATGTCAGTCTTTGTCGGACCGCTTGCCGAATGGACGCCACCATTGGTCGTCGGTGTTTTCGACACCCTGGGGCTGGCGCTCGCAGTTGTTGCAGGCACCCGAAAAAGCCTCGATTATGGCGTTAGCGCCGCCGCCACGATCATTATCGCGACGGTCAATGGCTGTGGTGGCGGCATATTGCGCGATGTGCTGACGGCGCAGGTGCCGCACGTGATGCGCGCCGATTTCTACGCGACTATTGCCTTATTGGGTGCGATGCTGATGCTGGTTCTGGTTCGGCGCTTTGGTGTCACGCCTGCTGCCGCCGCAGCGGCCGGCGGCATTTTCGTCTTTGCCCTGCGCACCGTCGCGATTGTCGAGGCTTGGAGCCTGCCGCATCTGCGATAGAAACGGGCAGGGCACCTTCCTGCCCGACAGGTCAGCCGTTGCCTCGCCGTGACATGAACGCCAGCCGTTCAAACAGCATGACGTCGGCCTCGTTCTTCAAAAGTGCGCCGTGCAGCGGCGGAATCAGCGATTTGGTGTCGCGGTTGCGCAGCACTTCGATCGGCAGATCTTCGTGCATCAGCAGCTTGAGCCAGTCGAGCAGCTCGCTGGTGCTGGGCTTTTTCTTCATCCCCGGCACGTCGCGAATGTCAAAAAAGATGTTCAGCGCCTCGGCGACCAGGGTTTTCTGGATATCGGGGAAATGGACATTGATGATCGCCTGCATCGTGTCACGATCGGGGAATTTGATGTAGTGGAAGAAACAGCGGCGCAGGAACGCATCGGGCAGTTCCTTTTCATTGTTTGATGTGATGATGACGATGGGGCGCACCGCCGCCTTCACGCGTTCACCGGTTTCATAGACATCGAATTCCATGCGATCGAGTTCGGTCAGCAGATCATTGGGAAATTCGATATCGGCCTTGTCGATTTCATCGATCAGCAGCACCGGCAGCTTTGGGCTGGTAAACGCCTCCCACATCTTGCCCTTGCGGATGTAATTTTTGATGTCGTGGACCCGCGCATCGCCCAATTGGGAATCGCGCAGCCGGCTGACGGCATCATATTCATACAGACCCTGCTGGGCTTTCGTCGTCGATTTGACATTCCATTCGATCAACGGCGCATCAAAGGCATCGGCAATCTGTTGCGCCAACACGGTTTTGCCGGTGCCCGGTTCACCCTTGACCAGCAAGGGCCGGCGCAAGGTGACGGCGGCATTCACCGCCACCTTCAGATCATCGGTGGCAACATAGCCGCTGGTGCCCTGGAATCGCATATGGGATTTCGCCTTGCTTGGATTGGATTTTAAGCCACGCTAATGCCCGCGAAACACACAGGCAATGCTGCGATTGCATAGGGTAGGGTTTGTCGTCTGATCGTCTATCGGCGGCGCGCTATGGCAATGAAGGTCAAAGTCGCAGCGTCGCCGCTGTTTTGGACTTCGCGCCATTATTGGCGATACGCAAACGTCACCTGGCTGGTTTCGCCGCCGGGAAAATCGAACATCGTGCCGGCGGATGTCGCTGTCTGGCTGGTCAATCGCGGCACGCCCTTGTCATCCAGCCTGTAGTCAAAGACCTGTTCAAACTTGATCACCTTGATCAGCAGGTTCATCTTGAAGCTTTCGCGCTGCACAAAACGCAGGCGTTCCACAAAGAATTTGCCGGCGCGGTTGACGATGGTGATTTCGCCCTTCAGGTGATCGGAAATATCGCCATTTTCGGTTCGCACCGTGTCGGCGGGCAGGGTGGTGATGGTGAAGATCGTGCGACCTTCGGCATCCTTGCCGGTTTCCCCGCTGGCGCTGATCAATTCTTTCAAGCGGTAATAGCCGGGCACCGGGTTGGCTGCGGCAAGCTTTGCCGCATGATCGCGCATCCTGTCACTCGGCCGCTTGCCGTTCTGGCTGATGAGCGTCCAGCCTTTGCCGTTCCAGCGTTCGACAAGGGCCGTGGTGGTTTTCGAGCCACCACCGGTGCGAACGGATTTCGTAATGCGGTCGAACGTCAATGTTTCGGGGCCATTTGCGTGGATATCGGCCAGGATCTGGTCGCGGCCCGGTGCAGGCAGGGGCGCGGCCGCCACCAGAAAAAATGCAGCGGCGAATGCGCCTATCAACTGTTTCATATCCGAGCGGCCTAATAGGGCGCGCGTCAGGTTGCAAGCGACAGCTAAACGACAATCGATCAGCGCAGATAGGTGTACGCCGATTCCGAACGCGTGGTGCCGGCTTTGCCCATCTGGCTGCCGGATACCGCCTGCGTCGAACGGACAAGTTGCGGGCGGCCGTCAGGGCCAATGCGATAATCGCTGACCGCTTCAAAACGATCGAGTTTGGCGACGAGGAAGAAGCTCAGCGGCTTTGGCAGCGTCAGGCGCAGCCGGCTGACATAGGGCTGCGGCCCGCTGGTGTCGATCAGCGCTTCCGCCACCAGATCGGCCGAAATGTCCTTGCCGATGTTGATCGTGCCCTTGGGCAGGCCGGTGATGCGATAAACGGTGCGGCCTTGCGCGTCGGTTGCGCGCACGGCGCCGGCCTTCAGGAAATCGGCGACACGATGATAGCCGGGGACAGGGCGGCCAGCACTCGCTTTGATGCCCTGGGCAATGTCATCGGCCGACGGCGGCTTGCCATCGACGCTGATCGGAACCAGTTTCTGGCCATCCCAGCGATCGACGCGGCTGTGGTTTTCGGCGGCGGCGCCTTCATCCTGGCCGATCTGTTTCTGGGTTCGTTCCCAGGCGATTGCGCTGGCCGGCACGGCGCGCGCACCAGCGATGATTTGCGACAATAGCGGATCGGGCGCCGGCGCGGCGGCGGTGGCGGCAGCGATGACAAGCGAAAGGGCGGTAAGGGTGTGGCGCATAACCATACCTTACCGCCCTTTTTGCGTATTGCAAGAGCAATACAGTTAAACGTCGAGGAAGCTTCGCATTTTCCGGCTGCGCGATGGATGTTTCAGCTTGCGCAGCGCCTTTGCTTCGATCTGCCGGATGCGTTCGCGGGTGACGCTGAACTGCTGGCCGACTTCTTCCAGTGTGTGATCGGTGTTCATGCCGATGCCGAACCGCATCCGCAGCACGCGTTCCTCACGCGGGGTCAGCGAGGCCAGCACGCGCGTAACGGTCTCCTTCAAATTGGCATGGATGGCGGCATCGACGGGGATGACGGCATTCTTGTCCTCGATGAAATCGCCCAGATGCGAATCTTCCTCGTCACCGATCGGGGTTTCAAGGCTGATCGGTTCCTTGGCGATTTTCATCACCTTGCGCACCTTTTCAAGCGGCATCGACAGCCGCTCGGCAAGTTCCTCCGGCGTCGGCTCACGGCCGATTTCGTGGAGGATCTGCCGCGATGTGCGCACCAATTTGTTGATCGTTTCGATCATGTGCACCGGAATGCGGATGGTGCGCGCCTGGTCGGCGATGCTGCGGGTGATGGCCTGGCGGATCCACCACGTCGCATAGGTGCTGAATTTATATCCGCGGCGATATTCGAATTTATCCACCGCCTTCATCAGGCCGATATTGCCTTCCTGAATAAGATCAAGGAATTGCAGCCCGCGGTTGGTGTATTTTTTGGCAATGGAGATCACCAGGCGCAGGTTCGCCTCCACCATTTCCTTCTTGGCAATCCGCGCTTCGCGTTCGCCTTTCTGGACCATGTTGGTGATGCGGCGAAATTCGCCCAGCTCGACGCCGGTTGATTCGGCAATGCTGGCGACTTCGGCGCGAATGGTTTCGACCGTGGTCGCTTCTGCGTTGGCAAAGGCCGCCCATTTCTTGTCGATACCACCAACGCGGACCAGCCAGCCATCATCCAGTTCATTGCCCATGTAATCGTCAAGGAACACCTTGCGATTGATCTTGTGCTTGTCGGCCAGCTTCATCATCTGGCCGCCGAGCACCAGCAGGCGGCGGTTCTGGGTGTAAAGCTGATCGACCAGCAATTCGATCTTGCCATTGTTGAAATGGATCGATTGAACGCCACGCGTCAGTTCCTCACGCAGCTTTTGATATTTGCGCTCGTCTGCCGCCGGAAACGCCGCATTGGCGTTCAGCGCCAGCAGCCGCGTTTCTTGCAACTTCAAGAATTTCTTGTAGGTTGCTGTAATTTCAGCAAATTTTTCCAGCGCCGCCGGCTTCAACACTTCTTCCATCGCCGCCAGCGACAAGGTGGTGTCTTCCTCATCATCATCCGGAATCGCCGGCTTTCCATCCGGGCGCATCCGCCGTTCGGTCATGCCGTCTTCTTCATCGGGGGCTGACGCTTCTTCCGATGGCTCTTCGTCTTCCTTGAACTGCACGCTGGGCAGATCACTGCCTTCCTTCGAAGGGTCGGCGTCTTCATCCACGGCGGCTTCGGCCGGGTCCTTGGCCAGCATCGCCTCCAGATCGAGGATTTCGCGCAACTGCATACGGCCTTCATTCAGCGCATTTGACCATTCGATCATGGCGGTGAAGGTCATCGGGCTTTCGCACAGCCCGGCAATCATCGTGTTGCGGCCGGCCTCGATGCGCTTGGCGATGGCGATTTCGCCTTCGCGGGACAGCAGTTCAACGGCGCCCATTTCGCGCAGATACATCCGCACCGGATCATCGGTACGGTCCAGCGGCGCCTTGGTGACGGTGGCAACAGGTGCGGCGCCCAGATCGCCTTCGACGGCTTCGGGTTCATCCTCATCATCATCGGCAGCGCGCGGGGTTTCGGCGGGGTCATCCGCCGGCTCATCATTTTCGATGATGTTGATACCCATTTCCGACAGCGATGACATGATGTCTTCGATCTGCTCGCTGGACATCTGGTCCTGCGGCAGCGCCTCGTTCAGCTCGTCATAGGTGATGTAGCCGCGCTTTTTGGCACGGGCGAGCAGCTTTTTGACCGACGCCTCATTCAGATCAAGCAGCGGCGCATCATTGCCGTCGACCTTGGCTTCGGGTTCCACCGCGGCCACATTCGCTTTTGCCATTCTTTATATCCCTTGTCCGTCCAGCTTTGCGGCTTTCGGGCGAATCATACACGCCTTAATCGTCGCGGAGCGATTCCGCCAGTCGCATCATCGCCGAATCGATTTCAACCCGTTCGGCGAGCAGTGCCTGTTGCCGGTTGAAATCTTCGGCCTCCAATGTCGTGCGGAACCGCGCCGTTGCCGCCGCCAGTTCCGTTTCGATACGCGTGCGCGCCGCGATGGTATCAACCAGCATCCCGAAATCCCGCGCTGCGATCGGCTCGGGCGTTTCAGCCCGGGTGAACGAAAAATGCAGCCGGTTGGCCTTGCGGGTGGCTGTGGCCAATGCGCCAACGCCTCTGCGGTCAAGATCGGTATGCAGCGCGGCGCTTTCAAGGTGCGGCGCGACCGCCAGCGCCGAAAGAATGGTATCGCGCAGCCGCGCCTGTCGGGGATCACCCAGCGGCAGCGCGGCGAGCGTTTCGCCGTGCCGATCGGCCAAGCGCGGATGGGCAAGCAGCCCGGCGAGGATGGCGGTTATTTCCTGGGCAGCCGCCGTGCCGCCGCTTGATCTCAGCGCGTTCGACGCACCGCTGATCGGGGCGGCAAATTTGCCGCCAGGGGTGAAGGCGCGGCGAGCCCGTGCGGGGCGCGCTAGATAGGCCGCATCGAACCGCGCCGCAAAATCCGCCGCATAAAGCGCCCGCACCGATGCGTCGGCAATGGTCTCGGCGTGCGCCTTCAACCGCTGCCGCACCGCCGCCCGGCGTTCGGGGGTGGTGGTATCGATGCCGTCAGTTTCACTGCGCCACAGATATTCGATCAACGGCTGCGCTGCTGCAAGCACGCCCTCAAACGCCGCCGCGCCGCCGCGCTTGACCATATCATCGGGGTCCTCGCCCACCGGCAGCGTCGCAATCCGCAGCGATTTGCCGGGGGCCAGCAATGGCAGGGCGCGCAGACAGGCCCGCAGCGCGGCCCGCTGCCCGGCGCCATCGCCATCAAAGCACAGGATCGGTTCATCCACCTGCCGCCAGCCCAACGCCAATTGGGTTTCGGTCATTGCGGTGCCCAGTGGCGCCACCAGCTCGGTTATCCCGGCCTGGGCGACGCCGATAACGTCCATATAGCCTTCAACAACCACCAGCCGGCCATTCTTGTGCGACACCGGCCCGGCGCGATCGAGATTATACAGCAGGCGTCCCTTGTCGAACAAAGGCCCATCGGCGGAATTCAGATATTTCGGTTGCACATCGCCCAGCGCCCGGCCGCCAAAGCCGACGACGCGCCCGCGTCTGTCCCGGATAGGGAACATCAGCCGGCCGCGGAACCGGTCATAGGTTTCACCGCTGTCGCTGCGCCCCAGCAGCCCGGCGTCTGTCAATTTCTGCTCACCCGCATCCTTCAGGGCGTTTTTCAGCGCGCTGCGATTGTCGGGGGCAAAGCCCAGTGCAAAATCGGCGATCATCGCCGCCGACACCCCACGCCGGTCCAGATAATCCCGTGCTGCGGCACCGCCTGCCGATCGCAACTGCACCTGAAACCATTCCGCAGCGCGGGCCGTCAGCGTATGCAGCGTATCCGCCACCTCGGCCCGCGCCCGTGCCTCCGGGCTTTCGCTCGGCACCTCCATGCCGGCCTGGGCGGCAAGCTGCTTGACGGCATCGATGAAGCCCATCCCCTCCTGCTCCGTTAGGAACCGGATGACATCGCCGTGCGCTCCGCAGCCAAAACAATGGTAAAACCCCTTGTCATCATTGACATAAAAGCTGGGGGATTTTTCATTGTGGAACGGGCAACAACCCTTCCATTCGCGGCCGGCGCGGGTCAGCTTTACGCGGCGGCCGACAACAGGCGACAGCGGCACCCGAGCGCGCAGTTCATCGAGAAAGGCGGGGGGAAGGGTCAACTAAACTACTCCCCTCCCGTCTCCGGGAAGGAGCGGGGGTGGGTTCTGTGTTGATCGAAGTGCCGCCAGAATGATGTTCACCACGATATCAATGTCACGCCTCACCTGAACATTCCAGAACCGCAGAACCCGATAGCCTTGCGCCTCGATGAAATTCTGCCGGCCGAATTTATAGCCCTCTAACTGGCTCGGCCGCAGTGATCGCCATAGCTTTCGTTCCGTGGGGGTTGCGTGGTTGCGCAATTCGCGGGCGCGCATTTGTTGTCGGGCTGGCATCAGTTTCAACACAGAACCCATCCCCGACCTCTCCCGAAGGCGGGAGGGGAGATATACAAATCACCCCGCCAGTGCCGCCTTCACCATGCCCCCCGCGCTGCCCATATCCAGTTGCCCGGCAAAGCGTTCCTTTACCACCGCCATCACCTTGCCCATGTCCTTCAACGACGACGCCCCCAGTTCCGCCACAATCGCCGCAATCGCTGCCTTGGCATCCTCGGCTGCCATCTGCGCCGGCATGAATCCCTCGATTACGACCAGTTCGGCGCGCTCTGCATCGGCCAGCTCAGGCCGATTGCCGGCCACGAACATTTCAATCGATTCGCGGCGTTGCTTGGCCATTTTCGACAGCACTTCGGCAACCAGCACATTGTCATCGGCCGGCGGTGTGCCGGTGCGCAATTCGATATCGCGGTTTTTCAGCGCTGATGAAATCAACCGCAAGGTGCCGGTTCGCACCGAATCTCCGGCCTTCATCGAAGTTATCGTCGCTGTCTTGATATCGTCGCGGATCATCATTCAAACCTTATTTCGCAATTCACCCGTCTAGCGCTTTGGCGGCGGAAAGAATAGATTGACGCATCACGTTCCCCCCCCTAACTCGCCAGCCGTTTGCGCATCAGGCAGACGGACGACCCATAACCGAAAAGGACCACGAATGGCCGCTGCGCCCGCGCCTGCCCAACCCAAAGGCGCGACCGGCGTATTGGTATTGGCCGATGGTTCGGTCATCTGGGGCGTGGGATTCGGTGCCGAAGGCGTTGCCGTTGGCGAAGTCTGTTTCAACACCGCAATGACGGGATATCAGGAGGTAATTTCCGATCCATCCTATGCTGGGCAGATCATCACCTTCACCTTTCCGCACATCGGCAACACCGGCGCCAACCCGGAAGATATCGAATCGGCCAATCCGCACGCCTTGGGCTGTGTGGTGCGCGAAGCGGTGACTCCAGCGGCGTCATTCCGGTCGACGCGCAATTTTGATGACTGGATGCGCGCCTGGGGCCGCATCGGCATTTCTGGTGTTGATACGCGATCATTGACCAAGCGCATCCGCATGGGTGGCGCGCCGAATGCAGTAATCGCCCATAACCGCAGCGGCGTTTTCAACATCAAGGGCCTGACCGCACAGGCCAAGGGCTGGCCGGGGCTGGAGGGCATGGACCTGGCCAGCGTCATTTCAACCACCCAGAATTACAGCTGGGATGACGGGCTGTGGACGCTGGCGGGGGGCTATGCGGTGCACAGCGGCAACCCGGCCGGTCCGCATGTGGTTGCGGTTGATTATGGCATGAAGCGTAACATTTTGCGCAATCTGGTGGCGGCCGGGGCACGGGTGACGGTGGTGCCGGCGATGGCGAGCTATGACGAGATCATGGCGCTGAAACCCGATGGCATTTTCCTGTCGAATGGCCCGGGCGATCCGGCGGCGACCGGGGTTTATGCGGTGCCGGTCATCCAGAAACTGCTGAATGGCGGCATTCCGTTGTTCGGTATCTGCCTGGGCCATCAATTGCTCGGGCTGGCGGTGGGGGCCAAAACCATCAAGATGAAACAGGGCCACCGCGGTGCGAACCATCCGGTCAAACGGCTTGACGATGGCCGGGTGGAAATCACCTCGATGAACCATGGCTTTGCGGTGGATACCGAAACGCTGCCGCCAACGGCGCGGCCGACGCATATTTCGCTGTTCGATGGGTCACTGGCGGGGCTGGAATTGACCGATCGCAAGGCGTTTTCGGTGCAGTATCACCCTGAGGCGAGTCCGGGGCCGCAGGATAGCGTTTATTTGTTTGAGAAATTTGTTGGTTCTCTGGGTCAAGTCAAATGAAGATTTACGCTTTTGCGTCCACGAACATCACCAATATTTGGGCGGGCCTTGGCGCAGGCCTTTGGGCAGTTAGCAATTCTGAAAACGAAGGAACTAACAAAAGGCGCAGAACGCTAGCGAGTGATATGCCTGTCGGAGCATTCGGGATATTGTATTGCAGTCAAACACATAGCCTGACGACGCCTTTTGTTGTGTATTCTAAACCTGATAAAAATCGGACTGAGACAAGCGTTTGGGAAGGTGAGTGGGTTCTTCCCTTCGATATAAAGCCTCTCGGTAGTCCTCGACGTCAAATGCACCGTGGAATTGCAAAATCCGCTCTTCCATCAATGGCTGTACGAGGCTTCAAGCATGTTGATCAGCTGATTTACACAAAGGGGGTCCAGACCTTTGTTCCATCAGAAATTAGCGATGATGACTGGTCTGTGCTCATTCGCGAACTGGCGATTTAGTGTTACAATTTAATACATGTATCGCATTTCAGACAGTTGCGTTTCATAGTCGTCGGGTAGTCATTAACCGAACTTCAATTGATGGTTCAAGGGGAAGTTAATTGTGAAAATCGATCCCGCCCGCCTTGCTGACGAAGTCGCCGGCAACGCCGATGTGCTGCGCCAATTGACCGAAAATGGTGATGTCAGCATCATCATGCGGACCATCGACGTGCATTTCAAAGGCGCGCAGTCGCAATGCGAAATCCTGTCCGAAGAAGCCGAGGATCTTGGCTTTGAATTTGTCGATTTCGGCGAATATGAAGATGGCGATTGGGCCTGTGACCTATCGGTGATCAGCACGAGCGACGAGGAAGCCATCACCGACCTGACCCGCCGCGCGCTGATGATCGAATTAACCCATGGCGTCGAATTCGATGGCTGGGGCTGCAACGCGGTGTCGGGGCCGCCGAATTGATGGGTAACGCTGGCGATCAGGCCTGCATCAGCGCGTCCAGGGATTTATCAGTTCAACCCCGGCGCCGGCAAAATCAATCCGGTCTCGCGTCGCCACCCGCATACCATGCGCCAGCGCCGTTGCCGCAATCATCGCATCTGCGGCCTGTATCGGTTTTCCGGCATTTCGGCCCGCTGCCAGCACGCCGCCAAAATAGCGCGAACATTTTTCATCAAACGGCAGCACCCGGTCGGCATAGCTTTCGACAATGGCCTCGATTCCGGCCGCTATGGTCTCGCGGCGTTGTCCGATTGGCAGCAGGGTCGCCCGCGCCCGAAATTCGGCAAGCACAATCGCCGAAAACCACAAAAGATGGCCATTGCCAGCCTCCCAATCGATCACATTCCGGTCTGGTTCCGGGCGCAGCAATTCGCTCCAAACATTCGTATCAACAACGATCATTCGTCTTCGAACGTTGCATAACTGGCCGGACTGTCGGGCAATTCAAGCAGTTCGATTCCCGGCCGGCTCATCTCAAACAGCATCTGGCCGATCGATTTGCGCGGTGGCAGTTCCTCGGCAACGCTGGCGATGATCAGGCGGCGGCCTTCTTCCTCCATCGATCGGCCATTGGCTGCGGCGCGCAGGTGGAAACGCCGCTTGGCGTCGTCAGGAATGTTGCGGATGGTCAGGCTTGCCACTATCGCCTCCGGATGATTGCCAGAATGATTGCAATGCAATCAATGTATGCAAAGCAGGTTCGCTAGACAATGCCCAAACGCACCGACATAAAATCCATTCTGATCATCGGCGCCGGCCCGATCATCATCGGCCAGGCGTGTGAATTCGATTATTCGGGCACGCAAGCCGTCAAGGCTTTGAAGGCCGAAGGTTATCGCATCATCCTGGTCAATTCCAACCCGGCGACGATCATGACCGATCCGGATCTGGCCGATGCGACCTATATCGAACCGATCACCCCCGAAATCGTCGCCAAGATCATCGCCAGGGAACGCCCGGATGCGGTGCTGCCAACCATGGGCGGCCAGACGGCGCTGAACACCGCGCTCGCCCTGCACCGCGACGGTACGCTGAAAAAATTCAATGTCGAACTGATCGGTGCCGATGCCGAAGCCATCGACAAGGCCGAGGACAGGCTGAAATTTCGTGATGCCATGTCGAAAATTGGCCTCGAATCGCCGCTCAGCCAAATCGCGCACAATATGAGTGAAGCCATGGAAGCGCTTGATTTTGTTGGCCTTCCGACGATCATCCGGCCCAGCTTCACCATGGGCGGAACCGGCGGCGGCATTGCCTATAACAAGGAAGAATTCGTTCGCATCGTCACCGGCGGTCTCGATGCTTCGCCGACCACCGAAGTGCTGATCGAGGAATCGGTGCTCGGTTGGAAAGAATATGAAATGGAGGTGGTCCGCGATCGTGCCGACAACGCCATCATCATCTGTTCTATCGAAAACGTCGATCCGATGGGTGTCCACACCGGTGACAGCATCACCGTCGCCCCGGCGCTGACGCTGACCGACAAGGAATTTCAGATCATGCGCAACGCGAGCATTGCCTGCTTGCGCGAAATCGGTGTTGAAACAGGGGGTTCCAACGTTCAGTTCGCCGTCAATCCCAAGGATGGCCGGCTGGTCGTCATCGAAATGAATCCGCGCGTCTCGCGGTCATCGGCACTGGCATCAAAGGCAACCGGCTTTCCCATCGCCAAGGTCGCGGCGCTGCTGGCGGTCGGCTACACGCTCGATGAAGTGATGAACGACATCACCGGCGCAACGCCCGCCAGCTTTGAACCGACGATCGATTACGTCGTCACCAAAATTCCGCGCTTTGCGTTCGAGAAATTCAAAGGTGCCGAGCCGTTGCTGTCCACCGCCATGAAATCGGTCGGCGAAGTCATGGCCATCGGCCGCAATTTCCAGGAAAGCGTCCAAAAGGCGCTGCGCGGCCTTGAAACCGGGCTCAGCGGCTTTGACGAGATCGAAGCCCTGATCGGTGCCAGCCATGACGAAATCGAGGCCGAGCTTTCCCGCGCCACCCCCGATCGCTTGCGCGTCGCGGCACAAGCCCTGCGCGAGGGCATGAGCGTCGAACGCATCCACGACATCGCCAAGTTCGAACCCTGGTTCTTGCGCCAGATCGAGGAACTGATGCAGGTCGAAGCCGGCCTGAAAGCCAATGGCGTGCCCACCGGCCCCAACGGCTTTCGCCGTTTGAAATCGCAAGGCTTTTCGGATGCACGCATCGCCGCGCTGACCGGCAAGACCGAGGCCGAAATCGCCGCCGCCCGCCGCGCCCTGAATGTCCGCCCGGTGTTCAAGCGCATCGACACGTGCGCCGGCGAATTCACCGCCAAGACGCCGTATATGTATTCGACATACGAGGCCCCCAGCTTTGGCACGCCCGATTGCGAATCCGAACCCAGCGCCGCGACCAAGATCGTCATCCTGGGCGGCGGCCCCAATCGCATCGGCCAGGGCATCGAATTCGATTATTGCTGCTGCCATGCCTGCTTCGCGCTGCACGATGCCGGTTATGAAACCATCATGATCAACTGCAACCCGGAAACCGTGTCCACCGATTATGACACGTCCGACCGGCTGTATTTCGAACCGCTGACCGCCGAAGACGTGCTCGAAGTGCTCCACAAGGAAATGAGCAACGGCACGCTTGCCGGGGTTATCGTCCAGCTTGGCGGCCAGACGCCGCTGAAACTGGCGCACGCGCTGGAGGCGGCCGGTATTCCGATCCTGGGCACCGCGCCCGACAATATCGATCTGGCCGAAGACCGCGAACGCTTTGCCGCGCTGATCGACAGGCTCAAACTCAAACAGCCTGAAAATGGCATCGCCCGCAGCCGCGACGAAGCCATCGCCGTTGCCACCCGCATTGGCTATCCGGTGTTGATGCGACCCAGCTATGTGCTCGGTGGCCGGGCAATGGAGATCGTCGATACCCAGGCGCAACTGGAAACCTATATCCGCGAGGCCGTCATTGTATCCGGCGACAGCCCGGTTCTGATCGATCGCTATCTGCGCGATGCCATCGAGGTCGATGTCGATGCGATTGCCGATGGTGACAGCGTCTATGTCGCCGGCGTTCTGCAACATATCGAGGAAGCCGGCGTGCATTCGGGTGATAGCGCCTGCTCGCTGCCGCCATACAGCCTGACAGCACCGATCATCGCCGAAATCGAGCGCCAGACGCGAATCCTCGCCGATGCGCTGAATGTTCGCGGGCTGATGAACATCCAGTTCGCGGTGAAGGATGACGAGGTTTACCTGATCGAGGTCAATCCGCGCGCCAGCCGCACGGTGCCGTTCACGGCAAAGGCCACCGGCATCCAGGTGGCAAAGATAGCCAGCCGGGTAATGGCAGGCGAAAAGCTGAGCAATTTCGATCTGTCTCCGCGCAACATCGGCAACCATATTGCAGTCAAGGAGGCAGTGTTCCCGTTCGCCCGCTTCCCCGGCGTCGATCCGGTGTTGGGGCCGGAAATGAAATCCACCGGCGAAGTCATGGGCATCGACATGGATTTCGCTACTGCCTTTGCCAAATCACAGCTTGGCGCCGGCACGATATTGCCCGACAAGGGCCTGGTGTTCGTCTCGGTCAAGGACAGCGACAAGGCACAGATGATCCCCGCGATGCGCGATCTGGCCGCTATGGGCTTCACCATCATCGCAACCGATGGCAATGCCAGGGTGCTGGAGGCGGCGGGCCTGCCGGTCGGACGGGTCAACAAAGTGGCCGAAGGCCGGCCGCATATCGTCGACCGCATCAAGGATGGCGACATCGCGCTGATCTTCAACACCACCGAAGGCCTGCAATCGTTGAAGGATTCGGCCTCCATTCGCGCCTCGGCGCTGTATGGCCGGGTGCCCTATTTCACCACGGCGGCGGCGTCCATCGCCTCGGTTGCGGCAATCGCAGCGCTTCGGCTGCGACCGCTTGATGTAAAACCGCTGCAGGCCTATCATATTCCCCCCAAGGCCTAGGCCAATCGGACAATTTCGTTTCGCGCAGCGGCGTGTTTCGCTGGCGAATTTGCATTGTTGAAGATCAAGAAGGTTGAGTGACGAGAATGGCGACGGTCGAAAAACTGCCCATGCTGGCAGAAGGTCATGCGATCCTGGCGGCGACATTGAAGCGCCTGAAGGAAATTGAACGCCCCGAAGTGGTCGAACAGATCGAGGTGGCGCGCGCCCATGGTGATCTGTCGGAAAATGCCGAATATCATGCGGCAAAGGAACGCCAGGGCCAGATCGAGGCCGAGGTGATCACGCTGGAGGATCAATTGGCGCGCGCCGTGATCATCGATCCAACGACACTGTCGGGTGACAAGGTGGTGTTTGCCGGCACCGTTCATCTGATTGATGAAGACGACAAGAAAATCGTCTATCAGATCGTCGGGCCAACAGAGGCAGACGCCCGCCGCGGTCGCATCAGCTATCATTCGCCGCTGGGCCGCGCCCTGATCGGCCGGCGCATCGGCGAAGAAGTGGAAGTGACCACGCCATCGGGTGATCGCTATTACACCATCGAAAGCGTCGAATTTATCTGACGCTGTCCGGCCAGAAAAACCACGACCGTGAAGCCGTTCAAACCGCCTCCGCCGATTGCCACAAATGCCCTGATCGGCATCTGCACAGCCGTGCAGGCCGCAATCGCGATCGGCGGGCAGGGGTTTGGCCAGGCGATCGACATGAACTATGGCCTGATCCCGGCGCGGATCACTGCGGCACTGGCCGGCCATGGCGATCGGTTGTCGGCAGGCGTGACACTGTTCAGCCATATCCTGCTGCATTCGGGTTGGCTGCATCTGGGGTTGAACATGCTGTTCCTTGCCTGGGTCGGGCGCTATGTCGAATGGGTCACCGGGCGCTGGGCGCTGGTCGCGATCTTTGTCGCAGGTGGCCTTGCCGGTGGTATCTTGCAGGTGGTCTCCGGGCCAACGGGCACCATGCCCGTGGTCGGCGCCAGCGGCGCGATTGCAGCGGTGTTCGGCGCCTATGCGGTGCTGTTCGCGCAAAGCCAGGTGGCGCCGCGCCGGTTCATGGGCCTCACCCTTTCCGGTGAAACGTTGACCGCGCTGTGGTATGCGGCGACCTGGATCGGACTGCAATTGCTGACCGGCATTGTTTTCAACATCGGCAGCACCGGGGCGAATATCGCGATCTGGACTCATATCGGCGGTTTTGTTCTAGGCCTGTTTGCCGGCCGCCTGTGGGGCCGCGGCCCGCAATTGCCTTGAATGCGGGCGCTGGTCTGCCATGGCTTGGGCGAGGATCGTTCAGCATTGCGGCTGGAGCCGGATTGGCCGGAACCCGTCGTTCCGGGCCCAGGCGAAGTCACCGTCGCCATCAGCCATGCCGCGCTGAATTATCCCGATCTGCTGATGCTGTCGGGCGGGTATCAATTCAAACCCGAACTTCCATTCATTCCCGGCACCGAAGCCAGCGGGATGGTGATCGCCGCCGGATCGGGCGCGGAACAATGGCTTGGCGAACATGTCATCATTGGCGGGCGCGGCGGCTGTTTTGCCGAACGGCTGACACTGCCGGCGGCAGGCATCCGCGCGGTGCCCGATGGGCTGGATGACGCCGAAGCCGCCGCCTTTACGGTTGGTGCGCTCACCGCCTGGGTTGGCCTGATGGTGCGTGGGCGGTTGGCGGTCGGTGAACGGGTGCTGGTCACCGGGGCTGGCGGCGGCATGGGCCTGGCTGCGGTGGCGCTGGCGGCGCATGAGGGCGCGGATATCGTCGCGCTCGCCTCGACTGCCGCTGGCCTTGCCCGGGCCAGCGCTGCCGGTGCCCGGGAGTTGCTGCTGATCGATCGCGCCGCGCCAGAGATCGCCCTGCGCGATATCGATATTGTGTTCGATCCTGTCGGCGGTGCATTGGCAACACCTGCGATCCGCAGCCTTCGCCGCAACGGCCGCTACCTGATCATCGGTTTCACCGGTGGCCGCCCGCCGCCATTCCCATTCAACCGCGCGCTGCTGAAAGAAATCGAAATTCTGGGAGTCCGTGCCGGCGAATTCGCCCGGCAGGATCCTGAAGCCGGCCAGCGGCATATCGCAGCGATCGATGCGCGGGCAGCGGTGTTGCGGCCCCAGATCGGCATGACCGTGCCGCTTGATCGGGCAGGGGAGGCGTTTGACGCCATGGCTGAGGCCCGGCTGTCCGGCAAGGCGGTCGTGACACTTCATCCTTAGAATCGACTTCGGCCACGTTGCAACACCACCGTCAGCATGACGTGCCACACAGTGAAATCGCCTCTAGCGTCTGCAACCATCGAACAATGACGTCGCGCATCAACGTTCTATTGTGCCGCTATG
>JBBRPI010000004.1:0-212773 GCA_038228305.1 Sphingomonadales bacterium | reverse complement strand
TGCCACCGGTATAGGTGTTGGCATTTGCCAGAGTCAGAGTCCCGGCGCCGATCTTGGTCAACGCACCACCGCTCACCACACCCGAAAGCGTGAAGCCATTGCCGTTGGTATCAACCGTGCCGGTGCCAGTGATCGCCACTGCGTTTGCCACATTCAGCGCTGCTGCGCCCGATTGCAGCGTGGTGCCCGTTGCCATTGCCAACGTGCCTGAACCAAGCGCAACGCTGTTGCCAACCTGAATGGACCCGACGTTCAAATTGGTACCGGCGGTGTAGGTATTCGCTCCATTCAAAACCAACGACCCGCCGCCAATTTTCGTCAATGAATTGCCGCTGACAATGCCGTTCAGTGTCAGCGTATTACCATTGCTGTCGATCGTGCCAATGTTGGTCAGGATGACGGCATTTGCCAGCGCCAACGATGCCCCCGCCAGCAGCGTCGTGCCGCCCGCCATCGTCAGCGCCGCAGTACCAAGCGCGGTTGTCGACGTGACGCTGATGGTTCCAGAATCCAGCGCGGTGCCGCCGGTGTAAGTATTCGCACCGCCCAGAACCAATGTGCCGGTGCCCTGTTTGACGATCTTGCCGCCATCAATCACCGAATTGATCGTCGCTGTGAGACCGGGGTCAACCGAAAGGAAGCTGCCAGTTGCGGGCGCATTTGCGGTCAACCCGCCACCAGTCAACGTGTAACCGCCTGTGGTGAAGCTGAGGCCTTGGACACCAAAAGTGGCACCCAGTGTGACTGTGCCGCCGACAGCGCCGGCAAAGACCGCAATGCTGTTCGGCTGGAAGGTGGTGTTGAGCAAGCTCGGGGCTGCACCGGTCCAGTTGAAGCCACCCGTTGACCAGGTCCCGACGCCGCCATTGATGACACCATTCCCAACCACATCAGTGCCGTCCCAAAACAGTGTCAGCGGGCCGGGGCCGGTGATCAGCAAGTTGATCTGATTGGCGTTGGTGTTGTTCTGAACAACGCCTGTAAAGCCCGGCGGCAGCGCCGCGATGATCAGGCCATTATCCACCACCGTACCATAGGTGAACAAATTGTAGATACCGGTGCCAAAGGTGGCGCCCGGGAAAAGCAGCGGATCCGTCGCAGTGACCGTCAACTGGCCATCCAGCAGCAAATTTCCTGTTACGGTGACCTGGTCATTCAAAGGACCACCGATGGTGTTGGCAGCGCCCAATTCCCAAGACAGCAGCGAATTGTTAAACAGATTCAGAGCACCAAGGACCAGCGTGCCTGGGCTGTTGCCCGGTGACAGCGTGGCGAAATTGTTGATCGTGACTGTCCCTGCAACACTGCCACTGCCGCCGAAAGTTGTTCCTGCTGCTGCAATCAGCGTCGTAGCTGCATTGTTCAACGCGCCATTGAGAAGAAGCAACTTACCTTGGTTGATCGAGACCGTCCCCTGGTACGTGCTGGCACCATTGGTCAACGTCAAAGTATCGGTGCCGACCTTAAAAAACTCCCCAGTGCCGGTGATGGCGCCGTTGAGTTTCAGATCACTGTTTCCGCCAATAGTATTGCGAACGCCGCTTACCGCAACTGTGTTCGTCGCTATCAAAGCGCCGCCGCTGTCATTACGGATGCCGCCAAAGTCATTCAGGGTGATCTGGCCTGTGCCTAACCCATTACCATTGCCCAGATAGGCCACAACGCGGTTCAACTGGGTGCCGCCCAAATAGCTGTTATTGCCATTCACCAGCAGTTTGCCGACGCTTTGCGATACAATGCCGCCAGCGCCACTAATCATGCCATTCAGCGTCAATGTCGTGCCACTGGTCACCACCAGACCAGTGGTCAAATCAACTGAAAAATCATCGGGTTGGCCTGAAAATCCGACAGTTGTATTTCCAACGCCCAGCGCGACGTTATTAGACAGGACAATAACTGCATTTTGGGCGATACCTGCCGTAAATTGCGTGCCGCCTGTTGTTGTCAGCATGCCGGAACCGATGGCATTGCCATTCGATATCCGCAGAGTGCCGGCGTTCAGATTGGTGCCGCCGCCATATGTATTGGTGTTGCCAGTCAGAATCAGCGTGCCGGAACCCGTCTTGGTCAAAGAGCTGGCGCCGGTGAACGGACCTGAGAAGGTCGAAATAAACGCCCCGGTATCGATCGTGCCGGCAGCATTCAAAGTCACCGACTTAGCAGTGTTAATCGCTGCGGTCAGAGCAAGCGTTGAGGCACCGTCGAAGGTGATATCGCCTGCGCCCAAGGCGCCAATATTGCCGATCTGCAACGTTCCTGCCGTCAGGAAGCTGCCGCCGGTATAGGTGTTACCGGAATTGCCGAGCACGAGCGTGCCAGCGCCGAATTTCTGCAGGACGGTGCCTGACACAAGGCCGTCAACGGTGAGCGTGGTGCCGGCATCGGTATCAAAGCGGCCGAACGCGTTCGCCAACGCAAAATTGCGGCTGGTGGCGAATGTTCCGAAACTATTCAATCTGCCGCCATCGAGCACCACACCGCTGACGCCAGTGGCGCCACCGAGTGCAGCGTTACCCGCAACGCCAACGGATGCGCCCGTCACAGTCAACCTGGTTGCCGTGGTCGCGCCACCAAAGGTGTTGTTGCCGCCGAGGACAATAAGGCCCGCCGTTCCCAGCGCAACAGTACCAGGCGAACTGTTGACGATGGTCAGCGATCCGGCCGCACCAGTAATGTCACCTTGCAACGCCAGAGTGTTACCGTTGGTATCGATGGTCTCCGCTCCAAGCGCGACAATCGCATTGCCAACGAACAGAAGTGGCTTGTTCGACGTTAGGGTGGTGCCGCCCGCCATGGTCAGCGTGTCAGTGCCCAGCGCAGAATTAGCGCCGACGACGATCGTGCCCGCGCTGAGCGTCGTGCCACCAAGATAGCCGTTGGCGCCATTGAGCGTCAGTGTGCCGGCATTGGTTTTGGTCAAAGAACCGGTGCCGTCAACGACACCGTTCAGTGTCAGGTTAAAGCCGTTTGTGTCAACCGTATCGCTGCCTGTCAGTGTGATAGCATTGGCAAGCGCAAGGCTCGCAGCGCCAGCTTGCAAAACAGTCGCATTCGCCATGGCAAGGGCGCTGCTGCCCAATGCGGTGTTCGTCGTCACCGCAATCGTGCCAACGTTCAGCGCAGTTGTGCCGCTATAGCTGTTCACGCCCGACAGCGTCAGAATCCCGGCGCCAATTTTGTTGAATCCGCCACCAGTTATGGTTCCGGTAAGCGACAGGTTGTTGCCATTGGTATCATAAATTGAGGTAGCGACATTGCCGATGGCATTGGCCAAGGTCAGGCCAGCAGCCCCAGACTGCAACGTGGTGCCGGCAGTCATCGTCAACGCGCCACTGCTCGCACCAAGAGCGGCATTGTTGCCGACGCGGATGGTTCCTGCCATCAGGTTGGTGCCACCGGTGTAGGTGTTGGCGCTGGCCAGCACCAAAGTTCCCGCGCCCGATTTGTTGAGCGTTCCCGCACTCGAACCATTGGCAATCGCGCCATTCAGCGTAATTATATTGCCGTTGCTGTTCACAGTGCCGGCGCCAGTAATCGTTGCTGCATTAGCCAGAACGAGATTGGCCGCACCCGCAATTAGTGTCGTACCGGTTGAAAACGCCAGCGTGCCAGTGCCCAGAGCCGCATTGGCACGCACATCAATCGCCCCAGCAGTCAGATCGGTGCCGCCTGTGTAGGTGTTGATGTTGGTCAAAATCAGCGTGCCGGCGCCATTTTTTTGCAGTTTGGCACCGCTGATCACACCGCTGAGCGTCAGCGTCGAGGCGTTGGTCACATTGCCAGTGCCGGTAATACCGATCGCATTGGCCAGATTAAGGCCCGCGGTCGATGGCGTCAGCACCGTGCCGGTGGCCATCGCCAGCGAGCCCGCGCCCAACGCGACATCGTTACCAACGCTGATCGTCCCGGCATTCAAATCCGTGTTGTTGGCATAAGTATTGGCATTGGTCAGCGCCAATGTGCCCGCACCGTTCTTGACCAGCTTGTTGCCGCTCACAACGCCATTCAGGGTTATTGTATTGCCATTGGAATCGACCGCGCCGGTTCCGGTGATCGCCACATCATTGGCGATCGCGACTGTCGCGCCGGCCTTCAGGGTCGTTCCCGTCGCCATCGCCACGGCACCAGCGGCCGCACCCAGAGCGGCATTGTTGCCCACCGTGATCGTGCCGGCATTCAGCGCCGTGCCCATGGTGTAAGTGTTCGCGCCATTCAACACCAAAGTCCCGGTGCCGCTTTTGATCAGACCATTGGCCCCCGAGATGACATTGCCGATTGTTGCGGTGTTCGCACCAGTGACTGAAATTTCACCGGCAGCGCCAGCCGCAAGCGTATTGCCGCTCAACACATAACCATCGGCCGTGAAGTTCAATTTGCCAAAATTCTGCGTGCCAGCGGTCGTCACTGCTCCGCCGGTAACGCCAAAGAACGCCTCACTTGTACCCAAATTGCCCCATGGCAGCTGACTGGCCCCAGTTGAATCCGTCCAGTTCGTCCCCGCTGCCGTCCAGTTACCAGAGCCGCCTTCAATCACATTTGGCATGGCCGCAGCGCCATCCCAATAATAGGGGCCCGCGAAAGAGACGACCAATTGCACGGTGCCCGGCACCGTTCCGTAAAGGAATGAATAACCATAGCCCGATGGCGCTGTTCCGATCCCCGAGAAGGTTCCCATCAACGTGTTGCCATAGGTAATCAACGTGTAAGTGCCCGGCGTAAAGCCAGGGAGCGCCGTAACCGAAACCGTGCCGGCCAGCACCGCATTATTGGTCACGACAATAAGGTCATTCGTGCCCATCCCGACCACCGCCGGATTGGACAATTCCAACGCCAGATTCGATGCGCCCGTCAGTGTCAAATTGTTGACCGTCAACGTGCCGGGGCTGGTGCCAGGGGCGATCGTGCCGCTGTTGGTCACTGTGCCCGTCGTCATCCCGGTTCCACCGAGCGTGGCGCCCGCATTCACCATGACATCGCTGACAATAGCGCCATTCAGATTCAAACGACCAGCCGCGACCGTCGTCACGCCGGTATAGCTATTCAGCAATGACGTAACCGTCAAAGTGCCGGCACCGACCTTGGTCAGGCTGCCCGCTGTCACGTTGTTCTGAATGCGACCGCTGATCGTCATATCGTTGCCACGAGTATCAACCGTCAACAATTGGGCGATTCTGATCTGCTTGTTGACATCCAGACCATTGGCATAGGCCGCCAACGAACCAGGCGTTGTCAGCGTAATACCGGCCGCAGTCCCTAGAGATCCGGCACTGGCCAGCCCCAGCGTGCCGCCCGCCATCAGAATTGAACCGGTGAACGTGTTGGTGCCGCCGAGAACGACCGTTCCCAGGGAATTCGCCTTCAAAAATATGCCCTTGCCAGGCGCACCAGAAATAACACCATTCAAGGTCAACACCGCATTGGCATTGCCCACCTCAAAATTCAGCTGGTTCTGCAAATTAATGGGATTTGCAAGGGTCGCGCTTGTCTGTGCTCGCAAAATTCCGTTGGCGACCCCGACAGTCAAAATGTTGGCATTCGCACCGAGCGAATTGTTGCCCGTCACCTCAATGCCGCCGCCATTCAGCGTGATCCCACCGGAAAAGGTGTTGGCAGAATTGCCCAATGCCAAAACACCGTTCCCAGTTTTGATCAGACCGCCAACACCCGAAATCACGCCAGAAAGCGTCGTATAAATACCGTTGTTGGTGATCAGGCTGGAATTCAAGATTATGTTGTTGGCGACGGCAAGGTTGGCCATCGTTGATCTGATCGTGGCAAGCCCGTTGACAGTGATCGGACCAGTCCCAAAGGCGGAGTTGCTACCATAGACCAGGCCCCCACCGAAAACATCCGTGCCGCCGCTGTATGTATTAGCGCCGCTAAAAGTCTGAGAGCCGCTGCCCTGCTTTACAAATTTGATCGCACCAGTGACCGGACCGCTGTAGACAGTGCTTACAGACGAATTACTGGTCAGCGTCGCCGCAGCCACGCTCGAAATGCCGGTAACGGAAGCCGTTCCACCACTAATGCCATTCACCGCCTGATTGAACCCACCAAGGTTAACAGACCCCGACGACGAGAGACTTAGCAACGAATTTGCCGAAAAAGCGTTAGCAGCACCTGCGATCAAACTGCCGCCCGATACCAACGTATCGCCCGTATAATTGTTGAGGACACCCGTCAGCGTCAGATTGTTATTGCCCAGTTTCGTCAAGGCCAGCACACCGGCACCACCATTGCTGACGCCGTCGGTCAACTGGCCGCCGAAAACAATGCCCCCGCCCGGCGGGGTCACGCTCAGTATTGCGGTTCCGGTCGTGTTGGTCACGATACCATAGGGGAGGGATCCGACAGCTTGATTGACCCCGTTCAAATCCAGATCGGCAGCGTAGGCCGGCACCAACGCAGTGCCCGCCAACATGAGGCCAGTCAGTGATATACCGACCCGAACCCGCCGCCGAAGCCCGCTTGCCAGAGCCACAGAACGACCGAAACCGTTGCCACCGAACATAAAGCACCCCAAAAAAACGCGCGATCTACCAATTAACGCCTTGTCAGTTTTACCCGAAATTCTGACCAAAGCAAGCGCACTGCGTAAATTTTACAGCAATTTTGGCGCTATTCGTGGCTACGGTCCAGCGAGGCATCCGGTTGCGTTAAAGGGATAATTTTTCCACAGTTAGGGATTTATTAATTAATATCACTTGCGCTAGGCGCATGCGGTAACGCTGAGTCGGTTGTCGGTTCGTGGCTGCGGTAGGAGTGAAGGACAAGTAATTATTACTAAAATTCAATATGGCAATATCCGATTCGCCCCCCCGTCACGGAGGCAACCACGCTCGGGAACGTCTCGTAAAAGCCCCAATAGCGTCGTCGGTTTATGCCGACGAATGGCCAAACTGTGGTTACCAATCGCATAGCGACCAAAGATTGTTGGTAAAATAAACTTTGAAAAATATCACCGCAGGCACCTTGACCGCTCACACAGGGCCAACAGGGTCGGCAGACAGAAGCAAGCCGATCATACCAATCGACACTGACATAGGGCGAAATTTATAGGAGATCTTTTAACGTTTGGAGTTGCGCGGCCCGCCCTCAAACGGATTTTTACCGCCACGGAAGCTCAACCGAATCGGCACACCCTCAAAATCCAGATCGTCGCGAAGGCTGTTGACCAGATAACGACCATAACTCGCAGGCAGATCCTCCGTGCGATTGCCGAAAATGACAAAGCTCGGCGGCCGTGCGGCAACCTGAGTAACATAGCGCAATTTTATGCGCGTGCCGCCTGCCGCGGGCGGCGGATTGCGGTCCAACGTCGCTTCAAACCAGCGATTCAGTGCTGATGTTGAAACCCGGCGGGACCATTTTTCCCGTGCCTCTGTCACAGCTTTCATCAACAAATCCAGACCCTTACCAGTTTGCCCCGACAGCGCCACCAATGGCACACCGCGAATCTGTGAGAGGCCATCGTCGAGCGCCTTGCGCACGCCCTGAAACAAAGACGACTGGTCACGTGCGACATCCCATTTATTCAGGGCAATCACCAGGGCGCGGCCTTCTGACAGCACCAGGTCGGCTATGCGCAAATCCTGTGCTTCCAATCCCAAAGTCGAATCCAGCAACAGCACGACGACCTCGGCGAAATCGATCGCCAGCTTGGTATCAGCCGCTGACATCCGTTCCAATTTGTCACTTACCTTGGCTCGCTTGCGCAGTCCCGCGGTATCCACCAGCCTCACAGGAAGCCCATGGTAATCCCAGGGGATCGCAATCGAATCGCGGGTAATACCTGCTTCGGGCCCTACAACGAGCCGCGATTCACCAAGTAACGTGTTAATTAAAGTAGATTTTCCGGCATTCGGGCGGCCGACGATTGCCATTTTCAACGGACCGCTGACGACATCTGGAGTCGCATCCGTTTCGGCGGAATCATCGTCGGCCTCAATCGGTGCATCGATGTGCGGCATCAGTGCTTCAAATAGGTCAGCCATGCCTTCACCATGTTCGGCCGAAATCTGCACCGGATCGCCCAGACCCAGTGAATAGCTCTCGGCCACGCCCTGTTCACCCGCCCGGCCTTCTACTTTGTTGGCCACAAGGATAAGCGGCGTTCCGCGCCGGCGAAGCCAATCGGCAAAATGCTTGTCGAGCGGGGTGACGCCTGCGCGCGCATCAAACACCAGCAGTGCGACAATGGCATCACCAACTGCGGCGTCGGTTTGCTGCCGCATCCGACCGGCAAGGGATGCGGCATCGGCATCTTCAAAGCCAGCCGTATCAACCACAGTGAATTCCAGGTCGAACAGCTTGGCCAGCCCCTCGCGGCGGTCGCGGGTGACGCCTGGCGTGTCATCAACCAAGGCCAGTTTACGACCTACAAGGCGGTTAAAAAGCGTGGATTTGCCGACATTCGGGCGCCCGACAATCGCCACCCGGGGCAGTGTTTCAGAATTGGCCATGCGGCTCCCTAGCAGAGCCGGCCCGTCAGCGATACGCTGTCAGCTTCCCATCATCGGTTAATACATAGGCGCTGTTGTCCGCCACCGCCGGCGCGATGTAGGCAGGCGACTTTAATTTGATCGTCGTCAGCTTCTTGCCGGTAAATGGTGATATCATTACCATCTGCTGGTTCGATCCGACCACGATCAGCCGATCAGATGCCAACACAGGGCCAGACCATTGAATCGGATTGGCCTTGGTCTTGGGCTTGCCATATCGATCCAGCGCCAGCACCCAACGGATCTTGCCTTCGCCGCGGGTCATACAGACAACCTCGCCCTCCAAGGTCACGACAAACACAAATTCCCCTGCTGCCCAAGGTGTCGATGTGCCCGCGAAGTTGCGTTCCCACACCCGCTGCCCGGTGGCCAACTCCAGCGCCGCCATCCGACCGCCATGGCCGATGGCAAACACCCGGCCGCGATCGATCACTGGTGATGCGTCAATGTCGGATAGCGCCGCCATGGCGGTTGATCGCCCGGTTCGTGCCAGCGCATCGGCCCATACTGTACGGCCGTTCTCAGCCCGCAGTGCATTCAATTCGCCACTGGAAAAACCGACCACAACGGTATCCAGCGCGATTGCCGGGGCTGCTGCCCCCAACAATCCCGCCACTTCCACGGTGCCTGCCACCGTCCAAACTGTTTCACCCTTTTCGGCATTCAGTGAAAACAGCTGGTTATCCTGGGTCAAGACATAGACTCGGTTGCCCGACACTGCAGGCGCCCCTCGCAGCGGCACCCCCAGCGATTGTCGCCAGAGTTCGGTGCCATTGCCAGCATCAAAGGCCGCAACGATGCCATAGCCGGTGGTAGCATAAACCCGGCCATCGCCCACGCTGACGCCGCCGCCAAAGGCGGCATTGTCATTGTGCTTGGCGACCGCGATGCGTTTCGTCCACAAAGTGCCACCGGTTTTGCTGTCAAAAGCACGAACATCGCCTGCCGTATCCATGGTGAACACTCGGCCGCCGGCAATCACTGGCCCGGCGTTCAACCGCCGGGTTGCCGTGCTGCCCTTGCCGATCGAAACTGACCAGACCGGTGCAATGGCGTCTGGCAATGCCAATTGGCCATTGGATTTCGAAGCCGACCCGCCAGGCTGATTCCATTCAGCATTCACCTCAGGTGTTGGCAACACAACCGTCAGGTCGGCCAATTCGGGCTCCGCCTCTGCCTTTGTTTCGTAATTCAGCACCGGAATCCGTTCACCCAACAGCATGTTGCGCGGCTTGGCCTTTTTGAACCCGCCGCAACCCGACACCGCAAGCGCGGTAACGAGCAGCAGGCAGAGCGAACGCTGGCGGTTGGCGTGTTTCAAGCGATGGCCTTTATTTGGCAGGGGCTGTTACGGGTTGGAGCGTTTCGGCAGCCACACCCAGTGACAGCGCAAGCTGCGCCGCACGACTGCGGACCGATGGCGAATTTTTATCATCGCGCACGATCGCTGTCAGCAGTACCTTTGCCGGCGCCACCTTCCCTGCCCTTATCTGGGCAATGGCAGTCATTTCACCGGCAATGCCAAACCAGGGGTTGCCCGGCACCGACAGCGACTTCAACCGATCAATCACGACATCCGGCGCCAAACTATCATAGTTCAGCCGCACGGATTTCAGCAGTGCCGCGTCACGCAAGGGCTGCGGCGTCTTTTCATCAGCGGCAACTGCATCAAGCAATTTCGTTGCCTTTTCCTTGTCATTGCCGGTCGCGGCATCGTCTGCCTGCATCATCCGGGCGAGCGTTGCATAGCCGCCAGGCCCGTCCGCTGCCAGCCGATCCAGCACCGGCCGAGCCGACGCACCTTCGCCGACATCCAGCTTTTCCATTGCAGCGACAAAATCCTCGCCCGCAACACCGGCCTTTTTCAATTGGTCATCGCGCCACCAGATCGCCCCGGCCAGCGTCGCCAACAGCAACACCAGCAACGTGACGCCGACGACGCCAAAGCGCTGCCACAACGACGCAACCTGGTCGCGGCGTACGCCTTCATCAACTTCGCGCAGGAAGGCCAGATCGGTATCTGCGGGGGTTTCGGCCAAGGTCAAAGGGCTCCGTGAAGATGACGGCACTGTGCCGCAATAGGATCGCGGGGCTGAATGCCCGATGACAGGTCAGAGATAAAGTTGTTTCTCAGTCGGGAAGGCCCGGGTGCGCACCGCATCGGCATAACGTGCCGCTGCCGTATCGATCCGCACCGCCAGATCATCGAAGCGTTCAACAAAGCGCGGCACCCGTTCAAACATGCCGAGCATGTCATCGACAACCAGCACCTGTCCATCGCAAGCAGCCGATGCGCCGATGCCGATTGTCGGGCAGGCAACGCTTTCGGTGATCCGCCGCGCCAGTGATTCGACCACACCTTCCACGACCAGTGCAAACGCCCCGGCCCGCGCCACTGCCTCGGCGTCGGCCAGGATGGACGCTGCCTCCACATCGCTGCGCCCGCGCGCACCATAGCCGCCCAGCGTATTGACGGCCTGCGGGGTCAGCCCGACGTGCGCGACGACCGGAATGCCGCGCCGCGACAGGAAGTGGATCGTATCGGCCATCGCCAATCCGCCCTCCAGCTTTACCGCCGCCGCACCAGTTTCCTTCATCACCTGCGCTGCGTTTTCAAAGGCTTGTACGGGAGACGCTTCATAACTGCCAAACGGCAGATCGACGACGACGACGGACCGATACGATCCCCGCACGACCGCGGCGCCGTGCGCAATCATCATCTCCAGCGTTACTTTTACCGTGGTGTCCAGGCCATAAATCACCTGCCCCAGCGAATCGCCGACCAGCAGCATGTCGCAATGCCGGTCGAGCAACTGCGCCATCCGCGCCGTATAAGCGGTCAGCATGACGATCGGTTCGCCATTTTTGCGTTTGGCGATGCCAGGCACTGTCAGCCGGCGAACCGGTTCCGGCACTGGGTGCGCCCGGCTGGTGGCGGTATCTAGTGTGAAGGTCGTCGACATGATTTTTTCCCTGCGCGCATTGCAACGGTGAGGCAAGTGTCAGGCGGGCACCAGCGTGATCTCGACGATTTCAGGGCGCACCCCGACGCGCATCGGCAAAATCGAGGTGCCCAGGCCCGATGAGACGAGCAACCACTGCCCATTCTCATGAAACACACCGCGCAGATGCGCGTCGAGGAAGGGGCTGATGCGCATACCACCCACCAACGGCAATCGAATCTGCCCGCCATGGGTGTGCCCGGCGATCATCATCGCCGCTTCTGTTGGCATATATTGAAAGAAATCAGGCTCATGCGCGACGATGATGATTGGCTTGTCCCTGGGCAAAAGTCGCGCAACACGCCGCATTGCCTCCACCGCAGGACTGCCGCGCAGCAGATCATCGGCGCCGATCAGTCGGACCGGGCCCAAATCGGCGCTGGTACCGCGCAGCAAGACCACACCGCCCGCCAACGCTGCCGCCGTTTGCGACGGGCCATCATGGTTGCCCAGCACGGCAAACACGCCCAGCGGCGCCCGCAGCGCGGCAAAGGGTGCCACCGCCGCACGGGTTTCGGCGGTCGTCCAATCTTCCGGATTGCCGCTGATATAGTCACCGGTCAGCACAATCGCGTCTGGTTTCAATGCGTTAACCTGCGCCATGACCCGCTGCAACCGCACGTTGGGCATATCCCAACGGCTGGCGTGGCTGTCTGAAACCTGGGCGATTCGCAGCGCATGAGTGAGACCAGCGATCGGCACCGTATAGCGAACCACCACCGGGTCCTGCACCGCGCCGGCAACACCGAACAACAGCGCCGCCGCAGCGATCGCAAAGGCATATAACAATAGCCGCATCCTGGCCTTTTGGCGGGGAACCGGCCGGTCGTGAAGGCCCAATTATCGTGGCTTTTGGCAATTCCGGTTTGGTTACGGCTGACGGCGGTGCCGAAGGCCGCGGAAAAAGCGGCTTTCAAAGCCGATTTTTATCGGCAAGGGCGGTTATTTCAAAGGCAATTTGGCCTGTTTCCGAATGATTCAGAGTGATTTCGGGACGATTCGGGAACGTTCCAGCGCAGCGAAATGGCCCCAAAAATCTGGAAAGTTAGCCCCGGGAGGCAAAACACTGACTTTCCGATCTACCCGATGGCCGCCGCCAAACGGCGTGAAATGCAAATCGCGGCCTTTGTCGGGCCATTTCGGGCACATTTCGGATCGGCGTTTTGCCCGTCAAAATCTGGAAAGTTAGCTCCGGGAGGCAAAACACTAACTTTCCGATTTGCCCGATACCCTTTGCCAAAGCCCCGGCGGCGCAAACCATCGACCGCGGGCGCGATCATCCTGTCCCATACCGCCAATGACAGCCAGCGCAAGCGAAGTCCGGCGATGAGAAAGAACAACAAAGCCCGTTATCATAGCCAAATTCGGCCGTGTAGGACAGCGCGCGACAGACGCAGCAGCGCTATGCCGCCAATTTCGCCGCCGCCCGCCCATAGAAAGTCTCACCCGCTGTCGCCATGTCCCGCAGCATTTGCGGCGGCGTGAAACGTTCGCCGTGCGCCTGTGCCAACCGATCCAGCGTCGCGACCACATTGGCGATGCCGACGGTGTCCATATGGCTGAACGGCCCGCCGGTGAACGGTGCAAAGCCCCAGCCGAATATCGCCCCCAGGTCACCATCCTGGGGCGTTTCCAGCACGCCTTCGGCAAAGCAGCGGGCGGTTTCAACGAGCTGGCGATACAACAGCCGCTCCTTGACCTCGGCCGGCGTCGGCTGGGTGGCAGCAAGCCCGCCGGCAACCGTTGCCGACAGTTCCGGCCACAGATATTTCTTCGCCGGCGCTTCGGGATAGACATAGAATCCCTTGGCGTTCTTGCGGCCCTGGCGGCCGAGTTCGTGCATCGTGGTGATCACGCCATCGGCAGGGCCTGGTTTATAGGCGTCACCCAGATCGGCCTTGGTCTGCTGGCCGACCTTGTAGCTGAGATCGAGGCCGACTTCGTCATTCACCGCCAGCGGGCCGACAGGCATGCCCAACTGCTTACCGACATTTTCGATCAACGCCGGCACAGTGCCTTCGCCGAGCAGCGCCAGCCCTTCCTGCACATAGGTGCCAAAGCAACGCGAGGTGTAAAAGCCGCGGGAATCATTGACGACGATCGGTGTTTTGCGGATGGCGGCGACATAATCCAGCGCCTTGGCGATCGCCGCTGGCCCGGTGTGTTTGCCGACGATGATTTCGACCAACGGCATTTTTTCGACCGGCGAGAAAAAGTGGATGCCGATGAAGTTTTCGGGCTTGCTCCACGCCTGCGCCAGCCCGGTGATCGGCAGCGTTGAAGTGTTGGAGCCGAAAATCGTATCAGCACCGACCACGGCTTCGGTGCCTTTCGTCACATCGGCCTTGATCTCGCGGGTTTCAAACACCGCCTCGATGATCAGGTCGCAGCCCTTCAGATCGGCATAATCCGACGTCGGGTGGATACGATCGAGGATCGCCTGCATCTTGGCCGGATCGGTGCGTTTTTTGGCGAGCCGGTCGGCGGTATATTGCTTGCCCTTTTCCGCCGCCGCAAGATCGCGGTCGAGCAGCACGACTTCGATACCGGCCTGGGCCGTGACCATCGCCACCCCTGCCCCCATCAGCCCAGCGCCGAGCATGCCGATCTTTTTCGTTGGCATCGGCGCAATGCCCTTTGGTCGGCGCGCGCCCTTTTCGGCGGCTTGCTTGGAAACGAACAGGCTGCGGATCATGTTGCCGGCCTGCGGGTCGGCGACCAGCTTTGCCATATATTTGCTTTCAACGCGCAGGGCGGTGTCCATCGGCAGTTGCGCGCCTTCGTAAACCGCGCTGAGGATGGTCCGCGGCGCATTCATGTTGTCACCGGCATTCACATGCGTCATCGCGGTGGCACCGACGAACGTGGAGGCAAAGGCCGGGTTCATGCCGCCGGCGCCGCCGGGGAATTTGAAATTCTTTTCATCCCAGGGCTGCACACCCTTGGTCGGATTGGCCTTTACCCACGCCTTTGCGGTGGCAACGACATCGGCGGCCGGCACGACGGCCTGAACGACGCCAAAGCCCAGCGCCTCTTGCGGGGACATGTTCTTGCCTTGCAGCAGATACATCAGCGCCGGTTGCACCCCCATCAGGCGCGGTAACCGCTGGGTGCCGCCGGCACCGGGGAACAGACCAACCATGACTTCGGGCAGGCCAAGCGTGATCTTGGGATTGTCGGCAACAACGCGGTAATGACAGGCGAGGATGAATTCGAGGCCACCACCCAGCGCCAGGCCATTGACGGCAGCGGCCACCGGCTTGCCGCAGGTTTCCAGCGCGCGCAGCATCTGGTTGAGTTGATAGACGCTGTCAAACAGCGCCGCCATTCTGGATTTGCCCTCGGGAAGCTTGGCCCCGCCGCCCATCAGGCCGCCCATGCCCTTCAGATCGGCGCCCGCCATGAAGCCGCTGGCCTTGCCCGAAGTGAGCACCGCGCCCTTGACCGCATCATCGGTTTTCAAGCGTTCGATGGCGGCGAGCAAATCACGCGATACTTCCGGCGTGATGACGTTCATCGACTGGCCAGGCACGTCGATGGTGAGCAGCAAGATGCCATCGGCATCAAGATCGGAACGGATGGCGAGATCGGTCATGGTGGCTTCCTACTACGTCTGCCTACCCTTTTCAGGGAGGGGTCCAATATCGTCTCCCCTCCCTTCTTCAGGGAGGGGAGGATTGCCTAAATCCGCTCGATGATCGTGCCAGTGCCCATGCCGGCGCCAACACACAGGTTGATCAGCGCGGTGCCCTTGCCGGTGCGCTCCAGTTCATCGAGGACGGTGCCGAGGATCATGCCGCCGGTGGCGCCCAGCGGATGGCCCATGGCGATGGCGCCGCCGTTGACGTTGATGCGGTCGTGCGAAATGTTCATCGCCTGCATGTAACGCAACACGACGCTGGCAAAGGCTTCGTTGAGTTCGAAGAGGTCGATATCGTCCTTCGACATCCCGGCGCGCTGCAACACTTTGGCGGCGACGAATTCCGGCCCGGTCAGCATGATCATCGGTTCGGAACCGACGCTGGCCATGGCGCGGATACGGGCGCGGGGTTTCAGGCCGTATTTCTCGCCCATTTCCTTGTTGCCGATCAACACGGCAGACGCGCCATCGACGATTCCGCTCGAATTGCCGCCATGATGGACATGGTCGATCTTTTCGATTTCCGGATATTTCATCAGCGCGATGGCATCGAAGCCGGGCATGGATTCGCCCATGGCGGCAAAGGCCGGCGCCAGGCTGCCCAAGGACTGCATGTCGGTGCCCGGCCGCATATGTTCATCATGGTTGAGGACGATTTCGCCGATCACATCGCGGACGCCGATGACGCTGTTTTTGAAGCGGCCTTCTTTCCAGGCCTGGGCGGCGCGGCGCTGCGATTCCATCGCATAGGCATCGACATCGTTGCGGCTGAAACCATATTTGGTGGCGATCAGATCAGCGCCGATACCCTGCGGCGCGAAATAGGTTTTATAGGCGACGGCCGGATCCATCGCCCAGGCGCCGCCATCGGAGCCCATCGGGATGCGGCTCATTGATTCGACGCCGCCGCCGATGGCAAACATCGCTTCGCCGGTCATCACCTTGGCTGATGCCATGTTGACGGCCTCAAGCCCCGAGGCACAGAAACGGTTGATCTGCACGCCGGCGGTGGTTTCGGCATAATCGGCATTCAGCACGGCGACGCGGGCGATGTCGCTGCCCTGTTCCCCCACCGGCGCGACGCAGCCAAAGATCACGTCATCAACGTCGGACGTGTTGATGCCGGTGCGATCCCGCACCGCCTGCAGCACCTGGGTGCCAAGCTGGATCGGCGTGATCTCATGCAGTTTGCCGTCCTTGCGGCCCTTGCCGCGCGGGGTGCGGACGGCGTCATAGATATAGGCTTCGGCCATGGTATTCTCCTTTATCCTTCTCCCCTCCCGCTTGCGGAAGGGGTCGGGGGTGGGTTCTTCGTCCCCACCCGAAAATCTGACCTGCGGGGGCAAGAACAAACCCACCCCCGACCCCGCCCTGAACAAGGGAGGGGCGTTAGATCAAAACGCTGCCACCGGCATCGCCATCATCGCGTCGGACCCAGCCTCCAGCTTGGCCCGCAGCCCCCGCGCATCGGGGAAGTAGCGCTCAGCATAATAGCGTGCTGTGACAATCTTGGCCTCGTAAAATTCAGGGTCTGCGGCGCCGGCATCCAGCGCCGCATGGGCGGCCTTTGCCATCAACAGCCACATATGGCCCAGCGCGACGATGCCCATCAGATGCAGATAGGCGGTTGCGCCAGCGCCGGCATTGTCGGGCTTTGCCATGGCGTTTTGCAACAGCCACATGGTTGCGGTTTGCAGATCGCCCAGCGCCTTTGCCAAAGGCGCAGCGACGATCGCCAGCCGGTCATCATCGCCGGCATCGGCCAGCGCCTGATTGAGCAGCGCCAGATAGGCCTGAACACCGCGGCCGCCGTTCTGGCCCAGCTTGCGGCCGACCAGATCCATCGCCTGGATGCCGTTGGTGCCTTCGTAAATCTGGGCGATGCGGGCATCCCGCACAAATTGCTCCATGCCCCATTCGCGGATATAGCCATGGCCGCCGAACACCTGTTGCGATGTAGTGGCAATTTCATAACCCATATCGGTGCAATAGCCCTTGATCACCGGGGTCAGCAGCGAAATCAGGTCGTCCGCCGCCTGGCGTTCCTCAGGCGTTGCGGCCTTGTGGCTGAGATCGACATGCAGCGCGCCCCATAGCACCAGCGCGCGGGCGCCTTCGTTAAACGCCCGGCCATCCATCAGCATCCGCCGCACATCGGGGTGGACGATGATCGGATCGGCCTTGGCCGCCAGATCAGCCGGCCCGGTCAGCGCCCGGCCCTGAATACGGTCCTTGGCGTAGATGACGGCGTTCTGATAGGCGACTTCGGCTTGCGCCAGCCCCTGCACGCCGACGCCAAGCCGCGCCGCATTCATCATGATGAACATCGCGCGCAGACCCTTGTTGGCCTCCCCCAGCAGATAGCCGGTGGCGCCGTCATAGTTCATCACACAGGTCGAATTGGCGTGGATGCCCATCTTGTGTTCGATTGAGCCGCATTTGACGCCGTTGCGGGCGCCCAGCGACCCGTCATCGTTGACCAGAAATTTGGGCACGATAAACAGCGAAATGCCCTTCACATTGTCGGGCGCGCCGGCAATCTTTGCCAGCACCAGGTGGATGATATTGTCGTTCAGATCATGTTCGCCGGCGGAAATGAAGATCTTGGTGCCGGTGATGGCATGGGTGCCATCGGGGTTGGGTTCGGCCCGGGTGCGGATAAGCCCCAGATCGGTGCCGCACTGCGGTTCGGTCAGGTTCATCGTGCCGGTCCAGCGGCCCTGCACCATGCTGGGCAGATATTTGCGTTTCAGTGCGTCGCTGCCCACCGCCTCGATGGCGGCTTGCGCCCCGTCGTTCAGGCCGGGATACATGCTGAATGCCATATTGGCGCTGGACAGATATTCCTGCATCACCGTGCCGATCACATAGGGCAGGCCCTGCCCGCCCCATTCGGTATCGGACATCAGCGTGCCCCAGCCGGCCTCCATGAATTGCGTATAGGCCGCCTTGAACCCCGCCGGGGTGGTGACACTGCCATCATCGTTGCGCGTGCAGCCCTGGATATCGCCCGACAGATTCAGCGGCGCCAGCACCTGTTCGCAAAATTTGCCGCCTTCCTCCAATATCGCCTTGACGACATCGGGGGTGGCATCGGCAAAGCCAGGCAGGTTGGCATATTTGGCCAGACCGACAACGGCATCCAGCACAAATTGGCTGTCCTTTACCGGGGCGCGATAGCTCGGCATGGCAAATCCTATTGGTTCGCGGCTTTGGGAGTGACGGTTTCCACCACCGCACAAAAAGCCTGCAATTCCTCGATGGTGGCATCGATATCAGCGCGCTGTTCCTGCAGGGCGGTGATCCGTGCCCGGCATTTGTCGAGCGTGACACGCCGTTGGGTCGAACGGCCGTCATCCAGATCATAAAGATCGATCATCTCGCGGATTTCGGCCAACGAAAAGCCGACGTTCTTGGCGCGAAGGATCCATGCCAGCCGCGCGCGATCCCGGCGCGAATAGACCCGGTTCTGGCCCTGCCGTTCTGGCGCGATCAGGCCCTGATCCTCGTAAAATCGAATGGCGCGCGGCGTGACGTTAAACGCCAGCGCCAGATCGGTGATGGTAAAGGATTCCGACCCGCAGGCTGGCGCCGGCACAGCCACGGTCGCAAAACTGTGAAAGGGTTCCGCCATGCAATGGAACTTAGTTGACGTTAACGTAAGGGTCAAGCCAGCGCGCTTTTCCTCAACCGGCAGGCGATTCCAATCCATCAACCCCCACCACGCGGTAAAAGCAGCTCCGCGCCCCGGTATGGCAGGCCGGCCCCGCCGACTCCACTTTCAGCCACACCGCATCCTGATCACAATCGATGCGCATTTCGATTACCCGCTGGGTGTGCCCCGATGTCGCACCCTTGTGCCATAGTTCGCCGCGTGATCGGCTCCAGTAATGCGCTTCCCCCGTCGCCAAAGTTGCCGCCAGCGCATCGGCGTTCATATGGGCTACCATCAAAACTTCACCCGATGCCGCGTCGCTGGCCACCGCCGTGATCAAACCGGCGGCATCCCATTTCGGATTCAGATGCAATCCCGTGTCGCGACCAGAGTCTGTGGCGTCGTTCATATGACAAATCCGTGTCGGTTTGGGGGGCGACAACGCCCACCGGCGTCCCTATATGCCTCTCGAGCGCGTCACTGACGAGGCAGTATTTCCATGACCATGCTGACGACTGACCCGTGGGAGGACGATCACCTGCACGAGGAGTGCGGTGTGTTTGGCGTGTATGGCGCCGATGGGGCCGCGGCGCTTGTCGCACTGGGCCTGCATGCCCTGCAACACCGCGGCCAGGAAGCCGCCGGCATTACCACCTTTGATGGCAAGGATTTCCATACCCATCGCGCCATGGGCCATGTGGCGGGCAATTTTGACAGTGATGAGGTGATCCGCAAGCTGAAGGGCGACATCGCCATCGGCCATAACCGTTATTCCACTGCCGGCGAAACCGCGCTGCGCAATGTGCAACCGCTGTTTGCCGAGCTGTCATCGGGCGGTTTCGCCATCTGCCACAATGGCAATATTTCCAACGCCATGACGTTGCGGCGCGATCTGGTGCGGCGCGGATCGATCTTCCAATCGACCAGCGATACCGAGGTTATCATCCACCTGGTCGCCACATCATCCTATCGCACCCTGCTCGATCGGTTCATCGACGCGCTGAAACGGGTGGAAGGCGCCTATTCGCTGCTTTGCCTGACACCCGAGGGGATGCTGGCCTGCCGCGATCCGCTGGGCGTGCGGCCATTGGTGCTGGGCCGGCTGGGGGACACCTATATTTTTGCGTCGGAAACGGTTGGCCTGGATGTTGTCGGCGCCACGTTCCTGCGCGCGGTCGAACCGGGGGAATTGATCATCATTTCCCCGCGCGGGCTGCGATCTATCCGCCCCTTTGCCGAACAACGGCCCCGCCCCTGCATTTTTGAACATGTCTATTTCAGTCGGCCGGATTCGGTTGTCGATGGCAACAGCGTCTATCAAGTGCGCAAATCCATCGGCGCCGAACTGGCGCGCGAAAGCCCGGTCGAGGCGGACATGGTGGTGCCCGTTCCCGACAGCGGCACGCCGGCGGCCATCGGTTATGCCCAGGAATCGGGGATACCGTTTGAATTGGGCATCATCCGATCACATTATGTCGGCCGCACCTTCATTCAGCCTGGTGACCAGATCCGCAACCTGGGCGTAAAGCTGAAACACAATGCCAATCGCGCCATGATCAACGGCAAGAAAATCGTGCTGATCGACGATTCCATCGTGCGCGGCACCACCTCGCTCAAAATTGTCCAGATGCTGCGCGACGCCGGGGCAGAGGAGGTGCACATGCGCATCGCTTCGCCGCCAACCCGCCACAGTTGCTACTATGGCGTCGATACCCCGGAACGATCAAAACTGCTCGCCGCCCAGATGGATGTTGTCCAGATGGCGGATTATATCAAGGTTGACAGCCTGGCGTTCCTGTCCATCGACGGACTGTATCGGGCGCTGGGTGAATCCAGCCGCAACGATGAAGCGCCCCAGCATTGTGACGCCTGTTTCACCGGCGACTACCCCACCCGCCTGACCGACCAGGAGGACATTGAAGTGCCCGACCAGTTCAGCCTGTTGGACGAACGCGTGATCTAGTTTCTATCTCCCCTCCCGTGTGCGGGAGGGGTCGGGGGTGGGTTCTTGCTGCCTTTCTACCTTCCTCCGGCGCAATTTTAGAAAGTAAGAACCCACCCCCGACCCCTCCCTGAAGCAGGGAGGGGAGACGAAAGCGCCCATGCCAGACACCGCCCGCCCCCTCGCCCTGATCACCGGTGCCAGCCGCGGCATCGGTGCCGCCACCGCCGCTGCACTGGCCGCCAGCCACCATATCATCCTGACCGGCCGAGACGAAAACCGCCTGGCCGAGATCGAAGGCCGCATCCATGGTGAGGGCGGCAGCGCCACCATCGCGCCGTTTGATCTGACCGATTATGACGCCATCGATCGGCTGGCCGCCGCCATCGGCGCGCGCTGGGGCCGGCTTGATGTGCTGGTGCTCAATGCCGCAATGCTCGGCACGCTCGCCCCCGTCCCCCATCTTGAGATCAAGGAATGGGACAAGGTGATGGCGATCAACCTGACCGCCAACTGGCGGATGATCCGCGCCTTTGATCCCTGGTTGCGCGCCAGCACGGCCGCTGATCTGATCGCCCTCACATCGTCCGTCGGCGCCACGCCTCGCGCCTATTGGGGCGCCTATGCCGCGTCAAAGGCAGCGCTGGACAATCTGATCGCCACCTATGGCGCCGAAGTCTCTGCCGTCACCCCGATCCGCACCCATATCATTGACCCCGGCGGCACCCGCACCGCGATGCGCGCCCGCGCCTTCCCTGGCGAAGACCCGACCAGCGTCAAACCACCCGAAGACGTCGCCATGCGCATCCTGGCCGCCATTTCCGCGCCGCGTTAGGCCATGGCCGACGAAACCCCAGTCCAACGCCGGCGTCGCTGGCTGACCATCGGCGAAACCATCGGGGTGCTGGCCCTGGTGATCTCCGCCGCCAGTTTCTGGGATTCGCACCAGGACCGGGAGAAGGAAGCCGTCAAACCCGTCGCCGCTCGCGCCATTGCCCGCCCATTGATGCTGACCAGCAATGCCGAATCGGAAGGCCGCACCCTCACCCTGACCACGCCGGGCACGACCCGTGTCATCCAGACCCAGACCATCCTGTTTCCCACTGCGCTCGGGATCGACAAGCAGGACACAATCGGCAACCCGCGCCTCGATTCAACCTGGTTCGCCGATGCCCTGCACAAGGCGGCGCATGAACCGGGCAAGCGCGGCCGCCTGCCGGTGGCCATCATCACCCAATATCTCGACGACGGCACACCCCGCGAAGACAGCGCCCTGTATGAAATTGGCTACCACTGGCGATCACGGCTGATCGGCAGCGATGTGCCGGTGCTGGAAGGGATCACCCTGATCGGCCGCGGCGCGGCGAAATTGCAGGACCGGCTGGATGCGCGCTGGGCGTCGGCGCACGCCGAGAGGAAATAAGAAACTTACGGCTGACCGCCTTGACCGCTGCCAAGGCTCACGCCGTCCGGCGGGCTTTTTCCAGTTTTTTCAGCAGCATGTCGCGTTTCAACTTGCTCAGATGGTCGATGAACAGGACGCCGTTGAGGTGATCCATTTCGTGCTGTAGGCAGGTGGCGAGCAGGCCGTCGAGTTCTGCCGTGTGGCTCGCGCCAGTTTCATCCAGCCATGTTGCCCGGATGTGGGCCGGGCGATCGACATCGGCATACATTTCGGGGACTGACAGGCAGCCTTCGTTATAAACGGCGAGGTCTTCGGATTCCCAGGTGATTTCTGGGTTGATGAAGACCTTTGGGTCGCGGACCCATTCGATCTTTTTGGCGTCTTCCTCGCTCTCGGGCTCGGGCGCATCTCCATCCTTTGGCCGTTGCAGATCGATGACCAGGATGCGTTCGGCGACGCCGACCTGGATGGCGGCGAGGCCGATGCCGGGGGCATCGTACATGGTTTCAAACATGTCGGCGATCAGGCTGCGGTGGGCGTCTGTTACCTTTGCGACCGGGGCTGAAATCTGTTTCAGGCGTTGGTCGGGGATTTCGATGATGTCGAGAATGGCCATGCGGGTGACGTAGGGATTGGGGGGGCAAGGGTCAAGAATGCCGCGTCACTCCACCAGCCGTCGCGCCCGCAGCGCGAGGGCTAGCGTTCCTTCGTCAAGATAATCAAGTTCGCCGCCGACCGGCAGGCCGTGCGCAAGCTGCATCACCCGCACACCCAGCCCGGCCAGCCGTTCGGCAACATAGTGCATCGTCGTCTGGCCCTCCAGCGTCGCATTCATCGCCAGCACGACTTCGGTGATCCCGCCGGCGGCGACGCGGGCCACGAGCGACTCGATGGCGAGGTCCTCCGGTCCGATGCCATCCAGCGCCGAGAGTTTGCCGCCCAGCACATGGTAGCGCCCGGCAAACAGGCGGGCCCGATCCAGCGCCCACAGGTCCGCCACCTCCTCCACCACGCAGAGCAGCGCCGGATCGCGGCGCGGGTCGCTGCAGACGCCGCAGGGGTCACGCGTATCAACATTGCCGCAGACGCCGCAGACCACCAGCCCGCGTTCGACCGCCTGCAGCGCAGCGACCAGCGGCGCCAGCGCGGTTTCGCGGCGTTTGATCAGGTGCAGCACAGCCCGGCGTGCCGATCGCGGCCCCAGCCCCGGCAGGCGGGCGAGGGCCGCTGTCAGCGCGTCGATTTCGGGGGATGACATGAAAAGCGGTATGCCGGGCAATCAGGAGCGCGGCAACTGCGCTATTTCGCGGTCTTTACCTTGTCGCCGGGTTTCAGGCCGATGCGCGCCGCTTCCCCCAGGTTCAATTCGATCACCGCCGCCGCAATGCCGTGCGAATCGATGATATCCCGCGAATAGGGTTTGCCGCTGCCGATGCTGAGCACGCGTTGGTCTGGCCCGACAAAAATCAGATCGAGGGGCAGCACGGTATTTTCCATCCAGAATGTTGCCGGGCGCGGTTTTCGAAACGGAAACACCATGCCGGCATCGCGTGGCATGGCGGCACGATACATCAGCCCGCATTCCTGCTCGCCTTCGCTCGCCGCGATATCGAGATTATATTTAAAATTGCCCTTGGCGGTAACCAGCACAGTTTTTTGTTGTTTCAATCCGGCATTGGGGCAGGCCGCAGCGGCCGGCGACGCGACCAGCAATGCAACCAAAAACGCATATTTCATTACACACCGTCTCCGGGCACCTCGATCAGCACCGCCAGCGGCCCCTTGTGCCCCGGCGCCACCCGCGCCTGCAAGCCCTGGCCGGGAATCAATTCGGCCAGCCCGGCACGGCGGACGGTTTCCATATGAACAAAAATATCCTCAACCGAGCCGGGCCTTGTGACGAAACCATAGCCTTTCAATCGGTTGAACCATTTAACGGTGACGGGTTCAAATGGCCCGGCCGCTGCCGTCATCACTTGCGGGTTCACGCGATCGGCGGCACGGGCGGCGGCGGTTTCAGGATCTGGGCCGATGGCTGTCGACAGATCCAGATCGATGATGTGCTTTGCCTGGCGGCCGCGATCCCGCGCAACGACGCTGCAGGTCAGCGTGGCACCTTCGGGCAGCGTCCGCCGGCCCAGATCGCGCACCACGGTGAAATGCACCAGCACGTCACTGCCCTGGCCATCATCCGGCACCAGAAACCCATAACCTCGGACCGGATCAAACCATTTGACCGTGCCGCGCACGATGATTTCTTCGGCAGCATCCCCCGATGCCACACCTGTAACCCCGGGCAGAACAACCGCCTCTTCGTCCCCAATCATAACGCCCCCCAACACTGACACGGTAATAGTAGAACCGCCCCGCGCCGTTCCGCATACCATAACTTGCAGCACTACGCGTGCAAACTTTCGATATGATGTAGACGACACCACATCGATGAACCCGCACTATCCAGCAGGCGGACAGGTGCCCGCGCGGAATTGCTGGCGGCGGCCGGCGCTGGCCGGTAAGGCACAGCAACAACGAAGGAAACACCAGCCATGGAATTGAACGGCGAAGTGGCCATTGCAGCAGCCCGCGCCCGGGTATGGGCGGCGCTGAACGATCCTGACGTTCTGGCGCGCTGCATCGAAGGCGTCGAAACCCTGACTCGGGTGAACGATGACAAGGGGGAGCGATTCGAAGGCAAAATGAATGCCAAGGTCGGCCCGGTGCGCGCCACCTTTACCGGGCAGGTAACGTTGACCAACGTCGTTGCCCCCGAAAGCTATGTGCTGGTCGGCGAAGGCAAGGGCGGCGTTGCCGGCTTTGCCAAGGGCGAGGCGGCGGTGTCGTTGGCCGAAACCGCGCCGAATGCAACGCTGCTGACCTATCAGGTGACGTCCAGCGTCGGCGGCAAGTTGGCGCAACTGGGGGCGCGGCTGATCGAAGGCACCGCCAAAGCCTATGCCACCAGCTTTTTTGCAGCGTTGAAGGCGGAAATTGAAACGCCAGAGGCCGACGCGCACGAAGCTGCGGCGCCGGCGCCCCAGGCGCCGACCGTCGCTGCCCCTGCTGCAGTCGCCAAAACCGGCCTGTCGCCGCTGGTCTGGGGCGGTGGTCTGGTGCTGGCCGTGCTGGCGTTCCTAGCCTGGCAATGGCTGTGACGCGATGAGCGACGCCCCGGTTGATGATCTGGCAACGCTGAAAACCGCGCTTGCCTGGCACAGCGCCGGCCATGCTGTTGCCATCGCCACCGTCATCGAAACCTGGGGTTCGGCGCCGCGCCGCAAGGGCAGCCACCTGGCGATCCGGGGTGATGGGCTGTTTGCCGGCTCGGTCAGCGGCGGCTGTGTGGAGGGCGATGTCATCACCGAAGCCCAATCCCTGCTGACGGCGGGCAGCGGAGTCGCCACGCTGGAATATGGCGTTGCCGATGCGCAGGCCTGGGCGGTGGGGCTGGCCTGTGGTGGCAAGATTTCGGTGCTGGTGCAACGGCTTGCCGATGATGGTTTCGCGCCGGTATTGATTGAAAGGCTGGCGGCGGCGGCGGTTTCGGGGACGGGCGTGACGTTGAGCACCGACCCTGCCACCGGGCTGACGGGTGTGGGCGACGCCGGCCCGATCACCCGCGCCTATCCGCCGCCGCGCCGCATCGCCATCATCGGCGCCGTGCATATCGCCCAGGCGCTGGTGCCGCTGGCGCTGGCGCTGGGTGTCACCCCGACTGTCATCGACCCACGTGGGCTGTTTGCCGCCGATGCGCGCTTTGCCGGGCTGGTGCTTGATCGGCGCTGGCCCGATGAGGCACTGGACGAATGGCAGCCTAATGCCGCAAGCGCCGTGGTCGCGCTGACCCATGATCCAAAGCTGGATGATGTGGCACTGGCTGCAGCACTGCGATCGCCGGCCTATTATGTCGCGGCGCTGGGCAGCCGAAAAAACCACGCCGGCCGGCTGGAACGGCTGGCGGCGCAACGCTTTGAGGCTGCGACTCTGGCCCGCATCCACGGCCCTGCCGGCCTTGCCATCGGTGCCGCCGATCCGACCGAAATCGCCCTTTCGATCGCGGCCGAAATGACGGCGGCCTGGCGTGGAGCGCCGATCATTGCGCGCGGAGCGCCAACGCTGCGCCCATGATTTTTGGGGCGGTTCCAACTGCAACGGCCAACGGCGGCATCCTGGCCCATTCGCTGCTGATCGGCACCGCGCGCTGGGCCAAGGGCCGCATTCTGGGCCCTGCCGATATCGCAGCCGCTGTCGCTGCCGGCATCCAAAGCCTGACCATCGCCCAGCCGGGCCCCACCGATGTAGGGGAAGACAGCGCTGCAACGGCGCTGGCAACGGCGCTTGCCGGGCCGGGGCTGACGCTGCTTCCGGCCGCCCATGGGCGTGCCAACCTTGCCGCTGCCACGGCCGGCATCTTGCAATTCGATCCAGCGATGGTTGCCGCGATCAATGCCATTGATGAGGCACTGACGCTGGCCACCCTGCCTGCGGCCGCCCGCGTTGCGGCCGGCGAAATCGTCGCGACGATAAAGACCATTCGCTATGCCGTTGCTGCCGATGATCTGGCCGCCGCCATTGCCGTTGCCGCCGCCATGACGATCATGGCATTTCGGCCGCAGCGCATCATCCTGATTTCGACGCGGCTGGCTGGCACCAGCGCAAAGGCGCTGGCCAAGACTGCCAGGGTGACCCGCGACCGGGTCGAATCGCTGGGCTGCACGCTGGACGAGCTTGCTGCCTGTCGGCACGACGCGGCGGCGCTTTCCGCCGCGCTTGCGGGCACAACCGGAGATATGATCCTGATCGCCGGGGCATCGGCCACCGTCGATCGCGGCGACGTCATCCCCGCCGCCATCGTCGCCGCCGGCGGGCATGTCGAACGGCTGGGGATGCCGGTCGATCCCGGCAACTTGCTGTGTCTGGGCCGGCTGAACCATCGCCCGGTCATCGGCCTGCCCGGTTGCGCCCGATCGCCGAAACGCAATGGTTTTGACATTGTGCTGGAACGGCTGACCGCCGGGTTAAGTGTCACCGCGCATGACATTGCGATGATGGGTGCCGGCGGCCTTTTGCCCGAGGCGGAACGCCCGCAGCCGCGTGCTGCAAGCGCCGCCGGGCCGGTGGGCGCCATCATCCTTGCCGCTGGACGATCCAGCCGGATGGGCGATGCGCACAAGCTGTTAAGTGACTGGCACGGCAAGCCCCTGGTCGCCCATGTGGCTGATGCCATCGCTGCGGCTGGCCTGCCTGCGCCTGTTGTCGTGCTGGGGGCCCGCAGCGCCGAAATCCGCGCGGCGCTGGAGGATCGCCCGGCGCATTATGTCTTGGCGGCGGATTATGCAGAGGGCCTGAGCCGGTCCCTGCGCGCCGGCATTGCCGCCGTGCCTTCGGATTGGTCTTCCGTGCTGGTTTGCCTGGCCGATATGCCGCGCGTCGAGGCCGAAACCCTGCGGGCGTTGGCGGCTGCCCTTGGCGATGTCGCGCTGCCGGTATGGGGGGGCAAGCGCGGCAATCCGGTGCGCTGGGGACGGCGGCATTTTGCCAGTTTGATGATGCTGGACGGTGATGTTGGCGGCAAGGCTGTGCTGGCCGATGCAATCACCATCACCGAAGTTGCGGCGCAAAGCGACGCCGTGCTGGACGATATTGATACACCGGAAGCACTGGCGACGCTGCGGACGCGGATTATCTGAGCGTCGCCAACCAGTCGATGACCAGGGATTCAAGCTGGATACGGCTGTCAGACCAGCTGTGATCGGTCGCGACATGGGCCGTATCAACATTCGCGCCCCCCGCGGCGCGAATGGCCGCCACCAGCGCGTCGCTTTGCGGTGCGAGGCCATCATCCGAGGTAAGGATCAGCATCGGCAGGCGGGCGACCCCCGGTGCTGCGGCAAGCGCGTTGAACGATTTTGCCCCCGCCGCCAATTCGTTGGCCATCATTTCTGGATTGGTGCCAGCCAGGCTTTCGGAATTTCCCGCCGCCAGCTTGCCAAGATCGGCCAGCGGCAAAGCCCCGATAGCGCCCATGTTGCCCATTGAAATGGTGATGGCGCCAACCAGCGCTGAATCCTTTGCCGCAGCGAGCACGGTTGCCCAGCCGCCCATGCTGTGGCCGGCGAGCGCAAGATGAGCCGCGTCGATGCTCAGCTTTGCCGTGACCTCGGGCTGGCGCAGATAGGCCAACACGGCGCCGATATCCTGCGGCACCTGATTGAAATGGAATTGCCCGGGGCTGCCCCAGGTGCCGCGATAGTTAAAGGTGACAGCATTCCAGCCCGCGCGCCGCACCGCCTGGGCCAGATCCAGATTCTTTTCATTGCCAGGCCAGCCATGGGCAATGACCAGCGTCGGATGCGGGCCGGGACCAGACGCCAGATAGGCAACGCCGTTTATGGCAACGCCGCCCGATGGAATGTGCAGCACCTCCATCCGGGCCGGGTACATTTTGTCATGCGGCGGATCGGCCGTGATGGCCGCCGGAACCGCCGCTGCCAAGAGCGGCGAAGCCAGCAGCACCGTGAGCAGCACCGGCAACAGCTGGAGCCCGTCCCAGCGCCGCATCACGCGGTCACCGCCACGTAAATCGCGCCAAGGCTTAACCCGATCATCACCACCCAGGTGCCGACAATGCCGGCGACGCGAAATAAGTTTGCGCCGTTGCGGGCCATGCCGATAGCGTGGGACAACCGCACCAGCAACAGCGCTGCGGCCGCAATCCACAACAACAACGGCGGACGTTCGACGGTGATTTCGATCGCCGCGATCAGGATCAGGCAGATCGGTACGTATTCGGCAAAATTGGCGTGCGCCCTGATCCGCGCCAACAGCAATGCGTCACCGCCATCCCCGATCGAAACCCCGGCAATTTGCCGCACCTGCACGACCCGCCAGGATAGAAAAAGGAAAATCAGCCCGCAAACGCCGGCGGTTAGCAGTGTAACGGTCATCGCACTTTCCCCTCGCTTTGTCGTACTGTCATGCAACCACCCCCCAACCGATGCGTTTCGGCCTGGGGCGCACAGCCCGTAGCAAAGGATCGAAACCATGGACAAAGACCGTATCGAAGGCGCCGCGCAAAAAACTGGTGGCAAGATCAAGGAAGGCGTTGGCAAGCTGGTTGGCGACAACAAGCTGGTTGCCGAAGGCAAGGCCGATCAGGTTGCCGGCTCGATCAAGAACACCATCGGCGGCATCAAGGACAGCGTTCGCGACGCTGCCAAGTAAATCGTGATCCTGCCGCTCCGGCGTTCCGGGGCGGCAGGCCATTACGCGGACCTTGGCGCTTTTTTCGCCAACAGCGCAAAACTGCGCTCATACCATTTTGAGCCTGGATAATTGCTGCCCAACACGGCGGCTGCCTTTTTGGCTTCCTCAGGCAGGCCCAGTGCCAGATAGGCCTCTACCAACCGATGCAGCGCTTCTGGCGTGTGGCTGGTGGTATCATATTTGTCGATCACGGTGCGAAACCGGCTGATCGCTGCCAGATACAGGCCCTGTTGCTGGTAAAAGCGGCCGATTTCCATTTCCTTGCCGGCCAGATGGTCACGTGCCAGATCGACCTTCAGCCGCGCATCGCTGGCGTATTCGCTGTTGGGGTAACGGCGGATCAGTTCGCCCAGCGCGTCCAATGCCTGCTGGGTGATTTTCTGATCGCGCTGCACGCCGGAAATCTGTTCATAATAGCTGACAGCGATCATGTAATAGGCATAGGGGGCTTCGCGGCTGCCCGGATGCAGCGAGAGGAATCGCTGTGCCGAACCGATCGCATCGCTGAAATCGCCGGCAACATAATAGGAAAAGGCGCTCATCAACTGCGCGCGGCGGGCCCAGACCGAATAGGGGTGCTGGCGTTCGACCTCATCAAACATTGCCGCAGCCATCTTGTATTGGCGGCGATCAAGATTGTCCTTTGCGGCGATATAAAGGGTTTCCACGTCGCGGGCGACATAGCTCTGGTCCTTCTTGCCCTTGTTGGTGGCGCAAGCCGACAAGGCGACCGCCGTTACCAACACCAGGCCAGAGGTTCGAAACACGCGGGAATTCATCATTGCCTCGCTCTAGCCGAATGACCCTGCCCTGCCTAGAGCAGCTTGCGTTCGGCTGCGGGGGCGGGTGCGGGCGCCGGCGCCTATCGCCCGCGAAACGCCACCTGCCCCAGCATTTCCCATGGCCCTTCGAGATAACGCCAGACAGCGATCGCCGGTGATCTGGTGACAAAGGGCTGAAAACCAACCGAAAGCGCATCCATTGCTGCCTTGGCGCGCTTTGCCGTCACCCTGTTCAGCAGGGTGACATGGGGCCGATAGCCATTCCGATCCTGCGGAATCAGCAACGTATCCCAGCCTTGCGCCAATTCGGCCCGAATATCATCGAGCATCGGGCTGCGCAGTTGTACCGCCACGCCATTGCCCAGCGATTTCAAACCTGTCACCGCGACCTCTGGCGGCGGTATTTCTGCACACAATGCCTTTAATCGTCGCTTCACCGGCTCCAGCTCATTGCCGGGCAGATGGTGAAACAGCGTGACATGAGCGGGCACCCGATTAAGCTCCGGCGGGTAGTGCGCGGTTCGCAAGCCTTCAAATCGCGCTTGAACTTGAGGTTCAAGCAACGCCGTCAAAATGAGCGGCCGAGAATCCATGGTTGACCTCTGATAGTCGTATCTTACCCATCCCCGACCAACAGCATAAGGCAATCACGCGAGTGGAGTATCGCTGTAACGCCGTCGCGTTGCCATAAGTTCATTTTTAATACGAATTAATTTTTTAAAGGTCTTGGGGACGCCGCCGGATGACCAGATTGCGGATTTCGGTCATGTCCTCCATGGCAAACCGGACGCCTTCGCGGCCCAGACCCGAATCCTTCACGCCGCCATAAGGCATGTTATCGACACGGTAGCTGGGCACGTCGTTGATGACGACGCCGCCAACATCCAGCCGATCCCAAGCCTTTAGCATGTGAAAAAGGTCGCGGGTGAAGACCCCGGCCTGCAGCCCGAATTTGCTGTCATTGACTTCATCCAGCGCTGCGTCGAAATCGCTGAAACGTGAAAAGAACGCCACCGGGCCAAAGGCTTCCTCGGTATACAGCCTGGCAGCGCGCGGCACCCCTTCAAGCAGTGTCGCCGCCAGCATTGCCCCTTCGCGCTGGCCGCCGCAAAGCAGGGTGGCGCCCATGGCCTGTGCCTCCGCAATCCAGCCGTCCAGGCGCGCCGCTTCCTTCACATCGATCATCGGGCCAATGAAGGTGGCTTCATCGGCCGGATTGCCGGCGATCAGCTTTCGGGTCTTTTCGACCAGTTTCGCCCGGAACGCATCGTAAACCGCATCATGGACGATGATGCGCTGCACGCCGATGCACGACTGGCCGGATTGGTAGAACGCGCCAAACACCGTGCGTTCGGCCGCGTCCTCCAGATCGGCATCCTGGTCGATGATCACCGCGGCATTGCCGCCGAGTTCGAGCACAACCTTTTTCTTGCCCGCCCGCGCCTTCAGATCCCAACCGACATCGGGGGATCCAGTGAACGACAGCAATTTCAGCCGATCATCGGTGGTGAACAGATCAGCACCTTCACGATGCGCCGGCAGGATCGAAAAGGCGCCCAATGGCAAATCGGTTTCGGCAAGCACTTCGCCAATGATGATCGCGCCAAGCGGCGTTCGCGACGCAGGTTTCATGACGAACGGGCAGCCGACCGCCAGCGCCGGGGCAATCTTGTGCGCCGCCAGATTGAGCGGGAAATTGAACGGCGAGACGAAACTGCACGGCCCGATCGGCACGCGTTTCCACATGCCCTGATAACCGCGGGCGCGGGGCGAAATATCCAGCGGCTGGACTTCGCCGGTCATCCGCACGCTTTCTTCGGCAGCAATGCGAAACGTGTCGATCAGGCGGCCAACCTCACCGCGCGAATCGCGGATCGGCTTGCCGGCCTCGATACACAGGGCATGCGCCAATTCGTCCTGGCGTTCGGTAAAGCGGGTGACGCAATGCGCCAGCACCGCCTGGCGTTCATAGGCCGCCATTTTGGCCATGGGTTCCGCCGCCTTCACCGCCGCGCCGATGGCGCGGTCGATTGTCGCCGCATCGGCCATCGCCACCCGCGTCGCGATCTCGCCGGTAAATTTGTCGGTCACCGCCAGATCGGTGTTCGGCTGTTCCGCCTTGTTGGCGACATACATCGGATAGGTTGGTCGCAGCGCCATTTTCATCTCCTTGCCTTACCGCCTCCCGGCGGGGGGAGGTTTCATCAAATCACACCGTAAGCACGATTTTGCCGGTCGCCTTGCGATCCATCAGCCAGCGGATCGCGGCCGGGCCTTCGTCAAGGCTGAAATGTTTCGACACATGCGGTTTCAATTTGCCGGCGTTATACCAGCCGATCAGTTCGGCCATGTTTTCGCGGTGCAATGCCGGTTCAAACTGGGTGAACGCCCCCCAGAACACCCCGACAATGCTGGCGCCCTTGATCAGCGGCAAGTTGAGCGGCAGCGACGGAATCGCACCGCCGGCAAAGCCGACGACCAGATAGCGACCATTCCAGCCGATGCCGCGAAACGCCGGTTCGGCAAAACGATCGCCGACTGGATCATAAATGACATCAACGCCCTTGCCGCCGGTCAGCGCCTTGATGCGATCCTTCAAATCTTCGGTCGTATAGTTGATCACCTCATCGGCGCCATATTCGCGGCACAGCGCCAGTTTTTCGTCTGTTGATGCCGCAGCAATGACCTTGGCGCCCATCAGCTTGCCCAGTTCCACCGCCGTCAAGCCAACACCGCCGGCGGCGCCCAGCACCAGCAGCGTTTCGCCGGGTTGCAGCCTGGCCCGCTGCTTCAGCGCATGATGCGATGTGCCATAGGTCATGGTAAAACCGCTGGCGATGTCGAACGGCATATCCCCTGGAATCGGCACGACCTGGGCGCGATTGGCGACCACATATTCGGCAAAACAGCCATGGCCGGTCATGGCGACCACCCGATCACCCACGGCCACGTCGCTGACGCCTTCGCCCACCGCATCGACAATGCCGGCAGCCTCACCGCCCGGCGAAAACGGCAAAGGCGGCTTTGATTGGTAAAGATTCTGAATGATCAGCGCATCAGGGAAATTGACGCCTGCCGCATGGACGCGGACCCGCACCTGGCCCTTGCCGGGCTCTGGCATCGCCACGTCCTGCACTGCCAGTTTTTCCGGCAAGCCATGTTCGACGCACAATACAGCCTTCATTGATCGCTCTCCACAGATCGTGCCGGCACCATAGCGGCGGCGGCCCTGTTGTCGATATTATCCAGCAATGACTTGCCCAACAGACGGAATTCGGCGGCGCGCGGGCTGCCCTGGCGCCAGGCCAACGCCACCGTCCGCGCCGCACCGCCGGCCAGCGGCCGCGCGATCAGCCCGGTGCCATTCAATATGCCGGCATCCAGCGCCAGTTGCGGCAACAGCGTCTGCCCCAGCCTTCCCGCCACCATTTGCACCAATGTGACCAGCGATGTGCCGCGTGCAAACGGATCGGCGCGCAATTCCGGCCGGCCGCAAACCGCCAGCGCCTGATCTTTCAGACAATGGCCGTCCTCCAGTAACAGCAGGTGGGAATCGTCGATCGCTTCGGGCGCGACCGTGGGCGGCGGATCGATCATGTCGCCAGGATGGAAAACCAGCGAAAACGCATCCTGAAACAACGGCATGGTTTCGATTGCGCCGCAATCCCAGGGCAGCGCCAGCAGCACGGCATCCAGCGTGCCACGGGCCAGCGCCTCGCACGCCGCGCCGCTCATTTCCTCGCGCAGATACAGCTTTAATTCGGGATAGCTGGCGCGCAGCCCCGGCAGCACGCGTGGCAGCAGATAGGGCGCAATCGTCGGGATCACCCCCAGCCGCAATTCGCCGGCCAATGGCTTGGCCGCCGCCCGCGTCAGGCTGGCCAGCGCATCCGCCTCACGCAGCACCTCATAGGCCTTGGCGACCACCCGCTCCCCCAGCGGCGTAAACCGCACCACGCGACGGTTGCGCTCCACCAGTTGCACGCCCAGCAGCGTTTCCAGCTCACGAAGACCGGCCGACAGCGTGCTTTGCGTCACGAAACAGGCATCCGCCGCATGGCCGAAATGGCCGTGGATGTGCAGCGCCGTCAGATATTGCAGTTGCTTCAGGGTCGGCAGAAAGGTCATGGCTGTCTATCGGCCTTGGCGCTGGCGGTGGTCAATCTCCCATCTGGCGCTGGCTGACCAAACCGGGTATGACTCAGAATTCGCGATTGTGTCCAGGATGACGCAAGTGCGGGGAGACTGGACCATGGCGCTTATCGCCTATCTTGATTCGATCAAATCACGCGATCCGGCACCGCGGTCGCGGTGGGAAGTGCTGACCTATCCTGGCGTTCTGGCGCTGGGCCTGCACCGTATTGCCCATGGGCTGTTCAACGCCCGGCTGTTTCTGGTTGCCCGTATCGTCAACCATCTGTCGCGGTTTTTGACCGCCATCGACATCCACCCCGGCGCCAGCATCGGCCGCAATTTCTTTATCGATCATGGCTTTGTCGTCATCGGCGAAACCGCGGTGATCGGCGATGACGTGACGATTTACCAATGCGTGACGCTGGGCGGTACTGATCCGGCCAATGGTGTTGCTGGCAAACGCCACCCGACAATTTCGGACGGCGTCATCATCGGATCGGGCGCGCAGGTGCTGGGCCCGATCACCGTGGGCCGGCGCGCCCGCGTCGGCGCCAATGCGGTCGTCACGCGTGATGTGCCCGAAGGCGCAACGATGATCGGGATTCCGGCCAAGGCGATCGTCGTCGATGCCGGCGATTATGCCAAACCGTTCATGCCCTATGGCACGCCCTGTTCGCAGCGGTTTGACCCGGAAACCCAGAAATTTGAACTGCTGCGCTGCGAAGTCGAAAATCTGCGCGCCCGGTTGAACGCGCTGACCGACGATGACAAGCAGCGTTCCGCCTAGGGTGCGCGCGCTTGGATAACGTCTCTTTGCTGCCGGCACGGGCACCGTCCCAGATCGCCTTCAATCGGATCGAACTCGATCGCATCCTGTCGCTGTATGGCCGCATGGTCGCCGCCGGCCATTGGCGGGATTATGCCATCAACCTGGGCGCGAAAACCGCCAGCTTCTCCGCCTTTCGCCGCGCCGCCGAAAACCCCGAAATCCGCATTGTGAAGGATCCGGCACTTCGCCTGAAACAGGGCGAATGGATATTATACGGCGAAGGCGGCGTGGTGCTGAAACGCGGGAGCGACCTCGCCAATGTGCTGGCACCAGTGGAGCGACGGCTGGTGAAATTGGTCGAGGCGTAGGGCGGACGCCGACACAGAGCCTCCGCAGGCTGATGCCATGGTCCCCCAGGCCCCATCTCATTTGATCAAGCTGATTTGGCTTCGATTTGCGGCAATTGCACAATAGGGGCATGCGGCTCCTGCCGCCGGAGGCGCTTTTGATCTCCGATAGGTTATCGTCGGTAAGCGGTGGTATAATCTGCCTCGCTGTCAGCCGTAAGCGATCGGCAGCCAAGCGCCCATCTCTGCCTTTTTGCTGCATTCGGCACTTGCGCCGCAGCGGTCGCTCGCGCGAAGCCGGGAGCTTGGGTGCGACTCCAATGCTTCCTTACCAAAATTGGAAGGATGCGCTAAGCTCGTATGTATTCCGAGGTGGTTCGGTCTGCCCAGCATCGACAAAGCGAGCCAATCCATGTTCGACGAACCCGGTTTCCCAGGCGACGCTGACCTGGACTATGCCGCGCCAATTCTTGAAACTTTCGTATACTGCAGCCGTGCCGCAGAAGTGGTCGACGACGGCGAGGTCGACCGCATTATCGAATGGTCTCAACGCCGCAATGTCGCCCGTGACATCACCGGGGTGCTGGTTTTCGGCAGCGGCGTCTTCTTCCAATGGATCGAGGGGCCGCCCGCGGAGGTGAAGGACCTGATCGCCAGCCTGCATGGCGATCCGCGCCACTATGATATCGTCCCGCTGGACCGGAGTGTGGAAAAGCGTGAGCGTCTGTATCCGAATTGGGAGATGGAGTTGGTCGGAGCCGACGACATCCGCGCGGTGCTGCAGGAAGCGCTCGAGAGCGCCGTAGACGAAAACAATATCGCTGCTCTGAGGCGTATCCTCGCGCACCTCGATTCGGGCCCGCTGGAGATACTTGGGCGAAGGTAATTCGGTCAGCAACTGGCAGCTTCGAGCCGATCCACCACAGGACCGCGTCGGGAGGGCGGATCGGACGACCCGTACGCCGCGTTATGAGCCAAAAGCCGACGTGCCCGGATTTCGGATCTGCAACGACAGTGTCGTGTTCCCATTTGAACTGGTGCAGAATTTTTGCCGATTTGGGCCACATCCGATCGATGAGGTCTGGAGCCACGGCCCCAACCGCCAAAGACGCTATTCTGCCTGGGAATCCTGGTCCCCAGACTTGGCGCGCCGCGCCAATATCGCCACATCGGTTTCTGATCCCGTTGCCTGACGCATCATCAACAGGCTGCTGATCAAGCGCGGCATCCGGCTCAACAGCAGCAATCGCACCAATGCTCGCTTCACTGGGCCAAACGTTCCGGGGCGGCAAAATAGCGGGAAATTGCCATTCGCGACCAGCGCATAGCCATAGCGATCGGCGATCAGCGCCAAGGCCTTGTCGCTGTAGAAAAACACATGCTGGCCGGTTGCCGGGGCCAGATACCACCAGTCCGGCCCCTGGCCATTCCAGCGCAGGGTGCTGATCAGCACCATATCGGCGCCGAGATCGAAAATCTGCGCCAGTTCCCGCTCCGGCGCGGCGAAATGTTCGACGACTTCAAAGGCGGTTACCAGCTGCGGGCGGGCAAAATCCGGGCGGGTGAAGCCTTGCGCATAAATCGGCGTCGCGTGCGGATCGGCGACATAGGCGTTCAGTTCATGGTCGCGCAGCAGGCGGCAGGTCAGACCATCACCGCCGCCAATATCCAGGATATCGCGTGCGCCGGACAATCGCGCCACCGCCGCCACGGCGCCCAGATTGACGAAACAGCGCTGCGCCGCGCCGGTATCGCGATCGGCGAGGTTGTTGGCATAGGCCTCGCCAAGCCAATAGGGCGTTTCCGTCTGCAATGATCCGCAAACGTCACAGGCGTAATAGGCGATGGCGTGGCGGCCCAGCACCATGCCGTCAAAGCGATGCGTCAGGCCGCCCCCGCACAGGCGGCAGTGCATCGCATCGCCGGCCGGCATCAGCCGCCCAGCGCCATCGCACCCTGTGCTGCGCCGGTATCGGGCACCACTTCGCCGGTCCGGTCGCTGATTTCGGCAAATCGCGCCGCGACAGTTTCGACGGTCATGTCTTCGGGCTTCACATGGATGCCCTTGGTCAGCGTGACGTATGCGCGTTCAAAACCGCCGCCGCCGGCGTTGATGACGGCATTGGTCGGGGCGTCTTCGCTGACCAGGTAAACCGCCGCCGGCACCACGGTTTCCGGGCCCATTTTCGCCAGCAATTCCGGCGGCATCAGATCCTCGGTCATCCGCGTTGCGGCCAATGGCGCAACGGTGTTGACCTTCACATTATATTTGGCGCCTTCCAGAACCAGCGTCTTCATCAGGCCAACCAGGCCCAGTTTCGCGGCGCCATAGTTCGCCTGGCCGAAATTGCCGTATAGCCCGGTGGAACTGGTGGTCATCAGGATGCGGCCATAGGCCTGTTCGCGCATGATCTCCCACACCGCCTTGGTGCAGATGACGCTGCCCATCAGATGCACATCCAACACCTGACGGAAATCGTCATGGGTCATTTTGACAAAGGTCTTGTCCCGCAGGATGCCGGCATTGTTGATCAGGATATCGATGCGGCCCCAGCGTTCCTTGACGAATGCCACCATTTTTTCCACCGCGGCGGAATCAGTGACGCTGGCGCCATTGGCCATGGCTTCACCGCCGGCTGCGATGATTTCATCGACGACACCCTGCGCGGCCGACAGGCTGCTGCCCGAGCCATCGCGCGCACCGCCCAGATCGTTGACAACGACCTTGGCTCCGCGCCGTGCCAGTTCGAGCGCATAGGCGCGACCGAGGCCGCCGCCAGCGCCGGTGACGATGGCAACCCGATTGTCAAACCGCAGAGTCATTGATTTATAAGCCTCAAATCACAAGGCCGCAGCGTCTAGCCGGTCCGCAAGAGAGCATCAACCCAAAAGCACCTCTCTCTCCCGCTGGAGAGAGGGATTCAGGCCCGCACCAGCACCGGTTCGGCATCCAGCGCATAGCCTGCCGATCGCACCGTGCGAATGACGTCCGGCAGTTCCGTATCGCCAGATGCACTGTTCACCGCCTTGCGCAGGCGGCGAATATGCACATCGACGGTGCGCTGTTCGACATAGACATCACGCCCCCAGACTGCATCGAGCAATTGTTCGCGCGAAAACACCCGGCCTGGATGTTCGAGGAAATGCCGCAACAGCCGGAATTCCGTCGGCCCCAGTTGCACCATCCGGCCTTCGCGGGTCACCCGGTGCGCCGAAGTGTCCATGCTGATACCGGCATAATCCAGATTGCCGCCTGACAGCGCCGGCCGCAATCGACGCAGCACAGCGCGCAGCCGGGCAACGAGTTCGCGGGGGCTGAATGGCTTGGTGATATAATCATCGGCGCCGGTTTCCAGGCCGCGAATACGATCGGCTTCCTCGGCCCGCGCCGTCAGCATGACGATCGGCAGATTGGCAGTGGCCGGGGCGCGGCGCAAACGACGGCAAACCTCGATGCCCGACAGATTGGCGATCATCCAGTCGAGGATAACCAGATCGGGCTTGTCTTCCTGTGCCAACACCAGGGCCTCCTCGCCATCGCCGGTGCGGATGACATCAAAGCCTTCTTTTTCCAGATTATAGCTGACCAGTTCAACCAGATTGGCATCGTCTTCAACCAGCAGGATTTTCGGGCGCATGCAACATCTCCTAAACTTGGTTCGGGCTGAAATAGGTCGCCGTGTCGTCGGATTTCGGCCGGTCGATGATGTGTTCGCCGGTCACCGCGAAATGCACCATTTCGCCAACGCTGGTCGCATGATCGCCGATGCGTTCCAGATTTTTGGCAACGAACAACAAATGCGTCGATGGCGTGATGTAATGCGGATTTTCCATCATGAAGGTCAGCAGCGACCGGAACAGGCTGTTATAGAAATCATCGACGCCGCGATCGCGTTGACACACTGCCCGGGCCAGCGCGACATCGCGATCAACGAACGCATCGAGCACATCCTTGATCATCGAAATCACCACACGCGCCATTTCGGGCACGATCACCGCCGGGCCAATCGGCGGGGCCAGCGCCAGCGTCCCGGCCCGCTTGGCGATATTTTTGGCATAGTCGCCGATGCGTTCCAGCACGCCGGCGATTTTCAGCGCCGCCACGATTTCGCGCAGATCGCCGGCCAGCGGCGCCCGCAAGGCGATGATCCGCACCGCCAGCGCCTCGGCCTCGGCCTCCAGCACGTCGATGCGTTTGTCCTCGGCGACGACACGCGCCGCCGCTTCCACATTGCGCGTCACCAGCGCATCGACAGCGGCGGCGATCTGCGCCTCGCAAAGCCCACCCATGCGACTGATGATCGATCGCAACTGGGCGATGTCGTCATCAAAGGATTTGACGGTGTGGGCAGTGGTTTCAACCATGGTGCAATATCCCGATCATCAACCGTAGCGTCCGGTGATGTAATCCTTGGTGCGCGCCTGCACCGGATTGGTAAAGATCATCGACGTTTCGCCATATTCCACCATCGATCCCAGGTGGAAAAACGCCGTGCGCTGGCTGACGCGTGCCGCCTGCTGCATATTGTGGGTGACGATGACGATGGCATAGCGGCCGCGCAGATCGTCGATCAATTCCTCGATCTTTGCCGTTGCGATCGGATCGAGCGCGGAGCAAGGTTCATCCATCAAGATCACTTCCGGATCGACGGCGATTGTCCGGGCGATGCACAGCCGCTGCTGCTGGCCGCCCGACAAAGCCGTGCCGCTTTCGTGCAACCGGTCCTTGACTTCATCCCACAGGCCGGCGCGTCGCAAGGCGCTTTCGACGATCACCTCCATATCGGCCTTTGATTGTGCGAGACCATGGATGCGCGGGCCATAGGCGATGTTTTCAAAGATCGATTTGGGAAACGGATTCGGCTTTTGAAACACCATGCCGACGCGGGCGCGCAGCTGCACCACATCCATGTCCGATCCATAGATATCGTTGCCATCGAGCCGGATTTCGCCCGACACCCGTGCACCGGCAATGGTGTCGTTCATTCGGTTGAAACAGCGCAGAAAACTGGATTTACCGCACCCGGATGGGCCGATAAAGGCGGTGACGTTTTCGCGCGAGAAATCGATGGAGACATTCTTCACCGCCTGTTTGGCGCCATAAAACACATCGACATTGCGCGCCGTCATTTTGGGCACGACAGTCGCTGCCACCCGATCGGGCGGGATGTTCATGATATTCATGATCGTCTTTCAAACCTGTTGCGCAGGAAAATGGCGACGCTGTTCATCAGCATCAAGACCAGCAACAGCACGATGATCGCCGCAGACGTTTTTTCGACAAAGCCGCGCTGCACATCGTCGGACCATAAAAACACCTGGACCGGAAGTACCGTGGCTGGTGACAGGAACCCCTGCGGGTTGTCGGTCACAAAGGCCCGCATGCCGATCAGCAACAACGGCGCGGTTTCGCCCAGCGCCCGTGCCATGCCGATGATGGTGCCGGTCATCACGCCGGGCAACGCCGATGGCAGCACATGCTGAAACACCACCTGGATCGGTGAAGCCCCGATGCCCAGCGCGGCATCGCGCAGCGACGGCGGCACCGCCTTTATCGCCACCCGCGCCGAAATGACGATCACCGGCAGCGTCATCAGCGCCAATGTCAGCCCGCCGACCAGCGGTGCCGACCGCGGCAGCCCGGCAAAATTCAAAAACACCGCCAGCCCCAACAGCCCGAAGATGATCGAAGGCACCGCCGCCAGATTGTTGATCGACACCTCGATCAGGTCGGTCCAGCGATTTTTCGGCGCAAATTCCTCCAGGTAGATCGCCGCCAGCACGCCAACCGGAAACGCCAACCCGATAGTGACGATCAGAGTGAGCAATGATCCGAGTGCCGCACCCCAGATGCCGGCCAGTTCGGGGTTGGTCGAATCCGCCGCGCTGACGAAAATGCCGTTAAAGGCGGTGCGCAGCCTCCCGGATGATTCCAGCGCGTGAAAATCGGCAATGTCATTGTTGCTGACACCGCGCGTCAGGGCCGGCTCATTCAGGTCAAATTTGCCCTTGGCCAGCATATCGATGCTGCTTTTGGTCGGCACCCAGATCGTCCGGGTTTGCCCCACCACATCAGGCTCGGCGGCAACGGTATCGCGCAAGCCCAGCCAGGCGCCTTCGCTGACGACATCGCTGCGCGTGCCCAGCCGTGCCGATGCCGCCTGCATCATCGCCATGTAATCACCGCTGCGCACCTGCGCCGGATCGAACACCACGGTTACACTCACCTCGGCATGGCGAAATCCGGACCAGCCATCGCGGATGATGGTGAACAGCAAGAACGCCAGGAACAGACCGGCAAGCGAAAGTGCCGTCAGCCCGGCCAGGCGAAACCGCTGTTCGGCGCGGTAGCGCGCCGCGACGCGAGCCCGCAGCGCCGGCGATGACCAATCGGTGGGCGTCGTCACTCGTAAGCCTCGCGATATTTCTTCACGACAGACAACGCGTAGACGTTGAGCAGCAGGGTGATCACGAAAAGTACCAGCCCCAACGCAAAGGCCGAAAGCGTTTTCGCAGAATCGAATTCCTGGTCGCCGGTCAACAGCGCGACGATCTGCACCGTCACCGTCGTGACGCTTTGAAACGGATTGATCGTCAATTTCGCGGCAAGGCCGGCTGCCATCACGACGATCATCGTTTCCCCGATCGCCCGGCTGATCGCCAGCAGCACGCCAGCGACAATACCCGGCAACGCCGCCGGCACCAGCACGCGGATAACGGTTTCGGATCGTGTCGCCCCCATCGCCAGGCTGCCATCGCGCATGGTGTTCGGCACCGCGGTCAGCGCGTCATCGGCCATCGACGAGACAAACGGGATGATCATGATGCCCATCACCAACCCTGCCGCCAGCGCGCTTTCGGCCGAGGCATCCGCCATGCCGATGGACAGGCCCAGCCGCCGCACGGCCGGCGCCACCGTCAACGCCGCAAAGAACCCGTAAACCACGGTCGGCACGCCGGCGAGCAGTTCCAGCATCGGTTTCAGCACCCGGCGCACATTGCTGTCGGCATATTGGGTAAGATAGATTGCGGCCATCAGCCCCAGCGGTATGGCAACGATCATCGCGATAATCGCACCGATGAAAATCGTGCCCCAGAACAGCGGCAGCGCGCCAAAGGCGCCGCTCGATCCGATCTGATCGGGGCGGATCGCGGTTTGCGGAGACCAATGCGTGCCAAAAAGGAATTCGGTCGGCGAAACCATGCGAAAGAAACGCAGCGATTCAAAAAGCAGCGACAGCACAATGCCAAAGGTCGTCAAAATCGCCACGATCGATGCCAGCACCAACAGCCATTGCACGCCGGATTCGACCCGGTTGCGGGCCCGAAAATCCGGGCGCAGCCGCGTGAACGCCCAAACGCCGCCCATCGTCAGCACTGCCACCGCCAGCGCACCGGCCGCCAGATCACCCTGGTCGTGCAGCCTTTGATACAGCGGCACCACCACTGCCGCCGCCGGATTGAACGCCGCCGCAATCTGCCCGGTGGCAAGGCCGCGCACTTCATTCAGGAACGCCGTCGTATCCAGCGGCGTCACCGGGCGCACTGTTGCCGGCACCGCCGCCAGCACGCGATTGCCGATCAGGCCTTCGCCGGTGGCGCCCCAAACCCCCAGCACCAGCAATGCCGGCAGCAGTGCCACCAGCGCGACAAACACGCCGTGATAGGCCGGCCGCGAATGGACCGCACCGATGCGACCGCCGGCAAAGGCCGCGCTTTTGCGCTGGCCGAGCACAAAGCCCATCGCCGCCAGCGCCAGGACCGCCAGGATCGCAATGACCATCATAGCGGGCCCATCGGCGTGAGCGCCGACGCAACCGCGGCATTTTTCAGCCGCAAATCATCGGGGCTGGCGACCAGGCCGCGACGCGACAGATAGCCGTGGCGACCCCAAGTCGATTCCTTGCTGAATTCGGCCAGAAATTCCGCCAGCCCGCGCACCGCGCGCAGGTGTTGGACCTTGACGTAGATGAACAGCGGACGCGAAGCCGGATAATGCTGGGAAGCGATGTTGTCATAGGTGGCCGGGACGCCCTTTATCGGCACGTCCTGAATGCGATCTTCATTTTCGGCAAGGTAGGAGAATCCGAAAACGCCCAGCACCGCCGAATTCGCCGCGACCTTCTGGACGATCAGATTGTCATTCTCGCCGCCTTCGACATAGGCGCCATCTTCGCGGATGCGGACGCACACCGATTTGAACGTGTCATTGTCGGTCTTTTTTAAAACTTCCATCGCCGGTTCGGTCTCACAGCCTTTTTGCATGAACAGTTCGTTGAAACTGTCGCGAGTGCCCGATGTCGGCGGCGGCCCGATGACTTCGATCTTCACCGCCGGCAGTGCCGGGTTGACATCGGCCCAGGTCCGCGCCCGGTTCGGCCCCTTGCCAAACGGGTCGGCCGCCAGCGCCAGATAAACATCGCGCTCGCTCAGCCCCGGAAACGCCCCGCCCCGCCCTTCGGCAATCACCAGGCCATCCAGGCCAATCTGCAATTCGATCAGCCCGGTGACGCCATGCTTGGCACAATCCTCGATCTCGCTGGCCTTTATCCGGCGCGATGCATTGGCGATGTCAGGAAATTGCTGGCCGACTCCGGCACACAGCAATTTTATGCCGCCGCCAGTGCCGGTCGATTCGACGATCGGCGCCGAAAATTGCGGGTAGGTGCGCTTGAACTGTTCAGCGACAGCAGTGGTAAACGGATAAACCGTTGAAGAACCAACGATTCGGATCTGCGTCCGCGCGCCGCCTGAACAGGCGACCAACACCGCAACGACAACGCCGCCAAGGATGATTCGACCGATGATTCTGGTAAACCCCATGCTTCGCGTTAGCGCCTTCAGATGTGCGCGATATGACGTTTATGTGACGTTTCGATGACAAGCGGTCGGCAATTTGCCGAACAAGGGTCAGCCGGCCACCGGCAACGTAAACGCGATGCGCGTTCCTTCCCCGGCCCGGCTTTCAATTTCCAGCCGGCCGCGGTGGCGTTCAACGATATGCTTCACGATCGCCAGCCCCAGGCCGGTGCCGCCCATCTTGCGCGATCGCAGCGAATCGATCCGGTAAAATCGCTCGGTCAGCCGGGGCAGATGTTCGGGCGCAATACCCTCGCTGATATCACTGACTGACAGCCGCACCACCGCCGGCGTGCCCGCGGTCGCCGGTTCGGCCGCCGCTGTCACCGTGATCGGCGTGCCGCTGTGCCCATATTTCAGCGCGTTTGAGACCAGATTGTGCAGCACCTGCAGGATCTGGTCCCGATCACCGATCACCAGTGGCAGCGGCGCTGTTTCTTCGATGATCAATTGCCGCTCATCCGCCTCCAGCCGCATCGCCAGCGTCTTCGCGACATCGACGATGATCCCGGTCAGATCGAGGTGCGCCACTGGCCGCACATGCTTGTCGAGCTCGATCCGTGACAGCGAAAGCAGATCATCGATCAGGCGCGACATCCGCGCCGCCTCCCGCGCCATGATATCAAGGAACCGCCGCCGCGCCGGTTCATCCTCGGCTGCCGGCCCCTGCAGAGTTTCGATAAAGCCCGACAACGTGGCCAGCGGGGTGCGCAATTCATGGCTGGCGTTGGCAACGAAATCGACTCGCATCCGCTCGGTCAACCGGGTCTGGGTGATGTCATCGAACAGCAACAGCACCCGGCCTTCACCCGCATCGGCCGCGCGCAGCCGGTAGACGCTGTTGCCATCGCCCAGCCCCGACACCTCGCGTTCAACGGTTAGCCCGGTCACCTGCGCTTCGCTGAGCGCGTCGAGCACCGCCGGGTGGCGCACTGTCAGCCGCAGATCACTGCCGGCGATGCGATCACCAAACAGCCGCTGCGCCTCGGCATTGGCGCCCATCGCAACGTCGCCATCAATGATCAGCGCCGGATCTCCCAGCGCCGCGATGCGGATGCGGTCCTCTGCCGGCCAGGCGATCGGCGTCGGTGCAATTTCCGGCAACGTCGGCGCGGGCAAAGCGCGCCGCTCGATCAACACACCACAGCCGATGCCCAGCATGACCAGCAGCAGGACCGCGAACAGCAACGACCCGCTCATGCCTTCAACGCCCGCAGCGCCGGCAGCAGTTCGTCATAATGATCGATGATCAGATCAGCGCCAAGATCCGCCGTCGGCCGGTCAGAAAACCCGAAACTGACGGCAATGACCGGCACGCCTGCGGCCTTTGCCGTCAACGTATCGGTGATCGAATCGCCGACAAAAACGCAATTGCCGGGTACGCCGCCAGCCGCTGCAATCGCTGCAAACAAATGGCCTGCATCGGGTTTTGGCGCCGGCACCGAATCAAATCCGATATTGGCCGAAAATCGCCCGTCCCACCCCAGCGCCGTCACCAGCGCGGATGACAATCGCTGCGGCTTGTTGGTGCAGATCGCCAGGCTGCACCCTGCCGCCGCCAGCGCGTCCAGCGCCGCCTCCACGCCCGGATAGGGCCGCGATCCATCAGCGATGTGCATGGCATAATAGGTCAACAGCGGCGCAACGCCGGCCTCGATCAATTCGGGCGTTACCGCGCCGCTCGCCGCCAGGCCGTTCTCCAGCAGCTTGCGTGCGCCATGCCCCACCATGTGCCGCACAGCATCCATTGGCACCGGTGGCCGCCCCAGAACCACCAATGCATGATTAACCGCCGCGCATAGATCGGGCGCGGTATCAACGAGCGTGCCGTCCAGATCAAAGACGATGGTGGCGGGAAGGGCGTGCATCCCCAGCCAATGCGACGGCAATGCTTCCCAAGGCAAGGGCGATATGGCAGTGGCGTCAATGTGACCGTCACCCGCCCGCTCGCTGCCATCATCCTTGCCGCCGGCCAGGGTACGCGCATGAAATCGTCGTTGCACAAGGTTCTGCATCCGATCGCCGCTAAACCCATGTTGTTGCATTTGTTCGATGCCCTCGCACCATTGTCACCGGCCCGGACTGTCGTGGTGGTCGGGTCCTTGCGCGAACAGGTCGAAACCGCGGCGCTGCCCTATGGCGCGACCATCGCCGTGCAATCACCGCAGCTTGGCACTGGTCATGCGGTATTGCAGGCCAAAAGCGCGCTGGCTGGTTTTGATGGCGATGTGCTGATCCTGTTCGGCGATGCGCCGCTGGTGACGCCCGAGACCTTGAAACGTCTGCACGGGGCGTTGACCGATGGCGTTGCGGCCGTCGTTCTGGGCTTTCGGCCTGTCGACCCAGCCGCCTATGGCCGCATCATTGCCGAGGCCGGCAGCATCTTGAAAATGGTGGAATACAAGGACGCCAGCCCCGCCGAACGCGCCCAGACTCTGTGCAATTCCGGGTTGATGGCAATCCGCGCCGCCGATCTATGGCCGCTGCTCGCCCGCATCGGCAACAGCAATGCGACCGGCGAATATTATCTGCCTGACATCATCGGCCTGTTGATCGCTGACGGCCGCACGGCGCGCGTGATCGAAACCGCCGCCGATGAAGTCGCCGGCGCCAACAGCCGCGCCGAACTGGCGATGCTGGAGGGGATTTGGCAGGCCCGCGCCCGCGCCGCCGCCATGGCCGCGGGCGTGACGATGATCGATCCCGCATCGGTTTTCCTGGCACATGACACGCGAATCGCGGCGGACGTCACCATCGAACCCTTTGTGGTCTTTGGCCCCGGCGTCAGCATCGCCAGCGGCAGCACCATCCACGCCCATAGCCATATCGCTGGCGCCATGATCGGCGAAAATGCCGATATCGGCCCGTTTGCCCGCCTGCGGCCCGGCACAGTGCTGGCGGCGAACGTCAAGATCGGCAATTTCGTCGAAACCAAGAATGCCGCCTTTGCGCCGGGTGCAAAGGCCAACCACCTTTCCTATGTTGGCGATGCCAGCGTTGGCGAAAAGGCCAATATCGGCGCCGGCACCATCACCTGCAACTACGACGGTTTTTTCAAATACCGAACGGTGATCGGCGCAGGGGCGTTCATCGGCAGCAATTCGGCCCTGGTGGCGCCCATCAGCATCGGTGACGGAGCCATCGTCGCCGCCGGCAGCACGATTACCGCCGATGTTCCTGCCGACGCGCTGGCGCTCGTCCGCCCGCCACAGGTTGCAAAGCCCGGTTGGGCCACACGCTTTCGCGCCGCCGCCGAAGCCAAAAAGGAAAAATAACCCCCATGTGCGGCATCATCGGCATCCTGTCTCCCCGGCCCGTCACCGCCCGGTTGATCGATGGCCTGCGCCGGCTGGAATATCGCGGCTATGATTCCGCCGGCGTTGCCACCATCCATGATGGCGCGATCGACCGCCGCCGTGCCTCGGGGAAACTCGACAATCTGGTGGCGGTGCTTGCAGCAGAGCCTTTGCCCGGCAACAGCGGCATCGCCCATACCCGCTGGGCGACACATGGCGGCCCGACCACTGACAATGCCCACCCGCATTCGACGGACAGGGTCGTGCTGGTCCACAACGGCATCATCGAAAATTTCAAGCCGTTGCGTGCCGAAGTGCTGGCCGCTGGCCGCACCCTGACGTCACAGACCGATACCGAAGTCGTCGCCCACCTGATCACCATGGCGATGGAGGCCGGGGCCACGCCCGACGCCGCCGTTGCCGCGACGCTGAAACGCCTGCACGGCGCCTTCAGCTTTGCGATCCTGTTTCGCGACCACCCCGATCTGATGTATGGCGCGCGGCGCGGTTCACCGCTGGTGCTGGGTTATGGCGCGGACGAAATGTTCCTCGGCTCCGACGCGCTTGGCCTCGCCCCCTTTACCAACCGCATTGCCTATCTTGAGGAAGGCGACTGGGTGCGGATTAGCCGCGAAGGCGCAGATGTATTCGATGCCGACAATCGGCCCGTTGACCGCCCGGTCATCACTTCCTCTGCCTCTGCCGCCGTTATCGAAAAGGGCAATTACCGGCATTACATGGAAAAAGAGATCCATGAGCAACCGATCGTCGTCGCCCAGACGCTGGGCGCCTATCTCGATCCGCTGGCCGAAACCGTCAGCCTGCCATCGCTGCCGTTCGACCTTGCCGGCATAAAACGCATTCAGGTCGTCGCCTGTGGCACCAGCCTGTATGCCGGACAGGTCGCGACCTATTGGCTGGAAAGTCTGGCACGCATCCCCGTCCAGTTCGAAAACGCCAGCGAGTTTCGCTATCGCGACCCGGTCTATGAACCTGGCGGGCTTTGCCTGTTCATCTCGCAATCGGGGGAAACCGCCGATACATTGGCCGCGCTTCGCCACGCCAAGGCCGGTGGGCAATATGTCGCCGCCGTCGTCAACGTCGCCTCATCATCGATGGCGCGCGATGCCGATCTGGTGCTGCCAACGCACGCCGGCCCCGAAATCGGCGTTGCCAGCACCAAGGCGTTTACCTGCCAGCTTGCCGTGCTCGCCGCCTTTGCCATCGCGCTGGGCAAGGCCAAGGGCCAGGTTGACGGGTTCGAGGAATCGCGGCTGGTGCATCTGCTGACCGAAGTGCCCGCCGCGATGAATGAAGCGCTGAAGACCGAGGACACTATTCAGGCGATGGCCGGCACCTTGGCAAAGGCGCGGGATATTCTTTACATGGGCCGCGGCCCAGATTATCCAATGGCGCTGGAAGGCGCGCTAAAGCTGAAGGAAATCAGCTATATCCACGCCGAAGGCTATGCGGCGGGCGAACTGAAACACGGCCCCATCGCGCTGATCGACGAAAATGTTCCGGTGATCGTCATTGCTCCATCCGGGCCGCGCTTTGAAAAGACGGTGTCGAACATGCAGGAGGTGATGGCGCGCGGCGGGCTGGTTTATCTGCTATCCGACGCAGCCGGGCTTGCCGAACATAGCAACGGCAGCTTTGCCAGCATTGAAATGCCGTCGGTTGATCCGTTCATCAGCCCGCTGATCACCGCCGTGCCGATCCAGCTGCTCGCCTATCACGTTGCGCTGGCCAAGGGGACCGATGTTGACCAGCCGCGAAATCTGGCGAAATCGGTAACGGTCGAATAACCGCTATTTCGGCAGCAACGGCGTGATCGTTGCCGCCAGCATCGCCCCGGCATCCCCCTGAAACGCCCCACCCGGCGTGCCGGTGTAAATCACATCGGTGGCCCCGATACGATAGCGCCGCACAAACGGCTGAGACCAATTCACATTTGCCGGTGGCCCCTGATAACGCCGATAACCGGCTACCCCATCAAACATCAGATAGCTGTGCAGAAACAACGTATCACTGTTTTCACTCAAAAATTCAGCTGGGATCGCAATGGCCAGGGCATCGCCGCGCGCCGCCGCCGCGCGCATCGCTTCGCCGGTCGAAAGCGCCGCGTTTCCGGGGTCTTCCACGCCATTGGCAAACGCCTCCTGCGCCACCACCCCTCGCACATCACCCCAGCCCTTTGCCCGCAACGCCGCAACCAAGGCCGCCAGCAAGGGCGGCGTGGCACGATCGGCATTGCCGCCCCACGCATCGTTCTTGCGGGTCATCGCAGGCAAGCCGTGCAGCGAAACGATTACCGTTGCCCGCGCGCCCGGAATTGGCCGCGGCGCAACCCGCGCCAGATGCGCCGCCAGAAATGCCCGGTATCCCGATGAATTCGCCATGCCCGGCACCAGCAGCAGTTTCGGTTCCGGCCGCCCCGTGCGCTTGGCCCAGGCGGCAATCTCATCCTTCAATTTGGGATAGGCGGCGTGATATTCCTCAAACCCCGAATGGATCGGAAAAGTCGACGCCAGCACCAGCGTGTCAAGGCGCTTGTCCAGCAACGCCTCCAGCGCCGCCCTCGCGGCATCCCGATCATAAATATCGTAAACCGTAGCGCCGACCACGGCCGGGTTGCGCCCGACGATTGCCAGCGCGCTGTTCACCATTGCCAGCGTCTGGTCACGCTGCGGCAGATAACCGCCGGGCAGGCGCGGATAATAAAGATACTTCGCCTTTAACATGGCGCGCTGCGATGGATCGGGGGCACCGCCGGGGGTGCCTTTCAATTGAAAACTGCCGATATCACCCGCGACGGATGATGATGGCGGCAACCATGCAACCGCGCCCTGCTGCCAGCGACGCAGATAGGGCACGCCATCATCGCCGGCGGCCCGCCCCCGCCAGTCCATCAAGGCGCGCGGCGCAAATTTGACGGTCGCATCGGGTAGCGTCGGATCGATCAGCGCCGTTGCCGTGTCACGACCCGCAATGCGGTTGATCGGCCAGGGGATCACCACATCCAGCAGTTTTTCGATGAATTGCAGGGTGAATCGCGGTTCGAAATGGCTGGGCTGGAGCAACGCGACCACCACGACCCCCGTCCGCCCAGTGGCGCGCGCACCGGCCGGCCGTTCCCGTTCCACCTGCGCCGCATTCCATTGCCGCGGCCAACCCGGCGGCGTGTTTTTGAACACCACCAGCACAAACACCAGCCCGCAGGCCAGCGACACCCAGGCCATGATCGGCCGGGCACGCCGCATGAAATTTAGCAGTTTGCGCCTCATGCTATGCCCGATTGATCTTGGTCAACCAGGGTTCCGGCAGCTGGGGCTTTGCGATCCCTGGCATTGGCTGGATCGCACCCGGATTTGGCGTCATACGGACACTGTCATCAGAAACGCCATCCTGCCCGCATCCCGAATGACCGCGGCCGCGGCAAAGTCACATTGAATCCCCGCCCGGGTGCAAAGCCTTCGGGCCGGCCAAAATCGACATTGCGTTGTGCGGTTTCGATACGACGGTTGTCGAACAGATTGTCGATATAACCAGTCACCTGCAATGATCCGATATCAACACCGGCGCGCAGCCCGGCCCGCCAATATTCGGGCATGAAGGCGAGATTGCTTTCGTCAGTAAAGCGTTTCGATCGATACAGCGCATTGGCTTCAAAAAACACGCTGGCCTTGCCAACCGGATAACGCACTTCCGCCATCATGTTCAGGCTGTGTTTGGGGCTGCGGCCAACCTGGCGCCCCGAAAAATCGGCACAGATGTTGCCGGCTTCGGCGCGGTTCTGGTCTGACGATGTCTGGCCCGATGGCACCCCGCAGGCATCAAAGGCCGCCTGTGCAGAACCGGGCGGCGGCCCCTGAATATAGGATTTGAACTTGGCATCGGTATAGGCATAGCTTGCCATCAGCCGCAGATGCTGGGTCGCGCGCCAGTCGATTTCGCCTTCAAACCCGTAAATTTTCACTTCGCCGGCGTTCACAATACCGGCAGTGGTCGTGACGGTGCCATTGGGCGCCACATTGCTGTTCTGCACGCCAATCTGCTGATCGGTGTAATCATTGTAGTAGAGATTGGCGTTGATGATCAGGCTGCGGTCCAGCCAAGTGGTCTTTGCCCCCAGTTCATAGGCTGTCACCCGTTCAGGGCGATAGCCTTGCCCGGTCAGCTCAACGATTTCATTGGTGTTGAAACCGCCGGGTTTGAACCCTTGCGCATAACTGGCATAAATCAGCGCCGCGTCGCTTGGTTTCCATTCCGCTGTAAATCGCGGAGTTACTTTCTGGCTGGTGATCGTTCCCGACCGCGCACAAGCGGCCACCACACCGGGGGGCGGAGTCGTCGCCGGACTGAACGGGCTGAACACCGCGCCATTGGCGAATTGCGGCAGGCACACCGGCGTCAATTTCGACAGGGTCACATCCTGGCTGCGCCAGCCAGGGATAGTATAGGTGATATTGTCGTCATTATAACGTGCATCGGCGGTCAATTTGATGGTTTTGGTGATCGACCAGGCGACAGACCCATAAACGCCCCAATATTTGGTTTCACGCGTGTTGCGAACGGGCAAGGCGAAATTGGCATTTGGCGCCGTGGACAGGTTGAATGGCGGCCCGGCCAGCGGCGACGTCGGGCTGCGCAACCAGAATTGCGCGGCGTTATCCAGCGCTGCGGTTTCGGTAAAACGCTGGACACCCGCTGTCAGATCAAAGGCTCCAAAGCTGCCGGCATAACGGACTTCATGATCAAAATGCCGCGTGCGATACCGCAAATCCTGGAGTGCGCTGATCGACAGCACCAAACCCGGCGGTGCGGCGAAATTTGAAAAATCACCGTCCTGCAGAATGAAACTCTGCGCATCCAGATAGCCGAAACGATACCCCAAACTGCCCCAATCACCCGACCAGTCGACATTCGCCGATGCCAGATCCTGACGGTTGCGAAGGCCGGCAAAGGCGCGTTTGGTGAACGGATCAGGGCTTAGCTGTATCGTGCTTTCAGAGGCATAGATCGGGCCAACCAGCGTGCCGCGCGTGCAACTCGCCAATTGTGAAGGGCTTAACATAGATAGGTCAGCCGGGCACGGCACCGTCGCCGGCGCACCCGGCGCCGGTCCAAATTTCGCCCCCGGTGCCGGCAGGCGGGTGTTGGCAGACAAAAACGCCGTCGCCGATTCCGACATGGTTTCCACCGAATGCGTCCAACGGCCGGTGATCGACAACCCGGTCATCGGCTTGATCAACAGCGCCGCGCCAAAACCGCCGGCATGCGTTGACCCAAGCTTGGCGCCGGTGACCGGGTTGCGATAAAACCCGCCCTGGTCACGATAGCCGGCGTTGACGCGCAGCGCGATAACATCGCGCATGATCGGCAAATTCAGCGCGCCATCGATCGCCTGGGTGTCGCCATTGCCGATTTCACCGCCAACATGGCCGCCCAGCGTAAAACTGGGTGCCTTTGAAATATAGTTGATCGCGCCGGCAAAGGCGTTGCGGCCATAGACCGTCGATTGCGGCCCGCGCACCACCTCGATACGTTCCAGATCGAACAACTGGCTGTTCAGCGATGCGCCGCCACCGGCGATCGACAGATTTTCGGTGGTCAGGTCCTGGCCATCGAACAGCACCGCCACCGATGGCCGGCCGCGTTCGGCCTGCATGCCGCGTAGCGCAGGCCGCGTGTCATTCATGAATCCGCCATTGTCGAACGTCAGCCCCGCAGTGCGCCGCGCAATATCCTCCACCGAACGAATACCCTCTTTGGCAATCGTATCGCTGTCAAAGGCCTGAACCGCCAGCGGCACGTTGTTCAGCAATTCGGATTTCTTGCGTGCCGTCACAATGATTTCAGGCACCGCCCGAGAAGCATTGTCCACCGCTTCGCTTTCTGCCTTCGCCGCCTGTGGCAACATCAGGCCGCCAGCGGCAACCAATGCGCTGCACGCCAGCAATGCCCGATGAAATTGAACCTGTCCCCGCATGATCCTGGCCCCCCTGTTGCCCATCGCCCCACCCCATTTCCCCGCGTCATTTTTGCGCGGATGAAAAAAGTTGACCGACCAGTCACCATATAGCTATGCAGAGCCGGCAAAGGTCAAGAGGAAAGTGTGACAAATTCACCGCGCCCCGCAAAAACCGTTGACAGGCACGGCGGAAACGCGGCGCCAACGGCTGCGGAGTTGCACTTGACAACGCCTGTCTCGCGTCCGCGCCAGCGTGCCCGCCGCGCCGCAACCGAGGAAGGCATCATTGATGCATTTGACCGCCTGCTGGCGCGCGGCGGCATCGGTGGGCTGGGAGTCAATGCGCTGATCAAGGAAGCCGGGGTTGGCAAGAAACAGGTGTATGAGTATTTCGGCGGCCTGCCCGGCGTTGCGGTTGCCTGGGTTCGCACCCGCACCGTCTGGCGATCGCTGGAAGATTTGCTGGATGAGCCCTGGGCGATTTTCCTGTTGCGCCCGCCCGCTGAAAAACTGCGCGTCGTCAATCTGCGCTATGCCGCCAGCCTGCGCACCAATCCGCGTTTGTGTGAGCTGCTGTCCGGTGAATTCGTAAAGTCCGACGAAATCAAGGAAGCTATTGATCATGTTAGACAATTGGTGAGATTTGATTTTGAACGGGTACTTGCCTCTGATCCGCGCCTTTCCCATCCCGATATGTTATCCCTGAACTTGCTGGCCTATTCCGCCGCGACCTATCTAGGGATGCGCGCCCATCACCAGCCGCAATTTTTCGGATTTGACCTGTCTACTGAAAGCGCCTGGGGCATGGTGCTGTCGATGTTTGACCGCGCCCTGACCATGACGGAACCCGCCGCCGGAGAAACCCTGTCATGATGGAGGCAGAAATTGTGACCGGCCAGTCCCTTGGCGTTTTCGAATCGGGTGACCTGCTGATTCCCGCAACCATGCTGCGCCCCGATGCACGCTACCCCACCGGCGCCGGGCGCATTGCGCACTATGACCGGAATTTCCGGTTGAAGGCGGTTGCCGAAACCGGGCGTGACGGGCTGATTTCGGGGATGGCACTGGATATTGCCGGCAACCTGCTGGTGCTCGATCCTCAGGCCCGCGCCATCGATCGATTTGCACCCGATGGCCGCCGCATCGCTGCCCTTGGCGTGCCCGCGGTCAATGGTGTCGCGCCGGGCTATGGCTCGGCGATCTTGCTGCCCGATGGCGATCTGCTGCTCGGCGAACATCTTGCCGGACACGAAGGCTATTTCGTTGGCAGCGGCCAGGTGCTGCGCCTTGATGCCGCAGGCAAAGCCATCGCCAGCTATACCACCCAATGGAATGGCGGCGTTGGCGGTTTTCTGGGAGTCACCCACATCGCGCTGGCGGCGGATGGCAACACATTGTTCCACCTGTCCGAAACCGGGCCGCATATTTACGCCCATGATCTTGCCGCCAACCGCCAATTGGGCGTCCGGTATACCAAGGTCGATCCGCCGCCGATGCTGTTTGGCCTTGCAACAATTGGTACCGACATCATTGTCGCGACCGGCGCTGCGCTGCGCCGCATCGATCAGGCCAGCGGCGCGCATCGGGGTGACATCGCCCTGCCGGCTGGCCGCGGCTGGGCCAATGTGGTTGCCGGGCGCACCCCGGGCCAGCTTTGGGCCTGTGATTTCTTTGGCGGCCGTGTTGCCTGCATCGATGCCGCCAGCGGCGAAACGCTTGCCCTGCACGAACCGGGTTATGAAAAGGCGCTGACCGCGCTGGTGGAGATCGCATGATCATCAATCAATGGTATGTTGCCGCCGAAAGCAGCGAAGTCACCGCCGACGCGCCAATTCGCGTCCAGATGCTCAGCCTGTTTTTCAGCTTGTTCCGTGACAAGGCCGGCGTCGCACACTGCCTGTCAGACACCTGTGTGCATCGCGGCGCGGCACTCGGCCTGGGCCGAATGTCCGGAGATTGCGTTGAATGTCCTTATCATGGCTGGCAATTCAACGGTGCCGGCCAGGTCACCAAAATACCGTCGTTGCCGCGTGACACCAAAATCCCGACCCGTGCCCGGGTGGATTCCTACCCGATCATCGAACGCTTTGGCTGGGTCTGGGTGTTTCTGGGTGATCTGCCCGAGGCCGAGCGCCCGCCTTTGCCAGAATTCCCCGAATATGATGATGCCGCCAATTGGCGCACGATTCGCGGCCGCTGGGATTGGAATGCCAATTACGCCCGCATCGTCGAAAATGGCCTGGATTTCGCCCATGCGCCGTTCGTGCATCCCAGTTTCGGAGATCGAGACAATGCCGAAATCCATGATTTCGAATTGGAACAGGATCAATGGTCGGCGCGGGCCAAGGTCACCTATATCCCGCCGCTGCCGCGCGGCATCTGGAAACTGGCGCGCAAGGAACGCACCCCGGTGCAGGCCCAACCGGGGTTTCACATGTCAGGCGCCACCATGCGGCTGGATGTCTGGCTGACATCGACCTGGCGGATGGTGATTTTCGATGTCAACACACCAGTCGATGCAACCACCACCGTCACCCGCTGGATTATGGCGCGCAGTTTTTTCCGCCATGCGCTTTTTGATAATGATTCGGCAAAGCGCACCCTGAAAATTTTCATGCAAGACACTGACATTGTTGAAAAAATTGCGCCGGAAATCCTGCCAGTCGATATGGGCCAGGAACTGTCGGTCAAATCCGATGGGCTGATGAATGCCTTTCGTGCCAAACGCCGCGCGCTGATCGAACAAGGCCTGGCCATCGATGTTGATGAATTGCGCCTGCATCCTGAAAATATCCGCGCCATGGTGATACCATCCCCGGCCCGCGCAGAAGCGCAGGGGCGCAACTATGTCCTGAAAACCATCCCGCTGATCCCGGCGAGACGGCAGGACACATAATCATCGTGAATGCTCCGCCGCTTGCCGCCCTTTCGCCGCCACACGCCAGCAAACGCCAGTTGGCGGCGCTATTCCTCAGCGTTTTCATGGGGCTGTTCGGCTTTGGTGTCGTGCTGCCGGTGTTCCCGTTCTGGGGCCGGCTGTTCGGCGCCACCGCCAGTGACATTACCATCGCCATTGCCTGCTATTCGCTGGGGCAATTCCTGGGCGCGCCGCTGTGGGGCCGGCTTTCCGATCGCATCGGTCGCCGCCCGGTGCTGATCTACAGCATGATCGGCAGTGTGCTTGGCTATGGCGCGCTGGCCTTTGCCGGTAGCATAATGGAGCTTGGCGCGGCGCGGCTGTTTGCCGGATTGATGGCCGGCAACATCGCCGCTGCCCTCGCCTATGTCGGGGACATCACCACGCCGGAACAACGCCCGCGCGCCATGGGGTTGCTGGGCGCTGCCTTTGGCCTGGGGTTCATCTTTGGCCCCGCCGTTGGCGGCCTGGTGGCGGGCGATTTGCCCAGCTTGCGCGATGCCGCAAACGTCGCCTGGGTCGCTGCCGGCATCAGCATTGTTGCGGCCATCGGCATGGTCGCCTTTTTGCCCGAAAGCCTGCCGCCCGAACGCCGCCGCGCCGCAAAGGCCGCTTTGACCGGCGGCAACATGTTCGCGTTGGTTCGGCGCAAACCTGCCATCGGCGGGCTGATGGCGATCACCCTGTTGGTCATCGGTTCGGCCGGCATGATGGAAACGGTGTTTGCAATCTTTGCGGCGGACAGGCTGGGCTGGGGGCCGCGCGATGTCGGGCTCTCGTTCGGCATGATCGGAATTATCGCCGCAGCCCTGCAAGCCGGCGGCAGCGCGCCGCTTGCTGCACGCTTTGGCTCGGCCAATCTGCTGTGGTTCTCGACAATTCTGTACGGGATCGCGCTGGCGGCCCTGGCCATGGCGAATACCAGCGTGTCGGTGCTCGCCGCGCTGGCCTTCAGTGCCATTGGTTTCGGCCTGTTCAACCCTGCCCTGCAAACCCTGACAGCCGCCACCAGTGATGACAGCGACCGTGGCCGCATCAACGGATTGACCCAAGGGGCATCGGCAATGGGGCGCATCATCGGCCCGGCGGGTTCCGGCTTTATCTACGATGGCCTTGGGCCGCACATGCCGTTTGCGATTGGCGCCGGCGTGATGGCGCTGGCATTTGTGCTGGCACGGTTGACGGCGCGATGATGCGGCGGCTGGCCAAGGGGCTGACGCTGGGTTTGCTGGCGGCCGTGCTGTTCGCCGGCGTGCTGTATCTAGCCAACAAAACCTATATGGACCGTTATTTCCGCATGGCCGTGGCGCAAATGCGCGGCCAATCGCAGCGCGCCGATTGGTATAGCCCGGTCGATCCCGTGCCCGGCGCACCAGATGTTGCCCTGCCTACCCCGAAATCGCCCGGAATCGCCCCGGCGGCGCTGCAAACTGCGGACGCCTATGCGGAAAGGAAAAAATCGCAAGGGTTGCTGGTGTGGCGCGACGGCAGCCTGGAAAGTGCGCGCTATTTCAACGGGTTTGCTCGCACGGATCTGATCGCGTCGAAATCCATGGCCAAAATGGTGGTTGGAATCCTGATCGGCCGTGCGATCGCGCAGGGCCACATCAAGGGCCTCGATCAACCGGTTTCGGATTTCATCACCGAATGGCGTGACACCGACAAGGCCGCGCCGACCATCCGGCAATTCCTGCAAAACAGCAGCGGAATCAGTCGTTTTAGTTATAATGATTTCGCGCCGTGGAGCCAGACCATGCGCGAATATCTGTCAGAAGATCATGAAAAGATTCTGATCAACGAAACCCGCCGGGATTACGCGCCCGGCAGCGAATATGACTATTCGATGATCACCAGCGACATCCTTGCCATCGTCATCGAACGTGCCACGCACCAGCGTTATGCCGATTATCTGGGCCAGGCCCTGCTGCAACCGATCGGAGCCAGCGGCGGCACAGTCTATGTCAACCGTCCCGGCGGCCTGGCCCATGCCGGCTGCTGCCTGATGTTGCCGGCCGAAAGTTTCATCCGCATCGGCGCACTTCTGGCCCAGGACGGCGTGTGGAACGGGCAGCGGCTGTTGCCGGATTATTGGCTGCGCGCCACCACCACGCCATCGCCGGCCAACCCCAATTGGGGTTTGCATATGTGGATCGGAAAGCCCTGCACCAAACGCCTTCGCTGGTTTCCGCCACGATCACAGCCCGTCGGCGTCCTGCAATCGGAATGTTACCTGGCCGACGATCTGTTGCTGTTCGATGGCAGCGGCAACCAGGCGATGTGGATCGTGCCGTCGCGCAAGCTGGTTGTGCTGCGTTTCGGCCCGCCACCGACCCGGCGCCCGGGTGAACCTGGCGAATTTGATAACAGCATATTGCCCAACACCATTATCAGGGGATTGAAACCATGATTAATCTCGCGCTGCTCGCTGCTCTCGAAGTCATCGTTTCCGGCCTGCAATCCGACAAAGGCAAGGTCATCATTTCGGTCTGGCGCGATTCGCCGGGATTTTCGCGCCTCGACACGGCAAAGGCCAGCGTCAGCCAGACAGTCAGCATCCAGCATGGGGAGGCCCGCGCCAGCTTTGGCAATCTCAGTGGCCAGGTCGCGGTTTCCGCCTTTCACGATGAAAACGCCGATGGCAAACTCGCGACAAACTTCATCGGCATCCCGCGCGAAGGCGTCGGCCTGTCGAACAACCCCGGCGGCATGCCCAACTTCAAGGCTTCTCTGATGAGCTTGCCAGCAACCGCGACAATCAAGCTGCGCTATTTCGGGAAATAACCGCCTCAACCCTGCAGCGTCTTGCCCTTCACCACCTTGAACCGCTCCAATTCCACAGCGGGCGCATCCCAGCCAGGCTCCAGCGCCGCCGCCCGGGCATAGTCTTCATAGGCATCGCGCAAGCGGCCCATCCCTTCATAGGCATTGGCCCGGGCAAAATAGGCGTGCGCCGGCCGCGCCGGATTGCGGGCTATTGCCTCGCTCAGCGTTTGTGCCGCTTCGGCATCATGGTCACCCATTGCCAGATAGGCCAGGCCCTTGTTGACCCAGGCCTCTGCCGCATCCGGACGGGCCGCGATGGCGGCATCATAATCGGCGATTGCAGCGGCCGGGTTGCGCGCCTGCATCTGGACAATGCCGCGGTTGACCAAGGTCGCAACCCGATCATCGGGCGCCAGGCCATCATCGCGCAACGCTGAATCACATTGGCGCAGGCCCTTGCGCGAATCGGATTTCTGCTCGGCCGCCTCGAAACAACCGCGCGCATGGCTGTTGCCAGTCACCATCACGCCCGCCGCCAAAGGTGCAGATGCCAGAAACCCCAAAATAACCACAGCGATTCGCATCCGATCGCCTCCTGCACCGAACTTGGCACGCGTTAGCACAAAGCCTCAGGCGATGATATCGGGGATCAGCATATCCTCCAGTAGCGCAATCTCATCGCGAAGCCGCAGTTTACGTTTCTTGAAGCGCTGCAGCTGGATCATGTCGACCATCGGCATCAGGCGCAACGCGTCTATGGCCACATCCAGGTCGCGATGGTCCTGCCGGGCGATCTCGATCCGCGTCCTGATTTCGGCCTCTTCCACCGCTGTTGTTCCCCGCCACCTGATTCGTTTCGGCTCGCGCTACATCTGGGGGCATCAGCCCCGCCAACGCAACCAGATACCGGCCGGTCGCAGGCCAGAATGAAAAATTTTACAAGCGCGGCAGTCTATGATTGACTGTCACATTCCAGCCTATCGGCCGGGCCAACGCAGGGAGAACCCAATGCCAAATGCGCATCTCGCCAGCCTCACCGCTCGCCATGCCAAGCTTGAAGCTTCACTTGCAGCCGAAACCAAACGTCCGCTGCCGGATTCTGCTCGCCTGGCCCGCCTGAAGCGCGAGAAGCTGAAGCTGAAGGAAGAAATTTCGGCGATGCATTAAGCCCGTTCCGCTCCTGCTGAGGAGAAGGCGGCAACTATTCGTCCCGGGTAACCTTTTCATCCCGCTCATGGCGTTCCTGCGCTTCCAGCGTCATCGTTGCAATCGGCCGAGCCTCCAGCCGCTGCAGCGAGATGGGTTCGCCGGTGACTTCGCAATAGCCATAGTCGCCGGTTTCGATCCGTCGTAGTGCGGCATCAATCTTGCTGATCACCTTGCGCTGGCGATCGCGGGTGCGCAGCTCGATGCCCCAATCGGTCTCGCTGGATGCGCGGTCGTTCACATCGGGTTCGCGCATCGGTTCTGCCTTCAGCACTTCCAACGTGCCAGCCGATTCCCGCAGGATCGACTCCTTCCATTCCACCAGCTTGCCCCGGAAATAGGCGAGTTGCAGCGGATTCATGAACTCTTCCTGTGCCGAAGGGCGATAGCCTTCGGGCAATGCGAAATCGCCCATATCGGTTTCAGAAAAATCGCCGGCAAGGATCTTGCCGGGCGTCATTACAGACGGAACCATGTTCAAAAAACCTCCACCCATCAGCCTTGCCGCTGCGTGACCGGACTTCCAGTCAAAGCACCGCCACGCCGCATCCGAGCACGAGATGATTCTACCGAACCGATCGCGCCCGAACCCCCGGGCGGCTCATAGCGGCGGCTTTCAAACGGGGCAAGACACCGCCTTGCGTCAAATCAGACGAATGGAAAGGAAATCGTCGCTGCGCTGCAACGCAAATTGGCGTCAGCCCTTGGCAATGCCATCGATCCGCGCCTGAAGCGCCGCCAGTTGCGCCTTCAAGTCAGCAACTTCGTTCTCGACGGGAACCGGCGCCGCTGCTGGCTTGGCCATCCCGCCGGCAAGTTTGCCACCAGTCAGCATTTCGGTCGCAGCATGGAACATCGCCAGATTCTGCTTGGCGAGCTGTTCAAAGGGTTTCAGCGCTGCATCGCGGAATTTTGTCTGATTCTCCGAGAACGCTGCCATCGAAGCTTCCAGGTAATGCGGCACCATCGATTGCATGGAATCACCATACATGGCGATAATCTGGCGCAAAAATGGCACCGGCAGCATGGTCTGGCCGGTGGCTTCTTCCTCCATGACAATCTGGGTGAGCACGCTGCGGGTGATGTCCTCACCGGTGCGGGCATCGAACACCTGGAAATCCCGTCCTTCGCGAGTCATCACTGCCAGATGTTCCAAGGTGATATAGCTGCTGGTTTCCGTATTATACAGGCGGCGATTGGCGTATTTCTTGATAACGACAGGCATGACGGCATCAGGCCGGGCACCACCATCTGGGCCATCGGCAGCGAACGGAGCACGAGCCATTGCAAGATCCTGAGAATATCGAAAAACTGTCCGTAACACATTTGCATGTTGCGCTGCAACGCGGCTTCGAATCGGGACCGCGGCGTCGTGGACCACACCCATTGCCGGTGTTTCTGGCGACTGTTGCCCAGGCCTGCGGCGGTGATCGCGCCCGGCTGGCGCGTGTGCTGGCCGGTTTGAAACGCTACCAGGCCGCACCGCTTGCCGGCCCGCGCCCGATTCATCCCGAAATCGCCCGCATCGGCAATGTCAGCCTGCGTGCCCATGCCGACAGGGGCCAGCCGCTGGTCATTGTGCCATCGTTGATCAATCCAGCCTTTGTGGTGGATCTGACGCCGGGCAATTCGTTGCTTGAATCACTGGCTGCAGCCGGGTTCCGCCCACTGCTCGTCGATTGGGGCGAAACCGAACCGCATGGCCTGGCATCGGCGGTCACCGACAGGCTGATGCCGCTGATTGCCGGGCTGGGAGAGCCTGTTGCGCTTGCCGGCTATTGCCTGGGCGGCACGCTGGCACTGGCGGCGGCAGCGCTGCTGGGGCCACGGGTCAGCCGTCTCGCACTGCTGGCAACCCCCTGGCATTTTAGCGGTTATGACGGGGCAGCCCGCGCCGGCATGTCGGATTGGTGGCAGGGAGCGGCGCCACTTGCCGATAGCCTGAGGGCAATGCCGATTGACCTTTTGCAGCCGGCCTTTTGGGCGTTGGATGGCGATGCGGTTGCGGCCAAATATGAAAGTTTCGCCGCGCTGCCGGATGGACCCGCAGCCAACGCGTTCATCCGGCTGGAAGATTGGTCGAATACCGGGCAACCGCTGTCTTTGGCGACGGCACATGACCTTGCCGAAACCCTGTTCAGGGACGATCAACCAGGACGCGGCACATGGACAATCGCCGGCCAGCGCATCGACGCGGCTGCAATCACCTGCCCCATACTGGATGTTATTGCAGTCCGCGACCGCATCGTTCCGGCGGCGGCCGCGCTGACCACCAATGGCCCTGGCACGGCGCTGCGGGTTGATGCCGGCCATGTCGGCATGGTCGTCGGCCGCCGGGCCCCGGCGATGCTGTGGCACCCGCTGGCGCAATGGCTGGGTGCCGGGCCGGGCTCGGGGGTGTAGCCTTTTGCACGCCACAGGCCTAAATGCCGCCAAACATCCTTTGGAGCCCAGCCATGACCGGAACCGTGATCACCGCCGCCCGCCGCACTGCCGTTGGCAGTTTCATGGGCGCATTTGGCGCCGTGCCAGCGCATGAACTGGGGAAGGCTGCGATTATCGCCGCAATGGCCGATGCCGGCATTGCGGCCGGCGATGTCGATGAAGTCATCCTGGGGCAGGTGCTGACCGCCGGCCAGGGCCAGAACCCGGCCCGGCAGGCCGCAATGGCCGCCGGTGTGGCGCAGGAGACGCCGGCCTGGGGCGTTAACCAGGTCTGCGGTTCGGGTCTGCGCGCTGTCGCGCTCGCATCACAAGCCATCCAATCCGGCGACGCAAAGATCATCATCGCCGGCGGCCAGGAATCGATGAGCCTGTCTCCGCATGCACAGGCGCTGCGCAGCGGCACCAAGATGGGGGCCATCGAATTGGTCGATACGATGATCAAGGACGGGCTATGGGATGCCTTCAACGGCTATCATATGGGTATTACCGCTGAAAACGTGGCGGAACGCTATCAGATCAGCAGGGAAGCCCAGGATGTCTTTGCCGTGGCCAGCCAGAACAAGGCGAGCGCCGCGCGCGCCGAAGGCCGGTTCGCGGCTCAGATTGCGCCCGTCACGATCAAGGGCCGCAAGGGCGACACCATCGTCGATACCGATGAATATATTCGCGACGGCGTTACCATCGACAGCATTTCCGGCCTACGCGGCGCCTTTAAGAAAGATGGCAGCGTTACCGCCGCCAATGCCAGCGGCTTGAACGATGGCGCTGCGGCGCTGGTCATCATGTCTGAAGGCGAAGCTGCGACGCGTGGCAGCAGCGTGTTGTGCCGGATTGCGAGTTGGGCGTCGGTGGGCGTCGATCCGGCGGTGATGGGCATTGGCCCGGTGCCAGCATCGAAAAAGGCCCTGGAGAAGGCTGGCTGGACGGTGGCGGACCTTGATCTGATCGAAGCCAACGAAGCCTTTGCAGCCCAGGCGCTCGCTGTCGGCCAGGAACTCGGCCTTGATCCGACAAAGGTCAATGTCAACGGTGGTGCCATCGCCATCGGCCATCCGATCGGCGCTTCTGGTGCCCGAGTGCTGACAACGCTGATTCATGAAATGATCCGCCGCGACGTCAAACGCGGCCTTGCGACGCTGTGCATTGGTGGCGGCATGGGCATCGCAATTTGCGTTGAGCGCTGACCCGGTGTCGGCGGCACGTGTCTGACAATGGATCCCTGTCCCGGTTGCTTGCCGGCGGTCGCCACAACCGGCTGCTGATCGCCGGACAGACCCCGCCATCGCTCTGCCTGCCCGATCTCACACATTTCGAACGCATCGCCTGGATCGCCCGCCCCGGGCAGCCTGGTGCGGGGGCTATTGTTGCCGATCCCGTCCGGCTGCCGTTTGTTGAAGCGTTGTTCGATCGAGCGCTTGTCACCACACCGCTGCCGCCCGATTCGGCCCACGCGGAATTGCGGGAATTGTGGCGAGTCTTGTCTCCGGCGAGTCTTGCCCTGCTGATCATAAAGGCACGGCGCGCCTGGCAGTTTCAGGCCCCAGGCTGGACACAGGACGCACTTGCCCCGCTGCTTGGCGATGCGATGTTCGAAACGCTGGACTGGCAGGTTGAAACCCTGCCGCAGCGCCAGCATCTGATCCTGGTCGGAAAGCGCGACGGCCTCTCGCCTGCCATGATTGGCAGGGTGGAGGAAACCATCGTGCCAGCGCTGGCGCCCTGACCTTATCCCAAGGGCGCGCCGGGCAAACCGATCATTTGGTTGCCAGAATGGCCAGCGTTGCCACTGAAGTCAGCAGGGATCCGATAATCCCTGTCACATCGCGGGCCACCTCAAGCCCATAAAGCGGATCGATGTTCTTGGGAACGATAATGGTCGAACCTGGTGGCACCACGGCCCGGTCGTCCCGGCCCCAACCGCGGGCGCCCACCGGTTGTGACGTGCCGTTCGGCAGCACAATGAAAATGCGTTTCTTGTCAGCAGTCGATGACGTGCCGCCGCTTTCGCGAACATATTCAGCCACAGATTTGCCGGATACGAACTGCAGTGCACCAGGATTTGAAACATCGCCAAGCGCCAGGACGAAATTGGGTCGTTTCGGCAGCACGATGGAATCGCCGCTTTCCAATACCGTGTCCAGATCTGGCCGCACTTCCAACACGCGCGGATCAGCCTCTACAACGACACGGCCGGGTGCTTCGACCGTGGCCAGTTGCTGGATCAGGCCCTGCGCCGCCAACATGCCGTCGCCTGATCCTTGCTTGCGCGCTGATACCGCCAACAACGACGTCGTCAACTCACGGCTGGCGCGGCGCAGGCCTTCCTGCTGCAACTCCTTCACCGATCGACGGGTAAAGATCGCTCCATAGGGATAAGCGAGCCGCGACAATCCGCCAGCGCGCACCATCAGTTGTGAAAGTGTTTCGCCCTTTCTGATCGAATACAGGCCGGGCCGATTGACCTCACCGGACAACAGCACCGCGCCTGCTTCATATTGCGGTTGGGCGGCGTTGAAGCGAAGATCATCACCGTCGTGAACCATCGACACCGACATCGCGACACCCGTGGCATCAACCGCGATTCGTTCCTGGTTGACGGTCGCGCCATTAGCCGTCGCAATATCCAAAGTCATGTCTGATGCGTTGCCCATGACGCCTTCGGCAACGCTTGCCACCATGCCGGCGCTGACGCGACCGGCGACGGGATAAACGCCCGGCCGGCGTACAGCACCGCCGACGGCAACGGCATTTTCAATCAGAACAGGCAAAAGTTCCGGTTCTTCCTCAAATACGGCCGGGCACCGCGACGGTGGCGGCATATCGGCCCGTTCGTCGGCCAGATTGGCGCGTGCCGCTGCCGCTGCACCACTGCTGCGCGCGCCAACCTGATCATCACCACTGCGAAGCGATTGCTCGCCGGCCCGGCTGGCAACCGCCAGGCTGCCGCCGGTCGCCGCGACATCACTCTGGCCGGCGCGTTCAACGATGAACGCACCCCGTGTCACCACGTTAAAACGCGCAGACTGGCCATCGCGGACCAAGGCCTCAAGTCGATCAAGGGACGCGCATTCGGTGAGAGTGTTGGGCTGGCCCAGCACGATGCGCCTGACAGCGGTGCGATTGAGAAAATCCACGTCATCGCGACTGAACACATACAACCTGTCATCGCTGCGCAGCGCCACATTCGGACGATTGTTCAAGGCATTCAAAAGATTGACCGGTTCAAAAACACGCGCCGCCGTCAGCGGGTCACGCCGCACCAATATCGCCATCGGCAGATAGGTGTCGGGTCGCAAATCACTGGTTTCGCCCAGCAGATCATGCACCGTCGGTGCCGACACCAGCGCGCGTGAACCGGGATTGCCGACAAAGCCGCGCAATACGACCCGACCAGTACTGCCCCCTGCACTGCCACCCGTTACCTGAATGCCATCGCCCGGCACCAGCGCCGTCGCCAGCGTTGCAGCCCGGATATATTGTTCGCTGCCATCGGCGGTAATCCGGCTGATGGCGATCTGGTTACCACGCGGGCGCAGAGCACCACCGGCGAAATCCAGCAACGTGCCCAGCGATGACCCTTTGCGGATTTCATAAATCCCCGGCCGGCCGACGCTGCCACCAATCGCCACCGTATCACCGATCACCGGCACGATCACGCGATCGCCGTCGCGCAGCCGCACGGCCGGCGGACTGCCGATGCCGAGCAAGCCATACAGATCGACCGGGATGCTGCTGCCACCGCGAACAATCCGCACATTGCGCAGCGTACCTGATCGCCGCACACCACCAGCCTGGGCCAGCGCAGCGCTGATATCTGACAGTGCCGTCAAATTATATTGGCCGGGGCGTTCGACTTCGCCGCCGACAAACACCGTGACGGCGCGCACGGAACCAAGCGACAGGAACACATCGGTGCCCAGCATCGTCCGCCGCACGGCGCCCTGCAAGTCACGTCGCACCGCCTCGATCGATCGTCCTGCGGCCTGGATCGGCGGCAATGACCCGGCAATCAGCCGGCCATCGCGGCTGACACGGATGGTCTTGCTATCGTTCGTTGCGCCCTGGAATTGGACTATGATGTCATCGCCAATCCCGATGACATAATCGTCGCTCACGGCCCCGGTCAACGCACCGGCATTGCCATTCGCCGATTGAAACAGGTCATAGCCAAATTGTTTCAGCGTTGGATCGACCAGCCGCTCACGATACTCGCGTTCGATCGGAGAGGCGCGATAATAGCGGGCAAGGCCAGCCCGCGCTTCGGCGCGGCGCAAATCCTGTTCTTCGCGCGTATCAAGCCGGCCGGGAGGCAGCGCGCTGGTGGCCGCATTCCGGCTGTCTGCGGCATCACGGGCGGCGTCCACCGAGGCAGGCGCGCCAACACCGCCCAGTTGCCCCTGCACCTGCTGCAGCACGCGTGGATCAATCGTCTGTGCCGGCACCGCAACTGCAATGCTGGCCAGCAAAGCAACGGCCGTTCCCGGCCGAAAAATCCTATACATTGCTGATCCTGAACATCATGCGCGCCAGCGGCTGTAAGGGTGCGGCCCGCTAGCGTCAACGGCGGCAATCGTTCCGCTATAGCCCGGCGACGGCTCGCACCGTTATTGCATCGGCGGCCTGCAACGCGCGGTCACCCGCACTGCCGCCTGCAAGAAACGCCCGATCGGGATGGCGGGCGTCGCTTCCGATCACCCGCCCCTGGCTGCCGACCGAAGGCACGACCCATAGCAGCACGACCAGTGCCACCACAGCGATGGTTCCCGTCAGGGATTTATTTAACACCACGCACGTCCCTGTCGCATCAACCAGTTCGCACTACATTACGCAGCGCTTGTGACGTAGAAATGAACGAGACCGGGAAAGGCTGCATCGCCGGCATCAGTTGGTCCGATTCAACCCCGGCGATTGACCAGATTCGAATAATCCGACGCCAATTGCCTTGAAACCGCACCAACCTCGAATCGCCATGGGCCGATTTCGGCCAGCGGCGTCACTTCGGCGGCACTGCCGGTCAGAAACGCCTCTTGAAAGCCTTCCAGTTCTTCTGGCCAGATCGCGCGCTCGACGACTTCAAAACCGCGTTTCTTGGCCAGCCCGATTACCGTGCGCCGCGTGATGCCATCCAGGAAACAATCGGGCGTCGGGGTGTGAAGCACGCCGTCTTTCAGGAAAAACACGTTCGCCCCTGTCGCCTCTGCCACCTGTCCGCGCCAATCCAGCATCAACGCGTCATTGTAACCGGCATCCTCGGCTGCATGTTTCGACATCGTGCAGATCATGTACAGGCCCGCGGCCTTTGATTTGGTCGGCGCGGTATAGGGTGCCGGCCGGCGCCATGGCGCAATGTTCAGCCGCAAACCCTTGGCCAGGGCCTCTGGCCCGAAATAGGCACCCCATTCCCAACAAGCGATGGCCAGGTGCGGTTTGGTCTTTTGCGCCGAAACGCCCATCTGTTCGGAACCGCGCCAGGCGATCGGGCGCACATAGCCATTGGTCAGGGAGTTGGCGGCCAGCGTTTCATTGACCGCCGCATCGATCTGGTCGCGTGTCCAGGGGATGGTGAAGCCCAGAATCTTTGCCGAATCGATCAACCGCTGGCTGTGCTGGGACAGTTCGAACACTTCGCCGCCATAGGCCCGTTCGCCCTCAAACACCGCGCTGGCATAGTGCATGGCATGGGTCAGCACATGGACATTCGCATCCCGCCAAGGCCGCAGCGCGCCATCGAACCAGATAAAGCCGTCGCGATCGTCAAAAGTGGCATCGGTCATTGCATTGGTCCCATATTGCCGTTTGGACAGACTGTTTGTTACACACACCTATCCGCAGCAGATGCTTTGTTGCCTTGGGCTAGGCTTTCATGCAAGATATGTCAACATGACTGTCCCAAATCGCCTCACCCCTGCTGCCTCGCCACTGTACTTGCGAGAGGATGAAATCCGCCGCGGGATTGAGCTGTTGTATTTTGGCTATGCCAGCATGATACGCGGTGCCGATGCCATTTTGGCACGCGAAGGATTTGGCCGCGCCCATCACCGCGCGCTGTATTTCATTGCCCGCCAGCCTGGATTGTCGGTCGGGGATCTGTTGCGGCTGCTGGCGATCACCAAGCAATCGCTGGGCCGTGTATTGAACGAATTGCAAGACAAGGCGCTGGTTGAACAGGCGATCGGCACAAATGACCGGCGCCAGCGCCTGTTGCGGCTGACGCCGGCGGGCGCCGCACTTGAATCTGCGCTGTTCGCAGAGCTTAACAGCCGGATGGCCGGCGCCTATGGCGAGGCCGGGCAAAGCGCCGTGACGGGATTCTGGGCCGTTTTGACCGGACTGATCCCCGCCGATGACCGGGATATGATTGCCGGCCTGCAAGGCTGAAGGTGGTGGACGACATCCGCGTGGATGACCTGACCAGCATGCCGGCCCGCGCCCTGCTGGCGCTGCATCTGGCGGGCATGCACGCCAGTTCGCCGCCGGGCACCGTCCATGCGCTCGATTTGTCGGGCCTGCAAAATCCCGGCGTAACGGTATGGAGCCTGTGGCGCGACGGCAGAATCGCTGGAATTGGCGCGTTGAAAATTCTGATGCCGAGCCACGGCGAAATCAAATCGATGCGCACGCACCCGGATCACCTGCGCTGCGGAGTTGCGGCGGCGTTGCTGGATCACATCATTGCCCAGGCGAGAGCCATGGGCTTGGCAAACCTCAGCCTCGAAACAGGTAGCGGCCCGGCATTTGCCCCAGCGCTCAACCTCTATCGGCGGCGCGGTTTCGTCGATGGCCCAGCCTTTGGCGATTATCCCAGCACGAAATTCAATCGGTTCCTGCATTTGGCGCTTTAAGCTGCGCCTGCCACCACGCGCGTTGTGGCCGTTCAAAACCCAGAAAAGACAGCCTCGCCAGCAGCATGGTGCCCAAAACAAACACTCCGAGCATCCAGGGCGCATCAAAAACGCTACGATCACTGACCAGCAGCAACAGCAGAATCTGAATCGGGATATGCCACAAATAGACGCCATAACTGTTGTCACCGATCCACCCAAAGCGGTTTGCATGATGACCAAGCAGCGGCTCCAGCGCAGCAACGGCGAGGACAATCGCCAGCGCCACCGCGATCACGCCGATGAAATTATGCGGGCCGACCAATGACCAGCCAATAGTCCCCAGCACGCCTGCCGCCGCCAGTTGCAACGGTACAGGCAATGCCCGGTGCAGCGCATAGACCGAGCAGCCGCCAAAGAATAAACACCGCATTCCCAAACATAGCCTGGGAAATGACCGACAACCGCGGCCATGAAGACCAGTGTCATCACTGCCGGCCCGGCGAGGCCCCAGCCAAACAACCGGCGATGCACCAGCCAGAACACGCCATAAATTAACAGTTCGACGGCAAAATGCCCATACTCATAAAACCAGCGAAACAGGCCAAACAACGGCTGGCGGGTCAGCGGCAATATCGTTCCATCGACGGCGGAGACCGGCAGATAAAAGCCTTGATAATGCCAAAACAACACGCTGATGGCCGCGAAACCCGCAACAGATCGATCAGCCTATAATGGCCGCCAACCGGAATTGGCCGCTGCCACAGAGAGCGCAAAGCCGTGCTGAACATCACCCTCCTATCCCGCGGCGATTAAAAGACCGATCCCGCTGGCGAGCCTGGAAATTGCAGGTGTCAGGCGGGACTTGGCAAGCGCAAGGCCACGCTACCGTCAAACCGGCGGCAATGCCAAACGCCGTGACCGCGCAGCAGCCGCTGCCACAGTCTGTGCCAACAAATCGTCCAGACTTGGTGTCAGCACTGCAAGCCCTGCCGCCGTTGTGCCACCGGGCGACGTCACGCGCTGGCGCAATTCGCCGGCTGACAACCCGCCTTCGGCTACCGCCAGCGCCGCCGCCCCAGTGACCGTCGCCCGGGCCAATTGCATTGCCATGTCCGGCGCCAGCCCCTGCGCCTGTGCCGCTGCAGCCAATGCCTCGATGAATGCAAACACATAGCCCGGGCCGGATCCCGAAACCGCCGTTACCGCATCAAAATCATTCTCATTTCGCAGCCAAACCATCGCCCCGGCCGGACCAAACAGCGCCGCCGCCGCGCCTTCCGCCAGATCGCCGGCCGTGGTGAATAGCGCTGTCATGCCCGCGCCAATCGCCGCCGGGGTGTTCGGCATGGCCCGCACGATCGCTGAATTGGGAAATCGCTGGGCCAGATCCGCCGTCGTCACCCCGGCCATGATCGACACCACCAACGTTGTCGGCCCGGCAATATCGGCAAGCGTTTCGGTCGCTGCCCACCAGATTTGGGGTTTCACCGCGAGAACCAGCACATCCGGGTGGCCAGCGGGCGGTGTTGCCGCAACCGCAACGCCATCAGGCATTGCCGGCAACGCCGGATCGATCACCGCCACCGGCCCCATGCCCTCTGCCAGCCAACCGCGCAGCAGGGCGCCACCCATATTGCCGGCGCCGAGCAACCAGATGGGGGCCGTCATGCCTCTCCGACGGTTTCCAGCAACGCCGCTGCCATTGCATCGGCAGGGGCATGATCGGCAAACATCACCAACTGAAACACCGGATAATAGCGTTCGAATTCATCAACCGCCGCCTCCACCAGCACTTCGGCCTGACCTATCGTCAGGTCGGGACCGCCATCCTCATCCGCGTCGCTGTCGAGCAAGGTCGCATGGCGGAACAGCACGGTGCCATCCGCCGACCACAGCTCAAAATGGCCCATCCAAAGCTGTTCGTTGATCAGCCCCAGCGTTTCATAAACCGCGGCGCGGCGTTCATCAGGCGCGGTCAGATCGGCGCGCGCGATAATTTGCAGCACGCGTTCCTCGTCACGCCACAGCGCGCGTAACTCGTATGTCGCCCAACCCGCCTTGATCGATGTGGTGATTTCCTCATCACCGGACCGTTCAAACGCCCAGCCATTGGCATCGAACACATGCTCCAGCATGTCGATCGGCGCGGCCGGCGCCGGGGTGTAATCGATGTCGATCATGCGAGCGCATCCCCCATCTGCAGACGCTGGCGGCAGTTGAACGATTCTGCAAGCAAGCGACTCGGCGACCGGCACATAAAGCTGTGGACAATCACGCTTTCGCGGTCTTCTTGGGTTTGAGTGCGGCAATTTCAGCACGCAACGCACTGATTTCAGTCTTGAGGGCTTCGACAGCCTCGCGCGCGGCTGCGGCGTTCGCTTTCACCGCTTCAAATTCGTCCCGCTCGATACCATCGGCACCGCCGACAAAATCCCGGGCCCTGGCGCGGGCATTTTCCTGAAATTCCCGGCCAACACCGGCCAGCGTGCCAAGCGCTGACGTGGCGACCTTGGAAAAGTCTTCGAACAGCTTGTTTTCCGTCTGCATAATCAAATCCCAACCTGACCAGAATCCTGGCTGAACGCATCGGCCGCTGGGTTCAGCACCCAGATCCGCGCATTCAAAAACCCTGCAAAGCACAGCCATAGCAGATAAGGCAACATCAGCCACGCCGCCACGCGGCTAACCCGCGCATAGGCGTATGTGGTCCCCAGCGCCGTCACCAGCAAAGCAACGATGATTCCCAGTGCCGGCAAAATCATGTGCGCCCGGAAAAACATCGGCGACCAGGCAAGATTGATGGCGACACCTGCGACAAACAACGCCAACCCCAGCTTCGCCCCGGATTGCCGACGATGCGCCCAAACGATCGCTGCGGCAATTGCGATCAGCGGATATAGCAGCGACCAGGCAATACCAAACACCGGACCCGGTGGCTGCAAAGCCGGCAGGATCAGCGTCTGAAACCAGGGATTGCTATCTGTCGAACCTGAGAATCGCGCCGAAAGCCCGCCCAGCACCAGCAGCAGCGGGACCAGGACTATTCCGGCCCGCCACATCGATCCGCGCTGAATGTTATTGGTCATGCCGGGGCGTATAGCGAGATTCGAGGCAAGGCACAAAAGCGAACCCTGTTAACCCCTGACACCACCCAGCAAGAACTCCACATTCCCTTCTGGCCCAGTGATCGGGCTTTGCACCACGCCTGCCACGCGCCACCCCGGCTGCGCTGCCAGCCAGTCCGCCGCCGCATCGCAGACACGGGCGTGAACCGCCGCATCCCGAACCACCCCATTTTTGCCGACTTCGCCCCGTTCCGCTTCAAACTGCGGCTTGACCAACGCCAGCAGCCGACAGTGCGGGGCAGCAAAGTCCAATGGACGCTGCAACACTTTGGCCAGGCCGATGAAACTGGCGTCGCAGACGATCAGGTCGATCGGTTCCGGAACGTGTTCGGCAGTCAGCAGCCGCGCCGAGAGCTGTTCCAGCACAACCACCCGCGCATCAGTCCGCAATTTCCACGCCAGTTGGTTGGTGCCCGAATCGACTGCGTAAACCCGCGCCGCGCCACCGTCTAGCAGCACATCGGTGAAGCCGCCCGTGGATGACCCCACATCAATCGCCGTGACACCCGCCACATCCCATTGAAAATGCGCCAGTCCATGCGCCAGTTTAATGCCGCCGCGCGACACCCAGGGATGATCGCGGCCCTTGACCAGCAATACGGCGTCGCCGGCGATCAATTCACCCGCCTTGGCTATCTTGCGGGTGCCATCAAATACCAGCCCGGCGAGGATCAGCGCCTGCGCTCTTGTCCGGCTTTCGGCGAGGCCGCGGGTCGCCAGCAATTGATCGGCGCGGACCTTTGCCATTTTCAGGGCATCGTCCATAGCCCGGTGCGCGGCGGGCCGGGCGATGGCCAGCGGCGTTTGCGCCCCAGCGTTTCTGACAGCGCGACGGCCACAGCCTGCAGTTTTTCGGGCATCGTCGTCCGCATCCGCTTGTCCAGGCCATCTGCCCCGGCGTCACGCACTTTGCGACCGATCCCGCCATAAATCCGTGCCGCAGCCATCACCGCCCAAGCGGCGCGATTGCGCAGCGCCGGTGTGCCATAACGCGCTGATTCCTCATACTCTTCCGCCGTATTGACCAGCCGCGTCACCAGCCGCGCGAGTTGCCGCCGGTTTGGCGGAAATGCGAAACTCGTCGGCGTCAGATTGACGCTTTCCAGCCATTCATCGGGGATATAACGGCGGGAATTCATGGCATCTTCAACAACATCACGGGCGATATTGTTGAGTTGGAACGACATTCCCAAATCACAGGCCCGGTCGAGTGTGGCCCGATCATTCGGCGACACACCCATGACAATGGCCATCATCACGCCGACGCAACCAGCAACATGATAACAATAGGCCAGCGTGTCATCAAAGGTAAAAAACGGCCGTTCTTCCATATCGATGCGAAAACCGTGCACCAGGTCGCGCGGGTATTGCGCCGGCATGCCAGTTTCGCGCACCACCTGAGCCAGCGCATCATAGGCCGGTTCACCCGTCGGTTGCCCGGCCAGCGCCATTTCGGTCAGCCGTTCAACCTCGGCAAGGCGAACGGCTGGTGGGCGGGTGTCGTCGTTCCGTCCCTCGCCCAACACCTGGCCATCGATTACATCATCGGTATGCCGGCACCAGGCATAAAGCAGCATCGCCCGGTCGCGGGTGACGGGATCGAACAGTTTCGACGCCATGGCGAAACTTTTCGATCCGCGTGCGATCGCAGCACGGGCGTTGGCGAGAATGTCGGTCATGCGACCTCTCTCCCCCGCTGCTCGCAAGGGGTCAAGCGCAAGCAGCCACTTTGCGTTTCAACACGCTCGGTAAGAGCAGACCCGAGATCGCTGCAGCCGGTAAATCCGCGCCTCACGCGCGATCGTCACGCGGCAGCGCGGCCAGGCACCCCGTTGACGACTTCGGCCGCAATGCGGAAATCTTTGGCAACCTCGCGTGCCGTCATCTTCGCCGACATCATCACAGATGGTGTGCCACCGCCTGGCTGGGTGCTTTGGCCAACCAGATAGAGGTTCGACACGTCCTCGCTGCGGTTATGCGGCCGGAAAAACGCCGTTTGGGTCAGAACTGGCTCCACCCCAAAACCATTGCCAAGGTAGGAACCCAAGGTCTGCTCGAAATAGTCGGGCGTCACATAGCTCTGATAGACCAACCGTTCTTTCAGGTTGGGGATATAGCCACGCTCTTCCAGGAAGGTCAGGACAATGTCCTTGAAACCCTCGCCAATCTTGCTCCAGTCAAGATTGCTCTGATTGTTGGGTACCGGAACCAACGTGTACGCCGCATGATGCCCCTCCGGCGCCAGGCTGGGGTCAGTCAGCGTCGGGATATGCAGATACTGGGAAAAGTCGGGCCCCAATATCTTGCGCTCGAAAATATCGGTCAGCAATTCTTCGTAGCGTGGCCCCAGGATAATGTTGTGGTGCTGCAAATCCGGATCGCCTTCGGCCTTGCGATACCCGAAATAGATGACCATCAGCGACATCGACTGTTTGCGGAATTTCACCACAAAATCGCGATTGATGCGGCGATGTGCCTTGTCGATCAGCCGCATATATGTCGTCGCATAATCGGCGTTGGAAACCACCACATCCGCTGCCAGCACCTCACCCGATTTCAGCGTCACACCCGTCGCCACGCGCTTGCCGCCGCGCTTGACCACGTTGATCGACGCGACTTGCGCGTTCAATTGCAACGCCCCGCCCATTTCCTCCAGTTTTCGTACCATCGCCGACACCAGGGCACCGGTCCCACCGCGCGCGAAGTGGATGCCCCAGGTCTTTTCGACAAAATGAATCATGGCGTAAATCGCCGGCACCTTCATCGGGTTGCCACCAACCAGCAATGGTTCAAAGCTGAACACTTGCCGCATCTTGTCCGATTTGAAATATTTTTTGATGAGCGAAAACAGCGGCTGCACCGCGCCCAGCTTCAACAGATCGGGGACAACACCCAGCATCTGGCTGACATTGCCGAAATATGTGTAGCCGAGTTCCAGAAACCCCCGATTAAAAATCGCCCGGGCCGCTTCGTGAAAATCCTCGTAACCCTGTAAATCCTCGGGCGCCAATCGGGCAATCTGTTCCCGCACTCGCACCGGATCGGCATCGTAATCGAAGAAGGTCCCATCATCGAAATAGATGCGATAAAAGGGCAGGATCGGAATAATCTCGACATAGCGGCTGGTATTCGTGCCACCGCTGATCCCCGACATTATCCGCTTGTCATCGCCCAGAACATGCGCTGGGAAATCCGGCTCGCCCAGCATCGCCTGGTCCTGTTCGAGCGAAAAAAGTTCTTCGATGAGGTGTGGCACGGTCAGCACCGTCGGCCCCATGTCGAAAACAAAGCCCTCGGCCCGCCTGACATAGGCCCGGCCACCGGGAGAATCGAGCGCCTCGACGATGCGGGTGTCGAAGCCCAGACTTTGCAGGCGCATGGCGCAGGCAATGCCACCAATGCCGGCGCCGATCACGATGGCGGTTTTTCGCTGCTGTCCCATGCAGGCCGCGTTAGACGGTTCGCAGCACTTGTTCAAAGCCGAATGTGTCGCAGGAGGCCCAAGCAACAGCATGCCCGCGCGCGAAGGCATGAGTTCATGCCAATCCCATTTCATATTTGATCAGTGTTGTCATCGCCCGCAGCACGGGCACTGGCGGCTTGCCACTGAGAATTTGCCGCCAGTCGCGCAATTTCGGCCGCGCTGCATAAAATCGCCCGACCAGCGCTTCATCATGCTCATAAAATCGTTCGAGCACGCGATAGCGTTCATCGGGCATGGCCGCGAGGAACAACATGCGGTTCAAAAGTCGATACATGCCACGGGCTTTCCAGGCGCGAGTGCTATGGTCGCGAACCGCGCGATAGATCGTCGCGGCGTCCAATGCCGGCAGCGCCGCGACCATATCAGCGATCTGCACCGCATCGGGAAAGCTATAGCCCGTCACCGGGTGAAACATGCCCGATCGCAGGCCAACCCGCGGAACGCCGGCTTCACCTTCATCCCAGAATGCCTCGATATTGCCGCCGATGCCAAGCGGCAAAACCCCCAATTCCTCACGGTAGGTCTTGATGATCGTCCAGCCCTGCGACGCGGCATAATCCATCAAATGCTGGCGCAGCAGATCAGGGGACAAATCGGCACCGTCGCTGAAATATGTATCTTCGATCAGCACGCGGGTCGGACCGAATGGCAGTGTGTAAACAAAGCGATAGCCATCCAGTTGCGGCACCGTTGCATCCATGATGATGGGGCCGGTCAGGCCATGCGGGGCTGCCAGTTCCACCTCCAGCCCAAGGAATTTTTGCCAGCGCAGATCGAGCGCTTTCGTCGGTCCCTGGCCCCGGCCATCTATCACCGCGCCGGCAGTCAGCACGCGCTGATCGGCCAGCGTCACGCTGGTCGGCGTCACCACGACAATCGGGCAGCCTGTGAAAATATGCGCTGCCGGCAGCGCCTTTGCCACCTCTGCCGCCAGCCGATCCGATGTCGAACTGCCATAGCCCGATGGCAGCCGCCGGGCGAGCCGCGGAAAGCGGACTTCATAATGGTCCCATCGATGTTCAAACAGCGGCGCCGTCCACAGCCGCTGTTCTGGCGACAAATCATTGGTGAAAGACGACCAGGTGTGATTCCCGCCAATCGCCGCACCCGATTCGACGATCGCCACGCGCACATCCGGCCGCAACTGTGCCAGCCGCAACGCAATCAGCCCATTGGCCAGCCCCCCGCCGGCAAGAATGATATCGAAATCCACAACGCCGTCATAAGCGGGGAAGCGTGGCAGCGAAACCCCGAAGCCGGCCCGCACGGCTGACAAGATGAAGCATCGCGCCTGCGGCCTTGCCCGAACCGGTGGTTTTTCATGCCGGCACGCGACTGTTGCGGGCTGTTTCGGGACGATTCGGGGCAAATTGGGAACGGTTTTCGGGGGTTCTTCGGGGGCGCAAATTCTGGAAAGTTAGCCCCAGGCGCTGAATCACTGACTTTCCGATACGTCGCCGCGCAATCGGAAAGTTAGTGCCGAGGGCTGAATCACTAACTTTCCGATATGCGTTCGCCATCTCAGGATGCCGGCGCCGATGGTTGATTGGCGATGACAGAGAGCAGCAGACAACACACGGCACACGACGCGGATATTGGTGTCACTGCGAGCGTTGTTCAGGCGAATCGACATTTTCAAAGCCCAGTGTCGGTTGCACGGTAGAATGATCGTCATGGTGGCGCTTGCCGGCATGACGATTTCACCATAGAGGTTCTCATCTTGGCATTTTTCGGTCGTGTAGGACAGGCGGGCGGCGGCGCGGATCTGCTTGCGCTTTGGCATGTCAGGGCAGTGCTATGCGCCGGGCGTCGTTATTCGTGCGCCGGCACTCGCGCCGTGCGCCAGGGCGCGGCCAGATCCTCCAGCACCACTTCGATCACCTCGACCTGCACCCGCAGTGCGGCACCGCCGGCGAAATCCAGGGTCAACCTGTCGCCATCTATCGACATTGCCAGCAGATTGAGCACCGCCTCCGGGTTCGCCGGCCAGGCCTTGCGCTGCACGCCTTGCACCGTTTCAATACGCAACGCCGATCGTACCCGGCTTCCCCCGCCGACTTCCCAGCGGTAGCGATTGAGGATCAGCGCCAGGCGGTGGGCACGACGATCAAAGCCCAGGTCTGGCGCGCGCAGCGTTGCATCCTGCAATAGCGCCGAAATCGCCGGCAGGTCATCGGGGTTCTGCCCCAGCAATGTCATCCGAACGTCGTTCAACCGTCTGAAATCCGTTCGATATCGGCGCCGACGGCGGACAGTTTTTCCTCCAGCCGTTCATAGCCGCGATCGAGGTGATAGACGCGGCTGACGGTGGTTTCGCCGGTGGCGGCGAGCCCGGCAAGAACCAGGCTCATCGAAGCACGCAGGTCGGTCGCCATGACTTGCGCACCGTGCAACCCGGCAACGCCGCGCACCACCGCAGACCGCCCGCGCACCGTCACATCCGCCCCCATCCGCGCCAGTTCGGGCACATGCATGAACCGGTTTTCAAAGATGGTTTCGGTCAGCAGCGATGCGCCATCGGCGACGGTCAGCATCGCCATGAATTGCGCCTGCATGTCGGTGGCAAAGCCCGGATAGGGGGCGGTGGAAATGTTGATACCGCGCAGGCCGTTCAGCCGCCTGACCGACAGACCATCGGCGGTCGGGGCAATCTCTACCCCGGCTTCGCGCAGCGCTTCCAGCGTTGATCCCAGATCATCCTCCGATGCGCCAACCAGTTCAACCTCGCCGCCGGTGATGGCGGCGGCGCAGGCATAGCTGCCGGCCTCGATCCGATCGGGCATCACCGCATAGGTGGCGCCGTGCAGATCGCGCACGCCCTGGATCGTGAGTTTTTCGGTGCCGATGCCGTGGATTTTGGCACCCATGGCAACCAGGCAATTGCACAGATCAACGATTTCCGGCTCCCGCGCGACATTGTCGAGCACCGATTCGCCGCGTGCCAGCACCGCAGCCATCACGGCATTTTCGGTGGCGCCGACGCTGATCATGGGGAAGGTGTAGCGGCCGCCGGGCAGGCCGCCCTTTGCTGTCGCCTTGACATAACCATCGGCCAGTTCGATTTCGGCGCCGAGATGTTCCAGCGCCTTGAGATGCAGATCAATCGGCCGGTTGCCGATGGCGCAGCCGCCGGGCAGCGAGACAGTTGCCTCTCCGGCGCGTGCTACCAATGGCCCCAGCACCAGGATGGAGGCGCGCATCTTGCGGACGATGTCATAGGGCGCGACGGTCGATGTGATGCGATTGGCGCGCAATGTCATCACCCGGCCGAACTCATCCGGATGGGTGCCCTCGATGGTCGTCGAAACGCCGTGATTGTTGAGCAGATGGCCAAAGGTATCGATGTCGGCCAGCCGCGGCAGATTGCGCAGCGTCAGCGGTTCATCGGTGAGCAGCGCGCAGGGCATCAGCGTCAGCGCGGCGTTTTTGGCGCCGGAAATGGGAATGCGGCCGTGAAGCGGGCGGCCACCGCGAATGACGATCTGATCCATGAGGACGGTGTTAGCGCGGGAGATACCGTTTTGATAGATATTAGCGAAGAACGTTCGCCCTCAGGCATTGGCGATGCGGGCAGCGGCCGTCCTGACGTCAGCAAGCTGTCGATCGAGAGCATGCGCCAGCAACGCCTCCATGTCGTTGAGCCCGGCCGCAACATCGTCCGCAGTGGCCCCTTTGTCGGCAGCTTCAAGCGCCCGGTAATAAGGCTCCCTATCTGCTGCAATCTGCGCCGGAATTGTAAGCTTGCCGGGCAAGCGACCACCGAGGCGGGCGCACAGGACGAAATAGGCGACGGCTCGCGAGGTCCTGCCATTGCCGTCCGTAAACGGATGAATCCAGTTGATGCGCCACATCACGAACGCGCACAATTTGAGTGCAGAAAGGTCTGCATGTTCGTTCACCCAGTCGCACATTTCTTCAACCAAGCCAGCCACAAGACTGGAATGCGGAGGGGTGTGCAAACTATCGCCGATTGCGACCGCACCAGGGCGAAATGCCCCTGCAAAGACTTCCAAACCTTCCATTGCAATGCGGTGCAAATCGAAAATCATCGACGTCCGAAGACGAAACGGTTTGCCGCCGCGTTCTACATCGTCGATGTAATCCAAAACCCTGTCAGTCTGCCTTAGGCCATTCTCGGCCTCGCGTATGGCGCGTTCATCCTCATCGGTAACGACGACCGCACCTTCAGCTTGGCTTTGTCTCCGCTCATTCATTTTTAACGCTTTATCTGCTCTGCTGCGTCATCAATCATTGCGCGGGTAACCTTCGGATTTTCAATATTAATATTGCCCCAAGCGAAGCTGCGCCTCTGCTCTTCCTTTTCAGCATCCGTCATGCGGGTATCACGGCGCAGTTGCGCCGCTTGCTCTTCAATCTTGGTCATCTGCAACTCCACCGGCTGGTGAAAATGCTATAGCGCAACTTCAACTCTTTGCCCATCGAGCATCACAGCTTTGGCAGCGTCACACCCCGTTGCCCCATATATTTGCCGGCCCGGTCGGCATAGGTGACTTCGCAGGGTTCGTTGCCCTTCAAGAACAAAAACTGGCAGGCGCCTTCATTGGCATAGATTTTGGCCGGCAGCGGCGTGGTGTTGGAAAATTCCAGCGTCACATGGCCTTCCCAGCCAGGCTCCAGCGGCGTCACGTTGACGATGATGCCGCAGCGGGCATAGGTTGATTTGCCCAGGCAGATGACCAGCACATCATTGGGAATGCGGAAATATTCGATGGTGCGGGCCAGGGCGAAACTGTTGGGCGGGATGATGCAGCAATCGGTCTTGCGATCGACAAAGCTGGCGGGATGGAAATTTTTCGGGTCCACCGTCACCGATTCCAGATTGGTGAACACCTTGAATTCATCCGACACCCGCGCGTCATAGCCATAGCTGGACAGCCCATAGCTGATCACCCCTTCGCGCTGCTGGCGATCCATGAACGGTTCTATCATGCCGGTGGTGAGCGCCTGCTCACGGATCCAGCGGTCGGATTGGACGGACACTCAATTACCCCCTGATGTGCAACACGCAGATAAGCGTGAACAGCCGGCGGGCGGTATCGAAATCGACAATGACCTTTGGTTCCAGGCGTTCCTTCAACGCTTCGGCGGCATCATTATGGATGGCGCGGCGGGCCATGTCGATGGTTTCAATCTGTTGCGGTGTCGCCTGGCGGATGGCCTGGTAATAACTGTCACAAATCGCGAAATAATCGCGCACGGTGCGGCGAAACGGGGCGAGCGGCAGGATAAAGCTTTCAAGGGCGCTGTCATCGGCCGCGTTGATGGCGACGGTCAGCCGGCCTTCCTCCACCCCCAGCATGACCTTGTAAGGGCCGTGATTACCGTGATCGGCGGTGGCCCCGACCGGCTGGAACTGGTTGCCCTCCAACAGGTCAAAGATCGCGACGCGGCGTTCCTGCTCGATATCGGCATTGCGCCATAATATGGTGCGTTCATCCAGCTTTATATCGATGATGCGGTAATCGTTCGCAGCGGTCATGGCGCCACCGGAAACGCATTGACCAGCCGGCCCAGCGCCTGCCGTATCGGTGCCAGCACATCATCCTGGGTTTTGCCCAGTCGCACGACAACAAGCTGTCGGGATGGCACGATGATGACATATTGGCCCAGATGGCCGATCGCGGCATAGGCATCGGCAGGGCCCTGATCGGCAAACAGCGCCGAATCGCCGCCCGCAGCGTGCGGCCGGTTCAGCCAGAATTGGCCACCATAGCCGGGATTGGCAGGGGATGGCGTGCGCACAAAGGCCAGCCAGGCCGGGCTGACAATTTGGCGCCCGGCGACAACGCCCTTGTCCAGATACATTTGCCCGAAATTCGCCCAATCCCGTGCCGACGCATGGCAAAAAGACCCGCCGAGAAGTGTGCCGGCCGGATCATATTCGCACAACAGGGTCGGCATGCCTGCCGGGCCAGACAGGCGCTGGGCGATGAACTGCCGCATTGCCAGCCGCCGCGCAGCCGGGCTGACGGCGCCGGGCGCGATCGTGCGGGCGGCGATATCATCCAGCATATGGGTCGTCAGCGTCGAATATTGGAACCTGGCGCCGGGTTTAGATTCAAGCGGTGCCGCAACGGCATGGGCGACGATATCGGCGCTTTTGTCTCCGAACAGCGCGCGATTTGTATCGGCCGTTTCAACCGGCACAGCCTCGGTATGTTTCAGCCCCGATGCCATGTGCAGCATCTGGCGCAATGTGATCGCGGCGCGCGGATCGCCAGGCAACAGGCGCCAGGCCGGAACCGGGGCGGGCATATCCAGATCCAGTTTTCCATCAGCCACCAGCGCCCCGATGATCGTCGAAGTGATCGATTTCGCCATCGACCAGGATATGAACCGATTGCCGGGGCCAAAGCCGGGGCCATAGCGTTCATAAACTGTCTTGCCGTTTTGCATGACGATTATCGCGCGGGTTTCGGCGAGCGCCGGATTGGTGAAAAATGCATCCGCCGCGGCCAGTGTCGCCGGCGCAGCAACCGCAACCGCCAGCGGAGCCGCCGCCCGGGCCGGCTGAAACTGGGCAAATAGCGCCCCCAGCAAAATCAGGCTTGCTTGCGCGCGTATCATGGCGTTTCGTTTCCCCGGCATATTGCGACGTTAGAAGGGGGCGGCACATGAACGCAAGCGCGGGCGCACCGGCAGCGGATTCAAAAGGCGGATTGCTGCGGCGCTGGTGGTTCTGGGCGGCGCTGCTCGCGCTGCTGCTGGTGGGGGCGTATGCCCTGGTTAAAACCGGCAAGACTGGCAAACAGGCCGAAATTGCCGCCGGTTACATGGCCCACGTCGTCTGTTCGTGCCGCTATGTGGGCAACCGCGACATGGCCAGCTGTGACACCGACCGCGAACCGGGGATGGATATCGTGCAAGTCAAGGATGACCCCGCCGCCCGATCCGTCACCGCCCGCGTGCCGCTGCTCGCCAGCCGGACGGCGAAATATGATCCGGAATATGGGTGTGCGTTGGACCGGCCATAGGATCGGGACCTTAAAGCCAGCCGCGCCAGCGGAAGAACAGATAGGGCAGGATGCCGGACAACAGCATGAGCAGCAGCGCCCAGGGATAGCCGAGGCGCCAGTGCAATTCGGGCATGTAGACAAAATTCATCCCATAAATCCCCGCCACCAACGTCGGCGGCATGAACACGATCGCTGCCACCGAAAAAATCTTCAGCACGGCATTTTGTTCGATGGAGATCAGGCCGAGAGCGGCATCGAGCAGAAATGTGATGTTGTTGGCCATATAGCTGGCATGATCGGTGAGCGAGGCAAGATCACGCATCTGGGTTTTGATGTGAGGGCCCAGGTTGCTGCCCTTTGGCGCGGCAAAGGCGAGGAAGCCGAGGGCGCGGGATAGGGATACGGCGGAATCGCGGCCCTTTGACAGCGCATCCTGTGCCGAGCCGAGGCGCACCAACAGGCTTTGCAGGGCCAGGTTCGAAATCCGCTGTTCAGCATTGGTGCGGACGCGGCGAAAGGCCTGGCGTGAGATGCTATCCACGTCGCGGCCAATATGTTCGATGCCGTCAGCCAGCCGATCCACCACCGCATCCATCAAAAGCATCAGGGCCATGCCGGGCGATTCACACACCACCGGCGATCGTTCGACATGGGCGACGAAACGGTCAAACGACACCAATTGCGCATAGCGCACAGTGATCAGATGGACCGGAGTCAGGATAAAGCTGACCGCATGACTTTCGGCGGCTTCTTTCATGATGCCGCTGGCGAGGGTTGCCGTCATGGTGATGGCGCCGTTTTCCTCGTAAAGGCGGCTCGATGTTTCAATCTCATCCATTTCATCGCGGGTCGGCACGGCGACCCCGGTGCAGCGTTCGATGAACAATTCCTCATCCCGGCTGGGGGTGATCATGTCGATCCACACCGTGCCGGCGGGCAATGTATCGGCCGCGCCAATGGCGGTGATCACGGTGTCGCTGCCAGGGGCATAAACGTGCAGCATGGGCAAACGGCTCCTTTCCCGCTGCCATAGCGCGGTTTTACCGGGCTTGTAACCAATGGGTCTTTCGGTTCGTATAGAGTATGTCAGTTCATCTGGGGCATCACATATGGCAATCACTGCAAAACCCTATTTGTTTCACCGCCACGCGCTGGCGGTGCGGGTGACGCATTGGATCAACGCGCTGGCCATCGTCTTTCTGATCGGCACCGGGCTGAACATTTTCAACGCCCATCCCGGCCTGTATTGGGGGCAATATGGGGCTGATGATGATGACGCGCGGCGCTGGCTGGAAATCGGATCGGACGACAGCGCCGCCGGCGTGCCCTATGGATTCTTGCGCATCGGATCGCTGACGGTGCACACCACCGGCGTTCTGGGCATTTCCAGCGGCGCCAATGGCCAGCCCCAGGCGATTGCCTATCCGGGCTGGGCGACCTTTCCAAGCTATCGCGACCTGGCGACGGCGCGGAATTTCCATTTCTTTTTCGCCTGGGTGCTGATTATCAACGGGCTGGTCTATCTGGGCTATGGGTTGCTGTCGGGCCATATCCGCCGCGATCTGCTGCCGCGGCTGGCGGAATTGCGCCCGGCCAATATCGTCCATGACATCGTTCAGCACGCCAAGCTGAAATTCCCCAAAGGCGAAGACGCCAAGCATTATCATATCCTGCAGAAACTGGCGTATGGCGGGGTGGTGCTGGTGCTGGTGCCGGGGGTGATCTTGACCGGATTGGGCATGTCACCCGGCATCAATGCCGCCTGGCCGTGGATTCTGGAGCTGCTTGGCGGGCGATCATCATCACGATCAATCCATTGGGTTTGCGCCAATCTGATCATGGTGTTCATCATCGTCCACCTGCTGATGGTCGTGCTGGCCGGGCCGTATAATGAAATTCGATCAATGATCACCGGCAAGTTCCGCGTCGATCCCAAAGGTGCAAAATGAACGGTGTTTCAAGGCGCGGCCTGATCGCGGTCGGTGGCGGGCTGTTGCTGGCAGGCTGTGACAAACTGGCGACCAACGACAAGTTGAAGGCGGTCGCGCAATCGGCAGAGGGTGCTACGCTGCGCTGGCAAAGGCTGGTTGGCCGCAATGGCCTGGCACAGGAATTCAGCGCCGCCGATATTTCGCCGGTTTTCAAGGTTAATGGCACCCATGAACCGATGGAGGCCGAGTATCAGGCCCACAAGGCGGCGAATTTCGCCGATTGGAAGCTGGCAATCACCGGCCTTGTCAACACCCCGATGACGCTGAGCATGGACCAGATCCGCGCCATGCCGGCCCGCACCCAGATCACCCGGCACGATTGTGTCGAAGGCTGGAGCGCCATCGGCCAATGGACCGGTGTGCCACTGGGGCTGTTGTTAAAGGCCGCCAACATGAAAACCAATGCGCGTTATGCAGTGTTCCGATGCGCCGATAATTATGGCGGCGAACTGTCAAAGGGCGGCGCCCAATCGACCTCCATCTATTACGAAAGCGTCGATCTGGTCGATGCGTTTCACCCACAGACCATTTTGGCGCACAGCATGAACGGCGCGCCGCTCAGCGTTGGCCATGGCGCACCGCTGCGCATGCGGATCGAACGGCAATTGGGCTATAAACAGGCGAAATATGTGACCGGCATCGATGTCGTTGCCAGCCTGGATGGCTATGGCAGCGGCAAGGGCGGTTATTGGGAAGACCGGGGTTACGAATGGTATGCGGGAATTTGAGCGGCAGGACCGTCACGCTGGCACAGGCCAGCGTGACGGTCAGGCACGGCCAATCCACCCGTCAGCCAGCAACGAAACCTGTTGACGCCGGCGCATCGCGGCGCCGGTCAGGCCGAAACCGGCGATCAGCATGGCCCAACTGGCAGGCTCGGGAACCGAGGTAACGCCGGGGCCATCGAATTTGCCAAGAAAGACAAAATTTCCCTGCCCTGCGCTCGACAAGAACACGTAATCGGTGCGGTTCGGCGCACCAACCGCAGCCGGGAATGTCGGATCACCGTCGACAAGCACATATTTCACGAATTGACCAATGCCGGGGTTGGTAAACGGCGATCCGCCGATGCCGAAAAGCGAATCGATGCCCAGGAATCGCCCACGATAAAAGATCGCCGTTGGCCCAAAATGGAAATCGAAACCGGTTGCCGCCTCACAGGCGTCGGGGTCGGGCGCGCAGGCGAAATCGCTCAGGCCGACGGTATGCGAGCCAACCGTGAACGTGACGCTGTTTGCCGGGTTGCCATTGCCCAGCGCGACGCCGGTGATGTTGGGGTTGGTCAGCAACGGGTTCGGGCTGGCGTTGATGCCGCGCACCAACGGGCCAATTTCGGCATCGTCATAGGTGATGGTCAGATCGATGGCGTCGCCGATCTGAAAATCCAGCAAAGAGGTCAGATGGTCGGGGTTATAGGCAAAATCCGGCGCGAACTGGAAAAAGATCGAGCCATGCCGGCTCACTGTCTGAACCGCTGCGCTGGCGCTGGTTGCCGCGAACAGCAACGCGCTGGCGGCAAGAATGCCTGTCTTGATGGTCATGAATATCTCCCTGTTATTGGTACCCACTGGGTTCAGGGTGCTGTTGAACCCGGTGCCAAACTGCGCGAAGGCCGAGGCCGGCGACATGACATCGATCCGATGATTCCCCGATGAAACCCCGATGATTGCGGCAAATGGCCAATTCGCTTGGGCATTCGACCGGCGTTGCGATAGCGTTGCGCCACAAGCGGGGGTACGCAGTGAACGAGCCAGGCCAGATTGATCTTGCGCGCGCCGCGCCGTTTCGGCTGGGCCCAATCAAAGTTGAACCGGCGCTGCGGCAAGTATCGACAACGACGGTCAGCGCCGAAACGCTGGAACCGCGCGTCATGCAGGTGCTGGTCGTGCTGGCGGCAGCCGGCGGCGATATCGTCAGCCGCGATGAACTGATCCGCCAATGCTGGGACGGGCGTATCGTTGGTGAAGACAGCATCAGCCGGGTGATCGCCCGGCTGCGGCGACTGGCCGATGAACGCGGCGACGGCAGTTTTCGCATCGAAACCATTGCCAAGGTCGGTTACCGGCTGATTGGCCCGGTATCTCCGGTTGATAGCCCGGCACCGCGCGGGCTCGCGTCAGCGGCGGTGGTCGTGGCGGCCAATGCGCAACGGTCATCATCGGCGGTGTGGCGGCGGTCATCCGCCGGCGCCGGCGCTGCGGCGCTTGCTGCCTTGCTGGCGCTGGGCGTCTGGTGGCTGCGGCCAGCGCAGCCGGTGCCGGTGGCGGCGCTTTATGTCGAACCTTTTGCGATTTCGGGCGTGTCGGCTGATACAGTCGAGACTTTGCGCAGTGCGATTTTGACCGCCAATGTTCCGGCAAAATTTCAGGCCATTGCCGGCCGCGGTTCGGCAGCGGATTATCGGCTGACCGGCCGAATGGCGCAGTCGCCCGATGGCGTCACCGTGTTTGCCGAACTGCATGCACCGGGTATCGCCGCACCCATCTGGACACCGCAGGTCAGGATCGCCGGCAATGCGCCGATGGTGGGCATCGGTTCGCAACTGGCATTGGCGGCGCGTTGCGTGATCGAAGGGGCTGAGGAGCCGCCGGTGCCGAAACCGGCAGCAGCGCTGGCGGCATGGGCGAGTTACTGCGAGGGCAACAACAAGAGCAACTGGGATGCAGACGAGCTGGTCGACACGCTGCGAGCGGCGACCAAGGCTGATCCGCGATTCGTTTCGGCACAGGTGACCCTGGCGTCAATCCTGGCCTATCATATCATGCACAATGGCGGCAGCGACCCCGACAGGTTGCGGGATGAAGCGATGCAGGCCCAGGCTGTCGCCCAGAAACTCGATCCCGATAATTCCAACATCTATCTGACGCAGGCGATGCTGACGCCGCTTCATGACTTCACATCGCGGCAGGCGCAGATCGCCCGCGCGTTGCGGGCCCGCCCCACCGGCTGGGGTGACGAATGGAACGTTCAGGGCTATTTCCTGGTGTCGGTTGGCCGGCTGCAGGACGCGCTTGACGCCTATAAGCGCAACCTTGCGATCCTGCCGGGCAACCCGATCATCACGATGGCGCGGGCCGAAACCCTGACGATGGCCGGCCGTTATCGGCAGGCGTATCCGATCTTTGTCGACGATGCCGCAACAAAGCCTGATCGCACCCGAATCGACCGGATCTGGTTGACCGCCGCGATCACCGGCGGGGATTGGGCGATGGCACGCCGGCTGGTCACGGCGGTGCCAGATGATCAGGTTCGCGCCGCCATGGGGCCTTTGGTGGCTGCGCTGGCATCGGGCGATATGCGGGCGGCGCACGCGGCCGGGGCGGCGTTTGAACCGATTGCAAAGGACAGCGCGTCTTTGTCGGCGCTGACCGTGATGGCGCTGGCGTGGAGCGGGCATGACCTGGCGGCGATTGATGCCGCCGAGCGCCGGTTTCGCACTGTCGGGTATAATAATTCGCTGGGCAGCCTGTATTCCCCCGGCTTTGCCAGCGCCCGCCAGACCCCGGCGTTCGCGGCGCTGGTGCACCGGATCGGGCTGTTCGAATATTGGCAAAGTTCGGGCCACCCGCCGGATTTCTGCACGGCGGCACAGGCTCCGGCATTGTGTGCACAATTGGGCCGGCGGCGCACCGCCGGTTGAAACCGACGCCGTAGCATGGCATCTGCGGCGGCGGCTGACCAACACCGGCGCCGTTCGTGCAGACAAAGGCCGGCAGTTCCGCTTTGTGAAAATCGCCTTTGACCATCAGATTTTTGTCGTCCAGCATTATGGCGGCGTGTCACGGGTGAACAGCCGGATTGCGCAAGGGCTGGCGGCGGCGGGTGATGATGTGCGAATTTTTGCGCCGCTGCACATCAACGCGCATCTGATGGATCTGCCGCCTGGGCTGGTGTTTGGGCGGCAAATTCCGGCAACGCTGTGGCGAACACGCTTTGCCCGCGCCGTTGATGCCGCCATCATTGCACCGTTGCTCGCCCGTCATGATCCCGACATTGTGCAGGAAACCTATTACGCCGCGCATCGCACCGCGCCGCGACGGGCGCGGGTGGTGGTGATCGTGCACGACATGATCCACGAATTGTTCCCCGGCAGTTTTCCGGCCAATGATCCGACGGCGCGGCTAAAGGCGGCGGCGGTGGATCGGGCCGACCATCTGATCTGTGTTTCGCAAAACACCCGCCATGACCTGATCGCCATTCACCCGGCGGCGGCGGCGAAATCCAGCGTGGCACTGTTGGGGGTTGATCGGCCAGTTGGTGCGCCGCCGGCACCGCCAATTTCGCCCGCAGCCCGGCCCTATCTGCTGCATGTCGGCCCGCGGCGCAGTTATAAAAATTTTGATGGCCTGCTGGCTGCCTTTGCCGCGTCGCCGATACTGCGGGGGGATTTCGATTTGCTTGCCGTCGGCGGCGGTGCCTTTGATCCCCAGGAAATCGCGACCATCGCCAGCCTTGGCCTGTCGGCCCAGGTTCGCCAGCGCGGCGCCGATGATGACGCGCTGCGGCGGCTGTATGCGGGGGCGGCGGTGTTCGTTTACCCGTCGCTGTATGAGGGGTTCGGTATCCCCCTGCTGGAGGCCATGGCGGCGGGCTGCCCGGTGGTGGCGATGAATATCAGTTCGGTGCCTGAAGTGTGCGGCCCCGCAGCGATCTATGCCCAGCCTGGCGACCCCGGCAGCCTGATGCGGGCGATGGAATCGGTCGCGCTGTCACCGTCGCTTGCCGCCGCCCAAATCGCCGCCGGGCAGCAACGGGTAATGGAATTTTCCTGGGATCGCACGGTGGGGGAGTTTGGCCGGGCGTATCGAGCGTTGTTATGACGCGTGGGACTTAACAGGGCCTCCGGCGGCTCTACCTACCCCTCCCAGCGCAGACCGACCCACAATGTCCGCGGCTGCGCGCGATCGATCGTGCCATCGGCGGCAATGCCCGACACGACGAGCGTATTGCCCAGGTTTTCGCCGCGCGCCTCGACCGACAGGCCATGGCCCAGCCGCAGGCGGGCCGAGGCATCGATAGTGGTGGCCGGGGCTATGCGGCGCAAATTCTGATCATCGTCGAATTGCGCGCCACTGTGGCGCAGGGTGATTGCGGTGCGCAGCGCGTCGCCGGTCCAGGCCAATGTCGCCGACGTGCTGATCGCCGGGCTTACCGCCGGGCGCAGGCCATTCAAACCCGAAGCAACGCCAGATGCCTGCACTCGTGCATCGGCCCAGGCGACCGAGAGGATGCCGCTCCACCGGTCGATTTCAAGCCCGGCATCGCCCTCCACGCCGTGCACGGTAATCGCATCCAGATTCTGCCGCTGCCGGAATGATCCGCCTGCCGCCACAAAGCCGATCTGGGGGAAATTGCCCGGGCCATTGCCCAGCGTGACATTGGCAATCGCGCCCGACAGCGTGTTGGCATAGGCGGTGATCGACAGATGCGCGCTGGACAACGGCCGCCAGTCCAGCCCCGCCTCAACCCCGCGTGCGCGTTCCAGCCCGAGCGCCGGATCGGCCGCGGTCGCATCGGCGCCAACGCGGAACGGGCGGTAAAGCTCATTCAAGGTCGGCAGGCGAAAGCCGCTATAGGCCGCCGCGCGCAGGGCGAGCGATCCGATGGGTTTCCACACGACGCCGCCGCGCGCTGTTGCCCGCCAACCGCTGCGGGCGGGCGGCTCGATGCGCAATGTGCCGGCACTGGTGGCGCTGTCCACTTCGGTCAGATGGCCCGCAGCGATCTGCCAATGATCGGCGCGGATGCCGCCGGTCAGCGTAACGGCATCTGAAGGCGTCCAACTGTCTTCGGCATAGCCGCCAAATGTTGATGATGCACCGCCGGCATCGCGCAACCGGGTAAAGGCGGTGCCGACATAGCGAAACCGTTCATGGGTGGCGCCATTGCCGCGCCGGGCATCAATGCCGATTTCCAGATTATGAGCATCGCCGACCGGCGGCCGCAGCGCCAGCTTGCCACCGATGCCGGTTGCCGGGGTGCGATATTGGTCAAGCGACGGCGTTGCGGTTGCCCGGCCGGCGGCGACGCTGGCGAATTGACCGGAAAAATCACGGGTCTGGACATAGGCGAGCGCTTCGACCCCCCAGCGCCCGCGGGCGATGAAGCGGGCGCTGGCGTCGGCACCCTTTGCCTGTGATCCCGCCAGCGCCAGGCCTCGCAGCCGCACGTCATCAAAGACTCGGCCGGTGACCTGCAGCTCGCTGTTGTCGCCGGTTGGCATGACAGCGCGCAGCGACCCGCCCCAGCTGTGGTAGCGTGCCGGAATGTCGACTGGCCCGGCCTGGTTCCGGGGTATCAGCAGATAGCCATCGCCGCGATCATAGCGCGCATTGGCCGACACAAAGCCGCCGCCCAGCCGCGTTGTCACCGTGCCAGTTGCCGTCCAACTGTTGCGCGATCCGCCGGCCAGCGACAGCGCGACAGGCGCCAGAATATCGGGCCCGCCGCTGTTCAATTGCAGCGTCCCGGCGACCGCGCCAACCCCGAACGCGCCAGCGCCGCCACCGCGGGTGACGCGCACGCTGGCCAGCGTCGCCGGATCGATGGCATTCCACGGAATATAACCGGCAAACGGATCAGCAATCGGCACACCATCGAGCAGCACCAGCGCCCGGGATGAAGCATTGCCGCCCAGCGCGCGCAGGGTGACACCTTGTGATGTCGGGTTGGCGGCGCGGCTGTCGGTGCGGCGAAAGGCGGCAAGGCCCGCCACATCCTTCAGCGCATCCTCGATCCGCCCGGATGCGGTGCCGGCCAGCCGATCATGGCTGATGGTGACGCCCGAATAGGCGGCAGCACCGGGGGCGATGGGAAGCGCGGTGCCGGTGACAATGATTTCGGCAATAAGCGGCGGCGGCAAATCCATGCCCCCGCCATGGCCTGTTTAAGCGGGAAGACGCAAGCCCGACCGGTGGCGCAGCGCCGAACCGATGCAACCGAACCCGATAATCATCAGCGCCCAGCTTGCCGGTTCGGGCACCGTGCCGCCACCGCCGCCACCTGTGGAATAGGTGAAGGATATCCGGCCATAACGGGTGCTGTTGGACGGCACTTCGGTGAAGATATCAAAGGCGGGGCTGTTTGACAGCAAGTCTTGAAAACCCAACCGATACAGTGACACCGCGTTGCCAGCGATTGACGTGGCATAGGGTGCGCCGGACGCATAGCTAGTGGCACCGCCGCGATCACCCAATATGCCAATGATATCGCCGGTATGGACGACGATGCTGGTGGCGATATAGCCGGGCGTTGCATTGTTCAGATACAGGCCCAGAACCGAAAAAGCATTGCTCTTGATCGCGTCAAAATCGCCGTTGACCGACGGATCATAGGGGGTGAGCGCGGTGTTGATCTTCAACACTTCGATATTCTGGGTGCCATATGACGCTGCGGTCAGGGATTTCACGCCTGTTATGGTGAAATCGGTTGGCGCGGTGAAATAATAGCCGCGGGCATACAGGCTGAAGATCGAAACTTGTGGACCAAGACCGATGGCCTGGTCGGCCAGTACCGGCGCCGACGCCATCATCAGCGCTGCGGCGGCCGGAATTAGAATATTGCGCATGATTACCCCTGCTTGCTGTCACCGGAAAACCAGCGACGGTTCCGCGCACCCGTTGTTTTGTTAGCAGATATTAACAACGCTGCCGGTTGCCACGCAATTGCCTAAACAGGCATGTGATCCCGCGAACGAAACGATGATCAGCTCGACAATATCGGCGGGTCGGCGCTATCTCATCCATCAAAAGACAGGAACCTTGATGACCGAAGCCGTGATCGTTTCCACCGCTCGTACCCCGATTGGCCGTGCTTATAAGGGCGCGCTCAACGATTGCGAAGGCCCGGTGCTGGCCGGCCATGTCATCCGCGCCGCGTTGGAACGCGCCGGGGTGGCGGGGGCAGAGGTTGAGGACGTGCTGCTGGGCAGCGCCCACCCTGAGGGCGCGGTTGGCAACAATGTCGCGCGGGTAGCGGCAATGGCAGCGGGCCTGCCGGTCAGCGTGTCGGGAACCACGATTGATCGCAAATGCGCATCGGGGTTGCAGACGATCGCCTTTGCGGCGCAGCGGTTGCGGGCAGGCGAGGACGGCATTTACGTCGCCGGCGGGCTGGATTCGGTGTCGCTGGTCCTGCCCCACAAAAATCTGGTGCGTTACCGGTCGGATGGCATCGCCGAAACCATGCCGGCGCTGTATTGGCCGATGATCGAAACCGCTGATTATGTCGCCAGCACCTATGGCATCAGCCGCGCTGCCCAGGACGAATATAGCCTGGAAAGCCAACGCCGCACCGCCGCCGGGCAGATGGACGGCCGCTTTGATGCCGAAATCGTGGCCATTGCAGCCCAGAAACGCCTGACTGCCAAGGATGGCAGCGTGGGGTTTGAGGCGGTGACGCTGACCAAGGATGAAGGCAACCGCCCCGACACGGCGATCGAAGGGCTGGCGGCGCTGAAGACAGTGCGCGAGGGCGGCACCATTACCGCCGGCAATGCCAGCCAGCTATCAGACGGCGCCAGCGTGTGCGTGGTGATGTCGGATCGCGAGGCGGCACGCCGCGGACTGACCCCGATGGGGGTGTTTCGCGGTTTTGCGGTTGCGGGCTGCGGCCCGGAGGAAATGGGCATCGGCCCGGTGTTCGCGGTGCCGAAACTGCTCGCCCGGCACGGGCTGACAGTGGACGATATAGACCTGTGGGAATTGAACGAGGCGTTTGCGGTGCAGGTGATCTATTGCCGCGACCGGCTGGGCATCGACCCCGCCCGCATCAACGTCGATGGCGGCGCGATTTCGATCGGCCATCCGTTCGGCATGTCGGGATCACGGTTGACCGGGCACGCGTTGATCGAAGGCCGGCGGCGGCAGGCGAAGCGCGTGGTGGTGACGATGTGCGTGGGCGGCGGCATGGGCGCGGCGGCGCTGTTCGAGGTGTGACACTGCTCCCCGCCGGGCAGAGGTCGGGCTCAGCGCGTTCGCTGAGCCGGGCGAGGGGCTTGCTTTGGCGGCACAAGGCAAGCCCCTCTCCCGGCTCGCAAGAGCGAATCCGACCTCCCCCCGCTGGGGGGAGGTAAAACGTCAGTGGGCGTCGCCCCAGCTGGGGCCGGAACCGATCTCGACGCCGAGCGGGATCGACAGGTCGACAAATGGCCGATGCGCATTGGCCATGGTTTCGCGGATCACCGGCGTTACCGCAGCGATGTCGCTCGCCGGCACTTCAAACACCAGTTCATCGTGGACCTGCAGCAGCATTTTGGTGCCGCCCAACCCTGCCGCCGCCAGCGCGCCGGGCATTTGAGCCATCGCCCGCTTGATGATGTCCGCCGCCGTCCCCTGCACCCGGGCATTGACCGCGGCGCGTTCGGCAAACTGGCGTTCGCCCTGGTTTTTGGAATGGATCAGCGGCACATGCGCCTTGCGGCCGAACAGCGTGGTGACAAAGCCATGCTCCTTGGCAAAAATGATCGTTTCGGCCATGTAATTGCGGATACCGGGGAACCGACTGAAATACAGGTCGATATAGCGCGCTGCCTCGCCGCGATCGATACCCAGTCGCTGGGCGAGCCCGAACGCCGAAATGCCATAGATGATCGAAAAATTGATGGTTTTCGCCCTGGCGCGGGTGTCGCGAGTGACTTCGCCGAACACTTCCTGCGCGGTCAGGGCGTGAACGTCGCCGCCTTCGGCATAAACCGCCTTTAGTTCCGGCACATCGGCGATATGGGCGACCAGCCGCAGTTCGATCTGGTTGTAATCGGCGGCCATCAGCACATTGCCGGGGGCAGCGACAAAGGCATGGCGGATGCGGCGGCCGAGTTCGGTGCGGATCGGGATATTCTGGAGGTTGGGGTCGTTCGAGGACAGCCGCCCGGTGGAGGCAACGGCCAGCGCATAATTGGTATGGACACGATCGGTTTGCGGGTTGATCTGGGCCTGCAAGGCATCGGTATAGGTCGATTTCAGTTTCGAATGCTGCCGCCAATCGAGGATTTTGGTGGCGATGTCGGCACCCTCCCCCGCCAGCCGCTCCAATTCGGTCACATCGGTCGTCCAGGCGCCGGTTTTCGATGATTTCTTGCCGGATTTCAGCCCCATGCGTTCAAACAGCACTTCGCCCAATTGTTTCGGGCTGCCAATGCTGAACGGGCCACCGGCGAGCGTATGGATTTCGCCCTCCAGCCGGGCGATTTCGATTTCATAGGCGGCGGACAGCCCGGCCAGCGCGGCGCGATCGACGCGGATGCCGGCCATTTCCATATCTGCGATCACCGGCATCACCGGGCGATCGACGGTTTCATAGATTGTCGTCACCTGTTCCCGCCACAGCCGGTCACGGAATTTGGCGTGGAGGCGCAATGTCACATCGGCGTCTTCGGCGGCATAATCCGTTGCGCGGCGCAGATCGACCTGGGCAAAATCCCATTTGCCTTTTGCCCCACCAGTCACGTCCTTGAAGGCGATCGGGGTATGGCCGAGGTGGCGGGTGGACAGATCATCCATACCATGGTTCCACCGCCCGGCATCAAGCGCATAGCTGAGCAGCATTGTGTCATCGAACGGGCCGAGCACCGGCACGCCGTGGCGTCGCAGCACGATCATGTCATATTTCAGATTCTGGCCGATTTTGAGCACCGCCGGGCTGGCGAACACCGGGTTCAGCGCGGCAATGACATCGGCCAGCGCCAGTTGCGGCACCTTTTCGGCGAGCAAGCCTTCGCCCGACTGGTGCCCGATGGGGATATAACAGGCGATACCAGGTGCCGTTGCCATGCTGATGCCGAGCAGATTGACCCGCATCGTGTCCAGCCCATCGGTTTCGGTATCGACGGCGACGCTGCCCAGCCGCATGGCCTCTGCCACCCACCAGTGCAGCCGATCCATGGTGGTAACGGTTTCATAATCGCTGTGGGTGAACGGAATTATCGCCGGTGCATCAGCAGTGGTCGGAACCGGCATGGCGTGCGCCGCCTCGGCCTCACGACCCAATTTCGACAGCATGCCGCGAAAGCCGTGTTTGGCGAGGAACGCCGCCAGCGGGCCGTGCGGCGGGTGGCGCAGAGTCAGGCTGTCCAGCGGTTCGGCCAGCGGAATGTCATCCTTCAGCCGCACCAGTTCGCGGCTCATCCGCGCCGCCTCAATCGACGCCGCCAGCGTTTCCTTCAGCTTGGGCTTCTTGATCGCATCGATGTTGGCAATCACGCCCTCGACAGTGCCATATTCGACGATCAATTCGGCAGCGGTTTTGGGCCCTACGCCGCGGACGCCGGGGATATTGTCGGCGGTGTCGCCCATCAATGCCAGAACGTCGCCCACCTGCTCGGGTGGAACGCCGAATTTTTCGATGACTTCGGCGCGATCGATGCGCTGGTTCTTCATCGTATCGAGCAGATCGATGCCCGGCTGCACCAATTGCATCAGATCCTTGTCGGACGAGACGATGGTGACGTTGAAGCCGGCATCGCGCGCCGCAAGGGCATAACTGGCGATGATGTCGTCGGCCTCAAAACCTTGTTGTTCGATGCACGGCACACTGAATGCCCGCACCGCATCGCGGATCAGCGGGAATTGCGGCACCAGATCTTCGGGCGCCGGCGGCCGGTGTGCCTTGTATAACGGATACATGTCATTGCGGAACGTGTGGCTGCCGGCATCCAGGATCACCGCCAGATGCGTCGGCGCCTCGGCATTGGCCAGTTCGGTGATCAATTTCCACAGCATCGCGGTAAAACCGTAAACCGCGCCGACAGGGGTGCCGTGCGGATCGGTAAGCGGCGGCAGCCGGTGATAGGCGCGAAAAATATAGCCCGAACCATCGACGAGATAGAGGTGCTGCTTGGTCATCGGTATCGCTTAGCAGGCGGGATGGAAACATAAAGAGCCTGTGGCGGCGCTGCCCTACCCCATTGCTGCCGCGGCCGCGCGGGCCTGTGCCTCCCGCACTGCCATCAACGGTGCCACCCTTGCGTTGACCGCAGCGAGCACTGCTGCCGGCGCGGTATCCGCGGTGCCGGCATTGAACGGCGGCTCGGGGGCATATTCCAGGCCGAGTTGCAGCCCTTGCGCATAGTCATCGCCGGCGATTTCGGCGACCAAAGTCAGGGCAAAATCGATGCCGGCCGTTACACCGCCGCCGGTGAAGATATTGCCGTCGCGCACGACCCGCGCCGGATCGGGTATGGCGCCAAACAACGGCAACAGGTGCCGCCATTGCCAGTGGCAGGCGGCGCGTTTGCCGGCCAGCAACCCGGCCGCCCCCAGGATCAACGATCCGGTGCAGACCGAGGTAATATAGCGCGCGCCCTGCCCCAGCCGGCGGATATGGGGGATGAAATCCGGATCGAGCGCGGCCTCTGTGGCGGTAAAGCCACCGGGGACGCAGATGACATCGCAGGATGCGACATCGGCCAATCGGGCGGTGTGGCCGAAAACCATGCCGCCTTCCGCCGCGACATCGCCGCCTTGCGCCGATGCGATGATGGCGCGGGCGCCGGGCAGGCGGATCAGGAACTGGAAAGGCCCGGTGAAATCGAGCTGGGTCAGGCCGGGGTAGATTGGGAAGACGATGTTCAACGGTTCGGTCATGACGGGTCTCCTGATTTGACAGCGGCGTTGTGGCATGGCTTGACTATGGCTGAAATGACATTGTTCCCACTTTTTGCGCCATGACGCGTGCGATCAATTTTCTGGTCTTTCCGGATTTTCAGATCCTGGATCTGGCCGGGCCGATGGCGGTGTTTGAAATCGCCAGCCGCATCGTCGTCGGGGCCTATGCAATCACGACGCTGGCAGAGGGCGGCGGCGCGGTGCTGGCGTCATCGGGGCTGGGGGTAGCGGCGGCTGGGCTGGCGATGGCGGATTGCGACACGCTGATGGTGGTTGGCGGCAATGGCATCCGCGCTGCCATCGCATCGCAGCCGTTGCTGGATTTCATTCGCGCATCAACCGCCCGCCGTGTCACCAGTGTCTGTTCGGGCAGTTTCGTGCTGGCCGCAGCGGGCTGGCTGGATGGCCGGCGGGCGACGACACATTGGCGGCGGGCGGCCGATATGGCGCGATTTTGCCCGAATGCGGTCATCGAACCTGACCGGATATTTGTACACGATGGCCCGGTCTGGACGTCGGCCGGCATCACCGCCGGCATCGATCTGGCGTTGGCGCTGGTATCCGATGATCTGGGCGAGGCGGTGGCCGCCAATGTGGCGAAGGAAATGGTCGTCCCGTATCGCCGGCCGGGCGGCCAATCGCAGTTTTCCAGCCTGGGCGAGCTGCCGGTGGCATCAGACCGCATCGGCCGGGCGCTGGCCTATGCCCGCGAGCATCTGGCCGAAGCCCTGCCAGTCGAACGGCTGGCAGCGGCCGCCGGGATCAGCCCGCGCCAGTTCGCCCGCAGTTTTCACAGCGAAACCGGCACCACCCCGGCGCGGGCCATCGAACGCCTGCGGCTGGAGGCAGCGCGGGCCGCGGTCGAAACCGGCCGTGCACCGGTGGATGCGATTGCGCTGGCGACGGGCTTTGGTGATCCGGAACGCATGCGGCGGGCGTTTTTGCGGGCCTTTGGCCTGCCGCCCCAGGCGCTGCGGCGTGCCGTCCTCGCGCGCCTGCGGCAACGCTAGATTCCGCCGGGCAATTCTGGCAGGAACAAGTGATGCATGCCTTTACCACCCTCACCGGCACCGCGATTCCGTTTGGCGCCGAAAATGTCGATACAGATGTCATCATTCCGGCGCGGTTTTTGAAAACCATCACCCGCACCGGCCTGGGCAAATCGGCGTTTACCGTCATCCGGCAAGACCCCGACAATATTTTTGATAATGATCGCAACACCGGCGCGCCGATCCTGATCGCCGGCGCCAATTTCGGCTGTGGTTCCAGCCGCGAGCACGCGCCCTGGGCGCTGGCCGATATGGGCATCCGTGTCGTCATCGCGCCATCGTTCGCCGATATTTTCTCTGGCAACGCGTTCAAGAACGGCATGGTGCTGGTGGTGCTGCCACAAGAACAGATCGACCGGTTGATGCTGGTGGCGCAAACCGATCCAATCACCGTCGATCTGGAAAATCAGGTGGTGACGACAGCGTTTCAGGATCGTTTCAGTTTCCCGATCGATCCCTTCCGCAAGCATTGCCTGACCAATGGTCTGGACGAAATCGGGCTGACAGTGGCGATGGACGCCAATATCGGTGCCTATGAAAGGCGCATTGCAACAGATCGCCCCTGGATCGCTGCGCTGGCCTGATTGCAGACTATGCTACCTCCCCGCGTCAGCGGAGGCGATCTCCGATCGCGCGGGGGGAGGTAAAGTATCAGCGCGGCGCAATCACCATCAGCATCTGGCGGCCTTCCATCTTCGGCGTCTGTTCGACCTTGGCATATTCTGCCGAATCGTCGCGCACCCGCTCCAGCAATGCCAGGCCAAGTTCGCCATGTGACAGCTCACGCCCGCGAAAGCGCAGCGTCAGCTTGACCTTGTCCCCTTCATCGATAAAGCGGTGCACCGCTTTCATCTTGGTATCATAATCATGATCATCGATGTTGGGACGCATCTTGATCTCTTTGATCTCTTGCGTTTTCTGATTCTTGCGGGCGGCAGCGGCCTTTTTTTGCGCCTCATATTTGAATTTGCCGACATCGAGGATCTTGCACACCGGCGGATCGGCGCCAGGCGAAACCTCGACCAGATTCAGCCCGACTTCATGGGCGGTGGCGATGGCTTCCTTTGTATAAAGAACGCCAAGGTTTTCCCCGTCCTGATCGATGACGCGGACTTTGGGAACGGTGATGAATTCATCGTAACGCGGGCCGTTCATCGGCGCGGGCGTGTTCATCATGCGGCGTGGGGGCGGTGGTATGGCCGTGTCTCCTGTGGTTTAACGCGTGCTATGTAGCGCCGAAAGCGGCGAACCGAAAGAGACCCCGGCATTATTCGACGCAATGACGCAAAAGAGGCACAGGATGGCGCAGATCACCCGCATCGACAGCATCGCCGAGGCAGCCGGCAGCCGATACCCCGCCCCGCATGATGGCCCCTGCGCCGCGCGCCATGTGCGCCGCCTGTCGCCCGCCGTTGGCATCAACAAGTTTGGCGCCAACATCACGCGCATCCCGCCCGGCGCCTGGGCCAGCCAGCGCCACCACCACAGCCATGAGGATGAACTGGTCATCATGCTGACCGGCGCGCTGGTGCTGATCGACGATGATGGCGAGCACGACATCATCGCTGGTGATGTGATCGGCCATCCGGCGGGCGACGGCAACGCCCACCACCTGATCAACCGATCGGCTGCGGACGCGACCTATATCGTCATCGGCAACCACAGCGATGATGATTTCTGTGTCTATCCCGATATCGGCATGAAAACGACCGAAAACCGGTATAGCCCGGCCAGCGGCCCGTATCTGACCATGGACGGAAAGCCATATCCAACAGGTTGATTGCCGGCGGTGATGCGGCCACTATGAGCGTGTAACATGGGGGAATGATGATGCGGGTCTGGCAGGTTTTCGGTTTGGCACTGGCAATCACCACACCGGCGCTGGCGGCAGAATTCACCCTGCCGCAGGCTCTGGCCTACCCGTTTCTCAGCGATCTGGTGGCAGACAAGGCCGGTAATCGTATCGCCTGGGTGCGCATTGTCGGCGGCGTCCGCAACATCTGGGTGGCCGATGCGCCGAGCATGAACCCGCGGCAAGTTACGCAATTCACCGGCGACGATGGCCAGGAATTGACCGGGCTGACTTGGTCCCCCGATGGCAAAATGCTGATTTTCGTGCGCGGCGGCGATCATGATGGCAATTGGCCGGCGGCGGGCGGTTTGCAGCCCAATCCGACGTCGGACACCAACGAGCCAAAAATCTTGCTGTGGCGTGCCGGGCTGGCGCCAGGCTCCAAGGCCGCCAAGATCACCGAAGGCGACCACCCGGCGATTTCGGCCAAAGGCGAGGTTGCCTTTATCCGCGATAACCAGGTCTGGCTGACCCGGCTAAAGGTGATCGGCGATGCCGATGACGTCCACCGGGCCTTTTTTGATCGCGGCAAAGATAGTGACCTCGCATGGTCACCAGACGGCAGCCGGCTGGCCTTTACCTCGAATCGCGGTGACCATAGTTTCGTCGGTGTTTTTGCGGCGCCCGGCACGCCCTTGCGCTGGATGGCCCCCACGACATCGCGTGATGGCAATGCCGTTTGGGCGCCGGATAGCAAGCGGCTTGCCTTTGTCCGGCTATTGGCGCGCGGCCCGGCCTGGCCGCAATCAATGATGGTCGATGCGCCGGCACCATGGGGGATCTGGACGGCCGATTCGGCCACCGGTGCCGCCACTCGCGCCTGGGCGAGCGGCAATGGCCTGCGTGACAGCTACCCCGATGTGACCGGCGAAACGAATTTGCGCTGGATGGCCGGCGATCGCCTGGCGTTTCTGTCGGCTGCGACCAACTGGCAGCATCTATACGCCGTTCCCGCCGGCGGCGGCACCGCGACGTTGCTGACGCCGGGAGATTTCATGGTCGAACATGTTACTACAACTCCCGATGGCACGGCACTGGTCTATTCCGCCAATACAGGCGCGACAAAGGATGACGACGGCCGGCGGCATTTGTTCCGCGTTGGCATCACCGGCGGCGCGCCCGAGGCGTTGACGGCCGGCGAAAGCCTGGAATGGTCACCCGCAGCACTGGCCGATGGTATCGCATTCATCGGTGCCGACGCGCGAAATCCGGCAACACTTGGCGTTGTCACCGCCGGCAAGCGCAGCGATCTGGCCGGGCAGGCGGTTGACCCGACCTTTGCCGGCGCTGATTTCGTTGTGCCGAAACAAGTGACCTTCACCGCCCCTGACGGCCTCTTGATTCATGGCCAATTGTTTGAAGCAGCCGGCGGCACGGCGAAGAAACCCGGCGTCATCTTCGTTCATGGTGGCCCGCCGCGGCAGATGCTGCTCGGCTGGTCATATATGCGTTATTATTCCAACGCCTATGCGGTAAACCAGTATCTGGCTGGCCATGGTTTTACTGTGCTGTCGGTTAATTACCGGCTTGGCATTGGCTATGGCTGGGATTTTCAGCACCCGGCCAAGGGTGGCCCCGCCGGCGCATCGGAATATCAGGATGTGCTGGCCGGTGCGCAATTCCTGCAAAAGCTGCCGGGGGTTGATCCGGCCCGCATCGGCATCTGGGGCGGCAGCTATGGCGGGCTGTTGACGGCGCAGGCGCTGGGCAAGAATTCCGATGTGTTCAAGGCCGGGGTCGATATCCACGGCGTCCATGATTGGTCAAAGGTCATCGCCGAAGTCGGAGGTGGCGGGCTGGGCTATGCCGATGCCAAGGCTTATGATGCAGCGCTGGTGACGTCTTATCAGGCCTCGCCGGTTTCCGACATCGCCACCTGGAAATCGCCGGTCTTGTTCATCCACGGCGATGATGACCGCAATGTCCGCGTCAACCAGACCATCGATCTTGTCCGGCGCCTGGAGGGCGTGGATTATGAAGAACTGATCATCCCCGACGAAATTCATGATTTCCTGCGCCAGCACGATTGGGCGACGGTCGATGCAGCGACGGTGGAATATTTGGGCCGCAAACTGGGCGCGAAGTAAGCCAGCCGCCCGGTCCCGGGTTTAACTATACAAAGCCAGCTTTGGCAGGCCGGGCAGCAGTTTCTTGCGGGCAATGGTCAATTTGGTCACCGGCGCTGCCTCTGCCTGGAAACGCGACGGCGTCATGCCCGTGAATTGCGTGAACTCCCAGATGAAATGCGCCTGATCGTAAAAGGCGCCGGCGGCAAGATCGGCCCAACCGCTGACTTCGGCATTGCCGATCTGCACGGCGGCGTTCAACGCCCGGTATTTGCGCGCCAGCAATTTCGGCGAAGCGCCATAATGGCGTTTTGCCAACCGTTCGACCGATCGCGCCGACATGCCGCTGGCGGCGACCAGCACATCAACCTGGGGATCGGCGGAACTGGTCAACCAGTCATCGGTCAACGCCATGAACCAGCGCGGGCTGGCGTGCGCTTTCGCCAGCAGCCCGAGGAAAAACGCATCCGCAGCCGCGACCCGCGCCGCATCGTCAGGGGCGGCAGCCATGGCACCCAGCACGAGATCCGCACATGGCCCGACGACGCTGGCCAGATCGACGACATCATCGGCGATACGGTCGGCCGGTTCGCCGATCATCGCCGCCCAGCCGAGCGGCAACAATCCAACGCCAAACAGATGCAGCGGACCGCAGGCGGTAAAGCGGACCGGGCCAGATGTCGGACCCTGCAATTGCGCCGCTTGTCCGATCCGCACGGCGCCGGTGGCATAATGATTCTGCGCCTGGCCCCGGGTAACCAGGCGAATTTGCGGCAGTTCGGCACGCATCAGATCGCTGAACACGCCCAGGTTCGATTCGAACCAGTAGTAAGACGAAAGATAGGCCCGCAGCGGCAATGCCGGGGTGAAATAGCGGATACTGATCAAGCGGTTGTTTCCCCGCATGCGCCCTTGGTCAGAGACAAGCTATAATCGCCTGACATTACAGACAAGCTAATCATTGACAGAGATCGACAGGCGACAAAAAACGGCCCGGAACAAAGGCTTTGTTCCGGGCCGGAAAGGCAAGGATGCGCACAGCTGGCGGATTTGCCGGGCCGACGCTCCTTTTGGGTCGCAACCCGTGGATAGGCTGGCCGTGATCGGCCGTATTGTAGATTTCCGACAAAAGCGCCGGAGGCGGCAGAGCCCACCCCGACCTCTCCGCCGGACGACAGCAGAGCAGGCAAGCCATCAACGCTTCACAGTGGCGATCCACGCATCGACATTTTCTTCCAGGATATCCAGCGGCACGGCGCCGGTGCGCAACACAACATCGTGGAATGCCCTGATGTCAAACCGCGGCCCCAAGGCGGCCTGGGCGCGGTCGCGCAGCTCCGAAATCTTTAACCGGCCAACCATATAGGCAGTCGCCTGGCCGGGGTAGACAGCATAGCGTTCGATCGCTTTCTGCATGCCGCCCTCGGGTTCGGCGCTGTTGGCCTTCAGATAGGCGATCGCCTGTTCGCGACTCCAATGCTTGTCGTGGATGCCGGTATCGACAACCAACCGGATGGCGCGGTGCAGTTCCAGCTGTAAACGACCGAAATCGCTGTATGGGTCACGATACTGGCCCATGTCCTTGGCCAATTTTTCGGAATACAGCCCCCAGCCTTCGGAATAGGCCGTGAAACCACCGAATTTGCGAAACGCCGGCACATCCTTCAGTTCCGTCGAATTGGCACGCTCCAGATGGTGGCCGGGCAGACCTTCGTGATAGATCAGCGCCTCGATCTCGATGGTCGGCATATCGGCCAGGCGATACAGGTTGACGTAAACCACACCAGGACGTGATCCATCTTCGGCTGGCGATTGATAGAATGCCTTGCCGGCTGACGCTTCGCGAAAGGGTTCCACCGCCTTTACCACCACCGGCGCCTTGGGCAGCTTGGCGAAATACAACGGCAGTTTGGGTGACAGATCAGCCAGGAAACCATTGGCGCGCTTCAGATATTCGGCCTTGCCGGCGTCGCCTTCGGGCAGGAAAAACCGTTTATCGTCCCGCATCGCCATCAAAAAAGCCGGCAGATCACCCTTGAAACCGACCATCTTGGCAATGCCCATCATTTCGCCATGGATGCGCGCCACCTGGGCGAGGCCTAGCGCGTGGATCTGCACCGCAGTCATTTTCGTGGTCGTATAGGCTTCCAGATTATTCTGGTAATAGGCGGCACCATCCTTGAACCGCCAGACGCCATCGACCGTGCCGGCGCGTTTCTCCTGGTCCTGCATCGCGGTGATCAGGCGCAGATAGGCCGGGCCGACGCCGGATTTCAGCGCCGCAGTCGCGCGTGCCGCGAGGTCGGTCTTTTCGGCATCAGACAGCTCCAGCTTTGCCACCTTGGCCTTGAAATCGGCGAGCAGCGGGCAATCGACGCCGCTATTGTCAAATGGCATGCCCTTGATGGTATTCCGGGCATCATCGATCACATAGGGGAACACCCATTTCGGCGGCATCACGCCATTTTTGGCACGGGTTTCGCTCGTGGCGATATTCTGGTCCAACGACGCGGCAATGCCCGACAACCGGCTGATATAGGCCTCGGCATCAGACTTGCTGGTGATGCGATGGATGTTGATCAGGAATGCAGGATATTCGCTTTGCGCGCCGTTCATTTGATCAAAGACATAATGGTCGTTGCGATATTGAAAGCTCATGATCCGCCGGTCCATGGCCTTTTCAAACAGCCGGTACGACAGTTTCGATGATGGGCTGACAACGGCCGTACCAAAGCGGGCGCGCATTTCGGCCAGCGCCATTACATTGGCATCATTGGATTTTTGCTCGGCAGCATCGCTGTCATCGTCCCATTTGTCATAATCGGTCTTGATCCCGCGATAGCTTTGCCCGGTCGGGGAACGCGCCAGTTGCGCCTTGTCATACGCATCGAAAAACTGGGCCAGTTGCGCATCTGGCGTGGCAGCAACCGCCGCCACCGGGGCAGATTGGGCGAAAAGCGGCGCAGGCAGGACAAATGCCGCGGCAAGCAACAGGAAGGGGGGCATGGAACCTCATTCGGTTTGGAGATGGCCCCGTATAGGCCGGAAACGCCGCGGGGTTCAAAGCAATCCCGACGGCGCAACCGGCCTAAATTTCGTCAATTGGCTGTGGCGATTGTCCGCGTCGGCCGCCGAAGCATGGCGCCAACCAGTCCAAAACCAGCGATAAACTGCAACCAGACCGACGGTTCCGGCACATTGGTGGTATTCAGGGCAAACATTGATGAACGTTCCGCCATGTCCAATGCGTCGGCAATTTCGGTCGGATCACCTGACACAGTACCATCGTCGAATCCATCGGCGTTGATCAGTGCCAGATCGTCGGTGACAAAGCTGGGAAGCGGGTCGAAAAACTGGCTCGGATCGCTGAAATCCGGCAGCGGATCGACCGACGTGTCGCTGCCCGGTTGCGCGCTGTCGGCGCTTTTCGGTGCAATCACAGCGCGGGCGGCAATGCTGTTACCCGAAATGATGTTGTTGGTGCCGCCAACGATGTTCATCTGCGTCTGGTACAGCGAGCCCGCCAAGGTTTTAAGCGTATTGCCGGTGAAAACCGAGTCCGAACATTCATAACAGGCAATGCCCTGCGGAAAACTGGTTTCGATGTAATTGTCCTTGATCGTGATGCGCAGGCCGCCGCCATTGGCCGGGGTAAATGATGTCAACCCCTGGGTTGGCCCTTGAACATTGTTGTTGTTGAGCAGGATATCAGATTGCACCGGCGTTCCCGCAATGCTCCATAACTGGATGCAATCCGGGTGGACACCGGGGGCGGGTATGCCCAGGCTACATTTGTTGGCGGTCGCGGTGATGCGATAGCTGCCAGCAATGTTGATACCGTCTTTGGTCATTTTGCGGAAGATATTGCTGGTCAGCCGTGTGTTGGTCACAGCAGTCAGGCCCATGCCCAGGCCCAGCCCCGAAAATTGGTTTGCCGTCGCCGATGCCGATGTGGTGCCGGCAAAGGTCAGGCCCATGCCTGCGCCATTGCCAACATAGATCCCTTTGGAAATACTGATATTGCTGCCACCATAGACAGCGACGGCGCGGCCGGCGCGCATGGCGGTGGTGGTTGATCCGAAAGCACCCCCTGTCATCGTCAGGCCGCTTATATTTTTGATAGTCAGCGTGTCGGTAAAATTTGCGTTTGTCGCGTTGATAGTCAGCCGCGTCGAAAAAGACCGATCGGCCATCAAGAACGTGCCAATGTTCCCCGACAAAACGATGGTATCGCCGCCATTTGCAGCAGCAAACACCGATTTAAAATTGGTTCCGTCGGCAGTCCGTATCAAGGCCATCGCCGGAGTCGCAGAAAGCCCAACCGTCAAGCACGCAGCAGCGCATATAATGCGTAACATGTATGAATATTCCCCGCATCCCCCCAGTGCGACCCTGCATATGACACTAACGATGACAGATTAACAATTCGTCTATCTTGAGTGGCCCCCGCTATTTTCTATGCGGCAAAGCCTTTCTAATTGATGAAGTAAGGGGTCATGTTCCGTCATTTCGCGCCAGACCGAGTTTTTGTGGCATCATGCTGCGAAGCAATTTGTGATTTCGATCGTTTTTTCTTCCGTGTGAGCGAGGTCGATCGCGAAATTAAACGCCGGTGAACACAGAATCACCCTGCCAAACCTGCGGCAGGGCCTGTTAAAAAGTCGGGATCAAGCTTTGGCTAAACGTCCTGCGCCGCATCGGGGTACCGCCCCAAGGTCAGCAGCAACAGTGGTGCGATCAAGAAAATGCCGCCTGCCCCCAACAGCGCCGCATCATAGCTGCCGGTGATGCTGTGGACATGTCCAAAGGCGGCCGGCGCAAAGCCAGTTGCCGCCAACACCCCGGCCATCTGCACCCCATAGATAAACCCATAGTTCCTCATCCCGAAATAACGGCTGGCCATATAGGCGATCAGATCAAATTCGGCGCCAGCCGCCAGCCCGACAAGCGTCACCGCCAACGCAATGACCGCGCCGCCGGGCAGTGCGTCGCCTGCCAGAAGGAAACATGCCGCCGCAGGAATGGCGAGAAACACCAACGCCACGATCGGGGCCCAGAATCGATCGAGCAGAAACCCTGCCCCCGCCCGCCCGGCCATCACCGAAAGACCGGCAAATCCGGCATAAAGTGCGGCTGTCGGCGCATCCAGGCCACGATCGGTGAGCAGTGGCACAAGACTGGGGATGATGCCCGCAACGCCAAATGTGACGGTGGAAAACACCAGCAACATGGTCCAGAATCGTCGGTCGCGCAGCGCCTCTGCCCGCGTCATGCCGGCCAATGGCGCCCCGCTCGCGTGGCTCGGTGCGTCCCGAAACAACAGCGCCACCAGCGGCATGCCAATGACGATAACGCTGGCGCCGAGCAGGTGATACCCCATTTCCCAGCCATTGCGGGCGATGATCGCCGTGACCGCCGGTGGCGCGACCACCGCGGCGATACCGGTGCCGACCAATGCCAGGCCGAGCGCCGCACCGCGGCCGCGGTCGAACCAGCCGGCGATGCCGCGTGTCCATGACATTTGCCCGGTGCCAGCGCCCAGCACGCCAACCAGCGCCCAGCCCAGATACCAGCCCCAGACACTGCTGGCGAAAAACGGCAACGCGAACAGCGCCACACCCAGCCCCAATTGTGACAGCATCGCGACCGGGCGCGCGCCCCAGCGATCAATCGCCAATCCCCAGGCCCAACTGACTGACAGCAACGCCAGCATCTGGCAGGCAAAGCCCCATTGGATCGCTTCGCGCCCCCAACCGGTTGCCGCGGCGATCGGTTTCAGGAACACACCAAGGGTATAAAAAGGCAGCGCCGAGATCGAAAACGCCGCACCGATGGCGCCGCCAACGACAACCCGCCAACCACGCCGAAATTCGTCTGCTGTGTTCATTCTGCCCCCACCCATGCTGCCACCCTGCACAGCTGCAGCATGGCCGATGCGGGTTCCCAAGGAAACTCCGCCCTGCGGTGAAACCATGGGCGTTTTTTGGCAATTTGCGTGACGCGCTTAGTCTTCGAGTGATGCCGATCCTTGCCGCCGCTCCCGATGCCATCGCCAGCTATCCGATTGTCATCGTCGGTGGCGGCGCCTGTGGACTTGTCGCGGCATTGGCCGGGCGGGATGCCGGGGTGGATGTGCTGGTCATCGAACGCGACCCATCCCCCCGCGGCACCACCGCGATGTCGACGGGACTGATCCCCGCTGCAAACACCCCCGCACAGCAAGCCGAGGGCATAATCGACAGCCCCGAACGGATGGCGGCGGATATACTGGCAAAGGCCGGCGGCGGCGATGCAGCAGTGGTTGGGCGGCTGGCAGCACAATCGGCGGCGATGATCGATTGGCTGCGCAATAACCACGCCATCCCGCTGAGCCTAGTCACCGGCTTTCTCTATCCCGGCCATAGTGTCATGCGAATGATGGGCACGCCGAATCGCACGGGAGAGGAATTGATGGCGGCGCTGCTCACCGCCTGCACCGCAGCTGGCGTTGATATTTTGACGGATGCGACGGCGACCGATCTGGTCTGCGACGGCGACCGCGTGACCGCAATCATCGTTACCCGCCCCGATGGTGCGCGGGAAACCATCGGCTGTGGCGCGCTGATTCTTGCCTGCTCGGGCTTTGGCGGAAATGCTGAGATGGTCGCCCGCCATATTCCCGAAATCACCGGTGCCGTCTTTCACGGCCACCCCGGCAACAAGGGTGACGCCATCGCCTGGGGGCACGCGCTGGGCGCCGCCACTGCCGATATGGACGCCTATCAGGGGCATGGCGGACTCGCGGCGGGCCATGGCATCCCGATACTTTGGCCGCTTATCATGGAGGGGGGATTCCAGGTCAACCGTGCCGGGCTGCGCTTTGCCGACGAGGCGCAGGGCTATTCAGTGCAGGCGGCAAAGATCGTCGCGCAGAAGGGGCAAATTGCTTTTTCGATTTTTGACCAACGCCTGCACCAATTGATGCTGGGCTTTGACGATTATCGCGACGCGATCAGCGCCGGCGCGGTGATCGAGGCCGACAGCATTGCCGATCTGGCCAGCAAGACCGGCCTGCAGTTGGCGGCGCTGACCGTGACGATTACCGAGGTCGCCAGGATGACAGGCGGCGAAATCGCTTGCCCGTTCGGCAGGGATTTCACCGGCAAACCGCCGCTCGCCGCACCCTATCGCGCCGCCCGGGTGACGGGCGCTTTGTTCCACACCCAGGGCGGCCTGGTTGTCGATACTGATGCGCGCGTCTTGCGCCCCGATGGCACGCCGCTGCCCAATCTGTTCGCCGGCGGCGGCGCGGCGCGCGGGGTATCAGGCGCCGGCGCGGCCGGCTATATTGCCGGAAATGGGCTGTTGACGGCCACGGGTTTTGGCCGGCTCGCCGGGATCGCAGCTGCAAAGGATGTAAACCGATGAAAAGCATCATCGATCAGGCGCCTCACGCCGCGCTGGTAAAGGGTGGCCATGATGACCGCGCCGCCCAGGATTTTGCCTTTACGCTGCGCAATCTGGTGACCAGCGAATTGATGCCGGCCAATCGGACGATTTATGATCGCCGCGCTGGTCCGGCGTTTGCGCGCAGCACCGGAAACGCGCCCGCAACCCCGCAGCAGGTGCGCACTGCGATGGGGGCGGATTCATGGTATAAATTCTATCTGTCCGCCCGGCGCACCAGCCAGGAACTGATCTGGTCCAGCGTCATCCCGGCGGTGGAAACGGCCCCCGCTGCAATGCCCGCGACACCGGCCGGTGGCACCATCACCCTGGCCGAAAACTTCACCCCGCCGCGTTATATGTCGGCCATCGACATCCATTGCATGCCCGGCGGCTATTGCGCCGATCGCGGCCCGGGCGATGAGGCAGCAGGCGCCGTCTATGATCGCGGCGTCTACCTTTACATGTCCGGCCTGATGGGGCCGATGAATGACGGAGTCGGCCAATTGGCGGCGCGCTGGTTAAAGGCGAAACTGCCCGATTTCGCGCCCGAAACCGTTCTGGATCTGGGCTGCGGCGTTGGCCATTCGACTTTGGCCTATGCCGCTGTTTATCCCGGTGCTGCGCTGCATGGCCTTGATTGCGGCGCGGCGCTGCTCCGCTATGGCCACCGCCGCGCCGAATCCCTTGGCGTTCCGGTGCAGTTTCGACAGGGCGACGCCGAACATGCCCCCTATGCCGGTGCCAGTTTTGATCTGATCACCAGCCATATCGTGCTGCATGAAACCAGCACCCGCGCACTGCCGGCCATTCTTGCCGAATGCCATCGCCTGCTGAAACCCGGCGGCGTCATGCTGCACATCGACCAGCCGCGCTTTGATGACAGCGATCCCTATGCGACGTTCCTTCAGGAGAACGAAACCTATTACAACAATGAGCCTTTTTGGCGGCAGTATCGCCGCATCGATCTGGCAGAGGTGGCGGCCAAGGCGGGTTTTGCGCCGGCGGATATCGAACTCGATGTGCTGGTCGCAGCGGTCGTTCAGCAAAGCCAGAACAATGATCGCGATGCAGCAGCCGCACGCAAGCGCGGTTTTTCGATCCTGCTGGCGCGGAAACCGCTGTGAAACCGCTGCCAAAACACGTCAGCGGCGCCCGGCCGACGTTCCACGCCGACCCGGCGATTGACCGGCTGATTGCCATGGTGCTCGCCCTGACCCGCGAAGTATCGGTGCTGCGCGATCGCATCGATAGCCATGAAATGCTGGGCGAAACCGCCGGCATCGGCCATGCAGCGATTGAGTCCTATACCGCCCCCCTGCCCGTCCGCCAACGCCGCGAAGTCGCCCGCGAAGCGATGATCGGCCGGGTATTGGCAATATTGAGCGAGGAAATCGCCGATCTGGAAGCCGGGGCAACTGACGACAGCTATTGGTCCACGATCAGCGCGATCGAGACAGGCGAGGCGTAACACCCCCTGCCCTTCCCAGCAGCTGCGTCAGCCTTCATAACCCAGCCATGATCCTTCGCCAGCTGTTCCCCACGCCATTCTATGAAGCCGAACTGGGCGAGGCAGCCTTGCTCGGCGAGCTCGAACATTCGTGCCGCAGCCTGGCGCAGGATGATCGCGCCGGCCGCGGCTGGTCAAAAGCCAATAATTATCCCGGCTATACCAGCTATGCCTCGTTGACCGACCTGCCCCAGCGCGATCCGGCCTTTGCCGATCTAAAGCGCCATCTCGACAAACATGCCCGCGTTTTTGCCGATGCCGTGCATTTCGATCTGGGCGGTCGCAAGCCAAAGCTGGACAGCCTGTGGGTCAATATCCTGAAACCCGGCGGCGGCCATAGTGGCCATATTCACCCGCACAGCATCATTTCTGGCACCATCTATATCGCCGTGCCGGCCGGCGCCGGGCCATTGAAGCTGGAGGACCCGCGCCTGCCGCTGATGATGAACGCCCCCGGCCGCATGACCGATGCGCCCGAGGAATCGCGCAGTTTCGTCTATGCCGCACCCCGGCCCGGCACGATCTTCCTGTGGGAAAGCTGGTTGCGCCACGAAGTCCCAGCCGGAGCCGCAAAAAGCGACCGGGTCAGCATAAGCTTCAACTACAGCTGATACCTTTCCCGATTAAGGGAGAGGTATCAGCCTGGCGGTTACAGCGCTGCGATCAGAACTTCACGCCCGCTTCCACCCCGATTACCCGGCGTTGCCCTGGTGAAATGAACGTCCCGCCAAATTCGATCGCCGGGATGACTTCGTTGAGATATCGCTTGTCAAAGGCGTTGTTGGCAAAGGCTGTCAACGTCCAGTTGCTGCCCTCGATGCCGGCCCGCAGATTGACGATACCGAACGCCCGGCGTTGGGTAACATCATATTTCGCATCGCCGACAAAGGCCGGAAGGCCCAATGTTGAAGTCGGCAACAACCCACTGAACAAGGTCGGTTTCGTCTGGTTCTGCACGGTATGGAACCATGTCGGTCCGGTCAGCCGGTAATCGGCGCGGAAGATACCCTTCAACCCATCGCTGATCGGCAGCACGATCTGGGTTCCCAAATTCAGCGTATAATCGGCGGTGTAGGGGGATTTGTTGCCAACGGTATCGGGACGGCTGCTGTTTTTCTTGATCTCGCTGCCGGTCACATTGCCCGAACCGAACACCGTCCAGCCATCGACAATGCGGGCAGTGACATTCAATTCGCCGCCATAAACATCAACCTTGTCGATGTTGGAGACGACGCGCAGCAACCCGAACCCGCCGACGAAAAATTCAAAGAACTGCATGTCACGAACCTGGGTGTAATAACCGGCCAGATCATAGGTGATACGACCGCCGAACAAATTGCCCTTCACCCCGACTTCGAATGCGCTTGATCGTTCTTTCCGGTATTTGTCGTTGATCGTCACGCCGGCGTTGATGGTGCCCGACGTCACGCCATTGTTGAAATTGTTATTGACGATGGCAGACGACCCTTGATTGTTGAAACCGCCCGATTTGAAGCCAACACCCCAATTGGCGAATAGCACCGCTTCGTCGGCCGCCTTGAAGCTTAGTGTAATTTTCGGCTCCAGCTGCTTGAAGCTGGCGCTTTGCGGCGGAATCGCGCCGCCGGCCTGGCCGGGGTTGATTGGCCCGCCAGAGAAAGGATCGGTTACCAAAGGCACCAGATTGCTCGTCTTGCGATCTTCAATGTCATAGCGCAGCGCCGCACCCACGCGCAGCGCATCATTCGGTTTCCAATCGACCGAACCAAAGCCGGCGTAGACATTGGTGCGGAACTTGTCGTTGAACAGTTGCGAGGTCGGGTTGGTGCTGGCCGGGCCGTTATACAGCGTCGGCAACACCCCCTGGCCCAGATCGGCACCAAGGCTGATACCGGTGACGCGCTTCAGGTTGAGATAATAGGCGCCAAGGGACCAGCTGATCGGGCCGTCGCCGGTGGAGGCCAGACGCACTTCGGCCGAGAAATCCTTTTGGTCGCGCTTTTGAAGCTGGGTGCCATCGCAGGTTGACGGCGAGTAGGCGCCAAAGGTCGATCCATTGACGGGATCAAAAATGAAAGGTGTCGGGACTTTGCCGATGCCGGTTGGCGGGTTCGTTGGATAGCCGGTCAATTGCGCGGTGGTGGCAACGCATTTGTTGCTGGCAGCAACACTCGCCGCGGTCGCGCCCGGGAAGGTATAGCGGGCAAAATCCGCCGATGTGCCATCCGCGGTCAGGCTTTGGTTGACGTTGGAATACAGGCCCCAGGCGGTCAGCTTCATGCCATCGAATTCATGGGTCACCTTACCCGAAAACTCGACGGTTTTCATGTCGTTGGTCGGGCGGATATTGGAATAATAGCCGAACGGGTGATCGTTGACGTTTTCGTAGAACGCCTTGTTTACCCCTGCAAAATTCGGAAGGTGAAAGCTGGAATTGAAATTGATCGAGGCGCCCGACAGCTTGGCGTAGCGACCCTTCAGATCCAGTTCCGTGCCATCGCCGATCCTCGCGACGATCCGGCCATCGATTCCATAGTTTTTCTGGTCATCGACGACCTTCTGGTTGCCCAGGAATTTGTTGCGGTAATAGCCATCGGTGGTGCGATAATTGCCCGACAACACATAACCGACATTGGCCGACAATGGCCCCGACACATAGCCGGTGACTTCGCCGGTATTCAATTCACCATAGCTTGCCTTTAGCGCGCCCGACAGCACATCGCTGGGCGATGCGGTGGTGATCACGATGGCACCGGCCGCGGCATTGCGGCCGTAAAGCGCGCCTTGCGGACCCTTCAGCACCTCGATCTGGCGCAGGGTGCCCTGGTTCTGATTCAACTGCGCGGTGTTGGTTTTCAAAATGCCATCGACCACCAGTGCAACGCTCGATTCGGCATCGCGCGCACCGTTCAACCCGCGGATATTGATCTGGGTATCGCCGGCTTCTGCCGTGCCGGTGACGATGGTGACGCCAGGCGTCAATTGCAGGAAATCCTGGGCGCGGATGACGCCGGTGCGCGCCAGCGTCTCACTGGTCAGCACGTTGATGGTCGCCGGCACATCGATCAGGCGTTCGCTGTCACGGCGTGCCGTGACCAGGATTTCGCCCTCGTCGTTGCTGGCGGTCGTGGCGACGGCCTGCGCTGCCGCCGGCGCCGAAAGCGCCAGGCACAACCCCAAAACGCCCGAAACTGACCCAAGATATCCCGCAATGCGCATCGCAAACCCCCGCATGTGTTGCCCGAACGCACATGTCCGGATTTATGACCCCAGATTATTGTATACAAATTATATCGGTCAACCCTTTCACCGGGCGGCAAATGGCTTTAGATGACGCTTGCGTTTTTTCGGCAACAGGCGAGCAGCACCGCATGTCAAAGGCTAGTGACCATGCTTATGCCGAAATCCGTAGCCTGATCCTGTCAGGCAATGCCCCACCCGGATCGTCTTTGACGGAGGTGGGTCTGGCCGAAATCTGCGGTGTGTCGCGAACGCCCGTGCGTGAAGCGTTGCGGCGGCTGGAAACCGAACTCTATGTCGTGAGATCAGAATCGCAACGGCCGTTTGTCGCGGATTGGAACAGTGACGATATCGGCGAAATGTTCACCTTGCGTGCCATGCTGGAGGCCCATGCCGCCGCCCGCGCCGCAACCCGCATCACGCCCGAAACATTGGCAACACTGCGGGCCTGCAACGCTCGCATCGCTGCGGCTGTGGCCATGGCGGACCCTGACGTTACAACGTTCCTTGCTGAAAACCGGCAGTTCCATGACATCATCATCTCTGCCGCGTCATCACCGCGGCTCGCCAGCATTTTGACGGCTCTCGTCGAACAGCCGGTGGTTCGCCGCACCGCCGCCCGCTATGGCCGCACCGAACTGGAACGATCGGCGCATGAACACGGGGAATTGATCCAGGCTTGCGCCGCGCGGGATGCAGAGTGGGCCCGGGCTGTCATGACGGGGCATATCCGGCGGGCGTATCACGCCTTTTCGGCCGCAACACCTAGCCTTTCGTGAACCAGCATTGTATACAAAGCCATGGACATTCAGATCGTCGAAGTTTCCCCTCGGGATGGCCTGCAAAACGAAGCGGGCTTTGTTGAAACCGGCGACAAGCTGGCACTGATCAGCCGTTTGATCGGCATGGGCGCCCGCCGCATCGAGGTGGCAAGCTTTGTCAATCCACGTCGAGTGCCGCAAATGGCCGATGCAGAGGGTGTGGTCGCCGGCCTGCCCGATGCACCGGGCGTGCGCTACATCGGGCTTTGCCTGAACGAACGCGGGGTCGATCGGGCGATTTCGGGCCGAAACGGGAAAGGACGCGGTCTGGACGAAGCCGGCTGCGTGCTGGTCGCCACCGATGGCTTTGGCATCATCAACCAGGGGCAGACTGTTGCAGATGGCATCGCCGCCAACACGCTGATGATCGCCAAGGCTAGGGCCGCGGGTATGTTTGCCCAGGTCACGATATCCGCCGCCTTTGGCTGCCCCTATGAAGGCCATGTGCCCGCCGCGCGCGTCATTGAACTGGCCGAGCGCATGGCAGCGGCAGGGGCGCAGGAAATCGCGCTGGCAGATACCATCGGGGTTGGCGTGCCATCGCAAGTTGGTGATCTGACCGCCGCTGTCATCGAAAGGATTGGCGACATCCCGATCCGGCTGCATCTGCATGACACCCGCGGTCTTGCCCCGGCCAATGCCTGGGCCGGATATCAAGCCGGATGCCGGATTTTCGATTCGGCCCTTGGCGGCCTGGGCGGTTGCCCGTTCGCACCCGGCGCCGCCGGCAATGTTGGCACCGAAGAGCTGGTCTATCTGTTCGAACGGTCGGGCATTTCCACCGGCATCGCCATCGATGCAGCGGTTGATGCCAACCGCTGGTTCGCAGTGATCATGGGCCGGGCGCTGCCCAGCCGCGTCGGCAAGGCCGGCGATTTCCTGGTCAAGGGGGAGCGGGTTTCCGCATGACTTTCGCCGAAAACAGCTTTCGTGAAAACACCGGGCCCCTCGCTGGTATCCGCGTCGTTGAAATGGGGCAACTGATAGCCGGGCCATTCTGTGGGCAATTGCTCGGCGACATGGGCGCCGAGATCATCAAGGTCGAGCCACCCGGCGTTTTAGGTAAGGGTGGCGGCGATCCGATGCGGGTCTGGGGCCGCGGCGATTTCCCGCTGTGGTGGGAAGTTGTCGCCCGCAACAAAAAGGCCGTTTCCGCCGATCTGCGCAATCCCCAAGCGCAGGCACTGGTCAGGAAACTGATCGCAACCGCCGACATATTGATCGAAAACTTCCGCCCCGGCACACTGGAAAAGTGGGGGCTTTCGCCCGCTGCGCTGCACGCTGAAAACCCCGGGCTGATCATCGTCCGCGTCTCCGGCTATGGCCAGACCGGGCCGTATAGCGGCCGCGCCGGCTTTGGCGGCATTGGTGAAGCGATGGGCGGCTGGCGAGCGATTGTCGGTGATCCCGATCGGCCGGCGTCGCGCATGGGTGTCAGCATCGGTGACAGCCTGGCCGCCACCTATGGCTGCATGGGCGCGCTTGCCGCGCTGCGCCACCGCGACCAGACCGGCGAGGGGCAGGTCGTCGATTCCTCGCTTTACGAATCAGTATTGCAGGTGATGGAAAGCCTGGTCCCCGAATATGCCGCATCGGGCTATGTTCGCGAACGATCGGGCTCTGTCCTGCCCGGTATTGCGCCATCGAACGTCTATCCGACCAGCGACGGCGAATATCTGATCGGCGCCAACCAGGATACGGTGTTTGGCAGGCTGTGCACTGCCATGGGCCGGCCGGACCTGGCGAAGGACCCGCGCTATATCGATCACATCTCCCGCGGCCGCAATCAGGCTGAACTTGACGAGCTGATCGCCCATTGGACTCGCACCCTGACCATAGACGAACTCGAATCGCTGATGATCGAGCATGGCGTGCCGGCCGGCAAATTGTATCGCCCGCAGGACATGATCGATGACCCGCATTTCCAGGCCCGCGAAGCGATCATCGACATGCCGCACGAACGCTGGGGCACGCTCAAGATGCAGAACGTTTTTCCCAAATTGTCGAGAACCCCCGGCAGCGTCCGCCGCACCGCCCCGGCCACCATCGGCCAGGATAATGTCCAGGTTTATGGTGACGTGCTGGGCATGAGTGAGGCAGAAATTGCCGATTTGGCGACGAAAGGCGTCATTTAGGGGCGATGCCAGCGCCGGCTTCATCTTCCAACCAAAGGGTGTCGGCGATCCTGGCAAGGACGCAAGATGAATATTTCTCTTGTTTCCCGGTTTGAAAGCCTTTTCGTGACATCGCTGCGGCGCAGCCCGTTTAAAAAAATTGCGTGAACACGAATAGAAAACCAGAACTGCTAACACGCATGGCCTGCTGGTCGCGTGTAGGAAAGCGCCGAGAAAACTTGTCGCCGCAGCCGGCGGCTGCCAGACGAAACGGTCGCCATCAGCAGCGGCGGGGCAAGGACATATTGGGCTGTGTACAGGGAATTCGCCAGAGTTGCTGGCGCCTATAATCTGAGCGAGCGCCAAGACGCACTGCTGCGCGCGCTCGTTGATACCGGCGGCATCCGCGAGGCCGCAGTTGCGCTCAACATTCCTTATACCTCGGCACGAAACATGGTGGCCGAACTGAAAACCAAATTGGGGGTGGGGACAGTGCCGATGATGATCGGCCTGCTGCTCGACCTGACACTGAACGATGCGGGTGGAATCGCGCGGCCGGCGCGGCGACACGACCTGTTCAGCCTGAGTGAAAGGCAATTTGCCATCGCGCGTGGCATTGGCATTGCAAAGTCGCGGCGGGAAATTGCCGTGACATTAAAGCTTTCGGATGCAGTGCTGAATAACGAGCTCAAGGAAATCTACCTGATCCTGGGAGTGCGCAACGCCGGCGAACTGATCGGCATTGTCGCCGACACCGGGCTTGTCATGCCGGACGGCAATCACTCATCCGCAATCGCTCCCGCATCGGGGCATGATTTGCCGATGCACAATATGACAAGCGGCAGCCGCAGGATCGGCTATTCCGATTTCGGCCCGGCCGATGCGACACCGGTGCTGATCCTGCATAGCACCATCACCAGCCGTCCGCCGCCAACCCGGCTGGTGGCAGCGCTGCACGCGGCCGGCTTTCGACCCATCGCGATCGACCGGCCGGGTTTTGGTGACACCGATCCAGCCGGTTCGGCACGAGACCCCTATCTGCTGGCGGCGCACGACACGGCGGGGGTGGCCGCAGCATTGGGGATCGCCCGTTTGGATGTCGTTGCACGCGGATCGGGGCAGGCTGCATCACGGCTGGCACAGCTTTACCCGGCGCTGGTTCGCCGCGCCGTGCTGATCAATCCCACACCCGCAATCGGGTATACCACCGTTGACCGCGGGCCACTCGGCGCCGTGAAACGCGCCATTGGGAAGCGGCCACTGGCAGTCGAAGCGATGATACGCCTGCTGTCAGCCTATGCGACGCCGCGTCGTCTGGTCGATGGCATGCTGCGATCGTTTCGGGAAAGCCCGCCCGACATCCATCTGGTGCGCAACGATCCGCAGTTTGCCGCCGATTATCTGCGCGCCGTGCACGGGTTCGCGTTGGGGCATATCGCCGGCTATGTCGCCGAACAATCGGCCTGGGGTGGCGGCTATGATATCGCGCCAATGCCCGGCATGGCGCATTGGCGCATTGTACAGGGTCGGCATTTTATCCTGCACGATCCTGAACAGGCCATGGCCTATTGGCGGGTGCGGCTGCCTGATACCCCGATCGACTGGATCGACGATGCGGGCCAGATGCTGGCCTATTCCCACCCGGCGACGGTGGTTGCGGCCTTGTCCGCTTGAAAGACCAATAATCGGCGTTTGCCATACATTCGGGGATTGGTTATCCGGCCGGAAGCAGGCACCTGCATGGGATCACGCACCATCAGGGGGATAGCCATGAAATTTCCGGGCCTGTTTGTTTTGGCAGCGGCATTGTCGGTCGCCCCGGCACACGCAGCGATTATCGCTGATCAGACAGCCCTGGTGCCGGTCAACCTTGGGCAGCTTGTGTATTCGGTGGTCAGATCGACATCTTTCAAGGCGCAGACGATTACGGCGGGGCAAAACGGCCTGCTGACGGCGGTCGATCTGCAGATGCGGGGGTCGCGCGGCATTTTTCGGTTCGGCCTTTATGACGGCGACCTTGCCAATGGCACGTCCACCTTTGTCGGCAGCATCGATCGATCGTTCAACGCGCTGGCATTGGCGAGCAACGCAACCTCACATTTCGACGTCAGCAGCTTTGGCTATCATGTGACCGCCGGGCAGGTTTTTACCGTGCTGGCATCGGTCGGGAGTGCGGATGGGCTGTTCGGGCAATCTCTTGGCTATGAGGATAGTAACACGCTCGACCAATACGGCGACCCGGTGATAGTTTTGAATGCCCCTTATCTCGGCGGCAGCGTCAATACCTTCACGCCGGGCAGCAACACATGGACCCCGAACAGCGTTGACCGCGGTTTCCAGACATTTGTCGATGTCGCATCGACGGCCACAGCGCCGTTGATGCCAGACCCGGCGTCTGCGGCAAACGGGTTCCAGTTCGCCTTCCAGGTCAAACCCGGTGAAACGGTGTTCGTCGATCCGATTGTCACCACCGGCTATGACTTCACTCTGGCCGCCGGCGGCCCGAGCATCGCCAGCGCGCTGTTCCCGACGATCGCCGGCGATACCGATGGTTTCCAACTGTTCGCCCTCGATGGCACGGCACTTGGAACGGCGTTATCGGGCGTGGCCTTTGATTTCGGCGTCGGCGGGGTGCGCGGTTTCCGGCTGCGCGGCATCGACACTGCGTTGCTCGCCAACAATCCGACCGCCTTTGTCACCGGCTTCACCTTTACTGGCGGTGGCAATGTCAACCTGACGCAGACCCCGAACCCGACGTCCTATGTTCCCGAACCCTCCGCCTGGGCAATGATCATCCTCGGTCTTGGCCTGTCAGGGGTGACGCAGCGTCGGCGCCGTATGGCCAACGCATCCATCGTGTCGAGTTAAACATGCCGCGCGACCACGCAAACAGTGGCGGGATTCGGATTGCGAATTTCGGGGTATCGGGTGTTTGCTCGCATCAGGACTGCAGCTTGCCTGACCAAACCGACGCCCGCTTTCGGATGGTAACGATCTGATTTTGCGCCGCGACCGCTGGCGCTCTGTCCCTGATCTGTTCCACCGAATAAACGCGCCCGGCGGACACAGCGCCGAGCGAGGATATCTCGTTTGGCGGCGTCCTTACCCCAGCGGGCACAGCGCCGCCATCAGGGCGCCGGTGTAGCGGGCGCGTTCTGTGGCCAGGGTTTCAGCAAGATCGGGCCCGGGCTGGTGATCGGCGACGGCGCCGGGCACCACGATGCCATTTGCCTCCAGCAGCGCCTCCAGCACACGCTGGCGATCCTTTACCACCCAGAGCTCGCGGGCCATCACCATCAGCGCGTTGCCAAGATCGTCGATCTGTTCGGGGCGAAGCATGGTGCCCTGGCGGGCGGCGCGCGACGCGGCGGCGCCTTGTTCGAATTGGCTCATGCCGGTTTGGTGCCGATCACCACCCAGGGGTAGGCGGCGCCGTTGAGGCCGCCCTCGCTGACATCCATGAACCCGGCGTCGCGGGCGGCGGCGGACCAATCCAGGCTGGCGGCTTCGCGCCAATAGGGTTCGCCGCCGCGGTTAGCCATCCAATCGGCCCGCCAGACGCCCATTTTATCCATGGTGCGATAGGGGGTAACGTCGCTCATCAACATCTGGCCACCGGGTTCGAGCAGGCGAAACGCCTCAACAAACGCGGCGCGGATTGCCGCGGCAGGCATTTCGTGAAGGATGATATAGCTGGCGACCAGGTCGAAACTGCCCGATTCAAATCCGGTGTTTTCGGCGGCGCGCTGGTGCAGATCCCAGGCCCAGCCATTGGCATTGGCAACGCGCAGCGCCTCCTTCAGCATCGGCACCGACAGGTCGACTCCGGTGATATGGGCGGCAGGGAAATTTTCCTGCAGGGCGACAGTGAAATGACCAGAACTGGTGCCCATTTCACAGACGCGAGTATAATTCTGACGCGGCAGCATCGACAGCACGGCGCGGCGCTGGGCAAAGATATCGCCGCCGAAATTGCGCGCCACATAGGTTTTGTGGATATATTCGGAATGGACATAGCCCATTTCCGCATGGCCATCCCAACCGCCAGTGGTGCGGTGGAACCAGACGCCCTGGTAATAGGCCGGGATCTGGCAATCGTTGTGGACGGTCAGCCGGCCAGGGCCACGAGCCTCTAATTCGGCGAACCTTGGTGCCAGCACATCGGCCATTTCATCGTAAGCATCGCGGGCGACACGGCCGTGTTCGACGCTCGAAAATTCGGCAATCAGGCTGTTCATGGCAAACGCCGATGAATCCGCCAGCGCGGCGTTCATCACCGCGTGGCGTTCGCCAATATCATCCGGCAGGGTGTCGGCCGTAACACCGGCAGCGGCCAGATCTGCGGCCCAGCGCGCCGCCAGCGGGCGGGTGGCAGTGGCAAAATCGACCATGAAATCCATTGCGGCGCGGCCGGTCTGGCGCATTTCGGCGGGCATTTTTCTCTCCTATTCGGCAACGGCGGGCAGCATTTCGGGGTCAGCATCGAGGTGGAACAGCAACAGCGGGATCACTGAGAGCGCAAACAATACCCCGGGCAAAACGGCAACGCCAATCAGGATTCCGGTAAGCGCCTCGGCCGGCTGCGCGACGTTTTTGCCCAGCGACGGCTGAAAATGAAAGGCCTGCAGGATCAGGCCTATCAGCAGCGGGCCAAAGGCCATCGAAGCCTTTTCGACAAATGAATAGGCGCCGGCATAGACCCCTTCCCGCCGTACGCCTGAGCGTTTGCAATCGGCATCGATCGCATCGGGAATCAACGATTGCCCCATCAGCAACAACCCGCCGGAGAAAACGCCCGACAGGAACCCCCGCGCCAGGATGAACGGCAAGGGCTCACCAGCCCCGGCCAGCAGCCAGCTTGACGTCAGGCAGGCAAACAACAGGCAGGCGGCGATATAAAGATCGCGCTTTGACCAGCGTTTGCCAAGCCAGACCCAGACCGGCATAGAGGCGATCGAAGCAACGGTCGAACACAGCACATACAAGCCGATGGTCGATTCCGGCTGCTGCAGGACGTTCTTCATCAGAAACAATACCGATGCGGTCAGGCTGGCGATGCCGACAAGCTGAAACACTTTCGCCGCCAAAATCAGCATGAACGGACGGTTTTGTGCAACAATTGCAAACCGTTTCAATCCAGCCACCTGCGCGCCGCCGGCCACTTGCCGGGTGCGCCGCGCCGCGAAAAACGCCGCCAGCATCGCCGCCAGCACGACCCCGGCCAGAATAAAGCCGACGGCGCCAAAGCCCGTGCGGCCGCCGCCCAGTTTCGTTGCGGTTTGCGGGGCCAGGCCGGTGATCAGGCCACCGACCGAAATGAAGGCAATCCGCCATGACATGATCGAGGTGCGTTCGGCCGGCAGATCAGTCATTTCGGCCGGCATGGCGATATAGGGCACGTTAAACAGCGTATAGCCGAGCGCTATGACAATCAGGCTGCCCAAAATCCACACCGGCAACATGCCATTAAAAGCCGCCGGTGGATTGAAGACCAGCGCGACCCCCGCTGCACAGACAAATGCCCCGGCGAGCAGAAACGGCGCGCGCCGGCCCATTTTCCCCTGCCAGCCATCGCTGATGCCGCCCAGAACTGGCGCTGCGACGGCGTCGATCAGCTTTGCACCGAACAGCAAGGACCCGGCCAGCGCCGGCGCCAGGCCAAGCACGCTGGTCATGAAAAACAGCAGCAGCAGCGAATTGATCGTCAGCACCGTAACGGTGCCGATGGAGCCAAGGCCCCATGCGGCCTTTAGCCCGGTGGTCAAACGATGGCCGCTGCTATCCATCTTCACATCATGCACTGATGCATCGGTGCATAAAAAATGCCGCGCGCGTTATCCACTCTACGGTTAACCAATCAGCCCTACCGTCTGCGCCAGCATCCACAGCCCCAGCCCCAGAAAGATCAGCGCAGCAACGATATGAACAGTGCGCAGCGGCACGCGTTCAACCAATTTGTGGCCCATCAACACCGCCGGCACATTTGCCGCCATCATACCCAGTGTCGTGCCGATCGTGACCGCCAGCACGTCATGGAAACGTGCGCCCAGCGCCACGGTGGCAATCTGGGTCTTGTCGCCGATTTCGACGATGAAAAACGCGATGGCGGTGGTCAGGAACGCGCCATATCTGGCCGGCTTGTCATCCGTGTCGTCGATTTTGTCGGGGATCAGCGTCCATGCCGCCATGGCGATGAACGATGCCGCCACAGCATAGCGAAACGCCGGCCCGGTGAACCAATCCGCCAGCGCCGATCCAGCCCAGGCCGCCAGCGCATGATTGGCCAGCGTCGCGACCAGGATGCCGCCGATGACCGGCCAGGGCTTCTGAAACCGCGTTGCCAGCACGATGGCCAGCAACTGGGTCTTGTCGCCCATTTCCGCCAGCGCAACAACGCCGCTGGCAGTCAGCATGGCAGTGAAAAATTCGGTCATCATGGCATCCCAGCACAGCGAGAACGAGATGACACCATGCCCCCTGCCCAGACAGGGTGCCGCGCCATCGGTCTCGCCGCGATGATCACCCTGGCGACCATCCTTCCCGCACCATGGCCTTGCGGCCAGGCCTGTTGATGCAGGACGCCGCGGGGGTGCGGCCGACTACTCCCCGTCAGAAACGAAGCCGGCAAATAGGCCGTTGCGGCAGCCTGTGCAAGGGTTGCCGCCAATAGGGACTTGCAGCAGCGCCCGGACAAGCGCAACGCAATTATCATGACTGTGTTCAGCATTGCCGCCTTGGCGCTGGCGCTCGCCGCGCCCGAACCGCCGCCACACGTGCCGATGATTCCACCGGCCAGCATCGACAATACGCTGGAAATCACCGGCGAAAGCCTGGCCGCGCAGGAATTGCGCAACCGGCTGTTCATCGATGTGCGTGTCAATGATCGCGGACCGTTCCGGTTTCTGGTCGATAGCGGTGCCGACCGTTCGGTGATCAGCATTGCGCTGGCCGAACGGCTGGCGCTTCCGCCCGGTGAAGTCGTCAAATTGCAGGGCATGGCCGGATCAGCGCAAGTTGCCACGGTGATCATCGACAAGTTGAGCATTGGCGCCAGCGACATCATCGGGGTGACCGCCCCCACCCTGGCAGGGCGCGATCTGGGTGCCGAGGGGTTGATCGGCATCGATGCGTTGGCCGATCAACGCCTGTTGCTCGATTTCGATGCGCGTACCATTACCGTGCAGGACAGCCGCCATCCCGAACCGCAAATGGAAGGGGAAATAACCGTCACCGCCCGCCGCCGAAAGGGGCAGTTGATCCTGACCGAAGCCAGCGTCAACGGCGGCAAGGTCAGCGCCGTCATCGATACCGGGTCGGAAATCACCCTGGGCAATCTGGCGCTGCAACGCCGTGTCCTGAAAGGCCGCAACCCTGACACGCTGAAAACCATCACCATGATCAGCGTTACCGGGCAGACACTGACGGCAACATCCGCCGTGCTGGCCGAGGTGCGGATCGGCGGCGTCCTGATGCAGAATGTCTCGGTGGCGTTTGCCGATGCGCCACCCTTTGGATTGTTCGGGCTGGATCGCGAGCCGTCACTGTTTCTCGGCGCCGACCTGCTGCGGGAATTCAAACGGCTGTCACTGGATTTCCGCAATCGCAAGGTGCGGTTTACGCTGCGGCATTAAAAACCGCTGTGGTCGGTCAGCCTGCCGCCCTTACCGTGATTGTGCGTTTCAGAAGATACGACCGTTTTGCACGCAGTGCAGCGGAATTATCAGAGGTTGGATTTTACCGAAGGCCGGTCCCGCTGGCGATACGACTCTCGCCCAGCGCGCGCGGCGGGCGGCGTGACAAGTTTTGAGCCAAATTTGCGCGTCGAATGCCGTTCCGGTGGGCACAACGTCATTGGCAATCTGGTCATGGCCCTGATAGCAGGCGGCAATCGAAAAAGGATCCCGCGCCATGACCATCACCCGCCGCGTCATCGCTGGCCGCATTACCAACCCCATCGGCCTGGGCTGCATGTCTTTGAGCCATGGCTATGGCACGCCGCCGAGCGTGGAAGATGGGGCGCGGCTGCTGCACCAGGCGCTGGACCTGGGGTATGATCACCTCGATACGGCGCGGATTTACGGGCTGGGCCGCAACGAAACCTTGATCGGCGAAACACTGAAGGGCCGACGCCGCGAATTCGTCCTCGCATCAAAAACCGGCATCATCATTGATGGGGAATCGCGGCGCATCGATTGCCGGCCGGAAACGATCAAGGACGCGCTGGAGGAAAGCCTGCGCCTGCTGCAGACCGATCATATCGATCTATATTATTTGCACCGCCGCGATTTCAAGACGCCGATCGAGGACTCGATTGGCGCGCTCGCCGATCTGGTCAAGGCGGGGAAAATCGGCGCGATCGGGCTTTCCGAAATGTCTGCCGACACGCTTAGGGCAGCGGCAAAGGTGCATCCCATCGCCGCCATGCAGACCGAATATTCGCTATGGACCCGAAACCCCGAAATCGCCGTGCTTGATGCCTGTGCCGAATTGGGCACCACATTCGTCGCCTTCTCGCCGGTCGGGCGCGGGGCATTGGCGAATGGTGTTGCGGATCCGGTCGCGCTGGAGAAGTCCGATCTGCGGCGCGCGATGCCACGCTTTTCGGCGGAACATTGGCCGCACAATGCCGCGCTGATCGCAGCGTTCGTGGCCGAAGCGACGGCACTGGGGGTAACGGCGGCGCAATTGTCATTGGCCTGGGTGCTGGGACGCGGCGACCATGTCGTGGCGATTCCGGGCACGGCGAGCGAAGCGCATCTGGCCGAAAACATCGCCCGCTGGGACTGGCAGGTGCCGGCCAATGCGGCGGCTCGGCTGGAGGCGCTGATCAACCAGGCGACCGTCGCCGGCCATCGCTATGGCGAAGCGATGAATCGGTCGATCGATACCGAAGATTTTGCAGCGGCGGCCTGATGCCTCCCCCCGCCAGGGGGAAGGTCATTTACAGCCTGTGCAGCGCGCAGAGTTTGTTGCCGGCCGGATCGCGCAGATAGGCCAGATAGAGTTTGCCGGCGCTGCCTTCGCGGACGCCAGGCGGATTCTCGATCGCAGTGCCACCGCTGGCCATGCCAGCGACGTGCCAGGCATCGGCCATTTCAGGCGATGCCGCGGCGAGGCCGATGGTTGACCCATTGGCGCAGGATGCCGGTTCACCATTGATCGGCTTGCTGATGGCGAACACACCGGACTTGGTCATGTAGAACACGCGGCCATGCGGATCGATCGTCCCCGCCGGCACACCCAACGCGGCAAAGGTCGCATCATAAAAGCGTTTCGAGGCATCGATGTCATCGGCACCGACCATGATGTGGCTGAACATAGCGTCTCCTCTGCGTGTGTAGCAGTCATAGACCAGAAGCATCGCGCCACAGCCACCCTGTAAAATGGGGGTTACGCCCCTTCCCGCCGCAGACCGCTTCCTCTAACCCACCACTGTGATCGATACGACATCCCGAGGCGTCCAGGCGATGATCATATCCTGCATCGCCTTTGCATCGATGTGGGTGATGATCCGCTATGCCAGCCGCGAACTGCACGCATTCGAAATCGTGTTTTTCCGCAATGCCATCGGGACGATCGTGCTGTTACCGATGATGCTGCGCAATCGCGGGCTGATTCGGCTGTCACGTTTGCGCGCCAATCTGCGCCGCGCCACATCGGGGTTCATCGCAACGATGGGCACCTTCTATGCCGTCGCCCATGCCCCGCTGGCGACGGCGCTCAGCATCAATTACACAGCCCCCTTGTTCGCCACTGCCGGCGCCGTGCTGTTCCTGGGCGAAACAATTCATTTCCGCCGCGTCGCCGCACTTGTGATCGGTTTTGCCGGCATGCTGATCGTGGTGCGGCCAGGCGCACTGCCGATGACGCCGGGGGTGTTTGCAGCGATGATCTCCGCCGTCTCCACGTCATTTTCCATCATTGCCATACGGGCGCTGGTCAGCACCGATGACAGCCGTGCTGTCGCCAGCTGGACGTTTATCCTGATGACCATCCCCAGCCTGATTGCCGCCAGCTTTGTCTGGTCCTGGCCGCCGCTGCACATCTGGCCGCTGCTGTTCGGCATCGGCTGTGCGGCGGCGATCGGGCAATTGACGCTAAGCCGAGCCTTTGCCTTGGCCGAAGCATCGGCCATCCTGCCCTATGATTTCGTGCGGTTCGGGCTGGTGGCGATTGCCGGAATCGCGCTGTTCGGCGAACGGCTGGATGGACTGACCATCGTTGGCGGCGCGGTGATATTGGGATCGACAATCTATCTGGCAGTGCGCGAGGCGCAGGTGGCGCGCAATGCACGGGCAGCGAGCTTGCCGGAAAGCCCGAATTAGAGAAGCCTCGCTCCACCGTGGAGCTTTCAGGCTCCCTCTTCTTCTTGCGCGGTTGCGCGGCGCGGCACTGCTCCGCATAAGCCGGGTCATATTTTCAAGGGAGAGACGCGATGAAACTTTCAGGATGTGCGGCAGTCGTCACCGGTGGCGCTTCGGGGCTGGGTGAAGCAACCGCCCGCGCTCTGGCGGCCGAAGGCGTCAAGGTGTCGATTTTCGACATGAATGCCGAAAAGGGCGAAAAAGTCGCTGCCGCCATTGGCGGCACATTCTGCAATGTCAACGTCACCAGCGACGAATCGGTCGATGCCGGCTTTGCCAAGGCGCGCGCCGCCCATGGCCAGGAACGCATCCTGATCAATTGCGCCGGCACCGGCAATGCAGCGAAAACTGCCGGCCGCAACAAGGCCGATGGCACGATCAAGCATTTTCCGCTCGATGCATTCAACATGATCATCCAGATCAACCTGGTCGGCACATTCCGCTGCATCGCCAAATCGGCGGCCGGCATGTTGACGCTCGATCCGATGGAGGATGGCGAACGCGGCGCCATCGTCAGCACCGCGTCGGTTGCCGCCGAAGACGGCCAGATGGGCCAGGCGGCGTATTCGGCATCAAAGGGCGGCGTCGTCGGCATGACCTTGCCGATCGCCCGCGACCTGATGAGCGAGGGCATTCGCGTCAACACCATCCTGCCTGGCATTTTCAACACGCCGCTGATGAACGGCGCTCCGCAGAATGTGAAGGACGCGCTGGCCGCATCGGTGCCATTTCCGAAACGGCTGGGCAATCCAGCGGAATATGCGTCGCTGGCCGTCGAAATGTGCCGTAACAGCTATTTCAACGGGGAAGATGTGCGGATTGATGGCGGCATCCGCATGGCGCCGCGCTGATGGGCCATTTGGCACAAACGTTTGCCGGGTTCGGCCTTGTGATGACAGCGACAGTTGCGCTCGCGCAGGTGCCGCCAGCCGAGCTGGGCCAGCGTTTTGTGCCGGCGCCGTGGTGGATGCGCGATCCGGTGGTGGCTTCGCTGGGGCAGGTACGCACCGAAGTGGCGGCCAATCGCGCTGCATTCGAAGTGCGCTTTAGTGTCGTGGAAAAGACGACCGCGGCGGCAACGGGCAATGCCGCAAAGCGCGCGCAGGCGCTGGACCAGAGTTTGCGGGCCCTGGGTGCCGAACGGGTACGGCTGACGACAACCTTTGGCACCCGGCCGCTCTACGATCAGTACCGTCAAAAGGACGGCACGCTGGTTGATAACCAGCGTGCCGACCACATTGATGCCTATGAAGTGACAGCGACGCTGCAAGTGTCGGTCCGTGATGTCGAGGTGCTCGAGCGCGCCTATCGGATGGCCGTCGCCGCACGCCCGACAGCAATCGGCCAGGTCAGTTTCGCGCTGGAACCGACCAACACCCTGAAAACCTGGCTGGCGACCGAGGCGGTGGCCGATGCCGCAAAGCGCGCACACGCAGCCGTGACTGCCGGCGGCGGGCGGTTGGGACCGCCCAAGGTGATCGATCCGAGCGGCGGGGTCTGCAACACCCAGGTGCTGGCCGGCTGGCCAAGCTATGTCGGCGGGTCATATCCCACCGATGTCGAGGCACCGCGCGGTGTGGTGATGGCAGGATCGCGGATGGTGATGGCATCGCCGCCGGCGCCGATGCCAAGCCTTGATCAGCAGGCCGATGACGTGCAGGTTACCCTGCAACCGCCGCTGCGCGAATTGAGCGATCGGGCGTGCATTGTGTTTGGCCTGCTGCCCTGATCCTAGACATCAATGGCGCGGGCAAGGGCAAAATCGCGCTTTGAAAGCCCGCCCGCGTCATGCGTCGTCAGCCTGATATCGACCTTGTCATACACATTCGACCATTCGGGATGATGGTCGGCCTTTTCCGCCAGCAGCGCGACACGCGCCATAAAGCTGAACGCCGCGACGAAATCATCGAATACATACTGGCGTTCGATGCCATCGCCTTTGTGCGTCCAGCCCGGCACGCCATCCATCGCCTTGGTAACCGCCGCCGCATCCAGTTTTTCAATCATCGCCGGTCCTCGCAATTGGGTGATCCGCTGCCTATCTGCCTGCCATGCACAATCGTCAAACCATCGCGCCTAGCCTTGCCGATATCGAAGCCCTTGCACAGGCAGCGGTTGAACGCTTGCCCGATCTTTTCCGCAACCATCTGGCGCATGTGCTGCTGCGCGTTGAGGATTTCCCCGATGCCGGTGTCATCGCCACAATGGCACTGGCAAGCGAATGGGACATATTGGGCCTGTATCACGGCCGCCATGTGGGGATGAAGGGCGATGAACCGACCGGCGCCATGCCCGACATGATCTTCCTCTACCGCCGGCCGATCCTGGACGAATGGTCACAAAGCGATGACAGCCTGGAAGCGATCGTGACGCATGTTCTGGTTCATGAAGTCGGCCATCATTTCGGGCTGAGCGATGCCGCCATGGAAGCGATCGAGGCCGATGCCGGATAGGCCGATTTCTGTCGCACTTGGCAGCAGGCCCCGCGTTCGCTAACCCAAAACCATGACTATTTTACTTTCACGGCGCTGGTTGATCGGCGCGGGCGGCATGGCGACGGCGTTGGCGCTCGCGGGCTGCACCAAATTGGGCACGCTGAACGGGCTGAACGCCATCACCCCCGGCGATGGCGGCACTGAACGCGCGGCGACGGGCATCGCATTCGGCAGCGATCCGCGGCAGATGCTGGATGTATACACACCCGATGGCGCAAAGAACGCCCCGGTGATCGTGTTTTTCTATGGTGGCAGCTGGGCCAGCGGCAGGCGACAGGATTATGCCTTTGCGGCGCGGGCACTAGCGGCACGTGGTTTTGTGGTCGTGGTGCCGGATTATCGGCTGGTGCCACAGGTGCGTTACCCGGCGTTCGTGGAAGATGGCGCCGCAGCAGTCGCCTGGACGGTGGCCAATGTCAGCAAATATGGCGGCGATCCGGCGCGCATCGGCGTTTCGGGGCACAGCGCCGGTGGCTATATCGCGATGATGCTGACGCTGGACCAGCGCTGGCTGGCAAAGGCCGGGGCAGCGAGCGCGATAAAGGCCTGCGCAACCCTGGCAGGCCCGTTCGATTTCGCACCGTTCGAACCCGGCGGCGCGGCAGAGGCCGCATTTGGCCAGGCCCCCGACATTCACGATACCCAGCCAATAGCCCACGCCCGCGCCGGCGCACCGCCATTGCTGCTGATGACCGGCGCCGACGACACAACGGTTTACCCCCGCAACAGCGAACGCCTGCTGGCAGCCCAAACCGCGCTGGGTACGACGGTTTCGATGAAAACCTACCCCGGCATCGGGCACATCGGTATCATCCTGGCGCTGTCAAAACCGTTCCGCGGCAAGGCCCCGGCGCTGGCCGATACGGCGGCGTTCATGCACCAGGTTTTGGGATAACGGCAATTGAACAGCCTCCAAACGCTGTTCAACTGTTCAACAAAAACCCCGCCACGGCCGCTGCCCAGGCTTCGGGTTGTTCATCGACGATATCGTGCGTGCCGCCTGGCAGGGCAACAAAATCCCAATCCGGGCGCAGCTTCGCAGCGGCTTGGCTGGCTTCGTACAGGTCTTCGCCAGTGTTGGTCAGAATCAGGGCTGGCACCTTGATCCGCTGCAAGTCATTGCCGATGTCATAGCCGAATGCGGCGCCAAATCCCCAATGGCCGCGATCGGAGTTGGCGAGGCGGGTGACGACGTGGCGGTGCATGGCGGCGATATCCGTCCAGCCCGGGGTGGCACGCAGGCGCTGTTCCCAGGCGACGAGCAGGTGGCTGCCATCGTGCTGGGGCACGACCGCATCGAATTTAAAGGTGGCGAAATGCGCGCGCGTTGGTGCATCGAACATTGGCACGCCATTCAGGATCAGCCGATTGACGCGCCCGGGGTGCCGCGCCGCCAGCGCCGCACCGATCGCCGCGCCGGTGTGATGGCCCAGGATATGGACCGGGTTCTCGGATAGCGCACCGAGCACCGGCAGCAGGCTGTCAGCCAGTTCGATGATGCCAACGGGCAGCGGCGGCGGATCGGATGCGCCAAAGCCGGGCGTGTCGATGGCGACGACATGCAGCCCGGCGGCGGCGAGATAGGGCAGCGCCGGCAGGAATTGCGACGCCGACAGCGGTGACTGGTGCAACAGCATGAGCAACGGCCCCGCGCCCGCCTCGGTCAGATGCACCTGGCCCCAGCGGCCATCGATATAGCGGCGATGGATCAAGACTTTGTCTCGATCCAGCTTTGGCCGGGCATCGCGGCGCGGGCAAGCGGGCCAAACGATTTGCCGGCCAATGCGAGATCCAGGAATTTCAGGCAGGTCGCCACCGCATCGGCAAATTGCGCCTCCTGCGCTGGTTCGCTGCGTTCCGGGCGGCAGATGATATGGCCGAAATAATGATCGACGCCGGCGCCGACGAACAGCGCCGCGGCACCGGGGGCGGCATCATAGCTGGCGCGGTGCGCCTGCCAATCGGGGGCGAACATCGGGATGATATCGGCAGTGCCGGTTTCAACAAACATCGGCGGCGCGATGCTGTGCCAGGCGTCTGCCGTCAACATCGGCGGGAAGGGCCCTGGCGGCGAAAAGGCGACGATAGCGCGAATGTCCGCATCTGGAGTTGGCGGCGTGCCTATCGCGGCACCGCCCATCATTTGGGCAATCATCGCGCCGAAACTGTGTCCGGCGGCAATGTGCGGGCTCGCGGCGAAACCCAGCGCCGTCTTTTGCACGAAAATCGCTCGCATATCGGCCAGGCGAAGCGCATTGGCGATGGCGCGATCGACCTTGCCGCCGCCCGGGTGATCGGGCGAATCCATGTGCAAGGGCGCAGCGACATCATAGCCGGCCGTCGCCAGCGCATCGCCGAGCCGATCATATTTTGCCGGCGCGGAATTGGCGCCATGGGAGAAGGCGACAAGGCCCCGGGGTTTGCCAACCGCGCGCCAGACGCGGAGCGGAACGCTGCGGCCGTCAGCGAGGGTGAGGCTGGAGTCGGTGCCGGCCATGGCGGCGCTTCCCAACGTTGCAGTTGCCATGGTCGCGGCGATCATGGTGCGACGGGTGATCATGGGAAAAGCGCCTCCCGCGGGTTTTCAGGGCCGCCGGAGGCACCTGAATCGCCGCCCCGATAGCAGGGCGGCGACGGTCATCAGAACTTCACCGAACCGGTCATGCCAAAGGTCCGGCGTTCGCCAAGTGTCGGCACATAGGACGCTGACAGCGCCCCGCCGGTGCCAATCAGGAACAGCGACGACGAGATATATTTCTTGTCGGCGATATTCTTCATGAACGCGCTGACCGAGAAACGGCCAACGCTGACTCCGGCCGAAGCATTGGCCAGGAAACGCGACGGCGCCCATGACAGGTTTGCCTCATCCACAAAGGATTTGGTCTGGTAACTGACATCGCCGCGGACGAACCAATCCTTGTCAGCGCCGAATTTGCCATCAAACGTTACCCCGGCGCGCGCATCGATTTCAGGAATGCGTTCGATCTGGTTGCCGGCGATTGGCAGCACCCTGGTTGGCGTGCCGGCGATCGTTGTGCAGACGAGACCGTCGCAATTGCCGCTGGCGCCGAAACGTTGTGACACGCTGTTCTTCGAATAGCGTGAACGGTTATAGCTTACCCCGAAATCCAGCTTCACCGGGGGCGCCACGCGCCAGGTGCCTTCGACTTCAAAGCCAGTCACCTTCACGCCGCCGATATTGCCGATCAAGGATGGCACGATGGCGGTGAAATTCGGCGCGGTGCCATCTGCCTGCAAGCGGACGGCATTGGTTTGCAGGTTTTTCCAATCGGTATGATAGAGCGCAAAGTTCAGCGTGAGCGCGCGATCGAAAAAGCTGTTCTTGCTGCCGATTTCATAGGTCCAGTTGGTTTCGTTCTGATATTCGCGCTGTGAAACCAGCGGCACATTGCCGTTCAAACCGCCAGACTTGATACCCTTTGCAACCGACCCATAGATCATGTTTTCGGGGGTGAATTTATAGGTAATGGTTCCACGCGGTGCGAAGTAGTTTGTCGACCGCCGGAATCGCGTCGGATCGGTCGCCTGCACTTCGGTGTTGTTGGGCGCGACTGGCCGCACCAGGAAATCGGCGATCTTCTGATCTTCGATGGTGTAACGACCCTCGGCCGTCAATTCCAGCTTGTCGCTGGCCTTGTATGCGAGGAAGGCAAACCCGCTCATGATGTTTTCATCGCGCTGCAAATAGGTGTTGCGCTGGAAAAAGTTGCGCGGGAACGGCAGGCCGGCACCGATCGGGAAAAACGCGATCGGATTGGGAAGTGTCAGTGAATTGATCGGCGCAGTTTCGCTGCCATTCGAATCAATATCCTTGGTTTTGGAATAATTGACGCCGAACAACGCTCGCACCGGGCCATCGTCATTATAACTGAAGCGCACTTCATGGCTGTAGCCCTTAAAGCTGGAATCATTGCCCGAACTGTCGAACAAGGCGCCGAAATTGGTTCCGAACAGGATCAGCGGCACCAACGGATCGCGGGTGGGGCTGCCGCGGGCATTCACCTTGGCCTGCGTATAGCCAAATTGATACATGACCGAGAATGGCCCTTCGGGTGCCCATTCAACCTTTGCCGACACGACCTGCGTTGGCCCCTTCAGGCCATAGGCGCGGGGGTCGCTGACAAGGCCAGGCTTGCGAGTTTCGCCCGGCACCAGCACCGGCAGCACTGGAAATTCGCCGACGAACAAACGATTTTCGCGCACGCCAAAGGCGTTTGTAACTGGTGAAGCGTTCAACGTGTTGAGGCTGCTCGCGCTGCCCGATGTCGCGACCGTATAGGCAGGTTGCGAATCGATGGTCCGTTCGGTGCGAATATATTCGGCGTCGATGGTCAAGTCTTCGATGGGCTTTGCGATGACGCGAACCTGATAGGATTCCTTGTTCCAGCCGCCCAGATTGCCCTTGGTCAGTGCACCATCGGCATTGGCCAGCGGGTGCTGGTTGGCCCAGCTGCCATCATATTGCGAATGGGCGACGGCACCCAAAATCGCCAATTTGCCTTTGATCAATGGAATGCTGACATAACCACGCGCATCATAGCGGCTGTAATTGCCGATGGTGCCGCTCAACTGGCCTTCTATTTCCTCCAGGTTTGGTGCCCGTGTCGTCATGTTGATCGCACCGGCAAAAGCGTTGCGACCGTAAAGCGCCGATTGCGGCCCCTTGATGATTTCGATGCGCTCCAATTCAAGCAGGGCCTGGTCGATCAGATAGCCGCGCTGCAAATAGATGCCATCCAGATAGACCGGCACATTCTGTACCGGCGACGTGGTGCGCAGGTTGGTCTGACCGCGAATCGCCGGTTGGACGACGATCGGGGTGATCGCTTCAAAACTGAAACCAACAGTTTTTTCGGCGACGTCCGACAGGTCATCAATACCCTGTTTGCGCATGTCATCGGCGGTGATGACGCTGACCGCGATCGGCACATCCTGCAATTTTTCATCCACCCGGCGCGCGGTGACGACAATCGCATTGGCATCATTTTCAACGGCGGCCACAGTCTGGGCGCCGGCAATCCCGGCCGTGTTGGCTATGCTCAGCGCCAGCAGGCTGACACTGTAATCCCTGAATTTGTGAGTGCGCATGATAACCCCCTTGTGATTGGGTGAACCGCGCCGACGTCGCCTTTGCGGCGTTCACGACAGTTTGGTTACACTGAGACAAAGATGCACAGCCGGCGCGTTTGATGGCCCAACGGCAATTCGCCTAACCACAGGGTGGTTAAATTTTGTCTTAAATCGCGTCGCTCTCCAGCGCCGCCGAGATTTTGGTGGCAGCGGCTTGCAAATCATCCACATAGCGCGCTTCGGCATTGGCCATGCTGACCGCAGAGGCAAAGAAGATCAGGGCAAGCGCGCCTATCACCCGATCGCCCTGGAACACCGGCACCGCCAGTGACGATGTCTTGCCCGGCGTCGCAGTATAGGTGTTTCGCGCCTGGGTGGCGTAACCCCGATCCCGAATGTCATTCAGCATTTTTTCGTTGCTGGTCAGCAGCACCGCCATGCGTTCGGCCGGGCCATCCAGATGCCGCATGCCATCCAGCACGCCGCGCCGTTCCTGCTCATCGCAAAACGCCAGATAGGCCTTGCCGCTTGAACACTCGATGATCGGCAACGTGTAGCCGGGGGCATAATTGTGAAGGGTCAGGCTGGTCAGCTTGTGAGTTGAATCGCGCACCATCATCAGCGGGCCGACGCGGCTGGAAATGCTCACCGGCCAACCGAGTTTTTTGGTCAACGCCACCAGATGCGGTCGCGACACCTCGACCAGCCGACCTTCCTCCTGATAGCCAACACTCAGCGTGCGGACCAGCGCCGTCGGACGATAGCGTTTGCGCGCCGGTTCGCGTTCGATCATCCCCTCATCGATCAAGGTCTGGACGATCCGGCATGCGGTGGCATACGGAATTTGCGCGGTGCGGCAGACATCCATCATCGTGATCGAGCCGCCGCGGTTGACCGCCTGCAGCACCGCCAAGCCCCTGCTGATCGCGCGGACGTTACCGTCAGTCGGCCCGTCTGCAGCGGGTTCAGGCCGTGCGGCAGTTGCCATTCCTAATCCTGTAATCGCGATTGCTATCCGGCTGACGGATAATCAGCCAAACATTGGCTTGCCGTCAATCCCCGGCGGTGGTCAACTTGTCTGAACAATCGTTGATCTGGGGAGAGCCGTATGGAACGCCGTGATTTCCTTGCCGCAGGGGGCCTGATGGCCGCAGGTGTGGCACTCACCGGGGCTGGCGCTGCGCGGGCCGCCGCCGATACCGCCAGCTTGAAGGGCCGCGCCGTCGATCTGATGACGCCGGTGGGCAATCGTGAGGCCTGGGCCCGGCTGCTGGGCAATACCGACATGAAATCGACCAAATATGGCTGGGCACAGGGTATCGTCCAGGGCGTGCGTCCGGGGGAAGCGATCCGCGATATCTGCGGTTTCACCATGATGTCGTGCGCGAAATTGCTGCCGCATGAAAGCGGCAGCGGATACCGCAAAATCTTGCGCGAAATCGGGCTGTATACTGATCTAGCCAGTGGTGAAATCGTCGAGGAAATGGTCAACCCCTATCTGGGCGAACGGGTCAAAATCGTCCCGATCACCAATGATCCGTTCAATCAGACGATCACCGAATTCGCTTCCGCTCCACCCAGCTATGGCGGGCTGAACCGCGCTGCACCACCGCCGAAACCACTGCAACTCGATTGGGCGCGCCGCGGCGATACGCTGAACATGTTCAGCCATATCAACCTGTTCTACCCATCATCATTGCCACCGGCGAAATGGCCGCGCGAAAACGCCAACCCGTTCAACCAGGTGACCGAGACATTTCTTTATCAGATCCCATGGGCACAGATGCAGGATCCCAGGAAAACCAGCGTTGAATATTCCGGCACCTGGAGCCGGACGACACCCTGGCTGCCCTGGCTGCTGATGGGGCCAACCCCCGGTCATGCCCAATATTCCACCTTCATGGGCGCCTATGACGATATCAACCGCATCGACCGCAAAACGCTCGACTATATCGAAAAACATTACCCCAAATATCTGAAGGCGCCCGAGAAATGGGAAGACCCGTCGCTGTCCAGCCTGGAATGGTATGCCCGGACGCAGACCCCTGCCCCGGTGCCCGCCGGCCAGCCCGTGCCGCGCGCGCCAGAGCCGGAATTGCCGGCGTGGTTCAAGGCAATGCAGGCACGCCAGCCGGGATAAACCATGCCCGATTCAAAGGCCTTTGGCGGCTGGGGCATTGGCCCCAACGCCGGGGGCGCTGGTGAAATCCGGATCAAGCCCTAAACAGTAAAGCTTTCCCCGCACCCGCAACTGCCCTTGGCATTGGGGTTTTCAAACACGAATCCGGCGGCGAAATCATCCTCCTGCCAATCCATGCGACTGCCGATCAGATACATCAGGCTGCCGCCATCGATGAACAATGTGCCGCCATCGGTGATGACCGCTTCATCGCCCGGCTTGGCCTGGGTGACATAATCCAGACTATAGGCGAGGCCGGAACAACCGCGTTTCGGCGTTGTAAGGCGAACGCCTACCGCCTGCTGCGGCGCCTTGGCGATGATTTCGGCGATGCGGCGCGCGGCATTTTCGGTGACCGTGATCGGGGCCGGCCGCGGCCTGCGAAGCGTGGTCGTTTCCATCACAGCATCCCCATTTCCAGCTTGGCCTCATCGCTCATCTTGCCGGGGTCCCAGGCCGGGTCCCAAACCAGATTGACTTCGGCGGTGGCGATGCCCGGCACCGTCAGCACCCGCATTTCGACTTCGCCGGGCATGGTTTCGGCAACCGGGCAGTGCGGCGTGGTCAGCGTCATCGTCACCACGGCATGGCCATCGGCGATTTCGACATTGTAGATCAGCCCCAGATCATAAATGTTGACCGGGATTTCAGGATCGAAAATCTGGCGCAGGGCGAGGATGACGTCGTCATGCAATTCGCCGCCGGGGGCGTCAGCGGGGGTGGTTTCGGGCTTTTTGGTCAGGAAACCTTCCAGATAATCGGGTTCGCGTTCCTGCATGGCGCGGATCGGCGGCAATTTGGCCACCGGCGTTGCCTCGCTGACTTCTTCCACCTGAAATGCGCGTTCGGTCATGCGTTCGATCCTGTCCCGAAAATCCGTGTCACCCGTTCGATGCCTGCCGCCAGCCGGGTGACATCGTCCAGATCATTGTAAATCCCGAAGCTCGCCCGCGCCGTCGCCGGCACGCCGAGCTCGGCCATCAGCGGTTGGGCACAGTGGTGCCCGGCGCGGATGGCGACGCCGCTTTCATCCAATATGGTGCCGATGTCGTGGGGATGCACCCCTTCAATTGCGAAACTCAGGATGCCCGCACTGTTTTCGGGGCCGAACAATGTCACCGAATTGATGCGGGACAGCGCGGCGCGGGCGGCGCTGAGCAGCATGGTTTCATGGGCATGGATGACGTCGAGCCCGATCGATTCGACATAATCGATGGCGGCCGCCAGCCCGATGACGCCGGCGATATGCGGGGTGCCGGCCTCAAACCGCTGCGGCGGCGGGGCATAGGTGGTTTTGGCAAAGCTGACGGTTTCGATCATCGCGCCGCCGCCCTGCACCGGGGGCATGGATTCGAGCAATTCGGCCCGGCCCCACAACACGCCGATGCCGGTCGGGCCATAAAGCTTATGCCCGGAAAACACATAGAAGTCGCAATCCAGCGCCTGCACATCGACAGACAGGTGCGGCGCTGCCTGGCAGCCATCAACCAGCAACAGCGCGCCCACCGCATGCGCCGCCCGGGCCATGCGTGCCACATCGGCAACGCTGCCCAGCACGTTCGAGACATGCGCGATGGATACCAATTTGGTGCGCGGGGTCAGCAAGGCCTCCAGCGCGTCTTCATCGATTCGGCCATCGGCGGTCAGCGACGCGACATCGATTTCGATACCTGTCCGGTCACGCAGCATCTGCCACGGGACGATATTGCTGTGGTGTTCCAGCGCCGAAATCACGATGCGATCGCCGGCCACCAGCCGCTGGCCCCAGCTTTGCGCAACAAGGTTGATCGCCTCGGTCGCGCCGCGGACAAAGACGATTTCATTCGGCGACGCCGCGCCGATGAAACGCGCAACCTTGTCCCGTGCTGCCTCAAACCGCACTGTCATGGTGGCGGATCGTTCGTAAACGCCGCGATGCACGGTCGCGTAATCGGGGCCATAGCAGCGCGCGATAGCGTCGATGACTATTTGCGGCTTCTGCGCCGTCGCTGCGGTATCCAGATAGGCCCAATTGCCGGCCATGCCGGGGAAGTCGGTTTTCCTACTCTCCCCGCCCTCCTTCAGGGAGGGGTCGCGGGCGGGTTGTTCTTTCGACATATTTTTTAGTTTCGGCGCGGAGGGACCCACCCCCGACCCCTCCCTTGATGAAGGGAGGGGACAAGAAAGCGCATTCATCGCGTTGCTCCCAACAACGCCGTCACCCGCGCCTCTGCTGTCTCTCGCGCCGCCTCATCCAGCCCCTCCAGCGCATCCGACAGGAACGCCCGCGTCAATAGTGCCCGCGCTTCGACAGGCGGAATGCCGCGCGATTCAAGGTAGAACAGCGCCGTCGCATCCAGTTCGCCCACCGTCGCGCCATGCGCGCATTTCACATCATCGGCGAAAATTTCCAGCTCCGGCTTGGCATTTGCCGTCGCGCCGCGATCGAGCAGCAGCGCCTTGAAACTTTGCCCCGCATCGGTTTTCTGCGCCGGCCTGGTGACGGCAACCTTGCCCAGATATGTCGCGGTTGCGGTGCCGCCGGCGACACAGCGAACAATCTGGCGGCTGGTTGCATTCGGCCCGGCGTGGGTGACGGTGGTGACGATTTCCAGCACCTGTTCGCCGGCGGCAATGATGATCCCGCCCAGATCGAACTTTGCGCCGTCATGCAACGTCACATCCAGTGCCACCCGGCCATAGGCGCCGCCGCTGTTGATGATGTGAAAGCGAAGCGACGCGCCGGATTCAACGCTGATGACGAACTGCCGGATCGTCGCGGCCCCAGGCGCTGCATCCTGCACCACCAGGTGCGACGCGGTTTCCCCCTCAGCGACGGTGATCGCTTCGGCCGCAACCGGCCAGGCGCGGGCAACCCCGGCCATGTCGCTGTAACGCCAGGCCTCGTCTCGCCGGGTTGGCAAGGCAGTCATGCAGCGATCGCCGCGTAACCGTCGGCCTCCAGCACATGCGCCAGTTCCGGCCCACCCGTCCGCACGATCCGCCCGGCGACCAGCACATGGACGAAATCCGGCACGACATAATCGAGCAGGCGTTGGTAATGGGTGATCAATAATGTGGCGCGTTCGGGCGATCGCATCCGGTTGATGCCATCCGACACCACCCGCAGGGCATCGATATCCAGCCCGGAATCGGTTTCATCGAGCACGGCCAGCTTCGGCGCCAGCACCGCCATCTGAACCATCTCGTTGCGTTTCTTTTCGCCGCCGGAAAAGCCCTGATTGACCGAGCGTTTCAGCATTTCATAGGGCAGGCCCAAATCTTCGGCGGCGGCCTTGGCCAGCTTCATGAACTCGGCGCCACTGGCTTCTTTCTCGCCGCGCAAGGTGCGCTGGGCGTTGAGCGCGGAACGCAGGAACATCAGATTTGATACGCCGGGGATTTCGACCGGATATTGCAAGCCGAGGAACACGCCGGCCGACGCGCGTTCGTGCGGCGCGAGGGCGAGCAGATCCTGGCCATCAAATGTCACACTACCGGCGGTGACCGCATAGCCGGCGCGGCCGGCGAGCACATAGGACAGCGTCGATTTGCCCGCGCCGTTCGGCCCCATGATGGCATGAACTTCGCCGGCGTTGACCGTCAGTGATAGGCCATTGAGGATGGTCTTGCCGTCGATGCTGGCGTGAAGATTGTCAATTATGAGCACTGAAACGTCCGTTCTTTCAAATCTTTGTTCGTCATTCCGGCGCAGGCGGGCATCCAATGAATCGCACAATGCCGACTGTCGGTGCCTGTGCCCGCAGTGGATGCCGGTCTGCGCCGGCATGACGGCGTAGGGAACCCAATCACTTCGCCGTCCCGGTCTGGCGCTGCACAATCGCCACCACCGTGTCCGACCGCAGCGTGTCCTCGATCGTCGCCACCGAAGCCTCTGCCACGGCCTTTGACTGGTCAATGCGGAATTTCGGGTGGCCGATCTGGTGGAATGCAATCACATCGGCCATCAGCACGTTGCGTTTGTCCTTGCAGGCGACAACGACGCGGTTGGCGATCGACCCGGCGGCATCGCCCGCCACATCCGCAGTTTTTACCCCGGCGCTGATGCAATCGGCATACACCTTGGTCGCCGCGTCCATCTTCGCCTGCTGCGCCGCGCCTTCGGTAGGTTTCACCGCAGGCTGGGAGCAGGCAGCAACGGCGAGCAGCGCCACAAGACCGGCTGCGCGGATCACCCCACGCTCCCCTCAAGCGAAATCCCCAGCAGCTTCTGCGCTTCCACCGCAAACTCCATCGGTAGTTGCTGCAGCACTTCCTTGCAGAAGCCGTTGACGATCAGCGCCACCGCCGCCTCCGCATCGAGCCCGCGCGACTGGGCATAGAAGAGCTGGTCATCGCTGATTTTCGAGGTCGTCGCTTCATGCTCGATGATGGCGCTGGGGTTGCGCACCTCGATATAGGGCACCGTATGGGCGCCGCAGTCCTGGCCGAGCAACAGGCTGTCGCACTGGGTATGGTTGCGCGCGCCCTCCGCCGATGCGGCAACGCGGACCAGCCCGCGATAGGTGCCCTGTGACCGGCCCGCCGAAATGCCTTTCGACACGATCGTTGATCGGGTGCCGCGCCCCAGATGGATCATCTTGGTGCCGGTATCGGCCTGCTGGCGATTGTTGGTCACCGCGACGGAGTAAAATTCGCCAACCGAATCCTCACCCGAGAGCACGCACGACGGGTATTTCCAGGTGATGGCACTGCCGGTTTCAACCTGGGTCCAGCTGACTTTGCTGCGTTTACCCAGGCAGTTGGCACGTTTGGTCACGAAATTGTAAATGCCGCCAACGCCGTTGGCATCGCCGGGATACCAATTCTGCACCGTCGAATATTTGATCTCGGCATCGTCGAGCGCCACCAATTCGACAACCGCAGCGTGAAGCTGATTTTCATCACGCATCGGCGCGGTGCAGCCCTCAAGGTAGCTGACATGCGACCTTTTGTCGGCAATGATCAGCGTGCGCTCGAACTGCCCGGTGTTGGCGGCATTGATGCGGAAATAGGTGCTCAATTCCATCGGGCAGCGCACGCCTTCGGGGATGTAAACAAACGTCCCGTCGCTGAACACCGCGCTGTTCAGGCAGGCAAAGAAATTGTCATGCTGCGGCACGACGCTGCCCAGCCATTTCTTCACAAGATCGGGATATTCCTTCACCGCCTCGCTGATCGATCGGAAGATCACCCCAGCCTTTTCCAGCTCGGCGCGAAATGTCGTTGCAACGCTGACCGAATCGAACACCGCATCGACCGCAATCCGGCGTGATCCTTCAACGCCAGCCAGCATTTCCTGTTCGGCAATCGGGATGCCCAGTTTCTCATAAGTCCGCCGGATTTCGGGGTCGAGTTCGTCCAGCGAACCGATCGTCGCCTTTGCCTTTGGCGCCGCGTAATAATAGGCGTCCTGATAATCGATCGGGTTCAGGTCGAGCTTGGCCCAATCCGGCGCCTCCATCGTCAGCCAGCGGCGATAGGCCTTTAGCCGCCAATCGAGCAGCCATTGCGGCTCGGCTTTCTTGGCCGAAATATAGCGCACCGTGTCTTCGTTCAGGCCCTTTGGCGCCAGTTCGGATTCAATGTCCGAAACAAAGCCCCACTTGTAGGTGGCAAGATCGGCGACTGCCGCCCGCGCTTCGGCATCCTGCACTGGCATATCGGCTGTGTAATTGTCAGTCATGTCACCACCTCGTGCTGCGCTGCAATTGGCGCAAGCCGCGCAACCGTCGCAGCGTCAGCGAAGCCCTTTGCCGCAGGCCGCAACAAATCCGCCAGAGTCACTGCCTCCAATGCGGCGCGCACGGCCAGGTTGATCGGCCCCCAATGTCCGCGCACGTTGCAGCGCGATTCGATGGCGCAATCATGGCTGTCGACGCTGACACACGCTGTCAACGCAATCGGGCCGTCCACCGCCTCGACAATCGCCGCAATGCTGATCGCCGCCGGAGCATGGCCCAGCACAAAACCACCGCCAACCCCGCGTGACGCCACCAATAGCCCAGACCGCGCCAGCACGCCCATCAGTTTCGCCACCGTCGGCAGCGGAATCGCCGTCACCTCTGCCACCCGCGCCGCCGACAATTTGCACGACGGTTCGCGCGCCGCCGCGGTCATCACCACCACCGCATAATCGGCAAGATTTGTCAGGCGAATCATGAGGCGAACCTAAAGTGGAGCAATTTCATCCGGCTTATGTGGAGCCGGGACGCCGCCAAGTCAACCGGCTTCAACCTCCCCAGGCGTCGCCATACAGCCGCAGCACATTCGCCCCCAACACCTTGTCGATCCGCGCCGCCGGCCAGCCATCAATGTCCAACGCCTCGGCCAGCCGGCGGAAACGATCCGGGCCATCCAGATCGGCAATGATGTTGAAAATCTCCGACCCTTCCCCCGGTGCAGCGATGCCGCGTTTTGTCCGGTCGTCAAAAAATTTCTTTTGGGTGGCGCGGGCTTTGTCATCGATGACCAGTTTTGAAATGCCGCCATCGGTGCCGATGCCCACATGATCTTCGCCGCAGACATCGACCGCATGACGCATGTGGCGGACCAGATCGGCGGCCATCGCCCGACTGTTCGGCACCAGGAACGGCATCCAGTAAATGCCAACGACACCGCCCTTGTCGGCCATTGCCTTCAGCTCCGCATCCCAGACATTGCGCGGATTGTCGTGCAGCGACCGGCAACCGGTATGGCTGATCGTCATCGGGCGTTTGGCGGCGGCAATTGCTTCGGCAATCGTCCGCTGGCCGCCGTGCGACAGATCAAGCAACTGCTTGTTGGCCTCGATGCGTTCGATGGTGGTACGGCCCAGTTTTGAAAGCCCGGCATTGGCCGGCTCCAGTGATCCATCGCCCGACAGGTTGCGCAAATTATAGGTCAATTGCACCACCCGCACACCCAGCCCGCGCAGTGTGTCGAGCCGATCAAGCTGCGTGCCGATCATCGCTGTATCCTGGGTGCCAAACACCAGCGCCGCCTTGCCCGCAGCCTTTGCGGCGCGAATGTCGGCGGCGCTATGGGCGATGATCAGCGCCTGGGGGTTGGCATCGGCAATGCGCCCGAAAATGCCTATATTGGCCAATGTCTGATCCCAATTGGCCGGTTCATTGCCGACCTCGCCAACGGTAATCTGCCAGACAGTAGTGCCGCTTTCGCGGATCTGCTGCAAACCGCGCGGTGACAGGATGACCGAATCCTCCTTGCCATCGGGGTCATCAATGCCGCCCAGCCCGTCGATGACGATGGCACGGTCATATTGCGCCCTTGTATAGCGCGCCCGCGCCGCACTCGGCAGCGCCGCCAGCGCCGCCATTCCTGCCAGCATCTCCCGCCGTGTTGCGTGCATTGCTTTGGCTCCCGAATGTTTGTTCATGATAGCGGGCGACCGCGAAGACGGCTAGGCTGGCATTGATGATCGACACGCCACTTTCCCCGCTGAAAAAGCCCGACGACATTGACGCCGCACTGCGCCCGAAAACCCTCGACGAGTTTATCGGGCAAGAGGCCCTCCGCCAAAATCTCTCCATCTTCATCGCCGGCGCGCGCGGGCGGGGAGAGCCGCTGGACCATGTCCTGCTCCACGGCCCGCCGGGCCTGGGCAAAACCACACTGGCGCAGATTGTCGCCCGCGAAATGGGGGTTGGCTTTCGCGCCACATCTGGCCCGGTGATTGCCAAGGCCGGCGATCTGGCGGCGCTGCTGACCAATCTCGATCATCACGATGTGCTGTTCATCGATGAAATCCACCGCCTGGCGCCGGCGGTAGAAGAAATCCTTTATCCGGCCATGGAGGATCGCGTTCTCGACCTGATGATCGGCGAGGGGCCATCGGCCCGGTCCGTCCGCATCGATCTGCCGCATTTCACGCTGGTTGGCGCCACCACCCGCGCCGGGTTGCTGACCACGCCGTTGCGCGATCGCTTCGGCATTCCGCTGCGGCTGATTTTCTACACCATTGATGAATTGCAGCGGGTGGTGACGCGGGCGGCGGCGCTGCTCGGCCTGCCGATAACTGCCGATGGCGCCCGCGAAATCGCCGGGCGGGCGCGCGGCACGCCGCGCATTGCCGGGCGGTTGCTGCGCCGGGTCCGCGATTTCGCCGCCGCCGCCGGCCAGGATGTGGTTGATGCCACCGCCGCCGATCGCGCGCTGAACCGGCTGGAGGTTGATAAACTCGGGCTTGATGCGATGGATCGCCGTTACCTGATGATGATCGCTGATATTTATCGCGGCGGCCCGGTGGGGATTGAAACGCTGGCCGCCGGGCTTTCTGAAGCGCGCGACACGCTGGAGGAGGTGGTGGAACCATTCCTGATCCAGCAAGGCCTGGTGGCGCGCACCGCCCGCGGCCGGATGCTCAATCCCGGCGCCTGGAAACATCTGGGGCTGGTGCCACCGGCCGGCCAGGCGGTGCAACTGCCGCTGCTCGACGAAGACGTGTAACCAGCAACGCCGCCTCGGCGAATGGGATGGCAAGGGGAGTATCACCATGATGAAACCGATTGCCATTGCCATCGCCGCCATATTTGCAACGGCCGCCGCCGCCAATTTCGATATCGGCCCGGCTGTTGGTGCCAAGGCACCGGCACTGCATGTCACCGACGCCGCCGGTATTCCGCAAAGCATCAAATCACTTTCGGGCAAAAATGGCGTTGTGCTGATGTTTTTCCGCTCGGCGAAATGGTGCCCCTATTGCCAGGGGCAGTTGATCGCGATGAAGGCAGCACCCGAAGCATTGGCAGCGCGCGGCTATACCATCGCTGCCATCAGCTATGATGACCCGGCAGTGCTCGCCGATTTCACCGCCCGGCGTGAGATTAATTATACGCTGCTGTCGGACAAGGGATCGACGACAATCGATGCCTGGGCGCTGCGCGATGGCCAGTATAAACCCGATTCGATCGCCTATGGCGTGCCGATGCCGGGCATTTTCGTGACTGGCCGCGATGGCAAGATCCGCGCCAAGCTGGCTGAACAGGGTTACAAGACACGGCCGCCGCTGGAGGCGGTGCTGGCAGCAATCGACGCGCTGCCGCAGCGATAGCGCGACAAGCCTAAAATCGGAGCCGGCCCTTGCTGGCGGCGCGCTGCTGATGCAACAGATAATGATGACCACCACCCCCCGCACGCTTTACGCAAAAATCTGGGATGATCATGTCGTCCGCACGCTGGATGATGGCACCGCGCTGATCTTTATCGATCGACATCTGATCCATGAGGTCACGACGCCCCAGGCGTTTGAATCGTTGCGGCTGGCCGGACGCCGCCTGCGCCGCCCCGATCTGACGCTGGCGGTGCCCGATCATAATGTGCCGACCACCGCCAGAGTCTTTGAGGGACGCCGACTGCCGATCCTTGATCCGATGTCAAAGGCGCAGCTGGAGGCGCTGACCGAAAATTGCCGCGATTTCGGCGTTGAAATGTTCGCCATCGATGCGCCAGAGCAGGGCATCGTCCATGTCATCGGCCCCGAACAGGGTTTTACGCTGCCCGGCGTCACCATGGTTTGCGGTGACAGCCATACCGCAACCCATGGCGCATTCGGCGCGCTGGCGTTCGGCATCGGCACCAGCGAAGTCGAACATGTGTTCGCCACACAAACCCTGTTGCTGCGCCAGTCGCGGGCGATGGAAGTGCGGATAACCGGCAAATTGGGCTTTTCGATTTCGCCCAAGGACGTCGCCATGGCGGTCATCGCCCGGCTGGGCACCGGCGGCGGCACCGGGCATGTCATCGAATATACCGGCGATGTCATCCGCGACATGAGCATGGAAGGCCGCATGACCGTTTGTAACATGGCGATCGAGGCCGGGGCCCGCGCCGGCCTGGTGGCGCCCGATCAAAAGACCTTTGACTATGTCATCGACCGGCCCCGCGCGCCAAAGGGCGCCGATCTGGACGCGGCGCTGGCCTGGTGGAAAACCCTGCCCAGCGACGCCGGCGCAGTCTATGACACCGTCATCGAAATCGACGGCAGCAGCATCCAACCGCTGGTCACCTGGGGCACCAGCCCCGAAGATGTGGTGGCAATCGGCGACAGTGTGCCCGCCCCAGCCAGTTTCGCCGATGAAGGCAAACGCGCTGCGGCGGCGAAAAGCCTGGAGTATATGGGCCTGGCCCCCGGCACTCGCATGCAGGATGTGGCGGTCGAAAATGTCTTTATCGGCAGCTGCACCAACAGCCGCATCGAAGATCTGCGCGTTGCCGCAGCCGTCGCCAAGGGCCGGCATGTCGCGGCAAACGTCAAACAGGCGCTGGTCGTCCCCGGTTCCGGCCTCGTCAAGCGCCAGGCCGAAGCCGAAGGGCTGGACAGGATCTTCATCGAAGCCGGCTTTGAATGGCGCGAACCCGGCTGTTCGATGTGCCTGGGCATGAACCCCGACCAGGTGCCGGCGGGTGAACGCTGTGCCAGCACCAGCAATCGCAATTTCGTTGGCCGGCAAGGCGTCGGCGCGCGCACGCATCTGGTGTCGCCCGCGATGGCGGCGGCGGCGGCGGTCACGGGCCGGCTGACCGATGTGCGGGAATTGATGGGGTAGCTCTACCCCACCCACGCCTTCAGCAACGTATGGGCAATTGCCATCGGTGGCGGGGCCAGCCATTCGCCGGTGCCGGCCAGCGCCGCCCGCACCTCATCCTTGGTCACCCAACGGGCTTCCTCCAGTTCGTCATCGTCCAATGTGATTTCGTACCCGGTTGCTTCGGCAAAGGCGGCGATCATCAGCGATGACGGGAATGGCCAGGGCTGGCTGGCAAGATAGCGGACGCGATTGGTATAAATGCCGGCTTCCTCGAACAATTCGCGCGCCACGGCTTCCTCCAGCGATTCGCCGGGCTCGACAAAGCCAGCCAGCGCCGAAAAAAAGCGTTTGGGAAAGCCGGGCTGGCGGCCAACCAGGGCGTGATCGCCCTTGATGGCCAGCATGATCACCACCGGGTCGGTGCGCGGAAAATGTTCGGCATTGCAGGCCTGGCAGCGGCGGGCATAACCGGCCTTTTCCATCGCCGTCTTGCCGCCGCACACCGCGCAAAACGGATGGCGGGCGTGCCAATCGAGCAACGATCGCGCCTGAGCAACGATTTCGGCGCGGCCATCGCCAAGCTGCACCGCGGCGGCGCGGGCATCGACGATCTGACCGCCAAAATCCGCCACCAGATCGGCACCCGTCGCAGCGGCGGCAAAGCGCGGTGCCTCCCCCGCCAGCCCCAAAAATACGCTGGTCGCATCATGCGGCACATCGGACCGATAGGCCCACAGGATATCGGGCCGCTCGCCCTGGGTCAGCACCGGCTTCAGGTCATCCATGACCAGCCAACGTGCGTCGGGGCGCGATCGCAGCGCCACCATCGCGCCCGGATCACGCCGCAGATGATCGGCGCGGTCCAGCGATGATCCGGTGATGCCAACCGGCGGTACGGCCCAGCCGGCAAAGGGATCGGTCATGCTTTCTCCATCATCTGGGCGGCCGCCAGCGTTGCGGCCTTGGCAAAAAGCGTCGGCAGGCCGGCGCGGTCCAGCTGTGCAATATTCCACCAGTCCCCGGCAAGCTGCGGTTTTTCGGCCAAATGCAGCGCGCGCACCGTCAGCACCAATTCAAAATGGGTGAAGCCATGGCTGACGGCACCCAGATCATGCCACTCGCCGGGCACGGGCGGCGCGGCATCCCGGCTGCTCCAATCGCACGTCGGCAAAGCCTTCATGCCACCAAGCAAGCCCTTTGCTGGTCGGGTGACCAGCAACACCTGATCGTTCCAGGCAAGCCACCAGGCCGTACCATGGCGGGTTGGCCGCGAGCGTTTCGGGGGTTTTACCGGCCAGCGCGTCGGACCGTCGCTGGCGGCGGCGCAGCAACCGGCATTGATCGGGCATTCGGTGCAGCGCGGTGATTTTGGCGTGCAAATGCGGCTGGCCAAATCCATCAGGCCTTGCGCGAAATCGCCAGCACGGGCCGGGGTGATCGCCGCCAGCGCCGCATGGATTTCAGCGCGCGCCGCCGGCAATGGCGTGTCGATGGCGAACAGTCGGGTGATGACGCGTTCGACATTGCCATCGATGACGATGGCATGGCCGCCAAAGCCAAAGGCAGCGATGGCGGCGGCGGTATAGGCGCCGATACCGGGCAGGCTGCGCAGCATTGCCACATCCGCCGGGAACCGCCCGCCATGATCGGCCACCACCGCGCGGGCGCAGGCGAGCAGATTGCGGGCGCGGGCGTAATAGCCCAGCCCGGCCCAGGCCTGCATCACATCGCTGTCATCGGCGGTGGCCAGTGCCACCACATCGGGCCAACGCGCGGCAAAGGCAGCAAAATAGCCCTGTACCGCGGCAACGGTCGTCTGTTGCAGCATGATTTCCGACAGCCAGACACGGTAAGGCCAATCGGGGTCATCGGGCAGCGCCCGGCCCGGCGGGTTGCGCCACGGCAAGGCGCGGGCGTTGGCGCCATACCAGGCGAGCAGGTGGGAAGCAGTATCCGTCACGCCCCGCCTATGGCATGGAATGCGCCATGGCCAAAAAGCCCGAAAATATGCCCGCCGAAAGGACGATGCGCGCCCGCGCCGTGGCCGATCTGGTGCCCAGCGTTGGCGGACAGGCGTTCCGGCGCTTTGGCTTCACCCAAAGCGCGCTGCTGGAACGCTGGGAGGAGGTGGTGGGTGCCCAATATGCCCGTTACAGCCGCCCCGAATCGCTGAATTTTTCGCGCGGAGCCAAGGACGGCGGCACGTTGAAAATCGCCATTGCCGGCGCGCTGGCACCAATGCTGCGCCATGTCGAACCGCAGATCATCGAGCGGGTCAATCGTCTGCTCGGCTATGCGGCGGTGGCGAAGATCGTGCTGCGCCATGCCGATATTGATCCGCCGACGCGCACCGCCGCGCCCTTGCCGCCGGTCGAACTGTCCGCCGAAACGCGATCGACATTGCGCGATGTGGCGGACCCGGATTTGCGCGCCAGCCTCGAATCGCTTGCGCGCGCATTGTCGGCGAGCAAGGGCCCGCCGATCGTTCGCTGATCTATTTCACCAGATACCGCCCATACCAATCCAATACCGCATAATTGGTCTGCAACCATTGCGAAGGCCGCCCCATGCCGTGCCCAGCCTCGGGAAGGCGCACCATGCGGGTGTCGATGCCGCGCACCTTCAACGCCTGATAATAGGCCTCGGATTGTTCGATCGGCGTCCGCCAATCTGCCTCACCATCAATCAGGATCGTTGGCGTCTGCACCTTGCCAACCAGGCTGAGCGTTGACCGCCGCCAATAGTCATCATGATTGTCCCATGGTGTGCCCGGTACCCAGTTTTTCAGCGTGACGGCGGCAATGTCGGATGTCAGCGCCTGCACTGTCCAATCCGTAACTGGACGCAGTGCTGCCGCCGCCCGGAATCGCGTCGTGTTGCCGATGGCGTATGTGGTCAAAACGCCGCCACCAGATCCGCCGCCGATGAATTGGTTGCGTGCATCGACATAAGGGCGTTTCAGCATTTCATCGACGCCGGACAGCAGATCGGCCAGATCGTCGCCGGGATAGGCCTTGTCGATGGCATTACCGAATTTTTCGCCGTAGCCGATCGATCCGCGTGGGTTGCAGAACAGCACGATATAGCCGGCGGCGGCATAAACCTGATGGGTGATCGAAAAATACGGTCCATAATCGCTATTTGGTCCGCCATGGATTTCCAGCGCGATAGGGTATTTTCTTGCTGGGTTGAAATCGGGTGGATATTGCACCCAGCCTTCAATCGGCAGCCCATCCTTTGACGATGTCCAGGTGACACGCTCCAGCTTGCCGATGGTCTTGCCGGCGCGCCAGTCGCTGTTGAAATCCAGATGGGCGATTTCGCGGCCGCCGCGCTGAATGCCCAGGCCAGCGGGGCGATCGGTCTCGACCGTTGTATAGGCAAAGGTGCCGCCGCCTTCGGACCAGCCGCCGCCGGAGGACGGCAGATACAGGCGTGTCCCGCCAATGGCGTTGACCACCACCTGCGGCTTGCCACCGGCAACGGGCACCAGCGCAACCCGCGTCAGCCCCGCATCATTGTAGAACGCATAAAGGCCCTTGCCGTCCTTTGCCCATTTCGCGTCGATGATCGGTCGATCAAGTGCTGCCGTGATCTGCTGTGCCGCACCGCCACCCGCCGGCATCACCCACAGCCCGTCCTGGATGTAAAAGCTTGTGCCGCTTTTTTTGCCGATATAGGCGATGCTTTTGCCGTCTGGCGAAACGAACGGCGTGCCTTCATCGCCATCGGTGTCTGTCGTGCGTTGCGGCACGCCACCGGTGGCGGCGATGTTGTACAGGTCGCTTTCGACCGGCATCATCTCATGGCCGGGGCGGATCCTGCTGGAATAGACGATACGCTGGCCATCGGGGGTCCAATCGAATCCGCCGCCGATCTGGTCGCTGTCACCCTTGGTCAATTGCACCGGCTCGCCGCCCGCCACGGCCACGACGAACAATTGGTCGGCGCCCGCAGTGCCATAGCCGACGCCATCGAAACGATAGCGGAAACTGTCGATGATCCTTGGTGCCGGCGCCCAGCTTGCGCCTTCGGGTTTTTCGATCATGCCCGGCAATTTCGCCGGCGGCGCATCGACGCGTGCCACAAAAGCGATTCGACTGCCGTCGGGGCTCCAGACGAAACCCTTGGGCGCGATCTTGCCGCTGGTGATCGGGTGGCCAATGCCCTCTGCCACAGTCATCACCCATAATTGCGGCTTGCCCAGCCAGGGCGCGACATAGGCGATGCGGTTGCCATCGGGGGACCATTCCGGCGCACCGGCCTTGACAGCGGCCGGGATCAACAGGCGCTTGTCCACGCTGGTGCCGGCAATCGTCGCCAGCCAGATTTCGCCCTGGCGACTGTCGCTGGCAATATCAAAACTGGCGCGGGTAAACAGCACATGCTTGCCATCAGCGGCCACCTTGGGGTCGGTGACCATCGATAGTTTATACAGATCGGCAGCCTCGAATGGCATTGGCGCGGCGGCATGTGCTGCGGGCACAGCCGCCACCAGGCTGGCCAGCATTGCACCAAATGTTCTGAAACGCCGCATGTCAGTCTCCCCGTTGCCATCACTCCTAGCCGATGCGCCGGCTTACACAAGGCGATGGGTGACAGGGCAATCGAACCCTTCTAGCGTCGGCGTCATGCAGCCCCATGATCATGTTCCCTGGCAGGATTTCGTTGAGTATCCGCCGGCCGAAATGCGCGCCCGGGCCGAGGCGTTCCACGATGACATCGCCCGCCGCCACAGCTGTCGTGATTTTTCCGATCGGCCGGTCGATGCGGCTGTTATTGCCGCCGCCATCGCCGCCGCAGGCACCGCGCCCAGCGGGGCCAATCACCAGCCCTGGTTTTTTGCAGCGATAGGGTCGCCCGCGAAAAAGGCTCGCATTCGCGCCGCCGCCGAGGCCGAGGAGCGGGAATTTTACGATGGCGGCAAGGCGCCCGCAGATTGGCGCGATGCGCTGGCGCCGCTTGGGACCGATGCGGCAAAACCTTATCTGGAAACCGCGCCCTGGCTGATCGGTATTTTTGCCCAACGCCGCGGAGGAGTGCACGCCGGTGACGCCCGCAAAAATTACTATATCAACGAATCAGTCGGCATCGCCACCGGATTTTTGATTGCCGCGTTGCACGCCGCTGGCCTGGCGACGCTAACGCACACGCCCAACCCGATGAATTTCCTGAATGAAATCTGCGATCGACCGGCCATGGAAAAACCTTGGCTATTGCTGGTAGCCGGCTATCCAGCCGCCGGTGCAACAATTCCGCGCCATGCGTTGATCAAAAAACCCCTTGCCGAAATCATGAGCTTTCTCTGATCGCTGCGTCGGCTCATGGTGGCACCATGACCAATGATTTTGAACGATGGCGCGCCCGTTCACCCTATTATGACGAAAGTCATCAGGCAGTCGCTGAAAGCGTGCGGCGGTTCATGGCGCAGGAGGTGCTGCCCAACATCGACCGTTGGGAGGCAGAGGGCGAATTACCGCGATCCCTGCACAAAAAGGCGGCAGCAGCGGGTATTCTGGGGCTCAACTATCCTGAAGAATTTGGCGGCCATAGCGCCGGCTTCGACATTTTTCATTCGCTGACCCAAAGCGAGGAAATGGCCGCCGCCGGCGCCGGCGGCCTTGGCGCATCTTTGATGACCCACGGCATCGGCCTGCCGCCGATATTGGCGATGGGCAGCGACGAGATGAAACGCCGTATCGCGCCAGAGGTGCTGAGCGGCGACAAGATCATCGGCCTGGCCGTTACCGAGCCATCGGGCGGCAGCGATGTCGCGCAATTGCGGACCAAGGCGGTGCTGACCGGCAACAAATATATCGTCAACGGAGCCAAGATGTTCATCACATCGGGTATGCGCGCCGATTATCTGACGACCGCGGTCCGCACCGGCGGGCCGGGAATAGCGGGGATTTCGCTGATGCTGATCGACATGAACGCGCCCGGCGTCTCGCGCACCCGGCTCGACAAGATGGGCTGGCGCTGTTCGGATACCGCCGCAATTCATTTCGACAACGTCGAGGTGGCACCGGAAAACCTGATCGGCCCGGAAAACGGGGGTTTTGCCGGTATCGTGCGCAATTTCAATGGCGAACGGCTCGGCATGGCTCATGGTTGCTGCGCCATGGCGCGGGTGGCGCTCGCCGAAGCGGTGGACTGGGCGACGACGCGCGAAACCTTTGGCAAGAAACTGGCGCAGCACCAGTCAATCCGCATCAAGCTGGCCGATTGCGCCCGGCAGATCGCCGCCACCCAGGCCTGGGTTGATCTATGTGCCTGGCAGGTCAAAACCGGCAAGGGCCAGCCCGCCGATTTCGCCATGTTGAAGGTACAGGCGACGCGGATGCTCGAACATGTCGCGCGCGAGGCTGCCCAAGTGCTGGGCGGGGCGAGCTTTATCACCGGATCAAAGGTTGAACGCATTTATCGCGAGGTCCGCGTCAACGCCATCGGCGGCGGCAGCGAGGAGATCATGCTCGATCTGGCCGGGCGGCAATTGGGCTATTCCTAACCGACGGACACGCGGCTGCCCCGTCGCTTGCTGAACCGGCTCGCCTCATGCCAAACTGTCGACAAGCAGAAGGGAGGCGGCGTGCAATCAATCCTGTCCCAACGCGCGGCGCCTGGCCTGCGCGGCGTTGTCGCCGGATTTCAGGAACGGCGGGGGCATTTCGGCGGCGGCGGGGTAACCCTGCCCCTGCCGGCGCGGACCCAGCAGTTCATCGAAATCTATCTGGCGGATCGCTATGGCGTCAGCATCGATGGTGCCGCCGTGGCGCTGGCGCCGGCGGCGGTGCTGAGCGGCCCCCAAACCTATCGCCGCAACACCTTGCACCTGAATGGCGACATTGCCGCTTTTACCATTCATTTTCGCCCCACCGGGCTACACCGCCTGTTTGGCCTGTCGATGCCCGATCTGGTCAACGAAGCGCCGTTGCTGACCGATGTGATTGGCAATCCGGGGCAGCGATTGCAGGATGCGGTGCTGGCTGCGCCCGATTTCGCCGGCCGCGTGGCGGCAGTGGAACGCTGGCTGTCGGTGGCGATCGACAGCGCCCGCGCACCATTGGCCATCGATCATGCCGCCGCATTGCTGTTGCGCAGCCGCGGCATGGTGCGGATCGAGGCGCTGGCAGCGCACACAGGTCTCAGCCCACGGCATTTCGCGCCCAGTTTTTCGGCGCGGGTCGGCATCGCGCCGAAATTTTATGCTCGAATTGCCCGTTTCAATGCCGTCATGTCAGCCCATGCCGCCCGGCCGGAATCGCGCTGGACCGAGCTGGTGCAAGCCGTCGGCTATTTTGATCAGGCGCATTTCGTCAATGAAGCACAGGCGCTGGCCGGCGCGCCGCCCCGGGCGTTCGTGCGCGAAACCGCTGGCAGCTGGTTGCGACTGGCGTCCGATTATTCCAATTAGGCCGGCCCCGGCCTGGTTATGACTGGCCGGCAAGGAGGGCGCGATGATCGAGCTGGAAAGCGAAGTCCGGCGGCTGGCGGCTGTCATGGAAGACACGTGGAATCGCAATGACATCGCCGGCATGTTTGCGGTGACCACGCCCGATGTGCACTGGGTCAATGTGGTTGGTATGCACTGGCAGGGCCAGGCGGCGGCGCGCCACGCCCATCAGGTGTTTTTCGATTTGATGTTCCATGATTGCGCCCTGGCGCTGGAGGCGATCGAAAGCATCATGCCGTTGCCGGGCGGCGGTGCGGTGACGGTGTGGCGCTGGGCCCAGGGCGGCTATCGCACCCCCGATGGCCAATCGGTGCCGCCGCACCACAGCCGCATGTCAGTGGTGCTGGTGCCGGCAGATGATCGCCTCGCCATCGCCCATGTCGCCAATAACGCCATCGATGCCGTCGCCGCGCCCCATGATCCGTGCCTGGCATGACGGGGCTTGCACAGCCCGTAATTTGGTGTCACTAGCAGTGACATAAAGGCAAATAAAGTGACAGAAGCACCCAACCTGCGCCAGCGCCAAAAGGCCGCTACCAGTGATCTGATCCTGGATGCGGTTGGCGCGTGCCTGATCGATACCGGGTTGAACGCGTTGAGCGTCGAGGCCGTTGCCGAAGCAGCCAACATCGCAAAGCGCACCATCTATCGCCATTTTGCCACCCGTGAATTGATGCTGGACGCATGGTGGGCGCGGCACAAGGCCGATATTGGCCAGCTGCAATTCCCCGACACAGCCGCTGCGCTGGCCGCGTTTCCACGCCGCGCCTTTGCCAAATTTGATGCAGAGGCCGGGATCATGCGCGGCATGGTCCTGTCGGAACAGGGGCGGGCAATGACATTATTGGCGAATGAACGGCGCCAAATCGCCATCCGCGCCGCCGTGCGTGATGGCGCCGGCGATCTGCCAGAACCCCAGGCAACCTATGTTGCCGCCGCCGTGCAATTGCTGCAATCGGCGACAGCCTGGCTGACCATGCGCGAATATTGGGGGCTGACCGGCGATCAGGCCGGGGAAGCGGCGGCGCTGGCGATCGAGGCGTTGCTGGACGCTGCCGCCGGGCGCAGCGGCGGCAAGATTTTCCATGCCTCCATCCCCGCCGCACAGCCAGCGCTGGTGGCGGCTGTCCTCGCCGAAATCTGGGCCGGGCAGGCAATGGCCTTTGATCCGGTGCCAGCGGCGATGGTTGTCGTCGCCGGCGATGCGCATGGATCGGCAATCGAGATCTATCCGGCCGGCACGCGATTGTTGCCGGGGCAAGGCACTGCAATGTTTGACAGCGACCGGGCCGGCGCCACCGGCGCTGCCGGCATCCACTTGGCATTGTGCACGGCGCTGGATGAGCCACAAATCCTGGCCATCGCGGCGCGGCATGGCTGGCGGGCAGTCCGCTGTTCGCGCGGCGGCCTGTTCGATGTCATCGAATTCTGGCTGGAAAATTGCCTGATGGTCGAACTGCTGACGCCCGCCATGCAACGCGCCTATCGCGCCGCGTCGTCGCCCGATGCCTGGGCCGCGGTGGTGACATCATGAACCATCGCTGCGCCAGCGGATAACCGCGCAACCACCTCATATCCCTGAATAAAAAAGCATGGCCGCATGAAAGGGCGCGGCCGTGAAGGGTCGAACCATGCCCTTTTTCCAACCCCGCCAAAGGAACTCACTATGATGAAATTAGTCTCTACTGCCTCGCTCGCGCTGTTGCTTGCCGCACCATCGTTTGCCGCAGTTACCCAATATTCCGGCGTCGATGATGGCGAAATCGTCGGCGGCGGCAGCGCCAATGCGTCCGCGGCCCAGGTCAATTTCCTGCCCGCCGCCGCCGGTTTTGGCCCGCTGCTGACCAATTACCTCGATACCATTCCGCTGGGTTTCAACACCAGTTTCCACATCCCCGGTGCGCTGGTCACGCTGGCGGCTGCCAATCTGGGTGATGGGTATTCGGGGATCACCGACAATCAGTTCAACCCGCCCGGCACCGGTCTCAACGGTTATAGCACCATCGAATCCAACACTGATAATGCCCGCTGGCTGGGTTTTCCCGGTGGTGCGGCGACATTCACGCTGGCTGCGGCATCAAACAGCTTTGGCTTTTATATGACCGGGCTGGAATCCGGCCTTGGCAACGTCCTGACCGTCAGCTTCAATGGTGCCAGCGGCCAGACGCTGAATCTGCCGATAAACGGGAATGGCGGCGTCAGCTATTTCGGCTTTACCTCCGATAGTGGTTTTACCAGCGTCACCATAAATCGTCCCGGCCTCGACAATTGGGGCATCGACGGCATCAGTTTTAATGGCACGGTGCCTGAACTAACCAGCTGGGCGATGCTGATCATTGGCTTTGGCCTGACCGGCGCAGCGATGCGGCGGCGGATGGGGGCCGTTTCGGCCTGACCGGGAAGCGGGTGCCATTCAAGGCACCCGCCATTCCCCCTGACAATTGCCATCCACATTGTGGAACAGCGCGCGGCGGTGCCCGGCCTGGGCCAGATGGAGCCAATCGATGCTGGTGATTGCCACCATCAGAACCGCGAAATTCGGCCGAGCATCGACCAGTTCGGCCTCGCTGGGCTGGCGGCCCTCAACCTGTGCTGGCAGGCCGGAACCGGGGGCGGCCAAGCGGCTGCCCGGGGCGCAGGTGACCATATAGCAGCGACGGCCGAACGGCGTGGTTCGCGCCCAGATTTCATCGACCAGCGGCCCATCGCGCATCAGGGTTGCGGTGCCGGCGATGCGCAACTGGATCGCCTGGCCCGGATGATAGCCCAGCACATGGACTGGGGCACCATCCAGCGCGGTGCATTTCTGGCTGCGTGTGTCGGTGTGAAAGCGCAAGGCGGCGCTGTTCCGGTCAGCAGCCCGCAGCACCATGACGCGTTGATCCGGGATCCCATCGCGGCAATTCGCCACGACCGGCGTGTGCACTGGGCTTCGACGGTCTGCTGCACCGCGCACCAGCAGCGACCAGGCCGACTCGAACGCTTCGCAAAGGGCATCATCCATGCCCGCGTTCTGCCGCAAGCGTCAGCCGAAATCCACCGACTTTCCGGGCGTCGCCAGCCGCTGCAGAACATAGACACCGCCCATGCTGCCGAAATTGATGCGCATGTCGTCATCGCAATAGACGACATCGGAATGCAGCTTCATCGGTTTCAGTTCACATTTCAGCGCTTGATCAGCCGGCAAGCCAAATTGCGTGCGAACGTCAGCGTCTGAAACCCCAACGGGCGACCGCAACTCGACCGCATAGAAATTGACTGCATATCGCTGCGGCGTCGCCGGATCGATGTGGTAGCGGCCCCAGACGATCATTTCGGCCTGATGGGCGCCGTCCAGCGTCGCCACGCTCACGATGTTGTTATAATGGCCATCGGCGACCCGGATTTCCTGATCGATATCGCTGACAAAAATGTCGACGGCCGGAAATTTGTTGAAGCTTTGCAGATTCATCGTCGTCTGGTGGCGTGTCGGTTTGCCGGCCGTGTGGCGCGGTCCGAACTGCGAATACAATGACCGCCAGGGCGATGCCACAAACGCTGCGGCCGCAAGGCAATCGGGAGTTGGCGTCAGCGGCGTCAGCGCGGCGATGGCGGCATGGATGCGAACAAACACTGCATCGTCATAGGTGCCATCGGGCTGTGCCTGCGCAATCGCGGCGCGCAATTCGGCTTTCAAAGTGGCAATATCAGTCACGGCATTCCTCCGATAACAAAGCCAATGCGTGCCGCCATCGTCGCCCGTCACCAATGCAGCGGCCAACATTGCCCACTTGACGGTTACTTGGCTGGTATCACGCCCGTGCCATCAAATGCCAAAGCCGGGGTGCATCAACGTGCGCGGCAATCCCAATTGCCATTGCGCACCATCCCAAACGTCTTGCAGCGGCGAATCCGCGTCGCTGTAATGGAGTTGCGTATCCGCCGGGCAACCGAGCTGCGGCAGATGCTCGCGAAGCAGCGATCGTGCCGCCAAAGTGTCCGCCGTATCGACATCGATGCCCGAAAACAGAATTTGATGATGGCCGTCGGCATCAGCCTCATCCAGCTGTGAGCCACCGCCGCTGACTTCGCCCAGCCCGGCCAAACGCAATTCGGCATCAAGGGCATCACCGTAACGCGACGATCGGTCAAGCGGCTGCAACGCTTCGGGCAGGTAGATGTAAATCAAATCCGGCAACGGTACCGCCGGCGCTGCGGCTTTTTTGCGGAAAATATCCAACCAGCCCATCGTGCGGTCCTTCCTGTGTTACGCCGTCTCCAGCGCCTTCATCTTGGCAATCTTTTCGCGCCACACCATCGGCCCTGTCGCATGAACGCTTTCGCCGGTGGCATCAACGGCCACCGTCACCGGCATATTTTCAACGGTGAATTCGTAAATCGCCTCCATGCCCAGATCTTCAAATGCCAGCACGCGCGAGGCCTTGATGGCTTTTGATACCAGATAGGCCGCACCGCCGACCGCCATCAGATAGGCCGCCTTGTGCTTTTTGATCGCGGCAATGCCCGCGGGCCCGCGTTCGGCCTTGCCGACCATGGCGATCAGCCCGGTTTGCGCCAACATCGCCTCGGTGAATTTGTCCATGCGTGTTGCTGTCGTCGGTCCTGCCGGGCCAACGACTTCATCGCGCACCGGATCGACGGGACCCACATAATAAATGACACGGTTGGTGAAATCGACCGGCAGGGTCTCGCCACGCGCCAGCATATCGGTCATGCGCTTGTGGGCTGCATCACGCCCGGTCAGCATGTTGCCGTTCAGCAACAACCGATCGCCGGGCTTCCAGCTGGCGACGATTTCGGGGGTCAGCGTATCCAGATCAACCGGAATCGCCTGTTTCGATGGCTTCCATTCCACCTTTGGCCATTCAGCCAGATTGGGTGCCTCCAGATAGGCGGGGCCGCTGCCATCGAGCGTGAAGTGCGCGTGGCGCGTCGCGGCGCAATTCGGGATCATGGCGATGGGTTTGGAGGCCGCGTGCGTCGGTGTATCGAGGATTTTCACATCCAGGATGGTGGACAGCCCGCCCAGCCCCTGCGCCCCGATGCCCAGATCATTGACTGCATCATATAATTCGATGCGCAATTCCTCGATTCGGCTGTTCGGGCCACGTAGCTTCAATTCCGTCATGTCGATTGGCAGCATCAGCGATTCCTTGGCCAGCAGCATCGCCTTTTCCGCAGTGCCGCCAATGCCGATGCCCAGCATCCCCGGCGGGCACCAGCCGGCGCCCATCAACGGCACGGTGTTGACCACCCAGTCGCGGATCGAATCGCTGGGGTTGAGCATGGCAAATTTCGATTTGTTCTCGCTGCCGCCACCCTTTGCTGCCACCGTGATTTCCACGGTGTCGCCTGGCACAAGCTGCACGTGGGTGATTGCCGGCGTATTGTCGCGGGTGTTCAGCCGCCCAAACGCAGGATCGGAAACAATCGAGGCGCGCAGCCGGTTTTCCGGGTTCAGATAGGCGCGACGCACACCCTCGTTGACCATTTCCTCAAGCGTCATAGTCGCTTGCCAGCGAATATTCATGCCAACTTTCACGAACGCCACGACGATACCGGTATCCTGGCAGATCGGCCGATGCCCCTCCGCACACATCCGGCTGTTGGTGAGGATCTGGGCGATGGCATCTTTCGCCGCAGGGCCTTCCTCGGCATCATAGGCGCGCCCAAGCGCCCTGATATAATCCATCGGATGAAAATAACTGATATATTGCAAGGCATCCGCGACCGATTCGATGACATCATCCTGGTTGATTGTCGCCATGGTGCCGGGTCCCGTTGTCATCTTGAATTGCTCGTCTCGAATAGCCCTGACGAGGCGATCGGTCCATAGTTGCTGAAACAGCGCTGCAATTGCCAACGCCAAGCCGTTGACCTTGCGACATAGCGCGGCAATCCCCATCTTTATCTGATATTGCCCCTTGCCATTGCCGCGCGATCAGGCACAATCTGTAGCCCGGGATCAAAGCCTTGCACACAAGCTGTGGTGGCTGCGGACGAAGGAGGGCAAACGAACGGCATGGCGCAGATGTGCGCGTGGCTGTGGATTACGGGGATAACGCCGCAGCCGGCGAAATCAGCGCGTGACCCCGGTTTGTTCTCGTTCTAGGCTGGTGGCTTGGCGCCGCTGCGAGTCCGGGAGTTTTTTTGGATTTGGGAGCGGGCAAGTGAGCGAATTTCGGAGCACGGACGATGGCGGCAGTGGAGACATGATGATGCTCGATATGGCCGAACCTGTGGTCGCGAAGGCGCCGACCTTAAAGAGCGCCAGCGCGCCAGCGCCGAATGGCGCCAGTGCGCCAGCGCCGAATGGCACCGCCGCGCCGGCCCCGAAACGCGCCAGCAACGAAGTCATGCCATGGAAATTCCACGTCGAAGTTGATCGCTCGCGCGACGCGCTGCTCACCGATTTCGGCCGCGAAACGCTCAATGATCGCTATCTGCTGCCCGGTGAATCCTATCAGGATCTGTTTGCCCGCGTCGCTGCTGCCTATGCCGATGACGGGCCGCATGCGCAGCGGCTGTATGATGCGATTTCGCAATTATGGTTCATGCCGGCGACCCCGGTTCTGTCCAACGGCGGCACCGGTCGCGGCCTGCCGATCTCGTGCTACCTGAATTCGGTTTCCGACAGCCTGGATGGCATCGTCAACACCTGGAACGAAAATGTCTGGCTGGCATCGCGCGGCGGCGGCATTGGCACCTATTGGGGCCGGGTGCGCGGCATTGGCGAGCCCGTTGGCCTGAACGGCAAGACCAGCGGCATCATCCCGTTTGTCCGCGTGATGGATTCGCTCACCCTCGCCATCAGCCAGGGTTCGCTGCGGCGCGGCTCGGCGGCGGTCTACCTCGACGTCTCGCATCCGGAAATCGAGGAGTTCCTTGAAATCCGCAAGCCGTCCGGCGATTTCAACAGGAAAGCGCTGAACCTGCACCATGGCGTTCTGATCACCGATGCGTTCATGGAGGCGGTGCGTGACGGCACCTCATTCGATCTGGTCAGCCCGAAAACCGGCGAAAAGCGCGCCGAAGTCGATGCGCGCGGGTTGTTCACCAAATTGGTCGAAACCCGCCTGGCGACCGGCGAGCCGTATATCATCTTTGTCGATGAAGTGAACCGCACGATGCCCAAGCACCAGCGCGATCTGGGGCTGAAAGTTTCCACATCAAACCTGTGTTCGGAAATCACTCTGCCGACCGGCCCGGACCATCTGGGCAATGATCGCACCGCGGTCTGCTGCCTGTCGTCGTTGAACCTGGAAACCTGGGACCAGTGGCACGACAAGCCGGAATTCATCGAAGACTGCATGCGTTTCCTCGACAATGTGTTGCAGGATTATATCGACCGCGCCGAGCCCGAAATGGCGCGGGCGAAATATGCGGCGGAACGTGAACGCTCGGTCGGCCTGGGTGTCATGGGCCTGCACAGTTTCTACCAGGCCCGCGGCATCGCCTTTGAAGGTGCCATGGCGAAATCGTGGAACCTGAAGATGTTCAAGCATATTCGGTCGCAAGTCGATCAGGCATCGATGGCACTGGCCGCCGAACGCGGGCCGTGCCCCGATGCCGCCGATATGGGCGTCATGGAGCGATTTTCGTGCAAGATGGCAATTGCGCCAACCGCATCGATTTCGATCATCACCGGCGGCACCAGCGCCTGTGTCGAACCGATTCCGGCCAATATCTACACCCACAAAACCCTGTCCGGGTCATTCTCCATCCGCAATCCCTACCTTGAAAAACTGCTGATTTCGAAATCGAAAAATAGCGACGGCGTCTGGAATTCGATCCTCGAACAGGGCGGCTCGGTCGGCCATCTCGATTTCCTGACGGTCGAGGAAAAGGCGGTCTATCGCACCGCCTTTGAAATCGATCAGCGCTGGCTGCTCGAACTCGCCGGCGATCGCACCCCGTTCATCGATCAGGCGCAATCGCTCAACCTGTTCATTCCGGCCGATGTCGAAAAATGGGATCTGCTGATGCTGCATTATCGCGCATGGGAACTTGGCATCAAATCGCTGTATTATCTGCGTTCGATGAGCATCCAGCGCGCCGGTTTCGCAGGGGGGGTCGAAGCGGACAACACCGCCGACGCGCCGATCATGCGGATGGAAATGAAGGATTATGACGAATGCCTTGCCTGTCAGTAGGGCATGACCCGGTAGCAATGCCGGGCACCTGGGCGGCGAGAGCCGTTCGGGACCGGGAGGGGGCCGCGGCGACGACTTCCACGACTTGTGGCCATGGCCCCCTCCCAACTGCTGACGCAAAGGGCCTCCGGCGGCTGGGGTCTAAATCCCAGACCCCATACGTTTTTACCCCCTCCACCCCACACAATCACCGCCCCCAAAAAATGGGGTCTGGGGCCTAAGGCCCCAGCCGCCGGAGGCCTATCAGGACACCCAATGCAGTTCCAGATCCTCTCACACGCAGGGCTGAAGGTTGAAGCCCAGGGCGTGCAGCTGGTCTGCGACCCATGGTTGATCGGCAGCGCCTATTGGCGGTCGTGGTGGAATTATCCGCCGGTGCCGCGCGCGCTGGTCGAGAGCCTCAAACCCGATTTCATTTACCTGACGCACATTCATTGGGACCATTTCCACGGCCCCTCATTGCGGCTGTTCGATCGCGCCACACCGGTGATCATTCCCTATGATCGCTACGAACGGTTCAGCAAGGATCTGCGCAGCATCGGGTTCAGCAACATCATCGAATTGCGCAATGGTGAAAGCCACGCCCTGGCGCCTGGCTTCACTCTCACCTCCTATCATTTCGCGCCGTTTGTCACCGACAGCGCCGTGGTGATCGAAGCTGATGGCGTCACCATTCTCAATGCCAATGATGCAAAGCTGGCCGGTGGCCCGCTCGACCATCTGCTGCGCGCCCACCCCAAAATCGATATTGCGCTGCGCAGCCATTCCTCTGCCAACGCCCATGCCAATTTCCATGTGATGGGTGAGGAGGATGTGCCGCAGGATGACAACAGCCGCTATCTGCACAGTTTTTCGCTGTTCATGAACCGGGTGAAACCGCGCTACGCCATCCCCTTTGCCAGCAACAATTGCCTGCTGCACGACGAATCCTTTGCCTATAATCGCCTGGTGCAGACGCCGGTGGCGGTGCGTGATTATTTCCGCGCCTTTGCTGCCGATCACGGCCTCGCCACCGAAATCCAGATCATGGTGCCGGGTGATAGCTGGTCCCCTGAAACCGGCTTTGCGCTCAGTGATATGGACTGGTTCAGCGATCGCGACGCCCATATCGCCGCCTATCGCGCCCGGGTGCAGCCAACGATGCAGCGCCAGGCGGCGATGGAGGCACGGGTCAGCGTGCCGCTGTCTGCGGTTACCGGTTTTGTTGCCAAATTGTCCGCCCAATTGCCGGGCCCCTTGCGCCGCCGCATGGATTACACCGTGCTGATGGTCGCCAAATCGGCGCGTGGCACCGATGGCTTTGCCGTCAATCTGGGCACCGGCACCGTCGCTGCGGTGGCCGAGGCCGATTTCGGCAATTTCGACAAACGCATCGAATTTCCGGCGCTGGTGCTGCTGCAATCGCTGCGCATGAACATGTTCGGCCATGCCGCGATCTGTCGCCGGGTGAATTTCTTTGCGGCGCGCGCCGAACTGCCGCGGCTGTGGCGCTTTCTAAACGTGCTGGATTGGTCCGAGGCGGAAATGTTCCCGCTCTCCCGCCATTTCTCGCGGCGAAGCCTGCGCGCCGCACTGCCGCGCTGGCGCGAAGGGCTGCTCTATGCCGGCGTCGCAACCCAGGTGGCACGCGGGCGCAGCCTGGAACATATTGAAGCAAACCTGTTGAAAGTGGGAAACTGAATCATGTCACTCCTGAAAGCCTCAAAATCCTACAAGCCCTTTGAATATCCCTGGGCCTATGATTTCTGGAAACGCCAGCAGCAGATCCACTGGATGCCGGAAGAGGTGCCGCTGGGCGAGGATTGTCGCGATTGGGCGCAGAAACTGACCGAGCATGAGCGCAATCTGCTCACCCAGATTTTCCGCTTCTTCACCCAGGCCGATGTGGAGGTGCAGGATTGCTATCACGAAAAATACGGCCGGGTGTTCAAACCGACCGAAATCAAGATGATGCTGGCGGCGTTCAGCAACATGGAAACGGTGCACATCGCCGCCTACAGCCATTTGCTCGATACGATCGGCATGCCCGAAAGCGAATACAGCGCCTTTCTGAATTACAAGGAAATGCGCGACAAGCATGAATATATGGCCAATTTCAGCGTCGATACCGATGTGGATATCGCCCGCACCCTGGCGATGTTCGGCGGCTTTACCGAGGGCCTGCAATTGTTCGCCAGCTTTGCCATGCTGATGAACTTTCCGCGCTTCAACAAGATGAAGGGCATGGGCCAGATCGTCACCTGGTCCGTCCGCGATGAAAGCCTGCATTGCGAAGGCATCATCAAGCTGTTCCACGCCTTTTGCGCCGAAACCGGCGTGATGACGGCGAAACTGCGCGATGATATCGCCGATGTCTGCCAGCGCACCGTGCGGCTTGAGGATGCCTTCGTCGATCTGGCGTTCGAAATGGGCCCGGTGCCCGGCATGACGCCAAACGACATAAAGAAATACGTCCGCTTCACCGCCGATTGGCGGATGAAACAGCTTGGCATGAAACCCATCTACATGATCGACGAACACCCGCTGCCCTGGCTGACGCCACTGCTCAACGGGGTGGAGCACGCCAATTTCTTCGAAGCGCGCGCGACGGAATATTCCAAGGCGGCGACGAAGGGGAATTGGAACGAGGTGTGGGATGCGTTTGATGGGCGCAAGGGGGCGAAAGCGCTGAGCATGGCTGAGCCGGCTAATGTTGAGGATGGGGCTCAGGGCGGGTTGTTGGGCGTGGCTGCGGAGTGATTTTCCCCTTCTCCCGCCTGCGGGAGAGGCGACACGCGCGCCAGCGCGGCGGGTGAGGGTGTCTGCGCATTGTGGTATTTAAGAACACCCTCACCCGGGGTGGCTGCACCACCTCGCGCCTCTCCCGCAGGCGGGAGAGGGGCTGCTGGGTCGAATAGCGGAACAAGTAAGTGCGGACAGTTGCGCGGTTAACACCCTACCGCGGTTAGCATCACAGTCATCAGTCTGCGATGAAGACAAGCGACTGTGACTGGCGCACGACATAGCCGATGAAGGCGTCCATGCGCTTTTCTCCTTCAGCCGGACTGCCTGCGGTCTCCATCAACGCTTTCCACGCATCGACATCTTCGGGCGCTACGTCATATCCATAATAATTTGGTCCTGATCGAAGTGGCACGATCAGATAGACGTCCTTGGTCCCCAGCAGATCCTCGATCAGTTCCGCCTTAATCCCGGCCTTGCGATAAGCCGGAACGAGCGTGCCCTTCAAAATTTCCAACGCCTCGTCAGATTTTCCCGGCTTAAATTCAAATCGAAACATATTGGCGAAATGACCGCCACGGCGCAATTCGGCTTTTGGAATAGCGTCCTGAGCAGCAACTGCAACCGGCGCTGTCTGGAAAGCGATAAAAATCGCAAATAATAGCGCGCGCCGCATTCTTTTCATCGAATGTCCCGATGCCATCTTGATCTTAAATTTCCCAGATGGACGATAGATCCGAGCCATCAAGCCTACAGAATAGCGCAGCTGAACGGGAATGTAAGTCCTGTTCGGCGTGTTGCCAGCAGATTCGGCGGGTTGGCTCGTGAATTCCGGGGACAGTATACTTATCTCCTCTAAAAGTCTGGGGCCAAGGCCCGCATCCGCCGGAGGTAGCAAGCAAGGCAGCGTCGTGGCAAAGCCGCGCCGTCGGACGGGTTCGGCGCGATTCGCCCGCGCCGCCCCGCCGGCCGGGCCTGCGGCGAGTCTTGCGGCAGTGTGCCGCTCGCCGCGTTGGCCGAACCCACAATCATAAATCGCGTTCAGGTCACGCCGCGCTGCGGCGCTGAACCTAATTCGCGGCACGCAGATTGCGCTTTAGCGCTTCTTCGAAAATCTCATCGATCGTCAGGTCCCACACCGCACTGGCGTCGCCTTCATCCAGCGCAGGGTGCAACGCTGCCCGCTTGCCGGCATCCTCGCGGTCACGTGTCACCAGGTCGCTCAAATACGCCTCGGCATCCCCCCGGTCGCCACCCGCTGCGTAACCCATTCGCGCGCCGGTTCAGCAAGGGTAGGGCGTTTTTCGTTCGTCATCAAAACAAGCGGCGACAGCGCACCAAAGTCAATGATCGGGGTCTGGGGTTTAGACCCCAGCCGCCGAAGGCTCTGTCCTTGCCGTCCCTCTCCCGGCTCGCTTTGCCAGTCCGACCTCCCCCCAAGGGGGGAGGTGAAGGACGCGGGCTTGCCCCTGCCCTCGGTCAGTGCGCCGCCCGTCCAGGTCGCAACAGCAGCACCGCCACGATGATGCCGCCCAGAACCAGGCCGCCCAGCCCCGAACCGATGGCGCCGACCAGCCATTGCACCGCCGCCTGCAGGCCGCCGGCCGCATCCCCGGCAAGGCCGGCGACATGCGCAATGCTGTGCGCCGGTTCGGCCAGGCCCAGTTGCTCCATGCCGTGGATGACGATGCCGCCGCCCACCCACAGCATCGCCGCGGTGCCGATATTGGCCAGCAGGCGCAGGAACGGCGGCATGCCGCGCACCAGCCCGCGGCCGAAACCCGCCACGGCGCCCTGCCCCGATCGCGCCAGCGCCACCCCCACGTCATCGGCCTTTACGATCACTGCGACGGCGCCATAGACCAGCGCGGTGATGCTGATGCCGACGATGGCGAGCACCACCGCCTGTTCGGGAATCGGCTTGTCGGCAACGCTGGCCAGGCTGATCGCCATGATTTCGCCCGACAGGATCAGATCGGTCCGCACTGCGCCCGACACCATGGCATTTTCGATGCTGCGCGGATCGGAATCGGCAATTTGCGCGGTTTCCGGATCATGCGGGCTGAAAATTTCGTAAATCTTTTCCGCGCCTTCATAGCAAAGATAGGAACCCCCCAGCATCAACAGCGGCGTGATTGCCCAGGGCGCGAAATAGCTGAGCGCGATGCAGCCGGGCAGCAGATACAGCAATTTGTTGCGCAGCGACCCCAGCGCAATCTTGCCGACAATCGGCAATTCGCGGGCGGCGGCAAAGCCATGCACATAACGCGGCGTGACGGCGGCATCATCGATCACCACCCCGGCCGCCTTGGCACTCGCCTTGCCGGCGGCGGCGATAGTATCATCCAGCGATGCGGCGGCGACCTTGGAAATCGCGACGATATCATCAAGCAGTGCGATCAGCCCGGTTGCCACATGATCTCCAAATGCCGCAGGTTACGCCCCTGTCACCAGATGCAGTACCCCTTGCGGATGCGTCAAGGTGTGACCAGCGGGAATGTGGCGCGTGGCGGTTGGAACAGGCCCATGAAGCGTTGCAGAACGGCGGGATCGCCAGCGATCTGCAGGGTGCCGGCCTGGATCAGGTCCATCGCCTTTGCCTGGCCGCCGATCAGCCCGATCAGCGCCAGGCGCGGCACGGTCAGCGTTGCATCAGCCGCATCGGTGACGCCCGTTTCGTGGATCATCACGCCATTGGCCACCGTCACCAGATGGCGTTGCTTGGCATCCGGGATGACAAAGGCGACGGTGAACGGCGCGCCGCCGGCCCGATCCGGCATCACGCGCACGCTCATCGTATCCAGCAATTGCGACACCGACAGATTGGCGGCGATGGCGTTACCGCCGGGGATCGCCGCGGTCTGCGGCCCATCGCGCAGTTCGCGTGCGCCGGACAGATAGAAATCCCGCCACGGTGCCGCCTCGGCACGATAGGCGAGCTGTTCGTAGCGTTGTGCAAGCCCTTCCTTGGCCGCCGTATTGCCCGGGTCGGCGCGGACGGCGTAGCCGAGCAGAGTCGCGGCCCAGCGGTCTTCCCCCTTGGCCGCCGCCGCATCGGCCAGCTTCAGCATCTTTTTGATGCCGCCCATCGCCGCCACGGTGCGCAGCGCCAGTTCGTTGCGCGGCAGCGGATCGAGATTGACCGGATCGCCATCGAACGCCCCCAGATAACGCTGGTAAACCGCGCGAGCGTTGAATTTCAGCGAACCATAATTGGGCCGGTTGAACCAGGCCCTGGCCAGCGGCGGCGGCAGCGTGATCGCCTCGCCAATCTCGACTGCGTTCAGGCCGTTGTTCATCAACCGCACGCTTTCATTGTGCACGAACGCATAGGCCTGGGCGTGCAGCAGCAGATAGCGGCCAATCTCATCCGACCCCCAGCGCGGCCAGAAATGCGACGTGAACACCACATCGGATTTGTCGGCGAATTGCCGCCGCGCCGCCAGCAGGTAATTTGCCCAGCCCTGGGCATCGCGCACCTGTGCCCCGCGCGGCGTGAGCAGGTTGTGCATCGCGCCATTGGCATTTTCGGCCATGCACAGTGCGCGCAGAGCGGGCAGATAGAAATTCATTTCTGCCGGCGCCTCGGTGTTCGGCGTCAATTGAAATTCGATGTGGACGCCATCGATGGTCCGCGTCTCGCCACTGGCCTTGATGCTGTCATTCGGTGGGATCAGCGAGATCGTGCCGGGCGTGCGCGCTGGCCCCAGGCCCGATGAGACATGCCCCAGCGGGCTGCGCGGCAACAGCGCGCCAAACATATATTCGGCGCGGCGCAGCATCGCCGGCCCGGCGATAACATTTTCGGAAACGGCGTGTTCCATGAAACCTTCGGGCGCGATCACCGCAACTTTGCCGGCCGCTGCATCGGCCGCTGAAATAATCCCCGCCGCGCCGCCGAAATGATCAGCATGGCTGTGGGTATAGATCACCGCCACCACCGGCCGCGCGCCCAGCTTTGCATTCGCCAGCGCCAGGCCGGCGGCGGCCGCCTCGGTGATCGTCAATGGGTCAACAATGATCCAGCCCGTCTTCCCGGCGATGATCGTCATGTTCGACAGGTCATAGCCACGAATTTGCCAGATGCCGTCCATCACCCGAAACAGCCCGGCCTTGGCGAGCAGCGACGCGTTGCGCCACAGGCTGGGGTTGACGGTGGCCGGGGCGGGGCCGATGAACTGCGCTTCCTGCCCGAAATCACGCAGCGGGTTTCCAACCTTGTCGCGCAGTATCGGGTCGGCCGGCCCGGCGATCAGGCCGCGACTGGCAAAATCAAAATCCTGTTTGTCGTCCCAATTCAACGTGGCAGACAGCACGGCATTGGCGGCGATCGTCGTCGGGCTGGCGGTGGGCACGGCATTGGCCGCAGTGGCGGCCAGCAACAGGGGCAGGAACATCTTCATCATGGTGCAGGTTACGCTCCGGTTGGAGCGCGCGCGCAATAGCTGCGGGACTGTTACACCTATTTTAGCTAGGTTAGTGAATCCGCAATATCACTGATTGGCTCGCCGTTGCCATCAGCGTGCCATCGTCGGCAAACAGATGCACCCGGCCATGGGCAAAACCTTGCGCCGTCGCGTGGATGCGGATGTCGGCAAGCACCCATTCGGTCGGCACCAGCCGGGCAAAACGGATGGTGTTGTCCAGGCTATTGCCGCCGGCGTTGGTACCCAGCGCGTTGCCAATGCCGGACGGCAGAAAATCCGCCATCACCCCCAATATGATGCGATCGATGGCCACGGCCTGATCCTTTGGCCGCACCCACAGCCGGGCAATACCGTCTCTGCTGCGGCCACCACCGGCCCGTGCAGCACCAAAGCGCCCGGCGGCAACACGCTGGTGGAAACTGCCGTTGATGTCATCGTCGCGGCGAATCCAGTTATACTCCATCGCCGGGCAATCGGCGGGCAGCGGCACATCGGGCATCTGGGCCCATTGCGCCTCTGGTGCGTCAGGGCGCGCGCCGAGTGCGGCGTTGACGGTCAGGATTTCGGTCTCGCCGCTGCGCACCGCCACCCGTGCCTGGCTGGTGTATTTGCCGCTGACCGGCACCGTCACCACCACGTCGAGCAGGGTGCCGGGGCGAGCATAGGACAGATATTGCGCCGCCGCCCATACTACCGGCCGGCCGGTTGCCGCCTCTACCGCCGCCAGGCCGGCCCCCATGCCGGCACCGCCAAACAGGAACAGGCTGTCGGGGTGGCCAACGCACACTTGCGGCGTCACCTGCAACTGGAACTGCAGCGGGTTATCGGTTGGGATCAATCGGATCAAGCGAGGCATTACTGCGCCTCGATAAAGGCACGAATACGATCGGTGAAGCCTGCTTCTGCAAAGCGCGAAATCGGCGCCGGCGCGGTGCCACTGTCAGCAAGCAGGGCCGTTGCCCGTGCCTGCAAATCCGCCGCATCGCGCGCCACATGCAGGCCGGGCCGCGCGCCAATGCTGGCTGCGGTGGCGAGTTGATGATCGGTGTTATGCTCGCCCTGCGCCTGTAAGCGCGGCAGCATCAGCAACGGCTTGCCCGCCTCGATTGCCGAAATAATAGAACCCATCCCGGCATGGGCGACAAACAATCGGGCATTTTCCACCCTTTTCCGATAATCAGCAACCGGCATGAGGCGGACAAATTTGGCATGGCGTGGTTCATATTTGCCGCGGCCGATCTGGATTTCCACGGGCACATCGGGATGATCGCCTGCCCAGTCGTCCATGGCCTGCACAAGGCGATCAAAGGGCATCATCGAGCCAACCGAAACGAACACACCGTTCACAACACGCTGCCCCAGCAATCAACGCCCGGTTCCGCAAGTTGCGGCCATTGCGTCACCACCTGCGTCGCAAATTTGCCGGCATGACGACCAGAGCCGGACAGGACTTCGGAATTGGCGACGCTATCCACCCACAATGTCCGAATTCCAAGCACCCGGGCCGCTGCCAGCGCCACCAGCGGCGGCAGCGCACCCGTGGTGATGATCACCTGCGGGCGCACCCTGATCAAAATCCCCAGCACATCCCAGAGCGTTAGCGGCAACCGCCACCAATCGGCGCGGGAGACATCCCGAAACGTCAACAAAGGCGCCGGCGCGACATCAACCGCAGACGCGGCGTGAACGGTGGCATAGGTGACGCGATGACCCTCCCACGCCGGCCGCAGTCGCAGCAACTGGACGAAATGCCCGCCACCCGAGGCAATGGCGAGGATGCGTTTGGTGGTCATTCAGCAAGGGCCTCCGGGCGCTGGGGCCGCAAGCCCCGGCCCTCATTCACTGATTTGTTGCGTTGCGGCAAGATGCGGACTCTGCAAACCGGACTATGGGCAACGGCCCCAGCCGCCATAAGCCCCTTTTCACGCCGCCGCTGCCAACCCGGCCATGGCCTGCATCGCCAAGGTGTAACTATGTTTGCGGGCCTGGTGGTCATGAAGGATATTCACCAACATCACTTCATCGGCGCCATATTCGGCGGCGGCGGCAATCAGCCCGGAACGGACCGTTTCGGGCGAGCCCGCAATGACGCGGCGACCGGGTCGCCCTTGCGCGAGTTCGGGGCGCTCGCCCAGCCAGGCCAGTGCGGTTTCGGGGTCTGGCACGGCAATGGACCGGCCCAGCAGCAGATGCGCGAGCATCATGCGGGAAGAGGCGGACAGGCGGATTGCTTCCGCGTCGGTTTCGGCGACGACAGTCCACACCGCGACCATGGTATGGGGCGTGTCACCAGCATGACGCCCAGAGTTCCGGGGACTGAACAGCCGGCGATATTCGGCGGCGATCGGTCCGCCGCCGGCATTGATGAAATCGGCAAAGCAATAAGGCAGGCCCATGTCGCCAGCGAAACCGGCGCTGTCGGGGGAGGATCCCAGTACCCAGGGTTCGGGCGCCTCCGGCAGGCCCGGCAAGGTCGCTGCATAAGCGGCAAAGGGGTGATCGGCAGGCAAGCTGTTTTCCAGATAGCCGATCAATTCGGCGAGTTGATTCGGGAAATCATTCGGCGCTTGCTGGCGGCGGTCACGTTGCAGGGCTACCGCCGTGCGCTGGTCGCTGCCTGGCGCGCGGCCCAGGCCCAGATCGATGCGGCCTGGATATAGCCCGGCCAACAGGCTGAACACCTCGGCGATTTTCAGTGGCGAATAATGCGGCAGCATGATGCCGCCCGAACCGATGCGCATCGTGCGGGTGGCAGCGGCAATGGCGGCGATCAGGATTTCAGGCGCGCTGCCAGCCAGCGCCGGTGAGGCATGGTGTTCTGCCAGCCAGTAGCGGTGATAGCCCAGCCGTTCGCAATGTTTGGCCAGATCGATACTGTGGGCCAGCGCCGCGGCCGGCGTGGACCCGGCTGCAATCGGGGTTTGATCCAGGACGGACAGGATCACCACCGCACCCCCAGGCGTTTGCGGAGCCGGGCGCGTTCCGGCAGTTCGGCCAGGATTGCCGCCTGTTCGGCGTCGCTGGCAAACGGCCATTGGGTGATTTCAGTGGTGGTGCGTTTGCAGCCGACGCAATACCCTGATCGGTCATCGATCTGGCAAACACCGGTGCAAGGGGATTGCAGGGCCATGTCAGCGTTGCCGCATCAATTTCAGAATCAGGTACAGCAGCAGCCCGATCGGGCCGGCGACAAATGTCAGCGCCAGGCAGGGTAGCAACAGCCAGTGCGGGATGCGCGCCGCAGGGGCGTCCGCCACTTCCCAACTGCCGATGAACAGATCGAACGCCAGATAATGCACCCAGCCGGCCAGCATGGCCTGGGGGGATGACAGCAACAGCCGAACCCCAGCCAGGCTGTTGAAACTCGCCCCCGGCAGCGGGCCATTGCCGCCGGTCAAACCGGCCACGAGCATGGCGAAGTAAAACCCGCAGAGCAGCGCCGCGATGATGCGCGCGGTTGTTACCGCAAAATCACGACGCAGCGGCGCCAGCGCCAGCGCCACCCAGCCGAGCAGGGCAGCGGTGCTGGCAATGCTGAACAGTCGCTCCAGATCCATCGTCTACCGCCTCACCGGGATGATCAGCGTCAAGCAGGCACCCGCATCGATTGCGCTGCCGTCTGGCTTGCGGGCGGCGGCGGTGCGCACCACGGGCGCGGCCCCGGGCGTTGGCGGGTAAAGAAACACGTCCAAAACGCAAGGCGGCCGGATGAACTGCAATTGGCGCGCCGGTCCTTCGCTGCGATCGAGACCGGCAGCACCCAGCAATGCCGTGACGCCAGCGACGCTGCTGCCCAGAATGCGGGTCAGGCCAGGCGGTGGCGGAGGCGGCGCTTTTGGGGAGAGCGCCGGCAGAGGCGTGGTGGTGGCACAGGCCGACAGGGCGAGCATGGCGAATGGGATGATGCGATGTTGCATTGCGGCCATCCCTATCGCGCCGCCAGCGTTATGGGAACCGGCATTGCGGCATTGCCCGCGTTTGCGGGGTGATCATGCGACGAATGCGGCTCGACAGCTTGTCCGCCCTGCGGACAACAACAGGTGGTGACTATCTTGCGGCAATGCCAAACGGCAGGAGACACCGCATGAATGTCTATGAAATCGGCGACCAGACCGGTCTTGCTTCCCTCACCGCATCAACGCGGCCAGACCCCGTACCCGGCCCCGGCGAAGCGGTGCTGAAGGTTCACGCCGTCTGCCTGAACCACCGCGATTTGAACGTGCTGGCGGGCGCCTATGGCCCGCGCCGGCCCGAAAATCGCGTGCCCGTATCCGATGGCGTCGGCACGGTGATTGCCATCGGCCCCGGCATCACCACCGTCAAAATCGGTGATCGCGTCACCTGCCCGCATTTTGTCACCTGGATCGACGGGGCCTTTGCCATGAACGTTTTCGGCCAGGATCTGGGCATTACCCGCGATGGCTGGCTGGCCGAACAAGTTTTGATCCCCGCTGCCGCGCTGATCAAAGTGCCGGATGGCCTGACCGACGCACAGGTCGCGCCGCTGCCGGCTGCCGGGCTGACGGCGTGGCAGGCGGTGGTTACCGTCGGCAAGGTCAAGGCTGGCGACGTTGTGTTGATGCTGGGCACTGGCGGCGTGTCGATCTTTGCCCTTCAGATCGCCAAGTTGAACGGTGCCACTGTTGCAATCACCTCGTCGAGCGATGCGAAGCTAGCGCAAGCGCGGGCGTTGGGAGCCGATATTACGATCAATTATGCGACAACCCCGGATTGGCCCGCCGCGCTGATGGCCGCAACCGGCGGTGCCGGCGCCGACATTATCGTTGAAACCGGCGGCATCGCCACGCTGCCCCAATCCATCGCGGCAGCGGCGGTCAATGGCCGCATCGTCATCATAGGCGCACTCGGCGGGGCCGCCAATACAATTGCGAATTTTTCGACGATCATCGGCAAGAACCTGGCCCTGCACGGTATCACTGCAGGCAGCCGGGCGATGCTCGCATCCCTGATCCGCGCTGTCGATGCCGGCGGCGTGACGCCTGTCATCGACAAAGTTTTCGGTTTTGACGAAGCACCTGCAGCCTATGCCTATCTGAAATCCGGCGCGCAGGTCGGCAAGGTAATGATCACGCTCAATTGAAAACCTCCCCCTTGGAAGGGGGAGGTTTTTCTCAATTCTTTGGCGGACTCATATCGGTCCAGTTCGCCCAATCCTTGGTAATGAAAACCTCATCGATCAGCGTGCGCTGAAAACAGATGCCGCCGCGAAACCATTGCCAGGTGCGGGCACGGTTTTGGCGGTCATCGCTGTTCTGGATCATTTCATAAAGATAGACATCGGGTTCGCCCTTGCGAGTCCAGTTGAGGCAGGTCGAACGATTGAAATCATCCGGCTGCATGTGCGCCGCCCAGCCGGTGATCAGATCATTGTCCCAGCGCACCCGGCCGTCTTCGTACCAGGCCGGGAAATCGCGGGTTTCCATGCGGCCGTCTTCCCAATAGTAATAATTGGTCTGGTGATATTCGGCACCGGGCGTGTCCATCAATCGGCACAGCAATCGTGACCGATGCTGGTCGGTCAACAGCCCGGTTTTCGCATCATAATAGCGATACCAGCCCTCCCACACGCCTTCGTTGCTGACCAGAATCGGCATGGTTTCGCGGATTCCAGGCTTTTTCGCGTCATTCATAAAATCTCTCCCAATGCCGGATCAGTCTTGAAGTCGAACGATGACCTTGCCCATGCTTTGTCCGGACAAAAGCCGTTCTACAGCGTCGGGCACCGCTGCCAATCCCCGAAATTCCACATCATCGAATGTCACACCGATTTGACCGCTGGCGTGCAAGGCAAAGATCCTGGCGCGGGCCTCCGGCCACAACTCCGTCAGCAGACCGTTCATGAATCCGCGCACCGATGCTGCCTTGTAATACAGCTTGTCGATCACCCGCCGGCCGACGCTGGCACCAGGCGCGTTGTTCATGTCCTGCGCTGCGCCCGCCACCACCAGCCGTCCATGCGGAGCGATATTGTCGATGATCGAATTGAACAGTTCGCCGCCAACACTGTCGATACCCAGGTTGATCTTGCCGCCATATTCGTCGGCCAGCACTGCGGCAAAGGCTTCGGATTTGTAATCGATGACCCGGTGCGCGCCCAGCGCTCGCACAAACGCCGCCTTGCGCGGACCGCCGCAAATGCCAACGACATGGCAGCCCTTCAGCAGCGCCAGTTGCACCAGCAGATGCCCCAGGCCCCCGGCGGCTGCAGTAATCACTACGGTCTCGCCAGCCCTTGCCTCACCAATATGTTCCAGCGCCAGCAACGCTGAAACGCCAGTAGAGGCCAGCGCCAGCCATTCGCGCGTCGGCGCCGGCAGTTTGGCAAAATTCGCCGCCGGTCCGGTATTAAACAGGCGATAACCGCCGGTGAAGCGCACGGTAGCCGCTGCATCCCCTACTGCGAAATCGGTAACACCGGCACCGATCGACTCGACGACGCCTGCCGCCTCAACACCCATCACGCTGGGCAATCTGACCTTCACATAGTCCACCGCATTGCGGGCGATTTGCGTATCAAAAATACCGTTGACCCCGCACCACAGGTTGCGCACCCGAATTTCACCTGGGCCGGGGAGCAGCATTTTCAGATCGACCAGGTCGATGCCGCTACGAAAGGTTGGGGCGAATCGACTTAGTTCGATCGCCTGATAGGTGTCCATCACTGCGCTATGCGCTCCTTGAAGCCCAGGCTGTTCGGGTTCATGCTGTTGTCCGGGTCCAGATGGGCCTTCAATGCATCGAGCAGCGCCTGTGATGCGGCATCGCGGCTGGCACGATATGGATAAGCCCGCCCCACCTGGAAATGACTGCAGCCGAATTGGGCGCAGATTTCGACGATTCGCCGCCTCGCCTCGGCAACCACCGCTGTCGCCGCAGGGTTGGGCGGCCGCTGGGTCAGGCGGGCGAGATGGGCTGGTTCGACGGCGCTTTCATGCACTGGCCGCCAGCCATGCGGCCAATAAAACACCGGTTCCACCACCAGCGCGTTGGTTGAAAGGCTGGAAAACAAATAGCCGCTGGTGATGCCTTCACGATCGAAATCCGCCGCCATTTCGATCTTCAAAGCCTCGATCGCCGCGAATAATTTGGGCGCGTTTGATAGCGACACATTGCCATGGATCGGCGCCCAAGCTTCGCCGCTGGGCCCCAGCATTGAATTCAGCGGCGGGAACGGCATCGCGCGAATCACCTTGGCGATGGTGTTTTCAATCTCATGCCCACCGTTTTCGGCAGCAATCCGCCGCGCCTCGGCGATGTCATGCGCGACGCCGCCGGCCGATCGGCCATCGCAGATGACGTGGAGTGGATAATCATCGGCATCGATGAAATTGCGGCCGCCGAGCGCGATTTTTGCTGCCGCCATCAGGCCCTTGCCCAACGATTTTTCATTCGCCACCACTGCGCCCAGCGTCTTCACATCGCCCATGATCGACGCGCGCGCCATCCGTACCTTGGTCAGGCCGGGGTCAAAGGCGCACATTTCACTGGCGACTCCGCAACGTGCCATTTCGGCCATTGCGGCAAGCAGGTTTGCGCCGCTGGCAAAGGAAAAGGAGGCGTAGTCTTCATGCGCCGGCAACTTGATCAGTCGCAGCGTGATTTCGGCCTTTACCCCGAACACCCCGCAATCGCCGCAGAAAATCCCGGTCAGATCGGGGCCGTAATGCCTGTAAAACGGCGTTGCACCGCCCGCCCCGGTGCGCAGCACCTGACCATTGGCGAGCACCACCGTCAGCGCGACGACGCTTTCGCTCGATGTGCCATAATGGCCGGCGCCGAGCATGGCATTCAATTGCGAAATGCCGCCGCCGATGGTAGAGCTATACCCCGACATCGGGCCCCAGAACGGCAGCCGCAGCCCCTGCGACGCCAGCGCATTGTTGACCGTCAGCCAGGTGCAGCCGGCCTCCACGGTGATGGTCATGTCATCGGGGCGGATGGCGATGATTCGGTCCATCTGCGCCATGTCGAGGGAAACTGTGTCATCACAAACGGGGATATAGCCGCCGGTATAACTCATACCCGCCCCGCGCGGCGCGATGGCAAAACCGGCCTGGTGCGTTGCGGCCACAACGGCTGACAGTTCCACCAGCGATTTTGGCGCTGCGACCAATGCCGTTTCGGCCTTGGCCACAGACCAGATATCTTCGCTGAACAATTCCCGCGTCGCGGCATCATCGCGCACGCCGCAGATCGCAGCCAGTGCAGTTTTCAATGTGCCGGCACGCGAATTAGGCCGGGTTTCCATGGTATCGCTGATCGTCATTTCACCCTCAACCTTCGCTTTATGACTGCGCTGCAGCGGCCTTGACAGCCGACGCCCCAGACTATCCGCTAAGCGGATGCCGGCATAGACCGGTTGCTGAACGCCGGGCGATACCCTGTGCCTGGCGGAAACCTGGGCAAGATCATGGCCAGTGTCACAGCACGTCGTTGAGGGAGCGGTTGGCCGGGCAGTGGGCGTTGGGAATTGCAGGGCGTTTGTGGATCAGGGCGTTTGCGGGTCAGGCCGCCTGGCGGATCAGGGCTGCCGCCGCCATTCCCGCTATCCGCCCCGTCGTCACCGCCGCGCATAGCCCCATCGCCGGCAGATAGCCCCAACTGCCCGGCCCCGACACGCCGCGTGCAGCGCCGCCGCCGGCGAACAGATTGGGCAGCGGGCTGCCATCGGCCCGCAACACCCGCCCCTGCGCATTCGTCTGCAATCCGCCCTGCGTGTGGTAAATCGCCCCGCAAACTTTCAGCGCGCGATATGGCGGCAGCGGCGGGCAATCGGTGCCCCACATCCGGCCAAAACCATCCGCAACGCCGGCGGCCTGCGCCGCATGGGCCCCGGCAAGTGCTGCTCCCAAATTCTCCGGATTGACCCCGATCCGGCCCGCCAGTGCCGCCAAGTCATCGGCCACACGGGCGGCGTTCACCTCGATCAATGCCTTGGTTTCAGGGATATAGGCGTTGCGCGCCTCGATCCCGACATCATAGATCACCCAGGCAACACCATCGGGCTGGGCCAGCACCGAATGTACCATGCCGGAAATATCTTGCGTCTCGTCAACAAAACGCACGCCATCTTTGTTGATGATGATACCGCCCTCGACCAGCACGCCGGGCGGCACCGTGATGCCCTGCGGATCTGTCAGCATCGCATAGCCCTGATAGGCACCCATATCGGCCAGCGCACCGCCAATGGCCGCACCCAGCCACAGACCATCGCCCTGGTTCCCCTCATGGCCGTTATGCCGCGCCAACGCCGCCTCGGGCATATAGTGCGCGACCTTGACATGGTTGGCGGCAAAACCACCGCTGGCGAGGATAAGCGTCTGACAACCAATGCGTTCCTGGGCGCCATCCGGCCGTTCGATTGCCACGCCCAAGACCCGGCCCGCACCATCGGCGACAATATCGACCAGCCGTGCCTGCAACAGCACATCGACACCGCTTTCGGCGAGCTTCTGGTGCAGCAACTGCACCATGTCAGCCCCGCCGTGGCCGCGCCAGCCATGGACCCGCAACTGGCTGTTGCCATAAGCGGCGCGGAATCCGGCATCGAGATCCCAGGGCATATCGAGCTGTTGGACCAGCCAATCAACGGTTGGTCCTGACCCGTCGGCAATCGCCCGGGCAATCACCGGGTCGGTCAAGCCCTTGGTTTTTAACATGATATCGCTGAAAAAAATATCACTGTTGTCAATCACGCCATGCGCCGCCTGCGCCGCCGTGCCGGCCGCTGCGATCAGCCCCTGAGACATCGCTGTCGTTCCCGCCGGAATAGCGTCGCGTTCGATCAGCAGCACGTCGGCCCCTGCCTCTCGCGCTGCCAGCGCGGCGACAGCACCGCAAGCGCCGCCGCCGACAACGAGCACCGGCACCGTGAATTCAAAATCATCCTTCACAGCCACGCCGCTATCTCCATATCAGCGAAAACGCACGTCTGCTTCGGCAATTCATTCTTTCGGACCATCAGACCCGCCCCCAGCGTGCGAAGATCGCTGCCGCCGAAAAATTCAGCAGGGCCGGAAAAATTCCGAAAGCCAGCATCACGCCAGTCAGTGCCGATGCCTGTTGCGCCAGCCCGGCAACGGCGCGTGCGGAATCAAAGCCAAAACCCGACAATATCAGCCCGGTGATCAAGGTACCGCCCAGCGCAAAGCCGATCTTATCCGCCGCAATCCATGCCGCCGAATACAGGCCGGCGCGTTCTTCATCTTCGCCCGAGATGTCCGACAGCATCGAAAAGCCGAGCAACGCCCAGCCCGAATTGCCGATCGCAGCGAAGAACGACAGCGCATAAGCGACAGCGATTCCGGCCCCGGCGCTAAAACCCCAAATCAGATAAATCGACGCATAAAATGTCGTTGCCACCAGCCAAGCGCGCTTCTTACCCCAGCGTTTGGCCAGCGCCACCCACATCGGTTGGGCGAAGACAATCCCGGCGCAGGCGATCAGCACCAGTCCGCCAATCAGCGCAAACGCATCGCTGCGCGCCATATTATAAGTCAGGAAATACAACATGGACGCATAGGACAGCCCGCCACCGACCAATTGCAGCACCGTCACCCCCAACAGCACGGAAAATTTTGGCGCAGCCAGCGTTGCCAGCGCAGCGCGCAGTGAAACCGGCGTATCGACAGCTGCTGCAAAGCTGTGTCCCGCCGCGCGCGATGCTGCCCCTGCGCCAAAAAATGCGACGACCAGAGCCAGAGGGCAGATAATCGCCAGCACCATTGACATGGCTTCAAAACCCCGCTGGCCGCCACCAGAATGCTGAATGATCGCCGGGGCCAGCGCGCCGGACGTAAGCACGCCAACTGCCGTAAAGGCGAGGCGCCACGCCATTACAACAGTGCGCTGGTGCGGATCTGACGACAGTTGGCTGGCAATCGCCAAATAGGGCACTGAAAAGCTGGAAAACACCATCATATAAAGACTGAACACGGTGCCGATGTAACCGATACGCAGACCGTCGCTGCCAGCAGGCACATGGAACAGCAACAGCATCGCGACAGGCGCCCCCGCTGCGCCAGCGAGCAACCACCAGCGCCGCTCGATGCGGCGCTTCCAGCGATCAGACAAGATACCGACTGTGACATCGCCGGCAACGCCCAGCACCAGTTTCGGCACGAAAATCACCAGACCGGCAATCGCCGGCGCTATCCCAAGCACCGTTGTCATGAAAAACAGCAGCAGCAGCGATGGCAGATCGCGGAACACCTGCCCCGCGATCTGGCCGACACCATAGCCGGCCTGTGCGCCGATCCCGAGGTCGCGAGTCGGCACCGTCGCCATCAGATCAGGCCGGCCGCTTTGGCAGCGTCATCAGCGGTGGCGGTGGCGGTGGCGGCGGGGGCGGCGGCGGGGGCCAGCCTGCCGGCACCAGTGCGGGCGTCTGTTCGCGTGCGTAGTTTTCGAGCCTCGACAGCGACGGGCCATAATCTTCTGTGGGTCAATGCAGCCATTTTTCGCCCTTGCCTCGCGCCGCCGTGACCAGATCGGCGGGCAGATCGGATATGCTGTGAATCGATGTGAAGTTGGTGAAATAACTGATATTACCCGGCATCTGGCCCATCACGGTCAAGGGCAGCCAAGGCGTACTCCGTGACCATGCGCCGACCGCAGGCACATGTGTCATCCGCGGGTTTTCGGCGTCCTTGCGGTTGATCGTGTAAATGAAATGTTCGGAGACGCGATTGAACGACCCGGCCGATTCTCGCGGCCATTTGTCGGGTTGCAAGGAACCAGGGTATCCCATGTCAATGCCCATCCGGCAGATCAACGTATCGTTCGACCTGTCACTCCAATCGAGCAAAAAGGGCTTTTGCGGAGCCGCAACCGCCTTTTGCCGCCCGCCATAGCTTGCAGGTGCGCCGACGGTGTCAGCAATGGTGCAATTGAACAGATCATTGGCAATCGGAATGACCTTCACATCCTTATCGGTGTGGGGGTTGTGCCAAGTTTCCAATATCTTGTCAGTATCAATGTCACGACAAAAGGCGATTTCACGCAACAGTCGGCGCCAGCCTCCGTCGTTCAGACGCGTGATCCGAGCCAGGCTAAATCTTTCAACCGCAAACAGCGGCTGAACCTTTTCATTGTCGCGCACGCCATAGGCAATGCCCTTCAGCCAACCGAGTTTTTCCCTGGCTGGATCAACATCACCATCCATCCGAGCAAAGATATCGCGGTTCCATTTCGGATCTTTGAAGTCGATCTTGGTGACAAATCCCGGGCTCGCCGCCCGCGCCGGCGCTGCCGCCGCCGCAATCACTGCCAGCCCCAACCCCTCAACGCTGGTGATCCCGGGCCCAACCATTAAAATTTTCCCGTACCCATTTGTTCATCTGGCGTGACGCGCCAAAGTGTTACCATGCGGCTGCCGCCGGATGGTCGCACAGCGGATACGTCGGCGACTGTCATGCCCATCAGCGCTGCCGCAGCTGCCCCGGCCCGTGCCCGACAAACAGGGTTCAAGCCAGGCATACGCCGCATATGCTATCGCGTTGATAAGATCAGAAGCCGGGCCGCGCGACGAAAAGGCCCATGCCGCCTGGGAACTCGGTTTGTGCATTAACCCGATGTAGCCATCGGGCCGCGCCGCTGCCGCGCCGTTCAGGGTCAGCACCATCAGTTCGCCATAGCTGTGCCAGGTGCCAATAAATTATCAGGCACCAACCTTTTTTTGGCCAGCATTTGCATATTGTTCAGACGTACTGACCAACTCATCAACCCGGGGAATTTCGCGGCGTCGGGGTGGTCGGCCGAATCGCCCTGCAGAGTCGCATAGACATCTTGGCTGATGCGCACCCGGGTTTCGATCAGCGCGGTGTGTTTCCGAGGTGAACTACAGCGCGCCAAGGGAAAACCGCAGTGCCATGCGTGGTTTGCCCGGATGGCGCCAGTGCCGTATCGCAATGCTGCGGTCATGATCAGGTTGATGAAGACGACAGCCGCCAAGCCCAGGCAGACCAAATGCCGGCGAGACAGTGAGGCAGACGGATCATAATCCTTAGCACAAACTATTGCCCATCCCGAACCACATCGCCAGCCGTCCCGGCGCTGGTCGCGGGGCGGATAGATTTCGACCGCATTGTGGTGATCGCAGATCAATTATTGTAACTGGTCCGGTATCTTGGCGGAGCAACCATGCGAGCACAAAATATCGTCGTCATCGGCGGCGGGATCGGCGGGCTGACGGCGGCGATTGCGCTGCTGCAGGCCGGCTTTGCAGTCACCTTGCTGGAATCAGCGCCGGAATTTGGCGAAATTGGCGCCGGAGTCACATTGTCACCCAATGCCATGCGCGGTTTCGATTACATCGGGCTGGGTGAAGCCATTGCTGCTGCAGGAGTTGAACCCAGCCGGCAACGCATCCAGCATTGGGCCGATGGTCGAACACTGCACAGCATCGATCGCAGTGGTACTCGCGCCAAATATGCCGCCGCCTATGTCTATATCCACCGCGCTGACCTGCATGCCATATTGGTCTGCGCTGCCATTGCTGCCGGCGGTGTCTTGCGTACCGGCGCGGCCGCTATCAGTGTTGATGCGACAGGCGCCCACCTGACCGATGGCAGCGTGGTGGCTGGTGACGTCATCGTTGGTGCAGATGGCCTGAAATCCGTCGTACGACGTTTGTTTGAATCGGCGCAGGCGCATTTCACCGGCCATGTCGCATGGCGCGGGCTCGCGCCGGTGACGCCGGAACTCGCCGATCTTGCCAGTTTCCCAGGTGTCCACATCGGGCCGGGACGGATGGTGACGCGTTATCCGGTACGCGGCGGTTCGCTGCTCAACATGGTGTTTTTTGCGCGCGCAAATGGCTGGACCGAAGATGGCTGGTCGATCCCATCCACCCATGCCGATCTGGAAACGACCTTTGACGGGTGGTGCCCCGAAGTCATGGCGATGATCGCCGCGGCCCCTGAGAAATCGCTGTTCAAATGGGCGATCAACGCCCGCACACCATTGGAAAATTGGGTGATCGATGACCGCATCGTTCTGATGGGTGACGCCGCGCATGCGATGACACCTTTTCTTGGCCAGGGTGCCGCCTGTGCAATAGAGGACGCCATCGTGCTGTCACGCGCGCTCTCCAAATCCGCCACGACGTCTGAAGGGTTGGCGCGTTATGTCGCTGCCCGTCATGACCGCACCAGCTTCGTCCAGGCCGAATCCAATGCCAATGCGGAACGGATGCAAGGCGATGACAGCGACCTGTTCGGCCTCACCAAGATGGTCAATGAGGAAACGTTGGGGCTGTTCAACTATGATTGCCGGACGGCTGCAATATGATGGCGATTCCGTTTGGCGGTGATGATGTCTCCCTGCTGATGCTTGCCCTTCTGGCCCAACGTCACCGCGCGCTGACAGGCGGTGCCGCAAAGCGTTTCGACCGCCCATAGACTGGTGGCGCGCATTGGGTCCGGCAATATCTCGATCAATTGCCATGCTGCGCTCGGCACCAACATCCCGTTCAACGGCCATGGCTGATCCGGTTTAGCGCGCGAATTTTGTCCTGACAATTTGGCAGCCTATCTGGGGCCCAAAGCTGTGACAGCGCTTGAGATCCGCCGCGGTTATGCCGATCCTCCCCAGTGCAAGTGCATTATCGCGCTGCAAATGGGGCAGACATCTCGATTGTCGCTGCACCGCATGCCGGCTACTTCGGCGTCGTTCGCGAAAATGCTGGCGCTGTTCGATGGCAAAAGCGCAGCTGTCGCCCACTATACGCTTGGTTTGGGGCAATCCTTTGTACCCGCCGGAATACCTGCCGCCAACGAATATGCGCTGGTTGCGCGCTGCGCTTGATGTGGAGGGTGTGGATCAATTCCGCCTCCGCGCCCGTCATAAGGAGACACACTTCGCCGCCGAAATCGTTGTTGCTGCACCGCCGCACGAGCGTTCGATGGTGTTAAGTGGCATGTTCAACACCGACGCGACGGACCGCGCCAGGATGCATAACGAGATCGGCCGAGCCGACCGCGTCCGGCCTGAGCGCATTCATCCTATCAGAATGTCGAGCCCGATGAAATCGATGTTATCGCCCTGTGATGCCGAACTGGTGCAAGCCGAAACGCCGGGCGCTGTCTCGGCGATGGACGGGCGTGTTCAGGCGCATGGCGCAATGCTGGCCCGGGATTTCACCGCCGTACTGGCTGGTCTGACTTGCCCGGACCACATCGTTATCTCGGCGGACGGCCCGCTTGGATTCATGCCGGAAAAGTGCGCTGCCGCACATCCGCACATCCCGTTCGCCCTCATTCCCTCGGCCGGGGTGACCGCCCCCGAGCGCCAGCCACAATGTTATGCCGCTGCCGCATTTGCCTTTGCCGACAGCTTCGATGCCACGCCAAAAATGCCATGCCACAACCGACCGCCGGTACGAACCGATCCGCACCAAAACTGGCCATGATTTCGCGTCCACGCCGAATCCACCGACAAACGAGACGTGATGGTCCGCCAACTTACCTCGCTCGCTGGCAACGCCAATCATTTTATACGGCTATCTGATGCAGTTGGCACCGGGCTTGCGGTTGGCGAAGACGTCGATGATTTTGCGCCGGGCTACCAAATCATGTCGTGCTCGATTGAAACCCGGGCCAACGGACGCCTGAACTTACCTGCACTCACCTCCGCACACGGGGCCGATGGGCGTGAGGTTCTCACCGATCACACGCTGCTGTCCGCCGGCGGCATCTCAAAAATGCTATCGTGCCGGGAGTCTGAACGGGCTTTCGCCGTCCGCTTTGCCGGTGTGCCAGCGTGGAATACGCTGATGAGTCGCGGCAACCTCAAATCCGCCAATTCGATGCTGAGCATCGGCACCAGCGACGGCGCGCTGATTACATTGCAGACTGCCGTTGCTGCCGCCATCAACTATGTCGCCAAGGCCGATCAGGATGCCGCTGTGCACGATGCCTGTGGCAGCGGTGTCAACCATGTTGGTGGGCTGGGGGCACCGGTACACTGGCCGAATCATTTGCCAGCCGTGCCGTGGACGGCCATATCATCATGCCCGGCGTACTAGCAGGCTTTGGCGGGGAGATTTCAGAGATGACGCTGAATTTCGGCACCCACAACATTGGTGCCGTCGCCTGTGGACCACGCGCCGACCAGATCGCGCTGACAAATTTCATGGTCGGGGATGGTTTGCGCCCGATCATCGACAGCGAATTTGCCGTGGCAGATGTGGAGGCTGCCTATGCCTGGGCCCATGCGGGCGGGTTCGGCAAGATCATGGCGGGGCTGGCCTGAATGACGCTCGTCGAGTCCCTTGCCGCCGCCATCGGCGTTGACAGTGTCGTCACCGATTCAGCCCGGCTATCGGTGCTCGGCCATGATGTCTATCACGTCGGCGGGCTGCCGCAGCTCGCCGTCCGACCGACCAGCGTTGCCGCATTGCAATCCGCCGTGCGCCTGTGCGCTGCCGCCGGGGTCGCCATTGTGCCGCGCGGCGGCGGCGCATCCTACACCGACGGATATCTGCTCCCCGCGGGCGGCCATGTCATCATCGATACCGCAGCGCTGGATACGATCGACATCGATGTGCCAAACGCCATCGTCAGCGTCGGCCCTGGCGTAACCTGGGCGGCGTTGAAGGCGGCGCTGGCTCCCAATGATCTGCGCACGCCCTTCTGGGGGCCGTTTTCCGGCCTGTTTGCTACCGTCGGGGGCAGCATCAGCCAGAATGCCGTCAGCCATGGTAGCGGCACCCATGGCATTTCGGCGGCCAGCGTTGTATCAATGGACGTGGTGCTCGCATCGGGTGAATTGCTGACCACCGGGCCGAATGCCACCCGCAATTATGGCCCCGACTTGACCGGTCTGTTCACCGGTGATTGCGGCGCGCTGGGCATAAAGGCCAATATCCGGCTGCCACTGATCGCGCTTAGGGGCGCGCACGAACCACTCTCCTTTGCCTTTGACAATTTTGGTGATTTTGCCAGCGGCATGGCGGCGGCAGCGCGTGAGGAACTGGCCGATGACCAGTTCGGCGTCGATCTAGCGTTGTCGCAAGGCCAGATCGGCAAGGTGGAGGGGGCTGCCTCCAAAATTCGCATGGCTGGCGAAGTCTTTCGCGCCGCACCCGGCGCGCTATCGGGCCTGAAGCAACTTGCTCGCATGGCGATGGCCGGGGACGCGCCGATGCGCAGCGGCGCCTATATGGGCCATTTCATTGTTGAAGGTGTCGATACGATAGAGGCTGGCGCGCGGGCCGCCCGGTTGCGCGCTGTGCTCGCCTTACACAATGCCCGCGAGATCGCAAACACCGTGCCGGGCTTTGTCCGCGCCATGCCGTTTGCGCCGTTCACGAACATATTGGGGCCGGCGGGCGAGCGCTGGGTGCCGCTGCATGGCATTTTACCCCATGCCGGGGTTGCAGCCTTTCACGAGGCACTCACCACATTTTACGCGGACCGCGCCGCCGACATGGAACGTTTTGGGGTGTGGCAGGGGGCGATGTTCAGTATGGTTGGTTCGGCCGGATTTCTGTATGAAATCGCGCTTTACTGGCCGGATGCGCAAACGCCCTATCACGTCGCGATGCTGGATGCGGATTTCCTTGCCGCCACGCCGGTGCACGCGGCAAATTCTGAAGCCAGCGCCTATGTCGCGGAATTGAAGGCGGCACTGGTGGCGCTATATGCCGAGCATGGCGCGGCGCATTTCCAGATCGGCCGGGCCTATTCATTGCGGATGGGCGTGGAGGCGCGCGCGTTGCTGGCCGGAATCAAGGCGATGCTAGACCCGCAGAATTTGATGAATCCGGGGGTGTTGGGCCTTTAACCGCCTGCTGAATTCAGCGCCGCACTGATCGCTGCCGCTGTTGATTTCAGTTCTGCCAGGTAGCGTTCAATTGCTTCATCCAATTTCATCGCGCTGACAAAAAACACCATGGTCATTGCTGCTTCAAATACCCCGTCCAGAAAAATTGGCACCGCGATCGATGATGTTTTGCCTGGCGTCAGATTGAAATGGTTGCGGCCTTGGGTGGCATAGCCCTGGCTTCGAATTTTTTCGACATCCAGGCTGATTTCGGCGGTTTTCAGATAGGCCGGATCGATATCCTGCGAAACATACATCCATTTCATGAGTGTCACGCGGTCATCGTCGGAGGCAAATGCCATCGACAATTTGCCCGAGGCGCTGTCGAGGATCGGCAGCGTAAAGCCAGGATAATATTGTTCAAAGGTCAGCGAGGTGCGGGCATGGGTGCTGTCACGCAGCATCATGTTGCGCCCCACCCGCACCGCAATCGACACCGGCCAGCCAACGCGTTCGGTCAGCGCGACGATATGCGGACGGGCGGCATCGACCAACCGGTCGTCGTGCTGAAATCCCGCGGCCAGCGTTTGCACCATCGCCGTTGCGCGATAGCGCTTGCGTGCCGGTTCCTGCTCGATCAACCCTTCGTACAGCAAGGTCTGCACAATCCGGCAGGCGGTGGGGTAGGGCACCGCCGAAGCCCGTGCGATCTCCATCATCGACAGCGAGCCTTGACGGTTGATCGCCTTTAACGCCGCGATGGATCGGCTGATCGACCGGATTGGTACGCCTTTTTCCATCGACCGACCTCCACCCCAAAACTGTCGTTGACAAGATGCTGCGGCATCGATGCCAGATGGACGACAAGTTGACGCGTCATGCAAGAAATATTGGTCGATAGTCGGATAGAATGCCTGATCGGCGTGCCGGACAGGAGTTCTGATCGACAGACGAGCAGCACGGTCGCAGCTTCTTGATCAAAAGGCCGATTTTAGACAAAATCGACAATTGCTTTCCTTTTGTGCAAGGACATTTGATGCTTAATACCTTTCAGCAGATCGCGCACCCGATGCTGCCCAGCACCACGCATGATGAAGCGGCGCGGCAGGAATTCACCAAAAGTTTCAAGGGATTTATCCAATCAACACTATTGCCTGGCCTGACGCCAGTATATCGCACTCGCGTTGCCAAGGCGTTTGAACGCGCCAACGGTCGACCGCCGGCTGACCGGCGGGATATCCGCGCCGGCATGACCAAGGACCTGTATTTTCAGCATTATGCCGCCGCCAACCGCATCGCCCAGGAATTGCTGTGGGAAAGCGTGAATGTCAGCATAGAACGGGAACTGCCTGAATTGAACGCTCGCGCGGCGAAATTGTCCGCCAAAGCTTCAGCGACGCTTGACATTCCGGCCGAATTTGCAACGCCGCGCTATGTGACGGCGCTCGACATTCATTGCATGCCCGGCGGCTATGCGACCGAAGTCGAACCCGGCGATGTCTCGGTCGCAGCGCTTTATGATCGCGGCGTCTATCTTTACGCGATGGGCTATACCGGGCCGTTCAACGACGACATGGGGCGATCGGTCGTCAATTATGTAAAGCGCAACATGCCTGGCTTTGCGCCGCGTCGCATCCTCGACATGGGTTGCACCGTTGGCCATTCGACGCTGCCCTACAAGGAACTGTTCCCCGATGCCGAAGTCTGGGGCATCGATGTCGCGGCACCGCAAGTCCGCTATGCCCATGCTCGGGCTGCTGGCATGGGGCTGGACGTCAATTTCGCCCAGATGAATGCCGAGGCGACGCGGTTTCCCGATGGCTATTTCGACATGGTGGTCAGCCATATCCTGCTGCACGAAACCAGCGGCAAGGCGATGCCGAAAATCTTTGCCGAAAGTCATCGCCTGCTGGCGCCCGGCGGGGTGATGATCCACGCCGATCTGCCGCCGTTTGACCTGATGGACCCGTTCACCCAATTTATTCTGGACAATGAAACCTGGTATAACAACGAACCATTCTGGGGCGCCATGCGCGACATGGACCAGCTTGCGCTGGCCGAGAAGGCCGGATTTGATCGCGCCGACATGCGGTTTGATACGGCGCCAATGGCGGTGATGGAATTCGCCGCAGCCGCCGCCGATGGTTATAGCACGGAGGCCGCAACTGCAGTTGCCGAGCGCGAATTCACTGCCGGCGAATATGCGCCGGGGGGTGGTTGGGAGGTGCTGATTGCCACTAAACCTGCTTCAATTGCAAAGGCCGCCTGATGTCACGTCCTCATGTCGTCAAAGACTCCAAAGGCAAACGTCCGCATTTCTACGAAGGCCAAGGGATGGACCAGGCGATGTCGATGATCATGGTGCTGGCAAACGAATTGTCCGTACTGCGCGACCGGCTCGATTCGGCAGAGCGCGTGGCAAAGGCCGGCGGATTGGACCTGGCCGCCGGCATCGAGGCGCTGACACTCGACCAGGCGGCGCTGGAATCGCGCGAACAGGCCCGGCAGGATTTTCTGGGGCGCCTGTTCTACCTCACCCGCAAGGACGCAAGCGAAGCGGCGCAAGCGGATACGGAGGAACGCTATCGCGAGACGGTGGCGGAGATTGCGGTAAGCTGAGCCCGGTCTATCCCAATTGCCCCGGAATATGGCTTTCGTGATTGGCCAGATACCAGTCGGCGATTTCTTCTCTCGTCGCCCACCACACCCCCGGCAGCGATTTGGCGTGTTCGATGAATTCACGCAGCGCCCTTACGCGGTGCGCGCGGCCTGAAACATGCGGATGCAGGCCGACGTTCATCAGACGGCCGGTGGTCGCGCCCTCCGCATACAGCACGTCAAGTTCCTCGATCAGCGCGTCGCGAAATTGGTCGGTGGTGAAATTCTTTCGGGTAATAAAAGTGAAATCGTTGATTTCGTTGGAATAAGGCACCGAAACAATCGGGCCGTTGGGTGTGCGCAACAGATATGGCTGATCATCGTTCATGATGTCGCAATAAAAGCTGCAGCCCTGCTCCGCCAAAATGTCCGCGGTCTGCAGGGTGCTGCGCAGCGATGACGACAGCCAGCCCTTTGACTTTCGCCCAACGAACTTTTCAAACTGATCGAGCGTTCGCAACACGATCTCGCGCTCCTTCGCTGGATCCTGAGCGAAATCTGTCAGCAATTCGCCCTGTTCCCAATTGTGGGTCAGCAATTCCCAGCCGCGCGCCAGCACCGCATCGGTCATCGCCTTGCGCCGTTCAAACGTCACCGCATTGGCGGTGCAACTCGCTTTTACCCCCAGTTGGTCGAACAGTTCGATCAGGCGCCAGATACCGACCCTTTGCCCATATTCGCGCCACGTGAAATTTGGGAAATCCGGGGTGTTGCCAGGCAGGATATCAGGCAAAATCGCCGGGCCACCGGCATAATAGGGTTTGTCGGTATCCTTGGTCAGGTCCCAGGTTTCCAGGTTGAACGTCAGGATCAGCGCCACCCGTGCGTCGTTCGGCCAGCGCAGCGGCTGGCGTTCGGGAAGCGGGATGTAATCATATTCCATGGGTAATTCCGATTGGAGAAAACGGCCTCAATGCTGGCTCAACAATGCACCAAAACCATCCATCTGGTCGTTGATGCCCATCGTCCTCAGCGCGTGCCAATAGGTGGCAGTGTTGATCGCGATGACCGGTTTTTCCAGCCAGAATTCAGCGATCGCCGCGACCTGCGCAAACGCCAAGTTGGTCCCGGCCTGGATGACGGCATCAACACCATCGCACACTTCGATTGCAGCGCGTTTCAGCACTTGCTTCGATTCATGGGCGATCAGCATCGGGGAAGGCGATTGCAGCCCGACCAGGTTGACGACTTCATAGCCCTGGTCTTCGAAAAACTTGCGCACATTGCGGTCTCCCACGGGCATGTAGGGCGTGATGATGCCGATTTTGCGGATGTTGCCATAGGCCTTTATCGCCGCATCAACGGCGGTTGATCCCATGATCACCGGCACACCGCCGGTCCGTTCCAGCATTTTGGCATGTAGCCGTTCGGCGCCCTCCACCCCATCCCAGAATGTTTCGGCGGACATGCCCATGATGACACAACCGGGCTGCATCGACATCGATACATCAACGGCATCAAAGGTCGAATCGCGGATCGATTGCAGCATGACCATGAAACTGTCGTCGTCCGTCACCTTGGTGTCGGGAATGGCGATGCGCGAGAAATGGTTGGTGACGCCGCGCGGTTGCATGGCGGCATATTCGGGTTCGACGCTGGTGTTGGTCGATGGCGCCACCACCGCGAATTTCATCCGATAGCCCAGCGAATCTGTCACAAGCGCCTCCGAAAATACTGGCTTTCCCCATGCGGATCGCACCAAGCGCGCACAATCACCCGGCACTATTTGCCCGTCTGACGAATAGACCTCGACAGCTGCCGGGCCGTCCGTGCCGCCGCCGCTAGGGTAATATGAATTGCCATAGCGGAGCCCTGCATGCCGGCCTATATCGTCGCAACCGTCCGCATCCATGATCTCGTTCGCTTTGCCGAATATGGCAAGGCGATTGCCGGCCTGAGTGAGCGCCACGGCGGTGAATATCTGCTGCGCGGTGCCGTCGCCGAAACCCTGGATGGCCCCGATTCCAACGGCGAGCGCGTCGTCGTCAGCCGGTTTCCCACCGCCGAGGCGGCGCGCGGTTACATCCATAGCACCGAATACCAGACCGCTGCGGCGATGCGTGCCGGCGCCGCCGATGTCACCATGCGCCTGATCATCGACCCGGCATGATCACCCGCACGCAAGTTTTGGTAGCTGGCGGCGGGCCGGTTGGTGCGACTGCCGCCTATCGGCTCGCCAAGGCCGGTATCGACACGATATTGGTTGAGGCACTGCCCGATTGCCCGGAGGATATGCGCGCATCCACCCTGCATCCGCCAACGCTCGACATGTATGCGGAATTGGGCGTGCTGTCAGCGCTGGAGGCGCAGGGCGTCCGCGCGCCGATCTATCAATATCGCAACCGGCGCAGCGGCCATGTCATCAGTTTCGATCTGGGGGAATTGGCCGATGTGTCGGCCCATCCGTATCGCCTGCAGTGCGAGCAATTCAAGATTGCCCGGTTGCTCACCGCCGGGCTGGATGCGATGCCGCACGGCGAAATGCGCTTTAGCCGCCGGGTGCTCGGCTATGATCAGGATGCCGACGGCGTTACCGTCCATACCGAATCACCGATCGCCATCGAACATATTCAAGCTGATTATTTGATCGCGGCCGATGGGGCCAATTCCACAATCCGCAAATGGACCGGTGCCGAGTTCAAGGGCTTTACCTACCCCGAACGATTCCTGACGCTGTCCACCCGCTATCCGATCGAACGGCATTTTGATGGCCTCGCCGGGGTCAATTATGTGTCAGACCGCAGTGAATGGTGCGTGCTGCTGCGTGTGCCGGATTATTGGCGGGTGCTGGTGCCGACCGATATCGAAGCGGCAGAGGCTGATCTGTTGTCCGATGCCAAGAAAAATGCCGTTTTCGATGGGCTGACCGGCAATGGCGCCAGCATCGAAACCCATCACCGCACCCTGTATCGCGTCCACCAGCGCGTCGCCCAGGGGTTCCACCATGGCCGGGTGCTGCTGGCTGGCGATGCCGCTCACCTGAACAATCCACTTGGCGGATTCGGGATGAATTCTGGCATCCACGATATCTGGAACCTGACGACAAGATTGTGCGAAATCATCCTGGATGGGGCGGCGCCGCAAGCCCATCTGAGCCAATATGATCGCCAGCGCCGCCAGATCGCCGAAACCTTCGTCCAAGCACAGACCATCCAGAACAAGAAGATCATGGAGGCCAAGCAGGATGTTGGCGATGGGCCTAACGCCCAAGAGGCCAACATGGCCAAAATGGCCGCCGACCCCACCCTTCGCCGCGCCTATCTGCTGCGCCAATCAATGTATGAAAGCCTGGAACAGGAAAGGGCGATCGCCTGAGCTATGGAAAATTCGCAGATCTCGCTTTACGCCAGCGAATGCGCCGCCGACATGGCGGCGCAATGTTCGCGCCCGATGACGTGACCGGCTGTGGGTGCTGTGACCCCGCTGGTCTGCCTGTATGGCTTCGCCGTGCCATTGCTGGCCGATATGTCGATACCGATGTCATTTTCCCGCGTCCACACCTTCGCCGGTCTTGCGGCAAGCGGCGCATTGATCACGAACGAAGTCGAAAGGCCACCACTTCGGGCTGGCGCTGTGGCCCCGATCCGTTTTACCCTAAGTATGGGTCAGAGGCCGGGATGAAACCTAAATAATCCCGAGCCAGGACGGCACTACCATCGCCAATTTCGAGACTCTGCAACGCCGCCAGCAAGCCTGGCTCTATTTGAAAGGCCCGGCATGACCGACGATCTAAGCGGCAATTATGGGCGTGCCTATGGCAAATCGGTCGGCTTTGGCACCCGACCGGCGCTGTTGCTCGTCGATTTCGTGCAGGGCTATTTCGATCCGGAATGCGACCTTTATGCCGGCGTCGATGCGGCGCTGGCCAGCGCGCTCAGGGTTCGCGCTGCGGCTCGCACCGCGAAAATCCCGGTGGTCCTGACCAATGTCGTCTATCACCCGCTCGCTCTCAATGGTGGCCGCTTCTATGAGAAAGCCAAACCGCTGCGATATTTCCTGCAAGGCAACCCGATGGGCAATTGGCCGGCAGGGCTGATCCCGGAACCTGACGAACTGGTGGTATCCAAACAATATCCCAGCGCGTTTTTCGGCACATCGCTGGCCTCCACGCTGACAGCGATCGGCGTGGACAGCGTCCTGCTCACCGGCCTGACCACCAGCGGCTGTGTGCGCGCCACCTGCGTCGATGCGATGTCGCACGGATTTCGCACCACCGTAATCGCCGATGCCTGTGGTGACCGACATCCTGATCCGCATGCGGCCAATTTGTTCGATATGAACGCCAAATATGCCGACGTGGTGGATGAGGCAGCAGCCCTGGCGTTTTTGCAAGGCTTGGGCTGACCTTCTCCGCTCCTCTCGTCAGAGAGTGAGGCGCTTGCGCTTCCCTTCCGGCGCAACCCCGCTAAACACCCCTCTATGCCGCCGCGTTTTTCCTTCACCATCGCTGCCACCGACGGTGCCGCCCGCACCGGCCAAATCGCCATGCAGCGCGGCACCATCCGCACGCCGGCCTTCATGCCGGTCGGCACCGCCGCCACCGTCAAAGGCCTGCGCAATGCGGATCTGAAATCCGCCGGCGCCGACATCATCCTGGGCAATACCTATCACTTGATGTTGCGCCCCGGTGCCGAGCGCATCGCCCGGCTGGGTGGGCTGCACGCCTTCATGGGCTGGGACCGGCCGATCCTGACCGACAGTGGCGGCTATCAGGTGATGAGCCTGTCGATACTGACCAAACGCAGCGAGGAAGGCGTCGCCTTTGCCAGCCATATCGACGGGTCAAGACATCTGTTGACCCCCGAACGATCGATCGAAATCCAGCGGTTGCTCGGGTCTGACATTGTCATGGCGTTCGATGAACTGATCGCGCTGCCGGCACCGCGCGAAGCGATGGACGCCGCCATGCAACGTTCAATGCGCTGGGCCGCGCGCAGCCGCACTGCCTTTGACAGCGCCCCAGATCACGCCAATTGCGCCGCGCTGTTCGGCATCCAGCAGGGCGGGCTGGATGAACGGTTGCGTGCCGAATCCGCAGCGGCGCTGACAGCCATCGGCTTTGACGGCTATGCCATCGGCGGGCTGGCGGTGGGGGAGGGCCAGCCGGCGATGTTCGGCGTTCTTGATTACGCCACCGGGCAATTGCCCGAAACTGCGCCGCGCTACCTGATGGGGGTTGGCAAACCCGATGACATCATCGGCGCCGTGCAGCGCGGCGTCGACATGTTCGATTGCGTGCTGCCCACCCGATCAGGCCGCAACGGCCAGGCTTTTACCCATGATGGTCCGGTCAACATCCGCAATGCTGGCCATGCCGAAGATTTGCGCCCGCTGGATAGTGAATGCCCCTGCCCGGTGTGCAGCGGAGGCGTCTCCCGCGCCTATCTGCACCACCTCGTCAAATCCGGGGAAATGCTGGGCGCGATGCTGATGACCGAGCATAATATCGGGTTCTACCAGCATTTGATGGACGGGCTGCGCCGAGCGATTGCCGGGCAACGGTTGAATGATTTTGCGGACAATTTTGTGGCGCGTTACCGGAACAAGAGTGGATAGCAGTCACATGGCAGTTGTCATCTGCATTTAAGTTTCGCAAGCGCACAGCTGCAGGATTTTTATTGTGTCAGGCAATATCGATACATCGGACGTCGGTGACATATGATCTGCGACTGGATAGATAAAGCACCGTTTCGTCTTTGAGTTGATTTCAATTCTTCTTGGGCGTGGGAGCCGCCTTGGTGTTGTCTCCCGATTCAACTTTGCTCGCCTTGGCTGCCTTTTCCTTCGCCCGCTGGGCATCAACAATGCGATCATTGCGGGCTTTGTCTGCCTGCGCCTTTGCCATAGATTCCCGCACGACTCTCTCAGACTGTTGCCGCGGAGTCTCCTCGGCAGCAGCAATCCCGGCGGGCAAAAGGAGCACGGCAGAAAGCAGAAAAATTTTTATTTTCATTGGTCTTCTCCTATCGATGACAAAATATGGAATATCTCCAACCTATCGCTGAAAATATTCATGTCAAGATGGTTTAAAATGTGGCATTTGGTTTTTAAACAATGAGCCGTGATTATGATCTGCCAAAAAAACGTGGTTCTGTCACAGGCTGATCATTTTAAGGACAGCAGTGCTGCCCAATCTGCGTACATTCTAATCATTGGCAAATCAGATGTCGCCAACTGCGAAGACTTGCGAAATGGGATTTCGGTTTGACAGCCACCTCGAGATATTTGAATTTTGTCAGTAGCCTTTCCGCTGGCTGCCAATTTCAGCTAAGGCCCGCCCGCGTCGCCAGATAGGCGCCCGGCTCCACCCCCGGCTCCTCCCCCAACAACAGCGCCGCGCATAAATCCGCCGCTGCCGGTGCCGTCTGGATGCCGAATCCGCCCTGGCCAGCACACCAGAACAGTCCATCGACCGCGCCATCCCAGCCAAACACCGGCAGTCGGTCGGGGGCAAAGGTACGCAGGCCGGCCCAGCTTGATTCGAGCCGGCGGACGCGAGCGGTGCTGGCCTGTTCGAACTGGTCGATGACGATGGCCAGGTCCATCTCATCGGGACGGACATCATGCGCGACATCGGGCGTTTCGTCGTGCGGGCTCAGCCTCAGTCGGTCACCATCGGGCTTGCAATAGAAACGTCCCTTGGCATCGAAAATCACCGGCAGATCGGCGGGTGGCGGCGGATCGATGGCAAGCACCGCCATGGTGCGACGCAAGGGCTGCAGCCCGCGTGGCCGGGCGCCGGCAAGCACCGCGACAGGATCGGCCCAGGCCCCGGCAGCGTTGACCAGCGTGGTTGCGCTGACCGCCCCGGCACGGGTGGTCAGCGTCCATTGGCCGTTGTAGCGGGTGCAGGCCGATACCTGCGCATCGGTCAACAACGCTGGTTTCCAGCCGGCGTGTCCGCGCAGAAACCCCTGATGCAGCGCCGCCACGTCGATATCATGGCTGTTCGGCTCCAAAATGGCGCGCGTGCGCCATTCGGGCTTTAAAATCGGATAGACGGCCAGTTGCGCCGCATCCAGCCGCTGATAGGCAACACCGCCCTGATCAAATTCCGCCGCCAGCGCATCAAGATCACCATCATCATCGGGCGGTGCGATATTCAGGCCGGGCCGCGGTGACAACAGCGGCCCGGCGGCAAAGCCCGGCGGCGGCGCAGTGAAAAATCCGCGCGATGCCCGGCTGAGCGGCACAATCCCCGGCCCGCCATAGCTTTCCACCCAGAACGCTGCCGATCGCCCAGTTGTGTGGTATCCGGGGCGGCTTTCCATCTCGACCAGCGCGACCGACAGCTGCCCGCGGCTGCGCTGACCCAGCGTCCAGGCCAGGCTGGCGCCGGCGATGCCCGCGCCGATTATGACGACGTCAAATTTCATGCGCCCTGTTTCAGAAAATCGAGCAGCCGTACCAGAACAGCAGTGCGGATCGCCGGCAGCTCCCGCAGCAGTTCGTGCGCCGCGTCAGGGATTTCTTCCAGCCGGGCATAGGGCATCAGATGCTGGGCCGACCGGGTGATGTCATTGTCGACCAGACCATCATTAACCGGGATCAGGATCAGCATCGGCGTGGTAATCCGCTGCAGCATTGGCCGCCGGTGTGCACCTTCGCCGGTGCCATGGGCGCCTTTGGGGGCCGAAAATATCCATGTCAGCGATCGGAACGCCGCATCCAGCCAGCCGTAGGTAATGTTGCCTAGTGCCAGCGCCGGATTCTCGGTCACCCACCAGGCTTCGTCCAGATAGCGCGCCGGATCGCTGGTCAACAACGATTGCCGTTCCGAACCTGCGGTGCCTTGCTTGTATGGACCGCCACCCGGCACATAATGGCCGCCAAACCCCAGCCAGACCGCTGTTCGCGCCAGCAACCGCGCAACCGGCGCGCCCAGTGGCCGCGCTGACACGCCCAGCATCGGTGCCAGCAGCACAGCCCGGGTGAATTCGCAATTTTCGCCTGCGAGGTGGCGTTGCAGCAAATGCCCGCCCATTGAATGCGCCACCGCATACCAGGGCCGTGGCAGGCTGGCCTGAAACCAGGCGATCAATTCATCCAGATCGCCCAGCCAGTTTTCAAACCCCGGGCTATGCCCCTTCATCGCATCATCGCCCTGCCGGCCCGACAGCCCCTGGCCGCGCCAGTCAAACGTCGCCACGCCCCAGCCAGCATCGACGAGATCGTGGAGGGTTTCGGCGTATTTTTCCATGAAATCACCGCGCCCGGTGAGGAACAGGATTGATCCTTTGCCAGATTCAGGATCATTCCCCGGCCAGAACGCCGTCCGCACCGCCCAGCCATCCCGCATAGTCCGCATGGCAATCGTGCCTCCAGCCGGCAGCGACCGCCGCCGATGCAGCGCATTGCTCACGCCGCGGCCGACCCAATTGCCTCGGGATCTTCAACCGGTGGCGGATCATTGCGCCCGCGCAACCTTCGCCCTGGCACCGCCAATGTCACCAGGAACGCTGCCGCCAAAATGCCAAGCGCCACCGGAAACAATCGCTGGATCGAGACCGCAAAGCTGTCTTTAAGCCCGGCCCCGGCTCGCGCCGCCACGGCCAGATCGGTGCTGCCGCGCGCCACCAGCGCCGCCCGCAACGCATTGCCATCCATGGCCAAGGTCTGGGCATTTGACAACGAAAGCTCCTCTCCAGCGCTGCTCAATTCCGGCACCCGCACCTGCAGTTCGCCCGCCAATTGATAGGTCAGCAACGCACCGAAAATCGCGACGCCCATCGTCGCACCGATCTGGCGGCAGAATTGCGCCGATGCAGTGGCAACGCCGGTACGCGCATGGCTGACGGCGCTTTGAATCGCCAGAGTAAACATGCCCTGCGACGGCCCCAGGCCAATGCCCAACGCCAGCAAATTCAGCGTCAACACCCACAGCGGCGTTGCGGGCGTCATGAACGTCATCACCGCACAACCGATCAGCGCAACGACACTGCCCGCGACGATCACCGGTTTGTACTGTTGAGTCCGCCGCGCCACCTGTCCCGCCGCCATCGAACCGATCAACACGCCGGTTAACAATGGCAGCATGGCAAAACCGGATTGGCTGGCGCTAAGCCCGCGCACGAGTTGCAGATACAGCGGCAAAAACATCGGCACGCCGATATAGCCCAGATTGACGAGGAACAGCGCCAGATTGGCCCGCGCCACCACCGGATCGGCAAAAAGATCCAGCGGCACCACCGCCCAGCTTTTGCCGCGCGACACCTGAATGAACGACGCAAAGGCGATGACCGCGATAATAAAGCCGCCGATGATGCGCGGTTGGCCCCAGCCGCCGCCTTGGCCGCCCCAGCTCAGCGCCAGCAGCAGCGGCACTGCACTGGCAACGATCAGCAGGCTGCCTAGCCAATCAATCCGCGCATCGGCCCCGCGCCGCCCCGGCGGCAACCGCGTCAGCAAGATATGCAGCGCCAGCGCGCCCAGAGGGAGATTGACATAAAACACAAACCGCCAGCCCGACACGACATGGCCAAACAATGTCGTCGTCGCATGATCGGTAAGCAATCCGCCGAGCACCGGACCGGCCAGCCCGGCAAGGCCGAACATCGCCCCGAACAGCCCCGTATAACGCCCGCGTTCCGCCGGCGGCGCAATATCGGCAACCGTCGCAAAGGCGCCAGTGGTCAGCGCGCCGGCACCAAGGCCCTGCAACGCCCGAAACAGGATCAACTGGTTCATGCCATCGCCAGCGACCGGTAAGTTGCCAAATTCTCCCGCCAGCCCGCACAGCATCGAACCGAGTAGAAACGTCACCACGCCAAACACCAGCACGGGCAGCCGGCCATAAATATCGCCAAGCTTGCCATAGATAGGCACCGTGACGGTCGAGGTGAGCAGATAGGCCGTGCCCACCCAGGCGATGCGATCCAGCCCGGCCAGTTCCTTCACAATGCGCGGCATCGCTGTGGCAACAATGGTCTGGTCCAGCGCCGACAGGAACAGCACGATCAGCACCGCGCCCAGCGCAACGCGCCGTTCGGCCTGGGAGTATTGGTGGGGAATCGACGCCGCTGTCATAATCTATGGGGCGAATAGCGCGCCACTGCGTTCCGGTCGATAGCTGTTGCTTGCACGTGCGCTTTTGCCGGCGCAAAACAGCCGTACAGGAGCGTTGCCATGACCTATTCCATCGATGCCATGCAGATCACCATTGCCGTTGTTGCGTTGGTGCTGGGTTTGTTGATCGGCCTTGCCGTGCGCGCGCCGTTAAAGCGCAAGGTCGCGGTGTTGAATGAACGCAATGACGGCCTGACCCGTGAACGCGACACCGCCAACACCGAGCGGGACAGGCTGGCCACCGAACTGAAAGCGCGCGAAGCGCAGATTCGGCCGCTGTCTGACGAAGTGGACAAGTTGCGCCGCGATTTCGCCAGGGCGCGCGTTGGCAATGAGGCCACAGCCATCCCGGCAGACGCCCGCAGCGTCGATCCGCTTGATCTGGGGCAGTTGAAGGGCGTCGGCGCCAAATTCGCCGAGAAACTGGGCCATGCCGGGATTACCCGCATCGATCAGATTGCCGGCTGGAACGGCGCCGATGTCGAAGTCATCGATGGCCAGATGGGCGATTTCCGCGGGCGGATCGCCGGCGATCGCCTGGTCGAACAAGCCAAATTGCTGTCCGAAGGCCGTTACACCGAATATGAAACGTTGTTCGGCAAATTGGGCAGCTGAATGCCGAACTGGCAGAAACTGCTGACTGGCATCGCGGCTAGCGCGCTGCTGGCGAAAGCAGCCTATGGCTGGACCGCGCAATCCATCCTGGCCCGTCTGGGCACCAAAGCGGCGGTGGTGCTGGTGGCAAATGGCGTCACCGACGGCGCCGCCCGCTGGCAAAGCCCTGCCGGATGGACCAGCCGCACCGCCCGCCTGACAGGCACTGCCGATCCCGCCACCCGCGCCCGCATCGCCGCCGAATTGGCCGCCCAGCCTGGCATTCATGCAGTGGAGTGGGACACCCGATGATCTGGCTGTTCGGGGAAGTTTGGGGTTGGATATTGGCCGCATTCGCCCTCGGGCTGGCCACCGGCTGGTGGATGTGGCGGCGCTAAATGCCCAACGCCTCGACCGCGCTATCCGTCAACGGGCATCGCCCTAAGGGCCGCCTGCGCCGCCGCCAGCCGGGCGATCGGCACGCGATAGGGTGAGCAACTGACATAATCCAGACCGAGTTTTTCGCAGAACGCAATGCTCGCCGGGTCACCGCCGTGTTCGCCGCAAATACCCAATTTTATGTTTGGGCGGGCGGCGCGGCCGCGCTCGGCAGCGATCTGGATCAATTCGCCAACCCCCTCCTCATCGATACCGACAAACGGATCACGCGGGTAAATGCCCTGTTCGACATACACACCCAGAAACCGCGATGCATCGTCGCGGCTGATGCCCAATGCCGTTTGGGTCAGGTCGTTAGTCCCAAAGCTGAAAAATTCGGCAAATTCCGCAATCTCGGCCGCGCGCAGCGCCGCGCGCGGCAATTCGATCATCGTGCCGACCAGATAGTCCAAAGTCCGTCCGGCTTCGGCGAACACATCACGGGCTTCCGCATCGATCAGCGCCTTGGTGATTTCCAATTCGCGCGCGGTTGCGACCAACGGCACCATCACTTCGGGGACAACCGATTCACCCGTATCCTTGGCCACCGCGACTGCGGCTTCAAAAATTGCCCGCGCCTGCATCGAATAGATTTCGGGGTAAGTGATGCCCAGCCGGCAGCCCCTGTGCCCCAGCATCGGGTTGAATTCGTGCAATTCGGCAATCCGCCGGCGCACCGTCGTCACGCTCAGGCCGGTCGCCTCCGCCACATCGACAAAGCCCGTCTCATCATGCGGCAGGAATTCGTGCAGCGGCGGATCGAGCAGGCGGATCGTCACCGGCAGGCCCGCCATCACCCGAAAAATGCCTTCAAAATCCGCGCGCTGTTCGGGCAGCAATTCGGCCAGCGCGCTCGCCCGGCCCTTGCCATCTTCGGCCAGGATCATCCGGCGCACCGACGTGATACGGCTGGGTTCGAAAAACATATGCTCCGTCCGGCACAGCCCGATGCCTTCGGCGCCAAAACCGCGTGCCGTACGACAATCGGCCGGGGTTTCGGCGTTGGTCCGCACCTTCAGTCGGCGGTGCCGGTCGGCCCATTCCATCAACAGGCCGAAATCACCGGCCAGTTCCGGCTCCACCGTCGCAACTTCGCCCAACATGACTTCGCCGGTTGCCCCATCAAGGGTGATATGGTCGCCCTCCGCGATCATCCGGGTGCCGACGCTCAGAGTCCGCGTCTTCAGATCGATCGAAATACTGCCGGCCCCCGAAACGCATGGCCGCCCCATGCCGCGCGCCACGACTGCGGCATGGCTGGTCATGCCACCACGCGCGGTGAGAATACCCTTAGCGGCGTGCATGCCGTGGATGTCTTCGGGACTGGTTTCAGTGCGCACCAGAATAACACTTTCGCCCAGCTTGGCGCGCGCTTCCGCCACATCGCTGTCGAATACCACCGATCCCGAGGCCGCGCCTGGTGATGCCGGCAAACCGCGCGCGATCACGTCGCGCGGTGCGTTGGGGTCGAGCGTCGGGTGCAGCAACTGGTCCAGCGCACCGGCCTCTACTCGCAGCACGGCTTCGGCTTCGGTGATCAGGCCTTCGCCGGCCATATCGACGGCGATCTTCAACGCGGCCTTGGCAGTGCGCTTGCCGCTACGGGTTTGCAGCATCCAAAGCCGGCCATCCTCCACCGTAAATTCGATATCCTGCATGTCGCGGTAATGGCTTTCGAGCAGCGCAAACACCGCTGCCAGTTCAGCGAACACCACCGGCATCGATTCCTCCATCGATGCCGCCTTGGCCCCCGCCCGCTCCCGCGCTGCCAGAGTCAGATACTGCGGGGTGCGGATGCCGGCGACAACATCTTCTCCCTGGGCATTGATCAGATATTCGCCATAGGTGATGCGCTCGCCCGTCGCCGGATCGCGGGTAAAGGCGACGCCGGTGGCCGACGTATCGCCGCGGTTGCCAAACACCATCGCTTGCACGGTGACGGCGGTGCCCCAGCTTTCGGGAATGTCGTTCAACCGACGATAGGTGCGGGCGCGGTCGCTGCGCCACGATCCGAATACCGCGCCAATGGCGCCCCATAGTTGTTCATGGGGATCCTGCGGGAATTCATCGCCCCAGCTTTGCAGCACCAGCGCCTTGTATCGCGCCACCAGCCCGCGCAGATCATCGGCGGACAGATCGGTATCGAGCGTAACGCCGCGATCTTCCTTCAAGATTTCCAGCGCGTCTTCAAACAGATAATGGTCCAGCCCGAGCACGACATCGGCATACATCTGGATGAAGCGCCGATACGAATCCCACGCAAAGCGCGGGTTGCCCGAGGCGGTGGCCAGCCCTTCGACCGTCGCGTCATTGAGCCCGAGATTGAGCACCGTATCCATCATGCCGGGCATCGACACCCGCGCACCGGAGCGGACGGACACCAGCAACGGATCAGCAGCGTCGCCGAATTTCTTGCCGGTAATCGCTTCGACATGCGTCAGCGCGGCGAGCGTTTCGGCCTTCACATCGTCGGGCAGCTTGCCACCGGCATCGTAAAAACCGGCGCACACCGATGTGGCGATGGTCAGCCCCGGTGGCACCGGCAAGCCAATGCCGGCCATTTCGGCGAGATTGGCGCCCTTGCCACCGATAAGGTTGCGGAACGACGCATCACCCTCAGCCGAACCGCCGCCGAAACGATAAACCGATTTGGTCATGTCAAACTCCACTGCCCCTCTCCCGCCTGCGGGAGAGGCGAGACGCGCACCAGCGCGCCGGGTGAGGGTGTGCGCGCATACTGAACCAGGAAAACACCCCCACCCGGGCCGCTGACGCCGCTCTCGCCGGCGGGACAGGGGCGCCATTGTTCTGGCCGGGTAAGCATCATCCCTCGATCTTCGAAAAATCGGCTACCGAATGCACCGCATCGCGGAACCGCGCCAGCAACGCCAACCGCCGTGACCGCACAGCGGCATCGGGATCATTGACCATCACGTCGGTGAAAAACCCATCAACCGGCCCGCGCAAGCCAGCAAGCGCTGCCATGGCCGCTGTGAAATCTTCAGCCGCGACTGCCGCCGCCGCCGCCGGCAACGCCGCATCCAACGCCGCTGCCAGTGTCACCTCCGCTGGATGCACCATGTCATCGCTACCCTCCCGCTCGCGGGAGGGGTCGGGGGTGGGGTCTGCCTTGGCGGACTCAATCCGCAGGATATTCGCCGCGCGCTTGTAACCGGCGAGCAGATTGGCGCCATCTTCGGTGGCAATGAAAGCCTGGAGCGCCTTCACGCGGGCGAGCAGGCGCACAAGATCGTCTTCGCCGCCAAGCGCGAACACGGAGTCGATGAGATCGTGGCGAACACCTGCTTCGCGCTGCTGGACTTTGAGGCGGTCGATAACAAAGCTAAAAAGATCTGACACTGGCCCATTTCGCAACCAGAAAAGTCCCCCGGGAACGCGCATCGCCGTCCCTTGAATCACAGAATTAAGCGGCAGCCGGACGTTGTTGAGTGTCAAAAGTTGAATAATACCAAGTGCACTTCGGCGCAGGGCGAAAGGGTCTTTTGAGCCCGTAGGTGGCAGGCCAGCAACAAAAAAGCCCACGAGTGGGTCCAGTTTGTCAGCCAACGCAACCGCCACGCTCACCGGCGCGGTAGGCACATCATCGCCCTGCCCGACCGGCTTGTAATGATCGCGGATCGCATCGGCGACTTGGGGGTCGAGCCTCGCTTCCCGCGCCAGATAGCGCCCGGCGATGCCCTGGACTTCGGGGAATTCGCCCACCGTTGCCGACACGAGATCAGCCTTACACAACCGTGCTGCACGTTCCGCTTGATCGGCCAAACCTACCTCCCCCGCATGGGGGGAGGTGATGGCGCCCGATTCCACCAACCAGCGCGCCAGTTTCGCCACGCGCTCGACCTTGTCGGCGACGGTGCCCAGTTTCTCATGGAAAACAATTTCACCCAGCTTGGGCAAAAATGCCTCCAGCCCGCCGGCCTTTATCGCCGCAACATCCTGATCCCAAAAGAATTTCGCATCTGACAGTCGCGCCGAAAGCACCCGCTCATTGCCGGCAACAATCGCCGCACCGCCGTCACGCGCCTCCAGATTGGCCACGCAGATGAAATTCGGCGCCAGCGCGCCCGCCGCATCGGCGAGCGCAAAATATTTCTGGTTGGTCCGCATCGTCAACTGAATGACCTCGCGCGGCACCGCCAGAAATGCCGGATCGAACCGCCCCAGCATCGGCACCGGCCATTCGGTCAGCCCGGCGTTTTCCGCCACCAATCCGGCATCGGGGATAACGCTGAGCCCCTGCGCCACCGCAACTTCGGCAGCGCGGCGTTCGATAATCGCCCGGCGCTCGGCCGATGCCACGATAACCTTGGCATCACGCAATTGCGCCGCATAGCTCGCCGCATTTTCAATGGTCAGTGCCTCTGGCGCATGGATGCGATGGCCGCGCGTCTCCCGCCCCGCCGCGATGCCGTGCGCTGCACAATCGACGACCGCATCGCCGAGCAAGGCGATGATGCCGGTGAGCGGCCGCACCCAGCGCGGCGATCCTGGCACCGCCGACGCCGCGCCCCAGCGCATCGATTTTGGCCAATCAAAATCTCTGACGATGGCGGGAATCGCCTCGGCCAGGACCGTCGCGGCGCTGCGGCCGTCGCGTTTGATATGGGCAAACAACACGACACCCTTGGGCGTTTCGCGTTCCTCGAGCTGATCACGCGACAATCCGGTCGAGCGCAAAAACCCCGCAATTGCCGCCTCGGGTGCCGTCGCCGCCGGGCCTTTGCGTTCTTCGCTCGATGCAGCGCTGGCCTCGGCCACATCAGCCGCAGTCAACCACAACCGCCGCGGCGTCGCGTCGGCGGTCACCGCGCCATGCGCCAGCCCGGCGGCCTTCAATGCCTCGATAAACCGCTTCGCCAGCTGATCGGCCGCCGCTGCCTGCATTCGCGCCGGAATTTCCTCGCTGGCGAGTTCGAGAAGAAACGTCGTCATACTCCCTCCCCCCACGCCGAAGGCGTAGAGTGGGGAGGGCTGGGGTGGGTGCGGTGGGCGCAAAGGACCAAGTCCCCCACCCCGACCCTCCCCACTCTCGGCTTCGCCGGGGGGGAGGGGGACAGCTTTACGCTCATGCGCCTTGCTCCACCCAGATATCGGCAACGCCTTTGACCAGATCACGCACCCGGCCGATATACGCCTGGCGTTCGGCCACCGAAATCACCCCGCGCGCATTGAGCAAATTGAACAAATGGCTCGCCTTGATCGCCTGATCATAGGCCGGCAGCGGCAGCCCGGCGGCCACCAGCGCCCGGCATTCCTCGCTCACATCCTTGAAGTGCTGGAACAACCGCCCGGTATCGGCATGGTCGAAATTATACGCCGAAAACTGCTGCTCGTTCTTCAAGAACACATCGCCATAAGATACGCCTGCATCATTGTAGCGCAGATCATAAATGCTCTCGACGCCTTGCACATACATGGCGAGCCGTTCCAGCCCATAGGTCAGTTCGCCCGCCACCGGCGCGCACTCATGCCCGGCAACCTGCTGGAAATAGGTGAATTGCGTCACCTCCATGCCGTCGCACCAGACTTCCCAGCCGAGCCCCCAGGCGCCGAGCGTCGGGCTTTCCCAATCATCCTCGACAAAGCGGATGTCGTGGGTGTGGCGATCGATGCCGATGGCGTCCAACGAACCCAGATAAAGATCGATCAGATCATCGGGCGAGGGCTTCAAGATCACCTGAAACTGGTAATAATGCTGCAACCGGTTGGGGTTTTCGCCATAGCGCCCGTCACTCGGCCGCCGGCACGGCTGCACAAACGCCGCGTTCCAGGGCTGTGCCCCCAAGGCGCGCAGCGTGGTGGCCGGGTGGAATGTGCCGGCGCCCACCTCCAGATCATAAGGCTGCAGGATTACACAGCCCTGCGCGCCCCAATATTGCTGGAGCGTCAGGATGATATTCTGGAACGACAAAGCAGGCAGGGCTCGTTCTTTCGCAAGTGCAACAAAATTAGCGTGTAGCGGGCCGGGCGCGACAGGGTCAACCGGTGGTTTTCGCGCTCATCGCCACCAGCCATTCAATAATCGCCGCGTCATCGGCCGGATCGACCGGCGCCTTGTAGGTGCTTCGCATTTTGGTCACTTCGGCGGTCCATTCCGGGCGGGTCAATTTCGGCTGGGTCATCACCAGTTCGATGGAATGGCAGGCCAGGCAATTGTTGTTGATCGCCTCGGGCGGCGGCGCGCCCCGGCCAAGTGCAGGGTACATCCTGGCGTTGAACGGCAGTTCAACGTCCAGAGCGCGAAAGACCGGGGCCGCGCCCGCACCAACGGCCAGCACCGCAGCGCCCAAAACCAGACAGCGCATCACGCCAACGCCGCATGGATGGTTTCGACCACATTGCGCGCATAGCCGCCGGGGTTCCAGTTCGGCTGCATCGGCTGCACATCGCCGGCCATGTTCCTTGCCCGCGCCATCAATTGCATCGGCCCGCGCACACCGGCCACCACGGCGTCAAAACGGCGGAAACTATATTTGCCAGCATCCGGGCCCAATTTCGCTGCCACCCAATTCGCACCACCATCGCCCGAAATTTCCACGCCGCGCACCCCCGAATCGCCGCCCATGGCAATGCCGCCCACTGGCAGGGCGGCACGGAACGCCAGCCTCGCCCCATCTGCCATGCTGGTGATGAACGATCGCGGCGGCATCCGGCTGATCGGCTGTTTGGCAAAATCCGTCGTTCCTGGCGCCACGTTTGCAGTCGGGTTTGCCGGCACCTGATAGGCCTTTGCCATCCAGTAACCATGGTCAGCCTCGGTCAAAACCTCGATCGAATCGACCATCTTGACCCAATATGTCGAATACCACCCCGGCACCACCAGCCGCAGTGGAAAGCCATTCAACAGCGGCAGTGGCGCGCCATTCATCGCATAGGCCAGCATCACCTCCCCATCCCGGGCATGGTCAACACCCAGCGATTTGGCAAAATCCGGCGCATCATCGACCAATGGTGTATCCAGGCCGGCAAAGCGCACCGCCACCGCGCCAGGCGTTACCCCGGCCCGGTCCAGCACATCGCGCAATCGCACCCCTGTCCAGCGCGCATTGCCCATCGCCCCATGGCCCCATTGGGCACCCGCCACACGCGGCTGCACCAGCCCGCGCGAATTTCCCGAACATTGGTTGACCGCGGTGATTTCAAACCGAGGCAAAGCCACCAGATCGGCCAACGACAGTGACAATGGCGTTGCAACCGCACCACCGACCTTCAGCCGAAACGCCGCCGGATCAACCGCAGTTGGAAACGACCAGTGCCAACGAACATAGTGTAATTCGTTCGGCGTGATGATGCCGCGATCGAACACTGCCATCGGCGTTTCAAGCAGCGGCGGCGTCGTCCGCTGCAGGATCATCGCGGCCTTTTGCGGAAAGGCCGTCGTCATTGGCCGCGCGCTGGGGCCACCGGGGAGGTGCAGATCGACAGTTTTCTGGGCACGCGCCGGGCTGGCAGCCAGCCCCGCGACGGCAGCAAGAAACTGGCGACGATCCGTCATCAACCAAGCTATACGTTAAACCGGAACAACATCACATCGCCGTCGTGCACAACATATTCCTTGCCTTCGGACCGGTATTTGCCCGCATCGCGCGCGCCGGCCTCGCCATTGAATTTCACATAGTCAACAAACGCCATGGTTTCGGCGCGGATGAATCCCTTTTCGAAATCGCCGTGAATGGCGCCTGCCGCCTGCGGGGCCTTTGATCCCAGAGTCACCGTCCAGGCCCGCGCTTCCTTTGGCCCCACCGTGAAAAATGTGATCAGTCCGAGCAATTCATACGCCGCCCGCACCACCCTGGTCAGGCCGGTTTCGGTCAGGCCCAGCGCCTCCAGATATTCCGGGCGGTCCGCCGGCTCCATCATCGCCACTTCCGCCTCGATCGCTGCCGAAACGATCACCGCGCCGGCGCCAACCTTGCTGGCCATCGCCTGCACCGCGGCGCTATGGGCATTGCCGGTCGATGCCGATGCCTCTTCGACATTGCAGACATACAGCACCGGTTTCGATGTCAGCAGTTGTGCCTGCGACAGCACCCGCGCTTCCTCCTCATCCTTGGCCACCACCAGCCGCGCCGCCTTGCCCTGGCGCAGCAATTCCAGCGCCTCGCCCAGCACTCGCGCCTGAACCTTCGCCTCCTTGTCGCCCTGCGTCGCCTTTTTAACCAGCGCCGGCACGCGCTTTTCCAAGGACTCCAAATCGGCCAGCATCAATTCGGTTTCAACCGTCTCCGCATCTGAAACCGGATTAACCCGCCCCTCGACATGCGTCACATCATCGTCTTCGAAACAGCGCAGCACATGGACGATCGCATCGGTTTCCCGGATATTGGCGAGGAACTGGTTGCCCAGCCCCTCCCCCTTCGAAGCACCGCGTACCAGTCCGGCAATGTCGGTAAAGCCCAACTGCGTCTCGATGATCTTCGCCGAACCGCCAATCCGCGCCAGATCATCCAGCCGCTTGTCAGGCACCGGCACATTCCCGACATTGGGTTCAATCGTGCAAAACGGATAATTCGCCGCCGCCGCACTCGCCGTTTCGGTCAAGGCATTGAACAGCGTCGATTTGCCAACATTGGGCAGGCCAACAATTCCGCAACGAATGGACATTTACGATCTTTCTTCTCCCCTCCCGTCTGCGGGAGGGGTCGGTGGGTTCTGCGGCGGCACATGACCACCCGGATTGGCACAGGCCCTACCCCACCCCCCGCCCCGGCGGCAAGCAGAAGGGGACTACAGATGCCTGCGGCGGCGAGGGTATAAACTCCAGAACCCATTTTGTTGGGTTGGGTCATAATGTGCGAATTTTGACCGAAACAGGCCTAAAAGCGAGTTGCTATGCCTGAAAATGCAGCCGAAGACGCCTGAAAATTGCGAAAAAGTTAATTCCACCCTGAGCGAAAGACTAGGTGTTTGGTCCCGGACTTTGATGGTGCGATATTCAGCCAGGAACGGAAGGATGCACTATGGGCCAAATTCTACACGGCAGCGCCCGCACGACAGAGGCAGTCAGTCGAGTGGACTTGTAACGGTTTTGTGCCGGCGACTTGAGAGTAAAACACTCGATCAAGGAGGCCGGAGAGATGATGAAGCACACGGACGATTTCAAACGCGAGGCTGTGCGGATCGCAATGAGCAGCGGGCTGTCGCCGCGGCGGGTGTCGTCGGATTTGGGCGTTGGCCTGTCGACGCTGTGCAAGTGGGTTTCGGTGTTTCGGCCGACCGATCTGGTGGCAGCGCCGCAGGCGGATCTGGCGCGCGAGAATGAGCGCCTTCGCCTGGAGAACCGCGTGCTCAAGGAGGAGAGGGATATCCTAAAAAAGGCTACCCAGTTCTTCGCGAGCCAGCGGCGTGAGGTTTGCGTTCGTGGAGAACTGGCGACATCTCTGGCGGGTGGAGACAATGTGCCGGGTGATGCGGGTCAGCGCGCGTGGCTACCGGTCGTGGCGGGCCCGGCCGGCGAGCCGGCGGACGCGCGGTAATATGAAAGTGCTGGCGCATATCCGTGAGCACGACAGCCTGAGCCTTGGCAGTTATGGTCGGCCTCGGATGACGATGGAGCTCAAGGAGGCCGGCCTCGTCGTTGGCGAGCGGCGTGTCGGCCGGCTGATGCGGTTGGGTGGGATACGTCCCGTTCGCACCCGCAAACACAAGGTGACGACCAACAGCAATCACAGCCTGGGGACCGCGCCGAACCTGCTCGATGGCGCCTTCGTCGCCGATACGCCGAACCGCAAATGGGCAGGCGACATCAGCTATATCTGGACGTCACAGGGCTGGCTTTACCTTGCGGTCATCCTCGACCTGCATAGCCGCCGGGTCGTAGGCAAATTTCGGGAGGCTGGGCGGTCAGTGACAGGATGAAGCAGGAC
>JBBRPI010000003.1:0-255833 GCA_038228305.1 Sphingomonadales bacterium | reverse complement strand
GCTGGGCGACCGGGGTTATGATGCCGACTGGTTCCGCGATGCCCTTGAGGAGAAAGGGATTACGCCCTGCATCCCGGGCAGGAAATCCCGCACAAAGCCGGTCAAATACGACAAGCGCCGGTACAAAAGCCGCAACAGGATTGAGATCATGTTCGGCCGCCTCAAAGACTGGCGGCGCGTTGCAACACGCTATGACAGGTGCCCGACCGTCTTCCTGTCCGCCATCGCGCTCGCCGCTACCGTCCTGTTCTGGCTATGAGTCCTGAGCCTAGAGTCTGCTTACCCCAAAATCTGCCATCCGCATATTCTCAACCGAAACTAACAAATGACCATAATAGTATATCATTATTTTAGACATCGCTGTGTCTAGGTCAAGATGCAACGGGGATTTTGCACTATTACCCGACCAGCGCCCCGCGATCATAAAGCTGACCATCAATAAATTCGAAGTCGTCTAGTTGCCCGACTACCGGGGCTTCGGCCGAAAACCGGTTTATACCAGCAAACCACGTCTCCAGTTCGTCACCTGTTGCCGATAGGATATAAGTTCGGAATACGCGAGGATCATAAAAACGAAAGAGGGCAATAGCCCCATCGGGAAGTTTTGCATTTAGAAAGCGTTTGAAGTGCAACCTGAGATGATCGATCGAACTGGACGACTCAAACGCTAAACCCCAGTGTTTTCCCGATCCTATGCTTTGCCAAGCTTCTGTAAGGGGAGCACCCTCATCTAGCCTAACCAAGTAAGGAAGCGCGGTAGCAAGCTCGTATGGAGCGTCGCCTGCAATTAAACACTGGAAGACAGCGCAACACTGCACCAGTTCATACAATGCGCGATCTTGGGCAGTGTCCACAATGGCATACCAGTGAGGCGTACCATCCTCATGCATGATGGCACCGTTCGCAGAACGGGGCGCCTGTCTTTGCAGCGCTTCGGAGTGTTTTAGCTTGCTTCCCTGGTTGCCCGAAGGCGGCACTGCTTGCGAGGGAGGCGCCGACAGCAGCCGCACCACCACCCGCGCCGCCCCCACCACCTGCTAGGTCGCCAATTAAAACGGTAGGGAAGCCAAGCACGATGATCCCGCCATGGGCCGTGTTATCTCCCATGCGAGCTGCAGGCAGTCCTGACACCATCACCGTGGCCGAACCTTTCACAATGAGATCGGGTGGTCCGACGCAGGTTAGCATGTCGGTTACACGAGCCTGCGGCAGCTTGCCGGTAAGCACCGTTGGCGCACAGGCAGGCAGTATCGGTCCGCCAACATGAGGCACGACACCTGTCACCATGGGACAGACGTGCATGTCGGTTATTCTCGCTGCGGGTTGGCCCATTTCAATCGTCCTCAAATTCCACTAACATTCCCTGGAATGTAATGGCGTCCAAAACTCGTTGTTTCAAAAGAGAGGGATCAATTTGATGCTGATACTGCTTAGATATTCCATAAAACTGCTTGGTGCCGATAAATAGAACCGGCTTTCCCTTATCCCAACCGTCCTCGTATATTTCAATATTAGTCTCAATTGTCGTATCTCTGTATATAATATTGTATCTGCCTACAAAGACGGCTTCCCAGCCATCATCGCTATAGACCGTACTATTATTCTTCATATGGAGCATAGGTAGTCCAGTTTATTGGATAAATGTTATTTTCTGGAATGTCGACACCAAGGGATTACTCAATATCGCCGGAAGCTCTATAGTCGCGAAAGTACTCGTGGGCCGCACCTTGCCAAGCAGTGCTTTAACTTGCCCTTTGGCTCCAGAGGCGTAGAGATCTGAGGCTTGGTTGAATATTTGCCGCACCTCGACTTGATTAAAGGGGATATTGTCTACTTTAGTTAATAGATTTTCCGTTAACCACTTTCCACCAGATGTCATTTCGAGCGTGGTAGCTCCAAGCTCTTTCGCGGTTTGTTCGGCAATACTCGCCCCTTTATTGCCCAGACCCGACCAAAGCAGTGTAGCATTTGGAGGCGCAACTAGCCCCATGTTCTTAGCTTGGGAAACGACCTGCGCCACGGATTTTCCAGCAAGTGGGTGGGATGCCGCTGCGATTTTTACGATCTTGCCGCACGGCAACACTTCGTAACCAGCGCGCAGGCCACTAGCTCCGCGAGCTACAATGGCCTCTGCCTTAGCGGCGGCCGAAGCACCTTCGGCAACTCTAGCGCCTTTGGCGAGCAATCCTGCCTTGGACAGCGCGCCCACATTAGCCAGGGTAGCTACCGTGCCGATCGCCCGACCGGTCATTTCTCCCCAATAGCCTGCCGTGGTGCCGTTGGCTTTCGCTTGCGCGTATCGTTCATTCTCACTTGCCATGAACGCCGAGCCGCCTTGCTTGGCTGCTGTCCAACCTACCAATGTCGCCTGTGTCGCATCGCGTAACGGCTTACCAGGATCGTGCGTTGCGGCAGCGCCATAGGCTGCAACTGCTTTTGCGCTGGATTTTGCGGCGTTGAATGCCGTGTCTGTAGCTGCCACGATATCCGCCTTGGTCTGGGAACGGAGCGCCGGATCGCTCGCTAATTCCTTGGCGAATTTATAGCCGTCGACATATCCCCCGACCGACATCTTCGCTAGGGCCACTACCGGCTCGCCGACTGTTTCCCAACCCCCTTTTGCTACGCCGTTGGTGAAATCAACATACGAGCCCCAAGCCGATTTCAACGCGCCAAGGATCATACGACGCGCCCGAATTCCAACGCCAATCGAAGTCGCAGGGCATCAATCAACGTACTTCCGTGCCAGCCTTCGCGAAGAAGGTCAGCCGTCCATTCGAGCGATGCAAAGTCGGCGCCCCAAAACGATCGACAGGCAGCAATGACAAGAGCTGAGTCAGGAAAAGCCGAGATTCCAAGTCCTTCGGCCGCTTTTGACGCACGAGCCGCAGCCTCATGCGGGCTCGTCGCCTCAGGCCGATCGTATAGCACCGTAGGGATGGCGCCGGCTGTCTGATCCAGGATTGATGCGGCACTCAGGTCAAACGGCACGAATAATGGTAGGTTCGACGATCGCTGCTCAGCGCGCTCCCACGCATGGGACGACACAAGGGAAGTAAATTCTAGCAATGCCGCATCTGCCGAATGCGATGCGCGCTTCAATGCGGCGTCAATTTCCGGCTCATGATCGAAGTTTGGCGCGATTTCGATCATCAGCTCGCACCAAATAACGAGTGTGTTTTGCTGTGACAGGCCCCTTGCAGATGCCCTGTCGAGCATGTTCATAACGATTGCGTACTGAACATCGGGTGGGAAGCGCGGCAAGAGGTGTGGATAGGCTTCCGATAGATGCCCCTGTAACCAGGTAACAAATGCGGGGCGAGAATACTCTTGCAGTGCTGCTGCTGCTTGTGGCGAAATCGACAGCATAGCTCAGGCGCAAAGACATTTAGCGAGGTACGAAAACTCGCTCCTCAAACTTGACGGCTCAGCGGAGTCGCTCTCGGGCGCGTCGATGTCACAACACAGCGCCCGATATACGATATCGCTTTTGCAGCTATCCACAATGACATGACCTCCACACAAATGTTACTGTAGTGTTTTCGTAATCGCAACAACAATGAACAGGTGGACGTATTAACGGCTTGATGGACGTTCAGTTTGAAGCGCGCGGGCTTTCTCGAGGCGTTAACACCTGAGTGCAACTCGAGCAGCTTGATTGGAACATCCAAGATTCCTCAAAACCGTCATTCGTAACCTTGGCTAGGAACGGCGACAATGGGGTCGGCAGCAGCCGTTGGAGCACATTGAATTTGCATCGACTAAATCGCCTCTTAGACAGGCATCAAAACGCAGAAAGCCCGGGCAAAGCCCGGGCTGACGTCGGACGAGTCCGGCGGGGGAACCCCGCCGTCTCGCCGGCCGGTCTTACGCCTGTCGGCGCGTAGCGTGGCGCTACGCGCTTGCGGCGCTGCGACTTATCGGCTGTAAAATTCGACGACCAGATTGGGTTCCATCTTCACCGCATAGGGCACTTCGTCCAGCGTCGGGACGCGGACATAGGTGGCCTTTGGCCCTTCGACCACCACATATTCCGGCACTTCGCGTTCGGCCAGGCCCTGGGCTTCGATGACCAGCGCCATGTCCTTGGCCTTGCTGCCCAATTCCACCGTGTCGCCGGGCTTTACCTTGGCCGATGCGATGTTGCAGCGCTTGCCATTGACCAGGATATGGCCGTGGTTGACGATCTGGCGTGCAGCGAAAATCGTCGGTGCGAATTTGGCGCGATAGACGACCATGTCCAGACGCTGTTCAAGCAGGCCGATCAGGTTTTGCGAGGTATCGCCCTTCATCTGCACGGCCGCTGCGTAAGTCGCGCGGAACTGCTTTTCGGTGACGTCGCCGTAATAGCCCTTGAGTTTTTGCTTGGCCTTCAGCTGGATGCCGTAATCCGACACCTTGCTCTTGCGGCGCTGGCCGTGCTGGCCGGGGCCATATTCACGCTTGTTGACCGGCGATTTGGGGCGGCCCCAGATATTTTCGCCCATGCGGCGATCAAGCTTATACTTGCTATTATGACGTTTCGACATGCGTTCGCTTTCAGATTTGCTGATGCGGAACCGATAGTGATTCCGAACCCCGGCCTCGCACCGCACGGCCAATGTGCCGGGCGCGGCCACTGCTTCACCGGGGGTGCAGGGCCAATTGCGAAGCCGCGGCGGTTAGACGAGGACGGTGCTGCGGTCAAGTGTTGCTTGACTTTTCACAGGCAAACCCGCCATAGGCCAGCCTTCCAAAAGTTCCGAAAGTGTCGCCCCATGGCCCGCGTTACCGTTGAAGATTGCGTCGACAAGATCCCGAATCGTTTTGATCTGGTGCTGTTCGCCGCCACCCGCGCCCGCGCCATCTCCAGCGGTGCTGCCATGACCGTGGACCAGGATCGCGACAAAAACCCCGTCGTCGCGCTGCGCGAAATCGCCGAAGAAACCGTCAAGCCGGCCGAACTGAAGGAAGCGTTGATCCTGTCGATGCAGCGTGTTGTCGCCAATGAAGACGATACGCCGGACGCCATCGGATCGCTGTCCGCCTCGGCCGAAGCGCTGCGGATTACGGCTGCACAGCCACCGCGCAACCAGAATTTGGGGCCGGATTACGAATAGGCTTTAGGGGCCTCAGGCGGCTGGGGTAGAAACCCCTGACGCCATTCGTTTCGAATTATTCGTAACCAGACAATGGGCCAGCCCGGCTTTCGCTTGGCTGGCCCGTTGTTTGACAAATGTCGCAACGCCAAATGGGGTCTGGGGTTTATACCCCAGCCGCCGGATGCGCTTTAATCGCCCGCTACGGTTGCGCATCCCGCCAACGCGCACCATCATCGAAACATGCTGCGTCAGTATGAACTTGTCGAGCGTGTAAAAGCCTATGATCCCGATGCGGATGAGGATCTGCTCAATCGCGCCTATGTGTTTTCGATGCGGGCGCATGGCAGCCAGTTGCGCGCCAGTGGTGACCCGTATTTCAGCCACCCGATCGAAGTCGCCGGGATTCTCACCGATCTGAAGCTGGACGATGAAACCATCGCCACCGGCATCTTGCACGACACGATCGAGGATACGGTTGCCACGCAGGAGGAAATCAACCGGCTGTTCGGGCCGGCGGTCGGCCGGCTGGTCGATGGCGTCACCAAGCTGAGCCGGATCGAGGCGCAAAGCGACAATGAGCGCCAGGCCGAGAATCTGCGCAAATTCCTGCTGGCGATGTCGACGGACATCCGCGTGTTGCTGGTCAAGCTGGCCGACCGGTTGCACAATATGCGGACGCTGCATTTCATCAAATCCGAGGACAAGCGCCGGCGCATCGCCCGCGAAACCATGGATATTTATGCGCCGCTCGCCGAACGCATCGGCATGTACGGGTTCATGGACGAATTGCAGGAACTGGCGTTTCGGCAATTGGAACCCGACGCCCATGCGACAATCACCGCGCGGCTGGAAAAATTGCGTACCAGCGGCGGTGATACCGTCGATCGCATCCGTTCAGGGCTGCAGCTGGCGTTTGGGCAACGGGGTATCGCAGCGGAGGTGACCGGCCGCGAAAAGCGCCCCTATTCGATCTGGAAGAAAATGCAGGGTCGCGGCGCGACGTTTGAATCGCTGTCGGATGTCATGGCGTTTCGAGTCTTGGTCGATGATGATGCAGAATGTTATCGCGCGCTCGGCGTTGTTCATGGTCGCTGGCCGATGGTGCCGGGGCGGTTCAAGGATTTCATTTCCACCCCGAAACGCAACGGTTACAAATCGATCCATACGACGGTGCTGTATAGCGAGAACACGCGCATCGAGGTCCAGATTCGCACCCGAAACATGCATGAAGAATCCGAATATGGGCTGGCGGCGCACTGGGCCTATAAACAAGGCGGTGCCGGAGCGGTAGCGCGGGAGGCCTATCCCTGGCTTAACGACCTGCTGGAGGTGCTGCACGACGCGGCAACGCCCGAGGAACTGCTGGAAAACGCCCGACTGGCGATGTTCCAGGATCAGGTGTTCGCCTTCACGCCCAAGGGCGCGCTTTATCAATTGCCACGCGATTCGACTCCGGTGGATTTCGCCTATGCCGTCCATTCCGATCTGGGCGATTCCTGTGTTGGTGCAAAGGTCAACGGCCGGGTTGTCCCGTTGCGAACCCGGTTGGTCAACGGCGACCAGGTCGAGATCTTGCGATCAAAGAGCAAGGCCCCCGACCCAGCGTGGGAGGGTTTTGTCGTATCGGCAAAGGCCCGCGCCGCCGTCCGCCGGCACGTGCGGCACAAGGATTTGCAGGAAGGCCTGGCGATGGGCAGCAAATTGCTTGAATCGCTTAGCCTGCGCCTGAAAATCATGCTGGATGATGCGGTGATGGCGCCGGCGCTCGGGCTGCTCAAATTGCATGACCGCACCGCGCTGGAACTGGCGATGGCGCGCAACCAGTTGACCGATGCACAAGTTTCAGAGGCGCTGGTGCCAGGCTCTACCGCCGGGCAAAAGCCCAAACGCAAGCGCGGCAAACCTGGCCCAGCGGCGGTTTCGATCAACGGGTTGACCGCCGGCGTGGCGTTTGAATTGGGCGCCTGTCACCCGATTCCGGGCGATCGCATTGTCGGCATCCGCCACCCGGGTGCGCCGATTGTTGTCCACACCATCGATTGCGCCAGCCTTGCCGATGAAACCGGCGAATGGCTGGAAGTATCCTGGGGACAGGAAAGCGATGGCGCCGTCGCGCGGCTGGCGGTGGTCGTCCACAACCAACCCGGATCGCTCGCGTCGTTGACCACCACATTGGCGGCGCACAACGCCAATATCGTCAATCTGGCGCTGAAACACCGCGACCGGGAATTCCACACCGATGTCATTGATATCGAGGTTGATGATTTGAACCATCTGACCACGATCATCGCCGCACTGCGCCAGGTGAAGGCGGTTGTGTCCGTAGAACGAATGCGAGGGTAAGCTTGGCAGTCGAAGGATGACGGAGATACTGGCCGGAACGACAGCCATTCCGGCGTGATTGAAGCATGGTGCTGTATCGCGTGGGGCAAAGAATTTCCCGAATTCCGGGAGAGGACGTCGCACAATGGCACCATGCTGGCCGCCGGCAACGCCATGCGGGCCAGCTTTCGCGCCGCCATCCTGCCGCCGTCAATATTTTCCCGCCGCAGCAATCGCGCATGACGGCAACAATGACGCCGCGCCAGATCCGCGCCCGCACGTCGCGGCTGCGATGGCCGCGACCCCGACAGCGCCAGGATCGCGGGAGGGGCGTGAGACGGCCAGGCCAGTCGTCCCGCGCCTTGCTCGTCAGCGTGCGATAGCGATGGCGATCTCGCTGACCCAGCCCTTGGTGCCAAGCTCGTCCTCGACTTCCCAGAAACCGGCTTGCTTGTTACCCGTCGGGTAGAGCAACGATCCGGCGTCGAGCGGTTTCAGAACCTTGGCTTTCAACGATGGCTCCGCAAACATGCGTCCGGCGTTCTTCATCGTAACGGCACGTTCGGCCTGTTGGCCTGCGATGGCGTCGGTCAGCCCGCCAAGATCATTGACCAGCTTGGTATAGGCATCGAGGTAAGCCAGCGCGATGACCTGCCCCATTTCGGTATTGTCATAACCACTGGCACCACCGGCGCCAAGAAAGCCGCCCGCAAACAGCCCGCCGCCGGCACCGAAGCCGAGATCGGATTTCTTCGATTGGCCTTCAGCAACAAACTCCTCCGATGACTTGTTGTTGACGACATTCAGAACGACGTTGGCCGAGCGCTTCTTGATGTTGAGCCCGCCGAGCAGCGCACCGAAACCGCCAGGCACAAAGCCGCCGATAAGGCCACCGATGTTGAGGCCGCCCTTGTTGTTATTGCTGGAGACAATGTCGGGAATCATCGTGAAATCGGCCTCGACCATCTGGCCTTTGCCGATGGTGCCGCCGCGCCGGGTTTCGCCGGCAGCCGACAGACCGCGTTCCATCTGCATTGCGGCCATGCCGTTGTTGCTGCGATTTACGAGGCGGAAGCACTTCGATTTCTGAACGTAAACACGAATCAACGCCTCGGGCGAACTGAGGCCAAGGTCGGTCCACCATCGATTCTGATTCTCGGGCGATGCCAGCGCGATGGTGCCGATGGGGCGCGCGCAGACCGGCAATTCGGCAACCTTGTTGGCGCGGGTCTTTTCGATTTCCTGGCCCGATTTGGATTTTATCTGCGCCGCAGCCGGCAGCGAGCCCAAAGCCAGCGCCGAGATTGCAGCGATTGCCGACACACGAAACGTAAAAGTCATGAAAAACCCCTTGCTTACTGGCCCTGCCCCACGTTCAACGGTGTTTACAAACTTTAATTCTTCAAGGCTAGCCCGGCAATTTATTGTTACGGGGCGGCCACCGCTTTGGTTTCACCCGATGCGCCAAATGACCTAGTTGGACTGCGCAAATCACGATGCTAAGGCGAGCGAATGACCCGAGAGCAGATCCTTACCGAATTCCGCGCTGCCGAGGCGCTGCTTGAGGGGCATTTCATCCTGTCATCGGGCTTGCGTTCGCCGCGTTATTTGCAATGCGCGCGGGTGCTGATGGATCCGGCCCGGGCGGCGCGGCTGGCTGTGGCACTCGCTGCCAAAATTCCGGCCGATGTGAAGGCGCAGGTCAGCGCAGTGATTGCCCCGGCGATGGGCGGCCTGATCTGCGGCTATGAACTGGCGCGGGTGCTGGGTGTCGATTCGATGTTCGTCGAACGGCCGGACGGGACGTTTGAACTGCGGCGCGGTTTTCGGCTGACGCAGGGCCAGAAAATCCTGCTGATGGAGGATGTGGTGACGACCGGCCTGTCGTCACGCGAAGCCATTGCCGCGGTGAATGCCGCGGGCGGCGATGTGATTCACGCCGCCTCGCTGGTCGACCGGTCGAACGGCAAGGCCGATCTCGGCGTGCCGTTCACGCCACTGATTCGCCTTGACGTGCCAAGCTACAGCCCCGACGCGTTGCCGCCGGAATTGGCAGCGCTTCCGGCGGTCAAGCCGGGATCACGCGCATGACCCGCAGTATATCGGGCCTGATCGCGGCCTTGACGATCACCACAAGCGCCGTCGCCGCGCCGTCGCCATCGGTCACCGCCATGTGGGACGCGACATCGGCCGCTGCGCGCGCCGGCGGGCTGAAAGGGCATCTGATCGTCGCCGATGAAAATGCCAGCCACGGCGATGACATTGGCAAGGCGATCGGCGGCCAGAAATTCTGGCGCTGGGCCTCCGTCAGCAAGCAGATCGTCGCTGTGCTGGTCATGCAGGAAGTCGACCGGGGCAGCGTCACGCTCGACACGCCGGTCAAAGCCTATGCACCAAGGCTGAAGATTGCCAACGCAGACCGGGTGACGCTGCGCCAGCTGCTGCAACACACCAGCGGTCTGCCGAATGTCGAAGATGCGCCGGTAAATGCCGCCGGCAACATGCTGATCATGTTCGAGCGCAGCGCACCGAAAGCGGGGCCGGGCATCAACGCTATCTGTACCGGCCCGGCAAAGGCCGAGCCTGGCGCAAGGTTCGAATATAATGATTGCGACACCGAAATAGTCGGCGCCGTGCTCGAAGCAGTTACCGGAAAGCCGCTGGCGGAACTGCTGCAAACCCGGCTGTTTTCGCCGCTGGGGATGAAGGCGGTGCGGCTGTTGCAGCCCGGTGACAAGGCGGGGCGCACCGGTTTTTTCGCTGATGGCAGCACCGATGATTTCATCGATATCGGCCGATTCGGCGCGGCCGGCGCCATCGCCGGGCCGCCGGCCGCATTGGCCCGCTTTGACCAGGCCTTGCTCAAGGGCCAGCTGATGTCGCCCGCATCGCGGGCGGAAATGTGGAAGGGCAATCCCAAACTCGGCTTCACGGCGCTGGGCCAATGGTCCTACACCGTGCCCCTTGCCGGATGTTCGAAACCGGTCGAATTGGTTGAACGGCGCGGCGGCATCGGCGGCGTTGAAGTCCGCAATGTCATTGCTCCCGCGCTTGGCCGCATCATGATCGCCTTTGCCGACCGGCCAGCCGATTTCGGCGAGCCCTGGCAAGGCAAGGGACTGACATACAGTCTGCTGTCGGCGGCATTCTGTTCGTGACGGATCAGCGCCGCACAGACCGCCTCCGCCTGGGCGTCAACATCGATCATGTCGCAACTATCCGCAACGCTCGCGGTGGGCTGCACCCCGATCCGTTGCGCGCCGCGTTGATGGCGGCAGAGGCCGGCGCCGATGGCATCACCGCGCATCTGCGAGAGGATCGCCGGCACATCACCGATGCCGATCTCGACAAGTTGATGTCGAGCATCAGCCTGCCGCTGAACCTGGAAATGGCCGCCACTGATGAGATGTTGGCCATCGCGCTCAGCCACCACCCGCACGCCGCCTGCATCGTGCCCGAGCGCCGCGCCGAACGCACCACCGAGGGCGGGCTGGATGCCGCCGGGCAGCACAACACGCTCGCCCCGATCATCGCGCGGCTAAAGGACGCCGGCATCCGGGTCAGCCTGTTCATTGCGCCCGAAGCGCACCAGTTGGACGCGGCCGCCCGGCTGGGCGCGCCGGTCGTGGAGCTGCACACCGGCCCCTATTCGCACGCCGAAACGCCGGATGAGATCGCCAGGGAAATTGCCCGGCTGCACGCTGCGGCGGCGCATGGCAAGGCGCTGGGGCTGGAAATGCACGCCGGCCATGGGCTGACATTCGACAATGTCGGGCCAGTCGCCGCGATGCCCGAACTGCACGAGCTCAACATCGGGCATTTCCTGATCGGCGAAGCGGTGTTCACCGGGCTTGGACCCGCCATCGCCCGGATGCGCGCCGCGATGGATGCGGCGCGGGCGTGAACATTCCCGCTGGCGTCTTCGTCCTCGGGCTTGGCTCGGATCTGTGCAACATCACCCGCATCGAATCGAGCATTGCGCGCTTTGGCGATCGCTTCCTCAATCGCGTTTTCACCGAAACCGAACGCGCCAAATCCGATCGCCGTATCCTGACCCGCGCTGCCACCTATGCCAAGCGATTCGCCGCGAAAGAAGCCTGTTCAAAGGCGCTTGGCACCGGGTTCCGTCGCGGTGTGTTCATGCGCGACATGGGCGTCGTCAACCTGCCCACTGGCGCACCCACCCTTGCCCTCACCGGCGGCGCATTGGCAAGGCTGGCGGAACTGACGCCGCCGGGTTATAGCGCCGCTGTCCACCTGACGATGACCGACGACCACCCCTGGGCACAGGCCATCGTGCTGATCACAGCGAGTCCAATATGACCGAGGCAGCAATGGCAGCCAAAAAGCCGACCAATTGGGCCAGCGAAGCCTGGCAATTGTTCCTGCTCGTGCTCGCCGTGCTTGGCGTGCATTCGCTGGTTGCAAAGCCATTCTACATCCCGTCGGGTTCGATGCTGCCCACCTTGTTGATCGGGGATCGGTTGATCGTTTCCAAATACCCCTATGGCTATTCCTATTTGTCGCCATCGCTCAACATGTTGCCCGAAATGAAGGGCCGCATCTTTGGCCGGCTGCCAGACCGCGGCGACATCGCCGTCATCAAACAGCCCAATGACAAATCCGATTACATCAAGCGCGTTATCGCTTTGCCCGGCGACACCGTTCAGATGAAGGATGGCCAACTGTGGCTGAACGGCGCCGCGGTGCCGCGCGTCCGCGTCGCCGATACCATCATCCCGGTGACGGCCAACAGCGATTGCAACACCGCCGTCGATGCCCAATACCGCACGGTGGACGCCGCGGGCACTGCGATCTGCAAGCTGCCGACCTATCGCGAAACCCTGCCGTCAGGCCGCAGTTATCTGACGCTGGACCTGCAACAAACCCCGCAGGACAATACCGAGGCCGTCATCGTCCCCGAAAACACCCTGTTCCTGATGGGTGACAACCGCGACAACAGCGAAGACAGCCGGTTCGACCCAATGATCGGCGGCCTGGGCATGCTGCCCATCGAAAACCTGGTCGGCCGGGCGGAATTCATCACCTTCTCATTGGATGGCTCCACCGACTGGAACCCGCTGACCTGGTTGTCGGCCGTGCGGTCCGGGCGGTATTTCGTGGGGTTGGACAAGAAGGATTAGGGGCTGGTTTAAGCGGCCTCTGGCGGCTGGGGTATTAACCCCAGACCCCGTTTTGTTGGGTTGGTTCCCTTGCAGCTGAAACCGTCACACCCGCCTGTGCGCGTGTGACGACCGAAAATTGTTTGCGACGAATAACAGCCAAAATGTCACTTTTGTGCTCGAAAACCGTCAATTTGCGGATTTTATCGGACAATTTGCCGCGCCAGTGCGCCGGCGAGAGACGCGATGAAATCTAGCCATCCCATGGCAGTCTCTGAAACGCCATTCTTGCCCATCTAGTCTCCAAAGCACACGTCACCGAAACGGGGTCCGGGGCCAAGGCCCCAGCCGCCGGAGGCTATTGAATCCCCGCCGCTGGCCCCGCCTAGAGTTTCCCCGTCAGCTCCGGTACCAGCGTGAACAGATCGCCCACCAGCCCTACATCCGCCACCTGAAAAATTGGCGCTTCTTCGTCCTTGTTGATGGCGACGATGATCTTGCTGTCTTTCATGCCGGCCAGGTGCTGGATGGCGCCGGAGATACCGATGGCGACATAGAGTTCGGGGGCGACGATCTTGCCGGTCTGGCCGACCTGGTAATCATTGGGGGCATAGCCGGCATCGACGGCGGCGCGGGATGCGCCGACGGCGGCACCGAGTTTATCAGCCAGAGGATCGATATATTCGTGGAATTTGTCGGCTGAACCGAGCGCGCGGCCGCCGGAGACGATGATCTTGGCGGCGGTCAATTCCGGGCGGGCCGATTTGGTCAGCTCGGCGCCTTCGAATTTCGACAGGCCGGCATCGGCGCCGCCGCTGACGGCCTCGATGCTTGCCGAACCACCGCTGGTTGCCGCCTTGGCGAACGCCGTGCCGCGCACCGTGATGATTTTTTTGGCGTCCGATGATTTGACAGTGGCGATGGCGTTGCCCGCGTAAATCGGCCGGGTGAAGCTGTCTGGCCCTTCGACCGACAGGATTTCGCTGATCTGCGCCACATCGAGTGCGGCGGCGACGCGCGGCGTGATGTTCTTGCCGCGGGTGGTTGCCGGCGCGACGAACGCATCATAGCCGGCCATCAGCCCAACGATCAGCGGCGCGACATTTTCGGCCAGGGCGTTTTCAAAGGCGACATCATCGGCGAGCAGCACCTTGGCAACGCCCGCCACCTTTGCCGCCGCATCGGCGACCGATTGCGCGCCCTTGCCGGCGACAAGCAGATGGACATCGCCGCCCATTTGCCCGGCGGCGGTGACCGCAGCCAGGGTTGCGTCCTTCAGGACGGCGTTGTCATGTTCCGCGAGAACAAGGACGCTCATGCAACAGCTCCCATTTCCTTGAGTTTTGCGACCAGGTCATCGACCGATTTCACCTTGATGCCGGCGGAACGCTTGGCCGGTTCAACAACTTTGGTGACCGTCAGCCGCGGGGTGACATCGACGCCATAATCTGCGGGCGTTTTCGGCGCGATGGGTTTCGATTTGGCCTTCATGATATTGGGCAGTGAGGCATAACGCGGTTCGTTGAGTCGCAGATCGGTGGTGACGATCGCCGGCAGTTTCAGGCCAACGGTTTCGGAACCGCCATCGACTTCGCGTTCGACATGCACGGTTTCGCCATCAACGCTGACCTTTGACGCAAAGGTGCCCTGCGGCCAGCCGAGCAGCGCCGCCAGCATCTGGCCGGTCTGGTTGGCATCATCATCGATCGCCTGTTTGCCCAGGATGATCAGGCCGGGGGCTTCTTCCCTAGCAATCGCAGCAAGAATCTTTGCCACCGCCAGCGATTCGGTGGCGATATCGGTGACGACCAATATGCCGCGATCCGCCCCCATGGCGAGCGCGGTGCGCAGGGTTTCGGTGCTTTGCTGGACGCCGATGGATACGACGATGATTTCGGTGGCGATGCCCTTTTCCTTCAGACGGATGGCTTCCTCCACCGCGATTTCATCAAACGGATTCATGCTCATTTTGACATTGGCGAGTTCGACGCCGGTCTGATCCGATTTCACCCGGACCTTGACGTTGTAATCAACGACCCGTTTGACGGGCACGAGGACCTTCATATCTGGCACTTCCCAAGGCTGTTTGTTGCGATGCGTGCTTGGCTTAGGTCTGCGCGCCAGTCAACCGGCACGCGCGTCAGCGGTTTGCCCCGGGCACCCACAGCACATCGCCGGCGGCGGCATTTTCGACCCTGGAGACGACGAACAGATAGTCCGAAAGCCGATTGATATACTGCATCGCGACGGGGCTCAGCGCTTCGCCCGCCGCCACTGCCGCCACACCATCGCGTTCGGCGCGCCGGGCGATGGTGCGCGCCAGGTGCAGCGCGACCGCAGCGGGCGAGCCCGCCGGCAGGATGAAACTGGTCAGTGGCGCCAGGGCATCATTGGCCGCATCGATCGCCGATTCGAGCCAATCCACCTGCGCCGGCACGATCCGCAGCGCGCCATCTATGCCATCGGGCGTCGCCAGATCGGCGCCGAGATCGAACAGATCATTCTGGATACGGGCCAGTGCCGCCGTCGTTGCCGGTGACGTGTGCAGACGCGCCATGCCGATCGCCGCGTTGGTTTCATCGACGCTGCCCACAACGTGCAGGCGCGGATCGGATTTTGACCGGCGGGTGCCATCGACCAGCCCGGTAGTGCCGTCATCGCCGGTGCGGGTGTAGATCTTGTTGAGTTTTACCACCCTCAACCCTGGCGGTTGATCATGAACAAAATGATGATGAACACGATCGCCAGTGCCTGAAAGGCGACACGATAGCTCATCATCTTGTTGGCCTGCTGGCCGGTCACGTCCTTGCCGCGCGCCATGATGATAATGCCGCGCGCCAGGACACCCAGTGTCATCAATGCAGCGAGCACCATGAAGATGATAAGCATGGCCTGCATCGGAATATACCTTTCGGATTGCCAGCAGTGTCGCTGACATGGGTTTGGGCAACGCGCAAGCGTCAGTTTAACGTTAGGTGGCAAGGCTTTGTTGCATCGCCAAGCGGGCAAGGCGTCGCAGCGACGTTTTGTGCGACAAATCGATGCCGGTCCGCTTGCCTGAAACCAAAATGCGGTATTGTCATTTGCCTGACACACAATCTGTTGTATCAGTGTCCAAACCACGGATTTGGTCGCTTCCCTTGGCGGCCTTGAGTGCGACAGGGCCAGTGGTGGGATGCGATCAGCCCCGGAAACGAGGGAGCAGCCGCGCGCATGTATCATCCCGATATTCTTTCCCCGCCAGAAGCGTGCCCGGCGCTGGTGCTCAACGCGGATTACACACCGCTGTCATATTATCCGCTGTCGCTATGGCCGTGGCAGACAGCGATCAAGGCAGCGTTCCTGGAGCGCGTTGACATCATTGCCGAATATGATCGTGTCATCCATTCGCCGTCATTTGAAATGAAAATTCCCAGTGTTATCGCGCTGCGCCAATATGTCCGGCCGGCATCGCACCCGGCGTTCACCCGGTTCAATCTGTTCTTGCGCGATCGGTTTACTTGCCAATATTGTGGTGCCGGCCATGACCTGACCTTTGATCATGTCGTGCCGCGTGCCTATGGCGGCCGCACCACCTGGGAAAATGTTGCCACCGCCTGTGCGCCGTGCAACCTGAAAAAGGGCGGCCGCACGCCTGCCGAGGCTCATATGGCGCTGCGCCAGCGGCCATTTCAGCCCGCCACGCATCATTTGCAGGAAAATGGCCGGGCGTTTCCGCCGCATTACCTGCATTCGACGTGGCGGGATTATTTGTACTGGGACACCGAATTGACGGCGTAACAGGCTTTTTTTGCGTCAGCGGCCTGCCAGCACCACCGTCAACCCTGGCATCTCCGACGGCACCGCCGCCAGCCGCACCGCATCACGCCGCGCCCTGTCGATGACGGCGGCGGGCACATCGCCGACCACCACCAGCGCGTCGCAGCGGCCCAGCGCCGCCAACTGGTTCAGCGTCAATTCGCCCGGATCAGCGCTGGTCACACTGATGGTAAGCGTTTCGGGCTGCACCGCCGATTTGCCGGCGATCGCCGCCGCCACCGCCGCCTCTGGATCAACGATCGGCCGCAACGGATCCAGCGCGCAGCCTTCCGCCAGCGCACCCTCCCACAACCGGCGCCGGTCATCCATCGTTGGATGCGCCGCCGCCGCCGCGCGTCGGGCGCCCCGAATCACTCCGGCCAATGCCCCCAAAGACGCCGGCAGCAATGCCTCAAACCGGCCGCGCAACGCCCGCGCCAGGCTGGCGCTCGCCCCGCCGGTCGATATGGCAACCACCACCGGTGATCGATCAATGATCGCCCCCATCAGGAAATCGCTCATTGCCGGCCGGTCGACAACATTCACCAACAGGCCGCGTTGCCGCAATCGTTCCGAAATCGTCCGGGATTCGCCCGGATCGTCCCTGGCAACAAACGCCAGCGCTGCCGGCTGATCCTCACCAACCACCACGCCGCCCGCCGCCACCACCAGTCGCGCCTTTGCCGCTGCTGCTTCGCCATCGCCGATGATGATGACGTTGCGGCCCGCCAGATTGAGGAAGATCGGCAGCTGGTCCATGCCGCCGCTCATGCCCTACAGGATGAACTTCGACAAATCCGTGTCCCGCGCAATCGCGCCCAGTTCACGCTCCACATAGGCGGCATCGACGGTCACCGCTTCGCCCGCCCGCTCGCTCGCCTCGAAACTGAGTGATTCGAGCAGTTTTTCCATCACCGTCTGCAACCGGCGGGCACCGATATTTTCGACTGCGTCATTCACCTGTTCGGCCGTCCGCGCGATGGCGTTGATGCCATCCTCGGTCAACGTCAGGGTGACGCCTTCGGTGCCCAGCAACGCCGTATATTGCCGGATCAGCGAGGCCTCGGTGTCGGTTAAAATACGGCGGAAATCCTCATAGGTCAGGCCCTTCAGCTCAACCCGGATCGGCAGCCGCCCCTGCAATTCGGGCAACAGATCACTGGGCTTCGACACATGGAAAGCGCCCGACGCGATGAACAGGATATGGTCGGTTTTGACGGGGCCGTATTTGGTGGCGACGGTGGTGCCTTCGATCAGTGGCAGCAGGTCACGCTGCACGCCTTCACGGCTCACCGAACCGCCGCGCACGTCGCTGACGGCGATCTTGTCGATTTCATCCAGGAACACGATGCCATTGGCCTCCGCACTGCGCACCGCCTCCCGCGCGATATCGTCATCGTCCAGGCGCTTGTCCGATTCCTCGGCCAGCAGCGCATCCCAGGCCGATTCGACGCTCATCTTGCGGCGTTTGGTGCGGCCGCCCATCGCCTTGCCCAGCATGTCACCCAGGTTGATCATGCCGACCTGGCCGGGCTGCATCCCCGGCATTTCAAAGCTGGCGGGGCTGTCGGCCACCTCGATTTCAACTTCGCGGCCTTTCAGGTCGCCATTGCGGAACCTGTCTCGGAACGCCAGCCGGGTCGCCTCGCTGGCATCCTTGCCAACCAGCACATCGAGCAGCCGCGCCTCGGCCGCCGCAACCGCGGCCTCCTTCACCCCGGCGCGGCGCGCCTCCCGCACCAGCCGGATCGATTCCTCGACCAGGTCGCGGATGATCGAATCGACATCGCGGCCGACATAGCCGACTTCGGTGAATTTGGTCGCTTCGATCTTGAGAAATGGAGCACCGGCCAGCTTGGCCAGCCGCCGGCTGATCTCGGTCTTGCCGCAGCCCGTCGGCCCGATCATCAGGATGTTCTTCGGCGTGACTTCGTCACGCAGATCGTCGCCCAGCCGCTGTCGGCGCCAGCGATTGCGCAGCGCGACGGCCACTGCCTTTTTGGCGTCATGCTGGCCAACAATATGGCGATCGAGCGCCGCCACGATCTCACGCGGGGTCAGGCCGGCATCATCGGCGGCAATCGGGTTCATCACGTTCATTTTTCCTCTCCCGCGGTGATGGTTTCAACCGTCAACTGGTCGTTGGTGTAAATGCAAAGCTCGGCCGCAATCGCCATGGCGCGGCGGGCGATCGCCTCTGCATCATGATCCGAATCCGCCAGGGCGCGGGCGGCGGCCAGGGCATAGTTGCCGCCGGAACCGATGGCAGCGATGCCGCCCAGCGGTTCCAGCACGTCGCCGGTGCCGGTCAGCACCAATGTCACATCCTTGTCGGCGACGATCATCATCGCCTCCAACCGGCGCAGGTAACGATCGGTGCGCCAATCCTTTGCCAGTTCAACGGCCGCACGGGTAAGCTGGCCGGGATAGCGTTCCAGCTTTGCCTCCAACCGTTCAAACAGCGTGAAGGCATCGGCAGTGGCGCCGGCAAAGCCGCCGATCACGGCTCCATCAGGGCCGAGCCGGCGGACCTTTTTGGCGTTGGGTTTCATCACGGTGTTGCCCATGGTCACCTGGCCATCGCCGGCGATGGTAACGCGGCCATTTTTGCGCACCGACACGATGGTGGTGCCGTGCCAATCAGGAAAATCTGCCATTGTGGGGGGTGGTCTTTCGCTAGGCTGTGGCTGCAGATGTAGGAAGCCGTGCGGGCCGCAAAAAGACCCTGTGCCACAATGGCATCGCCGCCAACCTTCTGTTACCGGCCTGTCATGGCAGCGCCCGGCACCCTCATCATCCACGATCTTTCGACGACCAGGCCGTTGCCACCGCGCGGGGCTGGCGCCGAACTGTTTCGCGTCCTGTGCCGGATTTTCATGGGGCTGGGTGGCTGGAAAATCGCCGGGGATTGGCCGGCAGACCGCAAGGCCGTCATCACCGCCGGGCCGCATACATCAAACTGGGATGGCATCTGGATGATCGCGGCCGCCGGGCTGTGGCGGATCCGGCTGCGCTATATGGGCAAGAAAAGCCTGACCCAAGGGCCGCTGGGCGGCATCGTCAGATGGACGGGTTGCATCCCCATCGACCGGTCCCAACGCAATGATGTGGTGCGGGTGATGGCCCGAAATTTCGCGGCGGCCGATGAACTGTATCTGGTGGTGCCACCCGAAGGCACGCGCGATGCGGTGCAGCAGTGGAAATCCGGATTTTATCATATCGCCGTTGCCGCCGGCGTGCCGATCACCTTTGCCGTGATGGATTATGGCACCCGCACCGTCAGCCTGCCGGCAACATTGTGGCCAAGTGGCGATTATGAAAAGGACCTGACCATCATCCAGCAGTTTTATGCCGGCGCAACCGCGAAATTTCCCGAAAATTTCGTGATGACCGGGAAATAGCCAGGCGGTCGACAAATTCGGCGGCCATGCCCTGTGCGGTATTGGCGCCAATATGACATTCATGGCCACCCCTGGCGTGTATGGCCGGGATCGGCGATCAGGACGACCGGGCTATCCAGGGGGTTGACGGCGATATCGCGCCGGCCGCTGATCTTGCGACATTCGATGCCGAACTGGCGGCGCTCGGCCCGCCGCGGCTGGCGACGATGAAGGAGCCCCTGCCGGCAGACTGCGCCACCGCCCCGGCACGGGTGTTTGTGTCCACCGCCAGCACGGTCAAGGCCAAGGACGGCAAGGTTGAGAAGGGACTGGCGGTGAAGTAGCGAGGGCGCTGGTTCGATTTCAAAAGGCTGTTCATGTCGTCCAATTTGCAGGTTCGGGCTGCCACGATTGCCGATGCGGCTTCGCTCGCGGCGTTGCTGAACGTCATCATCGCGCGCGGTGGCACCACGGCACTGGAAACGCCCTATTCTGCCGCCAGACTGACCGCAGCCTATATCGACGGGCCGAACTGCATCAGCTGTTTCATCGCGACGGACGATCTGGGCGCGGCCGGGTTTCAGTTGCTGCACCGTATCCCCGAATTGCCGGCCGATTGCGCCGACATCGGGACGTTTGTGCGTCAGCAACCACGGGCAACTCGCGTTGGATCAGCGCTGTTTCCGGTAACGCGTGATTTCGCCCGGACGGCGGGATTTGCTGCAATCAACGCGACAATCCGGGCCGACAATGTCGGCGGGCTTGCCTATTATGATGGCCTGGGGTTTGACACGTGGCGGATCGATGCTGGGGTGCCGCTGCGCGACGGGACACCGGTTGATCGTATCTGGAAGCGATATGATATGGGCTGATTCTAGAATCCCTCCCAGTATCGGGGATGGCGACTTGGCTGAGCGGGGCGGGGGCCTGGCTGCCGATGCCGACAACTCCCCTTCCGCTCGCGCCGGGGGGAAGGATGAAAGGACGATATGACCACGCCATCCACCCGCCGCGTTCTTGGCGCCAGCCTGATCGGCACTGCGGTCGAATTTTACGATTTCTATATCTATGCGACGGCTGCCTCGCTGGTGTTCGGGCCGCTGTTCTTTCCATCGGGCAACGCCTCGGCGCAATTGCTCAGCGCCTATGCCAGTTTTGCCGTGGCCTTCATCGCGCGGCCTATCGGTGCGCTGGTGTTCGGGCATTTCGGCGATCGCATCGGCCGCAAATCAACGCTGGTCGCCAGCCTGTTGCTGATGGGGGGTTCCACATTTCTGATCGCATTCCTGCCAACTTATGACGACATCGGCTGGGCGGCGCCGTTGCTGCTGTGCCTGTTGCGATTTGGACAGGGTTTTGGCCTGGGCGGCGAATGGGGCGGGGCAGCGTTGCTGGCGGTGGAAAATGCGCCGCCGGGCTGGCGGGCGCGCTATGGCATGTTCCCGCAACTGGGGGCGCCGGTTGGGTTTATCGCCGCCAATGGTTTGTTTTTGCTGCTCGGTCTTTGGCTCAGCGATGCCGATTTCCGCGCCTGGGGTTGGCGACTGCCGTTTTTCGCCAGCGCGCTGCTGGTCGCGGTCGGGCTGTGGGTGCGGCTGAAATTGATCGAAACCCCGGCCTTTGCCGAAATGGCTGCCCATGGCCCGCCGCCGGCGGTGCCGTTTGCCGAATTGCTGCGTCACCATTGGCGGGAAACGCTGTGCGGCACATTGGGCGCGATTGCCTGTTTCGCGCTGTTTTACCTCTCGACGGCGTTTGCGCTGGGCTATGGCACGACGAAATTGGGCTATGCGCGGGAGACGTTTCTGGGCGTGCAATTGGGCGCGATCCTGTTTCTGGCGGCTGGTATCCTGCTGTCGGGCTGGCTGTCAGACCGATTTTCCCCGCGCGCCGTGTTGATGGGTGGCTGCGCCGCTGCGGTTGGGGTGGGCGGTATGCTGGCGCCGCTGTTGGGCAGTGGATCGCTGCTGCTGGTCGGGGTGTTCCTGTCGCTTGGCCTGTTCGTCATGGGCTTTGTCTATGGCCCGCTGGGGGCGTGGCTGCCCGGGCTGTTTCCGGCGCGGGTGCGCTATACCGGCGCATCGATAGCATTCAATCTGGGCGGCATATTGGGTGGCGGCATTACGCCGGTGCTGGCTGCGGCACTGGCGCAGCGCGGCGGGCTGGGCTGGGTCGGCGCCTATCTGGCGGTGGCGGCAGGGTTCAGCCTGATCGGCCTGATCGTTTTGCCCCGCTCCCCTTTGCCTCAAACAGCGATGCCAATTGATCGATGATGGTGCCGCCAAGCTGTTCGGCGTCCATGATCGTGACCGCCTTGGCATAATATCGCGTCACATCATGGCCGATGCCGATGGCGATCAATTCCACCGGAGAACGGCCCTCGATATGCTTGATGACCTGGCGCAGATGGCGTTCCAGATAATTGCCGCTGTTGACGGAAAGCGTTGAATCATCAACCGGCGCACCATCGGAAATCACCATCAGGATACGGCGATCCTCACGCCGCGCCAGCAGGCGATCATGGGCCCATAACAGCGCCTCACCGTCGATATTTTCCTTCAATAGCCCTTCGCGCATCATCAGGCCCAGGTTCTTGCGCGCTCGCCGCCATGGCGCATCGGCCTGTTTATAGATGATGTGGCGCAGATCGTTCAGCCGGCCGGGCTTTGCCGGGCGATTGTCCGCCAGCCATTTTTCACGGGACAGCCCGCCCTTCCACGCCCTGGTCGTAAAGCCCAGAATTTCGGTTTTGACGCCGCAACGCTCCAGCGTGCGCGCAAGAATATCGGCGCAGATCGCCGCAATGCTGATCGGCCGGCCGCGCATCGATCCCGAATTGTCGATCAACAGCGTCACCACCGTATCGCGAAATTCGGTGTCGCGCTCCACCTTGTAACTCATCGAATAGCTGGGGTTGGTGACAATGCGGACCAGCCGGGCGGCATCGAGCAGCCCCTCCTCCTGGTCGAAATCCCAGCTGCGGTTCTGCTGCGCCATCAGCCGGCGCTGCAGCCGGTTGGCCAGCTTTGTCACCGCCGATTGCAGCGGGATCAGTTGCTGGTCGAGATAACCGCGCAGCCGGGTCAGTTCCTCCGGCTCACACAAATCCTCGGCACCGATAATTTCGTCATGGGCGCGGGTATAGGCCTTGTAATCGAAATCGGCCGGCAGGTCCGACATCGGCGTGTTCGGTCGCCACGGCGTCGCCCCCGCCTGGCCTTCCTCACCCATTTCGGCTTCGGAAACCATGTCGGTATCCATTTCGACTTCGCGCTGTTCGCCAGCTTCGCTGTCGTCCTGCGAATCCTCGGCGCGGGTTTCGGTCGATTGGTCCTGACCGCCGCCCTCCTGTTCCTGTTCTTCGCCCTCGTCGCCGGGCTGTTCATCGTCCTGCTCGTCTTCGCTTTCACCCGAATTCTCGGGGTCCGCATCGGGGTCAACACCCAGGCCAAGATCATTCAGCACCCGGCGCATCACCTGAGCAAACGCCGCCTGGTCACCCAGCGATTGCGCCAGATCATCCAGATGCGCACCGGCGCGGTCTTCGATATCGGTGCGGACCAGCGCCATCGCCGCCTCGGCACTCTTTGGCACCGGTTGGCCGGTCAGCCGTTCGCGCACCAGCAGGCCCAGCGCCGTCGCCATCGGCACTTCTTCGGCAGATCGCGCCCGCACGATCGGATCGGCGCGGACGCGCATTTCGGTCATCCGATCAAGGTTCTGGGCAACCCCGGCCATGTCGGCGCTGCCAATCGCTTCGATTCGCGCCTGTTCGACGGCATTCCAGATATCGCGCGCAATCCCGGCATCGGGCTGGTCTATATTGTGCAATTTCGCATCATGGTGCCGACGCCGCAGCGCAAAGGAATCGGCCCAGCCGCGCACTTCGGCCACCTGCTCCGCCGGCAAGGCGCGCGAAGGCTGTGGCACCCGCGCCTGATCGCCAAAGCAGCTTGGCTTGTCAGCGGTATAGGCCAGTTCCACATCGGGCGCATGGCCGAGGGCGCGCAGCGTTGCGGCAACCGCGGCACGGAAATCTTCGATCGGGTTATCAGGACCAGCCATTACAGGAGCACCTTGCAGCGATGGCCGATGATTTCAAGCCTGACGATTTGAACCCGGCTGCAACCGCCAGCCCGGCACGGCCAGCGCATGCGGCGTCACCCGGCCAACTTTAACGATCCCGCACCGCCACGATAATTGCGCCGATAACGCCAACGGCGAAACCGATCACCAGGCCCATGGTCGTCTGGCCGACCAACACACCGATGATCGGCCCAATCACCAACCCGGCAGCGATCAGGATGCCGCCAGCCATTTGCGGCGGGCGGGGCGGCGGAGCGGGTGATTGCGACATGGTGATGCTTTGGCACGACCGGTGGCGGCATGCCAGCCCGGGATAGGCCAAGCGATCGCTTTGCGCCTCGACGGTGCTGGGCTAGGAGAGCCGGGTGTTACCAGCCGATCCTTTCTTGCCAGCGCCCGCGCGGATGACGCTGACAGCGTCGGCGATGCTGGCAGCGCTGGGGGTTGCTGGCCCGGTGTTGGCACAAACAACCACCACGGCGCCCGTTGCCGCCCCTGCCGCTGCCGCCACCCCGGCTGCCGATCCCTTTGCCGATCCGATGTTCACCGCCGCTCAGCAACCGGCCGCGCCGCTGCCCACCGGCGAGCCGAAACAGGAGGATTTTGCCCCGCTGCCCGGCGATGTGCCCTGGCCCAGTGTGGAATCGACGACGGATGCCAGCGCCGCCGAAGTCACCACCGATGTCCGCTACAGCGTTGAAATAAAGGGGCTGGCTCCGCTGGGGTTGCAGGGGGCATATCAAAGCCTGTCATCATTATGGACCAAACGCGGTGATGCGGCGAACCTGGCCCAGATCAACCGGCGAACGGTGGAAGACCGGGATCTGATCGACCAGTTGCTGCGATCCGTCGGCCATTATGGCGGGAATACAAAGGTTCAGATCATCGCCCCGGCGGCGGGAAATGCCCCGACAAAGGTCATGCTGGCGGTCGATCCTGGGCCGCTCTACACCTTTGCCTCAATCGACATCACGGGTGCCGCCGCAACATCGGCGCTGGTGCTGCCGCTGCTCGGCACAAGGGTTGGCGACAGCGTCGATGCGGTGCGCGTCACAACCGCGCAGGATGGCCTGGCCGCCAAAATCGCCGACGCCGGCTACCCGTTTGCGGTGGTGGGAAAGCCCGAGATCGTCGTTGACCATGCGACCCGCACCGCGGCGCTGACCCAAATGATCGATCCGGGTGCAAAGGCGGTGTTTGGCGGCGTCCACATCAGCGGCGAAACGCAAGGCTTTGATGAAAAGCACCTGGCGATCATGGCGCGGTTCAAACCGGGGCAACCCTATAATGGTTTCGGCCGTGACGATCTGCGCCGCGCGCTGATCCAGACCGGCTTGTTCGGCGGGGTTTCGATAAAGCCGGTCGCCGCTGGCCCGCTGAACCCCGATGGAACGCAGACGGTGGATTTGCAAATTGTCACCGAGGCGGCGCCGACCCGGACAATCGCCACCACCGCCGGTTATTCGACCGGCCAGGGCCTGCGGCTGGAGGCGAGTTGGGCGCACCGCAACCTGATCAAGCCCGAGGGCGGCTTTACCATCCGCAGCGTTGCCGCCGAACGCGAACAGGTGCTGATCGGCGAATTGCGACGCCGCAATTTCAAGCATCGTGACCAGACCCTGTCGCTGCGGCTGGGCCTGTCTGCCGAACAGCAAAACGCCTATGATGCGACAACCTTTGTCGCCGGTGGCGCCATTGCGCGCGAATCCAACATCATCTGGCAAAAACCCTGGACCTATTCGGTGGGTGCCGAGGCGCTGATCACCCGCCAGCGTGACCGGTCGGCACCAAATGATCCCAACAACACCTATTTCATCCTTGCCTTTCCCGGCAATGTCACCTGGGATAAATCCGACAATCTGCTGAACCCCAGCAAGGGTTTCCGCCTGACCGGGCGCGTATCGCCGGAATTCACGCTGCGCAGCGGCAGCTATTTCAACTATGTAAAGGCACAGATCGAAGGCACGGCCTATCAGCCCTTTGGCAATATCGTGCTGGCGGCGCGGCTACATTTCGGCGCGATTGCCGGCGCCAACAGCGGCCGGATTGCGCCAGACCGGCGATTCTATGCCGGCGGCGGCGGTTCGGTGCGCGGGTTTGATTACCAGGGGGTGGGGCCCAAGGATGCCGATGGATCGCCCACCGGCGGCAACAGCCTGACCGAAGCATCGTTCGAGGCGCGCTATCGCTTTCAGGCGTTCGGCAGCGATCTGGGCGTTGTCGGATTTGTCGATGGTGGGCAGGTTTATAAATCATCGCTGCCCAAATTCAGCAGCATGAAGGTCGGCGCCGGCCTTGGGTTCCGATACTACACCAATTTCGGGCCGATCCGGGTCGATGTCGCCACGCCCATCACCCGCAGCCCTGGTGACCCCAAAATCGCCTTTTACGTCTCCATCGGCCAGGCCTTTTGATGGCGGACGACATTTCGCCCCGTTCCCGACCCGGCAGCGGCATTGCCCGCATTTTTCTGGTGGTCATCGTCGGCATCGTCGGGCTGGCGGCGCTGGCCTTTGCTGCGGTGCGCTGGATCGACACCGAATCCGGCCGGGCTTTCGTCGTCCGCCAATTGCCGCTTTATGCGCCGAAAACCGGGCTGGTGGTGCGCGCCGGCCGTATCGATGGTTCGTTGTGGGGCCGGGCGATCATCCATGATCTGACGCTGGCCGACCCCCAGGGGAAATTCGCCGAAATCCCGCTGATCGATCTTGATTGGCGGCCGATTGATCTGATTTCAAACGTCTTTACCGCGAAATCGATCATCATTCCCGAATTGCGTCTGCTGCGCCTGCCCAAATTGCGGCCCAGTGGCAGCGATCGCATCCTGCCCGATTTCGATTTTGCGATCGGCAAGCTGAGAATTGACCGGCTGGTGCTGGAGCCGCCGGTTTCGGGCCGGCGCCGCGTGCTGGGGGTCGGCGGCAATGCCGATATCCGGGCTGGCAGGGTCAAGGCCAATCTGCTGGCGCTGACGTTGGCTGAATCCGGGTTTGCGGGCAGCGGTGACACGGTGCGCCTGATGATCGACGCCGAACCCGATGCCGATAGATTTGATCTGGATGGCCTGATCAGCGGGCCACAGGGCGGTGCGATCGCCGGCATATTGGGGCTGAAGGCGCCGCTGGAGGTGACGCTGAAGGGCGATGGCGCCTGGCAGGCATGGGCCGGGCGGCTGGATGCCCGATTGGGCGGCACGCCGCTGGCCGATCTGGCGGTGACGGCAAAGGCCGGGGCATTTACAGTGACCGGCGTTGCCATGCCGGCGCGGCTGTTGACCGGAAGCGCGGCGCGCATGCTGGCGCCGGTGCTGACGATCAATGCCAGCGCGGTTGCCGGCGACACCGGCACCCGGATCACCGCCAATCTGGCCAGCAAGGCGATCGTGCTGACGGCAAGCGGCCGGATCCATATCGCCAGCGAAACCATTGATGCGATGGATATGACCGCCCGGCTGCTTGATCCATCGGCGCTGCACCCACGCATTCGCGGTCGCGATGTCACGGCAACGGCCACCGCCGGCGGCAGCTTTGCCGATCCGTTGGTCAATTATGTGCTGACCGCGACCAGCGCCGCCTGGGGTGACACAATCGCCGACACATTGCGCGCCACCGGCAGCGTGCGGGGCGGCAGCCGGCCGTTGGTCATCCCGGTCAGCGCGACAGCAAGGCGTATCACCGGCGTTGGCGACACGGCCGCGCCATTGCTCACCAATGTTCGCGCCGATGCGCCGCTGGCCTGGGCCAATGGCCGGCTGACATCAAATGCCATCACCTTTCGCTCCGACCGGCTGAACGGCACCGCGACACTGATCGCAGTGCCGGCGACCGCAGATTTCCTGGTGACTGCAAAGGCCAATCTTCCACGCTATGCCATCCCGGCGCTGGGCCTTGCCGATATCACCGCCGATCTGCGGGTAACGCCGGACCCGGCCGGCGCACGGGTGACGGGGCAGGCCCGCGTCAACGTCACCAGGCTGGACAATGGCTTTTTCGCCGCGATGACCGATGGACTGCCGGCGATCACCGCCGATATCGATGTTGCCGGCGATCTGTCACTGGTGTTCCGCAATGCCCGGTTGACCGCGCCCGGCCTGGCGCTTGTGGCCAGCGGCGGCCGCAGCGCCGGCGGTATCGTAAAACTGACCGGCACTGGCACGTCGCGCGCCTATGGCCCGGTAAAGCTGGAGCTGGCCGGGCCGATCAATGCGCCGGTCGTCGATGTCGTGCTGGCGCAGCCGGGGCTGGGCATCGGCCTCGCCAATCTTTCCGGCCATGTCGCGCCGGCGCCGGAGGGCTGGCGTTTCACGGCCAGCGGCGCCTCCAGCTATGGCCCCGTCACCGGCAACGGCCTGATCCGTACCGCCGGCAACCCGGTTGTCATCGATATCACCGAAGCCACCATCGCCGGGGTAAAGGGACAGGGCAGCATCAGCCAGACTGCCGCCGGGCCATTTGCCGGGCGCATCGGTTTTGCCGGGACCGGGCTAAAGGGTGTTGCGGTTCTGGCGGCAGCCGGCGCCGTGCAACGCGCCGACGTCAGCGCCGATGCCGATAATGCCGTGCTGGCACTGGCCACGCCGGTCAGCATCGACAAGGGCCATGTCCAACTGGCGGTGCTGCTGCCGGCCAGCGGGCCCAGCGTCACCGGCAGGTTCGATCTGACCGGCATCGAACGCGATGGCTTGCAGGTGGATCGGACCGCCGGCACGCTCACCTATGCCAATGGCAGGGGCAGCGCGAAATTCAGCGCCAGTGGATCGACCACACTCCCGTTTGCCCTGGTCGCCGACGCCAATCTTGAACCAGACCGGATCAGCATCACCGGCAACGGTACGCTGGATGGCCGGGCCGTCACGCTTGGCGGCCCCGCGGTGCTGACCAACGGCGTCGATGGCTGGAAACTGGGCGCGGTCAGCATCATCACGCCTGATGGCAAGGCAACCCTGTCGGGCATTTTCGGCAGCAAAAGCGCGGTAAAGGCGCAATTTGACCGGGTGTCGCTGGCGCTGCTGACCGTTGCCTATCCGTCGCTGGATTTCAGCGGCAGGATTTCGGGCATGATTGACATCAGCCTGTCACCCGGCGGCGTGCCTTTGGGCAATGCCGCGCTGCGCATCAATGGGCTGTCGCGCGCCGGCATTGCCGCAACCTCCGCCCCCATCGATGTTGGCATCAATGCCGTGCTGAACACCGCCGGCACCGTCGCCCGCGCCGTTATCGTCCGCGGAGGCAAGGTTGAGGGCCGCGCACAAGCCCGCATTGGCCCGATTCCAGCCGGCACCGGCACGCTGACCGAGCGGTTGTTTGCCAGCCCGGTCTTTGCCCAATTGCGCTTCAATGGTGCCGCCCAGTCGATCTGGGGGCTGGTCGGGGTTCAATCGCTTGATGTGCGCGGGCCGGTGTCGATCGCCGCCGATGCGACCGGGGTGCTCGGCGACCCGAAAATCACCGGCACCGCCCGCGCCGAAGGCGCACGGCTGGAAAGCACCGGCATCGGCGCGGTGATCGACCAGGTTTCGCTGGATGCGCATTTTACGGCATCGCGGCTGGAATTAACCCGTTTTTCAGGCCGCGCCGGCAAGGATGGCAGCATCATCGGCACCGGCGGCATCGATCTGTCGGGCGAACGCGGATTTCCGATGGATATCCGCCTGAAACTCAAAAACGCCCAATTGCTTAACCGCGATGACATGACCGGCACTGCCAGCGGCACCATCAGGATCGCCACCGATGCCTATGGCGGTGTGGTTTCGGGCAAGCTGACCGTGGAAAAGGCCAGCTACAAACTCGGCCGCGCCTCTGTCGCCGATGTGCCGACACTGTATGTCACCGAAAAAAACACCAAGGTGCTGGGGCGCCGGGTCAACATCTATGCCGCCCCCACCCGCTGGCTGCTCAGCCTGGATGTCAACGCCGATCGCCGGCTGATGGTATCGGGCATGGGCGTCGAATCCGAATGGCGTGCCGCTGTAAAGATCAAGGGTGGTTCGACGACGCCCGAATTGACCGGCCGGGTGCAACTGGTGCGCGGCGATTATGATTTCGCCGGCAAGCGATTTACGCTGAGCAAGGGCGACATCCGGTTCCAGGGCAGTTATCCGCCCGATCCTATCATCGACGTTACCGCCGATAGTTCGACCAACGGCTTTACTGCGACGTTGGCGATCAGCGGCACCGCGCTGCGGCCGGAAATCCGTTTCAGTTCGGTGCCGTCCCTGCCCGAGGATGAAGTGCTGAGCCGCGTGCTGTTCGGCAGTTCTGTTACCGATCTATCGGCGCCCGAAGCGCTGCAACTCGCAGCGGCATTGGCGTCGCTGCGTGGCGGCAGCGGCGGTTTCAACCCGATCAACATGGTCAAAAAGGGCCTTGGCATCGACCGGTTGCGGATTTTGCCCGCCGATATCACCACCGGCCGCAAGACCGCGGTTGCGGCGGGGCAATATATCGGCCGCAATGTCTATGTGGAGCTGGCCACCGATGCCCAGGGCTATACCGCAACCAACATCGAAATCTCGCTGACCCGCAGCCTGTCGATCCTGTCACAAGTCGCGACGCTGGGCGGTACAAGTGCCAATCTGAGGTGGAAAAAGGACTATTGACCCCGCGCCCGCGCGCGCTCTGGTCGCCTTTGGCGACGCGGGGAAAGTTCAGGTGCGCCCGATCAATTTCCGCGCCATCGCATCGGCTACTGCATCCGTTGGCGTCCCGGTGCGATCCGCCGTCACAAAAATATCCGCGAGCCGGCCCTCGATCAACGCGATCGCTCGTGCCACGGCAGCCGCATCCCCCTGCCCCAGATATTCCGCCACCACATTGATGATCCCGCCGGCATTGATGACATAGTCCGGCGCATATAAAATTCCCCGGGCCGCCAGCCGCGCGCCATCCAGCGGCGTCGCCAGCTGGTTGTTCGCAGCGCCGGCGACAATCGCCACCCTTAGGCCGTGGATGGTCGCTTCATCCAGCACAGCCCCCAGCGCATTCGGGCTGAACACATCGGCTGTCACGGCTGCAATGTCCGCCACCGTCACCGCTTTCGCCCCCAGCCGCGCCGCATAGGCGCGGGCCCTGGCATCATCCACATCGGCGACGGTCAGCACGGCCCCCGCCACCGCCAATTTCTCCGCCAGCGCCCCGCCGACACTGCCGAGGCCCTGGATCGCCACGCCCACGCCGCGAAAATCATGCCGGCCCAATTTGTGCGCGATCGCGGCACGCATGCCGACAAACACCCCCTCCGCCGTCATCGGCCCGGGATTGCCACCAACGCCATGGCCATTGACCGGCAGGCCCGAGACATGGGCGGTGCGCCGCGCAATCACCTGCATGTCGGCATCCACCATCCCGACATCCTCCGCCGTCACATATCGCCCGCCCAGCGCTTCGACCGCGCTGCCGAACGCTTCCAGCAGCGCATCGGTTTTTGGCGCCGATTTCAGGATGACGCCCTTGCCACCGCCCATCGGCAGCCCGGCCATGGCATTTTTATAACTCATGCCGCGCGACAGGCGCAGCGCATCGGTCAGCGCTGCGGCATCATCGGCATAATGCCACCATCGGCAGCCGCCGGCGCCGGGCCCCAGATGGGTTGAATGGACCGCAATAATGGCGCGCAGGCCGGTCCCTGCGTCATCGACGAAATGCACCATTTCATGAGCATCGAAATCCGGGGCATCAAACAGCATCGGGCACCATCGCGATTATGGACTAAGGAAATTGCGTCATTGCGCAATAATCGAAGCGCAGCCGATGCGAAAGCCCGAAACCGCCGCTTGCGCACGCGGCGGACCTGCTTTATCGGGCGTGCCTCGCGTGGCGATCGTAGCTCAATTGGTTAGAGCGCCGGTTTGTGGTACCGGAGGTTGCGGGTTCAATCCCCGTCGATCGCCCCATTTATTTCAGCTTTGATGCCTTGGCGCTGATGATTGTCACGGGTTTCAGCAGGATCTGGCCCTTCATTGCCCCCTCACCCGCTGTAGGCGATGTCGGCGCCTCGATGATGCGGCGGACAATATCCTGCCCACCGATGACATGGCCGAAAACCGCATAGCCGGCCCGATCATCGCCTTTCTCGCCAGCGCCTTCGGTCTTGGCATCCAGGCTGGGCAAATTGCCGACGATGATGAAGAAATCGCCGGCCGCGGTTCCCGGCGTCGTCCGCGCCATCGAAATCGCCATGTCATCATGGGTCAGGCCGGTTTTTGCGGTTGATTCATGGGCGACGGGCGGCAGGATCAACTTTGAACTGCCGTGAATGCCGCCCTGGATCAGCCCGACGGCATTTTCGCCCGGAAAACGCAGCGCCCGGTAGAAACTGGTGCCATCCAGGCGTTTCTGAGTGACATAGCGCAGGAAATTGGCGGTGGTCAGCGGCGCCTTGGCGGTTTCCAGCGCGATGATGATCGGGCCTTGCGTCGTGGCCAAAGACACGGTGGGCAGGGTGTTTGCGGGCAGTTTGGGTGGGACGGCCGACGATGACACTTCTGCGGGTGGCGGCGGAGCGACGGGCGGCACGTCTTGCGCCAGGGCCGGCGACATCAGGGCAAGGGCGATGGTCAATGTGCGCACAATCATGTGGCCAGCATAAGCCAACAACACCCGCAACGGAACACTCCCTCCTCAAGGGGTTGGACAAGCAATCCCCTTCAACGCCGCGATCAAATCCAGCGCCTCCCGCGGCGTGATCGCGTCCACATCGATCGCCGCCAGCGCCTCGCGCAGCGCATCGCCCTCCACCGGCGCGACAGCCGCGCCGAACAGCGGCAGATCCGTCAGCCCCGCTGCCAGCCCGCCCGTCTTGTCGCGATTGGCCTCCAGCCGGGCCAGCACGCCCTTGGCCCGCGCCAGCACCGGCGCCGGCACGCCGGCCAACCGGGCAACTGCCAGGCCATAGCTTTTGTCAGCGGCGCCGGGCCGGACTTCGTGCAGAAAAACCAGTTCGCCCTTCCATTCGCGCGCCGCCACTGCCACAGGATGCAGGCTGCGCAGGCGTTCCTTTAATGGCACAAGTTCATGATAATGCGTGGCAAACAGGCAGCGGCACTGCAGATCGTCATGCACCGCCTCCAGCACCGCCCAGGCAATGGCCAGCCCGTCATAGGTGCTGGTGCCGCGCCCGACTTCATCCAGGATCACCAATGACCGATCGGTCGCCCCGGCCAGAATCGCCGCAGTTTCGACCATTTCAACCATGAACGTGCTGCGCCCTTGCGCCAGGTCATCGGCCGCGCCCACCCGGCTGAACAGCCGATCGACAATGCCGATATGCGCCGCCTTTGCCGGCACAAAACTGCCGGCCTGGGCGAGCACCGCGATCAGCGCATTCTGGCGCAGGAAGGTCGATTTGCCCGCCATGTTGGGCCCGGTGACCAGCCACAACCGTGCATCGGCGCTCAGATCACAATCATTGGCAACAAACCGCCCGCGCGCCGCGCGCACCGCTGCTTCCACGACCGGATGCCGGCCCGCCTCGATATGAAAAGCCGTTGTTGCATCAACGCGCGGCCGCACCCAGCCTTCGGCCGTCGCCAATTCCGCCAATGCCGCTGCGACATCGATTCGTGCCAGCGCCGCCGCCGATTCGGCAATTTCGGCGCTGTTGGCCAGCACAGTTTCGCGCAGTTCCTCCAGATGCGCCGCCTCCGCCGCCAGCGCATGATCGCCGGCCTGGGCGATTGTCGCTGCCAGCGCCGACAGGTCAACGCTGCCAAATCGCACCACGCCGGCCAGCGTCTGGCGGTGGATCAGGCCCGAATCGGCCCGCATCAGCGGATCAGCAAATTTCGCCGCGACTTCGATATGATAGCCAAGCACGCCGTTATGGCGAATTTTCAGCGCCGCGACCCCTGTCTCGTCGCGTAGCCGGGTTTCCAGCGTCACCACCGCACTGCGGCCGTCGCGCGATGTTTCGCGCAGCGCGTCCAGCCCGGCATCATAGCCGTTGGCGATGCTGCCCCCGGCACTGGTATCGGCCGGCGGTTCCGGCACCAATGCCCGGCGCAACGCTTCAACCAGCGCACCATGCGGGCCGATGCGCGCCAGGGTTTCGGCCAGCAAATCCGGCATCGTCAGCCTGGGTGTGTTCAAGGCCGATTTCAAGGTCGATTTCAAGGCCAGCGCCAGCGCCAGGCCATCGCGCATCGCCGCCAGATCGCGCGGGGTCCAGCGCCCGACCGCCAGCCGGCCCAGCGCCCGGGCGACATCCGCCATCGCCGACAGCGCCTCTCGCGTGCGCAGCCGCAGCACCGCCGCATCGGCAAACCAGCCCACCAGATCAAGCCGCGCCGCGATCGCTGTGGCATCGGTGAGTGGCGCCGCAAGGTCCGCCGCCAATTGTCGGCCGCCGCCGGCCGTCACGGTGCGATCGACCACCGCCTCCAGGCTGCCTGCCCGGCCACCACCGGCACCGCGCGCCAGTTCCAGGCTGGCACGGGTCGCTGCATCGATCGCCATGGTGCTGCCCGGCAATTCGGGGCGCGGCGGTGACAGCAGCGGAATGGCGCCTTTTGCCGTCGCCTCGACATAAGCCAGCAAGGCGCCGGCCGCTGCGACTTCGGCCGCCGAAAACTGGCCAAAGCCATCCAGCGTTGCCACGCCAAAGCGCGCCAGCAACCGCGCCTCCCCCCGATTGCCGGCAAAATCCAGCGCCGGTCGCGGCGTGTGCGCGCCGCCTTCCCAGCCTTCGGGCGCGATCAATTCCGCCGGCGCCAACCGCGCCAGTTCGGCAGCAAAATCCGCCGCTGTGCAGGACCGTGTCGCAAACGACCCGGTGGAAAGATCGCACCACGCCAGGCCGATCATGACACCGGGCGATACCGCCGCCAGCCAGTTCGCCCGTTTCGGCTCCAGCAGATTGGCCTCGGTCAGCGTGCCGGGCGTTACCACCCGCGTGATCGCCCGCGCCACGATGGATTTGCCCGGCCGGGCCCGGGCCACCGCCGGGTCTTCAATCTGTTCGGCAATCGCCACCCGGTGGCCGCCACGGATCAGCCGCGCCAGATAGGCATCGGCGGCATGTACCGGCACGCCGCACATCGGAATCGGCACGCCGCCATATTCGCCGCGCTTGGTCAGCGCGATGTCGAGTGTGGCCACCGCTGCCACTGCATCGTCAAAGAACAGTTCGTAAAAATCGCCCATCCGGTAGAACAACAGGCAATCGCCGGCTTCGTCCTTCAACGCCAGATACTGGGCGATCATCGGGGAAGCGGGCGGGGCGGCGATCATCACGCATGGTGGTAGCGGGGTTTGCCGCCGGCTGGAAGCGCGGGCAATGCCGGCTTTTACTTGCCCCGCCCCCGTCCAACGCCCTATCGTCTAGGCACGATAAAGGAATCCAAGCATGGCCGACGACAAAGCCGCTGAACCCAATGATTTCGGCGATCGCGAAGCGCTGCTGTTTCACCGCATGGGCGGCAAGGCCGGCAAGATCGAAATCATCGCATCGAAACCGATGGCAACCCAGCGCGACCTCAGCCTTGCCTATTCGCCCGGCGTTGCGGCCCCGGTGCGCGCCATCGCCGCCGATCCGGATGCCGCCTATGATTACACGATCAAAGGCAATCTGGTCGCCGTTATCTCCAACGGCACCGCCATCCTGGGCCTGGGCAATCTGGGTGCGCTTGCTTCAAAGCCGGTGATGGAGGGCAAGGCCGTGCTGTTCAAGCGCTTTGCCGACATCGATTCGATCGACATTGAACTGGCGACGGAAGATGTGAATCGCTTCATCGACGCGGTGGAACTGATGGAGCCAAGCTTTGGCGGCATCAATCTGGAGGACATCAAGGCCCCTGAATGCTTCATCATCGAAACCACGCTGAAAGAACGGATGAACATTCCGGTCTTTCACGATGACCAGCACGGCACCGCCATCGTCGCCGCTGCCGGCCTGATCAATGCGCTGCATCTGACGGGGCGCAACGCCGAAGACGTGAAAATGGTCGTCAATGGTGCCGGCGCCGCCGCCATCGCCTGCACCGAATTGATCAAGGCCTATGGCGTCAGGCATGTCATCATGTGTGACACCAGCGGCGTGATCTACCAAGGCCGGACCAAGGGCATGAACCAGTGGAAATCCGGCCATGCCGCTGTTACCGATGCCCGGACGCTGGAAGAGGCAATGGTCGGTGCCGATATCTTCCTCGGCCTGTCGCAAAAGGGCGCCGTGAATGAGGCGATGGTCGCATCCATGGCCAAAAACCCGATTATTTTCGCCATGGCCAATCCGGATCCGGAAATCACACCCGAAGACGTCGCCAAAGTGCGCGATGATGCCATCGTTGCCACCGGGCGCAGCGACTATCCGAACCAGGTCAACAATGTCCTGTGCTTCCCCTATCTGTTTCGCGGCGCGCTCGATGTGCGGGCAACGGCGATCAATGAGGAAATGAAGCTGGCCGCCGCCAACGCGATTGCCGCGCTGGCCCGGATGCAGGTGCCCGATGAAGTCGCCGCGGCCTATGGCGGCAAGGCCCGCACCTTTGGCCGCGAATACATCATCCCTGCCCCGTTCGATCCGCGCCTGATCGAGGAAATCCCCACCGCCGTCGCCAAGGCGGCAATGGCATCGGGCGTGGCACGCAAACCGTTTTTCGATGAGGACGCCTATCGCCACGAACTGCGATCCCGGCTGAATCCAACCACGTCCATCCTGGCCAGCGCTGTCGAAGCCGCCGTCGCCCGCCCGCGCCGCTGCGTCTTTGCCGAAGCGGAGCAGGAGGTCGTGCTGCGCGCCGCCGTCAATTACCGCAATTCCGGCTATGGTGAGCCGGTGCTGATCGGCCGCGAAGCCCCGGTCCGCGAAGGCCTGGCCCGCATTGGCGTCCCCGATGTGAAAAGCTATGAAATCCACAACAGCAGCATCAGCCCGCTGGTGCCGCGCATGGTCGAAAAATTGTACGAACGCCTGCAACGCCGCGGCCATCTGCTCCGCGATGTGCAGCGCATGGTCAACCATGAACGCAACATCTTTGGCGCGATGCTGGTCGAACTGGGGGAGGCCGATCTGATGATCACCGGCGTCACCCGCAATTTTGCCACCACCTATCGCCAGGTGCGCCAGGTGATTGACACATCAAAGGGCCATCGCCCGTTCGGCATCCATATGTTCGTCGGCAAATCCGAAACAATCTTCATCGCCGATACAACGGTTACCGAACGCCCCGATGCGACGCAACTTGCGGACATTGCCGAACAAACGGCTGCGGTTGCCCGCCGTCTGGGCCAGGAACCACGCGTCGCATTTCTCAGCTATTCGAATTTCGGCAATCCGCCCGGCGACATCGTCGGCAATCTGCGCGCCGCCGTCCGCCTGCTTGATGAACGCGGCGTTGGTTTTGAATATGAAGGCGAAATGTCGGCCGATGTCGCGCTGAACCCGGCGATGCGCAGCCTTTACCCCTTCAGCCGCCTGTCTGGCCCGGCCAACGTGCTGATCATGCCAGGACTGCATTCGGCGAATATCGTCGCCAAATTGCTGAAGGAACTGGCCGGCGGCCGGGTGATCGGGCCGTTGCTGGTCAATATGAGCCAGCCGGTGCAGATTGCCCCGATGACGGCAACCGCATCCGATCTGGTGACAATGGCGGTGCTGGCTTCAACAGGCGTGGTGGTTTGAAACCGACGCTGTTCTGCATCCACGGCCTGTGGGCGACGCCGGCGACGTTTGTTGGCTTGCGCGCCCGGTTTGAAGCGCTGGGCTATACCGTCATCGCCCCGGCGCTGCCACTGCACGATCGTGACCCGGCATTGCCGCCGCCAGCCGAGATCGCGACGCTGACGGTTGAAGATTACGCGCGGTTCCTGGTTGCCGAAATCGAAAAGCTCGCATTGCAGGGACAGGCCCCACCGGTGATCATCGGCCATTCGATGGGCGGCATGCTGGCGCAGATCGTCGGTGCACGGGTACCGCACAGGGGCCTGGTGCTGCTGTCCCCTGCCGCCACCGCGACAACGGTTTCGCCCAGTTTTGACATCATCCGCACCATGTTCGGCGTCGTCACCAAATGGGGCTGGTGGCATTCGCCCACCCGCATCGAATGGGGCCCTGCGCGCTGGGGCATCTACAATGGCGTTCCCGAAGATATCGCCCGGGAACAGTTCGCCGGGCTGGTCTGGGATTCGGGCCGTGTCATTGCGGAAATGACGCTGGCCAATGTCTCCACGACGCGCGCCACCACCGTGGATTACAGCCGGCTGGACAAGCCGGCGCTGGTGATTGTCGGCACCGAAGACCGCATCACCGTCCCCGGTATCGCCCGTGCCACCGCACGCAAACTGCGCGGCGTCATCGATTACCACCAAATCGCTGGCGCCGGCCATTGGTTGTTCTGGGGCGAAACCGAGATCAAGGTCGGTGACTATCTGGCCGAATGGCTGGGTCAATTTGACGGATAAATCGAATCCCTCTGCCTCGATGGAAGCGATTCGTGCCGCCCTCACCGCCAAAGCCCTTGGCCTCGGCTTTGCCACCATCGGCATCGCCCCGGCCAATGCTGCGCCGCTCGCCGGCCAGCGGCTTGACCAATGGATCGCCGATGGCTGCCACGGCGATATGCTGTGGATGGCCGAAACCGCCGGCCGCCGCGCCAGCCCCGCCGCGTTATGGCCCGATGTACGATCGGTGATCATGCTCGGCACCAGTTATGCGCCGCAGCTTGATCCGCTGCGCCACGCCAACCACCCGGATAACGGTGTCGTTTCGGTTTATGCGCTGGGCAGCGATTATCATGATACGATCAAGAAACGCCTAAAGGCGCTGGCCCGCTGGCTGGTCACCGCCGCCCCTGGGCATCCATTGAAAGTGTTTGTCGATACAGCGCCGGTGCTGGAAAAACCGCTGGCCGCCGCCGCCGGCCTTGGCTGGCAGGGCAAACACACCAATCTTGTTTCGCGCACCCATGGTTCCTGGCTGTTCCTTGGCGCCATCTACACCACGCTCGATCTGCCATCCGACACACCGCACCCCGACAATTGCGGCAGCTGCACCGCCTGCCAGACCGCCTGCCCGACCAACGCCTTTCCCGCTCCCTACAAACTCGATGCGCGGCGCTGCATTTCGTATCTGACCATCGAACACCATGGCCCGATCCCGCACGAATTTCGCGCCGCCATCGGCAATCGCATCTATGGCTGCGATGATTGCCTGGCGGTCTGCCCGTGGAACCGTTTTGCCCAGGCGTCGCGCGATCTGGCGTTTGCACCGCGCGCCGAATTGACCGCGCCGGCGCTCGCCGATCTGCTGGCGCTGGATGACGCCAGCTTCCGGCAGGTGTTTTCCGGTTCGCCCATCAAACGCATTGGCCGCGCCCGCATGGTCCGCAATTGCCTGATCGCCGCCGGCAACAGCGGTGATCCATGCCTGCACCCGGCAGTGGCAGCGTTGCTCGGCGATGCGGACCCGGTGCTGGCTGAGGCAGCCGATTGGGCGATAAGCCGCTTACCGGCCCCTTGAGGCAGGAGGCGATCGTTCCGCATCCCGCAGGGTCCTGTCCAGCCATTCATCGTTCAATTTCGGCGGCGCCTCTGGCATTGGCGCCTGCACATTGCCCGGCACGCTCGCCTGGCCATCGGGGCCGGTCGCCGGCGTTTCCGCCGTGTCCAGCCCGTAAACCGCGTCATCGGGTTCTATCACCGCGTCACCGCCGCCAACATCGGTGACCAGCGGTGCCGGCGGCGTGCCGCCGACAACGGGTGCCATATAGGCGGCAAAGGCCCGGGCCGGTGCTCGGCCGCCGGCCAGGCCGGGCACGGCGCGCGCATCATCACGGCCCATCCAGACGCCGGTGGTCAATTCATTGGTGAAACCCAGGAACCAGCCATCCTTGTTCGATGATGTCGTCCCCGTCTTGCCCGCCAGCGGCCGACCGATCTGCGCCGCCTTGGCGGTGCCGGTTTCCACCGCCGCCTGCATCAATTCGGTCATTTTGGCTGCCACAAACGGCGCCACGATCAGGCGCGGGCTGTCGGCGACACGTTCGTACAGCACCTTGCCCGATCCGCTGGTGATGCGGGTGATCGCATAGGGCCGCGCCTCATTGCCGCCATTGGCCACCGCGGCATAGGCGCCGGTCATTTCCAGCAGCGTCACATCCGACGCGCCCAGCGCCATCGCGGGCCGCCGATCGATCGGTGTCGTGATGCCAAAGCGCCGGGCCATTTCGGCAACGGTATCAAACCCCACCCGCGCCGCCAGTTGTACGGCAACGGTGTTGACCGACAGCGCAAAGGCATCGCGCACGCTGATCGCGCCCAGGAATCGTCCGTTGCTGTTACGCGGGCTCCAGCCGTTGATCGTCACCGGCTGGTCAATCATCTTGTCATCGGGGGCAACGCCATCCTCCAGCGCCGCCGCATAGACAAAGAATTTGAACGCCGATCCCGGCTGCCGCCGAGCGGCGACAGCGCGGTTGTAATTTGACCGCACATAATCATTGCCGCCAACCATCGCCTTTACAGCGCCATCGCGGGCCAGCGCCACCAGCGCGCCCTGGGCACCCTTTGGCGTTTCCGCCGCCAGGGCTGCCTCGGCATAGCGTTGCCCTGCCGGATCCAGCGTTGTTGTCACCTGCAACGGCTCCACCGTTTCGTCAGTCAGATTTTCCACCTCTGACAGCACCCAATCGGTGAAATAGCGCACCCCCGCCTTGCGTTCCTGCGGCGCAAAGCGAACCGATGCCGGATCCGCAGTCGCTGCCTCTGCCGCTGTCACCGCGCCCGAATCGACCATCGTGCCGATAACGGTTGCCGCCCGCGCCCGCGCAGCCTCGGCATCGGCGCTGGGGGCATAGCGTGATGGCGCCTTGACCAGCCCGGCGATGACCGCGGCTTCCTCAAGGCTGAGTGTTGTTGCCGAATGGCCGAAGAATTTGCGCGCGGCGGCGTCAACGCCATAGGCGCCGCCACCAAAATACACCCGGTTGAGGTACAGTTCGAGCAAAGCCTCCTTGGTGAATTTGCGCTCCAGCGCCAGTGCAAGGATGATTTCCCGGCCCTTGCGGCCGAAGGTTTTGGTTGATGTCAGGAACACATTGCGCGCCAGTTGCTGGGTGATCGTCGATGCACCCTGCACATTGCCGCCGGCGCGAAAATTGGTGACGGCGGCGCGGACCATGCCGATCGGATCGATGCCGGGGTGGCTGTAGAATCGCCGATCCTCCACCGCGATCATCGCCCCGGTCATGGTTTTGGGAATGCGCGCGTAGGGCAGCCATTGGCCATAGCTGGGCCCCAAGGACACCAGCACCGAATTGTCGGCGCCCTTGATTTCCACCGATTGGCCATTGGGCGACCGCATCAATTCATCAAAGCCGGGCAGCGATGAATAAACGATGGCAACGGCGGCGGCGACCGCCAGAAATCCAGCCAGCCCGGTGATGATTCCGACACGCAGGACCATGCCGAAAAAACGCCCGATCGCGCCACCGGCAGGGTATGATCGGCGGGGCGGGGAACTGGACACTGCCGCGCCAGATAGGGTGCAATCGCGGCGCTTACAAGCGAGAGCCGCACCGGCAAGCCGGGTCTTTTGGCAGCCGCACATTGCGCATCCGCGCTCCCAGCGCATCATACAGCAACAGACGCCCGGCGAGCGGATCACCAAAGCCGGTGATGCAGCGGATGACCTCCATTGCCATCATCGCGCCGATCACCCCGGTCAACGCCCCCAGCACACCGGATTCGGCACAGCTTTGTTCGGCGCGATCAACAGCATCGCCCACGAGGCAACGATAGCAGGGCAGTGCTGGATCATGGCCCATAAAGGTCGCGACCTGGCCATCGAACGGCCCGACCGCGCCGGACACGAGCGGAATCTTCAGCGCCGTTGCCGCGTCCGATACTGCCAGCCGGGTTTTGAAACTGTCACAGCCATCGGCGATCACCGAATGCCCGGCCAGCAAAGCCGCTGCATTGCCGGCATCGATCCGCCGCGCCTGCGGCGCAAAGGCGATATGCGGGTTCAGCGCCGCCAGATGCTGCGCCGCCGCCGTCACTTTCGCCCGGCCGGCATCGGCGGTGGTGAACAAGATCTGGCGCTGCAGATTGCTGATCGCCACATGGTCATCATCGATGATGCTGATTCGCCCGACCCCCGCCGCCGCCAGATACAGCAGGCATGGGCTGCCCAGTCCCCCCGCGCCAATCACCGCGACGCTGGCGTTTTTCAGCAGCGCCTGACCCCGCCCACCAATCTCGCGCAGCACCAGATGCCGCGCATAACGATCCAGTTCATCATCAGAGAGCATCACGACCTCCCACCGCTGGGGGCGGTATCAGGCCCCCGTCGACCCAAAACCGCCCGCCCCGCGCGCCGTATCATCCAGCCCGTCCACCACCCGCAGCGCTGCGCGCGTCACCGCGGCTGGCACCAATTGCGCAATCCGCATTCCGCGCTCGATCGTCACCGGCTCTGCCCCCAGGTTGATCAGCAGCACCTTCAGCTCACCGCGGTAATCGCAATCGATCGTCCCCGGCGCATTGGCGACCGTCAGGCCATGCTTTGCCGCCAGCCCTGATCGCGGCCGCACCTGCACCTCAAACCCATCGGGAATTGCCATCGCCACCCCGGTCGGCACCGCCGCCCGCCCGCCCGGCGCAATCACCAGTGGCGCATCCACTGCCGCCACCACGTCCATCCCTGCCGCACCCTCGGTCGCATAGGTCGGCAGCGGCAGGCCCTGCCCGTGCGGCAGCACCATCACGCCAATCTCAATCCGCGATGACATCACAAATCCTCGCCACCAGCCGCGCCGCGACATCGGCCTTGCTCGCTGCGCCCCAATCCTCGGCGCCGGAGCCACTGACCAGATGCACATGCGTTGCATCGGCGCCAAACACCCCAACCGACACATCATTGGCGACAATCCAGTCCGCCCGCTTGCGCCCCAGCTTTGCCGTCGCATTGGCGATGAGATCGCCCGTTTCCGCCGCAAAGCCGATTACCAGCCGCGGCCGGTTCGCCGCATGGCCAACGCTCGCCAAGATATCCGGATTTTCCACCAGACGGATCGCCGGCGGAGCAGCTGATCCTTTTTTCAGCTTTTCATCCGCCGCCTCTGCCCGCCAATCCGCCACCGCCGCCACCATCACCGCAATCTCCGCCGGCAAGGCCGTCGCCACCGCCGCTGCCATCTGCCGGGCGCTGACCACATCCACCCGATCCACCCCCGGTGGCGTTGACAGCGCCACCGGCCCCGCCACCAGCGTCACCCGCGCGCCCGCAGCCGCCAGCGCCGCTGCAATCGCAAAGCCCTGCTTTCCCGATGAATGATTGCCGATGTATCGCACCGGGTCGATCGCCTCATGCGTTGGCCCCGCCGTTACAATCGCGTGTTTCCCCGCCAACCGCTTTGGCCCGAAATACGCCGAAATTGCCCCGACAATGGCCGCCACCGCCGGCAACCGGCCCGGCCCGAACTCACCGCAGGCCATTTCGCCATCGTCCGGCACCATCACATTGACGCCGCGCACCCGCAGCGTCGCCGCATTTGCCCGGGTCGCCGCATGCAACCACATTCGCACATTCATCGCTGGCACCATCAGCACCGGCGTATCGGTGGCCAGCAACAGCGTCGTCGCCAGATCATCGGCCATCCCCGCCGCCGCCCGCGCCATCAGGTCTGCCGTCGCCGGGCACACCACGATCAGATCTGCGGACCGGGACAGCGCGATATGCCCCATGCTCGCCTCATCCTCCAGATCCCACAACGACGTGCGAACCTTGGCCTCTGCCAGCGCCCCCAGCGACAGCGCTGTCACAAATCGCGCCCCGCCATCGGTCAGCACCGGCGTCACGCACGCCCCGGCCCGACGCAATTCGCGCACCAGTTCCAGCGATTTAAAGGCGGCAATCCCGCCGCCGACGATCAAAAGGATGGTCTTGCCCTGCACGCCGTCAGCCATAGCCCGCAGACGCGCCGCATGAAAGGCCAAGCCGGCTTTACCCGCGCCATCATTCGCGTTAGCCTGAGCGTGCGTGTTTGGCGAGGGATCAAAAAATGGCTGAAGATTGGGCAATTGACGTCAGAAAATATGCGCCGAACGCCGATGAAAGCGCCATCGCCGGCATCGTCCGCCATTGCGGCATTGCGCTGCGCAGCCGTGATGCGTCGCTAGTCTCCTTTGCCGATGCTGCAGAAACCGGCCGTGTGCGCGAAAGCTTTCTGAAGAAAAAGCTCGCGCTGACCGATCCCGATGATGTGCTTGATGCCGCCATCGCCCGGGTTGGCGATCGCATGAGTGCAGACCCGACCAAGAATCGCGTCACCGTCTATTATCTCCTCGCCGAGGCGTTTGGCAGGCTCGGGATGTTTGGCGGCGGCAGTGCGGCAGCGCCGGTGCCCCTGTTCATGCCAGCCCCTGCCACCAGCGCCAGGCGCACCACCGGCGCCATGGGCTATGGCCAATGGCTGCCGCTGCTGCTGTTCTTTCCAGCCGCGCTGGGCATCGCCTATGCGGTGATGCACAATACCGGCCCCGCACCAACCGCCGTCGTACCAGCCGCCGTGGTACCAGCCGCCGACGCACCGATGATGGCACCGATGGCACCCGTTCCCGCCGTCCCCGCCGGTGCCGGCATCGTATCTGCCGACATGGACGGAAAGCCCGGCCTTGCCGTCTATTTCGATACCGGCAAGGCCGATGTCACCCCCGAAATCACCCCGGCCTCGGCCCCGCTAAAGGCCTATATGGACGCGCATCCTGGCAGCAAACTGGCGGTTTCAGGTTATAATGACCCCAGCGGCAATGCGACGCTGAACGCCGAACTGTCGAAGAATCGCGCCGAAAATGTCGCCGCCGCGCTATCCACGGCCGGAATTCCGGCCAACGCCATCGACTTGGTCAAGCCCGCCGATACAACTGACGCCAGCACGACCAGCACCGAAGCCCGTCGCGTGGAGGTGAAATTCGAATGAATTTCCTCTCTCGACGCAAACTGCTGCCCACCCTTGCGCCTTGCCATCGCTGCCGCGATCAACGCCGCCAATAATCGACCCCACCCCCCGGCTGATTCAGAAACTGTTCGAGCGCGTAGCGTGCCAGCCTGCCGCTTGACCGCCGGGCGGCAACGCGCACGCGCCACAAATCGTCGAATGTTTTTCAGCTCTGGATTGCCCACACCAGCAACGTCCCAAACGCCAAAGTCGCCACCCCGGCATGCACCGCCAGCACCGGGCCGACCTTTCGCGGTGACGATTGCGCGATGATCGGCGCCAGCACGCCCGTCAGCAACGCCGCGGTCATCAGCCCGGCAGCCCATTTCGCCACTTCGGTTGCCGGCATCACTTCGCCATTCGGCGCGCCGCGCAGGATGACGGCCATCACCTCCAGTGCCGCCGCGCCAAGCAGGAAATGCACCATCACCAGCGCGCGGTGGTTGCGCACCCCCATGATATAGCGCCAGCCCATCCACGCCCCGATCGACACGGTGGTCCCCACAATCAACACGATTGGCCAGTTCAAGCTCATCACATCCTCCGCGCGCCAGTTACGCGCAATCCGGTGCCGCCGTTGCAATCAGTCCCCATCAACCGCCAGCAACGTCGCCAGCAGCACATTGGCGCCATTGGCAATATCGCCCCAGGTCGAAAGCTCTTTTGGCGAATGGCTGATACCGGCAATGCTGGGCACAAAGATCATGCCCATCGGGCCCAGCTTTGCCAGCAGTTGCGCATCATGCCCCGCCCCGCTGGGCAAATGCGCAAACGCCAGCCCCAGCGATTTTGCCGCCGCTTCGATATGTGTCTGGATCGCCGGGGTGGCCAGCGCCGCAGCGATATGTTCGCGGCCGCTAAAGGCAATCGTCGTGCCGGTTTCGCCGGCAATCTCCGCCGCCCGCGCCTTGACCGCCACCCCCAGCGCCGCCACCTTTGCCTCCGACAGATCGCGCAATTCGACCGTCAGATTGACCCGGCCGGGAATGACATTGGGGGCATTGGGATAGACCGCCAATTGCCCGACGGTGCCAACCTGGCGCCCCGGCTCGGCAGTGACGATCGCCTGCACCGCCTCGATCAACCGCGCCGCCGCCAGCAGGGCATTCTGGCGCCCTGGCATCGGCGTGGTGCCGGCATGATTGGCAAAGCCCAGGATTTCGACATCGAACTGATCGATGCAGACAATGCCATCGACGACGCCGATTGGAATACCGGCCTTGGCCAGCGAGCCGCCCTGTTCGATGTGCAATTCCAGATAGACGTGGATCGACCCTGCCGCACGGGCGGCACCAGCCAATCCGGCCGGATCGCCACCGATCTTTTGCAGGCCATCGCGCAGCGCAATGCCGTAATATTTATGCTCCAGCGCATCGGCGGGCAACAGGCCGGCAAAGGCCGTGCTGCCCACCGTGCCGCCTTCCTCATTCGACCAGATCGCCAGTTCCACCGGGTGGCGGGTGTTGATGCCATGGTCATTCAGGCTGCGCAGCACCTCAAGCGCGCCCATCGAACCGACATCGCCATCAAAATTGCCGCCAGCGCGCACCGAATCGATATGCGATCCGATGATGATCGGTTTCAGGCCTTTGCCCATCCCTGTCCCGGCGCGCAGCCCGATGATATTGCCGGCGGCATCGATCCGCGGGTTCAGCCCGGCATCGCGCATCAGCCCGATGGCATAAGCCCGGCCGGCAACATCGGCATCGGAATAGGCGGTTCGGCTGACGCCATCGGCAAAGCTGCCACCTTCGGGCCGGCCAAATTTGCTCAATTCCTCCAGCGTCGATTCAAGGCGCTGGCTGTTAACGCGGACGGGCGATGCCGCGCCTGCGCCAGCCGGCAACATCGCGGCAGCCGTTGCCAGCATCATGCCCCGCCGGTCGATGGTGTTCGTCATGCTGTGTGCCCCTTGTGAGTGACCCTAACAAATGGGCGGCGGTGGGGGAAGGCAGAGCCTCCGGCGGCCGGGGCCATCGACCCCAGGCCCCAATCATCGGGTTTGTCCTGAATCTGGCAGTGCTGGCACCAATCAAACAAAATGGGGTCGGTGGCCAAGGCCCCAGCCGCCGGAGGCCCTTAAAATCCGCCGGAGGCTCTTCAACCCAGCAAATACACCGCCGCGGCACCCAACCCCGCCGCCAGCGCCACCCACCCCGTCGACCAGCGCAGCGCCCGCCGCACAGGCAGCGGCGGCAGCGGTGGGCCGTCGGGGGCAGCGCCCGGAATCGGGTTGGCGGCGATCACCTGGCGCAAGATGCGCGGCAGTTGTGCCAGTGCCCGGGCGTTTTCGACCAGCGCATCGGCGATCATCGCTTCGGGCCCCATTTCGTCACGGACCCAGTCGCGGACATAAGGTTCCGCCACTTCCCACATGTTGACATTGGGGTCGAGCGTCAGCGCGACGCCTTCGACCATCACCATGGTCTTTTGCAGCAGCAGCAGGTGCGGCTGTACCGCCATGTCGAAACTGCGGGTGATGGCGAACAGTCCGTCGAGCAATTGGGTGATGTTGACATCACTGGCGCGTTTGCCGCGGATCGGTTCGCCCACCGCCCGCAACGCGGTTGCAAAGGCGGCGACACTGTGGTGCGGCGGCACATAGCCAGCCTCAAAATGAATCTCGGCGACGCGTTTGTAATTGCCGGTCACCAGCCCATACAGGATTTCAGCGAGATACATCCGCGCCCGGCGGTTGATGCGCCCCATGATGCCGAAATCGATCACCCCCAGCCGCGCGCCATGCCCATCCTGCGGCGGGATGACGAACAAATTGCCCTGGTGCATGTCGGCATGGAAAAACCCCTGCGCGATCGCCTGTGCCAGGAAGCCATGGACCAGCACCTCTGCCAGCTTGCGCCGGTCGAAATCCAGCGCCGCGAGTGCCTGGGTATTGCCCATCTTGATGCCATCGATCCAATCGATGACCAGCACCCGCCGCGATGACCGGGCCCAATCGATGCCGGGCACGACGAAATCCGGCTCGCCCTGCACGGCTTCGGCCAGTTCCGAAGCGTTGGCCGCCTCGCGCCGCAAATCCAGCTCGGCTTCGGTCCAGCCCTTGAAGGTCGCGATGACGGCGCGAGGGCGAAGGCGCGCAAATTCACCGCCCAGCAATTCGATATGCCCGGCGGCCCATTCATAGGTATCGATGGCCTGTGCAAGCTGCTCTTCGATCCCCGGCCGCAGCATCTTGATCGCCACTTGCCGGCCATCGGCCGTCACACCGCGATGCACCTGCGCCATCGAAGCGGCGCCGACTGCGATTTCATCGATGCTGGCAAAACGATCCCGCCATGTGCCGTTGCCAAAGCTGGCATTCAGCACTGCCTCCATCGCCGCAAACGGCAGCGGCGGCAGCGAATCCTGCAGCCGCACCAGATCCAGCGCTGCCTCCAGCCCGATCAGGTCAGGCCGGGTCGCCAGCGCCTGGCCGAATTTCACCGCCGCCGGGCCAACCGCTGCAAGCCCCGCCGCAAAATCCGGCGTCACCGGCGCACCGGTGCCGATGCGGGCGACACGCGCGACGGCCCGCAGCGCAAACGGAACGCGGCTGTCCTCAAACGGTCGCAGCGCGCCATGGCGTGCCAGCCTGCGGCCCCAGACCAGCATCCGGGCAATATGGGTGACGGTGGCGGTCATGTCAGGCGGACGTCAAACCTTCCAGCCGGAATGCACCGCGACCGCGCCGCCCAGGATTGACCGGTATTTCACCTGCGCAAACCCTGCCGCCCGAATCATTTCGGCAAAATCCGGCATTTTCGGGAAACGGCGGATTGATTCGATCAGATAGCGATAGGATTCGCCATCCTTGGCCACCATTTCGCCAATGCGCGGCACCAGTTTCGACGAATACAGATCATAAATGTCGGAAAAGCCGGGCCATTCAGTCGTCGAAAATTCCAGGCAAAAAAATCGCCCGCCATATTTCAGCACGCGGTTCGCCTCGCGCAACGCCGCTGGAATATCGGTGACGTTGCGGATACCAAAGGCAATTGTATAGGCATCGAAACTGCGGTCCGGAAAGCTCAGAACTTCCGCATTCTCCTCCCGCCAGACCAGCGAGGTGATGCCCTTTTTTGCCGCCCGCGCGATGCCAACCTCCAGCATGTTCGGGTTGATATCGGCAACGGTGATGTCGGCGCCCGACGGCTCCATCCGAAATGCGATGTCACCGGTGCCGCCGGCCATGTCGAGAATCCGTTCGCCGGCGCGCGGTTTCACGGCGCGGACGAAATCATCCTTCCACACCCGGTGCATCCCGGCCGACATCAGATCATTCATGATGTCATAACGCCGCGCCACCGAGGCAAACACCTCCCCCACCCGGCGGGTCTTGTCCGCAGGCGCCACGTCCTCATAGCCAAAGCTGACGGTGTTTGCGGTCGCATCATTCATGGCACGCCTCCTAGCCTCCCCTTGGCGGATGGGCAAACGCGCCATATGTCACGTTCTTGAATTGGCGGCGGTGCCAGGCCGCGATAGCGGACAACCAAAATGCCCGAGCTCCCCGAAGTCGAAACTGTCATGCGCGGCCTGGATCCTGTCTGGACGGGCCAGGCCTTTTCCCGCGTCACGCTCAACCGTCCCAATCTGCGGCGGCCGTTCCCCGATGGCCTTGGCCAGCGGTTGACCGGCGCCACTGTCATCGCCTGTCGCCGCCGCGCCAAATATGGGCTGGTGGATACCGATCGCGGCGACACCATGATCCTGCATCTCGGCATGTCCGGCCGGATGCGGCTCGACCCGACTGAAATCGGCAAGCACGACCATGTCGTCTTCGAAACCGGCAACGCCCGCCGCGTTGCCTTTAACGACGCCCGCCGCTTCGGCTCGCTCGATCTTGTCGAAACCGCCGTCGCCGATGCTCACCCGCTTTTGGCCGGAATCGGCCCGGAACCGCTTGGTGCCGATTTCAGCCTCGCCCACCTCACCGCCACCTTTTACAACCGCGCCGCACCCGCCAAGGCGCTGTTGCTCGATCAGCGCCTGATCGCCGGCCTGGGCAATATCTATGTCTGCGAGGCGCTTTTCCGCTCCGGCATCCACCCCGCTCGACCTGGCGGCACCGTCAGCGCCGCCGGCCTGAAATGCCTGGCGGCTGCCATCCCGGCCGTGCTGAACGAAGCCATTGCCGCCGGTGGGTCAAGCTTGCGCGATCACGCCGCGCCGGATGGCACCCTGGGGTATTTCCAAAAAACCTTTCAGGTCTACGGTCAGGCAGGCGCGCCTTGTGCTGTGTGCAGGACAGCGGTTGAGCGGATCGTGCAATCGGGGCGATCGAGCTTTTTCTGCCCGAAGTGCCAGACGTAAAAGCGCCGGCGGCGGCCGGGGTCAAAACCCCAGACCCCAATCGTCGGAGCAGACTCATCCATCCAAATTGAAAGGCCGCTCTGTAAAATCGGGTCTGGTGTGTATATCCCAGCCAACGGAGGCCCTTGTGCGCCCGCTTCCCACCAACTTCCGGTTGACCGAATCCCCCACCCCGGCTATGCGGCTCGGCTTCCGGTGATCAGGTGACCTTACAGGTGACATGGCGCCAGTTCCGGCGTTGTGCCGGGTAACCGACCATTTCACAGGACGATCATGGCCAATACGCCCCAGGCTGAAAAGCGCATCCGTCGCAACGCTCGCCGCGCCGAAATCAACAAGGCGCGAGTCAGCCGCATTCGCACCTTTGTCAAAAAGGTCGAATCGACCATTGCGGGCGGTGATGCCGTCGCCGCCGCCGCTGCCCTGCAAGCGGCCCAGCCCGAAATGATGCGCGGCGTGGCAAAGGGCGTGCTGCACAAGAACACTGTTGCTCGCAAGATTTCGCGCCTGGCAAAGCGCGCCAAGGCATTGGGCACTGCGACCGCATAAACATTTCCTGCGGCCACGAACAGCCGCCGGCGGCTGGGACCTTGGCCGCGGGCCTCAATTCATTTTCCCACCATGCAGGCAAAGTCGCCGGTGCCAGATATGTGGTGCTCGGCCGCCGGCAACAAATTGCTGGTGATCGGCGCACGTCCAATCAACGGGGCACTGGGGTTTACAGTCGTCCGCCAGCGGCCGTTCCGCCAGTCCAGATACTTCTTAAATTTCTCTTAAATGTCCCGTGTCAGCCGCGGCAACAATGCTGCACTTGCGGCATCCGCATGCCAGTGCCCAATAATCACCGGTGATTCGGCGCCGACCGCCCGATTCGCAGCCATGTTTCGGCGAGATGTCGAAATTCTGGCAGAAATCATGGCAGCCATCCTGCCATATCGGCCGAGGGCCGAAATTTTTTCAGCCGAATCGCGCGCGCTTTTCCTGTGAACAAAGATCAATGAAAACAGCTATTTCAAGGCCGGTCACGACTGCCTTGTCACATGCTCGTAACGTGAATGTCATGAAAAAACAGCATCTTGACCTCCCGTTGCAGCAATTTGGCCAAACAGGGTGTCAATCGAAATATTTTGTCAAAGCGGCAATTCTGGCGTTGCTTGAGCGGCGGTGTTTCGCTCTATTCGCAGCCTGTCTCGCGTTGTCGGCGCCCACCGTGCGTCCGCTGCCCGGTCGAAAAGCATTGTTCACATTCGCATGCGGGGCCTTCCGCGTGAGGGGAAAATTTTGCTGCCGATTTGGCGATGTCCGGCTGGTGCGAGAACGAGTCAAAACAGCGCAAAGCGCTATTGGGGAACAAATTCTGTGTCAGGCACAATGGCAATTGCAACGACACAAGCCCCTGTTGCCGGGACGACTGTCGCCGGTGCACGCCCGCTCGGCTGGGCGCCGCAGGGCGCGGCCGATATTGCCGACTCCGACGCCATGGCCTGGGATCTGATTCGGTCAGCACTGCGCAACGATCTGGGCGAACGCAATTTCGACAGCTGGATCGCGCCATTGGTGCTGGCCGGCGCCGATGATGATCGTGTCCGCCTCGGCGCCCCCACCGCCTTTCTCGCCGATTGGGTGACAAGCCATTATGCTGGCCCCTTGCGCCAGCTGTGGGCCGCCCAACGGCCCGGCACCCGCCATGTCGTGGTTGTGGTCCAGCCTGGTGTGTCCGCCGCCGCGGGCCCGGTTCGCCCCGCCCCGGCACAGGCGCTGCAATTGCCGGTCGAATCACGTTATAGTTTCGACAATTTCATCGTCGGCAAATCGAACGAGCTGGCCTATAACGCCGCTCAGGCTGTTGCCGAACCGGGCCCGCTGGGCTTTAATCCCTTGTTCCTCCACGGCACCACCGGGCTGGGCAAAACGCATCTGATGCATGCCATCGGCAACGCGTTTCTGGCCCGCCAGCCCGATGCCCGCGTCGCCTATATGTCAGCCGAAAAATTCATGGTCGAATTCCTGGCGGCGCTGCGTAGCAAGGATATCATCGCCTTCAAGCAACGCTTGCGCTCGGTTGACCTGCTGATGATCGATGATGTCCAGTTCATCGCCGGCAAGGAATCAACCCAGGAAGAATTCTTCCACACGATGAATGAAATCATCAGTGCCGGAAAGCGCCTGGTCATCACCGCCGACCGATCCCCGCAGAACCTGGAAGGTATTCAGGATCGCATCCTCAGCCGCATGGCCTGGGGTCTGGTCGCCGATATCAATCCGGCGGACTATGAGCTGCGGTTGAACATCCTCCACGCCAAGCTGGCCGGCATGCCGCAGAATATCGCGGTGCCCGCCGAAGTCATCGAATTTCTCGCCCGCAAGATCACCGCCAACGTTCGTGAACTCGAAGGCGCGCTGAATCGCGTCATCGCCTATGCATCGCTGGTCAATCGCCCGGTCAGCCTGGAATTTACCCGCGAAACGCTCGCCGACCTGCTGCGCGCCCATGAGAAAAAGCTCACCATCGACGAAATCCAGCGCAAGGTCGCCGAACATTACCATTTGAAAATGACCGATCTCCTGTCCGCCCGCCGCGCCCGCGAAGTCGCCCGGCCGCGCCAGGTGGCAATGTATCTTGCCAAAAAACTCACCCCTCGCTCGCTGCCCGAAATCGGGCGTCGGTTCGGTGGCCGCGATCACACCACCGTCATGCACGCCGTCAAACGTATCGAGGAACTGCGCGCCGTTGACCGCGAAATCGACGGCGATGTGGCGCTGCTGACGCGGCTGCTGGACGCATAAGGGCCGTCAGCGACTCTGGGAGCTGGGGCCGTGTGCCCCAGACCCCTTGCTGGTTTATTGGCGTGAATCCGCGCAGGCATGGGCCAATCCAGCCGGGGTCCGGGGCCAAGGCTCCAGCCGTCGCAGGCCCTTGAGGAGCCCGCTACTCCGCCGCCTCCAACACCGCCGCATCACTCAGCGGAAACGCCAGGCGAGTCAGCATTTCCTTGGGACAAACCTGCCAGATGCGGTCGCGGGTCCGGTCCCATTCCGCCAGCAGTCCGGCCGCCCATTTTGATCCGGTTTCGCGGGCGTGCTCGGTTATCAGATCATGGACCACGCCTTCCCAATGGGCGCTGGAAAAACGGTTGAGCACCACCGAATCATGGTTCACATGGGCAGCGAAGTCACCGCTGCGATCATAGACAAACGCCATGCCGCCGCTCATTCCGGCGGCGAAATTGTCACCGGTGTTGCCCAGCACGACAGCGACACCGCCGGTCATATATTCGCAGCCATTGGCGCCGCAGCCTTCGACCACCACAGTCGCGCCCGAATTCCTGACCGCAAAGCGTTCCCCGGCGCGGCCTGCTGCAAACAGCCGGCCGGATGTGGCGCCATACAGCACGGTATTGCCGATGATGGCATTGTCCTGGCTGGCAAGCGGTGACGATACCATCGGGCGGACGACGATCGTCGCGCCTGACAAGCCCTTGCCGACATAGTCATTGGCTTCGCCAAACACTTCCAGTTTCACGCCCTGCACGGCAAACGCCCCCAGCGACTGCCCGGCGGAGCCGCGCAGCCGAATATGGATATGGCCCGGTGCCAGGCCGGCCATGCCGAATTTCTGGGTGATTTCGGATGACAGGCGGGTGCCGACAGCGCGATGCGTGTTTTTCACCGCATAGGTCAATTGCATCTTTTCGCCGCGGCTGAACAGATGCTCGGCGTCGCGGACCATATCGGCGTCCAGGCTGTCGGGAACCTCGTTGCGGTGGGTGGGAATGCCGAACCGGCGCATATGGTCGGGCGCATCGACCTTTGCCAGAATCGGGTTGAGGTCAAGATCATCCAGATGTTCGGCGCCGCGGCTGACCTGGCGCAGCAATTCGGTCCGGCCGATGACATCGTTCAGCGATTTGACGCCGAGTTTCGCCAGGATTTCGCGGACTTCCTCGGCGATGAAGCTCATCAGGTTGATGACCTTTTCGGGGCTGCCGGTGAATTTTTGCCGCAACGCCTCGTCCTGGGTGCAGATGCCGACCGGGCAGGTGTTGCTATGGCATTGGCGAACCATGATGCAGCCCATGGCAACCAGGCTGAGCGTGCCGATGCCAAACTCCTCGGCGCCCAAAATCGCGGCCACAACAATGTCGCGCCCGGTTTTCAGGCCGCCATCGGTGCGCAGTTTGACGCGGTGGCGCAGGCCATTCAGCGTCAACACCTGGTTGACTTCACTCAGCCCCATTTCCCACGGCGTGCCAGCATATTTGATGCTGGTTTGTGGGGACGCGCCGGTGCCGCCAACATGGCCGGCGATCAAAATCGCATCGGCATGCGCCTTGGCAACGCCGGCCGCCACCGTGCCGATGCCGGCACTGCTGACCAGTTTGACACACACACGCGCGCGCGGATTAATCTGTTTCAGATCGTAAATCAGCTGCGCCAGATCTTCGATCGAATAGATATCATGGTGCGGCGGCGGCGAAATCAGGCTGACGCCGGGGGTGGCATGGCGCAGTTTCGCGATCATTTCGCTGACCTTGAATCCGGGCAATTGCCCGCCTTCGCCCGGCTTTGCGCCCTGCGCGACCTTGATCTCGATTTCCTCACAGGCCAGCAGATATTCGGCGGTAACGCCGAAACGCCCCGATGCAACCTGCTTGATCACCGAATTGGCATTATCGCCATTGGCATAGGGTTTGTAGCGCGAAGGATCCTCGCCACCTTCACCGCTCACTGCCTTGGCACCGATGCGGTTCATCGCAATCGCCAGCGTCTCATGCGCCTCAGGCGACAGCGCGCCCAGGCTCATACCGGGCGTCACGAACCGCTTGCGAATCTCGGTGATCGATTCGACCTGCTCGACCGGAATCGGCTTGGTTTCGACGAAATCGAGCAGATCACGCAGCGCAATCGGCGGCAATTCGCGGACGGCACGGGAGAATTTGAGGTAATCCGAATAACTGTTGTTCTGCACCGCATGTTGCAGCAAATGGATCAGCCCGGCCTGATAGGCATGCGCCTCGCTGTTGGCGCGATAGCGGTACAGCCCGCCAATCGGCAGCGCGATGACATCTTCGTCAAAGGCTGCCTCGTGGCGCATCTGGGCGTTGATGAACAGCGATTCAAAGCCTTCACCCGAAATCTTTGCCGGCATGCCCGGGAAGAAATCATTGACCAGCGCTCGGCTGAGCCCGACCGCTTCAAAATTATAACCACCCCGATAGGATGACAGCACCGCAATGCCCATTTTGGCCATGATTTTCAGCAGGCCATCCTCAACCGCCTTGCGATACCGCGCGACGCACTCCTCATAGCTGAGCGCGCCAAACAGCCCGCGCGCCTGGCGATCGGCAATCGCCTCCTGCGCCAGATAGGCGTTGACGGTCGTCGCCCCGACCCCGACCAGCACCGCGAAATAATGCGTATCCAGCGCTTCGGCCGAGCGCACATTGATGGATGCAAAGGTTCGCAGGCCCTTGCGCACCAGATGCGTGTGCACGCCGGCGGTGGCCAGAATCATGGTGATGCCGGCCCTGGTTGCGGACTGTTGCTCATCGGTCAAAAACAATTGGCTTTTGCCTGAACGCACCGCGACTTCGGCTTCATCGCGCACACGGGCGATGGCAGCACGCAGCGCCTCCGGCCCGCCGGCAATGTCGAACGTGCAATCGATTTCGGCCACCTGCTTGCCAAAATGTCGTTTCAGCACATCCCAGCCCTTGTTGGTCATCACCGGCGTATCGATGACCATCACGCCTTCCTGCCTGGCCCCATCGTCCAGAATATTGCCCAAGTTTGAAAACCGGGTTTTCAGGCTCATCACCCGGGTTTCGCGCAAGCTGTCGATCGGCGGGTTGGTCACCTGCGAAAAATTCTGCCTGAAAAAATGGCTTAAATTGCGGGCATTTTCGGAAATCACCGCCAGCGGCGCATCATCGCCCATGCTGCCGATGGCTTCCTTGGCGTCCTCGACCATCGGTGCCAGCAGCAGTTCCATATCTTCCATCGTTTGCCCGGCGGCGACCTGGCGGCGGCGCAGTTCATCGCGCGCATAGGCGGCCCCCGGCTGCGGGTCGTCATGGCCCTTCATCGATTGGAAATTGGTGAAGCCAGCAACCAGCCTGCCATAGTCATTGGCGTCGGCGATGCGATCCTTGACTTCACGGTCAGTGTAAAACCGGGGCGCCTGGCCCGGGTCACCATCCAGATCGACAGCGATCATTTCGCCCGGCCCCAGGGCGCCCTTCATTACCATATCGGCCTCGGGGATCACCACCATGCCGGCCTCTGATCCCGTCACCAGCAGATTGTCGCGGGTCATGCAGTATCGCATCGGCCGCAACGCGTTGCGATCCAGGCCGGCGACCACCCAACGGCCATCCGTCATCGCCAATGCCGCCGGGCCATCCCAGGCCTCCATCACGCTGGAGAAAAACGCATACATGGCACGATGATTGTCGGGCAGGCTGTCATCCTTGCCCCAGGCTTCGGGGACGAGCATCAGCTTGGCGGTCGGCGCATCACGCCCTGATCGTACAAAGGCTTCAAACACCGCATCCAGCGCGGCGGTATCCGATGCGCCGGCCGGTATCAGCGGCTTTATATCGCCCGAATGTTCACCAAAGGCAGCGGCCGCCATTTTGATTTCATGGCTTTTCATCCAATTTGTGTTGCCGCGCACCGTGTTGATTTCGCCGTTGTGCGCCAGGCAGCGAAACGGCTGCGCCAGCCACCATTGCGGAAATGTGTTGGTCGAATAGCGCTGATGATAAATCGCAAATCGCGAAACAAAGCGTTCATCCATCAAATCGGGATAGAAAACCGAAAGCTCCTCCGCCAGGAACAGTCCCTTGTAGATGATCGACCGGGCGCTCAGCGAGCAGATGTAGAACCCCTGTGTCTGCGCCTCGATCACCTTTTTCTCGATCCGCCGCCGGATCAGGTACAGGTCCTTTTCAAATGCCTCCAGCGCCGCCTTTCCATCGCCCGGCAATGGCCCTGCGATCATGATCTGTTCGATCTCGGGCCGTGACAATTGCGCCTTTTCGCCGATCACCGAAACATCGACCGGCACCTGTCGCCAGCCATAAACCTTGTAGCCGAAACCGATGATTTCTGATTCCACGATCGTCCGGCAGGTTTCCTGCGCGGCCAGATCGGTGCGCGGCAGAAACACCATGCCAACCGCCAGCAGATTGGGCTTTGGCGCATGGCCGGCCCGGCCGATATGTTCCTGGAAAAAGCCCAAGGGAAGTTCGACATGGATGCCGGCGCCATCGCCAGTCTTGCCATCGGCATCAACGGCGCCGCGGTGCCACACCGCCTTCAATGCCTCGATCCCCGCAACGACGACGCGGCGCGATGCCACGCCATCGGTGGCAGCGATCAGGCCGACACCGCAGGCATCGGATTCCAGATCAGGCCGATACATGCCGAATTCGGCAATGCGGGCACGTTCAGCAGCGGATACGGTCATGAAGGCAGGCCTGTAGTTCAGGAAAGGAAAGCGCATCACCGCCGCACAAACGGCCGGATGATGCCAATTGCATGGCTATTTTTTCTTGGTAGCTGGTGTCGCAGCCGGCGGTGCCGCATTCAGCGGTGCCAGCGCCGCCTGCAATTGCGGTGCCGCCGCCTTCATGCCGGCGTCGATCCTTGATCCCAGCAACTGGGCGCTCGCGTTGCTGATTTCAGCGGTGACGCGCGGCTGCTTGCCGTTCAATGCCTTGCCAAGCGGGCTTTGGAAAAACGCTGCAAGGCCGCGCAGTTCGGCGGCGGTATAGTTGCGCGCATAGGCCCTGGCCGCTTCATTGACGACGGCCTGGCTATTCTCGCGGATAACCTTTTCGGCAATATTGGCCTGAATGCCGCCGGCCTTTTGCAGGGCCGCATCAAAACGCGCCTTGTTGGCCTGATAGGCCGGGATGAATCCGGGCTGCTGTGCCAGCATCGATCGCATGGCGACACCGGATCGCATCATCTGGATATTCTGCCCCATGCTGGCCAGCACCTGGGATTTGACGTCCAGTTGCGCAACCAGCGCCGTCGCCGCCTGCATGGCAGCGGGGTCGATGGCGGCGGCAGGCGCGGCGGCGGGTGCAGCAGACGCCATCACAACGGCGGCAAGCAAATTGATCATGTCACGGGTACCTTTTTTACAGGTTTTGCGGGCAATGTGGCGCCCATCAGCCCGGCCAACTGGCTGCGTTCGGCAGGGGTCAGGTCTTCATATTTGCGCCGCGCTGGCAAACCGGCAGTTGCTGCCTTTGATTTTTCCATGATCGCCGGCATCGCCTTCAGCACCATCGGCAGCATGGATTGCATGCGGGCCGCTATTGCCGGATCAGCCATGATCGTCATCGTCGACGCGGCATAGGCGCTGCCGGTCGGCGTTGCGAAAAACCGATCGATTTCGCCCAATTGGCCCAGATCGAACTTGCGGGCATAGGCGCCGGCCATCGCCTCACGCAGGTCAGGCTCCATGCTGCTCAGCATTGTGGTGATTTCGGCAAAAAGAATGTCCATCGTCAGCTTTTGGCGCTGCTGAAACGCCGGATCGAGAATTTTCATAATCTCGCCCAGCGTGCCGGGGCCAATTTTGGCCTTTTGCGCCGGCGTCAGCCCGGCCTGGTCCATGAAAGTCCGCAAGGGAATATTATAGGCGCCTTCGGTCATGCGGCCCATCATCTGCTGCATGCTGCCACCCATCAGGGTTTTATAAGTACCATCGGGCAGCAGTCTCAGCATGATCCGCCGGGCGACGTCCAGCCGCGCCGGATCAACCGGCCCGGCGGCAGCAACGGTTGCCGGCGGCGCAATTGGCGCCATCTGGGCCGCAACCGGCAGCGAGACCAGCGCAGACATCAACATGAAAATACGCAAACGCATCACAACCTCCTGCTCACGCGGCCCGGGCAACAGCGCCGATGGCCGCCCGCAGATACTGGTGCATCTGCGCCGCCACGTCACGCCCATCGCGCACCGCCCAAACCACCAGCGATGCACCACGAACAATGTCGCCTGCCGCAAACACCCCGGGCAACGACGTCATCATCGTCTTGCCATCACAGCGCAGCGTGCCCCAGCGCGTTACCGACAAATCGGGCGCGCCAAACAGCCCCGGCAAATCTTCCGCGTCAAAGCCCAATGCCTTGATGACCAGATCGGCAGGCGCCGTGAAATCGCCACCTGGGTCCACCTCAGGCGCGCGCCGACCATCGGCACCGGCCTGCGCCAGCCGCATCCGGCTGGCCGAAACCGCGCCCGGAGCGATCGCAGCCGGCGCCGCGAGCCAGACGAATTCAACGCCTTCCTCCTCGGCATGGGCGACTTCGCGGACAGAGCCCGGCATGTTGGCGCGATCGCGGCGATACAGGCATTTGACGCTGGCCGCACCCTGCCGCACCGCCGTCCGCACGCAATCCATTGCGGTATCGCCGCCGCCGATGACAACAACATGCTTGCCACTGGCATCCAGATCGGCGCTGACGCTGTCACCAAAACCGGCGCGGTTCGATGTGGTGAGATAGTCGAGCGCTTCGACCACGCCCGGCCCATCGGCACCCGGCACGGCAACCTCGCGCGGTTTATAAACCCCGGTCGCCACCAGAATCGCATCATGGCGCGCCTGCAATTCGGACAGGCTCGCATCGCGGCCAACCATGAATTCCTGCACGAACATCACGCCCGCATCGCGCAGTCGGTCCACCCGCCGCATCACCACCGGTTTTTCCAGCTTGAAGCCCGGAATACCATAGGTCAGCAGGCCGCCCGGACGATCATGGCGATCGTAAACCGTCACCGCATACCCTTTGCCGCGCAGCAATTCCGCGGCGGTCAGGCCGGCCGGCCCGGCGCCAATGATTCCGACCGATTGCGAAGACCGATCAGCGATAATGCGCAGCGGCTTGACCCAGCCATTTTCCCAGGCGGTATCGGTGATGAATTTTTCAACAGCCCCGATGGTGACGCTGCCAAAATCCTTTTCGATGACGCAATTGCCCTCACACAGCCGATCCTGCGGGCAGATGCGGCCGCAGATTTCGGGCATCGTCGACGTGGCGGCGGATAGTTCATAGGCTTCCTCCAGCCGGCCTTCGGCGGTCAGCTTCAGCCAATCGGGGATGTTGTTGTGCAGCGGACAATGCACCTGGCAAAATGGCACGCCGCACTGCGAACAGCGCGCCGCCTGTTCCTCGGCCTTGGCGATGATATAGGGCCGGGCGATTTCGAGGAAATCATCGGTGCGCTGGTCAGCCGTCCGCTTTGCCGGATAGGCCTGCGCCTGGTCGGTGAATTTCAACATCCGCGTCTCGGCCATGGCATCCGCCCCTTTCCGGGACGGCGGTTAAAGCGTTGAAAGGCTGAAGTCACGCGAAAACGTGCATTTAGGGCAGTTAAACTGTCCTATTATACGGTAACGACGCCTTGAATTGAAATCTACTTCCTTATTTAAGGCCAGATCGGCCCTACTTCCTTGGCGGCGCTGTGTAAACTGTCAACCGCCGTCCTGGGATTTATAATCCTGCGCCCAACACGCTAACGCGCCAGCAGCCAGATCAGCGCCGCAGATCCCACCACAATCCGATACCAGGCGAACGGCGCAAAGCCATAACGGCTGACGATCGCCACAAAGCCCTTCACCACCGCCAGCGCAACGACGAACGACACCGCAAAACCGATGCCGATCGCCGACATCTGGCTGGTGTCCAGGCTGTCACGATTTTTCCACATCAGCAGCACGGTCGCGCCGGCGATGGTCGGCACGGCGAGGAAGAAACTGAACTCTGCCGCGGTCTTGCGATCAACCCGCAGCAGCAGCGCCGACATGATGGTGGCGCCCGATCGCGACACCCCGGGGATCATCGCCAGGCACTGGCCCACCCCGATCAGCAACGCCGAGCGCGCCGGCATCGTCTCCACGCTGGACACCACCGGATTCTGGGCAGTCTTTTCGATGATCAGGATCGCCAACCCACCGACGATCAACGCCACCGCGACGATGATCGGGGTCTTCAGCATGGCCTCAAACGCCTTCAGGAACAGCACGCCGGCAATCCCCGCCGGCACAAAGCCCAGCACGATATTGCGCAGGAACGCCCAGGGGCCAGATGCCCTGCTGAACAACCCGACCCCGACATCGACGAATCGCCGGAAATAGGCGACCACCACCGCCAGAATCGCACCCGATTGGATGGCAATCTCGAACGTTGCATTGGCATCGCCCTTGAAACCCAGCAACTCGCCGGCCAAAATCAGATGCCCGGTCGACGACACTGGCAAAAACTCGGTCAACCCCTCGACGATGCCGAGCAGGATGATGGTCAAAAGCGAATGGTCCAAGGCCGATAGTCTCCGCCGCCGCGCAGGGTTGCCGACGGCGAAGCTCTAACGGGGTGCCGGCGTGGGCGCCAGCGCGGAGTGGGCTTGCGCCGGCATCACCAGACGGCGTCGCCGCAGTACAGCACCGACAAGGCCGAATCCGGCGATCAACATGGCCCAACTTGCGGGTTCGGGAACGCCGCCGGTGGGCGGCACTGCAATCGGGTCATAAATGTAGGTGATCGATCCGGCCGCCGTCACGAGGTCGGAATGATAGAGTTGAGAATGGTAGATGTTGTCCTGGAACGTTGAATATCCCTGCGGTCCATCGCCGCGCACATCCAGAAGGGCATCCAGAAATCCAAATCCGCTGTAACCGCTGAAATCGCTGAGGTTCTGAAGGCCGTCGGCGCCATTGCTGCCGCTGAAATAAGCGGAATCGGCACCGGAGAAATTGCTGACGCCGTCGAACAGGTTGATGAACTGGCTGCCACTTTGCCATATCGGCGCGATCAGCGGGTTGGCGTTCGGCAGCCCCAGCAACCTCACAAACGCCCGCCCGCCGGTCGAGAAAAAGAATGTCACGGTCGTGGACAGGTTTTCGACATAGGTATAGCCGCCAATCGTGGCGGCGAGCCCCACCCTGACGCCGGTCAAAGTGCCCAGTGATGGATCGAATTGCCGCAACGACAGCGTGGCATTCCAGTCCGGCTGCGTCGGGTTCGAAACACCCTGGCTGTAGGTTATCGTCGCTGCGGCAACCGGCGCCACCGACGAAATTATGAGTGCAGCCGTCAATGCAGCCCTGTTGAAAAGCGTCATGTTACACCCTGTATTCTTGAACAATTGGAACTATTGAACCGCCAACTGCGGATGGCTGCGGCGCGCGTCACGCCGCCAGATCATGGACATCCTTTGCCATCAGCATGTTGCCGCCGATTGCCCAGTCGCCCTGCTCATATTCCTGGATGCGGACCCAGGTGACGCCGCGCAGCGCCTCGCCTTCGACCGACACCACAGCATCGGTGACGCGCGCGATCAATGTGCGCTTTTGCTCGGCGGTGAAGACGTCCTTGATGACTTCGATATTGACGAGCGGCATGGCCGGTCTCCTGTTCCAGCGGGTTGGTCGGGCAATCTTGCAGAATGCCTAGTGCCATTGGCGGCCACCGGGCAGTTGCGCCTGCCGCCGCAGCTGATGCAGCGGCAGGCGCAGTGGTTGCGTCACGGGTTGCGTTTCGATGCGTATCCATGGACAATGCGGCATGGCGAGTGATGATCTGGGGGATCGACTGACGCGGGCACTCGAAGCGCTCAATGTGAGTCGCGCCCGTCTCGCCGCCATCATCGGTGTCGACAAATCGGTGGTTGGCCGCTGGACACGCGGCCTGATGCGCCCCAGCGAACACAATCTCAGTCTGATCACGGCCTGGATCGCCAGCCAGCGCCCCGGGTTCGACATGACGGCCTGGGCAACGTCGGCGACACGCTTTGCCGCGCTGCTGGTGCCACCCGCGATCGAACCGGCCGAGCTTGCCGAGTGGCTGCCGGTATCGGCATTTCACAGCGCGATCGAGGTCAAGCGCGAGGGGGATGCCTATTGCGGCATCCATCTGTTGATCCGGCAGCGGTTCATGACACCGGCACTGATCGCCGAATTGTTCATCATCTGGCGCGATGGCGACACGTTGCGGATGCACAGCCCGGGCGCCTTCTGGAATTTTCGCGGCCGCGGCTTCATCCTTCACCACCAGCTCTATTTCATCGCCGAGGACGCCGACGTGCATGACGGACTGGTGTTCTGGATGCTCAACGGTGTGGCAGGCGGGACGATGCTGGCCACGGACGGCTTGTTTTTTGGTGCGCAAGGCTATCGCGAACGCCCGCCATCGGTGGCGCCGGTCGTCGTGCTGCGGCTCGCCGCGCTTGGTGATCGCCATGCCGAGCCTGAAGCCGCGATGATCGCGGCGTTGCAGGCGCGCCTTGATTCCATCATCGAGTCGGCCCGCGTCGACGATCTGGCTGGCCCCGAAATCGTGCGCCATCTTGCCGGCGGCGGTTCCGAATCGGACCATCTGTTGCGGATGCCCGCATCACGCGGTTTTTGTTGCACCGCCAATGATGCACCGACCAGCGTGATCAACGCCGTCGAACGCTGGCATCAGGCGATTTTTGATGACGCCGCAATCAATCCGACTTGCTGAATCTTCCACCCGGGCGATAGCGTGCCAGCATCGCGGGCGCAAACGCCGATAGCGGCGTCGCCGTGATCCCAAGCTCTGCCAGCCCCGGCATCCCCGCCCCGACAATATTATCCCGCTGCAACATGGCAAACTGATCCGACGTCATCGGCACGAACGGCAGGATATCGCCGATCCGGCCCATCAACCGCGCCAACCCATCGGGAAGACTGATCAACGGGCGATGGGTATGCGTTTCATCGCTGATCATCTGCAGGATCGCGCGGAATGTCATCACATCGGGGCCACCCAGTTCATAGGTCTTGCCGCTGCCCGCCATGCCCAGCGCCGCCACAACAGCCGCTGCGACATCGAGCACATAGACCGGTTGAAACCGGCTGGCCCCCGCCACCACGGGCAGCACTGGTGACAGTCGCGCCATGGCGGCAAAGCGGTTGAGGAACTGGTCCTCTGGCCCGACCACCAGGCTGGGCCGCAAAATGGTCGCCGTGGGGATCGCCGCCAGTACCGCCGCTTCTCCGGCGGCCTTGGTCCGCGCATAGGGCACGGCCGAGGCGCCATCCGCACCAATCGCCGATATCTGGACATAATGCCCAATCCCCGCTGCCGCTGCCGCTGTTGCCGCCCGGCCGGCACCTTCGGCCTGCACGGCATCAAACTGCTGCCCGCCGCGTTCGTCCAATATGCCGACCAGATTGATTCCGGCCGCAGCGCCTGCAAACGCCGCCGCCATCGCCGCATCCGACGTGATATCGCCCCGCACCAACTGGATCTGCCCCAGGCCGCCCAGCGGTTTCAGGAACAACGCCGATTCGGGATGCCGCACCACCACGCGCACCCGGTGCCCCGCCTCCGCCAGTCGCTGGACGATATAGCGGCCAAGAAAACCCGATCCGCCGATGACGGTGACCAGAGAATCAGCAGGAAGGGAATTCATCATTTCCGCCCTTTAGCGCGGGATTCTGCCCCTGTCGCGGCGCCAGATGCCGCAAATGATTGACAAGCCCGCCGCCGCCCCCTAACCGGCCCCTCCTACCCCGTGCCCGGATGGCGGAATTGGTAGACGCACTAGCTTCAGGTGCTAGCGCTCGCAAGGGCGTGGAGGTTCGAGTCCTCTTCCGGGCACCAACGTCCTGACCGCCAGCGGCCGTCAGGGATTGAAAAAAACCCTATATATCAGGGAGTTTAACTCTCGCAGTGACCGCCTGCGTTCGCCGATATTCGCCGGCAAGCACAGTTTTCCGGGGGCCTTTCCAAGCAGTCATGCATCCAGGCTGCGAGGGCAAGCCGATGTCACTGACAGATACCGCGATACGGCAAGCAAAGCCCGGCGAGGTTGATCGCAAGATTGCCGACGAAAAGGGGCTGTATATGCTGGTGACAGCCGCCGGCTCAAAGCTGTGGCGGTTGAAGCATCGGCGCCGCGGCAAGGAAAAGTAGCTGGCGCTGGGCGGCTATCCCGAAGTTGGGTTGAAAGAGGCCCGCGAACGACGCGATACGGCTCGCAAGGCCGCCGAGGCTGGCAGTGCCGCCAAGCGCGAAGCCCGGATTGCTCGACACTTTGCAGCGGCCAACAGGTTCGGGGCGATCGCCGAGGAATATATCGCCAAGCTGGATGCGGAGAAGCAGGCGGCTGTTACTGTCGCCAAGACCCGCTGGCTGCAGGATCGCATGGGCCGCGCGGGCTGAGCTGCGATGGCATCCGCCAATACCAGAAAATCATCCGGATTCTGGGCGAAACCGACCGGATCATGCAGGGCATCACCCTACCGGATGGCTGAAGGCGATTTTTCCCGTCACGGCCCCGCCGAAATTCAGTGCAGCCTTTCCCGCAAGCGAGAGAGGAGCCGCACAACCCCTGTCCTACGCGAACCAGACAGGTTATGAACCGCGTCCTCGCCGCCCATCGACCCCGCCGTTCAACGCCGTTCACCGCCCTGGATTCCCCCCAAAAACCGAAAAATACCGTTGAAATCGGAAAATAAGGAAAATATTAAGACTTTTATCGAACTGGCGTTAACCTTTGCGCCCTGCGAACCGCATCAAAATCGCGCCCAAATCACCCGATTCAGCCGGAAATGTCGCAAATTCGACCCGAAATGCGCCATCGCGTGACAGGTATCAGCCGGCAGCCGCCAGCGCGCTGCGGCCGCGTTTCACCACCAGCTTGTTCAGCGCGTTGACATAGGCGCGGGCACTGGCGACCAGCGTATCGGTATGCGCCCCGGTGCCACGCGCGGTGCGGCCATCCTCGGATAGCTGCACCGACACCTCGGCCTGGGCATCGGTGCCGGCTGTCACCGCATGGACCTGGTAAAGCTGCAAGGTCGCGCCATCATGCGGCACCAGCTTGCGAATGGCGTTGAACAGCGCATCGACCGGGCCGTTGCCGCGCACCGCGGCTGTGTGCTCCACGCCATCGATGTTCAGCGTCAGGATCGCCCGTTGTGGCCCGTTGCTGCCGCAATAGACCTCGACCTCAACAACCTGAATCCGATCATGGCCGCGCAGCACTTCATCATCGACCAGCGCGACAATGTCTTCGTCAAACACTTGTTTCTTGGCATCGGCCAAGTCCTTGAAACGCTTGAAGGCATCGCCGAATTCATTGTCGGACAGGTCGTATCCCATTTCGCCCAATTTCTGGCGAAAGGCGGCGCGGCCCGAATGCTTGCCCAGCACCAGATTGGTCGCACCCATGCCAACGCTTTCGGGCGTCATGATCTCATAGGTGCCGGAATCCTTCAGCATCCCATCCTGGTGGATGCCGCTTTCATGGGCAAAGGCATTGGCGCCGACAATGGCCTTGTTGGCTTGCACTGCCATGCCGGTGATGCCGCTGACCAGCCGCGAGGCGCGGGTGATTTCCGTCGAAATGATCCCGGTGCGCACCGGCAGCACATCATGGCGAACCTTGATCGCCATGGCGATTTCCTCCACCGCGGCATTGCCGGCACGTTCGCCAATGCCATTGACGGTTGCCTCACACTGCCGCGCGCCGGCCATGATTGCGGACAGGGTATTGGCCACCGCCAGCCCCAGATCATTGTGGCAATGGGTCGAAAATATTGCCTTGTCGGCACCAGGCACACGGGCGATCACATCGCGGAACATGGCGCCATAGGTTTCGGGCGTGGCATAGCCAACGGTATCGGGCAGGTTGATCGTCGACGCCCCGGCGCGGATGGCGATTTCAACGGCCCGGCACAGGAAATCCGGATCGGTGCGCGTGGCATCTTCGGCCGACCATTCGACATCATCGCACAGATTGCGGGCGTGGCTGACGGATGCAGCGATGGCGTCGAGCACTTCTTCGGGCGTTTTGTTCAATTTCGCCCGCATGTGCAGCGGCGATGTGGCGATGAAGGTGTGGATGCGCGGGCGTTTCGCATGGCGGACCGCGGCCCAGGCACGATCAATATCGGGCATCGCGGCGCGCGCCAGGCTGGCGACGATGGCGGTTTCGCATTGTTTGGCAACAGCCGTCACCGCTTCAAAATCGCCCTCGCTGGCGATGGCAAAGCCGGCCTCGATCACGTCAACACCCAGCGCTTCGAGTTGGGCCGCGACCTTCAGCTTCTCCTCGAGATTCATCGAGCAGCCGGGCGATTGTTCGCCATCGCGCAGGGTCGTGTCAAAAATGCGGATATGATCGGTCATGGTGCAAAGCCTGTAAATTCGGGTTCCGGAAGTATGGCGGAAAAATCCCTCAGGCGCGGTGACTCAAGCCCTGATCGGGCGAGCAAAAACATCGCGCCTAAGGGCGCGTAAGTCGAAGCAACAAAAGGCCCGAAACGATCATGATCGAAGGAATAACCGATCATGACGCCAGCGTCCAGCCCCGGCAACGCGACAATAACATCCCCTTCCCTCTGCGCCCCGGCGTGCTAAAAGCAGCGCCGTGCATCGTTTCGCCAATCCCGCCCGCTTTCTGCGGATCGCCGCCTGGGCAACACCATTGACCGTTGCGCTTGGCCTTGGGCTGACGATTGTCGGGCTCTATATCGGCCTGTTCGCGTCGCCCCCTGACTATCAACAGGGCGAAAGCGTGCGCATTATGTATGTTCATGTGCCGGCTGCCTGGTTGGGCTCGGGTGGCTATTTCGGCCTCGCCATCGCCTCGGCCACCGCGCTGATCTGGCGTCATCCGCTGGCCACCATCGCAGCCCGGGCGATTGCGCCTGCCGGCGCCGCCTTTACCGCGATCTGCCTGATGTCGGGCTCGCTATGGGGTAAACCGACCTGGGGCACCTATTGGGTATGGGATGCGCGGCTGACGTCGATGTTGGTCTTGCTGTTCCTGTATCTCGGCTACCTGGCGCTTTCAGCGTCTGAAAGCGAACATGGCGGTGAACGTCGCGGTGCATCGATCCTCGCGCTGGTCGGCGCGATCAACCTGCCGATCATCAAATATTCGGTCGAATGGTGGAATACGCTGCATCAGGGCCCGAGTATCAGCCTGATTGCCGGAAAATCCACGATCGCACCGGAAATATTGCTGCCGCTGCTGCTCTCCGTCGCCGGTTTTTCGCTGTTGTTCGCGGCCATCGTGCTGATGCGGATGCGCGCCATGCTGGCCGAACAACGGGTTGAAGCGCGATCACGGCGCATGGCAGAGGCGGTGGCATGATTGAAAATATGGTCGCTCGCCCCGATTTATGGGCATCATATATCCTGCCATCCTATATCCTGACCGTCGGTGGCCTGGTGGCGTTAATGTTGTGGAGTTACCTGTCGATGCGCAGCGCAGAAAAGCGATCTGACCAGCTGAAACGCAAATGAAGATCAAGGCCAAGACGCAACGTTTGTATCTTGTTCTGGGCGCCATGGTTGCGCTGGGCGGTGCCGGCGCATTGGCGTTTTCCACACTGGGAGACAAGGCGACCTATTTCTATGCCCCCAGTGACCTCGCCGGCAAGCCAGCGCCAACCGAGGCGATCCGCCTGGGCGGCATGGTCGAGCGCGGGTCCTTGGTCCGCGCCGGGCAAACGGTGCATTTCATCGTCACTGACAACGCCAAGACCTGGCCGGTGACTTATACCGGCATCTTGCCCGATCTGTTTCGTGAGGGCCAGGGCGTGATTGCGGAAGGGCGGATCGATCCGGCATCGCGCGTGTTTACCGCCGAAACTATTTTGGCCAAGCATGATGAGAAATATATGCCGCCAGAAGTCGCTGGCGCCATGCACAAGGCCGGCCGCGTTAGCTGAACGCGAACGCTATCAACGGCCTGGTCGCCCCAGCGCCCGCCGCAGCCACAGGCCATAAATCACCGCCAGCGTCACCGCCAGGCCAAACCATTGGCCGGCGTAGGACAGGTGATTGTCGGGCAAATCCTGGGGGCTGGGCATTTGCGATGGTACCAAGGGCGGCACCGCAGTGTCAGGGATCAGCATGAACTGCGGCCGACCGGGCGCTTTGCCATAGGGGTGTTCGATGATCAGGCCCTTGAACACCGTATCGACGTGCAGCAGAACGGCGGCAGCATCGGGGCGCATTGTCCAGCCGGCGACGGCGACGATATCGGGAGCCTTGCGATTCGGCCGGCAGGACACGAGTAGCAGATAACCCGATGTCCCGGTGGCGCTGCTACCGCCCTTCAAATCATAGGGCAGCACATCGCCGGGGGAGCAAGGCAGTTCGGCGCGGCGGTACTGAACGCTTTGTTTGCCGATCATGGCATTGAAATAGTCGTTGGGTTCGAGCGGCGGCAGTGTTTTTGCCGCCTCCAACCTGGCGATCAATGTGTGTTTCCATTCGCGTCGCTGCAGTTGCCAGATGCCAAGACCGATCAGCACCGTCAGCATGATGAAGGTGATTATGGTTGGAAATAGTGGGACGCGCCTCACTGGTGTCCCTGTCGGGCGTCGCTGCGATACTCCAACGCCAGGAACAGCGCCTTGGCGACGCGCATCAGCCCGATCGAAAGTACCAGCGTCAACGGCAGCCAGAGCGCGGCATGAACATACCAGGGCGGTGATTGGCTGAGTTCCAGCCACATGGCGAGGCCGGTAACAATGGCACCGACGATCAGGATGAGAAAACTGGCGGCACCATCGCCAACGTTGAAGCCGGCGATATCCAGCCCGCATACCGTGCAGCTAGGGGTAAAGGCGAGCAGCCCATCAAAAACCGGCCCCCTGCCACACCGCGGGCAACGACCGGTGAAGATCACCCGTGCCAACGGCGGTGCGGCGTCAGGCAAAAGCGTTGTGAACGACGGCGGCGCCGAATTTCGATCCCCAGACGTAAATGGCAATGAACAGGAACAACCAGACGACATCGACGAAATGCCAATACCAGGCCGCAGCTTCAAAACCGAAATGCTGGCGGGGCGTGAAATCTCCCTTGTAAACCCGGGCCAGGCAGACGGCGAGGAAGATCGTGCCGATGATAACGTGGAAACCATGAAAGCCTGTCGCCATGAAGAAGGTAGCACCATAGATGCTGCCGGCGATGCCAAATTCGGCGTGGTGATATTCAAACGCCTGCACGGCCGAGAAGATCGCGCCGAGCCCGATCGTCAACCACAGACCCTGCTTCAGCCCCTTGCGATCGCCATGGATCAACGCGTGATGCGCCCAGGTGACCGTGGTGCCCGATAGCAGCAGGATCAGCGTGTTAAGCAGGGGGAAAACGAACGGATCGAGCACTTCGACGCCCTTTGGTGGCCAGACACCATCGATACCAGCATGCATTTTGGGGTAGAGCGACGCGTTGAAATAGGCCCAGAACCAGGCGACGAAGAACATAACCTCCGACGCGATGAACAGGATCATGCCGTAGCGGTGATGGAGTTGGACGACCGGCGTATGATCGCCCGTGTTGGCTTCATGGACAACGCTGGACCACCAGAAGAAGAACATTGCGATCACCCCGGCGAGGCCAAAGAAGAAAGCGGGCATCCCCCAGGCGAATTTGTGCATCCAGCCGATCGCACCGGCAGCGAGCAACAGCACCGTCGCCGACATGGCGATCGGCCAGGGCGAGGGGGTGAGGATGTGATAATCGTGGGTCTTGCCGGCGGCCATGGTGCTAGCCCCTGTTTGCTATGGTTGTTGCGGTTGCGCTTACCGACTTTGCAGCGGGCTTGTCCACCGGGAAGAACGTGTAGCTGAGCGTGATCTCATCGATGTTCTTGGCATCCGGATCATCCAGTATGGAGGGATCGATGAAAAAAATGACCGGCATTTCGACGCTTTGTCCAGCCTTCAGTGTTTGTTCGGTGAAGCAGAAGCATTCGATCTTGCGGAAATACTTGCCGGCCGTGTCGGGGGAGACATTATAGCCGGCATGACCCGTGGTTGGCACCGATGCCATCGATCTGGCGGTAAAATAAGCCATGTTCTTCTGGCCAATCTTGACAGTGATATCATTGACCTTGGGGGCGAATTTCCAGGCAACTTCAGGTGCGACATTGGCATCGAACCGCACTTTTATGGTTCGGCCCGCCAAAGCGCGCAATTGATCGGCACTGGGCAAAGCTGCTGCCTCGGCAACGCCGGTCGTACCGCCAAAACCGGTAACCTGACAGAACATGCGATACAGCGGCACGCTGGCATAGGCGAGGCCAATCATAGCCAGCGCGATTCCGGCCGAGATCAGCGCGGTGCGGCGCTTGGCGCGATTGGTGGCAAGGCTATTCATGACGTTTCGCGTGGTGTGGGCAGGGTGACCCCAGGCTGGGGTTTGCCATTGGCCAACCCGGAAGCCATGCGTACGACAGTAATGCCGAAAAACAGCAGGACGAGCGCGCCCAGTACCAGGCCCAGTGCCAGATTGCGTGATTTGCGGCGGGCGTCAAAAGCGGCACGTTCGGCCGGCGTCCAGCTTGCTGTGGTGTCAAGGATCGTGTCAGGGAGTTTCATGGCAGTAACAGCCGATCCGCCACCAGTGCGCCAAAGAGGCAGGCGAGATAGAGCAGGCTGAATTTAAAAAGCTGCTTTTCGGAAACCATTGTCGCTGCGGTTTCGGCAGTGCTTTGCTGGACCTTTGCTGCCATCCACAAGAAAATCGCTCCAAGGGTCACGGCGGTGCCCCCATAGGCCCAGCCGGTCAGGCCGAGCACAGCCGGAGCAATACTGACCGGGACCAGCATCAACGAATACAGCAGAACCTGGGTCCGCGTTGCCTTCATCCCGTGCGTGACTGGCAGCATGGGCACGCCGGCCTTGGCATAATCGGCCTCCATAAACAGGGCCAGGGCCCAGAAATGCGGCGGCGTCCACAGGAAAATGATGGCGAACAACAACCAAGGCAGCGTCGAGGTATCCCCGGTAACCGCCGCCCAGCCGACGATGACGGGGAATGCGCCGGCGGCACCGCCAATGACGATATTCTGCGGGGTCCGGCGTTTCAGCCAGACGGTGTAGACAATGACGTAAAACAGAATCGACACCGCGAGCCAGAACGCTGCGACCCAGTTCGACGCCAACCCCATTATGGCGACCGAGCCGATGCCCAGAGCGACGCCGAACGACAGCGCCTCATGCGGCTCCATCTTGCCGGCGGGCAGCGGGCGATTGGCGGTGCGTTTCATCATCGCATCGATATCGGCTTCATACCATTGGTTGAGAGCGCCTGCCGCGCCGGCGGCAACTGCAATGCAAAGGATGGCCGTAAAGCCGAGGAAGGGGTGAATGTGGCCCGGCGCGACGATCATCGCGCAGGCGGCGGTAAAGACCACCAGCGTCATCACCCGGGGTTTCAGCAACGCATAGTAGTCACGCCATTCGGCGAACGCCGTAACCGGCGCGGTAGCAGACAGGGTAATGGGTCGGTTCATATTATCTGTCCTCCTCTCCCTGCTTCAAGGAGAGGTCGGGGTGGGCTCCCTGTCCGGGGGTGGATCCATTGGCCGAAGCAGCAAGGAAGAACCCACCTCCGACCCCTCCCGCGAGCGGGAGGGGAGAAGATCATTTAATGATCGGCAGCGTTTCGAACTGATGGAACGGCGGCGGTGACGACAAGGTCCATTCCAACGTCGTTGCGCCTTCACCCCAATAATTGGCCGCAGCACGCTTTTTGCTGGAGAAGCTGACGATCAGATTGATGAAGAAGAACAACATGCCAAACGCCATGATCGCGTAACCATAGCTGGCAATCTTGTTGTAATAGGCGAACTGCGCCGGATAATCCGGAATGCGGCGTGGCATGCCATCCTGACCGAGGAAATGCATCGGAAAGAACAGGACGTTGACGCCAACGAAAAAGATCCAGAAATGCAACTGGCCGAGCAGCTCATTATAAGGCTTGCCGGTCATTTTGCCGAACCAGTAATAGAAACCGGCAAAGATCGCGAACACGGCGCCCAGTGACAGGACATAGTGGAAATGCGCCACCACATAATAAGTGTCGTGGAAATAGGTATCGACGCCGGCATTTGCCAGGATGACGCCAGTGACGCCACCGACGGTGAACATGAAGATGAACCCGACGGCCCAGAGCATCGGCGTTTTGAAGCTGATCGAGCCGCCCCACATCGTTGCAATCCAACTGAAGATCTTGATGCCGGTGGGCACCGCGATGATCATCGTTGCAGCCGTGAAATACATTTTCGTGTTCACATCCAGTCCGGCGGTGAACATGTGATGCGCCCAAACGAGGAAGCCGATAAAACCGATGGCGACCATCGCATAAGCCATGCCCAGATAACCAAACACTGGCTTTTTCGAAAAGGTCGAAATGATTTGGCTGACCATGCCAAAGCCCGGCAAAATCAGAATGTAAACCTCCGGATGTCCGAAGAACCAGAACAGATGCTGGTATAGCACGGGGTCACCGCCGCCATCACTGGTGAAGAAGTGCGTGCCGAAATTGCGATCGGTCAGCAGCATAGTGATCGCACCAGCCAGCACCGGCAGCGACAATAGCAACAGAAACGCAGTGACCAGCACCGACCAAACGAACAGCGGCATCTTGTGCAGCGTCATCCCTGGCGCCCGCATGTTCAAAATGGTTGTGATGAAATTGATCGCGCCAAGGATCGATGACGCGCCGGCGATGTGCAGCGACAGGATCGCCATGTCCACGGCCGGGCCGGGGTGGCCCGATGTACTGAGTGGCGGATAAAGCGTCCATCCCGTGCCGGCACCGTCGAATCCGGCCGGTCCTTCAACAAACATCGATCCCAGCAACAGCAGGAACGACGGCACCAGCAACCAAAAGGAAACATTGTTCATGCGCGGAAACGCCATATCGGGCGCGCCGATCATGATGGGCACGAACCAATTGCCAAACCCGCCAATCATCGCCGGCATGACGGTGAAAAACACCATGATCAGGCCGTGCGCGGTAATGAAGACGTTCCACAAATGGTAGGAGGCATCGAGATTGCCCTGCGTGAAAAACGTCAAATACTGAATGCCCGGCTGCGCCAATTCCAGTCGCATGATCCCCGAAATCGCGCCACCCAATGTTCCGGCGATGATCGCAAAGATCAGGTACAGCGTGCCGATGTCTTTGTGGTTGGTTGAAAACAACCAGCGCTGCACAAAGCTGAGTTTGTGATCGGCATGGTCATCATGGCCATAATCGGAAACGAGAGCGGAGGTTGCCATGGTCTTGGGTCCCAGAAATCAGGCGGCGGGCGCGGGCGCAGCGACCGGAGTCGGAGCGGCGGGGGCAGAAACGGGGTTGATCGGGGCGGCGATGGACGCGCCGGCTGCAATCGGCGGCGTGATGCCGTTTTCCTTTTGCTTGGCAGCGACCCATTCCGCGAACCGCGCTTTTGACACGACTTCGATGGCGATCGGCATAAAGCCGTGCTTGGTGCCGCAAAGTTCGGAACATTGACCGAAATAGACGCCGGGGCGATCCACCTTGAACCAGGTTTCGTTGATGCGTCCGGGCACCGCGTCCATTTTCACCCAGAAACTAGGGATGGCAAAGCTGTGGATGACATCGGCAGCGGTGGTCAGCACCTTGACGACCGACCCCACCGGTACGACGACGCGATTGTCGGTATCGAGCAGATCGGGCGATCCGCGCTTTTCGGACTCTGCCTTGGTCAGCATCACCGAATCAAAACTGAAACCACCCTGATCGGGATATTCATATTCCCAATACCATTGATGGCCGGTGGCCTTGATCGTAATATCGGCCTTGGGTGGACTATACTGGTTGGCTAGCAGCCTGAACGACGGCACCGCGATCCAGACCAGAATCAGCACCGGCACGACCGTCCACACAACTTCGACGACGGTGTTATGGGTGGTCTTGGATGCAACAGGATTGGCGGCCGCGCGGTAGCGAAACACTGTCCAGGCCAGAAGGATAAGCACGAAGATCGCCGTCGCGGCCATGAGCGGGTTGAGCACATTGCCGGTCATATTCTGCGCTTCGCGGCCAATAGGTGTCATCGGCGCTTGCAGGTCATAGCCACCGGCAGGCTGCCCGATGCCAGGTGTCGGCAGCACATATTGCGGGGTAGCGGTCGGAACATCGGTGGTCGCAACTGCGGCAACCGGGGCAGCAGCCGGCGCATCGGCCGTTTGCGCCAGCGCCGGCAGCGGCGCAAACACAATCGCAAGCAACAATATCAGGCGCGAAATCTGGCGCATAATGGCCCCGTGGCAAACCGCCGCGACAATGCCGCAGCAAACAATAACGCCCCTATGACGCGATGCAGCGAAAGGGGCAAGCGGGTGATGTGTCGCGGCCGTACCTTTACGATTCTTTCAGGCCTTCAGATCAGCAAACACTGCCGCTGCTTTGGCCATTTGCGCTCGCACGGCATTGGGCACATCTTCCCCTTGCAACATACCAGCATTCCAGACTGCAACATATTCCAGCCCCTGTTCGATGGTCTGGCTGCGGCCTTCGTTCAGCACTTGCTTGATGCCAGCGATCACCAGCGGCGATTTGGCGGAGATCTGATGGGCCATGGCTTCGGCGGCGGCCAGCGCGGCTTCGTGATTTGAAGCGATACTGTTGACGAAACCGTGGCTGCGCGCCTCCGCTGCGGGGAATTTGCGGCCCGTATAGGCCAATTCGCGGATCAGTCCCTGCGGCAGCAGGTAAGGGATGCGTTGCAGCGTGCCAACATCGGCGACGATGGCAATATTGACCTCTTGAATGGTGAAATAGGCGTTTTCGCTGGCGATTCGGATGTCGCAGGCGGTGACCAGGTCGACTCCGCCGCCGATGCAGCCCCCCTGCACGACGGCGATCACCGGCACTCGGCAGCGATCGATAACATTAAAGCTTTCCTGCATCTGCTTGACGTGGCGGCGGAATGATTCGCGGGCGCGGCCGATATCGCCAGAGACGCCGCCCAGACTGGCGGCAGCCATGCCCAGATCAAGCCCGGCGGTGAAATGCTTGCCGGTTGACGCGATGATGACAACCCGGATGGCCGGATTGGCGTCGATAGCCTGAAACACCGTGATGATTTCAGTCCAGAACGCCCGGTTCATCGTGTTGAGCTCGCGCGGGCGATTCAGGGTAACGTGGCCAATTGGCCCATCAACGCGATAGTCGATTGTCGAGAGTTCCATCTTGCTTGTCCTTGCGCTAATGCTGCAATCGATGACCAAATTCACCGTCAACGGCAATCCTGTGCATTTCAAGGTGGCGCCTGACACACCGTTGTTGTGGGCGTTGCGCGACGCATCAAACCTCACCGGCACAAAATTCGGTTGCGGTGCCGGGCTGTGCGGCGCCTGCACGGTCCATATCGATGGCAAGCCGCAACGCAGCTGTCAGGTGCCGATCGGGACGATTGAAGGCACCTTTGTAACGACGATCGAAGGGCTTTCCGACGACAGGTCGCACCCGGTACAAGCAGCGTGGATCGCCGAACAAGTGCCCCAATGCGGTTACTGCCAATCGGGGATGATTATGGCAGTGGCGGCGCTGTTGAAGGAAAATCCGCACCCCAGCGATGCAGAGATCGATGCATCGATCACCAATCTATGCCGCTGCGGCACCTATCCGCGCATCCGCAAGGCCATCCACCGAGCGGCAAAAGGCGGCGTGGATGCCGGTGTGCCGGGGCCGAACACCACACCCTCCGAGGCAACACGGATTGCACCGAGTTTAAAGCCCGTCGCTTGAGCTTGCCAGCCGACGCATGACCGCCTAGATTTGGGCAAGACTCAAATCGGGGAGACTTTTCGTGGCTGCCTATCCATTGACCACACTTGCTATTGTTCTGGCGCTGATCGTCTATTTTGCGCTCGGCATTATCGTTGGCGGCGCCCGCGCCAGATATGGCGTGCCCGCACCGGCATCGTCTGGCCATCCTGAATTTGAAAAGCGCAACCGCGTTCACATGAACACGCTGGAACAATTGGTCTTATTCGTGCCTGCGGCCATATTGGCGGCGCCGGTGCTGGGTGATCAAATCACCGCGGCGCTCGGCCTCATCTGGTCGATCGGCCGCATCCTGTATGCCCGCGCCTATTATGCCGATCCAGCAAAGCGCAGTCTGGGCTTTGCGTTGACGGCGTTGCCGGGATTGATCCTGGTGATCGCTGCCGCCTGGGGGGCTGTGCGCATCCTCATCGGCGGCTGATTCGACGCAGTACGATACCCGTGTGCAAATGTGATCGGTTCTGGGTCCAGGACCTGCAATCACCACTTTGCTGATCGGCTGGCGCGGGTTATGTTCTCCAATCGTTCTATTGGAGTCGTGTCTTGGCTGAAACGCTGATTGCCGCCGCCGCGGCGTTGATTGCCCTGATGTTCGGCTGGCTGCTATGGGGGCGCCCGCTGGCAGAGGCGCGGGCAGCGCGGGCACAGGCACTGCAAGATGCGGCGGCGCTGACCGCCGAAGTGGCGCGGCAGCGAGAAGAACGCGGCAAGCACGCCACCGAAGTGTTGATGCTGAGCCAGCGCAATGCCGAACTGGCCGGTGCCGAGGCCGAGCGCGAACGGCTGACCGCCGCATTAAGTGCCATTCGCGCCGCGCAGGATGAACGCGACCGTGCCCATGCCGCTCAAGTGGCGCGGACGGCGGAGACCTTTACCGCATTGGCCGGGAAGGCGCTGGAGGGGGCGCAGGCCAAATTGCTGGAAAGCGCCGAGGGCCTGATGACCCGGCAGCGCGAGGCCGCCGGCGCCGGGCTGGAAGCCAACCGCAATCAGCTCGCCGAATTGATCGCGCCGGTGAAGGAAACCTTGATCAAATATGAAACCCGGCTGGGTGAAGTGGAGGCGGCACGGACCGAGGCCTATGGCGGATTGAAGGAACAGCTGGCCGCCGTGGTGCTGGGCCAGGAACGGGTTTCGGGGGCGGCGGCAAAGCTGGAAACTGCGCTGCGGTCATCCGGCAAGGTTGCAGGACGCTGGGGCGAGGAACAGTGCCGGAACGTGCTGGAAGGCGCCGGGCTGGTCGAAGGCATTGATTTTGAATCGCAATTTTCGGTCGATGGCGATGACGGCAAGCAGCGCCCGGACTTCAAGATCATGCTACCCGGTGGCCGCGCCCTGGTCATCGATGTCAAATGTTCGATAGACGCCTATATTTCGGCGGCCGAGACCGATGATCCGACGGTGCGCGCGGCCATGCTGATGGCGCACGCCCGTGCTGTGCGCACCCATGCCGACGGGCTGGCCAAAAAGGATTATGCCAAGGCGGTTGGCGAAGCGGTGGAATTCGTCGTGCTGTTTGTGCCGGGTGAAAATTTCCTGGGTGCAGCGCTGGAGCAGGACCGCACGTTGCTGAATGATTTTTTCAAACGCCAGGTGGTGCTGGCTGGACCAGTCAATCTGGTCGCCGTCGCGCGCACCGTCGCGGCGCTGCGCGATCAGGCCCGGCTGGCGAAAGAAGCCGCCGAAATCGCCAAATTGGGCCGCGATCTGTATGACTCGATCCGGATCATGGGTGGCAATTTCGCCGCGGTGCAACGCGCCCTGGAAAATGCCGTCGGCAGCTGGAACAAGCTGGTCGGCCAGGCCGATGCGCGGGTGATGAGCCGGGCGCGCAAATTCAAGGACATGGGCGCTGCAACCGGGCTGGACGATCTCGTCGATCTGCTGCCAGTGGCGCAACTCCCGATGCTGCCGGGATCGGTAGAATTGACTATCGGACGGTTGTCCGCCGGGGAAAAGGCTGCGGCGGAATAGGCCGCTATTTCGGTTTCATTCCCGCGATATAGGCCCTGACCAGTACGATACCCTCGGCGTGGCTCATTGTTCGGCCAAATTGCGGCATCATCACGCCGGGTTCATTTGATTCCATTCGGTGGAGCAGGATCGACGCATCGGGATCGCCGGGGGCTATGGCGAACATGAGCCCGCCGGACCCGCGACCTGCGGCGACCGGGCGCTTGCCGATGCCCTGGTGGGCCGGATCGGGCTCATCATGTTGCAGATACAGGCCGGAGTTTGAGGCGAAGCCGGCCGGGCTGTGGCAATGGCCGCAATTGACCTCAAGGTAGGCGCGGGCGCGGACGGGCAATGGCTCTGCGACATCATCCCAGCGGGCAAGGCGCGGCATGACGGCGGGCAGGCCGGTCAGATGGCCGGCGCTGGCCAAGGCGGCGAGTTGGTGACCGTCATTCAAATTGGCCGCCGTCGGCCCGATCGGGGTGACATCGGCACCCTGCAGATGGCATTGCTTGCACTGGTTGATGTTCGGTACGGCATAATCAATCTGACGGGCGGCGCCGGCGGCGTCGATAAAGCTGACCGGCACGCGCAGCCCGGCGCGTTTCAGCACGGCATCGGTCTGCGCGGTGTTCCACACATAGGAAATCGGCACCCAGCCCGCGGCCTTGCGCACCAGCAATCGGGTTTCGATGCGCCGGACGGCCTTGTCCGGCGCACGGAAATCGGCCGGATAGGCAAAGGTTTTGATGATCGTCGTGCCGATCGGGAAATCCAGCACGCCCTTGTCGGTAAAGGCGGCGGCGGTGCCCGGCGGCATCCAGACGGCGCGGAATTTTTCAGCATAATCACTGAACAACGGCGTGTTGAGCGTATAGCGGGTGACGCCGGGGGACGGCAGTTGCGCCGCGTCATCGGCGAACAGATGATAGGCCGACAGCAGCGGCGCCGGATCATCGGCGAGCAACCGCGCGCCATCAACCCGGGGCGCGGGCGCGGCGGCGCCAATCGAAAACGCCGCAACGCCCAGCAACGGCAATGAAATCAATCGCTTCATTTGGCGTTTGCGCGGGCTTCCTGCGCCGCAGGCAAGACGACGACCGCCGGTACGGTCAGGGGCGCCGCGATCAGCATCTTGGCGACTTCGGGCTGCGCGGCTGTCGGTTGCGCGCCCTGCATTTTCAGGTTCAGGTTCAGCAAAGGGCTATCGTTTACGAAAATGCTGCCAGCTGCCTGGGTCACCGCACCGCCTGGCACGGTATAGCCAGTGATTCCATCCCACATCACCGGCGGCAGGGTGCCACCAATTGCACTGGCGATCTGGGCGCCGCCGGGAAACGCCGGTTTGCTACCATTGCCCGCAAAACGATTGCCACGCACTGCGATTTCGCGCGGCAACGGATTGTAATGCACATCGGTGAATTTGTTCTGATAGGCGACGATCATCACGCCGTTACCGCCATTGTCCTTGATATCATTGTCGAAAACATGAACATCGCGATTTGCCATCACCATTACCCCGGTGCCGGATGGCACGCTGGCAACGATATTGCCGGCGGAGGCGAAATTCGGGTGATTGTTGGCGATGACCTGGTTGCGGAACAGCCGGATCGCATGGCCGCCCTGTTGCGGCAGATCGGGAAGATCGAACACCAAAATTCCGCCGGTGTTGCCGGTGGCGACATTGTCATGAACATCGGCGTTGTAACTGTTTTCGATCTCGATGCCGGCGACGTTGCCCTCCGCCTTGCTGTTGCGCACGATTATCTGCTGCGACTGGCCAACATAAATGCCAGCGTCCGACGCGCCCTTCACATAGACCTTGTCGATCAGCACATGCTGCGATGATACCGGGTAAACCCCATAGGCGCCGTTGGTGGCCTTTGGCCCATGCGTCCATTCGACCCGCAGATTGACAAAGCTGATGCCGTCAGACGCCTTTGATTTTATGCCGTTTCCCTTGGCATTTTCGACTGCAAAATCGCGCAGCAACACGTTGTTTGCGGTAACCAGCAGCCCTTCGCCCTCACCCTTTTGGCCGGTGAAATCCAATATGGTCTGCGCCGGCCCTGCCCCGCGCACTGCCACATTCGGGACATCCAGCGACAGGCCATCGGCCAGTGCAAAGCGGCCCTTGCCCAGCCGTATCGTATCGCCCGGCTTTGCATCAATCAGCGCGGTTTGCAGGCGTTCCTGGGCGTTGGCACCGGGGTTTACAATGATCGTCCGCGCGGTGGCGGGTGTGGCGGTGATTGCAATCAGCAGGGCATATTTCAGCATGGCGGTTCCCCAGGAGCAGCATTGTTGGCGCATTGTCGGATGGTTGGTTGTCCTGTTCAAGCCCCTCAAAAAAAGGCTCGCAGCCAGTCTTGCGGGCAGGTTCGGGGCGAAACGGGCGCGCTTGGGGATCGATCCCGGCGAGAAACGCCGTATATCGGCCGCTTTGCATCGGCGCAAACCGCGCAAATGACACCGCGCGAAATCTGGAAAGTTAGCCCCGGGAGGCAAAACACTAACTTTAGGGACAATATGTTATGGGCGTGCAGGGACAAATTCTGCGCACAAATTGTTTTGCGATGAGAAGGGGCGGCATCAGCTGGCAGGATAGGGGATTCACCTTGTGTAGGACAGGACGCAGACACATCGTGCCAGGCGTGGATATTGTGTATGCTGATCCAATCCAATGGAGCAAATGGGGTGGCTATGGATTTCGGTGCAGCGCAGCGTGATGCATCCTGTGCCTATGTTGGCGGCGCACCTGGCGTGCTGGTGTCCGGCCTGGTGTGGCTGACTGCGGGATTGATCGCCAGCCGTTTCGGCGACAAATTCGCGTTCACGACGCTATTTGCGGGCGGCATATTGATCTGGCCGGCATCCCTTCTCCTCGCTCGCACGATATTTGCAGCACCAAAGGTCAACCCGGCCAATCCGCTCGATCGGGTGGGGCTTGAAAGCACCTTTGTGTTGTTTGGCGGGATATTGATTGCCTATGGGCTGTTGCACCATGCGCCCGCGCTGGCCGTGCCGGTCGTGGCGGTGACGATCGGTGCACGCTATTTTCTGTTCCGGACGCTTTATGGCGAGCCGGTGTATTGGCTGCTCGGCGGGTTGATCGCGGCAATCGGCGGCGCGGCCATGCTTGGCGTTGCCGTGCCAACAGCCGTTCTCTCCGTTGCCGTTGGTGTGGTTGAAATCGGCTGTTCGGTGTTGCTGCTGGTCCGCTGGCGCCGCCGTCAGGCCTAGTTCGCCGATAAATAGCCATACCAGATAATCAGCAGCACCAGCCGCGGCGCAAAGGCGGAACGGCTGATCGTTGCCAGCACGATGGCGACCAATGCCGCCGCGAGACCAGTTTGCGCCGCCCGTGCCAGCACGCCCGCCCCGCCGTGCAGCACGGCCGGCAATGCCAGCAGCAGCGCCCAGCCGGTGCCGGCGATGACGAACGCCGCCCGCCGCGCCCAGGGCGATTGCGGCGTGGTGGCGGTGAGCGCGAGCAGTCCGCGAGCCTCGCTGCGGCCGGCATGGGCGGTCAATGCAAAGATCAGCAGCAGCAGCGCCGCCGGGCTGGCGACATGGCGGAAATCATAGGCAAAGGCGGCGATGGCGGCGGCGACGGCCAGCAGCTTGAACAGCCGCCCGGCGGCGATGAGGCGAAATTCGGCGGCGATGAGGCCCAAAAACGGCAGCACTATCAGACGCGGCGGCGGTGCATTGGCGATGGCAGGCGGTGGTGGCCCCAGTGCCGTCAACCGTGCCAGCCGGCCTGGCACAATGTTGCGGCGGGTGGCTCGGTGCGGGCGGTACACCACACCGGCCAGCGCCGCGACGGCTACCGCGATAAACGCCCAGGCCAGGCGTGAGCCGATATAGCCCGGCGACAGCAACCCGGCGATGACATCCAGCGGCACATGGCCGGGCAACACATCAACGCCGCCGATCGCGAAATCATCGGTGCCGCCGGGCGCGCCAAATTGCAACGGGCGGACGAAGCCGGCAAAATCAGCCATATTGGCGGCAAGGCCGGGCGGGCGATCCTGCGCAATCACCGGCGCGACCAGCGAGCCGATCCAGGAGACGAAATAGCCGAAATCACCAAAGCCACCACGGGTAAACGGGATCGCATCAAACAGGATGCGCAGCGCCGCCAGCCCCAGCAAGGCTGGCGCTGCGACCAGCCAAAGCGCAAAGACAATCGCCAAGGGTTCAAATCCGCCGGCAGGCAGGATCAGCCAGCCCAATATCCAGCCCGCAATGCTGAGCGCCGCCAGCATCGCCAGCAATACGGCGGCATCCGCCGCAAAGCGCCCAAGGGCAATGGCGATGCGCGATGCGGCGGTGACTTCCTCCACCTGCCAAGGCTGGCGGCGGTTGGTATTTGATCGCAGGTAGATCCAGCCGATTGGCAACAGCAAAGTCGTCACGACAATGCCAAGTGATATGCCCAGAAACGGCGCTGTCATCACTGGCAGATGGCCGCCGATGGCGATGACCACCCCCGAACCGTTTTCGCGCGGGATCATGTAACGTGCGCCGATGGGGGCAACGAGCAGCAACAGCCACAGCCCCCAACTGCGGCCGTAACGCGTCAGCGAAGTGCTGAGTGAAGACAGGGCGACGGCGGTCATGCCTTGCTGGTCAATTTGCCGTTCTCGACGCGCAGCACCGCCGCGGCATGGGGGGCAAGTTCATCGGCAAGGTGGGTCGTCATGATGACGATCGCATCCCTGGCGCGGTCCATGATCAGCGCGCCCAATTTGCGTGCGGTTTCGCCATCCAGTTCGGCGGTTGGTTCATCCAGCGCCAGCAGCCGGGGCGCGCCGAGCATCGCCTGGGCAAACACCAGCCGCCGCCGCATGCCGCCCGAAAAGCTGCCTATACGATTGTTGATGTCGCCGTGCAGCCCGATGGCCTGGGTAATCGATCCAAATTGGGTATCGGCGGCGGTTGCATCAAGGCCCTTCAATGCAGCGATATGCAAAGCGAATTCGCGGGCGGTCAGATCATCGGGCAGGTCCACCGCCTGCGGGGCGTAACCCAGCGTGCGGCGCAAGGCGGCATGGCCGGTGTTGCCATCAAAGCTGATGGAGCCGCGATTGGGCCGTTCAGCGGTCGCGATCAGCCGCAGCAACGTCGATTTTCCGGCACCGCTGGGGCCGGTGAGCAGCGTCAGCCCGGGCGTGAATTCGTGCGAAATGCCATCCAGCACGGTTTTGAAGCCATAGCGTTTGGTGACGCCGGACAGGGTGAGGCTGGTCATGAGGCGTGTGCTATATCAATAATACGGTTGGAGCAAGGTAGCAGTCGTTAAAGCCGCCGGAGGCCGATTATCGCCCGGTCGCCAAGTTCGCCCGCGCCGTGATTGCCGCCCAATCCGTCTCTCCCCGCCCGGCCAACCAGCTGCCGCCGACGCAATTGACAAAGGGTTGCGCCAGCCATTCGGGCGCGGTTTCGGCGGTGATGCCGCCGGTCGGGCAGAAACGGACGGCGCCGAACACGGCCGCCAGTGATTTCAGAACCGGCAGCCCGCCGCTGGCAGCGGCCGGAAAGAATTTGAACCGGGTCAGCCCCAGATCGAGCCCGCGCATGATGTCGGCGGCGTTGGCGATGCCCGGCAGAAACGGGATGCGCGCCGCCACCGCCGCCCGGCCCAGTGGTTCCGTTAGCCCGGGCGACACGATGAACTGCGAGCCAGCGGCGATGGCGGCGCCGAGATCGGCGGGATTGAGGACTGTACCGGCGCCAACGATGGCGCCGGGCACCCTGGCCATTTCGGCAATGACATCCAGGGCGGCGGGGGTCCGCAGCGTCACCTCCAGCACCGGCAGACCGCCGGCGACCAGTGCCTCTGCCAGCGGCCGGGCGTGGGCTATGTCATCAACGATTAGCACCGGGATAACCGGGGCAGCGCGCATGATCGCGTCGATATCGGTCACTTGGGATACTTTCTGGCATAAACCGCCGCTGCGCCAAGCAGACCCGGTTGGGGGGCGGTAATGATCTTGACAGGCATTGCGGCCAGCATCGATTCGAACCGGCCCTTGGCTGTGAAGCGTTTGTGAAAGCCCGATTGCGGCAGATGATCGGCGAGGCGCAACCCGAGCCCTCCCGCGATGACGACACCCGACGCACCCTGTGCGAGCGCGGTGTTGCCAGCGAAACTGCCCAGCGCGAGGCAGAATCGATCGAGCGCAGCCGCAGCCAGACTGTCGCTGCCTTTCAACGCCGCAGCCCATAGTGCCTTGTCATCCGTGTTCGCCACGGCGTGACCCTCCAGCCCGGCAAGCGCCGCATGGATGGCGATGATCCCCGGCCCCGACACGATGCGTTCTAACGAAACCCGGGCATGGGTTTTGCGCAGCAGGGCGAGCAGGGCGTCTTCCATGGCATCGACCGGTGCGAAATCAACATGGCCGCCCTCGGTGGCGATGACATGGTAATCGCCGGGGGTGCGCAACAGCAGCGCGACGCCCATGCCGGTGCCCGGGCCGACGATGGTGATGACGCCCAGATCGGGAAGCGCCGTCTCAGGGCCGCTCAGGTGGCGGAACTGATCGGGTGGAGATTGCGCAACGGCATGGGCGACAGCTTCGAAATCATTGACCAGCGCGTGGCGATCGATGCCCAGTTGTTCGCCGATCAGCGCCGGCTGGATCACCCAGGGATTGTTGGTCAATTTCAGAACCTCGCCCGTCACCGGGCAGGCAATGGCTATGGCGGCGGCGCGCGGCAACGGTCGGCCCAGATGGGTAGCGAACGCCTGCCAGGCGATTTGCAGGCTGGCATGGTCGGCCGTACGCATCACGAATTCGGGACCCAGCGCCAGAACCCGGCCGGCGCTGACATTGGCAATGGCGAAACGCGCATGGGTGCCGCCAATGTCAGCGGCGACGATATTTATCATGGCAGCCACGGCCTAATCATGCCAGGTCACACCATCGCGTTCGGTCAATGCGATGGCCGCACTGGGCCCCCAATTGCCGGCGGCATAGGGTTTTGGCACCATGCCGGTCGCGCTCCACCCGGCGCGAATGGCGTCGATCCAGGTCCATTGCGCCTCCACCTCATCACGGCGGACAAACAGGGTTTGCTTGCCCTCGATCAGATCGAGCAGCAGGCGTTCATAGGCGATGCGGCGGCGGACATCGGCAAAGGCATTGGCCAGGCCGATATCGAGCGGCACCGATCGCAGTTTCAGGCCGTCACGATCCAGCCCCGGCGCCTTTGCCATCATGGTCAGGCCGACGTTCTCATCGGGTTGCAGCCCGATGATCAGCTTGTTCGCCTTCAGCACTGCGTCGCCGAACATCGAATGCGGCACCGGTTTGAACTGGATGATGATCTCACTCATCCGTTCGGGCAGGCGTTTGCCGGTGCGCAAGTAAAAGGGTACGCCGTGCCAGCGCCAATTATCAACATGTGCCTTTAACGCCACAAAGGTTTCGGTGTCGGATGGCTTTCCGAGCTCCTCCGCATAGGATTTGACCGGCTGGCCAGTGATGGCCCCAGCGCCATATTGGCCGCGGACGCTGTGGCTTTCGACGCTGGCACGGTCGATGGGGCGCAGCGATCGCAGCACCTTTACCTTTTCATCGCGGATGCTGGTCGGATCGAACTGCGCCGGCGGTTCCATGGCCACCAGCGCCAGCAATTGCAGCATGTGATTCTGCACCATGTCACGCAGTGCGCCCATGCCGTCATAATAACCGGCGCGCGATTCCAGTCCGACGGTTTCGGCAATGCTGATCTGGACATGATCGATGCCGGCGGCATTCCACAATGGCTCGAACAGCGTGTTGCCAAACCGCAGCGCCAGCAGATTCTGAACGGTTTCCTTGCCCAGGTAATGATCGATGCGAAACGTGCGGGATTCCGGATAGGCGGCCGCAACCGCATCATTGATGGCGCAGCTGGAGGCAAGATCAGATCCCAGTGGTTTTTCCAGTGCCAGCCGCGCCCCCGGCCCCGCCAGCCCTGCCCCGGCCAGCCCGGCGATGGTCGGGCCAAACAAGCTGGGCGCTGTGGACAGAAAGATGGCAAGGTTTGACGTGTCGCCGATTGCGGTTGCCAGCGCGCCAAAGCCCTGTGGCCGGGTCGCATCGAGCGGCACATAGGCCAGCCTGGCGAGAAAGCGCGCGACAGTCGCCGGGTCACGACGATCGGGTTCCATGAACTGTTCCAGAGCGGCGGCGGCAATCGCCTGAAATTCCGATGTGTCATGGTCGCTGCGCGCCGTGGCAACAATGCGCAGGCAATCGGGCAGCAAGCCATCGGCATCCAGCCCGAACAACGACGGCAGCAACATGCGTTTCGACAGATCGCCGGTGGCGCCAAACAACAGCAGATTGGTGCAAGGCGTCGTCATGCCTGCGTTAAACAGCAATGGCGGCGCAGCGGCAAGGCGGCTTGACCACACAGCACAGGCGCGCGAAACCAAAAGGGGGAGAAACGCCATGACCAATCCGAATCTTGATCGCTGGCATGCCTATATCAAGGCGCATGACCTGCCGGCGTTGTGGGACATGCTGCACCCCGATGCGGTGTTTGAAAGCCCGGTTGTCCACACCCCGCAGCGCGGCCGCGATATCGTTTACAAATACCTCGCCAGTGCGGACAAGGTGCTGGGCGGGCCGGGGTTCACTTATGTGGGCGAATGGCAGGCGGCGAACAGCGCCGTGCTGGAATTCACCAATGTGATCAACGGTATCGCCATCAACGGGGTCGATATCATCACCTGGGACGACGCCGGGCTGATCACCCATTTCAAGGTGATGGTGCGGCCGTTGAAGGCGGTCAACATGCTGCACCAGATGATGGCCGAAATGCTGGCGCATGGGTGATCATTTGGCAATTTGACCGTCGTGTATTGTCGGCATAATACAGCTCAATGAGTGCTGTCGATGTGAACCATATCCTGCCATTCGCCATTTCGCTGCTCGCCGTGGCGGTCATCGTCTGGCGCAATCGCGGGCAGCAGTCGATCAAGCCCGGCCGGCTGTGGTTGGCGCCCATGCTGGCAACGCTCGGCATTGGTATGGGCCTGTACTTTCAACCGCATCCAGCCTTTGGCATCGCCCAATTTGCCGCGATGGCAGCAGCGGCGATGGCCGGATCGGCAGTCGGCATGGCCCGCGCCCGCACCCTGCGGCTGTCGCGTGACCCGGAAACCGGCGTGGTGGTCGCCCAGGCATCACCGCTGGCCATCCTGATGCTCGTCGTGTTGCTCGGTGCCCGAATGGCGCTGCGCAGCAACGCCGGCCCATTGATCCCAGGCCATGTTCCGGCGCTATGGCCGGCGACGGCGGTGGATGCGTCAATGCTGTTCGCTCTGGCGATGATCGTCACCCAACGCGCGGCGCTGTGGCGGCGGATCGCTAGACTTTAGGAGGGCTATTGATGCCCCTGTCATTTCCGCCCGTCGCGTCTGTCAGCATATCATCCCAAAATGTGGCATGAATTTTGATCTGAGTGAAGACCAGGCAATGGTCAAGGCGGCAGTGGAGCGCTTTGTCGCCGACATTTATGGCGGCGATCTGGCGGCGCGGCGGGCCGGGCGGGCGACGGCGGCGGGGTTTTCGCCCGATGCCTGGGCGCGGCTGGCGGATATGGGGGTGCTCGGGGTCGGCACGGCGCATGGCGGGCTGAGCGGCGGTGCGGCGGAGGTGATGGTGGCGATGGAGGCGCTGGGGCGCGGGCTGGTGGCGGAACCAGTGCTGGAGGCGGCGATTATTCCCGGTTTTTTGCTAAGCGCCGCAAACAGCGCGGCGCTGGCGGGGGTGCTCGATGGCTCGCGGGTTGTGGCGCTGGCGCATGCGGAGCGCGCGGCGCGGCATGATCTGATGCATGTTGAAACCCAGGCGATTGCCAGCGTCGGTGGCGTGGTGATCGATGGCGCAAAAATTGCCGTGCTGGCGGGTGGGACTGCCGACAGTTTCATTGTGTCGGCGCGGGGTGATGATGGCATAGGACTTTATCTGGTGTCGGCCGATGCGGCTGAGCTGGAGCGGCGAAATTACCGCCTCGCCGACGGCTCGGTGGCGGCGGAACTGGTGTTGCGCGGTGTCACCGGCCAGCGGCTGAACGCCAATCTGGCGGATGTAATCCCGATGGCGCGGTTGGCGGCGGCGGCGGAAATGCTGGGCCTGATGGGGCTGTTGCTCGATCAGACGCTGGCCTATCTGAAAACCCGGCAGCAATTTGGCCAGCCGCTGGGGGCGTTTCAGGTGATCCAGCACCGAATGACCGATGCCTATGTGCTGGTCGAACAGGCGCGATCGCAGGTGCTGCGCGCGGCATTGGCCGAGCCGGCCGATTTCGCCCGGGCGGCGGCGGGAGCAAAGGCGTTTGTCGGCGAATCGGCGCTGACCGTCGCGCATACCGCGGTGCAGATGCACGGCGGCATGGGCATCACCGATGAACTGGCGATCGGCCATGCGTTGAAACGCATCCGGGTGCTGGCGTTGGTGTTTGGCGATGCTGACAGCGCAATCGATGATTATCGGGATGCTGCCTGATGAACATGGGATTTTCCGCTGCCGACCTCGCGTTCCGTGATGAAGTGCGAGCCTTTCTGGATGCCGAGCTGATCCAGCGGCTGCGCGATGGCGCCAATGGCACGCCATCGGTGTTTGTTGAGCCCGATATCGGCCTGGAATGGCAGCGAATTCTGCACGCGCGCGGCTGGCTGGCCTATCATTGGCCGGTGGCGGCGGGCGGCACCGGCTGGAGCCCGGTGCAACGCTATATCTTTGAAAAGGAATGTGCGCTGGCCGATGCGCCGGCGCTGTCGGTGCTCGGGCTGCGGCTGGTTGGCCCGGTCATCGCCGAATTTGGCACGCCGGAGCAGAAATCGCGGTTTCTGGAGCGGATTCTGACGGCGCAGGACCTATGGTGTCAGGGTTATTCCGAACCCGGCGCCGGGTCTGATCTCGCCAGCCTGAAAACTCGCGCCGTGCGCGATGGCGACCGATACCGGGTTAATGGCAGCAAGATCTGGACGACCCATGCGCACTACGCCGATTGGATGTTTTGCCTCGCCCGCACCGACCCCGATGTAAAACCGCAGGCCGGCATATCATTCTTGCTGATGCGGATGAAACAGCCCGGCGTCACCATTCGCCCGATCATCGGCATGGCCGGTGACCATGAAGTCAACCAGGTGTTTTTCGACGATGCCGAGGCGATGGTCGTCGATCGGATCGGCGAGGAGGGCCAGGGCTGGACGATTGCCAAATTCCTGCTCGAAAACGAACGCGGCGGCAGTTGCGTAGGGCCCAAATTGATCGCTGATATTGATCGGCTGGGCCGGCTGGCGGCGGTGCAACCGGGCGTTGGCGGCGATATAGGCTGGGCACGGCGGCTGGCGCGGCTGAAACTGGAGGCCGAAGCGCTGGAAATCACCGAATTGCGGATTCTGGCCGAACTGGCGCAGGGGCGAAAGCCGGGGCCGCAGACCTCACTGGTCAAGCTGGTATCGTCAACGCTGCGCCAGCATATCGATGAGGCGGCGGTCGATCTGTTTGGTCTGGATGGCCTGCAACTGGCGACCGAACGGCCATTATACGGCAATGAATGCCCGGAACCGGTGGGCAGCAAGGCGGCGCAAATGGCAATGCCGACCTATCTCAACAGCCGCGCCTGGACGATTTTCGGCGGATCGAACGAGGTGCAAAAGAACATCATCGCCAAGACCGTGCTGGGGTTGTGACTGCGTTCAAGAGCCCGGCGGCTGCGGCCCCAGCCGCCGGAGGCTATTTTTTAGCTTCGACAATCTGGTTCATTTCGATGGCGCTGCCGTCGGGATCGAAGAAATTGCAACCCATGACGTGGATGGCGGGGCCACCCTTGCGCCCCGGATAAATCTGCTCCCGCACCTCGGCGGTAAACGTCACCCCCGGCACCAATTTCGCCATCGCGCAGCGTTTGGCGGCATCGTCGGTGTTCAAAATCAGCACATGGCCGCCGGCCTGCAACCGCTTGGGATAGGGGTCAGCCGCCGGCAGCGGCGGATCGAAATATTGCATCAGGCCGATCCAGCCGATGAAGGGGTCATTGCCGTTCATCAGCACCAGCCGCACCTTGTTACCCGGCACCCCCGCCGGCAACGCGACGCCGGAGACGGTCAACCGCTGATCATAATTGATCTTCAGGCCGATGACATCGCGATACAGCTTCAGGCTGTTTTCCATGTCACGCACCAATATGGTCAGGCGGCGCACGTCAGTGGGCAGCCGTTCAGCCGGGGCGGTAACACCCGCCGCAACCTTGCCGGTGGCGGATTGGGCGGTCGCCGGTGCGGCGGCGGCGAGGAGCAGGGCGAGAAAGATTTTCATAGCAAGTATTGAAGATCAAAACATGGCGATTGGCAAGAGTTGTCCGGACAACCTATCGCTAAAGCCGCGTCAATCATCCGGGCCCAGTGTCGGGTCCAGATCCCGTGGCCGGATAAATTGCGCCAGCACAGCGCGGCCGCCATCGACTTGCGCCCAGCGGTCGATATCCAGGTCCAGCCGGGCCAGCGTTGCGGTGGGGTATTTCAGTTCGGCTTCCTCGCGCATGCGGCCACCGGGTGGCACCAGTTCGAGCAGCAGGTCCTCCAGCCCCGGGTTGTGGCCAACCAGCAGGGCATGGTCATGGTGGGCGGCAAAACCGGCGACAAGTTCGACCAACGTGGCCGATGACGACAGGTAGATGCGGGTTTCATACAGCGGTGCCAGCCGCGATTTCATGCCGGTTTCGACGCCATCGATGGTCTGGCGGCAGCGCACGGCGGGGGATGCGGCGACATGATCGAAATCTGGCATGTCTCCCCGGTCCTGCGCCACGCGCAACCAGGTGCCGATCGCCATGGCAGCACGGCGGCCGCGATCGTTCAGTGGCCGATCAAAATCGCGCAACAGCGGATCATCATAGCCCGATTTGGCGTGGCGCAGCAGAGTCAGTGTCTTCACCCGCGCTCCCCATTGGGTGGTCGTGGATTTCACCATGGCGCGGGTCACCCGGTGTCGGCAAGCCCGAACGTGTCGCAGCGATGATCGAAACCGCGTCATCCAGCGTTACCCGGTCGATCGGCGTGCCCGGCGGGAACGCCGCCAACAGCCGTGTGGGCACGGCGGGGCCGATCAGCACAAAAGCGCCGCGATCATCGGCCCGGCGGATCAGGCGCCCAAACGCCTGCGCCAGCCGGCCCATGGTGACGCGATCATCATAGGGCGTTCCCCCCGCCACGGCGCGGCGCGCGCCGTGAAGCACAGTGGGGCGAGGCCAGGGCACCCCCTCCATCACCACCAGCCGCAGCGAATCACCGGGCACATCGACACCGTCGCGCAGCGCATCGGTGCCGAGAAGCGATGCACGCGGCTCGGCGCGGAAAATATCCACCAGCGTGCCGGTTTCAATCGGATCGACGTGCTGGGCGTATAACGGCAGGCCGGACCGCGCCAGAGGATCGGCGATGCGGGCATGGACGGCGCGCAATCGGGCAATGGCGGTGAACAGGCCCAATGTTCCGCCGCCCGCTGCCTCGATCAGGCTGCGATAGGCGTGCGCCAGCGCCGGCATGTCGCCGCGTTTGATATCGGTGACGATCAGCACCCGGGCATTGCCGGCATAATCAAACGGGCTGGCGGCGGCGAAATGGGAAGGTGGCAGCGCCAGTTGCGCGGCCCCGGTGCGGGCATCGGCATCCGTCCAGTCTTCATCGTTGCTGGTGCGCAGGGTGGCGGATGTGACGAGCACGCCATGCGCCGGTTCCAGCACGGCGCGGGCGAATGGCCGCATAGGATCAAGCCAGCGGCGGTGGATGCCGACATCGATTTCCCGGCCATCGGCCCGGGCGATGGCGAACCAATCGACGAACGCCGCATCGCTGGCACCGCCCAGCCGCGCCAGCAGCCCGGTCCAGGCGGCGATGAGTTCGGCACGCAATCGCAGCCCTGCCGCCGCGCCATCAACCCGCGCCCGGGCGCCGCCATCCAGCCAATCCGGCGGTTCATCGAGCAGCGCCTTCAACCGGGCTTCCAATGCCGCCATCGGCGCGCTGAGTTTGGCGAGCGCGGCGGCGGCAGCGGCGGCGGCATCGATGACGGCGGGCAATACCTCTGCGACTTCGGTTTCCAGGCCATAGCCGGTGTCGGGCCCGCGCGCTTCTGACCGGGTGAAAACCTGGGTGCGGACGGCGGCGAGCAGGGTTTCGATCGGGCCATCAGGCTGGCCCTCGATCAGCCGGCCGCCCCAGCCTTCGCCGGGCAAAATGCGCGCGGCAGCGGCGATGCGTTCGATGGCGGCAGCGGCTTCGTCATCATAGCTGGCGATGTCGGACAGGCGCGCCGACAGCCCGCGCCGCCGCCCGCGGGATACGCGATCCGGCCCCAGCAGCCAGCCGCGCAATTCCACCGCCTCGCGCGCGGTCAATTCAACGGCAAAGGTCGCATCGGCGGCATCGAACAGATGATGGCCTTCATCGAACACCAACCGCGTCATGCCGATACCTTCCGCCCGGCCGCGCACCGCATTGACCATCACCAGGGCGTGATTGGCGATAACGATGTCGGCGGCGGCGCTGGCTCTGGTGGCGCGTTCGATGAAACAAATGCGGTAATGCGGGCAGCCGGCATAAATGCATTCGCCGCGCCGGTCGGTCAGGCCGGAAAAGCCGCTGCGGCCGAACAATGCCGGCAACCAACCGGGCAGATCGCCGCCGATCATATCGCCATCACGGCTATATTCGGCCCAGCGGGCGGCGAGCTGCGCGAAAACGGCAGCGCGATTGGCAAAGCCACCCTGCACCGCGTCCTCCAGATTGAGCAGGCAAAGGTAATTCTCGCGGCCCTTTCTCACCACGACTTTTTGGCGTTTGGTGGCGGCATCGGGGTAAGCGCGGGCGCTTTCCTGATCAAGCTGGCGTTGCAGCGCCTTGGTAAAGGTTGATAGCCAGACGGTAGCGCCGGCAGCCTCGGCCCAGGCTGCGGCGGGAGCGAAATAGCCCAAAGTCTTGCCGATGCCGGTGCCGGCCTCTGCCAGCACCATGTTTGGGCTGTTTGCGGCGCGGCGCGGCTGAAATGCGGCGGCAACGGCATGGGCATAGTCGCGCTGCCCGCTGCGCTGTTCTGCCCCCGGTCCGAGCATCGCGGTCAGGCGCCTGTCTATCTGGGCTTCGGTCAGGCTGATCGGGCGCGGCGCCGGGCGCGGCGCGGCATCATCCCATTTCGGCAGCATGGTGAAAACGCTGCGTTCGGGGCTTTGGGGTTTGCGCAGGCGTTTGGCGAGTAGCGGCGCCCAGGGCCAGCGCTGACGCGACAGGCTTTGCAGGATGCTCCAGGCGCCATGGCGTTCAGACCAATCGGGATCATCAAGGGCATCGGTGAGGGCAGCGGCGGCGCGAATCAAAAATCCGGCATCGGAATCTTGCATTGGCGGATCGATGCCCAGGGCGGTGGCAAGGCCGCGCGGGGTAGGCACGGCAAAGCGCGCCGGGTGGATAAAGGCGAACAATTCCAGCAGATCGAGCCCGCCAAGCTCGGGATAGCCCAACCGACTGGCGGTGACGGGGGCGTTGATCAGCAAGTGCGGCGTGTCAGCTGCGCGGCGGATGGCTTCATTTCGGCTGACAGCGCTGGTGTCGCCGTTGGAGTCAGTGATCCAGACACCGGCGTGAGTGGCAACAAGCGCGGGGATCATGCAACCAGCAACCTGTCACCCAGCCTGGTCAAGCGGCTGAACCGCCCTCTGCCGCAAGGGGAGAGGGTGAAGGCTTGCGCGTTGCTGTCATCACCGCCAGAGAACATGCCGAAAAGGAATAGACGGAACAGATGAGCAACGCCACCGAACTTCGTGCCGCCGCATTGGACAACAAGGCCTGGCCCTATGAGGAAGCGCGAAAGCTGATTGCGCGCTATCCGGATGGGTTTCCTGACGCGGGCGTGATTTTTGAAACCGGCTATGGCCCATCCGGGCTGCCGCATATCGGCACCTTTGGCGAAGTAGTGCGCACAACAATGGTGCGACGGGCGTTTGAAACAATGGCACCGGGGGTGAAAACCCGGCTGATCGCCTTTTCCGACGACATGGATGGTCTGCGCAAGGTGCCGGAGGGGATTCCGAACCCCGCATTGCTGCGCGCCAATCTGGGCAAGCCGTTGACGGTGGTGCCCGATCCGTTCGGCACGCACAGCAGTTTCGGCGCACACAACAATGCGCGGTTGCAGGCGTTTCTGGATGGATTTGGCTTTGAATATGAATTCCTGTCGTCCACCGAATGCTATAAATCGGGGATGTTCGATGCAACATTGCTGGCCGTGCTGGCCAATTATGATGCGGTGATCGACGTCATATTGCCAACACTGGGCCCGGATCGTCGCGCCACCTATTCGCCGTTTCTGCCGATCGATCCGGTGTCGGGAATCGTGCTTCAGGTGCCGATCATCGCCCGTGATGCAGCAGCGGGCACCGTCACTTACGTGCGCCCGGAAACCAATGAAAGCGTCACCGTCCCGGTCACGGGCGGCGCGTGCAAGCTGCAATGGAAGGTCGATTGGGCGATGCGCTGGGTCGCGCTGGGGGTCGATTATGAAATGGCCGGCAAGGATCTGATTGATTCGGTGCTGTTGTCCGGGCGCATTACGCGCGTCTTGGGCGCAACGCCGCCCGCTGGGTTCAACTATGAACTGTTCCTGGATGCCGAAGGCAGCAAGATTTCCAAATCAAAGGGCAATGGCCTGACGATCGAGGAATGGCTGGATTATGGCCCGCCCGAATCGCTGGCGCTGTATATGTTCCAATCGCCACGCAAGGCAAAGCGGCTGCACTTTGACGTGATTCCTCGTGCCATCGACGAATATGGCGATTTTCTGGCGAAATATCCCGAACAGCCGATTGAACAGCAACTGGGAAATCCGGTGCATCATATTCATGAAGGCCAACCGCCAGTGGCCGCTTTGCCGATCAATTTCTCGCTGTTGCTGAATCTGGCGTCGGTGGCAGCAACCGATGATCCGGCAAAGCTATGGGCCTATGTGGCGCGGCAGGCGCCCGGCACCAGCCCGGCAACACATCCGGCGCTGGGTCGGCTCGTCAATCATGCCGCGCGCTATGCCCGGGATTTTGTCGTGCCGGGGTTGCAGCGGCGGGCACCAACGCCGCAGGAACGGGCAGGTCTTGCCGACCTTGACCTACGGTTGGCGGCAATCGGGTCTGGCGCGACCTCCGAAGCCTATCAGTTTGAAGTTTACGAGGCAGGCAAGGCCGCAGGGTTTGAAAATCTGCGCGACTGGTTCAAGGCTTTGTACGAAACGCTCATCGGCAGTTCACAAGGACCGCGTATGGGGGGGTTTATCAGCCTTTATGGGCTGGACGAAACCCGGGCGTTGATTGCCAGCGCGCTGTTGAAGGAACCAACATGAAATTGCTGATCGCGACGCTACTGCTGGGTGTTGCAAGCCCGGCTTTTGCGGATGCTGCTGCGTCCTTCCACGATGGAAAATGGGCGGCGGTGGTGACGCAAGGCCGCGCAGAAGCAACGCCGGCCAGCCTGATTTTTGCCGGCCGGGCCGGACTGGCGATGGCGGCCTATGACACGCGCGACAAGGCAAAGGCGCTACAATTGATCACTGCCGCCGAGGCAGATTTCGATTCCGCGCTGGCCAAATCCCCCGCCAATGCCGACGCGCAATTGCAAAAGGGCGTCGCCATCGGATACCGCGCAAAGCTGACCAAATCGCCCGGGCTGGGCAAGGATGCGCGGCGACGTTTTGAGGCAGTCCGGGCCGCCCATCCCGACATGGCGCTGGCCTGGGCAGCGGTTGCCGGCTGGCATGGCGGCGCGATTGCCACGCTGGGCAATTTCATGGCCGGAACGATCATGGGGGCAAAGGCCGGTGAGGTGGACAGCGGGTTTGGCCGGGCATTGAAGCTGGATCCGACCAACCCGGTCCAGCGGACGGTGTATGCGATGACCCTGCTGGATCTGAATGACGGCAATGCCGGAAAGGCAGCAACAGTTTTGCAGGGAATCGGCCAAATGCCGGCGCCCGATGCCTATGAAGCGCTGTTGCGGGCGCAAGGCGTCCAATTGGCGGCATCGCTGAAAGCCGGGAATGCCAAGGCAGCCCAAGCATTGGCGCGGCGGCTGCAAGCCTTTGGCGGGCTGGGGTAAAAACAGGGAAAGGCGCGGGCGAAGGACGCGACGTCTCGCTGGCCGGACTCTGCCGAGTCCGCTCATAGCTGCGCTATGAGCGGCCGCCCTTCGCCTTGATCCAATAGTCGATCTTTGCTTCCAGTACCGCCATTGGCAGGGCGCCGCTCATCAACACCTGGGCGTGAAAATCGCGGACATCGAACTTCGGCCCCAATGCCACTTCGGCCTTTGTGCGAAGCCGTCGGATGGTCAATTGGCCCACCTTATACGCCAGGGCCTGCGACGGAATGGCGATATAGCGCTCGACTTCCGCCGTTGCATCGGTGGTTCCCATCGCCGAATTGTCGAGCATATATTTGATCGATTGCTCGCGGCTCCAGCCCTTTGAATGCAGGCCGGTATCGACGACCAGCCGCATGGCGCGCAGGATTTCATCGTTCAGGCGGCCATAATATTGATACGGGTCGGTAAACATCCCGAGTTCCTTGCCCAGGCTTTCGGCATATAGCGCCCAGCCTTCGACATAGGCAGTATTGCCGCCGAAGCGTTGGAACGGCGGCAACGCGGTATTTTCCTGCGCCAGGCTGATCTGGAAGTGATGACCGGGCACCCCTTCGTGCAGAAACAAAGTTTCATACCCCCACGTCGATCGTGACGGCAGGTCATAGCTGTTGTAAAAGAAAATGCCCGGGCGGCTGCCATCGGGGGTACCCTGCATATACTCGCCGCCGGCGGCGCCCTTTTCCTTATAAGGCGGTTCGGGGCGCACTTCGATGGCGGTTTTCGGCAAGGTGCTGAAATCCCGGCCAACATTGGCGGTAACACGCTTGTTGATGGCAAGGAATTCCTCGCGCATGGCTTCCTTGCTTGTTGGCTGGAAACGCTTGTCGGTGCGCATGAAGACAAAGAATTCCGCCAGCGTGCCCTTGAAGCCGGTTTCGCGCATGACCTTTGCCATTTCGCCATGAATGCGCGCCACCTCTGACAGCCCGAGGCTGTGAATCGCTTCGGGCGTCATGTCGGTGGTTGTCGTCTGGGCGACCATGTACCGATAAAGCGCCGGCCCGCCAGGCATCTGGCCCAGGCCCACGGTGGATCGGGCCTTTGGAATATAGTCGTCCCGGATGAAATCGCGAAGCTTGGTCTGGGCGGGGTTCAGCCTGTCTTTAATAAAGGCAGCATAGGCGGCGGTCAGCCGGGTGCGGTCGGCGGCAGTAATGCTGTCGGGGAATTTCAAAACCGGCTTGTAGAAAATGCTGTCCTCGACCTTCGGCGGCAACAACGCATCCAATTGGCCGACGACATTAACCATGACCAATTTCGGGTTGGTGACGCCATCCGCCAGGCCCTGCTTCATCCGCATGATCGAGCCATCGATCAGCGTTACATATCCGTCCAGGCGCTTCAGATTATTTTCATAGTCCGCCACGGTTTTGAATGGTGCCGCACCTTCGCCAGACGAAAGGTCGGGCATAAAGGTGTGAAAGCCGCTGAAATGATCGATCGGGCGTTCGATGCTGGCCTTCATCAGAGCGGGATCAAATCCTTTCAGGCCCATTTCCGTCTGATATTTGAAAACATCATAGGATACCCGGTCCTCGGCATTCAGGGCACTGCGATCGATCTTGGCCAGTGCTGCCAGATCGGCCTCGGCTGCCGCCTTTTCACCGGCGTAGTAAGCGTCAGAGATGTAGTCGCCGAACTGATCGGCATAACGCATATCACCGCGGAACAGCGCCTGGATCGGGTTGCGTTTCAGGCCGCCTTCATCGCTGGCATTGAACAGCGCGCGCAATTCAGTTGCCGGCGTTTTGGTGGCGGCCGCAGCGACGAGCGTGGTTTGGGCGATCGCGGGCATGATCGGGGCGATCATCAAGGCGGTGGCAGCAAGCAGCAGGGGCAGGCGGCGCATATGCGGTCACTCCGATCAAAAAACTGTATCGGGCTTATAATACAGTCGAGGGGTGGCGCAAGCCCCGCCTGCATCCTAAGACTAACTGAGCCTTGGGGAGGGAATGTGCGAGTCAAGAATAGCATTTTGGCGGCCTATGTCGCACCCTGCCTTCCGATCTGCGCCCTTGGCCTGCCGGTCATCGTTTATCTGCCGCCCTACTATGCCGGCACCCTGGGGTTACCGTTGGCCACCGTTGGCCTGGTGTTTCTGCTGGTTCGGCTGATCGATGTGCCTTTTGATCCGATCATCGGCCATCTGGTCGATCGCACCAATGGCCGGTTTGGCCGTTTCCGGCCCTGGGTGGCCGGCGGCGCAGCATTGATGGTGATTGGCCTGTATCTGGTGTTCATGGCGACGCCAGGCATTTCGGCCGGCCGGGCGCTGTTCGGGCTGGTGGTGATGTATATCGGATTGTCAGCGGCCTATGTCGCGCACACGGCATGGGGGGCGGTGCTGTCGGAGGATTATCACGAACGGTCGCGGGTTTTCGGATGGTGGCAGATGGTCAACGTGGCAGGGCTGTTCCTGATCCTGGCGGTGCCACCGGTCGCACAAATGTTTGCCGGAGCAAAGGATGCGGCGATCGGTATTCAGGCAATGGGCTGGGTGATCATTGCCTGCCTGCCAGTGGCTGTGGGGCTGGCAGTGGCGTTTGTGCCCGACACGATTCGCCCGACACAGGCGGCGCATCACCTGTCTGACATTGCGGCGATTCTGCGCCTGCCAGTGCTGCGCCGGCTGTTGCTGGCCGAATTGCTCGCGTGTCTGGCGCCCGGCCTGTCAGGGGCTCTGCTACTGTTTTTCTTTGAGGCGGCAAGGGGTTATTCACCGGCACTGTCCAGCACCCTGCTGCTGTTTTATTTTGCCGCGGGCCTGGTGGCGGGGCCGGGCTGGGTCTGGCTGTCACGCCGCATTTCAAAGCATCGCGCACTGTTCTGGTCGCTGGTGATTTATGCGGTGCTGCAAACCGCGACAATGCTAATTCCGCGCGATCACTTCGCCCTGGCGGCGATGGGTATGGCAATTGCCGGTTTGCCGGCGGTTGCACCGGCGTTTCTGCTGCGCGCCATGCTTGCCGATGTGTCCGAAGCCGAAACGCTGGATTCGGGTCTTGATCGTACCGGTTTGTTTTTTGCGAGCCTGACGGTGGTGCAGAAATTGGGCTATGCGATTCCCGTGGGGCTCAGTTATCCAATTCTCGGCTTGATCGGTTTTGTGCCGGCCTTGGGCGAAAACAACAGCGCGGCAGCAATTGCCGGGCTGGAGGCGCTGTTTGTGCTGCCACCAGCGATACTGGCATTGCTGGCGGCGGCAGTGGTCTGGGCCTGGCCGATCGATGCGGCAGCGCAGGCGCGCAATGCAGAAGCGCTGAAAGCCAGGATGCTGAAAGTGGGAGCCGTAAAAGCGTGACGTTGCGGGTGGGCATAATCGGTGCGGCTCGGGTTGCGACCTATGCCATGATCGCACCAGCCAAAGACGACCCGCGAGTCGAAGTCTTGGCAGTGGCGGCGCGAGATGTCGCCCGCGCGCAGGTTTATGCCAGCGAACATGGCATCCCGCGCGTCCATCGGGACTATGCGTCACTGGTCGCGGACCCGGACATTGATCTGGTCTACGTCGCAACGCCGCCGCGGTTCCACCTGGAACACGCCCGACTGGCGATTGCGGCGGGCAAGCCGGTGCTGGTCGAAAAGCCTTTCACCATGAACGCCGCCGAGGCCCAATTGCTGCTGGCAGAGGCGGAGGCGGCAGGCGTGCCGATCTTTGAAGCCATGCATTCGCGCCATCACGGCATATGGCCGCTGGTCACAGAATTGCTGCCGCGCATCGGCACGATCAAGTCGCTGTATGCGGTGTTCGACATCAAGGTAAACGTCTCCGCCGATGAATTTCGCTGGGATGCGGAACTGGGCGGCGGCGCACTGATGGACCTGGGAGTTTATCCGTTGGCCTGGGTCCGCGCCATTGCCGGCGAACCGATCGCGGTGGCGACTGCAACACGGCGATTTGCCCGCGGAACCGATGCCGCCTTTGCCGCCACCTTGATCATGCCCGGCGGAGTCGCCGCGACGATTTCGTCTGATATGTTGGCGCCGATCAACGCACGTCTGGGCATCGCTGGCCAAAATGGCACCCTGACCATCGACAATCCAATCGCACCCCAGCGCGGCCATCGCATTACGCTGACAACGGCGAATGGCGGCGAAAGTTTTATCGCTGATGGTCCATCCAGCTATGCGGCACAATTGGCGGCTGTCGCTGCAACATTGCTGGATGGCACAGCCTTTCCGTTGCCGGCCGGGGATCCGCTTGCTTCTATGCGCGCCATCGATGCGGTGCGCACGGCGGCCAGGTAAGGAACCATTTCCGCCCGTTTTCGTTGAAGCGTTGCCAAATCTGGCAAAGGATGATGACATGAACCGCATTCGCAATGGCCTGCTGGCGCTGACGGCGCTGGCGTCAATGTCTGCCTGCACAACCGATCAATATGGCAACCAGCACGCCTCACGCGGGCTGAAGGGCGCTGGCATCGGCGCCGCCGGCGGGGCCGGAGTTGCGGCGATTACCGGTGGTGATGTATTGGCCGGCGCTGCAATCGGCGCGGCCGCCGGCGCCATTCTCGGCATCGTAACCAGTGACCATAACCGCTACGAAGATCGCGATGGTTATCGGACTTACTATGAACGCAACGGCCGGGCGTATCGCTACAACGATCGCCACAGACGTTATTACATGCCGCGTTAAAAATTGGAGACAAGCGGCGGCGCGATTGACGTTGCCGCCGCCGCTGCCCATGAAGCCCCAAGGCTGCGCCGCTGCGCAAGCCGGGGAGATATGGCATGAAGTTGCATGATTCGATCGGGCCCAATCCGCGCGTCGTCCGCATGGCTATCGCGGAAAAGGCAATGGTCATAGACGCGGTTACGGTTGACCTGATGGCCGGCGAGAATCGCCAGCCGGCCTATGTTGCCAAGGTGCCTACCGGCGGCCTGCCAGCGCTGGAACTGGACAATGGTACCATCATCAGCGAAATCACCGCCATTGCCGAATACTTGGAAGATCTGCAGCCCAACCCGCCGATTATCGGCAGCACGCCCGAAGAACGCGCCCAGACCCGAATGTGGACCCGCCGCATCGATCTGGCGATTGTTGAACCGATGACCAACGCGTTTCGCGCCGTCGAAGGCCGGCCATTGTTTGCCAGCCGGATGACATTGGTATCGCCAGAAGCAGCCGCCGATTTAAAGGCGATGGCGCAGGCCAAATTGGTCTGGCTGGATGGCCTGCTGCAGGGCCGCACCTGGGTATGCGGCGATCGTTACACGCTGGCCGACATGCTGCTGCTGGCCTTTGTCGAATTTGGCGCCAGTGTCGGGCAACCGATGCCAGCAGGCGCGCCATGGCTGGCGGATTGGGCAAAACGGGCTGCGGCGCGTCCCAGTGCTGCGGCCTGAACGCCGGATGACATCGATCGGCCAAAATCGCCCGCGCCTGTTGTTCGCCCGGCATTTCCTCGCCAATCCTCGCGGCGTCGGATCGGTCATCCCCAGCTCACGCCGATTGACGCGCCGGCTGCTCGCTGGAATTGACGCACCAGCGGCAAAGGTGATCGTGGAATATGGGCCAGGCACCGGGGTCGTCACCCGTGCGCTGCTGGCTGCCATGGCCCCTGATGCGCGGCTGTTTGCCTTTGAAATCAATTCGGATTTTGTGGCCTATCTGCGCCAGGCACTGCCCGATCCGCGGTTGACGATCATCAATGCCTCGGCAGAAACAGTTGTCGCCGCGCTTGCCGCGCACAGCATCAGCCATTGCGATGCGGCCGTTTCCAGCCTGCCCTTTTCAATCATGCCGCCGGCAGTTCGGTGGGGCATATTGGCAGCGACAGCCGAAATACTGCCATCGGGCGCACCGTTCGTTGGCTATCAGTATTCCACGCGCTGGCTTGGCGAACTGCGGCGATCCTTTGGCGGGGTGACGATGCGATTTGAGCCATTGAACTGGCCGCCGGCGTTTGTTTTTACCGCCCGGCGTTAAATCTCGATCAGCCGATCGGCCAATTCATTCACATCATCGGGCAGCCGGGGAAAATGTTCCGCCAGCACGCCGCCGGCAAGGCCAATCGCCTTGACCATTCCGCCCGCCGGATCCCCCGTCGCAATGCCACTGGTCAACGCGCTGATCGTCGTCCCCCAATGCTCGGGGGAGACATTTGCATAGATGCCAGTGTCGGCGATGACTTCGGCGATATGTTCGGGTTCGTCGATATAAATCAGCACACCGGTACGGCCCAGTGTCGCATCCAGCGCGCGCGCCTTGAACTGGGTCAGCGCGGCACGGTGAACCCGGTCACGGCGCAGGCCGGGCGGGGTCAAGATGCGGTTCAGCGCCGTATAGTGGAGCATCGCCAGTACCGCGACAAACACCAGCGCCTGCAGCAGGATGAATATTTCCAGGCTGTGGCGCTCACTTCCCACCCGCGCTGCATCGTCCCAATTGGCGAACAGCGCCGCCGGAGACCAGCCCATCAACAGCGCCAGCAACGGCAGCGCCAGCGCCAGCAGCGCAGCAACCGACAAGGCTGTGGCCGAATAGCGATGGGTCGAAGTGGAAACGATGACGACGATTTCGCCAGCGGTGCCTGCCTCCGCTGCGGCAATTGCCCCGGCGATGCGATCGCGATCGGTATCGGTGAACAGCATTTACCAGCCCCCTGACGATCCGCCGCCGCCAAAACCGCCGCCGCCGCCGCCAAAGCCGCCGCCACCACCGCCCCAGCCACCACCGCCGCCACCGCCGCCGCCCCAGCCGCCGCCAAGGCCCGGACCCCACAGGATATTGGAGCCGGAACTCTGGCCGCGTTTTGAACGCCGGATCGAAACAATCAGCCAGATGATGATGATGATCACCCAGAAAATCGCGACGCCGATATTGGGTTTGGCGCTGTCACTGCCACGCGATGCAAGCGCCTGTTTGGCCATTGCCGCTTGCTGGTCGGCCGGCAATTGCAGCAGTTGCACCAGGCTATCGGCGCCGGCAACCACCCCGCCCGGCATATCGCCGGCCTTGAAATGCGGAACGATGTCGCGGCGGATGATCTGCGACGTCAGCGCGTCGGTCAGCGTGCCTTCCAGGCCGTAGCCAACCTCGATCCGCACCTTGCGTTCGTTTGGAGCGACGATCAGCAGCGCGCCATTATTGGCGCCTTTTTGGCCGATGCCCCAGGCACGGCCAAGTTGATAGCCGTAATCGTCGATGTCATCGCCCTGCAGGTCTGGCACCGTCGCCACCACGACCTGGATCGTCGTCGCGGCTTCCAGTGCCGCCAGCTTGGCATCCAGCGCCGCGATCGTTTCCGCCGGCAAAATCCCGGCCGCGTCGGTGACACGGCCCGCCAGCGCCGGGAAGTTCAGTGCCGCCAGCGCCGGCTGGGCCAGCAGCAGCAGCAAGGCACTGCCAACCCAGAAAATGCCCCGGCCATTGCGCCCGGAAACCATGTGATGTTCCTTCACGACAGCCCGGCGGCATCAACCGCCGCCGGGACCCGCATTAAAAGCCCGCCATCAAAACGCGACAGTCGGCGCCGTATTGGCGTTGGTCGTCGTGGCCTTGAACGGCGCAATCGGCTTGGACCCGTAAATCACCTTGGCCGCGATCAACGAGGGGAAGGTGCGGATTTCGGTGTTATAATTCTGCACCGCTTCATTGTAGTCCTTGCGGGCGACGGTGATGCGGTTTTCGGTCCCCTCCAGCTGTGATTGCAACTGCAGGAAGTTTTCGTTGGATTTCAGGTCAGGATATTTTTCGACCGTCACCAGCAGCCGCCCCAGCGCGCTGCCGACCTGGCCCTGCGCCTGTTCAAAGGCTGCCATCTGCGCCGGATCGGTCAATTTGGATGGGTCAACTGTTACCTGGCTGGCGCTGGCGCGAGCCTTGGTCACGCCTTCCAGCACGTCTTTTTCCTGGGCAGCAAAGCCCTTTACGGTGGCGACCAGATTGGGGATCAGGTCGGCGCGGCGCTGATACTGGTTTTCGACATCACCCCATTTTGCCTTGACCGCTTCTTCCTTGGTCGGGATGGAATTGACGCCGCAGGCCGACAGGCCCAGCGCTGTGGCCGCAATCAATGCGACGCGGGTGGCTCGGCTGCTGAAAACGCCCATGTTCTGCAAGTCCCTTCAATACCGGATGGCATTCGGCATCAATCATGGCAGGATTGCCGTGACCGATACCGGCGCATAGATAGTGCGATTGCTGGAATTACAACAGGGGGAGCCAGTGCATGTTTCAAGAGTTCAAGGCGTTCATCGCCCGTGGCAATGTGCTCGATCTGGCGGTCGCGGTGATTATCGGTGCGGCGTTTGGCGGAATCGTCACTTCGTTGACCGATGATCTGCTGATGCCGTTGATAGGCGCCGCGACAGGCGGGACCGATTTTTCCAGCCATTTCCTGCTGTTGGGGCCAATCCCCGACGGGTATGCTGGATCGCCCACCGATTATGCCGCGCTGAAAAAGGCCGGCGCCGCGATGTTTGGCTATGGCAAGTTCATCACCGCCATCATCAATTTCCTGATCATTACGTTTGTCGTATTCCAGATCGTGCGGACCGCCAACCAGATGAAGGCGGCGCCCGCCACGGAGGCGCCTGCAGGCCCGACCCCGAGCGAAGTGTTGCTGACCGAAATCCGCGACGCACTGAAAAAGCCATGACCGGCATTGGCACCTGGCTGGCGCTGGCCGCGGTTTCGCCGCTGGTATTGGCGGCGGGGCCCGTTTTGAAGCTTTATCCGGATCGGTTTTTTCACGGCGAGCCGCAAGTCTGGCAGGCCGAAACCGCTGATACCAAATCAAAGGCAGTTCCTGGCAGCATCAAGGCAGAAGGCCGCTGGCTGGTTTGTTCGGAAAAGCAATTCCAGGGCAATTGCACCGAATTGGAAGGGGACTATCCCGTCGATGCCGGGCTTGGGCTGCACTTCACCGTCCGATCCCTGCGGGCATTGCCGGCCGGGGACGGTGCCGGCCGGGTGGCACAGGGGGTGCAGCCGGGCGGAGCCTCGCTGACCGGCGTCGCCTCCCGCTATTGGCCGGCGCCGACCTATGGCAGCGAACGTGTGCTTGCCTGCCCAAAGGGTGCGCCGAGCCCCAATTGCGCCCATGACAGTGCGGAAGATCTGTGCCGCCGCGCCGGATACCGCCAAGCCAAGCATTGGCAGCTGCAGGACGAAGGTGGGCGCCTGTATCTGGCCGATGTCTTGTGCGTGACAGGGTAACGCACGCTGGCGGTTACCCTGGGTCATGCCCCTCACTTTGATGACTGGTGCGCATTCATTTGCCGCCGCAGAATGACGTTTTGGGGGAGCGCGCCATGTATCCGCACAGCATTGTCACCGACGGCCTGGAATTTCCGGAAGGGCCGATTGCCATGGACGATGGCAGTGTCATTGTGGTCGAAATCAAGGCGGGGCGGCTGACACGGGTGCGGCCGGACGGCACGAAACAGGTGATCGCGACGCCGGGTGGCGGCCCGAATGGTGCCGCAATCGGCCCTGATGGCGCTATCTACGTTTGCAACAATGGCGGCTTTCGGTGGTCGACGATGGAAGGGATGAACATTCCGGGTGATGCCGCCGCCGATTACACCACCGGCCGCATCGAACGCATCGACATCGCCACCGGCAAGGTCGAACGGCTGTATGACAAGGTTGATGGCCATGCCCTGTCAGGCCCTAACGACATCGTGTTCGATGCGGCGGGTGGATTCTGGTTTACCGACCTGGGCAAGCACCACGCCCGCCACAATGACAAGGGCGGGCTGTATTATGCGACGGCCGATGGCAAGCATGTCAGTTGCGCGGTCTATGGCCCCAATTTCAATGGCGTCGGCCTGTCGCCCGATGGCATGACGGTTTATGCAGCGACGACGTTCGAACGCACCATCCTCGCCTTTACCATCACCGGGCCGGGCACCGTCGAACCATCAGTGTTGGGGGCGACGCCGGGCCGGGTTGTTACGTCTTTCCCCGGTCATGTGCTGCTCGATTCGCTGGCGATGGAGGCCAATGGCAATGTTGCGCAGGCGACGCTTGTTGCGCGGCCGGGCATTTGTTCGGTGGATCCCGAAACCGGCGTGCAGCAGGATTTCGGGTTTCCCGATCTGCTGACCACCAACATCGCCTTTGGCGGCGCGGACATGATGGACGCCTGGGTCTGCCTGTCCACCACCGGAAAGCTCGCCAAATGCCGCTGGCCGCGCCCCGGCCTTCGGTTGCACTTCAACGCATGATCACCAGCCGCATCATTGCCGCCAATGGCCTGGATTTCGCCATCGACGAATGTGGGTCTGGTGACGCGATTGCCCTGTGCCTGCACGGTTTTCCCGAAAGCCGGTTTTCCTGGCGGCACCAATTGCCGGTGCTGGCCGATCTGGGCTGGCACGCCGTCGCCCCCGATCTGCGCGGCTATGGTGACAGCAGCCGGCCTGGCCGGCAATCGGACTATCACCTCGACCATCTGGTTGCCGATGTCGGGGCGCTGTTTGATGCGCTGGGGGCGAAACGCCGCCTGCTGATCGCCCATGATTGGGGGGCGCTGATCGCCTGGGTTTTCGCACTGCGCAGGGCGCGGGCGCTGGATGGCCTGATCATCATGAACGTGCCCCACCCAAAGGTGTTTACCGATGTCCTGGCGCATAGCTGGGCGCAGCGGCGCAAAAGCTGGTATGCTGCGTTTTTTCAGATCCCCTGGCTGCCAGAGGCAATGCTGGGGGCGAACAAAGCAGCCGCCATCGCAAGGGCGTTTACGGGTATGGCGGTCGACAAATCGGCGTTTCCGCCCGCCGTGACGGACGTTTATCGCGCCAATGCGATGCAGCCCGGCGCGCTGACCGCGATGATCAATTATTACCGCGCCAATGTCCGCGCCATCGGGGCCGAACCTTCGCCGGTGATTGATGTGCCGACGCTGATGGTATGGGGTGAAGAGGACACGGCGCTGGGGTTGGAGCTGACCATTGGTTATGAACCGCTGGTCCGCGATTTTGAATTGCGGCGCTTTCCCGGCGTTTCGCACTGGGTGCAGCAAGAGGCACCGGGGCCGGTCAACGCCGCCATGGCGAAATGGCTTCGCGCCCGCGGGCTTGCACTATCGGAAACGCCGCGATAGACGCCGCACCGTAACAGGTTCCTGGAAACAGGATGAAAAGGGAACCCGGAAACAACGCGCAAGCGCTGTAAACCGGGGCTGTGCCCGCAACTGTAACCGGCGAATTGCCGCCCCTTATGCCACTGTGGCCTTGTGCCATGGGAAGGTGGGGCAGCCGTGTTGACCCGGGAGCCAGGAGACCTGCCCGTTACGGTCGTTCCTTTGCGCGGACGGGGTGTTCCGGGCGATCGAGGCCAGTTTTGCGACTGGTCCCTCGTGTGTGCGACGTCGTTGGGGTCGTGCGCCGGGTTTCCGGAATGCCCGATAACATGGCGTGCCACCTGTGGCGTGTGACCCCTTTTGTCGTAGCAAAAGGGTCTGATATGCGTCTCCTGATACCGTTTTTCGTTCTGATCTCCACCGCACCGGCCTTTGCCGAAAGCGACATCGTCGTTGTCACCGCCAACCGCTCTGCGCAGCCGCTGTCCCGCGTCGGCCAGACCATCACCATCATCGACACCGCCGAAATCCGGCAACGTCAGTCGAACACCGTGGCGGACCTGTTGCGCGGCGTTCCCGGCGTCAGCATTGCCCGCAATGGCGGCATTGGCGGCGTCACTTCGGTGTTCATCCGCGGCGCCGAAAGCGACCAGACCGTCACGCTGATCGACGGCGTCAAGATCAACGATCCGGCAGCGCCCGGCAGCGGTTTCAACTTTGGCAATCTGCTGACCGGCAATATCGACCATATCGAGGTGTTGCGCGGTGCCCAATCGGTGCTGTGGGGCAGCCAGGCGATCGGCGGCGTCGTCAACATGATCACCGCCGCACCCACCGAAACATTGCTGGTCAATGCCCGCACCGAAACTGGCTATCGCGGCACCGCCCAGGCTGTTGCCAATGTGTCGGGCAAGTATGGGCCGCTGTCGGCGAGTGTTGGCGGCGGTTATTTCCGCACCGACGGTATTTCGGCGTTCAACGAGGATCGCGGTGGCAAGGAGCGCGATGGTTACGAAAATCATGGCGCCAATGCCAAATTCAACCTGGCGCTAACCGATGCGATTTCACTCGACCTGCGCGGATATTATTCCAGCGGCAAGGCCAATACCGATGGCTTTGCGCCGCCAACCTATGCATTTGGCGACACGCAGGACACGACCAAGACCCGCGAATTGATCGGCTATGCCGGGTTGAACGCGGCGTTCCTGGATGGCCGGTTCCGCAATCGCATCGGCTATGCGATCACCGATATCCGTCGTCGCAATTTCGACGGCGCCGGGTTTGAAAATTTCGCCGGCACCGGCCGCAACCAACGCATCGAATATCAAGGCGGCGTGCAACTGGCAAAAGGCTGGGACACGACATTCGGCATCGAACGTGAGACCTCACGTTACAACACCGCAAGCTTTGGTGCGCTATCAAAGGGCCGGGCACGGATCGACAGTGTTTACGGGCAATTGGTGGCATCGCCGATATCGGGCGTCACGCTGACCGCCGGGGTTCGCCATGATGACCATGACCGGTTTGGCGGCAAAACCACGTTCGGCGGCAGCGGCGTGTTCAGCCCCAACAATGGCGCGACCACGCTGCGCGCCAGCTATTCCGAAGGGTTCAAGGCACCGTCGCTGTATCAATTGCAGGGTGATTACGGCAACCAGTCGCTGCGCCCGGAAACGTCAAATGGCTATGATGTAGGCCTGACCCAGAAACTGCTGGTTGGCGGCATCGAGGCCAGCGCCACCTGGTTCCACCGCGACAGCAAAGATCTGATCAATTTCATTTCCTGCCCCACCCCGCGCGCTGGCATCTGCGCGGGCCGGCCGTTCGGCACCTATGACAATGTCGCCAAGGCGCGCGCCCAAGGCATTGAACTGGCGCTGCTGCTGCGACCGGTCGATGCGCTGACGGTGCGCGCCGCCTATGGCTATGTCGATGCCCGCAACCGCACACAGGGCACTGCCAATTTCGACAAGCGCCTCGCCCGGCGGCCCAGCCAGATCGTCAATGCCTCGGCGGATTATCACTGGGCGCACGGCGTCGATACCGGCGTCACCATTACCCAGATCGGCCGTAGTTTCGACAATGCCAGCAACAGCGTTCGGTTGGCGGCCTATGTGTTGACCGACATTCGCGCCAGCTTCGACGTGTCGCGCCAGATCAGCATTTATGGCCGCGTCGATAATCTGTTCGGCGAACGTTATGAAACGGCGGCGCTGTACGGCAGCCTGGGCCGCGCCGCCTATGCCGGCCTGCGGTTGCGCTACTGATGACGCCGATCCGCGCCGCGATGCTGATGCTGCTATGGGTGGCAGCCCCTGTGGCCGCAGCACCGGCGCGGATTGTGTCGGTCAACCCGTGCATCGACGCGATTCTGATCGAGGTCGCCGACCCCGGCCAGATCGCCGGGATCAGCCATTATTCGCAAGATCCGCGGTCCACGTCGATCCCGATCAGCAGCGCGATGCGATTTTCCGCCACATCGGGCACCGCAGAGGAAGTGATGGCGCTCGCCCCCGATCTGGTGCTGGCCGGCGGGCATGTGTCGCCCGCCACCGCCAATGCGCTGGCCCGGCTGGGCATCCCGCTGATCGAGCTGCCGGTTCCCGAAACGATCGTTCAGGCCCAGGCCCAGATCACCCGCATCGCCGCGATCATTGGGCATCCGGGGCGCGGGCAGGCGTTGAATGCCCGTATCGATGCCGCGGTGCGGGCGGCGGGGGCATGGTCGCGGCCGGTTTCGGGCCTGATCTGGGCGGGCGGACTGGTGCCGGGCAGCGGCACGCTGACGGATGCGCTGTTGACCCGCGCCGGGTTTCGCAATGCCAGCGCCAGTTTTGGCCTGAAACGCTGGGATATTCTGCCGCTGGAATATCTGGTCGCCAGCCCCCCCGCGGTGCTGCTGACCAGCGGTGACAATGCCCATCTGCTGTCCCACCCCGCGCTGCGCGCCCTGCAGCGTCACACCGTTATCGCTGATTTCCCGGTGCGCCTGCTGCAGTGCGGCGGCCCGACGATCATTCCGGCGTTGGCGCGGTTGGCAGCGGTAAGGCGGTCGCTGTGAAGGGTCTTGCGTGACCGCCCGCCGGCTCTCGATATGGCTCATTGCGGCGTTGATTGCCATCGCCGCGCTGTCGGTTATCGCCGGCAAGGTCTGGATTCCGTTCAGCGCCTTTACCGATCACAATGACACGCGTTGGTTGATCATCGCCGAACTGCGCGCGCCCAGAATTGCGCTGGCGATCATCATTGGCGCCGGGCTGGGGCTATCGGGCGCAACAATGCAGGGGTTTTTGCGCAATCCACTGGCTGATCCGGGGCTGTTCGGCGTGTCGGCGGCGGCGGCATTGGGGGCGGTAATGTCATTGTATTTTGGTGTTGCGGTGTCGGCGCTGGTGCTGCCGGGCTTTGCACTGGCGGGGGCAGGGCTGGCAATGGCGTTGCTGGCGTTGCTGGCGGGGCGATCGGGCAGCCTGATCGTTTTTGCGCTGGCGGGGATTATCATTTCCAGTGTGGCGGGATCTCTGACAGCGCTGGCGATCAGCCTGGCACCGACGCCATTTGCCATGTCGGAGATTGTGACCTGGTTGATGGGCGCGCTGACCGATCGCAGTTGGAACGATGTCTGGGTGGCGCTGCCACTGACGGCGCTGGGCATCGCGATACTGGCGCAAACCGCCCGGCCGCTGGATGCGCTGACATTGGGTGAGGATGCGGCGCGGTCATTGGGCGTTGATATGGGCCGGTTGCAATGGCGGGTGGTCATCGGCGTCGGGCTGTGTGTCGGGTCGGCGGTGGCGGCAGCCGGTGTTATTGGCTTTGTCGGGCTGATCGTGCCGCATCTGGTGCGCCGCGTGGTCGGCGGACGGCCAGCGGCGGTGCTGCTGCCCTCGGCGATTGGCGGGGCGCTGTTGCTGGTGGCCGCCGATGCGTTGGTGCGGGCGCTGCCGACGGTGACGGAGTTACGGCTGGGCATCGCCATGGCGCTGCTTGGCGGGCCGTTTTTCCTGTGGCTATTGCTGTCGATGCGGCGCGGGTTACCATGACAGCGCTTGTTGCCGATGCCATCAGCTTGCACTTGGGCCGCAACGCAGTGCTGGCCGCAGTCTCCCACAGCTTTGCGCCCGGCCGGGTCACGGCGCTGCTGGGCCCGAATGGTGCCGGCAAATCGACGTTGCTCGGCTGTCTTGCCGGCTTGCGCAGCCCCGATTCCGGCGCGGCGCGGCTGGGGGATCGCGTCATTCCCGGGCTTGATCGGCTGGAGCGCGCCCGCGTCATCGGATACCTGCCCCAGACCGCCGATGTGCATTGGGATGTGGATGTGCAGACGCTGGTCGGGTTGGGGCGATACCCCCATCAACGCGGCTGGGGCGCAAATGCCGATGACCGCGCCGCCGTTGCCGCCGCCATGGCGCAAACCGATGTGACCATGTTTGCCAGCCGCAGCGTCAACAGCCTGTCTGGCGGTGAACGGGCCCGGGTATTGCTGGCGCGCGTCCTGGCCGGTACGCCGCAATGGCTGCTGGCCGACGAACCACTCGCCAGCCTTGACCCGGCGCACCAGATCGATGTGCTGGCACTGCTGGCGGCGACAGCGCGGGCTGGCACGGGCATGGTGCTGGTCGTCCATGATCTGGGCCAGGCACTGCGCGTTGCCGATGATGCGGTGCTGCTGCGCGGCGGGGCCGTGGTGGCGGCCGGCGCCGCGGCAGACGTGCTGACCCCGGCCAATATTGCAGCGGCCTATGGTGTCGATGTGGAGATTGGCGAGACTGCCGCCGGGGTGCGGTTTGTCGTGCCGCTGGGGCGAAGTCCTAGCTGACACTGCCCAGCATATCGTATCGGGCATCCTGCCATTCGCCGCTGGCCAGCACCGCCGCCAGGGCCGCCACCGCATCCCAGATATCGATATGGCGGGTATACAGCGCCGGAAAGCCAAAGCGCATGCGGTCCGGCGGGCGGAAATCGCCGATGACACCGCGGGCGATCAAGGCCGCCATCACCCGGCGGCCCTGTGGATGGCGGACGATGATCTGGGCGCCGTGCCGGTTTGCTGGCATTTCGACTGTGACTCCGGGGGACAGCGTTGCCGCCAGCTCGCCGAACAGCATGGCCAGCGCCGCCGATTTGGCTTCGGCCAGCGCCATGTCGATGCCGGCAAAGGTCGCCACGCCCGCCGCCAGCGCCGCCATGGCGAGGATCGGCGGCGTGCCCGCCAGCAAGCGCCTGACGCCGGCAGCTGGCGCATAATCCGCGGCAAAATCAAACGGCGCCGCGTGCCCCATCCAGCCCTGGATTGCCGGCTGAAACGCCGCATGGTGCCGCCGCGCCAGATAGGCAAAGCCCGGCGCGCCCGGCCCGCCGTTCAGATATTTATAACCGCAGCCGATGGCGAAATCGGCGCCATCAGCATCCAGCGCCAGCGCCAATGCGCCGGCGGAATGCGACACATCCCATAATGTCAGCGCGCCCGCCGCATGCGCCGCGGCATTCATCGCCGCCATGTCGTGCACCGCGCCCGTCGCATAATGGGCGTGCATCAGGACCAGCAGCGCCGTATCGTCACCCAGCGCCGCCAGAATATCACCGCGCGGCACAAGCCGCAGTTCCGCCCCCGCCAGTCGCGCCAGCCCATCCAGCACATAGGCGTCGGTGGGGAAATCCCCGGCCTCTGCCACAATCACGCGGCGCCCTCGCCGCATCATCAGCGCCCCGCCGGCCAGTTTGAACAGATTGACCGACACCGAATCGCACGCTGCGACACAATCCGCCGCCGCCCCCAGCAACGGCGCAATCGCCGCACCCACTCGCAGCGGCAGATCGATCCACGCCGCGTCATTCCAGCTGCGGATCAAGCCGTTGCCCCATTCCTCCGTCACCACATCGGCGATCACCCCGGGCGTTGACACCGGCAGCGGCCCCAGCGAATTGCCATCCAGATAGATCACGCCATCGGGCAACCGGAAACGGGCACGGGCAAAGCCCATGGGATCGGCGGCATCCAGCGCCGCCATGGCATCACGGGTCATGATTTGCTGGTGCGCGCGATCACCACGGCGGATACCGCCAGCAACAGGATGGCGCCTGCTTCAAACACGATATTTTCCGGCGCCATGGTTTTGCCCTGCAGCACGATCAACCGGGCCAGCGCGGTGATGGCGATGAAGATCGGATAGACGAACGGCGATTCCTTGCCGCCGTAAAACACCGCGATCATGCCAATGACTTCGGTGTACAGAAACATCAGCAATATATCGGCCAGGTTGACGGTGCCAACCAGGAACACCCGGTTGATTTCAAACGCTGCCGCCGCCAGCGTCATCACCGCAATCGTCACCAGCAACACGCGCTCGATCAACCGAAACCCGGTCAGCGCAATGGCGCGCTCTGCCGGGCTGGCACCATGGTCGGATTGGGCTTCGTCGGGCGGGGGCGCATCACTCATCGCGGCACCATATCATCCCCTGCCAGTGTTACCAGACCATGCGCTTGATTGCTGCGGCCTGGCGTTCTAAGAAAGGCTTTGCACAGCCGCTCCGAAAAGGGGCGGCTGTTTCTATTTCCAGATGAAGGTTCCTGCCCATGGTCGCCCCCACCCATCCGTTGATGCAGCACGCCACCGCCGCCTGGCTGGTCGACAATTCGGCGCTGACCTTTGATCAGATTTCCGAATTCTGCGGGCTGCACATATTGGAAGTGCAGGCGATTGCCGATGATACCGCAGCGACCAAGCTTGCCGGGCGTGATCCGATTCGCAATGGCGAACTGACGCAGGAGGAACTCGATCGCGGCCAGGCCAACCCCGATCATGTGCTGAAACTGTCGCGCCAGCCCGAACAATCGCGCCGCACCACCGGCCCTCGCTATACCCCGGTCAGCAAGCGCAGCGACAAGCCCAAGGGCATCCTGTGGATCATCAAGAACCATGCCGAAATCAGCGACAACCAGATTTCCAAATTGATCGGCACGACCAAGACGACCATCGCTGCCATCCGTGACAAGACCCATTGGGATTACGCCAATCTGATCCCCATCGATCCCGTCACGCTCGGCCTGACCAGCCAGCGCGAAATGGATGCGCTGGTTGCCGCCGCCGCCAAAAAGGCCGGCATCGATACCAGTGTCGATCTGGGCAAGCTGGGCGAAGACCGCGCCGCGCTGATCGAACAACTCCAGGCCGAACGCACCGCCGCCGCGCATATCGCCGAACATGGCGAGCCCGAGGCCCCGCGCCCGACCGGCACCGCATTGGAGCAAGGCGAGGCGCTGTTCCGGCGCTGACGTCGTCTTGGGTTGCCCGCTGTCGACATCCCTCCCCGCAAGGGGGAGGGGTTTTTGCGGGTTGCTGCCATGATGCCAGCCGCGTTTTGCGACGAACCGGTGGCAGTTTGGGCGCAAAAGGTGCGATTCGGGCCGTCATTGCGGCTTTTTTGGGTGTTTAGCGCTGTGCCGTTTTGTGGAAACCAAAATTAAATCCTGCAAAATCAATCTGAAATGGTTTCATCAGGTTTAAGATTTTCGTGATTTTCCGATTTCAGACGGTTTTCCAGATTGGTCGCCGCCAGCCGGCGAATTTCGCGCCGAAATTCATCGACCTTGTCCGGATCAGGCTGGCGGCGCAAAACCTCGGCCTTTTCGCGGGCGAGGACGGCGCGGCCGATCATGTGGATCAACAGGCTGGGGGCGCAGGGCCGGTGGCGGGTAAAGCGGCTGCCTTCCTGTTCAAAGGTCAGGGTTTCGCCATTCAGCACCCGGTCCAGCGCCGTCGCCTCCACCTGTTCCCAGGCGATTGCCAGCGCCGCATCCCAATCTTCGGAAAATTGTTCCGCGCCAGCCTGCCGCCGCAACCAAAACGCCGATTGCGGTGTCATCCCGACCCGTTCCGCCGCCGCCTTGACCGATGTGGTGAGGCCCAATGCCTCGATAAACGCCGCCTGCCGCGCCGCTGTCCAACCATTGCGGTTCGGCCCGCGGGCGCGGGGTTCAGGGGATGTGGCGGGAGCGGGAAGGTTTTGCATGATCGCCGCCTAACCTAATTGGTTATCTGTAGGACAGCGGAATCTTTGTGGCCCGGGGTGGGGTTTTTATCTGTGGGCACCGCCCTTTTGTTGCCAAGGCCCCCACCCCGACCCTCCCCACTCTCCGCTTCGCGGGGGTGGAGGCGGAGCAGCAGCGCTTGACCTTCGACGGTGTTGCCATCAGGCTTTATTGCAGCCTTTCGGGGGGTATCGGATCTATGGTTGGGTTTTTAGCGGCGGTTCGAGTGGCTGCGCTTGTCCTTGTCGCCGGGGTGGCGGCGCCGGTTGCGGCGGCGTCGGCCGCCAACATCCCCTATGGCGCCAACAAGGCCGCGGCGGGGACGTTTGTCCATGATGGTGTCACGCTATATTATGAAACCTATGGGGCCGGCGCGCCGTTGTTGCTGGTGCATGGCAATGGCGGCAGCATCGGCACGCTGGCGGCGCAGATTGCATTTTTCAAGACGCACCGCCGGGTGATTGTGATGGACAGTCGCGATCAGGGGCGATCAGGCAACAGCGCCGTTCCGTTGACCTATGAACGGATGACCGACGATCTGGCCGCAGTGCTCGATCACCTCCATGCCGGGCCGACCGATGTTGTAGGCTGGAGCGATGGCGGCATCGAGGCGCTGTTGATGGGCGTGCGGCACCCCGGCAAGGTCAGGAAGCTGGTGGCAATGGCGGCCAACCTGAGCCCCGATGCGGTTTACCCGGAGACCGACAGGCTGTTGAAGGACATGCTGGCAATGAATTCGGGGGCCGCGGCAAAGACGGCCGAGGGCCGGCGCGAAGCCAAGGTGACGGCGATCATGCTGACCGAGCCGCACATCGATCTGGCGCTGTTGAAACAGGTGCAGGCGCCGACGCTGATCGCGTCGAGGGACCATGATCTGATCCGGCTGGACCATACCGTCGCCATATATGAGGCGCTGCCGAATGCCCAGTTGGTGGTTTTCCCGAACAACACGCATCTGGTGCCGTTTGACGATCCAAAGCTGTTCAACACCGCGGTCGAGCGGTTTTTGGCGACGCCATTCAAGCGGATTGATCGAATCCCTGCGACGATGGCATCGTTCGATCGCTTGATGGCCGGCCTGGCCAAATAGGGCAGACCGGCGCGACAAACAACAGCCGGTGCCGGGGCTCAGCCCCTGCCTGCCAGCGGCGTTTATATTTTTCCGTTCGGCACCATGCCTTAATCCTCGCCGCCGACCAGCGGCAGCACCATTTCGGTGGGGGGTTCACGGTCCAATAGCCCGGCGGCTTTCAGATCGGCCAGGCCGGGCAGGTCGCGGCGGGAGGTGAGGTTGAAATGGCTGAGAAAGCCGGGGGTAGTGGCGTATTGCAAGGGGCGGCCGGGGGTTTCGCGGCGGCCAGCGGGGCGGACCCAGCCAGCCTCCATCAGCACGTCGATGGTGCCGCCGCTGACGGCGACGCCGCGGATTTCTTCGATTTCGGGGCGGGTGACGGGTTCGTGATAGGCGATCACGGCGAGCGTTTCGGTGGCAGCGCGGGACAGCTTGCGCACCGCCTCACGCGCCGGGCGCAGGTGGTGGGCGAGATCTGCGGCGGTCTGGAATTGCCAGCGGCCGCCGCGTTCGACCAGATTGATGCCGCGTGGGCCATAGCTTTGCGCCAGTTCGCGCAGCAGGAGCAGCAGATCGCCGCGTTCGCCGACGTGGCGGGCGATATCCGCCAGGGTGAGCGGCGCGGTGGCGGCGAAGATGACGGCTTCGATCGCGCGCAGTGCTTCGGGGTCGGTCATGCCGATGCTCATCCCCTGGCCCTCATCAATATCGGGGTAAAGGCGGCGCCCTGGCTCAGGCTGGCCTTGCCCAGCCGCGTCAATTCGAGTGCGGCGACGAAGGTGCTGGCCAGCACCGACCGGGCATAGCCGGCATCCGCCAGATCGGCCGGCAGGAAGCGCGACAATTCCGTCCAATCGATGCTGGCCCCCAACAGCCGTTCCAATCGCTCGATCGCTTCATCGAGCGCCATCACCGGGCGGCGGCGAACGATGTGCATGTTGGGATTGTTGCGCGCCTTTATGGCGCCATAGGCCGACAGGAGTTCAAAGAAACTGGTGTCATAGATGGCGATGGTTTCGAATTTCAGCCCTTCGGGGGCGGCGCGGACGAACACATCCCAGCCAAGTTGCGGGCGGGCCAGCAGCTTGGCGCCGGAGTGGCGCATGGCATCGAGGCGTTGCAGTTGAAATTGCAATTTCAGCGCGAGATCATGCGGATCGGGCTCTGCCTCGGGATCGGGGGGCAGCAGCAGCGCCGATTTCAGATAGGCCAGCCAGGCCGCCATGACGAGGTAATCTGCGGCAAGTTCCAGGCTGAGCGCCTTGGCATCGCGGATGAAGGCCAAATATTGATCGACCAGCGCCAGGATGGAAATCTGCGCCAGATCAACGCGTTGCGAACGGGCGAGAGTGAGGAGCAGATCGAGCGGACCCTCCCAACTGCCCAGTTGCAGGACCAGGGTTTGCGGGGTGACACGCGGCGGGGTGTCGTCAAAGGAGTCAGTCATCCGATGCCTCCCCCATCAGGGGAAAGATATGGCGCGCAATCAGGCAAGACCCAGCAATTCATCGCGTGCATCCGCCCATTGCGCTGCCGGCGTTGCATCGCCGGGGCCGGCCCAGGCCATTGCTGCAGCCAATCGTTCCGCCGCCCGCACCGCGATCGCCGGCACTGCCTCGCAGATCGCCCGCATTTCGCCAAAATCGCCGGAACAGTGGAGGGCAATATCACAGCCGGCAGCCAGTGCCGCCAGCGCCCGCGCGCCAAAATCGGCCAGCGCATTGCTGCCCGGCGGATAACCGCCTGACGCCGGATTGCCGAGCGCTTGCATCCCCAGATCGTCCGACATCAACAGGCCATCAAAGCCGATATCATTGCGGATCAGATCGATAACGATCGGGGATAGCGTGGCGCAGCGGTGGGGATCGATCGCGGCATAGGTGATGTGCGCCGTCATCGCCATGGGCGACCGGGCCGAAAGGGTGCGGAACGGTTCGAAATCCCGCTCCAATTCGGCGCGCGATGCGGTGACGATCGGCAGTTCAAAATGACTGTCGGCCATGCCGCGACCATGGCCGGGGATGTGTTTGACCACGCCGCAAACGCCGCCCTGGCGCAGGCCGTCAAGGCAGGCACGGCCCAGCGCGGCGACCTTCATGGGTTCGGCACCATAGGACCGATCACCAATGATATCATGGCCCTGCGGATCACGCACATCGAGCAGCGGCAGGCAATCGACGGTAATGCCCAGATCACGCAGCATCGCTGCCAGCGCCAGCGCATTCAGCCGCGCTGCCTCCATCGCGGTAACGGGCGCCTTGTCATACAGATGGTCAAAGCGTTCGCCGGCGGGGAATTCGGGCCAGTGCGGCGGGCGCAGCCGGGCAACGCGGCCACCCTCCTGATCGATCAAAATCGGCAACGCGCGACCGGCAAGATCGGTGAGCGATGCGGTCAGCGCGCGGACCTGATCGGGGCTGTCGATATTGCGTTTGAACAGGATATAACCCGCCGGATTGGCGGCCCGGAAGAGCGCCGATTCTTCGGCGGTGATCACCAGCCCGGCCAGGCCCAAAAAGCTCGGCTGCATCGTCATTCGACAACCGCGCAGGCGTCACCGCCGGCCTTGACCCTTGTACAACCGTCCACCGCCGTGCCGCGCAGGCGGTACAGGGTCTTGCCGCCGCTATCGACGCTGATGACACGCTTGGCGGCAAGGCCGTATTTGCCGGCGACTTTGGCCCAGGCGGCGTCGGCGAGTTCGGGAGTTGAAAAGGCGCCCAGCTGGACCGTGGCGGGCTTTGCCAAGATGGGCTTTGCCAAGATGGGCGTTGGCTCTGCGGGCTTTGGTTCGGCTGGTTTTGTTTCGGCGGGTTTCGCCACCGGTTTCGGTGCAATGTCTGCGGGTCTTGGCACCGCCGGAACCGGCTTTTGCACCACCATGGCGCGCTCCGCCGGCAGCGCTGGGACGGGCGCGGGGGCGGGCAATGGCACCGGCTGCGGGGCGGGCATCAGATCCTGCGGTGGGCCGGCGGCGGTGCCGGGGCGGGGCATCACGTCTTCGGGTGCACTGGATTCATCGATCGCGCTGGTCATGCCATCGCCCTTGCTGGCGCCATCGATCGTCCGGTCCAGCCCGTCAATCTGCATGCCCTGCGGATCGCGCGGCACCTCCTTGTACGGGCCCGGCAACGATTCGATCAGCGGCGCCTGTTCGGCGTTCATATAGCCATCGGTGGCGCCGCCGCCTTTTTTGACGAACAGCAGCACCGTGCCGATCACCGCAATCGCGGCGAGCGCCAGGATGATCGCCAATGTCCAGAATGCCGACCGTTTGGTGACCTGGGTCTGCATGCGCGGGTTGGCCTCGGCCAGCCAGGGCGCATCGTCGTCCTGATCCCTGCGCGTCATCAGTGCAGCTCGTTCGCCGCTTCAACGCCCATCACGGCCAGGCCGTTGCGAATGGTCTGCGCAACCGCGCCGGCCAGCGCCAGCCGCGCCGCAGTCAGGGCCGGATTGTCGGGCAAAACAAACCGCCGGCTCGCATCATCATTGCCGGCGTTCCAGCCGGTGTGAAATGCTGCCGCCAGATCGTTCAGGTAAAATGCCACCCGATGCGGTTCGCGCGCCTCTGCCGCCTGTTCGACAATGCGCGGCCACTGCGCTGCCGCCTTGACCAGCGCCAGATCCTGGTCATCGAGCAGGCCGAAATCCGCCGCCGGCAATGTCATTCCCGCCTCTGCCGCCTTGCGCCCCAATGACGCGATCCGCGCATGGGCATATTGGACGTAGAATACCGGGTTGTCGCGGCTTTGTTCGACCACCTTGGCGAAATCGAAATCAAGCTGCGAATCGCTGCGCTTGGTCAACATGATGAAGCGGACGACATCCTTGCCAACCTCCTCCACCACTTCGGCCAATGTCACGAAATTGCCTGATCGTTTCGACATTTTGACGGGTTCACCGGCACGCAGCAGCTTGACCATCTGGACGATCTTGATGTCCAGCGGCACCTTGCCGTCGGACAGGGCGCGGACCGCCGCCGTCATGCGCTTGACGTAACCGCCATGATCGGCGCCGAACATATCGACGAGTGCCGAATAGCCGCGGCTCAACTTGTCCCAATGATAGGCGACATCGCCGGCGAAATAGGTCCAGCTGCCATCGGATTTCTGCATCGCCCGGTCGCTGTCATCACCAAATTGCGTGGCACGAAACAGGGTTTGCGGGCGCGGTTCCCAATCTTCGGGCGTTTCACCCTTTGGCGGTTCCAGCACGCCCTGATAAATCAGGCCCTTGGCAGCCAGCGTATCCAGCGCCTGTTGCACCCGGTTGCCCAGCGATGCTTCGGAGAAAAACACATCCTGTTTGATGCCGAGCAGCAGCAGATCGGCGCGGATGCGGTCCATCATCAGGGCGACGGTGCGGGTGCGGAACAGCGCCAGCCATTCGCCTTCCGGCTGGCCGACATAGCGCGCGCCAAATTCTGCCGCCAGTGCCTGGCCCACCGGCACCAGATAGTCGCCGGGATAGAATCCTTCTGGGATTTCAATCGCTTCGCCCAATGCCTCGCGATAGCGCAGATGCGCTGACCGGGCCAGCGTATCGACCTGACCACCGGCGTCGTTGATGTAATATTCGCGTGTCACCGCATAGCCGGCATAGGCCAGCAGCCCGGCCAGCGCATCGCCAACCACCGCACCGCGGCAATGGCCCATGTGCATCGGGCCAGTAGGGTTGGCGGAGACATATTCGACGTTGACCGTTTGCCCGGCACCCATGGCGGACCGGCCATAAGCATCGCCGGCAGCGATTATGGTCGCCAGCTCGGCGCGCCAGAATTCGGGCTTCAGGGTGAGGTTGAGGAACCCCGGCCCGGCGACCTCGGCACTGTCCACATCGGGCAGCCGGGCCAGCGATTGCGCCAGCATCACCGCAATGTCGCGCGGTTTCATGCCGGCAGGTTTGGCCAGCACCATCGCGGCATTGGTCGCCAGGTCGCCATGCGTCGCATCACGCGGCGGTTCAACGGTGACATTGGCCAATGACAGGCCGGCCGGCAGATCACCGCCGGCCATCAGGCCATTCAGGGCATCGGCAACATGGCCGGCATAACGTTGGTAGAGGTTCAACTTGGGTGACTTTTCAAAAACGGTTCGGCACTGTCCTAACGAACAGCGACGCCCGCGTCACCGGGGAAGTGCGGACTGTGCGTTGCGGCACGGCCCCCACCGTCCCCATTCTCGGGCGCAGGGGGGGGAGGGTGCAGCGGCGCAGTTGTTTACGCGGCGGCGGTCCGCTGTATCGCACGCCGTTGGCGCATCGCACGCCGTTGGCGCATCGCAGCGCCGGTCAGGCCGAAACCGGCGATCAACAATGCCCAGCTGGCGGGTTCTGGAACGCCAGGCGCCAGCGGGCTGGCATTGTTATAGTTAAAACCATTGGCCCCGACCAGTTGGAACCCGGCAATTGCATTGCCATTCTGATCGATCGGGTTGCTGATGCCGCCCCAATAAACCGAATGGTCAAGCGCGCAATTGCTGGATGCTGATTGGCCACCATACAGGATCAGGCCAAAGCTGCTGCATGAAACCGATGTGATAAGGCCGATCGGATCAAGGTTGTCAAAATCGATGATGAAATCGAAGGTGCTGAACATCGTCCCCCCAGTCGGGACGCCGCCAAGGCTGAACTGGCTGACCAATGCGCCGCCGCCATAGACACTATCGGCCTGACGCACCGCAAAAACATCGGCCAACGTATCGCTCCGCGTTACCTTCACTTCGCCGATGGTCTGGGCAAATTCGCCGCCGCCGGTTGCCGCCCCTGGCCCGCCGGGAATGCCACTGAAGGTGTTCGAGGTTGCGGTCGTCAGCGCGCCATCAATGATCAGATGGGCAATAAAACTACCCGATGTGACGCCGGGCGCCACCACAGGGGTCAGAAAATCGGCCCAAAAGGCGGTTATATTGGCGCTGCTGCTGTGCAGGCTGAAACCATCACCGGCCGGCACGACAGGCGTAAAGGCCGTCGAAAACACCTTTACCGCACCAACCTCTGCGGTTGCCGAAACGACACTGGTGCCATCGATCGCAAAGGTATGCAGAAATGTCGGATCGGTTTGCAGCGGGACGACAACCGCGTTGACCATGCCGCTGGTGCCAACAACCGTCACCGCCGCCGATACCGACACTGACACCGACATGGACAGCCCCAGGCCCAAAAGACCCGCAAACCCAATAATTTTCACGATGAACCCCTCCGCGACAATCGGTAACTGAAAAACCTGAATGCGCGACCCGGCCCTTTTGGGCTCTGGATTAACCTTGGCTATACGGCATGGCGCTGTCAATCTTTACCTTGATTAACAAAACCGTCTGCGAGCGGGTGCCGGCTGTTGACCAGCGCCACCAGCGTTGCCGACGCGACATGGGTGTAAATCTGCGTCGTCGCAATATCGGCATGGCCGAGCAGGGTTTGCAGGGTGCGCAGATCGGCGCCGCCTTCGAGCAGATGCGTGGCAAAGGCGTGGCGCAGCACATGCGGGCTGACGCGTTCGGGCGGAATCCCGGCATCGACCGCCAGACCTTTCAGCAATTGATACAGCCGCAGCCGGGTGAGATGGTTGCCGCGCGACGGGAACAGATATTTCGATTCCACCGGCACATTGGCGCCATGCGCCGCCACCGCCGCCTCCGCCCGCGCGCCGACCGGCACCAGCCGTTCCTTGCCGCCCTTGCCCGCCAATATGATAAATCCGCGCCCGGTGCGCACCGCATGGCGTGGCAGCGAAACCAGTTCGGTGGCGCGCAGGCCCGAACCATATAGCAGTTCGACCAACGCCGTCAGTCGCAGCGCGCGCGGTTCCGGCGGCTGTTCGGCCAGTGCCGCAAACAACCGATCGACATCGCGCGGATCGAGCGTTTTGGGCAAGGGCCGCGCAATCGCCGGCATTGCCAGGTCATGCCCCGGATTATCCGCCCGCACGCCATCGCTGGCCAGAAAGCCCAGAAACTGCCGCACCGCCGATCCCTTTCGCGCCGCACTCGCCCGCGCCAGCGCCGCCCATTGACCCGATAATATCGCCAGTTCCGCCGCACCCGCCGTGCCCAGCCGCCCGCCCAGCCAGTCGCTCGCCTGCGCCAGGTCACGGCCATAGGCGAGGATGGTGTTGCGCGCTGCGCCGCGTTCGGCGGCCAGCATATCGAGAAACAACGCAATCAGCCTGTGGTCGGGATCGTTCATGGCGTTTTAGGGGCCTCCGGCGGTTGGGGCCGCAGGCCCCAGGCCCCATTTTGCTTGGGTCGCGCATGGTTTGCCGTAAATTGCGCCAATCGAAAGGATTGGGGTCTGGGGTTTGCGGCCCCAGCAGCCGGAGGCCATTTTACGGCTGCCGGAGGCGCTTTTACGTCCGACGCAGGCCCTAAAAACACCGCCGGAGGCGCTTTTAAACCCAAACCCGCCATCACCCCCGCGTCACCGCTTCTGCTGCGATCAACCGCGCTTCTTGCCCGCGGCCGACGCGGACCAACGCGGTAGTGATGTGATACAGATGCAACGGCGGCACGTCCGCCCAGCGGCCTTGCAGGGCTGTTCCGGTGAGCAGCGCGACTTCACCGATCCGCCCTGCCCGTGCGGCAGCGTCGATGGCGCGGCTCCAACTGTTGGCGGTGCGGGGCAGCAGGCTGTCGCGCAGGCCTGACCAGCTGCCGCCATCCGCCAGGCCCAGCCCGGCAAGCGCCGCCAGCAACATGCCGGCATGGCGTTCATCGGCGCCGCTGGCGGATTGCCAATCCTTGAAATCCGATGGTGTCACCGGCACGCCGCCGCTGCCAGTGGCGAGCAGGGCCCAGGCCCGGGCGCGCACTTTTTTGTCGGCCTTGTCGGCGATGCGCCACCAGCGGCGGGCTGTGTCGGCATCACCGGCCGCCAGCAGCGCGGCGATGATATCGGCGCTGTCGGCGGCGCTGTCGGTGCTGGTCGGCAGGCGCGCGGCGGCGGTGGCCGATTCGATCAGCCCCCCATAGCTATCCCCCGCCCCGTCGGACCCCTGGATGGCGCGGACGGCAGCGCGGCGATCGGCAAGGCTGCCGCCGGCAAAGGCAGTGCGCAATTGCCCGGCGCGGCTGTCGGCCGGGGCATCACCGGGGGAAAGCGCCGCGACGCCGCTGACCAATTCCGCCGCAGATACCGTGCCCAGCACCGCTGCCTGCCGCAGCGAATCAAGCCGCACCGCTGGCGCGACGCCGGCAATCCGCACCAGCCAGCCAAAACGCGCCGGGCCCAGTGCCGGCAATTTGTCCGCCGGCACCTGCACACCGGCGGCGGTGGCAATGCCGAACCGGTACGGCGTCAGCGCTGGCGCATCGGCCCAATCGATCTGGCTGGCACGCCCGGCCCCGCCAGCCACGGTGGCGACGCGTTCGCCCAGCCGCACGTCAAACGGATCGACATATTTGTTATCGCCATTCAACGCATCGAACATGGTGGCGGCGGTAATGTCATCGCCCTGGACGGCGGCGCACATGCCGACTGCGAGTTTCCACAGCGGGTCCTTTGACAATGCCTGGCCCGTCACCGCGATCGGGCACAGGCCGCCGATATCAGCGCCGGCCAGCGCCACCTGCCCGGCGATGCGATACAGCGACGGCGTATAGCGATCGATCGGCACCGCATCGACGATCAGCTTTGCGCCATCGAGTTCGCCCATGCGCAGCAACAGCCACGCCCGTGCGGCGATCCAATCACCGGGGCTGATCCCCCAGGGTGTCGCGCTTTGGCTGAGCAGGGCCCGGCGCAGGGTGATTGCCGCCCAGCGCGACGCGACCGGCGCTGTCATCCGCCGCGCCAGACTTTCGAGAAATACGCCATTGGAACCAGAAAAACTGGCGACACCATAGCCGCCATTTGCGGGCGTCAATGGGCCGGAAATCGCTATGTCGGCGCTGGTCGGCGCGGCAAAGGGATCGGGCTGATCAACTGGCGTCGCCTGGGCCTGCAACAGGGGGGAAATGGTCGGCAGTGTGCCCGCCACCGATGCATCTGGCGCCATCGGCGGGGCGCTGTCATTGGCGTTGCTCGCCGGGCCATCAAAGCCTTCGGGCAGCAGCGATTTTGGCGAGGCTGCGTCGCTTTCCGATGCCGGCACCTGCGGCTGGGTGTTGCTGGTCTGACTGATGACCGGCAGTGCCAACAGCACCAGCGCGGTGCCTATGCCGGTGGCCAACACCAGGCGCTGGTGGGGCTTACCCATGATCGCGCCCTGCCCTGCCCATCAAAACCCTCACTCCCACCGGTGTGTATCTTGCGCTTTCGCAGCGCGGTGCGCCGTGTATAGCGGGGGGTGAGATGGAGTGCGACGCCAAAATCCCCAATTCGCCGGCTCCGGCCCGGGCGATTGCGCTTGTCGGCCTGATGGGCGCCGGCAAGACGACGATCGGCCGGCGGCTGGCGGCGCGGCTCGATCTGCCATTTGTCGATGTGGATGCCGAAATTGAAATCGCCTGCGGCATGCCGGTGGCGGAGATTTTCGAACGCTTTGGCGAGGCGCATTTTCGCGATGGCGAACGCCGGGTCATCGCCCGGTTGATCGATGGCACGCCAAAGGTGATCGCCACCGGCGGCGGCGCGTTTGTGCAGGATGACACGCGCGCGCTGTTGCTGGAACGGGCAACGGTGATCTGGCTGGATGCCGATGTCGGGACTTTGGTCGATCGCGTGCGCCGGCGCGATACCCGGCCGTTGCTGAAAGGGCGTGACCCCGGCGAGGTGCTGATGGCGATGGCGGCGGTGCGCAATCCTTTATACGCTCAGGCGCAAATCCACATCGCCAGCAAATCCAGTCCGCATGACAGGACGGTGGAGATGATTGTCGCCGCGCTGGCCGGAGTTTCAGCATGATTGTGAGCGTGCCATTGGGGCCGCGCGCCTACCAGATCCATATTGCGCCGGGGCTGTTGGCCAATGCGGCGCCACTGATCGGACCATTGGCGCCCCGCGGCCGGCTGGCGCTGGTGACGGACGAAAATGTCGCGGTTTTGCATCTGCCGGCGTTTACGGCCGGGCTGGCGGCAGCGGGGCTGGCGGTGGATGAGATCATCCTGCCCGCGGGGGAAGCGACAAAAAACTGGGCCATGCTGGAACATGTCACCGAACGCCTGCTGCAATTGGGTGTTGAACGCGGCGATGCGGTGGTGGCGCTTGGCGGCGGCGTGATCGGTGATCTGACCGGCTTTGCCGCCAGCATTTTGCGGCGCGGCTGCAAATTCATCCAGGTGCCGACAACGTTGCTGGCGCAGGTGGACAGCTCGGTCGGCGGAAAGACGGCGATCAACGCGGCGGCGGGCAAGAATCTGGTGGGCGCGTTTCACCAGCCGGCGCTGGTGCTGATCGACCCGGATGTGCTGCAAACCCTGCCGCTGCGTGATTTGCGCGCCGGCTATGCCGAGGTGGTGAAATATGGGCTGATCGGCGATCCGGATTTCTTTGACTGGTGTGAGGCGAATGCCGCCGCGCTGCTGGCCGGCGATGCGGCGGCACAGGCCCATGCCATCGCGGTGTCATGCCGGGCCAAGGCAGTGGTGGTGGCGGCGGACGAACGCGAAACCGGGAACATCCGCGCCCTGCTCAATCTGGGCCACACCTTTGGCCATGCCTATGAGGCAGAGGCTGGATATTCTGGACGGTTGCTGCACGGCGAAGGCGTTGCGCTGGGCATGGCGCTGGCCTTTGACCTGTCGGCAGCGCGGGGGCTGTGTTCGGCGACAGACGCAGCGCGGGTGCGGGCGCATCTGACGGCGTGCGGGTTCACGCTGTCGCCGAAAGCGCTGGGATTGAACGCGCCGGCGGCGACGCTGATCCACCATATGCGGCAGGACAAGAAAATGGCGGCGGGCATGTTGCCGTTCATCCTGGCGCGCGGCATCGGCCAGGCGTTTGTGGCGCGCGACGTGCCACTGGGCGATGTGGAGGCGTTTCTGGGCGGGGTCTGAGATTGCCAAAGGGCGTGGTATGCAATATGTGCATGTCATGGACATGGTCATGTTTGATTCGCCGCCCGCCATCATGAGCAGCCGTATGGTGGTGATGATGAGCCCCGACGACAAACAGCTTATCGAGCAGCGCGCCCGCGCCCAGGGCCTGACTCCCAGCGAGCTGATCCGCCGCGCCGCGCGCGAATATGCGCCGCTCGATCCCGCCGAAGCCGGCGCGCTCGACGTGCTGGCCGATGAAGTCGAACGCACCGTTGCGGCGATGCGCGCCGATCTGGCCCGGATCGATGCCGACATGGCGTTTCACCGCGCCGAAATGGCCCGGATACGCAGCACGACGGCATGAGTGTTGTCGATCGCATCCTGTCCGGCCTGCGCGATCTGATCGTCATGCGCGAGGAACTGGCGCGAATCGGGGAATCGGTGCGCACCCTGGCCGCGGAAGCCCGCGACCATGAACGCCGCCTCATCCGCATCGAAACCCTGATCGAAGTCGCGGGGCGGCAGCAAACTGCGCTGAAATAGCGGACTATTTCGTCTCCAACACATCCCCCGCCGCCAGCAGCCCGCGCAGGCCGGTCGGCGCGCGCAGCCATGCCGCCGCCTTGGCATCGCCCATCAATGTCGCCTGCCAGAAGGCCGTGGTGGCCGCCGCCGTCACCGATTTGACATGCACATCGCTGCCGCGATCGACGCGGCGGCTGTTGCCGCTGAACACCATATGATCGGCGCCATCGAAAACGATCAGATATTTGTCGCCTGGCGGCATGGCGCGATAGGGGATGATGCGATCGGGCGGCGCTGTCGGCCGCACCCCCATTTTGGCCAGCACTGGCGTGCCGTCCTGGGTGCCGGTGATCGTCAGGAACGGCATGCCGATCTTGCCGAACGCGTCGGCCGCTGATCCGACAAAGGGCGCCGACGGGCTGAAGGCGATTGCCGCGCGCACTCGCCTGTCTGCCAGCGTTTCCCCGCCGGCCCAGCGTTGCCCGGCCAGCGCCTGTGTCGTCCACGCCCCCATGCTGTGGCCGGCCATGCCGATGTGGTCCGGGTCGATACGCGTCAGGTCACACGCCCCCTCCACCGGCCGGCGCATGGCTTCGTTCAGCACGAATCGCACATCGGCGACGCGGGCCAGCAATTGTTCGGCGCTGGCCGCTGCCCGCACCCGCGCCGCAATATCCTCGCCCTTGGCCGCGCCCAGATAGACCGCCGAATCGCTGCCGGGGTGCTGGACATGGATGACGATCATTCCCGCCGCCGCCCAGGCCTGCCCCCAGCCGGTGCCGCCATTCACATCACCGCCCAGGCCGGGGCTGAACACCACCAATGGCACCCGGTCGCTGCCGGTTGGCATCCGCAGCTTTACCGGCACATCGCGGTCGCGCGCTGCATCATGCCAAACCGCGTCGCAAACGGGGGCGGCAGCGATTGCGGCGGCAGCGATCAGGGTAAACAGCATCGGGCCCGCGTATCACATGCGGTGCCGCCGCGCGATGGCACTGGCCACCCGCCGTCAACCGGCGTATCAGGGCGCATTGCAGCGGTTTTCAGACAAGGTCATTTGCCATGGGCTCGTTCAGCCTCGTTCACTGGGTCATCCTGCTTATCGTTGTCATGCTGCTGTTCGGCCGCGGCCGGATTTCAGATTTGATGGGTGATTTTGCCAAGGGCATCAACAGCTTCAAAAAGGGCCTGGCCGAGGGCGAGACGCCGCCGGCGGCCCCACCGCAAGTGACCAGCAACAGCGCGGCTCCGGTCAATCCCGTGCCGGATGAGACACGGCGCTAATCGGCCACTCGCTTCGGCGGTTCACCCATGTTTGGCATTGATTCTTCGGAACTGATGGTGGTCGCCATTGTGGCGCTGCTGGTCATCGGGCCAAAGGATCTGCCGCGCGTCATGCGCCAGGTGGGGCAATGGCTGGCCAAGGGCCGCGCCATGACCCGGCATGTCCGCGCCGGTTTCGACACGATGATGCGTGAGGCGGAACTGGAGGAAATGCAAAAAGCCTGGGCGGCGCAGAACGAGGCGATTATCGAGGCGACGAAGCTGCCGGACCTGGGCCTGAAATCACCGCTCGCCGGCTATGACCAGGATGATTGGATGAAGCCGCTGCCGCCCGAAACGCCCGCTGCACTGCCGGCGCCAGTTGTGGCCGTTGCAAAAGAAACGGCCAAGCCGAAACGCCGACCGCGCGCCGCCACCGCCGCCGCCGCTGCCGCCCCGGCGAAACCGCGTGCCAAGCGCCCAGCCAAGCCCAAAGCCCCGGTTGGCGAAGCATGAACGACGACGCCGCCGATATCGACGCCAGCAAGGCGCCGTTGCTCGATCATTTGATCGAATTGCGCAGCCGGCTGCTGAAATGCGTCATCGCCTTTGTCATCTGTTTCGGCATCGCCTTTACCCAGGCTGACAAGGTGTTTGGCTATCTCGTCCAGCCGCTCGTCCATGCCTATGGCGACGGCGTTACCGGCACGCTGATCTACACGAAATTGTATGAGGCGTTTTTCGTCAAGATAAAGGTCGCCGCCTTTGCCGCGATCTGCCTCGCCTTTCCAATCATCGCCAATCAACTTTGGGCATTCGTCGCCCCCGGACTTTATCGCCGTGAAAAGCGCGCCTTTCTGCCGTTTCTGCTGGCAACGCCGGTGCTGTTCACCATGGGCGCGGCGCTGGCCTATTATGTCGTGATGCCGACGGCATTCCGGTTTTTCCTCAGCTTTCAATCGTCATCGACAATTACCGGCATCACGCAGGAAGCGTTGCCTGCAATGGGCGAATATCTCGATCTGGTGATGAACATGATTTTGGGCTTTGGCGTGTCGTTCCTGCTGCCGGTGCTGCTGATGCTGCTGGAGCGTGCCGGAATCGTCAGCCGCACGCAATTGATGGGCGGCAGGCGCTATGCGATCGTCGCGGCCTTTGCCATTGCGGCGGTGTTCACCCCGCCGGATTTCTGGTCACAGTTCGCCTTGGCCATCCCGTTGATTTTGCTATATGAAGTTTCAATATTCGGCATCTGGCTGACCGAACGCAGCCGCGCTCGCCAGGTCGCCCAGAATGGGGCCAGCCAGATCGCGGAATGATCGGCAACGGTTTCGCCCTGCCTGAACACGCCCTGCCTGAACGCGCCCTGCCTGAACGCGCCCTGCCTGAACACGCTTTGGCGCCCGACCTGGCCGCCATCTTGCCCAGCGGTCTGTTGCCGTCCCTCGTCACCGCCGCCGCCGCCGCCTGGGCAAGCGCGCCATTTTTAAAGGGCCTGTTGCGCAGCCGACGGGATGTGCTGACCAAGATCGCCAGCCATGGCCCCGACAGCGCCTTTGCTGCCGCGATGGCGCGGGCCGGTGACGCCGCCCAGCCAGTTGCGACGCGTTTGCGCCGGGCGCGCGGCGACGTCGCGCTGATCGTTGCGCTCGCCGATCTGGCCGGGCTTTGGTCATTGGAACAGGTAACGCGCGCCCTGTCCGATTTCGCCGACCACAGCATCAATATTGCCATCGCTGAGGCACTGGCCGAACGCGATGCGCCCAATCGGGGCCTGGTCGCACTGGCGCTGGGCAAACTGGGCAGCCACGAGCTGAACTATTCCTCCGACGTTGACCTGATCTTGCTCCACGATCCCGATATCATCCCGCGCCGCGCCCATGAGGAACCGGGGGAAGCCGCCGTCCGCATCGCCCGCCGCGCGGTCGGCCTGCTCGCCGATCCGACCGCCGATGGCTATGTGGCCCGGGTCGATCTGCGCCTGCGGCCGGCCAGCGAGGTGACGCCGATCAGCATCAGCATCGCCGCCGCCGAACATTACTACCAATCCGAAGCGCTGACCTGGGAACGCGTGGCCTTCATCCGTGCCCGCGCCGCTGCCGGCGATGTCGGGCTGGGGCAGGATTTTCTCACCAGCATCCGGCCGTTTGTGTGGCGCCGCAGCCTGGATTGGACGGCAGTGCGTGATATTCAGGCGGTGTCGCTGCGCATTCGTGACCATTTTGAAGCCGGGCAGGCCATCGGCCCGGGCTATGACCTGAAACGCGGCCGCGGCGGCATCCGCGAAATTGAATTTTTCGCCCAGATTCACCAGTTGATCTGGGGCGGCCGCAGCCCCGAATTGCGGGCGCCGGCGACGCTGGATGGGTTGGCGGCGCTGGCGCATGGCGGCCGCATCGATGCCGCCGAGGCAGCGCAACTCGCCGACAGTTACCGGTTTTTGCGGACGCTAGAACACCGGCTGCAAATGCGCCGCGACGCGCAAACGCATAGCGTGCCAAGACTTGCCGCTGATCGGGCTGCCATTGCTGCCCTGGCGGGATCGGCGGATTGGCCGGCGCTGCAAAGGCAACTGGTTGCCGCGACCCAGCCGGTGGCCATTGCCTATGACCGGCTGATTGCCGCCGCCGCGCCCGAAGCGCACCCGATTCCGCCCGATCCTGCCGGCTGGTTACGCCGCCATCACCCGAAACTCGCGCGCAGCCTGACGCCGCTGCTGGCCCGCTGGCGCGCCGGCAATATCCGCGCCCTGCGTAGCGACGCCGCCAGCACCGCCTTTGAATCGCTGCTGCCGGCGCTGATCACCGGCATCGCCGAAGCCCCTGATCCGGCCAGCGCGGCGACGCGACTCGATGCCTTTCTCGCAGCGCTGCCCCAAGGCGCACAATTTTTCGCGTTGCTGCGCGCCAATCCGGCCCTGGTTGGCCTGCTCGGCCAGCTGCTTGGCGTCGCACCGATGCTGGCGACGGCGCTGGCGCGTGATCCGGCGCTGTTCGACGTCATGCTGTCGCCCGATGCGTTTCACCCCCTGCCCGGCGTATCGGCGCTGACCACCGAACTCACCGCATTGATCGGGCCCGATTGTGCGCTGGAGGATGTGCTGGACAGGGTTCGCCGCTGGACTGGCGAGCGGCGGTTCCAGATTGGCGCCCAATTGATCGAATCGCGCACCGATCCGCTGCTCGCCGGCCGCGCCCTTGCCGATCTGGCCGATGCGGCGCTGGCGGTTATCATGCCCGCCGTCACCAATGATTTTGCGCGCAGCCATGGCCGGGTGCCGGATGGCGAAATGCTGGTACTGGCGCTGGGCCGCTATGGCGGCCGCACGCTGACCCATGCATCGGACCTTGATCTGGTCTATCTGTTCAGCGGCAGCCACGAAGCGTTGTCGGATGCCGATCGCGCACTGCCCGCCAGCCAGTATTTCAACCGGCTCGCCGCCCGGCTGACGGCGGCATTGTCCGTACCGACCGCTGCCGGCGCACTATATGACGTGGATACCCGGCTGCGGCCGTGGGGCGCCAAGGGGCTGCTGTCGCATTCCATCGCCAGCTTTGCGCGCTATCAACTGACCGACGCGGAAAGCTGGGAGCACATGGCGCTGACGAGGGCGCGGCTGATCGGTGGCAGCCCGGCCACGCGCGACACTGCCGCCGCCGCCATTGCAGCAGCACTTGACTGCGCGCGCGACCCCGAAACCCTGCGCCGCGAAGTCATCACCATGCGCGCCGACATTGCCGCAGCAAAGCCGGCGCGCGGTGTCTTTGATGTGAAGCTGGCACCCGGCGGGCTGGTCGATCTGGAATTCCTGGTGCATTTTATCCAGCTTCGCGATCGCACCGGCCTGGGCAGCGATCTGGGGCAGGCGATTGCCGAATTGACCGCCAGCGGTGCATTGCCGCCCGGCCTGGCCGAAGCACACGCGCTGCTGACGCGATTCCTGATCCTGCTGCGGCTGGTCGCGCCGGCGTCGGACAGTCCGGCCCACTTCCCCGCCGCCGTCGAAGCCCTGCTGGCGCGCGGCCTGGGTGCGACATCGTTTCTGGCGCTGCTTGACTCGCTGGCTCTTGCCAAGGCGGCGGTGAAACAGGCCTATACCGATATATTGACCAGCAAGAGGAGCTGAAACCATGCCCGCACCAGTCACCGGCGATGCCGCCCCGGATTTCAGCCTTGCCGGCGACACCGGCCCGATCAGCCTGGCCGCGCACAAGGGCCGCAAGGTGGTGCTGTATTTCTATCCAAAGGACGACACGCCAGGCTGCACCACCGAGGGCAAGGATTTTTCAGGCCTTTCCAACGATTTCACCGCCGCTGACACCGACGTCATCGGCGTTTCGCGTGACAGTGTCACCGCCCATGCCAAATTCCGCAAGAAACACGCGCTGACCGTCGCCCTGGGCGCCGATGACGCCGGCAGCGTGACGGACGTCTATGGGGTCTGGGTCGAAAAAAGCATGTACGGCAAATCATACATGGGCATCGAGCGTGCCACCTTCCTGATCGATCGCAGTGGCCGCATTGCCAATGTATGGCACAAGGTAAAGGTCGCAGGCCATGCCGCAGCGGTGCTGGCGGCTGCGCGGGCGCTGGGCTGAGTCCTGTCGCGACTCGGGCGCGAGTTGCGCGCGATTCAGGCGATTCGGCGGCCATATACGTCTCGGAATGGTTAAGGTTGCAGTCTGGCTGCCAGATTTTTCGGCTGGCCGCTCAATTCACCGCAGCGTCGCAACGCTTGGCCCATGACTGTGGCATGAACGCTTGCCGCCGTCCCGCCATGCTGGTTGATTGCCGTCATCGAACTGTTGTTGCGTTGAGGGTCTGACACGGTCGCCACCCCGGTGGTTGACCGATGGTCTTGAACAAAATTCTCTGCCGAAATTATCGGGGGTTCCAAGGGTTGTGGTGCAATTGAACGTGGCCTTGGCCGGGCTGACGAAACGCATTGCGCGCTTCCTTCCGGAACATGAATTCACCTGGCATCGGGCCAATGGTCATGATCTGACCATCAATCTGGGGACGCAGGCGCAAATCATGGCAATAGGTTCAGCAGTGATGATCGCGGGGTGGCTGGGGGTTGCCACGACGACGATGTTTTCGGGGAATACCGACGCCCTTGCCACCAAGCAGGCCGAGCTGGCGCGGATGCAAGTGCAATTGCAGACCATGAAAAGCGAAACCGCCGCATTGAAGGGCGATGTCGCTGCCCGCGCCGATGTGCTGGAGGCCCGACAGGCGTTTCTTGCCGCGCTGCTGACCGAAAAGCGTGACATGAAAAAGCTGGCTGCCATGTTGCCGCGCCAGGTCGAAGGCAACGCCTTTGCCACGGTTGCCCAATTGGTCGGCCCGGCGATGGCCAAGCATGGCAAGAATCGCCTGGTCGCACCGCAATTGACCAGCGCCAGCCTGGCTGAACCGTTCAAGGCGCTGGAAAACCAGCAGCTCGCCTTTGTTGACAAGGCAACCGGCGCCGCTGAAGCCAAGCTGCGCGACACCCAGGCACTGATCCGCCGGCTCGGCCTGGATCCAGCGCGCTTTGTGCAATCATCTGACTGGAACGGTCAGGCCCAGGGCGCCGTCGGGGGCCCCTATGTTCCGGTCAGCGTCGATGCTGAACCCCGGTTCAAGGATCTGTTCCTCAGCTGGAAAAAACTGAATACCCTGCAGGCTGGAGTTGCCGCCATCCCGGCCTATGTGCCGGTCAAGGAATTTCGCTACACCTCCGGCTTTGGCGTGCGCTATGATCCCTTCAATGGCGGCACGGCGATGCACACCGGGGTCGATATGGCCGGCGCCTATGGCGAACCGATTTATGCCTCCGCCAACGGCACAGTCCGCACCGCGGGCGTCAGCGGCGGCTATGGCAATATGGTGGAACTGACACATGGCAAGGGCATCGATACGCGCTACGGCCATTTGTCAAAGATCCTTGTCCATGCCGGTGAAACAGTGCGCCAGGGCCAGTTGATCGGCCGCATGGGGTCCACGGGCCGCTCAACAGGCACGCATCTCCATTATGAAATCCGCGTTGATGGCCGCGCTGTCGATGCCCGGCCGTTCCTCGCTGCCTCGGCCTATGTGCTCGCTGCACAGGGTGACGCGAACGACAACAACACAGCAGTTGAATTTGGACCGGTTTTGGAGGATGATGTTGTCACGGCCTCTGCAGCCGGCGTTCGGATGACGCCGATTCGCGGGCTGCGATAGACATTCCCAGCCGGGGAGGGCGTGGCGGCGGTTCCGGGTCAAGGACCGCCGCCCTTTACCGCTCCAGACTTATTCCATTGCGACTGGCTTACGCTGCGCCTACATGATGTCCATGGAAACCGCTCCTCGCTTGATGCCTGCTGCTGCTGCTCGCGTTGCCGTGATCGCCGCGCGCCAGGGCAAACCCGGCTTGAAACTGCGTTTGGCCGTCGATGGCGGCGGCTGCGCCGGTTTTCAGTACAAATTCGGTCTCGAATCGGATGCGGCCGCCGGTGACCTGGCAGTTGAAACCGACGGCATCACCATGTTGATTGACCCCGACAGCCTGCCCTTTGTCGCCGGTGCCGAAATCGACTATGTCGAAAAAATTGGCGCTGCCGCGTTTGAGGTGCGCAATCCCAATGCCGCTTCTGGCTGTGGCTGCGGATCCAGCTTTTCGGTTTAGGCGCTTTTTTCTTCCGCGCAGCCCGTGCCTGGCGGAATGGCCACCAAATTCTGACCCGGTGATGCTGCGAATCGTCGGTGGGAAGTGCCTTATCCGCCCAGCAAATCCGCCACCAGCGCCGGCACCAACAGCCCGGCCGGGCCATGCCGCGCCTCATCAAACAAACTCGTTCCCGCTGAAGGGTCCAGATTGATCTCCAGCGTTTGTGCGCCAGCAGCCCGCCCCCAATTGACGAACCCGGCAGCCGGATACACCGCCCCCGATGTGCCGATCGACACAAACAGGTCTGCCGCCGCGATCACGGCCTCGATCACTTCCATCTGGTATGGCATTTCGCCAAACCAGACGATGTCGGGGCGCAATTTCGCGGCGCCACAGCGCGGGCATGGCGGATCGCCCCGCAAATCACCCTGCCAATCGGGCCTGGCGCCACAGCCGGTGCACAATGCCCGCTTCAGTTCCCCATGCATGTGCAGCAACCGCCTGGCGCCGCCGCGTTCGTGCAGATCGTCGACATTCTGGGTGACAATCAGCAATTCACCCCGCCATTCCGCATCCAGCCGTGCCAGCGCAACATGCGCGGCGTTCGGTTCCACCCCCGCCAGCGCCGCTCGCCGTTCATCGTAAAACCGCTGCACCAACGCCGGATTGCGCGCAAACGCCTCAGGCGTCGCCACATCCTCCACCCGATGCCCCTCCCACAATCCATCTGGCCCGCGAAAGGTCGGAATGCCAGATTCCGCCGAGATGCCGGCGCCGGTGAGAATGACGATATTGCGGACGGCCATGGCTGAAAGATGGCTGGGGGTTGGCGGAGAAACAAGAGCCTCCGGCGGCTGGAGGCTCTTTCCTTGCGCCTTCCGTGCTACTCGGCGACAATGAACCCATGACGAATCCTACGAAAATCGGCGTGCTGGGCGCAGGCGGCCGCATGGGCAAGGCCATTATCGCGGCGATTGCCGAAAATCCGGCGCTCAGGCTGGCAGGCGCAATCGAGAGGGCCGGGCATCTGGCGGTCGGGCAGCCGGTTGGGCCGCCATTTCCGCCGAGTTTGACGATTTGTTCCAATGCAGCGCCGCTGGCGATTTCCAGTGATGTCCTGATCGATTTCACCAGCCCGGCCGCGCTGGCGGCGACTCTGGATGCGGCGTGCGACGGGCAGGCGGCGATTGTCATCGGTACGACGGGGCTGGAGGCTCAGCATCATGCGATGATCGACCGGGCGGCACGCAACATTGCGGTGTTGCAGGCGGCGAATACCAGCCTGGGGGTGGCGCTGCTGGCGCGGCTGGTGCGCGATGCGGCGCAGGCGCTGGGGCCGGATTGGGATATTGAAATCGCCGAATTGCACCACCGGGACAAGGTCGATGCGCCATCGGGCACGGCGCTGGCGCTGGGCGCGGCGGCAGCGACGGCGCGCGGTGTCAACCTGGCGGCGGTTTCAGACCGCGGCCGGGATGGCGTGACGGGTGCGCGGGTGCGCGGGCATATCGGCTTTGCATCGCTGCGCGGCGGCAGTGCCGCCGGCGACCATATGGTGCTGTTTGCCGGCGAGGGCGAGCGGATCGAGCTGAGCCATCGCGCCGAAAACCGCGATATTTTTGCGCGCGGCGCATTGCGTGCGGCGGTGTGGCTGGCAGGCAAGCCGGCCGGGCGCTACACGATGGATAGTGTCCTGGGGCTGGCGCGATAGGCCGAAAGCGCGGCGGTGATCGCTGCCCCGACAGCGCGGCGTTCCGGCGCCGACAGGAACCCGCCGACCCGCACACGGTTTCCCCGCGCGCTGAGAAATACATGCGCATCCCCCAACGGCGTTTCCTCGATTTGTACCCGAGTCCATAGCGGTTCAAAGCCGAAATGCCGCTCGGCGCCTTTGGCGCTGACCCGGTGCAGGGTAAGTGCGTCGCCGGCAAGGGTGATGCGTTCATGGCCGCGGCCGGCGGCATAGCTGCTGCGAAACGCCCACCACAGCAGCGCCACATCGACCGCCATGAACGGCAGGATCGGCCAGGCGCCAAGGACGAGGAAGCGCAGGCCACCGAGGAAGAACAGGCCGCCGATGCCGGCGACCAGCCAGCGCATGTGGCGGCGATCAAAGGAGCGATTGGGGGTGAGGGTGAGATCAAGCAGCACAGCGGCAGCGTAGCGCGGGATTGCGGGGGTGGGAATGCGGCGAATCTCCCCGCCCTGCTTGCTACCCCCCCCTTGTTCATGGAAGGATCGGGTATGGTGCCTTTCTGACTTCCTGCCTCCCTTGCTTTCTTCCTTGCATGCTTTCTTGCTTTCTTTCCGCCGCAGCCGCACGGAGAAAATAGACCACCCCCGACCCCTTCTTGACGAAAGCAGGGGAGCTGAAGGCGCCCATGACCCCCGAGCAGATCACCGAATTCTACACCCGCCTGAGCGCCGCAGCGCCTGAACCGAAGACCGAGCTGGCCTATGTCAACACCTATACCTTGCTGGTGGCGGTCGTGCTTTCGGCGCAGGCGACAGACGTGGGCGTCAACAAGGCAACCAAGGCTCTGTTTGAAACCGTCACGACGCCGGCGGCGATGCTGGCGCTTGGCGAGGCAGGGCTGAAGGCGCATATCCGCACTATCGGGCTGTTCAATACCAAGGCGAAAAACGTCATCGCCTTGTCTGAAATCCTGGTACGAGATTTTGGCGGGGACGTGCCATCCGATCGCGCACTATTGGAAACTCTCCCTGGCGTTGGTCGCAAGACTGCCAACGTCGTCGTCAATGTTGCGTTTGGTGAAGAAACCTGCGCGGTTGATACCCATGTGTTTCGCGTCGCCAATCGCACTGGCCTGGCGCCGGGCAAAACCGTGCTGGAGGTGGAAACCGGCATCATGGCGCGCACGCTACCTCCGTTTCGCCGCCATGCCCATCATTGGTTGATCCTGCACGGTCGCTATGTGTGTGTGGCGCGGAAGCCGCGCTGCCCGGCCTGCCCTGTCGCCGACCTGTGCGATTTTGCCGGCAAGACGACGGCCGCATGAACATTGGCCCCAAAGAGGGTTCAGCGCCCGTTCAGCGGTGCAAGCCCAATTTGATGGCTGTAAATGTTGCGTTGCTTGCCATATTTTGTTTGCGTTAGCGTGATGATTGAAAGTTTGCCGGGATAAAGCCAATGCGTTTGATGGCGATTGCTTTGATGGCTATGGTTGCAAGCGCCGCGGGTGCCAGGACCAAAGGACCGCCTGTGCCACCGACGGTAATTGGCAGCCCCATTGATTGCGTGCAGTTGCACAGCATCCGCCAGACCAATGTCATCGATGACAGCAACATCGATTTCGTGATGAACGGCAACAAATTTTATCGCAACACCCTGCCCAACTCCTGCCCCGGCCTGGGGTTTGAACAGGCATTCAGCTACCAAACCTCGATGAGCCAGCTTTGCTCGGTGGATATCATCACCGTGGTTCGCAATGGCGGCGGTGGCCCCCGCATCGGCGCCAGCTGCGGCCTGGGCAAGTTCACGCCCATCGCACCGCCGGCCAAGAAATAACGCATCTGGCGCATTCCGCGCGACGCTGCTAACAGCGCCATCACGCACCCGTAGCTCAGCTGGATAGAGCACTGCCCTCCGAAGGCAGGGGTCGGGGGTTCGAATCTCTCCGGGTGCACCATCTTTTCGACTCTATCGGAATGGCAGCGGCCTTGACGTGCAGGTGGTGCGACGCATACCCGCTCCATTTGGCATGGCCTGGCCGGCAGGGCTGGTGAGGGCGATGCCCAACCGGACGGTTGGGATGGAAATCGGACAAGGATGTCGATGGTGCGGACGTTGACCCATCTGGAACGCCTGGAGGCGGAGAGCATCCACATCATGCGCGAGGTGATCGCCGATGCGGAGCGGCCGGTGATGCTGTATTCGGTCGGCAAGGATTCGGCCGTGATGCTGCATCTGGCACGAAAGGCGTTTTATCCCAGTCCGCCGCCATTTCCATTGCTGCATGTCGATACGACCTGGAAATTTCAGGCGATGTATGAAATGCGTGAACGCGCGGCGCGTGAGGCCGGGATGGAACTGCTGGTACACCAGAACCCCGAGGCCCGGGAACGCGGCATCAATCCCTTTGATCATGGCCCGTTGCATACAGACATGTGGAAAACGGAAGGGCTGAAGCAGGCGCTGAACAAATATGGTTTCGACGTGGCGTTCGGCGGTGCCCGGCGCGACGAGGAAAAAAGCCGCGCCAAGGAACGGATTTTTTCGTTTCGCACTGGCGCCCATGGCTGGGATCCGAAGAACCAGCGGCCCGAACTTTGGAATCTTTACAATACTCGCAAGGCCAAGGGCGAGAGCATCAGGGTGTTTCCAATTTCAAACTGGACCGAACTCGATATCTGGCAATATATCCAGTTGAACGCCATCGAGATCGTACCGCTTTATTTTTCTGCCCGGCGCCCAACCTATGTGCATGACGGCCAGTTGTTCATGGCTGACGATATCGACCGGCTTGAACGGGTGATGGGCCGGCGGCCGGAGATAACCGAACGTTCAATCCGTTTCCGCACATTGGGCTGCTTCCCATTGACCGGGGCCGTGGAAAGCGAAGCAGCGACACTGTCCGAAGTCATCCAGGAAATGCTGCTGACCACAACCTCCGAACGCCAAGGCCGCGTCATTGACAAGGATGCCGGCGACGCCAGCATGGAAAAAAAGAAGCAGGAGGGCTATTTCTGATGCGGCCCCCTACAAACATTGCCCCGATCTACAAGGCCGACGATCTGATCGCCGATGACATCGATGCCTATCTGGCGGCGCACCAACACAAATCGCTGCTGCGTTTCATCACCTGCGGTTCAGTCGATGACGGCAAATCGACATTGATCGGCCGGCTGCTGTATGATTCGAAAATGATCTATGAAGATCAATTGGCGACGTTGGAGGCTGATTCAAAGCGCGTCGGCACCCAGGGGCAGGACCTTGATTTTGCGCTGCTGGTCGATGGCCTCGCCGCCGAGCGCGAACAGGGCATCACCATCGATGTCGCCTATCGATTCTTTACCACCGAAAAGCGCAAGTTCATCGTCGCCGATACGCCCGGGCATGAGCAATATACCCGCAACATGGTGACCGGCGCCTCTACCGCCGACCTCGCCGTCATTCTGATCGATGCGCGCAAGGGCGTTCTGACCCAGACACGTCGGCACAGCTATCTGGCGCATCTGATCGGCATCCGAAGCATCGTGGTGGCGGTCAACAAGATGGACCTTGTCAGCTATAGCCAGGCGAAATTCGACGCTATTGTTGCCGACTATACCGCCTTTGCCGCATCGATCGGGATAACGGCCTTCACGGCCATGCCGATTTCGGGATTCAAGGGCGACAACATCACCAGCAATTCGCCGAACATGCCCTGGTATGCCGGGCCGCCGCTGATCGGGCTGCTGGAAAGTGTCGTGGTGGATACGACCATCGACCAGGCCCGGCCGTTCCGCATGCCCGTGCAATGGGTCAACCGGCCAAATCTGGATTTCCGCGGCTTTTCCGGTCAGATCGCAACGGGCAGCGTGCGGCCAGGCGATGCGATCCGGGTGCTGCCTTCGGGCAAGACATCGACAATCAGCAAGATCGTTACCTATGATGGCGATCTGGAGATTGCCGTTGCCGGGCAATCGGTAACGCTCTGTTTTGCTGACGAAATCGATTGTTCGCGCGGCGACGTGATTGCGGTGGCGGAAAATCCGCCCGAGGTTGCCAACCAGTTCGAAGCCACGATCGTCTGGATGGATGACGACCCCTTGATCGTTGGGCGGGCTTATTGGCTGAAACTTGGCACGCAGACGGTTTCGGCAACGATTCAAGCGCCCAAATACACCATCAACGTCAACACGATGGAACATCTTGCGGCCAAGACACTCGAATTGAACGCGATCGGCGTCGCTGAACTGGCCACCGACAAGCCGATCGTGTTTGAAGCCTATGCCGACAACCGCAGCCTGGGCGGCTTTATCCTGATCGACAAGATCACCAACCGCACCGTTGGCGCCGGGATGTTGCATTTCAGCCTGAGACGCGCCCAGAATGTTCATTGGCAGGCGACCGATGTCGGCCGCGAAGCGCACGCGGCCTTGAAAAACCAGACGCCGCGGCTGCTGTGGTTCACTGGCCTGTCAGGATCAGGCAAATCGACGATCGCCAATGAGGTTGAAAAGCGGCTCAACCTGATGAATCGGCACACCTTTCTGCTGGACGGTGACAATGTGCGGCATGGCCTGAACAAGGATCTGGGCTTTACCGAGGTTGACCGTATCGAAAATATCCGCCGCGTGGGCGAAGTTGCCAAGCTGATGATCGATGCGGGGCTGATCGTCCTGACCGCCTTCATCTCGCCGTTCCGCGCCGAACGTGACATGGTGCGGGCCATGCTGCCGGATGGCGAATTCACCGAGATCTTTGTCGATACGCCACTGGAAGTTGCCGAAGCCCGCGATGTGAAGGGTCTGTATAAAAAGGCGCGGTCAGGCCAGCTCAAGAATTTTACCGGCGTCGACAGCCCCTATGAACACCCCTTGCAACCCGAAATCCGGGTCAACACGGTCGAAATGACACCCGCCGAAGCTGCCGACCATATCATCCGCGTGATCCTGCCGCTGAAATGAAGGATGACACCGAACTCGCTGCGCATCTCGCCCAGGTCGCCGGCAAGCTGCTGCTCGATGTGCGGGCCTGCGGGCTGCTGTCGCTGGCCGCGCTGGGCCAGGCCGGCGACCAGACCGCCAACCAGTTCCTGATCCATGCCATTCGCGAACAGCGGCCCGACGATGGCTTGCTGTCGGAAGAAAGCAAGTGCGATGGCACTCGCCTCAGCAAATCGCGAGTCTGGATTATCGATCCGGTCGACGGCACTCGCGAATATGGCGAAGCCCGCAGTGATTGGGCGGTGCACGTCGCGCTGGCCATTGATGGGGTGGCGACGGTGGGAGCGGTGGCGCTGCCCGGCCTCGGCCTGGTGCTGCGTTCGGACCAACCGGCGCCGCTGCCGACGCCGGCGGCCAAGCCGCGGATGCTGGTCAGCCGATCGCGCCCGGCCCGCGAAGCCGTTGCGGTGGCCAAAGCCCTGGGGGCGGACCTTGTCAGCATGGGGTCTGCGGGCGCCAAGGCAATGGCTGTGGTGCGCGGCGAGGCTGAAATCTACCTGCATACCGGTGGCCAATATGAATGGGACAGTTGCGCGCCAGTCGCTGTTGCCGCCGCCTATGGACTGCACACCAGCCGCGCCGACGGATCACCATTGGTCTACAACCAGACCGATACCTATATGCCGGACCTGCTGATCTGCCGCGCCGAATTGGCAGCCGAGGTGATGGCGTTGTTTAACGGGCTGCCAACTGCGCCATAGGCATTGCGACCTTTCAAACTGGCTTGCCCGTCACACCCGCAAGGGCGGGTGTGACGGGCAGCGGGCAGTACAAGGTTCGGATGAACCAGGGTTTCGGCGCACCCCCTAGAATTTCACCGTGCCTTCCAGGCCAAAGGTGCGCGGCGCGTTGAAATTGCCATAGTCACCCAGAATGTTGTTGATGCTGCCACTCGCCACGTTTGTCGTTGGCGCGCCGGGCAGGCTGTTCGAAGGATCGCGGCGGAAGATATACTGCTTGTCGAACAGATTGCGTGACCAGGCCGCAAGGGTAAAGCTGGTGCCATCGCGACCCATCGGGATATCAGCCAGCGCGATGCGGCCGTTGACGATGAACGATGAATCCGCCTTGGTTGCAAACTGGTCAAACGCCTGCGCTGACTGGGCGTAGTTGCCGTCCAAATGCGCCCGCAGCTTTACACCGCTGCCGCTGACAGGAACGGTATAATCGATTGCACCACTGACGGCATTGCGCGGTGTAAAGGGGATGTAGAATTGTTGCAGCACGACCGATGACAGGCCACCGGCTGTGCTGGTGATCGGCACCAACGGGATGCGTGTGTAGGTATAGGCATAAGCAGCCGTCAGCGTCAGCCCTTCGATCGGGTTGACCGTCAGATCGGCTTCGATACCGCGGATCTTGGTGATACCGGGCGCGTTGATCGTCACCAGATTGTTGAAGCTGCCAGTGGCGGTCAGCTGGATCGAGCTGATGTCGATCTGGCTGTTCTTGCGGTCCATGATGTAACCGGCCAGATTCAGGCGAGCCCTGTGATCAAGGAAATCGGCTTTCAAGCCAATTTCATAGGATTTGATGTCTTCAGGATCGAAAGGCTGATAATTTGAGGTACGCGAGCTGGCGCCGCCGGAACGATAGCCTGTCGCATATTTCGCATAGACGTGAACATCATCGCTGGCATCATATGCCAGGGTTGCGGTGGGGTTGAAACGGTTCCAGCTCTGGTCGAGTGGCTTATACCCATTGATCGCCGCCGTGGCTGGGTTGGTCGTGTAATTGATGTTGCGAGAAAAAAGCAGGGCGCCTTTTTTCTCATCATGCGTGTAACGGCCACCCGCCGTCAAATGAAGCGCATCCGTGATGTTCCATGTCGCTTGACCATAAGCGGCATAACTTTTGGATGACACTTCTGAGGCGCGATCCGTTGAACGGCAACCGGGTTGCGAGCCGAAACCGCTTGAACCGGTGCACGGATCAAGGATGGTGATGCCGGTGACGGTCGTGCCATTGTAGATAAAGGCATTGCTGTTTGGCGTTGCCGCATCGTCGCTGACACGTTCATTGAAGTAAAATAGACCGGCTACGTAATCGACCGAACCAAAACTGCCAACCGCTTGAAATTCCTGACTGAACTGGTTCTGGCGCAAATTTGCCAGACTGTAACGGCTGAAATTGATGTTGCAGGTGGTGGCACCCACAGCGACGGTGCACGGGTTCGTCACTGGAACCCGATGGGCGCCGCCCGAATTATCCCACTGGGTTGCCGAAACACCGCGCCAGGCGGTGATCGAACGCAATTCGATATCCGGCGACACTTTCCATTTCAACGAGTTGGTAAAGCCATGGGTGTTATCGATGCTGGGCTGTTGCGGCACGCCGATATCGGCGAGCTTCATGCGCGATGTGCCGTTGACAATGACCTGGGGGGCCAGCGGCTTTACCGTGCCGGTCAGTGCGGTATAGCTGGTACCCGGCAGGGTGCAGGCGGGAACCGCCGATTGGGCGCCGGCAACGCAGCCATTGGGATTGAAGTTCAACAGCTGGCTGTAGAATGGCGAGTTCTTGTCCTGGGCAACATCATAGGAAAAATCATTGATGATGTCGGCATTCGGTTTCCAGCGCACAGCAAGGCGCAAGCCCTGGCGGTCATAATAGTTCCAGCCGGTCTGGCCGGCGAGCGGGTTTTTCGTCGTGGCGTCCTGATACTGTTTCACCAAATCAACTTTGACGCTGAAATTCTTGTATTCGGGCAGATCGAGGTGAATGTCGCCCGTATAGGCACCATAATTGCCGACGCCGGCATTGATGCGACCGCCAAATTCACCTGTCGGCGCCCGCGTCACGATGCTCAACGCACCGCCTTCGGTGTTGCGGCCAAACAGCGTACCCTGCGGACCCTTTAGAACTTCGATTCGCCCGACATCAAACAGGGCGGCGTTCAGGCCATGCTGACGACCAAGATAGACCCCATCAACATAGATACCAACGCCCTGTTCGCGAGCCGGCTGGTTCGCATCCAGAGGCACAATGCCGCGGATACCAACTGTCAACGCGGATTGGCGCGCCTCGAAAGTCGCAATGCGCAGCGACGGCACGGCACCATCGGCAAGATCATACAGGCTTTGCACATGGCGGTCCTGCAGGGCCTGGGTGCTCAGAACGCTGATGGCGATCGGGGTTTTCTGCAGATTGGTTTCGCGCTTTGTCGCGGTGACGACGATTTCTTCCAGCGCCGGGCTTTCGGCGGCGGCGACCGTGGTGGCCGGCATGGCTTCCTGGGCGTGGCCCGCAGTTGCAACGAATAGATTGGCGATGGCGATGGCCATCACCGAGGACGAGGTTTTCATGGGAAATGCTCCGCTTGGGGCGAACGATTAAACTCACCACAGCCATTATTTGACCGATGTGACAGTTCGGCTTCATTTGGATGACAGGTCGATGAAACATTGGTTGCAGATTGGGGTCGTGACTTTACGGCAACGAAATGTTGGCCAAGCCTACCAGTTCAGCCCAGCACCCATCCTGAAGGTTCGCGGGCGCAGCGGCGTTGTCTGGTCGCGCAGTGTAAAGGTCAGCGGGTTGCCCAGGGCAAACATGTTGTCGTGACGGTTGGTCACGTTATCGATAGCCAGACTTGCGGAAAACTGGCGCCAATGCCAGCCGCCACCGATACCGAACAAGGCATAGCGGCCTTGGCTGATATCCAGATAGTCGCCGGTGCCCAGCACGGAACGTCCGGTATAACGGCCATTGGCATACAGGTCATAACGACTGCCACCGCGATCGGCCCAGGTGTAGGACAGATCCAGCGTCGCAGCCAGGGGCGGGGTTTCGGGCAGGCGGCGATTGTTGCGGGTTGAAGATGCCGCCAACGCGCCATCAACCCTATTTTCGGTATACAGGAACGCAACCCGGGCGCGAAGGCCGACAAGGGGCACCCAGTCGCCATTGAATTCCAGCGCATAAATATCGGCACTACCGATGTTGGCGGTAAAGGGCTGGCCGCGCGCGCTGAACAGATCGGCCTGAATGTCGCGCCAATTCGCATAGGACATGCTGGTCGAAAAACTGACGCCTGTGGTGCCACGACGTTCCTTGCGCACGCCGATTTCGCCGGTGATGATCGAATCAGACCTGAAATCAGAAACCCGGCCAACACCGGGGGCAACCGCAATGCCGCCGGTGCGATACCCCGATTGGGCGCGGGCGAACACCGCCAGGTGCGGGGCGATCAACCATGACAGCGCCAGGGTCGGGTCCAAACGCCGGCTGCTGCGACCACGCACGACCGGGGCGCCGCGTGGCGTTGCCGATGGTTCGCCATCGGTGCGCGCCGTGGTCAATCGCCCGCCAAGCGTCAGCGATAATCTGGAGGTTACGGGCAGCGTCGCCTCGCCAAAGACTGAGGCGCTTTTCGTCACATTGGTGACACCAATCAGTTCGATTGGCTTGACCACCGGGCCAAGCGTGCGAGATTGGCGATCACGATCATAAAGCAACGCAGCTCCGATCACCCAGGACAAGCCGTCGGAGTTTGACCGTGACAAGCGAGTTTCATGGGTCAACAAGCGATTCTGCGTGATATTTTCATAGGCTGTCGCAACGCCGGTGCCATTCAAGCGCGATCCATCAAAAATATCGGTGGCGCCGCGATCAACCAGGCCGGTCGCTAGGCTGATCTCGATCCCGCTGTCCCAGCGCTTGCCGATGACGATGCGGCCCAGTTTGACATCATTGGTATATGGCTGGGCGAGGCGGGACCTGCGAGTCAGCGGCCCGCTGGCGGTTTCGGCATATTGCGCATCATCGGCATTGATCTGCTGGGCCAGCCCGCCAAGTTCGATCCGCCAGTCATCGCCGGCGTCGATGCTCAGCACGATGCGGCCGCCAAGCGTATCGGTTCGGTTTACATCGGACAGACGGCGGGTCGCATCGGCGATGTAGCCGGCGTCGCGGCTGCGATAGCCGATGATCCGCACTGCCAGCCTATCGGTGAGCAGCGGCAGATTGACCATGCCGGCCAGATCAAAACCGCTGCCGCCACTGCTCAGCACGCTGAGGCCGCCATTGATTGACGCCTCAGGCTTTGCCAGATTCGCCGGGCGCGGCGTCAGCCGGACGATTCCGCCGATCGCACCAGCGCCATACAGCGTGCCCTGCGGCCCCTCCAGCACCTCAAGACGTTCCATATCATACAGCTTTATGCCCGGCTGCGGCCCCGAATAGCCCATCTGAACATCGCCGAAATAGACCGAAGCCGTGGCCTGTGTTGCGCCATTGAAGCTGCTGTCAGCGATGCCGCGAATGAATAATTTGTTCCGGCCGGCCCCGAATTCGGTATTTTGCAGCACCGGCGTTGCGTGGACGACGTCATCCAGATCATGGCCATGATTGCCAGGGGCAACCTGATCAATATCGCCGACAATGGTGATGCTGCCCGGAAATCGCAGCAGCATCACCCGTTGCTTGCTGGCGGTAACGATGATTTCGGAATCAGGGCGGGGCTGATCGGGGAATTCGGCGCGAACCGGCGCGATTGCGGCACGGACAATGCGAAAGCTGTTGCGATCAACCCGCACCGCGTGCAGCCCGGTGCCGCTGAGAAGCATATCAAGCGTTGCAGCGACTGAACGGCCTGCCGCGGCAGGGCGGACGCGAATTTGTGTCAGCCCGGGCTCAGTGCTGGAAATATCGGCGCCGCTTTGAACGGCGAGCGACGTCAGCGCGGAATCGAGCGGAACAAGACCCGGCCGTTCGCCCGATCGGGCCGCTTTTTCAGCGGCGATCGCCTGGACGGGCATCAACAGCGGCAACAGCAGCAGCACCAACAGGCGCCACCGCTTCACCATCCGATAGATACCATTGCCTGCCATCGCGTCGCCATTTTGCCCCGACCAGCGCGGCGATATGGGGAATGTCCTTCTCAGCGGCACCTGTAAAGGTAATGATGCCTGTAAACGGCCGCTGCGACAAGCGCGGCGTCAACACAATCGTAACAGCATAAAGCCGATGCACCGCATCCGCCAGGCGCGACAGTGGCTGACCATAAAAGCTGACCCGGCCCTGCCGCCAGCCGCCAACCGATTCGATCGCGACGCGACGCAGCGCGATGTTCTGGGCATCGCCATCCGCCGACAGGGCATCACCCGGCCGCAGCCGCACCGCCTGATGTTCGGGTTGGAAGATCACCCCGCCTTCGGCAACGGCGACCTGGAACGTCTTTCCGTCTCGCACCGCATTGAACACCGTGCCAACGTCACGAACCGTGTAATCACCAGCGACCAGCGTGAACGGCCGGGCGTCGTCATGGTGGATGTGAAACAGCGCCTCACCCGACACCAACGCCGCCACCCGCGGATTTTTGCGATCAAGCTGCACCTGGCTGCTGCCGCTGAGATCGATTCGGCCGCCATCGCCCAAATCGACGCTGCGACGTTCGCCGGCTGCCGTCGCAACGGTGAATTTATCGGTCTGCGGGGCCTGTCCCTGCGGAATCACCAGCAGCGCAACCACCGCCGCAGCAACCGCACCAGCCCCGGTTGCCCAGCGCCACAGCCGCCGCTGCGGCATGACCGGCGCATCATCATTTGCCGCAATCGGCAGCGCATGCAGCGGCACCGCATCGAAAGACGGCGCTGCCGGCAACAAGGCATCGACCAGCGCCAACCGATCATAAGCGGCCGCATGGGCTGGATCGCCCTCCAGCCAGGCGATGAACTGCTGCCAGTCATCCGGCGCTATGTCGCGCTGGCGCAGATGCCAGGCAACAGCCTGATCGATGATGTCGCCTTTCTCAATCGTCACGGCGCACAGGCTCCTTTCCGACAAGACGACGCGGTTCGCCCAAATCCGCAACAGCGGGATCAAACAATTCCTGCAATTGGCGATAACCGCGCTTCAACAGTTTTTCGACGCCACTGATGCTGATGCCCAGCCGATCGGCGATCTGGCGTTGTGACAGCTCCTCGACCCGGAACAAGCGCAGTGCCAGCCGCATCCGATCGGGCATCGCCGCCAGCGCCTGATCAACGCGGGCCAGCGCATCGCGGCCGATCAGGATGCGATCGGCGCCGGGCACCATTTCCGCACCGGGTTGGGCATCAATCCAGGCGGCATCACGCACCTGCGCCCGCGCCGTTGCGATTCGCCGGTCCGAGGCAAGATTGATCGCCATGCGATAAAGATAGCCCGACGGCTGACCTATTGGCTGGGTTCCCGGCTGCCCCGACAATTGCACGAGTTTCAGCCACATATCCTGCAGCAAATCCTCCGCATCGTCGCGGTTTCCGGTGCGGGCGACAAGCAGGCGTGACAGCAGCGCACGGTCGCGCAGAAAAACCGCGCACAGACCGCCCGCCTCACTGTCAGCAGATTGTTCAACCACAGATTTCTCCGGCGCGCCGACCAGGGCGAGCCTGTCATTGACCCTCATCTGTATACGCGCAGCCAGCCCCCGCTGAACAGCCCGGTCGCGCCCGGCATCACGCAGCGCTGGCAAGGCTTTCAACTGCGGCGAAAGTGCCCAATATGCGCAGCGCCGCGGCTTCGCGCCGCCGGGCCGCCGCAATGGTGTCGCCGGCCAGATCGCCGGCGCCGGGGTGGCACATCACGAGGTGAAACGCCCCCGGCCGCCGCAGAAATTGCGGGAACAGTTCGGCATAGCCGGCGCGGAAATCATAATGGCCAGCAAAACTGTCGTTACAGGCCACCCCATGCCGGGCAGCGGCAGCCGCCAGCCCGCGCGAATGCCAGGCACTGCCGATCGCCTTGCCCGACCATGGCCGCGTCAGCATCGCATCCAGCCGATCGGTGCAATTGCGCACCCAGGCACCGGGTGCACGCCGCGCAGTTTCAGACAGCATGATCTGCCGGATTCCGGGCAGCAAATGTGCATGTTGATGGCCGTCGACGAACGCCGGCGACCGGCCATGGCAGGCGATGAACCGATCGAATTGCGCCGTTATTTCCTGTTTGATTTCCGTAAGATCAAGTTGCCGCAGCGCCGCGCGGCGAGTCAATGAATCGATGCCGGGCAAATATCCGCCTGGCGCTATGTGCCGCATCCGGGTCAGCGGCACTTCATCGGTCAGCACCAGGTGCAGCCCAATCTCGATATTGGCGGGCAACGCCCCCAGCAACAGGCTGTCGCGGGGCCAGCCCGGCAGCGCCGCCATGCAGGAAATCGCATTGATCGGGCCCGACATGGCCAGATCGGCAATCGCCTCGCTGATCGCCGGCGACAGCGCGAAATCATCGGCGCATATTGTTAAACGTTGTGGCATTTGAAGGGCGGGCGATCAGGCCGCACCGGCCTCTTGGAACACGCGCTCACGAATCCGGTCACTGGTCAAACGGCGGACCTGCAGGCGCTCCCCAAGAAAGCTGTAGAAAAAGCCATCACGCGCCACGCGCGGCGTGAAGTGGTAGCGAAGCCGCTCAACAAGCGTCCAGCGGATCGAATCCCGATCACGCGGCCGCGGCGAGGGCGTGCACCAGAATCGCGGACCATAGCCGATATGGCCAAATTTGTTGACCCGGTGGATGATCTCATGATCCTCAAGCACATAATTCCACACCGATGGATTGAAACCGCCGGCACGGCGCAAACTGTCCGTGCAAAACACCTGGCCGGCACCGCCGGTATGGCACTGGCTGGGCACCAGCCGCGACACGATTGTCATGTGCAATGCCGATGCAAAATGCGCGAGCCGGCTGGCACCCGGATCGACATAATAGGCACCGGCCGCAACCCGGCCCCGACGCGCCAGCAATGCCCCGGCGCGCGCCAGGTAATCATGCGGATACAGCGTATCGGCATCGCAGGTGGCGACATAGCGGGTTTCCACCCGTTCCAGGCCGGCGGCCAGCGCATGCACCTTGCCGGCGCGTGGTTCGCTGACCAGCGTCATGCCGATACCCAGCCGCCGGCATTCCGCCGATGCCAGCTTTGCGCTGCCATCGGTTGAGCCATTATCGATCATGATGAGTATAAACGGCCGATTCTGCGCGGCGAGGCTTTCAAGCGTCGCCTTCAAGAAACGGCTTTCGTTGAAGAACGGCACAATGATCGTCCACACACAGGCCAGCGGCCGATCGGGCGGCAACAGGTGATCATCCCGAAACAAGGACCCGGTTTCGCCCGTTGCAACAGATTCAAGATACATGACCCGGCAGATTCCCGATATTGATCGTCATTTCCATGACGTCACCGGTTCATCGAAACCGCACTGCCAGTGCCAAAATAATTCCGCGCCGGCGTGCCGCAAATGGGCAACTGCCGGATTCAGCCAAAGGTCAGATCGACCAGCTGCCGCAATGTCTTCGTATCATAGGGTTTTTGCAGGCGCGGCCGATTGCGCAGATAGGCCGGCAGCGCCCAATCGCCATAGCCACTGGCCAGCAGAAAGCCGATGCCGCGGCGCAGCAGCACATCGGCAACCGGATAGACATCCTGCCCCCCCAGATTGACGTCCAGGATGGCGCCATCAAGAGGTTCAAGTTCCGCCAGTCGCAGCGCATCGGCCAGGCGGCAGGCTGGGCCGATGGCAACCCAGCCCATGGTCAACAGCATGTCTTCGATCGCCATGGCGATCAGCGGTTCATCCTCTACGATCAATATGCGCCGCCGGCTGTCCGCTGTCATGCCAGGGACAGGCTTGCGACATCATCCGACACCGCGATTTCGATGGTGCATACCACCCCGCTGACGGCAAAGCGGCGATCGACCCGGGCATCAAGGCCGATCACCAGGCTGCGTTCAATCAACGATGAACCAAAACCGCGATGAGTCGGTTCCACCACCGCCGGTCCGCCGCTTTCGCTCCATTCCAGCCGCATCACGGCCTTTGCGCCGCTGCCGATAATCATCCACACGACCGTCACGGTGCCCAATGTCGCTGACAATGCACCATATTTTGCAGCGTTCGTCGCCAGTTCGTGCAGGGCCAGGGCAAAGGCCGGTATGGCCCGGGCGCTCAGCGTGATGTCGGGGCCCTGCGCCCGCCAGACGCCGCCCTCGGGCCCAAAGGGCTGCATTTCTCGCATGACCAGATCACGCAGGTCTCCGCGGATGCCACCCTTTTCGGTCAACACATTCTGGGCATTGGCCAGCGCACCGATGCGGACGTTTATCGTTGCCATTACAGTGCCCGGCGATCCGGCGGCGTGCAGGGTTTGGGATACCACCGATGCAACGATTGCCAGGATATTTTTCACACGGTGGTCCAGTTCACCCAGCAACAGGCGATTGTCTGCCTCGGCGCGAACCCGATCGCTGACATCGCGGGCCACGGCAGAGGCACCGATGATGGTGCCGCTGGCATCACGCATCGGCGATATGGCCAGCGAGACCTCGATCTGGCGATTATTTTTTGTCAGCCGGCCGACGTCGAATGGCTTGATCGCGTCGCCGCGCCGCAAGCGTTCAAGCATCGCTGGCCATTCGTCACGCTGCGTCGGCGCCAGCAATTCGCCCATTGGCTGGCCCATCGCTTCGGCTGCGGTATAGCCATAAATCGCCTGTGCCCCGGCGTTCCACGACATGATGCTGCCATTCAAATCATGGCTGAACACTGCGTCATCGGAGGAATCGATGATCGCCGCCAATCGGGCGCGATCGCCCTCCAGCCGTTTGCGTTCCGAAATATCGACAAAGGCGATGACCACGCCATCAATGACATTGTTGAGATCGCGGTAGGGCCGGATGCGGACGAGAAAGGTGTCATTGCCGTCACGCCGATCAATTTGCCGTTCGATGGGAATCAGGGTGCGCAAGACCTTTGCGATATCGGCACCAAGATCGTCACTGGCCAATTGCGAGACAATATCGGACAGCGGCCGGCCTTCATCGCCATCCCGTATCTTGAACAGTTCGGCAACGGCCGGGGTAAAGCGCCGGATGCACAGGTGGCTGTCGAGGAACAGGGTTGCCACCGAGGTGCTGTCGAGCAGATTGGCAAGATCGCTGTTGGATCGCACCAGACTGTCGTTGCGGCTGTTCAACTCGGCATTGACGGTTTGCAGTTCCTCATTGATCGATTGCAATTCTTCCTTGGATGTTTCCAGTTCCTCGTTCGTCGATTGCAGTTCCTCGTTGACCGACTGGAACTCTTCATTCGATGATTGCAGCTCCTCATTGGCGGTTTCCAGTTCTTCGGACACCATTTGCAGTTGCTGATGCTCGGTCAAATCCACGTCGGCATCGCTGCCGCGCGGCGTTTCACCGGCATCGCGACTCCGGGACAGGCGAGATTGGCGAAAACTCAGGCTGAAATGGGTCGGGATATCGTCGTTGCCGCCCAAAGGTTCGGCGACCAGATCGACATGTTCGATCGCGCCATCAACCGTAAACGCAATGTTTTCATGAACAAATTGCGCGTTGCCGCTGGCCGCGATGGCAAGCAGCGTCATCGCCGGATCGCGCAGCGGGGCCTGCAGCAAGCTGGACAGTTTCAGGCTGGCAACGCCAGAAACAGGATCGAAAAATTTGCCGACCGACCCCGAAAACCGCTGCGCCACCTGATTGCCATCAACGATCACCATCGGCGGATTGCGCTGCCAGGCCGGTGCTGGCGGCGATACCGCCGCAACAACGTTTGCCTTGCCCGGCGCCGGCAACGCGGCAGCGCTGATCGATCGGGCGGGCAGCGGCAGTTGGGCAACGCCATCAAGCCGCTGATACAGGCGATATTTGCGATCGATCACTTTGAATCGCGACGCTTTTTTGGCAACGCTTTCGGATGGGCCCAGAAACAACACGCCCTTTGGCGCCAGCGCAAAATGAAAGGTCGTGATGATGCGATCCTGCAATTCGCTGGCGAAATAGATGAGCACATTGCGGCAGGTGACCATTCCCATCCGCGAAAATGGCGGCGTCTTGATCAGATCATGCGTTGAAAACAGGCACATTTCGCGAATGTGCTTGGCAACGCGAAACCGGGTGCCCTCTGCTTCAAAATGCCGGGCCAGGCGTTCGGTGGAGACATCGGTGGCAATCGATTCCGCATACAGGCCGGCGCGGGCGAACACGATCGCCCGATCATCTATATCGGTCGCAAAAATCTGCACTTCCCGGCTGCGGCGGGCAGTGGCGAGTGCTTCGTGACACAGGATCGCGATGGAATAGGCTTCCTCCCCCGTCGAACAGCCAGCCACCCAGATTCGGATCGGATCATTGCCCGGCCCGGCGCACAGCGCCGGCATCACCTGCAGTGCCAGCGCATCAAACGCCGCCGGATCGCGAAAAAACCGCGTTACGCCGATCAGGATTTCCTGGAATAACCGTGCAGGTTCCTGGCTGCTGGCCTGCAATCGATCGACATAGGTTTCGGGATCATCGATGTGCAGCACCAGCATCCGCCGCTGGATGCGCCGAATCATCGTGGTCGGTTTATACTGGCTGAAATCGCGGCCGGTGCGTTGGTTGACGATGTCGCAGATCGCCGGCAATTGCGATTCGATATCGGGGTGATTGCCGCCATCATCACCGCTCGCCTGCCGCCGGGCCCTGCGCCGTTGAAACGCGACCAGCGCCGCAGCCATTTCATCGGCGGGCATCACATGATCGACAAAGCCGCCCGAGACCGCGCTTTGCGGCATGCCGCTTTTGGCATGATGGTCAAATTCGGCCTCGCTATAGGTCAGGCCGCCATGTTCCTTGATCGCGTCGATGCCCCTGGTGCCATCGCCGCCATAGCCCGACAGGATGATGCCGACGGCACGATCACCCTGGTCCTGCGCCAGTGATTCCAGGAAAACATCAACGGCGTGGCGGCGTTCAACCACCGATTCCGGCCGCCGCAGCCGCAAAATGCCGGCTTCGATCGTCAAAACCTTGTCCGGCGGGATGACCCAGATGGTATTGGGCATCACCACCGCGCCGGTTTTGGCCATCGCCACCGCCATGGCGGTATAGCCGCCAACGATATCAACCAATGCGCTGGGGTAATCGGGATCAAGGTGCTGGATCAACACAAACCCCATGCCGGTATCGACAGGCATGGCAGAGAAAAACGATTTATAGGCCTCAAGCCCGCCAGCCGATGCCCCGACGCCAATGATCAGCGTGGCAGCGCCAACTGGCTGCCCCGCCCGTGCCGCTGTTTTCGTCGCCATCAAACGGTCCCGATCAAACGTTCTGGTATCGACCAGTGCGCCCCTTAGGCGCTGGAAACTGCGACAAAGCAAATCGGCCCCGGTTTGTGACCGACAGGCAAAATGCCGCGCCAAAGGCAGGGAACCACTATCGCGCCCATGCATTTCATTATCAACGACAATCCAGGGACACGCCATGATACGTTTCGACCGCCTTCGCGCGCCATTTGCCACCACAGGCAAGGCTGCGACGCTGGGGCCGTCGAACCATGGCCGCAATCGCATCGCGGTTGCGCTGACAATCGGCGCCGGAATTGCGGTGTTCAGCAGGGGATTTTCCGGCATGGCCAGCCAAGCGCAACCAGTTGCAGCCGTTGCCGTCCCGGAATATGGCCCTGTGCATGGACCGGGGCACTGGCTGGGGCTGAACGAGTGAAGGCGGACACACGACCACGGCAATATTGTTCGACGCTCGGCGCCTATGGCCTGCCGACGCTGTTCGGCGCGGTGCTGGTCGAACCCTTGCCGGATGCGCTGCTGCTGTTGCTTGATGCGATCGATCGGAACGCGTCGCAGCAGAAACTCCCAACGCCACTGCCACCCAATTCTGGCACATGACCCCGCGCGATCACCGCCGCTGGTCGCCGTTTGACGGTCGTCGCGCCCCGCTCAGGCGCGGGCTCTTGCTGTTGTTCGCCGGGGCCTTGTCGCCGTTCCTGGTCATATTGATCGTCCGCATCGCCCAGGGCGTTCCATTCGGCAATGCGTATATGGCGCAATCCCTGTTGGCGCTGATGATCGCTGCGGCACTGGTCTGGTTTGGCAGCCGGATGTTGGTGCTGCGCTGGCTGGAGGGGCTCGACTGGGTCGTCAGCGATTATCGCGGCGGCAATTTCCGATCAAAGGCCATCAATTTTGACCGGGCGCCCCTGGAATTCCGTGATCTGGCGGCAACGATCTACCGAATGGGCGCAGCCACCGATCGCAGCGATCGCAGGCTGCGCCAGGCGATTGAACATCAACATTTGCTGGCGCGCGAAATCCACCACCGGGTCCGCAACAATTTGCAGATCATCACCAGCCTGCTCGGGCTGCAGATTGCCCAGGCAGAGGATGCCGGCGCACGGCGAATTCTGGTGCAAACCCGGGTGAGGGTCAGCACGCTCGCGCTGGTTCACAACCTGCTTTACGAAGCGGGGGAGGAGATCGGCATATCGTCAAAGCTGCTGTTGACCGAAATGTGCCAATTGTTGTCCGCCACGCTGGCCGATGACAGCCGTATTCATCTGGACTGTGATTTCGTCGATGAAGCGCTTGATCTGGATGCCGCGGTGCCTGTGGCATTGTGGTTGCTCGAAACCGTCGCCAATGCCTATCAGCACGGCTTTCCCGACAGCCGGCCGGGGCAGATAGCAGCCCGGCTGATCGTTGGTGATGATCTGATCACCGTCAGCGTAACCGATGACGGTATCGGCTTTGATTATCGCGAAGCGGGAAGCTACATCGGCCTGCGCATGATCGCCGGTATTGGCAGGCAGTTGGGTGGGCGCACCGAAACGATCAGCGGGCAGTATGGCACGCGCAGCCTGTTGATGTTCCCGCGGCGCAATATCAGCAATCGGCTGCCGGGGCAGTGATCGCGCGGAACCGCCGCCCAATTGGCGCGTTTCGAAGACATCACAAAGCCATTCAGGACCCAAAGCCATGACGACAGCCACCGCGAGTTCGTTGACCGCAATGCAGCCGGATTTCAATCCTGGCACCGGGCTGACGGAAACGGCCTATGCCGCCGTTGCCGAGGCGCTGGGCCGGGTCCTGTCCGACAGCTATCAACTGTATATCAAGACGCAGGGCGTTCACTGGAATGTCGCCGGCGCCAGTTTCTATGGTCTGCACAAACTGACCGAGGCGCAGTATCAGGACATGTATGAGGCGATCGACAAGATTGCCGAACGTATCCGCGCCCTGGGCCACAAAACGCCCGCCAGTGCCCGCACCTATGGCGAACTGAGCAAGGTGAAGGATGAAGACCGCCCGGCCGAAGCCGGCAAGATGGTCGCCATGCTGATGCGCGACAATGGCATCGTCTGCCAGACATTGCGCGATGCCGTCGACATTGCCGACAAGAACAAGGACGTCGTCACCGCCGACATGCTGACCGGTCGGCTGGGCGTGCATGAACAAAATGTCTGGATGTTGCGCATGGTCATCGCCTGACAGACCGGCTAGGAACGAACAGCGTCAAGGCGCGTTGAACCATCAGCGCGCAATGCGTGCCTTTTGAAAGGGAATTTTATGCGTTATACTTTAATTGCCGTCGCGCTTGTCGCCTCGATCGGCCTGTCTGCTTGCAACACCGTCGCTGGCGCAGGCAAGGATGTCAGCTCGGTTGGCAAGGCCACGACCAAGGCTGCCAACGACGTAAAGAATTAAGCGCTTTTGGACCCGGCCTGTTCGGCAGGCCGGGCCAGTTCGATACTCGCGTCACTGGCGGCGTGGCTTGCGGCGCTGCGCGGCAACATCGCATCACCCTCAAGCAGCGCCGCCAGCGCGACCCGCCCGCGCGCGACGCGGCTTTTGATTGTGCCGACTGCACAGCCGCACAATTTGGCAACATCATCATAGGCCATGCCGCCGGCACCCACCAGCATCAGCGCCTCACGCATTGTCGCCGGCAATTGCAGCAGCGCCCGCTGCACATCATCCAGAATGATATGGCCTTCCTGGCTGGGCGGTTCGGCCAGGATCAGATCCGCCGCAAAGTCATCCCATTCGCCCTTGAATCGCGCCCGGCGGACTTCGCTGAAATGGTGGTTGCGCAGGATCACGCAGGTCCAGGCGCGCATGTTGGTGCCGGCCTGAAACCGGCTGCGCGCCGCCCAGGCCTTTAGCAGGGTTTCCTGCACCAGATCATCCGCGACATCCATATTGCCGGAAATCGATCGAGCATACAGGCGCAACCGCGGAATCGCCGCCGCCAGTTGCGTTTTGAATTCATTGTCTGGCAAGCCCGCGTGATCGCGCTGCTCGGGTGGCTCATCGATGCCAAGCCGGGCCAGCAAGTCAGCAAAGGCGGGCGGCAGTTCATCCACCAGCACATCAGCAAAAGCGATGCGCAGATAGGCGCCGATGTCGCGCGCTGCCGGGGTTTGTGCCGAAGCGCCGGGCAGCCGGGGGGCGATGGGCCGGGAAGGAAGTTTGCGCTTCATCGCTGTCAGGTTCCATTCGCAGCGGTTGAATTGAAAAACAGCGCCTGGGCGATAGCCGCCTCAACGGTTGCCGTCTGGAATGGTTTTGTCACCAGAAACGTCGGTTCCGGGCGTTCGCCGGTCAACAAACGTTCGGGAAAGGCGGTGATGAAAATTACCGGCAGGATACGATCGGCCAGGATGTGGCGCACCGCATCGATACCGCTGCTGCCATCGGCAAGCTGAACATCGACAAGGACAAGGCCGGGCGGCGCGGCATGATAAGCCGCCATCGCTTCGGTTACCGTCGTTGCGGTGGCGGTCACGCCATGGCCCAGTTCCGTGACAATGTTTTCCAGATGCATGGCGATGATCGGTTCGTCTTCGATGATCAAAACATTGGTCCGGGTCTGGCGTTCGATATCGGCAACGGCCTCGGCCACCAGCGCATCGACCTTGTCGGTCGTGCAATCGAGCAGATAGGCGGTGTCCGGCACCGTGAAACCCTCCATCGCCCCCAGCAACAGCGCCTGCCGCGGCAATGGCGTGATGGCAGCCAAACGCTGACTCGCGGTGGCTTCGCGGCTGGTCGCTGCCTGTGCAGCGGCGGCAATTTCGGGCGCCGGCGTATCCGGCCAGGCGAGTTGAAAACAGCGATACAGGGCCAGCCGCGGTTCGACGCCGGCATCGATCTGATCGGCGATTATCGCAACATCGGCAGCGATCTCCTCCAACGCTTTTTTGACCATTTGGTCGCCGGCTTGCTGCGACCCGGCAAGCGCGCGGGCATAGCGCCGCAAGAACGGCAGATGTGGGGCAATATCACTGGCTATCGACATGTTGGCAGCCCCCCTGCAGTATGATTTGGCGCCAAAGGCACTGTGCGAAGTGAACACATCATTCGACGATTGGTTCCAGCGCTAATCGATGTTGTTTGGCAAAAATCGCCCAGCAGCAGTGCTGCACACCGAACTGCATAGCAGATATTCCGAGGTAGCGCATTATCAGGCAGCGCGCGTCACCAATCGATTCCAGACGCGCAGAACCATCGCGGCCAGTGGTGCATCAGGCTTTGATTCCACCTTGGCGCGAACGTCCAGAATTTGGGCCTGGATCGCCATGTCGCGATTGCTGATGCTGGTCTTTTCAGGGGTCATGCCTTCATCTGCAGCGTTGCTGCGATTGGCAAGATCCGTCGCCCATTCGCCAAGAAGTTGCAGTTTTTCGGCACGCGTCAGTTCGGCACTGTCAGCGATGGCCTGAGGCGTTTCAAAATAGGCAGCGGGATCGCCGCAAACCATATCGAACGTGTCGGCGGAGGGGGCATCGGTCATCGCGCGCGCCTTTGGCTGTTTGTCCACGGCCCTATACGACCCGCCATGACCGTTGGTTCCATGGGTGCGCCGGGCCGGTTCGATTCAACGATGGAACCTGGCGCCCACGCGGGACGTTATGACCGCGACAGCGCATGCCAATGCACCATCCAGGTGCGCGGAAGACTGACAACCAGCGCTGATCAAACTGCAAAAGGAATATGCAATGCCTCTTATGAACCTGCTCATCACCCTGGTTGTCGTCGGCGTCCTGCTCTGGCTGGTGAACAATTATTTGCCGATGGACGGCAAGATCAAGAGCATCCTGAACATCGTCGTGGTGATTGCCGTGATCCTTTGGTTGCTGCGCGCCTTCAGCGTGATGTGAATGCGAGTAGGCGCGGCGGCCACCGACGCCGCCGCAGCCGACACGCGGTGCGGCCATCACGGCTCCCATGGATGTACCCCCACCTCCTGATCCCAGGTGGCCGCACCAAATTGTAACGACGAAAACCCCGGGCCGCGAAAGAGCGGATTTGCACCTGTGCCTGATACAGCACCGTAAAATAGCGGGGCACGGCCCAGAAAAAATCATGGCGCCGGGCATTCACCCGGCGCCATGATCATTAAACAACGCAACGCTAATGTAACCCGTTCAAATCTTCGGCGCGCAGTTCAAGGAGCGCAAAAAACCGAGCGGCACGAAAATAGCCGTCTGTCGCGACCACCCCGGCCTTGCCAGAATGGCGCAGCCGAGTTTGATCAAAGCTTTGAACGCACAGCCTTTGTGATGGTTCCCGTGGTTTTTGTGCCCACCGGGCTGAGGCGGCAGCAATCAACCGCCAGTCCTCACCTCGTGTTGCGTCGCCGCCAGGCGGGCATCGCGGCGGCGAGCAAAATGCCCAGCAGCAGCCCGGCGACACCACCGCTGATCACCACCGCCACCACCCGAGGGCGCGCCGGTTCGTCGCCAACAGTCGCACGCCCGAATGTTTCGGCGGCATAGGGGCCATTGCCATGGCTGAACATTGCCCGTTGTTCCTGATCCACAAGGGCACCGACCAAGGCCTCACGGTCTTCGGTCCGGGTCGTCTGGAGCAGGCGATCATCAAGATAGGCGATATTGGCGTCTGAATGCTGGTTTTGCTGTTCTCGCAGCCATTTGTCCGTCACCGCCGCCAGGCGCGTGATGAAAGCGGTGGCAAAGACCGGATCAGGAAATTCGAAACCGATCACGGCAAGCGGTGATCGCACGCTTTGCTGCACCGTTACAGATGTCTGGATAAAGGCCTGCAGTTCCACTGCACCCGGCGGGTGCCATGCCGGCGTCGGCCGGCCCAGCGCACTGTTCAAACCTTCGCTGACACGGCGCTTCAGGCTGGGTGGTTCAAACCAGCGCCTGTTCGCTGCATCCCATTGTCCGGCGAAAATCTGGTGCATGATCGCCGGATCGCGCGCCAGCACGGCCGCAACTTCCGGTGCATCAACCGCTTCCAGGAAATATCGAAAGGGCGGCGTGGCATCGCCGCCGCTGCCGCCACTTAACCCGGCCAATGCTGCCAGCCCGCCCAGCCCCGTCACCGGCGACACCCCGCTGATACCGCTCGCCGCGTAAACCCTGAGTTCGGCGGCATAGCTATAGGACGCTCGCTGCAGATAAATGCCTGAGACAACCAGCCCCAGCACCAACCCCGCCAGCGGCAGCCACCAGCGGTGCCCAAGGCGGGACAGGCGTTCGTGCAGCCAGGCCGGCGCGGGCGCATCGCTGTTCATGGAAAGGACCGCTTCATTGTCGCCGGGCCATGGCACAGCCGTTTCATAACAACAACCGGAACCGTGTGCCGCTTGGGCGCACCGCGTCGCAAGTCAGCGCGCCATCATGTGCCAGCGCAATCTGGCGGGCGAGGCTTAGGCCGACGCCGGTGCCCTCTGCCTTGGTCGAAAAGAACGGCAGAAAGATATCCTGGGCAACAGCTTCCGGCACACCGGGGCCATTGTCGATGACATCGATCGCGGTTCGGCCGGCCTTTTGCGCTGTGGCGATCAGGCTGACACTTGGCGCTGGCTCGGCGGTGACGGCTTGCGCTGCATTGCGCAACAGGTTGATCAGCAATTGCGCCAGCAAATCCGGATCGGCATCGATGGCATGGCCAGGCGGCGTGATGGCGATGGCCAGCGGCAGGCCAGGCCAATCACTGGCGAACAGTCGCTGCAATTCGGCGAACAGTGCCGCCAGTTCGACCCGCCTGCGGCGCAGCGCCGGCGGCCGGGTGAGCTGGCGATAGGTGCGCACGAAATGCATCACGCCTTCCGCCCGCCGGGCCACGGTTTCGATGGCGGCACGCGCATCGCTGATCGCCGGGTCATCGCCCTTGTCCGCTGCGGCGATCAGGCTGGCGGCGGTGGCTGACAGGCTGGTCACCGGAGTCATCGAATTCATGATTTCATGGGTCAACACCCGCACCAGATCGGTCTGTGCCGCCAGTTCGGCCCGATCAAGCTCGTGCTGGATCGGCTGCACCGCGATGATGCGGACGGCCAAGCCGCTGGCCTGCCGCACTTCGGCCATCGTCAACAACGCAGCCGTTGGCGCGCCGCCGATGACCAATTGGGTCGATCGGCGTTCACCGGGTTTCAGCGCGTCGACATCAGCGGCAAAGGCTTCACCATAGGCGGCAAGATCGGCCAGCCGCACCGCATGGCCCGGCGCCAGCAAGCGCCGCGCCGATTTGTTGAGCAGCGCCACCCGGCCTTCGCCATCAAGGCTGAGCATCGCGGCCGGCGCATCATCGACCAATGCGGCGAGATAGCGGTTTTCATTCTGTGTATCGGCCCGATCGTTCCGCAACCGGGTGATGGCGGTATTGAGGCTGGCAGCCAGCGCATCAAAGCCGCCGCCATGGCCGCCAAACCCGGCGGAAAAATCACCATGGCTGATCGATTCGACAAAGCGCGCCACGGCAAGGTTCGTTCGTCGGACAAACAGCCAGACCTCGGCCAACGCCGCACCGGTGATGATCGCGGCGAGCAATGTGGTGGCATACAGGCCATGGTGCGTCACCGCCCAGGCCAGGGCCGCGCCGGCTGCCAGCAGCACGCCGATGCGCAGCACCAGGCCAAATTCGAAACGATTGCCCAGCGGTCCCATCACAGCCCGTGCTTTTCCATGCGGCGATACAGCGACCCCCGGGTCAGCCCCAGATCGGCAGCGGCGTACGAGATGTTATAGGCATGTTTTTGCAAGGCGCGTTCGATAATCCGCCGTTCGGTGCGTTCCAGGTTCATGTCGGTTTCGGCATCGCGCGGTGCAGCGATCGGAATGGCGGGCACGGTCCGGGGCAGCGGAAAATCCTCTGCACAAAACGCCTCGCCGGTTGCCAGTATAATGGCCCGTTCGGCGGCATGGCGCAGGGCACGCACGTTGCCCGGCCAGGCATAGGCGGCAAGGGTTTGGGCCAGCGCGTCGGGCAAGCGCGGCAAGGCCTTGCCATATTTGCGGGCATAAAATTCCAGATAATGCCCGAGCAACATCGGCACATCGGCGGCGCGATCGCGTAGCGGTGGCAGGGTGATTTCGACGGTGTTCAACCGAAACAGCAGATCGGGGCGAAACCGGCGTTCATCGCCCAGCGCCCCCGGATCAAGATTGGTCGCAGCAATGACGCGGACATCAAAGGGGACCTGGCGGTTGCTGCCGACCGGCGTCACCCGGCGCTGTTCCAGCGCGGTCAGCAATTTGGGTTGCAGATGAAGCGGCAGGTTGCCGATTTCATCGAGGAAGATCGTGCCGCCGTCCGCCGCCTGAAATCGCCCGATGCGATCGGCGCGGGCATCGGTAAAGGCACCCTTCACATGGCCGAACAATTCGCTGTCGAACAGGCTTTCGGCGACCGCCCCCAGATCGACCGAGACAAACGGCTGATTGGCGCGGCGTGACCGGGCATGAAGTTCACGGGCGATCAATTCCTTGCCGGTGCCGTTTTCGCCCAGCACCAACACATTGGCATCGGTCGGCGCAACCCGATCAACCAGCGCATGAATGTCGCGCATGGCGGCCGAAGTACCAAGCAGCGGGCTTTCGGGGCGGGCGGCAGTAGCCAGTTCCGCCATCTTGGCCTCGGCCGTCATCGCAGCGCGCCGGCTGGCACCCAGCGCGGCGGCCGTCTTGACGGTGGCGAGCAGCCGGTCATTGTCCCAGGGCTTGGTAACGAAATCGGTGGCACCGCGCTTCATCGCCTCAACCGCGATATTCACCCCGCCATGCGCCGTGATGATGACGATGATACTATCCTTGTTGATCGCACGGATGGCATCGATCGCCTTGAACCCTTCGGCGCCGCTGGATTGCCCGCGGGCATAATTCATGTCGAGCAGCACCACCGCCGGATCATGTGCGGCGAGCAGCGCTGGAATTTCGGCGGGATCATGGGCGACCACCACCCGATCGAACAGCGACCGCAGCAACAGCCGCGCCGACAGCGCAACATCGGCGTCATCATCGATGATCAGGGCAGTGGTCATGGGGCAATCGTCATCGCGCCATAGTTACTGTCCGGATTCGAACAGTCAATGTCCAAAACCGAACAGGGCGATTGCGCTTCGAAACGCCGCATTTTGCCTGAACAGCGTAAATTCAATGAGTTAAGAACTTGGCACAGTTCCTGCAATGCATATGGCGTGGCTGCCCCCGGCCACAACCAAACAAGGACCAACGCCATGACCTCCCCGATTTTCCGTTCTGCCCTGGGCCTCGCCATTGCCGCTACCGCAACATTGCTGACCATCGCCGGTGCCGCTGCGCCGGTGCAGGCCGCCAGCGTCCGCACCGCACTGGTATCGACCAGCGGCCTTGACCTGAACAGCGCCACCGGCCGCATCATTGCTGCCCAGCGCATTGGCTTTGCCGCCCGCCAGATCTGCGCTGCCAGCGATCCACGCGCCCTGGATCAGGCCCGCGCCGCCCGCGCCTGCACCACCGCCGCCATCGCCGCCGCCACCCCGCGCATCGCCGCAATCGCCGCCGCCCGCAGCAGCGGCACCCTGCTCGCAGACGCCAGCCCGGCCGGGACCGCCGCCCGCTGATGTTTGCCCGCTGGTGGGCGCGCCGCCCCTCCCGCGCCCACCAGCCCCAGTTTTAGGAAAATGCCCATGCCGGTTGTCAGCCTGAAGAATGATCCAAAGCCCGACCCCGCTCGCGGCGCCGGCATGGATCAGGCTGTCGTCACCCAGCGGATGCCGCTGCGCACCCGGATCATCATCGGCGGTGTCGTGGCGGCAATTGTCTTCGCCGGCACAGCCTGGGCGCTGACCCGCAGCGCCAACAGCCAGACCCTGATCGCTGCCAACCTGACCATTTCCCCCGTTACCATCGGCACCTTCGATGATTTTGTGCCGTTGCGCGGCCGGGTCACGCCGCTGGTCACCGTTTTTCTTGACGCTGTCGAAGGTGGCCGCATCGATCGCGTGCTGGTTGAGGATGGCATCGCCGTCACGCCCGGTCAGCCGCTTGCCATCTTGTCCAACGCCACGTTGCAACTGGATGTCATCGCCCGTGAGGCTGATGTCAGCCAGCAGCTCAACAATTTGCGCAGCCAGGAACTGGAACTGCAGCGCAGCCGGCTGGAAAACCGCCGCAACCTGGGCGAAATCGAATGGCAGTTGCGCAAAAGCGATCGCCAGCTCGATCGCGATACCCGGCTGGCGGCCGGCGGCTGGGTGTCGGGCAAGGCGCTGAAGGATTCGCAGGATGAAGCGCGCTATCTGAAGGACCGTCGCAGCATCACCGCCGAAACCATGGCCACCGAGGAACGCCTGCAGGCCAGCCAGTTGGCGCAATTGCGCCGTGCCGCCGGCCAGTTAACCGCCAATTTGCGGCTCGCCGGGGCCAGCCTGGACGCGCTGACCATCCGCGCGCCAGTCGCCGGACAATTGTCAGGTTTTAACCCGCAAGTCGGCCAAAGCGTTGGCCGCGGCGAACGGCTGGGCCAGGTCGATAGCGCCGGCCGCACCAAATTGGTCGCCGACATCGATGAATTCTACCTTGGCCGCGTCCAGACCGGGCAGACGGCGAGTGTCGAATGGGCCGGCAAATCCTATGCGCTGCGCGTTGCCAAGATCTATCCGCAGGTCAAGGGCGGCACCTTCACCGCCGATCTGACCTTTGTCGGTGCCGAACCCCCTGCCCTGCAACGCGGCCAGAATCTGCAGTCGAAATTGACCCTGTGTGATCCTGCCCGCGCCATTTTGGTTGCCAACGGCGCATTTTATCAGGACAGCAGCGGCACCTGGGCGTTTGTCGTCAGCAAGGATGGCACATCGGCCGAAAAGCGGCCCATCCGCCTTGGCCGCCGCAACCCCGATTCGATCGAAGTCATCGGCGGGCTGGCCCCCGGTGAGCGTATCATCACCTCATCCTACACCGGCTTTGCCGACAAGGACCATTTGACGCTTTCAGGAGAGACAAAATGATCAATCTGACCGGCTTGCGCAAAGCCTATCGCACCGAAAGCGTTGAAACCACCGCGCTGGACAGCATCGACCTGCAAATCGATGCCGGCGAATTTGTTGCTATCATGGGCCCATCCGGGTGCGGCAAGTCCACCTTGCTCAACATCATCGGGCTGCTCGATCGCCCGACTGGCGGCAATTATGCGCTGGAAGGCCGCGAGGTCGCCCGCCTGCCCGAACGCGATCTGACCGATATCCGCAAGCGCCGCATCGGCTTTATCTTTCAGAACTTCAATCTGATCGACGAACTGACGGTACGCGAGAATGTCGAGCTCGCCCTGCTCTATCACGGCATCAGCGCCGCCGATCGCCGGGCCCGGGTTGACAAGGTGCTCGACAAGGTCGGCATCGCCCATCGCGCCGGGCATCGCCCCAGCCAATTGTCAGGCGGCCAGCAACAACGCGTCGCCGTCGCCCGCGCCGTGGTCGCGCAGCCGCCGCTGATCCTGGCCGATGAACCGACCGGCAATCTGGATACCGCGCATGGCGAGGAAGTCATGCGGATGCTGCGCCAGTTGAACGAGGAAGGCGCGACTATCGTCATGGTCACCCACAGCCCGTCGCACGCCGATTACGCCGGCCGCGTCGTCAACATGCTGGATGGCCGCGTGCTGATCGAAACCCGCCGCGCCGCCTGACCGTGCTCCTCCCCCCCCTTCCTTCAAGGCGGGGTCGGGGGTGGTTTCTTTATCTGCAAAGGCCGACAAAATGCTGCAAAACTACCTCATCACCGGCCTGCGCGCCCTCACCCGCAACCACGTTTTTGCCGCGATAAACATCCTCGGCCTCGCGATCGGGATGGCGGCCTGCATCCTCCTGCTGCTCTTTGTCCGTTATGAAACCAGTTACGATCAATGGCTGCCCGATCATGCCCGCGCCTATCAGGTACAGACGAAATCCAAGGACAGTCCCGACAGCCAGTTATCCGCCTTTATCGTTGGCCGCACCCTTGCCAAGGATTTTCCACAGATCGAACGCCAGGCCTATGTCGCGCAGGGTGAACCGGTCATCATCCAGAACGGCGAGGCCGAAACCGAACTCGTCCTGAATGCCGATCCGGCATTGCTCGAAATCCTGCGCTTTCCGATGCTGCGGGGCGATCGCGCCACGGCGCTGGCCGGTGTCGATTCGCTGGTCCTCACTGCCGAAGCTGCAGCGCGGCGTTTCCCCGGGGTTGATCCCATAGGCCAGACGCTCACGATCGTCTCACGCGGCAAGCAGAAAGTGTATCGCGTTACCGCCGTGATCGCTGATCTTCCTGCCAACAGCCATTTCAAGGCGGGCCTGATCGTGCCGTTCAATCGTGCGGATTATGGCGACAACCCGCAGGAACTGCTGCGTTATGGCTGGAACAGCGGCTATAATTATATCCAGCTTCGGCCTGGCGTCTCCCCCGATGCCATCACGCGCGGACTCCCGGCATGGGAAAGCCGCAATATGCCCAAACAACCTTTCGCCGGCGCCATGCTCAGTGAAGGCGACAGTATCGACTGGCAGATCGTCCCCGTCGCCGATATCCATCTCGGCAGCGCCAGCCAAGGGTCGCAAACCCCCGGCAATGACCCGGCCACCATCACGACGTTCGCTATCGTCGCTTGCCTCATTCTGGCCATGGCCTGCATCAATTTCACCAATTTGGCCACAGCGCGCGCGGCGCACAGGGCTCGCGAAGTTGCTCTGCGCAAGGTTCTGGGGGCGAGCCGATTGCAACTCGTCATCCAGTTTTTAGGTGAGTCACTGACGGTTGCGCTGATTTCTCTTTTGATAGCATTGGCCATCGTCGAACTTTCGCTACCTGGCCTTTCCGATTTTCTCGGGGCCGATCTGCAGATGCGCTATCTGGGGGCGGGCGGTGCGTTGCTGCCAGCACTGGCGCTCTGGCTTGTCGTCGGCATTGCTGCGGGGCTGTATCCGGCCGTCGTCCTGTCCCGCTTCGATCCGGCCCCGGTTCTGAAGGCCAATAGCAGCGGCACGTCGATCGGCGGCGGCGCCCGCATCCGCGCCGCGCTGGTTGTCGGCCAGTTCGCGGTTTCTATCGCCCTGATCATCTGCACCAGCGTGATAGCTGCCCAGACTCGCTATGCCCGCACCAGCAATCCCGGCTTTGATCGCACCGGCCTGCTTCAGATCGATGGCATTGCCCGCCGTCAACTTGCGCCCGTCGTTGAACAGATAATCACCGCCATCGCCCGGACACCTGGGGTGGAGGCAGTCGGTCGTTCGATGATCGGGGTCAACACCGATGGCCGCATAAACAGCCTTGTGCGCATGGATGGCAATCCCGCGCCTATCGAAATCGGCACCTATGGGATGGATGACGGCTTCTTCAAAACCATGGGACTGCGCTTGCTGGCCGGCCGCAATCTGGATGCCAACCGGCCCGGTGACGATGCCCAAATTCCCGAAAACGATCCGGCCGCGGAACAGGCACAAGTCGCGCGCGGCATCAATATCATCGTCAACGCCGCAGGCGTGCAAAGGCTGGGATTCACAAGCCCCGATTCTGCCATCGGCCATGTCGTACGGATCGCCATGGTCAATCCCGAATTCGGCCTTGTCCCCGCCACCATTGTCGGTGTCGTCAGCGACGCCCAGTTTCGCTCGGCGCGCGAAGCGGCCGAGCCGGTGGTTTTCCGTCTTGATAAGAGCTTTGTCGCGGCCACGGTCGTTCGGGTAAAAGCGAGTGAAGCCGGTGCCGTGCGTGACCGCATTGCCCAGGTCTGGAAACGCTATGCTCCCCAGGTGCCCTTCAAGGCCAAATTCACCGACGACATTGTTCGGGAACAATATGACGCTGATGAAGCGCGGGCAAAGACCTTTGCTGCTTTTGGCGGGCTTGCCATTATCGTTGCCTGCCTCGGGCTTTACGGCCTTGCCGCCTTTACCGCCGAGCGTCGCACCCGTGAGATCGGCATCAGGAAGGTGCTGGGCGCGCGTGACCGCGACATCGTCCTGCTGCTGATCTGGCAGTTTTCAAAACCGGTGCTGATCGCCAACATCATCGCCTGGCCAGCGGCCTGGTGGCTGATGCGCGGCTGGCTGGATGGTTTTGCGGCGCGGATCAGCCTGGGGCCATGGTGGTTCATCGGGGCCGGCCTGATGGCCGCCATCATCGCTGCCGCCACCATCATCGGCCATGCGTCAAAGGTCGCGCGGCAAAGCCCGGCGCTGGCGCTGCGATACGAATAGGGCGGCGCCGTCTAATTGCCGCATTGGCACGGCATGATATGCCATCCATTCCGCAACTGGCAGTATCCAATGCGTTTTTTCATCGGCCTTTTGGCCATTTTTATAACCACTCCGGGACTGGCTTTTCCCTTGCCCCAGCGCGGGGTCGCGCGTGTCATCAGCCCGGTGTGGGCCGATGAGGCAAGCCGTGACAAGGCCGGCGAGGCCACAAATGTCATGCGGTTGGCCGGCATCGTGCCGGGGCAGACGGTGGCGGATATTGGCGCCGGCAGCGGTTATTATACCATGCGCGTGGCGGCTGTGGTCGGGCCGGGTGGCCGTGTGATCGCCCAGGATATCGTGCCGGGTTATTTGAACGCTCTGAAAAAGCGGGTGCGCACCGCAGGGCTGAAAAACGTCCGATTCGTGCTGGGATCGACGTCTGACCCGCGGCTGCCCCCCGCCAGCATTGATACCGCGCTGCTGATCCACATGTATCACGAAATCGCCCAGCCCTATGCGCTGCTTTATCGGCTGCGTGCCAGCCTGAAACCCGGCGCCCGCGTGGCGATTGTCGATCTCGATCGCGCCAGTGAAGCCCATGGCATGCCCAAGGCGCTGCTGGTCTGTGAAGTAAAGGCCGTCGGCTATGACCTGGTTTCCATCACCGAGCTGCAACCCGGCTATCTCGCCGTGTTCAAGCCTGGGGCGCCGGTGGATCCGACGACTGTAAAGGCCTGCCGGGCCTGAAAAGGCCCGCCAGCCGCCGGCCACCCCGGTGACCTCTAAGCCTGCTTACCACCCGGCGTCGGAATCCCCGGCAGCGGCGGCACGCCCTGTGGCGGAATATCGGGGTCCAGCTCATTCACCTCATCAAGCCCGCGCGCGACGTTTGAACGGCTGCGGCCATAAAGGAAGTAGAATACCAGCCCAATTGCGGCCCAGCCAAAGAACACCAGTTGCGCCGTGGTGCTGAGAAAGGCGAACAGCAGCAGGCAGCCAGACGCAGCCAGCGGCGCGATGACCCAGACGATGGGAGTCTTGAACGCCCGCTTGCGATTCGGATTTGACCGGCGCAGCGCCATGATGGCCAGCGAGACAAAGAAGAACGCGCACAGCGTACCACCGTTGGAAACGCTGGCCAGCGCACCGACCGGGAAAAAAGCGGCCGCGATGGTCACGCCAATACCGGTGACGATGGTGACGACATGCGGTGTCTTGAACCGGGGATGCACTTTGGAAAGCCCGGTCGGCAGCAAACCATCGCGCGACATCACAAAGAAAATGCGGGTCTGCGCATACATCATCATCAAAACCACTGACGGCAGTGCAAAGCCGGCCGCCAGCCCCAGCATGTTGCCGACGGCCGGATGACCGATCGAACGGAGCACATGGGCCAGCGCTTCTTTTGAGCAGACCAGCAGCACATTGCCGGTGGCATTGCACTGCGCAACCAGATCGGGCGAGCCGGGGGTCAGGCCCTTGCCGGCGGCATCGAGCATCGGCTGGGCGCCAAAGCTGCCGATCGCGCCGGCGCCGACCAGCATGTAAAAAATGGTGCAGATGATCAGGCTGCCGATCAGGCCGATCGGCACGTTGCGCTGCGGATCCTTGGTTTCCTCGGCCGCGGTCGAAACAGCATCAAACCCGACAAAGGCAAAGAATATGATCGAGGCGGCGCTGATGATGCCGCCCGTGCCGAGCGGCGCAAAGGGGATGAAATTCTTGGCCTGGATGGCTGGCACGCTCAGCGCGATGAACGCCGTCAGCGCCAGCACCTTGACGACGACCAGCACCGCGTTGACCGTGGCGCTTTCCTTTGTGCCGACAACCAGCAGCGCGGTGACCGCCAGCGCGATGACGACGGCGGGCAGGTTGATCAGGCCGCCGGTATCCAGCGCCGTCTGCAATTGCGGAGTCATCGGGTAGAACAGCAACGTCATGCGGGCGATGATGCCATCACCGTTGGCAATCACCGATGGCACATGAACATGCGCCAGATTGTCGAGCACGCCGACGGCATAGCCCGACCAGCCGACGGCAACAGCCGAAGCCGCCACCGCATATTCCAGCACCAGCGCCCAACCGACGATCCAGGCAAGAATTTCGCCAAAGGTCGCATAGCTGTAGGTGTAGGCGGAGCCAGCGACCGGCACCATGGAGGCTAGCTCGGCATAGCAAAGCGCCGCCAGCCCGCAAACCAGCGCCGACAGCACAAAGCTGACCAGCATGCCGGGGCCAGCGACCTGCGCCGCCTCGGCCGTCAACACGAAAATCCCGGTGCCAATGATGCCACCAATGCCCAGCATGGTCAGCTGGAAGGCGCCCAGCGAACGGGTAAGCGATTTCCTCTCCGCCGTCGCCAGGATAGAATCGAGCGACTTGATACGCCAGTTAGCCAAAAGAAGTCCCCTTGATGGGGGCACGGTTGCCCGGCGCTCTGCGGCGACTGACCCTCGCGACCCTGTTCATGGCGCACATAGGGGCGCAACTTTATGTCCCGGTCAAGGATTCTCGCATGTCCTGCGACTGATCGCGTAAAGTTCGTTAGATCACATTTATCAGGCTATGTTAGTTTTTGCGTCATTTCACGGTGGCACATGCATCGTAAGTCGGGTATCCGGCGGCATATGTCCGTCATGATTCCCACCAGCAATGCCGAAGCCGATGTGTTGGCGACGATGGCCGGCAGGCGGGACGCGATGTTGTCACAAATTACCGATTGGGCGGCGATCAACAGCGGCAGCCGCAATCTGGGCGGACTGGCAGCAATGGCCGACGCCCTGGCCACGGCCTTTGCAGGCGTTGGCGGGCAGATTGCCCTTTGCGACCCTGCCAAGGCCACCGCAATCGGCGTCGATGGCATTGAACGTCCGATCACCCATGGCCGCAACCTGCACATTGTCCGTCGTCCGGATGCGCCGGTTCGCGTGCTGCTGACCGGGCATATGGACACGGTTTTTGCCGCCGATCACCCGTTTCAGGCCTGTCGCTGGCTGGATGCCGATACGCTGAACGGCCCCGGAACCGCCGATATGAAGGGCGGCATCGCCGTCATGCTGGCGGCGCTGACAGCGTTCGAGGCATCACCGTTTGCCGGCCAGCTGGGCTGGGAGATCATCATCAACAGCGATGAGGAAGTGTCGTCGCCCGGATCGACGCCATTGCTGGTCGCCGCCGCCGGCCGGTGTCACCTGGGCCTGACCTACGAACCGGCGCTGCCCGATGGCACGTTGGCCGGCGCGCGCAAGGGATCGGGCAATTTTTCCGCCGCCATCAGCGGCCGCGCTGCCCATGCCGGGCGGGAGCCCGAGAAAGGCCGCAACGCGCTGTTGGCCGCCGCCGATCTGGCACTGCGGTTAAAGGCGCTGACCGCCGATGATTTAAGCGTCAACCCGGCAAAGATCGACGGCGGTGGCCCCAACAACATCGTGCCCGATAATGCGGTCTTGCGTTGGAACATGCGGCCGTCAACACCGGATGCCCAGGCGCGCGCCAGCGCGGCGATCAAGGCGCTGACTGGTGCAATCGTGGCGGCACATGAGGTGACGATCCACCTGCATGGCAGCTTTGCCCGGCCGCCAAAGCCGCTGGATGCCAACCAGTTGCGCTTGTTCCATCTGGTGCGCGATTGCGGTGCGGCGCTTGGCTTGCCGATCGGCTGGCGCGACACCGGCGGGGTTTGCGATGGCAACAACCTTGCTGCCACCGGGCTGGCAGTGGTCGATACGCTGGGGCCGCGCGGCGGCGCGATCCATTCGGCGGACGAGTTTTTGTGCGCCGATTCGTTGGTCGAGCGAGCACAATTGTCAGCGCTCCTGCTCATGCGGATCGCGCAGAATGGCTGGACGCGCAGCGCCGCGGCGCCAAAACCATGAGCTGGCAAATCCGTGCCGCGCGGGCATCCGATCTGGGCGCCTTGCTCGATCTTGCCCGGTTGACCGGCGGTGGTTTCACCAACTTGCCGGCGGATGAGGCATCGCTGGCCAATCGCCTCGCCTTGTCAGATGCCAGTTACGCGCGTGCCGAATCCGCGCCCGATGATGAGCTGTATATCTTGATCCTCGAACAGACCACCACCCGGCGCATCGGCGGCTGCGCAATGATTTTCAGCCGCATCGGCGCCAAATGGCCATTTTACAGCTACAAACTCGGCACATTAAGCCAGACGTCGCGCGAACTCGACCGCACCTTTGCCTTGCCATTCCTGTCGCTGGTGTCCGACCATGACGGGGCGAGCGAAGTCGGCGGCCTGTTCCTGCACCCGGATTTGCGCAGCGGCGGGCTGGGGCGATTGCTCGCCCGGTCGCGCTATCTGTTCGTCGCCCAGCACAGGGCGCGCTTCGGTGACAAGATGCTCGCCGAATTGCGCGGTGTGCTTGATGAGAACGGCAATTCGCCCTTCTGGGATGCGCTGGGCCGCAAATTTTTCGGCATGACATTTCCAGAAGCCGATAGCTTCAACGCGATCAATGGCAGCCAGTTTATTGCCGATCTGATGCCCAAACACCCGATTTATACCGCGCTGTTGCCCGAAACTGCCCGCGCCGTGATTGGCCAGCCGCACAGCAAGGGCAAGGCGGCGCTGGCAATGCTGGAGGCAGAAGGCTTTCATTTCGACAATTACGTCGATATTTTTGACGGCGGCCCCACCGTGACGGCGCGTACCGACCAATTGCGGACGGTGCGCGATTCGCGGGCTGCGACCGTCACGCGGCTGTGCAACACCGGCCCGACGCCAGAGGGCAATGATTTCACGCGCGCCTTGATCGCCGCCGGCGAATTGACCAATTTTCGCGCCTGGATCGGGCATCTGGCGTCTGAACTTGATCCCGCCTCCTGCGTGCTGCCATCGCGTGAGGCCGAAACCCTGCATGTCGCCATTGGAGACGAAATTCGTCATGTCAGCGTTTGAATCGACCGACCCCTGTACGGGCGTGGTGGTCTGGCAGGGCGCGACTGGTGACGTCACCGCCGCCGTCGCTGCCGCCCGAAAGGCCCTGCCCGGCTGGGCCAGCGCATCATTGGCTGACCGCATTGCCGTCGCCCGCGCCTATCAGGCGGTTGTAACCGAACGCGCCGATCGTTTTGCCCGGCTGATCGCCACCGAAACCGGCAAGCCCTATTGGGAAACCAAAACCGAAGTCGCCTCCGTCGCCGCCAAGGTTGATATTTCAATCACCGCCCAGGCCGAACGCGCCGGCATGCGCAGCGGCGACGTGGCCGGCGTGCGCCAGGTGCTGCGCCACAAACCGCATGGTGTGCTGGCGGTGCTGGGCCCGTATAACTTCCCGGCACATCTGCCCAACGGCCATATCGTGCCGGCGCTGCTCGCCGGCAATACGGTGGTTTTCAAGCCCAGCGAACAGACGCCGGCAGTCGCGGATTTCATGGCCGCTTGCTGGTTGGCAGCCGGGCTACCTGACGGCGTGCTGAACATCGTCCACGGCGGCGGCGACACTGGCGGCGATCTGGCCGCCGCCGATATCGACGGGCTGCTTTTCACCGGCTCCGCCCATGTCGGCGCGGCGCTGGCCAGGCAATTCGCCGAAACGCCGGGCAAGCTCCTGGCGCTGGAAATGGGCGGCAACAACCCGCTGATCGTCTGGGATGTGGCAGAGGGCGGTCTCGATGCCGCCGCCGCGCTGATCGTCCAATCCGGCTATTTGTCCGCCGGGCAGCGTTGCACCTGCGCCCGCCGGCTGATCTTGCGCGATGGCACGCAAGGCCCGCTGCTCGATCGCGTCACCGCACTCATCGACCGCATCATCACGGGCGCGCCATTTGATGACCCGCAGCCCTTCATGGGGCCGGTGATCGCCAACCGCGCCGCCGATGGGTTGGTTGCCGGCGCACAGGCACTTTTGGCCATGGGCGCGACCGCGATCCGGCCGCTTTCCCGAATTCTCCCGGATCGTCCCTTTCTCACCCCCGCGCTGTTCGACGTCACCGGCCTATCAGGCCTGCCCGATAGCGAACTCTTTGGTCCTGTTATACAAATCACCCGGGTTGCCGATTGGGATGCAGCGATTGCTGCCGCAAATGCCACCAAATTCGGCCTGTCTGCCGGCCTGATCGGCGGCGATGCGGCTCTTTATGATTGTTTCTGGGCCGCCAGCCGCGCCGGCGTCGTCAACTGGAATCGGCCGACCAACGGCGCTGCGTCAAACGCGCCATTTGGCGGTATCGGCCTGTCGGGTAACCATCGTCCCAGCGCCTATTACGCCGCCGATTACTGCGCCTGGCCAGTGGCAAGCCTGGAGGCCGATGCACCGGCCGGCACCATCGCGACGGGGTTACGCCGGTGATCCGCGAAATCAATTTCGATGGCCTGATCGGCCCGACCCACAATTACGCCGCGCTCAGCTTTGGCAATCTGGCCAGCGCGTCGAACGCCGGTGCCATCGCCCGGCCGCGTGATGCAGCACTGCAAGGGCTGGCCAAGATGCGCTTTGCCTTGGGGCTTGGGCTGACGCAGGGGCTGTTGCTCCCACTGGAACGCCCCAGCGCTGGCTGGCTGCGCACACTCGGCTTTGCCGGCAGCGACGCGCAGGTCTGCGCCACCGCGCACAAGGCCGACCCGCGCTTGTTCGCGCAAGCCTGTTCTGCTTCCGCGATGTGGACCGCCAACGCCGCAACAGTTTCCCCCGCCGCCGACACCGCCGATGGCCGCACGCACCTGAGCGTCGCCAACCTGTCACGGATGACCCATCGCAGCATCGAACACCCGGAAACGCTGGCGCAATTGCAATTGGCCTTTGCCCACCCGGCCTTTGCTGTCCACGCCGCCATCCCGGCAACGTTCGGCGATGAAGGCGCAGCGAACCACATGCGGCTGACCACGAGCCACGCCAAAACGGGGGCAGAGATCTTCATCTATGGCGAAGAAGGCGGCAAATTCCCCGCCCGCCAGAACCGCCGCGCTTCCCAGGCTATCGCGCGCCGCCACGGCCTGGACGCCGCGCGCACCATCTTTGCCGCGCAATCCCAGGCCGCCATCGATGCTGGCGCGTTCCACAACGATGTCGTCGCTGTCGCCAACGAACATGTGCTGTTCGCCCACGAACTGGCCTTTGCCGACCCTGGCGCGCTGAAGACAGACGTTGGCGCCATTCTGCCCGAAGCCATCGTGATTGAAGTCCCGGCCAGCGCTGTCAGCCTGGAGGATGCGATCAAATCCTATCTGTTCAATTCGCAACTGCTGACCCTGCCGGATGGCAGCATGGCGTTGATCCTGCCGCAGGAATCAGCTGATTGCGCGCCGGTCAAAGCCTATCTTGACACTTTGGTCGCCGGCAATTCGCCGATCAGCGCGGTGCATTTCGTCCAGGTGCGCGAATCGATGCGCAACGGAGGTGGCCCGGCCTGCCTGCGTCTGCGCGTTGTCGCCGATCCGGCGACGATCGATCCGCGCTTTCTGCTCGACGACGCCAAGGCTGCCGTGCTGGAGGGATTGATAACCCGGCATTGGCCCGAAAGCATCGGCCCAGATGATCTGGGCAATCCGGCGCTTTGGGAACAGGCTTGGACGGCACGGAAAGCGTTGCTGGCAGCGCTGGGATTCTGACTGCGGGATGACAGATTGAACGGCTGCGCTATTGTCCCACCAAAGGGGACATCATGCGCCACACCATTATCACCGCCGCCATCATCGCATTGCTCGCCAGCAGCGCCACTGCTGCCTCCATGTGCCAGACCGAATCAAGCGACCCTGCGGTCCCCGCCATCCTGCCCTTGAAGGACCGCGCCGCGCTGCAGGATCGCTGGCTGCAGCAGCGCCTGGACACGATCATCGCGCCATTGATGCGCGCCAACCACATCGACATGTGGGTACTCGTCGCCCGGGAATATATGGAAGATCCGGTCGTCAAGACCATGCTCAACGCCGAATCGCTGCACGCCCGGCGGCGGACGATCCTGGTGTTCTACGATCCCGGCGCCGGCAAGCCGATTGAACGGTTGACTGTCAGTCGCTATGGCCTCGCCGGCCTGTTTCCGGCTGCCTGGAATCCTGATGTGCAGCCTGATCAATGGGCGGCGCTGGCCGATGTCATCAGGCAGCGCAACCCCACCAAAATTGCGCTGAACGTTTCACCGCTGTCGGCCTTTGCCGATGGCCTGACCGCCAGCCAGCATGACGGGCTGGTCGCGGCGCTGACGCCGGATCTGCGCGCCCGCATCGTGCCCGGTGATGCGCTCGCCATCGGCTGGCTGGAAACTCGCACCCCGGCTGAAATGGCGGTTTATCCCAGTATCGTCCGCACCGCACATGCGATCATTGCCGAAGGATTTTCCGGCAAGGTGATCACGCCGGGCAAGACCACGGCCGAAGATGTGGTCTGGTGGTATCGCGAACGCATTGCCGGGCTGAAACTCGATACCTGGTTTCAGCCGTCGGTGGGCATAACCCGCCAAGGCAGTTCCGAAACCCTGGAGGGCGATGTGGTCATTCAACCCGGTGACATGCTGTGGACCGATTTCGGCATCGCCTATCTGGGGCTGAATACCGATACCCAGCATCTCGGCTATGTGCTGAAACCCGGCGAAAGTGATGCGCCGGCGGGCCTGAAGGCCGGCATGGTCGCGGCCAATGCGGTACAGGACGCGCTGACGTCGTCGTTCAAGACCGGCCTGTCGGGCAATGCCGTGCTCGCTGCGGCGCGGGCAAAGGCGATTGCAGCGGGGCTGGACCCGATCATCTATTCGCACCCCATCGGCTATCACGGTCATGCCGCCGGCACACCGATCGGCATGTGGGACAACCAGGGCCCCCGTGCTGAAGGCGAAGTGCTGATGGATGCCAACACCGCCTGGTCGATCGAGTTGCAGGCCCGCACCAAAGTGCCCGAATGGGGCGGGCAGGCAGTCGCCTTCAAACTGGAGGAAGACGCGTTTTTCGACGGCCAGAGCGTCAAATATATCGATGGCCGCGAAACCCGGTTTCACCTGATTCCGCGTATCGGTACGCCGTCGTCCGATTGCCCGATCAACTGACCAGGGGCAGCACAACCGGCGCCACCTCGGTCCAGCCTTCATAGATCATCTTGCCAGCGACATAGACAATCACGATCAACCCGACATAGGCGATCCAGCGATAGCGTTCGATATATTTGGCAATCAGATTGGCAGCTATACCCATCAGGACGACCGAAAGCATCAGCCCTATCACCATGATGCCGGGGTGTTCACGCGCCGCGCCAGCCACCGCCAGCACATTATCGAGACTCATCGACACATCGGCCAGCGCGACAGACCAAGCGGCTGCGGCGAAACTTTTGGCCGGCGTGCCACCGCCATGCGCGGTGAAATCATCATCACCCGGCCCGTCGATCACGGCCGCGCCCTGCGCAACCTCACGCCACATTTTCCATGCCACCCACAACAGCAACAGCCCGCCGGCCAGGATCAACCCGACGATCTGCAGCAACTGAGTAACCAGCAAGGCGAAGGCAATTCGCAGGATCAACGCCGCGGCAATGCCGATCATGATGACCTTGCGCCGTTGCGCCGCCGGCAGGCCGGCCGCCAGCGCGCCGACAACAATGGCATTATCCCCTGCCAGCACGATATCGATCAGCACAACCTGGCCAAAGGCAGCCAGCGCGGCAGGGGCGAAAAATGACATGATGTCCATGTTGCTGAATTAGGAAGCGGGGCCTCGAAATGCCACCCCCCGCACCCTTCAATCTGCCAATAAGTGCACAAGTTCATCCAGATAATCTCGGCCGTCATAGACCGATTTTGTCCGGATGCGTTCATTCAGCCCGTGCATGCCATTGCCGTCGCTATCGGCAAAAACGCCGGCGACGCCATAGGTCGGAATACCGATCGGCGACAGGAAAATGCCGTCCGTCGCCCCGGTCGACATGATCGTCAGGAAAGGCACGCCGGGGTAGTATTTCTGGCCAAGGGTCTTCATCGGCCCGATAATCTTGTCATTCAGCGGCGGTGCCTGGGCTTCGGGCCGCACCGGCGGGACCAGAGTCACGCTGACCTTTGCATCGGCGATTGCCGAAACCAGGGTGGCGCGTACCACCTGCGGATCACTACCCGGGAACATCCGGCAATTGACGTTGGCGGTGGCACGCTGCGGCAGCGCATTGTTGGCATGGCCGGCGCTGACGAGGGTGGTGACGCAGGTGGTGCGCAGGGTGGAATGGAATGTTGGATCGCGGGAGATCATTGCGTTGGCTGCCGCATCCTGCGGATTGGCGATCAACGTCGTCATCGCGCCGCTGATCGGTTGCGGCAGGATCGCCGCCATGCCGCTGAAAAATCCGGTGGTCGTCGCGTTGAACTGCACCGGGAATTCATAGGCATTGACCTTTACGATCGCATTGGCGAGGTCGGTCATCGCGTTATCGGGGCGCGGCACGCTGCTATGGCCGCCTGGGTTGGTCGCCTCCAGCTTGAAATTCTGCACCGCCTTTTCACCGACCTGCACCGCCAGCACCTGCGGCTTGCCTTCGGGTGACAAACGCCCGCCGCCACCTTCGTTCAGCGCATATTCGGCAGCAATCAGCCCGGCCTTGTTGTGCGCAAGCCAATCGGCACCGTTAAAGGCGTTGGTGGTTTCCTCCCCACAGGTCAACGCCAGTTTCAGGGTGCGTTTCGGGGCCTTCCCGGATCGTTTGTAGCGCGCCAGCGTGTCGGTCCAGATCGCGGCCTGCACCTTGTCATCAAATGTACCGCGCCCGTAGAAATAACCGCCTTCCTCGATCAGGGTAAAGGGATCTCGGGTCCAATCCTCACGATTGGCCTCGACCACATCCAGATGCGCCAGCAGCAGGATCGGCTTGGCCTTGGTGTCGCTGCCCTTCAGTATCGCCACCAGACCACCATCCTTTGGGTGTTCGGGTACGGCGAACATGGTGATGTCAGACGCCGCAAAGCCCGCCGCCTTCAGATGCGCCGCCATGCGCTCAGCAGCCAGAGTGCAACTGCCTGCTGACTGGCTGGTGTTGGTTTCGACCAGTTCCTTATATAGCGCGCGGAACCCCAACTGATCGGGCCGCAAGGGGGATTGGGCCGCCGCCGGGGCTGCGATGATGGCGGCGAGGAGCAGGGATTTCAGGGTCATTCGGCGTCCTTATTTGGCGTTTGCGTAAACCTGGATCAGATCAAACAGATAGTCGCGCTCAGCGTATAGCCCAGCGACGGATTTGCGTTCGTTAAGGCCGTGAACGCCATTGCCATCAGGGTCAGAAAACCGCCCCGGCACGCCATACGTCGGGATGCCGCCGGCGTTCAGGAATCGGCCATCCGTTGCCCCTGTTGTCATCGCGGGCAACATCGGTACGCCGGGGAAATGCTTGGCAGCAATCGTCTTTGCATTGCCATAGACCAGCGGCGTCAGCGGCGGCGGCGGCGGTGGCGGCGTCGGGCTGATGTCACCGGTCGGCACAATGCTTAGCGATGGGTCGGCCGCGGCCCTGACCAGTTGCGCGCGGACATTTTCGATCGGATCGCCCGGGAACATCCGGCAGTTGATATTGGCGCCGGCGCGTTGCGGCAGCGCATTTGGCGCATGGCCGCCATCCAGCATCGTCGCCACACACGTGGTGCGCAGCATCGAATGGTACGTCGGGTCCTTTGACACAATTGCATTCGCTGCCAGATCGGCCGGGTCGGCGACCAGGCGCAGCATCGCTGCTCCGGCTTCACCGCCGGTCAGCTTTGCCGTCTGGGTGAAATATTCGCGGGTGGTGTCGCTTAATTGCACCGGAAATTCATATTGACCAATGCGAGTCAGCGCCGCCGACAGCGCATAGATCGCATTGTCCGGGCGCGGCCTGCTGCTGTGGCCGCCGGGGTTTGTCGCCTCGATGCGAAAATCCTGATAGACTTTCTCGCCAGCTTGCATCCCCAGCGACACCGGCTTGCCCGCCGCATCGCGGATGCCGACGCTGCCCTCGTTCAGCGCGAATGCAGCATCGATCCAGTCCTTGTGGTTCTTTACCAGCCATTCGGCGCCGTTGAATAAATTGCCGGTGCCGCCTTCCTCACCACAGGTCAGCGCCAGTTTCAGGGGCCGGCGCAGCTTGCCGCCCGCCGCTCTCAACCTGATCATCGTGTCGGTAAAAATCGCCGCATGCGCCTTGTCATCGCTCGCGCCGCGGCCATAGAAATAGCCGCCTTCCTCCACCATGACGAATGGGTCGCGTGTCCAATCGGCGCGCTTTGCCTCCACCACATCAAGGTGGGCAAGCAGCAGTATCGCCTTGGCTTTCGGATCGCTGCCTGGCAGCATTGCCACCAATCCGCCCTCACGCGGATGCTCCGGTACGCTGAACTGCTTGATGTCCGCGTCCTTATATCCTGCCGTCTTCAACCGCGTTGCCATCCGGTCCGCCGCGATCGTGCAACTGCCGTTCGAAAAGGCGGTGTTGGTCTCGATCAGTTCCTTGTACAGGCCGCGAAATGCTGACTGGTCGGGGCGAATATCAGCCAGCGCCGGCGCAGAAACCAGCATCAGGCCGGCGATCAGGGCACGCATCATTTCACTCCTGCATAGGCTTTGATCAGATCAAACAGGTAATCGCGTTCAGCATACAGCCCTGCAACAGATTTTCGTTCATTCAATCCGTGCAGGCCATCGCCTTCCGGCCGGCTCATGCTGCCGGGCACGCCATAGGTCGGCACGCCAAAGCCGGTCAGGAATCGGCCATCGGTGGCCCCGGTCAGCAGCACCGGCAACACCGGCACACCGGGGAAATGCTTTGCGGCGATAGTCTTTGCCACGCCAAACACCGCCGGGGTCAGCGGCGGTGGTGGCGGTGTCGGATTGACCGGCGGCACCGCTGTCACGGTGATCGCCGGATCGGCCAGTGCAGCGACAATCTGGGCCTGCACATTTGCCACCCGATCACCCGGAAACATTCGGCAATTGATATTGGCAAAGGCCCGCTGCGGCAGCGCGTTGATGGCGTGGCCACCCTCGATCAATGTCGCCACACAGGTGGTGCGCAACATCGAATGCCATTCGGGCGATTTCGACACGATGGCATTGGCGGCAGCATCACCAGGGTTGGCCACCAACCGTGTCATCGCCGCTCCGGCTTCGCCGCCGGCAATGCCGGCCATCGCAGTAAAATAGGCGCGCGTCGTGTCATTCAGCGTCACCGGAAATTCATAGGCGCCAAGCCGGGCAAGCGCCGACCCCAGCGCATAAATCGCATTGTCCGGCCGCGGCACGCTGCTGTGGCCACCGGGGTTGGTTGCCTCCACTTTGAAATTCTGGGAAACCTTTTCACCGGCCTGAAAGCCCAGCGCCACCGGCTTGCCATTGCTGTCCTGGCTGCCGCTGCCACCTTCGTTGAGGGCAAAATCCGCCTTTAGCCATTCGGGGTGTTTTTCCAGCATCCAGCGCACATTGTTGATACGCGCGCCGCTTTCTTCGCCGCAGGTCAACGCCAGTTTGATGGTCTTTTTGGGCTTGGCGCCCGCCGCCTTCAAACGCGCCATCGCATCGGTGAAAATTGCCGCCTGGGATTTGTCATCCGACGCGCCGCGTGCGTAAAAATAACCGCCCTCTTCGATCAGTGTAAAGGGCTCGCGCACCCAGTCCTCGCGGCGCGCCTCCACCACATCGAGATGGGCGATCAGCAGGATGGCGCCGGCGCCGCTGCCGGGAAGCGTCGCAATCAGCCCGCCGTCCTTTGGCAAATCATCTGGCGCAAAGACGTTCAAATCGGCATCGGCAAAGCCCGCCAGTTTCAACCGATTTGCCATCCGCCGCGCCGCCAGCGTGCAGTCACCCACGCTGTGCGTCGTGTTGGTTTCAACCAGTTCCTTGGACAGCGCGCGAAACGCCAATTGATCGGCGCGCGGCGCAGCGGCGGTAGCGGAAGTCGCCAAACTCGCCGCAACCAAGACGAACTGCAAAAAATGTCGCGGCATCGATTTCCCCATTTGATGCAACCATCAGACGGCAAACCATGGCGGCGATCAAGCTGTGACTTGAGCGGGGGCAGAATGCCCGATTGGGTGTCGAAATTGCGGCAGGCAGGCCAGGCTCATTTGCCAGTCAAGTCAATCCCGCAGCAATTCATTGATCCCGGTCTTGCTGCGCGTTCGCGCGTCCACCGTCTTGACGATCACCGCGCAATATAGCCCCGGCCCCGGCGATCCATCGGGCAGGGCCTTGCCGGGCATGGTGCCCGATACGACCACGGCATAGGGCGGCACCTTGCCGATGTGGATTTCGCCGGTCGCACGATCGACGATCTTGGTGCTGGCGCCCAAGTAGACGCCCATCGACAACACGGCTCCCTCGCCGACTTCAACGCCCTCCGCCACCTCCGCCCGTGCGCCGATAAAGGCGCCGTCGCCGATGATAACGGGGCCGGCCTGCAAGGGTTCAAGTACGCCGCCGATGCCGACGCCCCCGGACAGATGAACATTCTCGCCAATCTGGGCGCAACTGCCAACTGTCGTCCAGGTATCGACCATCGTGCCCTTGCCAACCCGCGCCCCGATGTTGACAAAACTGGGCATCAGGATTGCGCCGGAGGCGATAAAGGCGCCGTGGCGCACGATGGCGCCAGGAACACTGCGGAAACCGGCGGCGGCAAAGCGGGTATCATCCCAGCCGGCGAATTTGGATGGCACCTTGTCCCACCACAGGCTGCCACCGGGGCCGCCGGGGATAGCGACATTGGGGTTCAGTCGAAATGACAGCAACACCGCCTTTTTCAGCCATTGGTTGACCTGCCAGCCGCCCGCTCCATCGGGCTGGGCAACGCGCAATTCGCCGGCATCGAGCGCCGCCAATGCGGCGGTCACTGCTTCGCGGACCGCGCCGTTCGTCGCGGCAGTTATGCTGTCCCGCACGTCCCAGGCGCCATTGATCGTTGATTCGATGCTCATGCGGACTCCAGGGTTGCGATCGTTCCGGCCAGCCAATCGTGTAGATCGGTGATGGTAATATCAATATTTTCGCGGTGGTCACCCGGGCCCTGTTCGGATCCATTGTCGATCCACACTGTCATCATTCCGATCGCCTTTGCCGGCGTTAGGTTGCGCGCCATATCTTCGATGAAAACGGCGGTTTTGGGGTTGATACCATGGGCCGCGCACAGGCTGGCATAGGCATAGGGTGCCGGCTTTGGCACATAATCCAGGGCGTGAATATCGTGCATGCCATCAAACACCGCATCCAGCCCCAGCCGCGCCAGCACCCGATCGGCATAGGCTGAATCGGCGTTGGTAAAAATGAACTTGCGCCCCGGCAGCCGGGCAATGAGCGCCGCCATTGCCGGCTGGGGTGCCAGCACATCAACATCGACATCATGGACATTGGCCAGAAATTCATGCGGATCGACGCCGTGGTGGGCCATCAACCCGGGCAGGGTCATGCCATGGCTGTGGTAATAAAGTTTCTGCACCCGCAGCGCCTCAGTCGGATCAACCCCAAGCAGCGACTGGATATAGACCCCCATCTTGGCATGAATCTGCGGAAACAGCCCGCCGTCGGCCGGGTAAAGCGTGTTGTCGAGATCGAAAATCCAGGTGTCGATATGGCGCAGCATCAGCCGAGCCGGCTTTTCACCAACGCCTTCAAATCCGTCTCTGGCCGCGCGCCATAATGACTGATGACCTCTGCCGCGGCGATGCAGCCGGCGCGGGCGCAATCCGGCAATGGTCGGCCCTGGATCAGCGCCGCCATGAATCCGCCGGCAAACAGATCGCCGGCGCCAGTGGTATCCAGCACCCGGATTGCCGGTTCCGCGGGCACCACATGGCGTTCACCGCCCGCCAGCACGACCGCACCATCGCCTGACCGGGTCACAACGGTGGTGCAGGCATGCTTGGCCAGTTCGGCCATCGCCGCCTCCAGGCTGTTCGTTTGATACAGCGCGCAAACCTCATGTTCATTGCCAAACACCAGATCGACGTGCTGGCTCAGCAGGTCCAGGAAATCGGCACGATGGCCTTCGACGCAAAATACGTCCGACAGGGTAAACGCCACCTTGCGATTGTGCGCCCGCGCCACCGCAATCGCCTTTTTCATCGCCGCGCGTGGTGCGGGTGGATCCCACAGATAGCCCTCAAGATACAGGATTTCTGTCGCCGCCACGGCCTCGGCATCCAGATCGGCCTCTGAAAGTTCCTGGCACGCGCCAAGATAGGTGTTCATCGTCCGGTCGCCGTCCGGTGTCACCAGGATCAGGCACCGCCCGGTGGAATTGCCCTCGGTTGACGGCGATGTGGTGAAATCGACCCCGGCAGCGCGAATGTCATGCGCGAAAATCGCGCCTAACTGGTCATCGGCAACACGACCGACAAAGCCAACCTTTGCCCCCATCGCCGCCATGCCGGCCACAGTATTCGCCGCCGAACCGCCGCTGATTTCACGGCCACTGCCCATCGCGGCGTACAGCGTTTCGGCTTCATCGGCCGGAATCAGCCGCATCGATCCCTTGACGATGCCGCGCTGGGCCAGAAATTCGGGTTTTGCTTCGACAATGACATCGACAAGCGCATTGCCGATGGCGAGAACATGGTGACGTGCGGTCATTCTTTGGCCTTTTATGGGATCGACTAGCCCCTAATCGAGACCGGGCGGCGCGTCATCCCCAAAGCGGCAAGGTTCAAGCCGCCAGGGCTTCCTGCATCGCTTCAAACCGGGCAACCGCGATTTCGTCTTTGGCTGCGCGCGCCGCTGCCAGATCGGCGGCGACCTTTGCCGCATCGATCTCCGCGACCGGAGTCGCGTTTTCGGCCAAAATCGTCAGGCCGGCGTCACTCACTTCGGCAAAACCACCGTCGACAAAGATGCGCCGTGTCAGCACCGTCCAATCATTCTCATAGATCGCGATGGCGCCAGGGCGAATGGTGCTCATCACCGGCGCATGGCCCGGCAATACGCCGAAATCACCCTCGGTGCCCGGCACAACGACCATCGCCACCTGGCCGGACGACAATCGCCGTTCGGGGGAGACGAAATCAAAGGTGAACGTGTCGGCCATTTCGCTCTTCCTTCTCCCCTCCCGCAAGCGAGGGGGGATAAGATTTTACGCCGCTTCGGCTGCCAAACGACCAGCCTTTGCCACCGCGTCTTCGATGGTGCCGACCAGATAAAACGCCGCCTCCGGCAGATGATCATATTCGCCGGCGACGATCGCCTTGAAGCCCTTGATGGTGTCTTCAACCTTGACGAACACACCCGGCGTTCCGGTAAAGATTTCGGCGACATGGAACGGCTGTGACAGGAAACGCTGGATCTTGCGGGCGCGCGAAACGGTGAGCTTATCTTCTTCGCTCAGTTCGTCCATGCCCAGAATGGCGATGATGTCCTGCAACGATTTATACTTTTGCAGAACTTCCTGCACCGAACGGGCAACGTTGTAATGCTCCTCGCCAACGGTGCGCGGTTCGAGCACGCGGCTGGTCGAATCGAGCGGATCGACCGCCGGATAGATGCCCAGTTCGGCGATCGAGCGGCTGAGCGTCGTCGTTGCATCGAGATGGGCGAACGACGTTGCCGGCGCCGGATCGGTCAAATCATCGGCGGGCACGTAAATCGCCTGAACGCTGGTGATCGAACCCTTGGTGGTCGATGTGATGCGTTCCTGCAACTGGCCCATGTCGGTGGCGAGCGTCGGCTGATAGCCCACGGCTGACGGGATACGGCCGAGCAGGGCGGACACTTCGGAACCGGCCTGGGTGAAGCGGAAGATGTTATCGACAAAGAACAGCACGTCCTGGCCTTCGACATCGCGGAAATATTCGGCGTTGGTCAGGCCCGACAGTGCGACGCGGGCGCGGGCGCCTGGCGGTTCATTCATCTGGCCGAACACCAGCGCCACCTTGGAACCCACAGGCGTTGGCTTGCCATCGGCATCGCTGGCGATAACGCCGGCTTCCAGAAATTCGTGATACAGATCATTGCCTTCGCGGGTGCGCTCGCCAACGCCGGCGAACACGCTGGTGCCGCCATGGCCCTTGGCGATGTTGTTGATCAATTCCTGAATCAGCACGGTCTTGCCGACGCCGGCGCCGCCGAACAGGCCGATCTTGCCGCCCTTGGCATAGGGCGCGATCAGATCGATGACCTTGATGCCGGTGACCAGAATGGCGCTTTCGGTCGATTGGTCGGTGAACAGCGGCGCTTCGGCATGGATCGGCATGGTGGTTTCGGCGTTGACCGGCCCCATTTCATCGATCGGCTCGCCGATGACGTTGAGGATGCGACCAAGCGTCATCGGGCCGACCGGCACGCGAATCTGCGATCCTGTGTCGATGACTTCCTGGCCGCGGACCAGGCCATCGGTTGCGTCCATGGCGATGGTGCGAACGGTGTTTTCACCAAGATGCTGGGCGACCTCCAGAACGAGGCGCAGATTGCCGATCCTGGTTTCCAGCGCTGAAAGAATGGCCGGCAAATCGCTGTCAAAATGCACATCGACGACGGCGCCGATGACCTGCGAGACGCGGCCGATATTGTTGGTGGTGGGGGTTGGCATTCTATATCCTTCAGTCAACTTGTGGGGCCACGCCCGGCCTATGAAAAAACAATTCCAAATCACGAGCATCTGCCGTGGATCTGCTGCGATCTATTCGTTTTACAGTTAGCACTGCGTTGCCGATCGGGATGTCGCTATCTTTCTCATCGGCTATTGCCTGCACCACCTGCTTGATTCCAGACAGATTATTATCTTGGAGAAAATTAACGAGTAAACCTGAAAAAATCTTTTTGGATTGAGCTGATCGAGATGGACTATTTATCCATAATGTAAAATCTACCTCGTTAATGGTGTCACCATTATCCCCTGCAATAGCGACGTCAATCGCATTAGGATTTCCTTCAACAGGCTCCGATATCTCGCGGGGCAAAAAAGTTCCCAAATAGTTTGGAGGGCCTCCGCCGAGTGGCATCGGACCATAGCCATTGCTTGGGAATCCCAGGTTTGATATAATATTTTCAGCAGTACGTGGGTGATAAAACAGTCGATTCCAGTCGATGTCAGCATCTGAGGGCAAAGGCGTTCGTGGCGACGCAATTTGAGACGAATCTTTAGCAGTTCTTACCGTCTCCGGTTGGGCGTGATCGCCACAACCAGCCACCACAACAAGCGGAAGTAAGACTGCAAATACTTTCATACGAAACTAATTTTGCGGCAGCGACGAGCAGCGTGGGCCGCCGTCGAGCCATTCCCATTTGCTGCCGGTCTTGGCTAACAGCGCTGCGCTGTTCGTCCATTTCTTGCCCTTGAACTGTTCCTGCCAGCTGCATTTATACTCGGTCGGGTCACCCAGCACGCTGCATTTCAGCTTGCGGACCGGCGGGCAGCTTTCGCCCTTGGCGGTGCGCAGCGCCTTGAACTGGGCGGTGGTCGGGGCGGGCGCGGCGGCGATCAGCGCCAGGGCGCAGGCGGCGATGGCCAGCGATACGATACGGTTCGTCACAGTGCCTCCGCCCCCGAAATAATCTCGATCAATTCCTTGGTGATCGCGGCCTGCCGCGTGCGGTTATAGGTGACGGTTAGGCGATTGATCATGTCACCGGCGTTGCGGGTGGCGTTGTCCATCGCGGTCATCCGGCTGCCCTGTTCGCTGGCGGCGTTTTCGAGCAGCGCGCGGAAGATCTGGACGCTCAGGTTGCGGGGCAGCAATTCGGCGAGAATGGCCTCCTCATCCGGTTCATATTCGATGGCAGCAGGCACGGCATCGATCGGTTTTGCCACGATCGCAGCCGCAGCCGGCAGTGCGGCGGGAATGATCTGTATCGCCGTCGGTTCCTGGACCAGTGCCGATTGAAAACGGGCAAAGAACAGATGCGCGACATCGAATTCACCGGCTTCAAACCGCCGGGTAATCTCCTCCGACACGGCTCGCGCATCGGTAAAGGCGACATTCTTGATGTGCGTCTGGTCGATGGTGCCGACAATCAGTTCCTTGTGGGTTCGCATGAACGGCGCGCGAGCCTTTTTGCCGACGAACAGCAGCTTGACCGTCTTGCCCTGCCCAAGCAGCGATTCCATCGCTTTGCGGGCCAAACGCGCGATATTGGTATTGAAACCCCCGGCCAGGCCGCGTTCGGACGAGGCGATGACCAACAGATGCACCTGGTCCTTGCCCGTGCCAGCCAGCAAACGCGGCGATTCTGGGCCAACCTGCACGGTCGCACCCAGCGACGCCATCACTGCGGCCATGCGTTCGGAATAGGGGCGCGCGGCTTCGGCGGCTTCCTGCGCACGGCGCAGCTTGGCGGCGGCGACCATCTTCATCGCCTTGGTGATCTTTTGCGTCGATTTCACCGAGGTAATGCGATTTTTAAGAGCTTTGAGGCTTGCCATCTTTTCCTGCTATTTCGTCATTCCCGCAAACGCCGGAACAACGGTCAATCGGTTACGCAAACGTCTTGGCGAATTCGCCGACAACCGTCTTCAAGCTGGCGGTGGTATCGGCCGAAAGGTCCTTCTTGGCGCTAATGTCGGCGAGAAGATCGGCATGGCTGGACCGCACATGCGCCAGCAGTGACGCTTCGAAGCGGGTCACCGCCTTGGCTGGCACGGTGTCCAGGAAGCCGTTGACGCCGGCGAAAATCGACACAACCTGCTCCTCAAATGGCATCGGCTTATACTGGCCCTGCTTGAGCAATTCGGTCAGCCGGGCACCGCGATTGAGCAGGCGCTGGGTGCTGGCATCAAGATCGGAACCGAACTGCGCAAACGCCGCCATTTCGCGGTATTGCGCCAATTCCAGCTTGATGGTGCCGGCAACCTTTTTCATTGCCTTGGTCTGGGCGGCCGAACCGACGCGGCTGACCGACAGACCGACGTTGATCGCCGGGCGGATGCCCTGGAAGAACAATTCGGTTTCAAGGAAAATCTGGCCATCGGTGATCGAAATCACATTGGTCGGAATATAGGCCGAAACGTCGCCAGCCTGGGTTTCGATGATCGGCAGCGCAGTGAGCGAACCGCCGCCATTGGCGTCGTTCATCTTGGCCGCGCGTTCGAGCAGGCGTGAATGCAGATAGAACACATCGCCCGGATAGGCTTCGCGGCCCGGCGGGCGGCGCAGCAGCAGCGACATCTGGCGATAGGCAACGGCCTGTTTGGTCAGATCGTCATAAACGATGACGGCGTGCATGCCATTGTCGCGGAAATATTCGCCCATCGTGCAGCCGGTATAGGGCGCCAGGAACTGCAGCGGTGCCGGTTCCGACGCGGTGGCCGCAACGACGATCGAATATTCCATCGCGCCGTTTTCTTCGAGCGCGCGGACAATCTGGGCAACCGTCGAACGTTTTTGGCCAACGGCGACATAGATACAGAACAGTTTTTTCGAATCATCATCGCCAGCGGCGCTGTTGGTCGCCTTTTGGTTGATGAAGGTGTCGATGGCGACGGCGGTCTTGCCGGTCTGGCGATCGCCGATGATCAGTTCGCGCTGGCCGCGGCCGACGGGAACCAGCGCGTCCAATGCCTTTAGCCCGGTCTGCATCGGCTCATTGACCGATTTGCGCGGGATGATGCCGGGGGCCTTCACTTCAACGCGGCTGCGAGTCACGTCTGTCAACGGGCCCTTGCCATCAATGGGATTGCCCAGGCCATCGACGACGCGGCCGAGCAGGCCCTTGCCGACCGGCACATCGACGATAGTGCCGGTCCGCTTGACGGTGTCGCCTTCCTTAATGCCGCTATCGCTGCCGAAAATCACGATGCCGACGTTATCGGCTTCCAGATTCAGCGCCATACCTTTGATGCCACCGGGAAATTCGACCATTTCACCGGCCTGAACATTGTCGAGGCCATGCACACGGGCGATGCCATCGCCAACCGACAGCACCTGGCCGATTTCGCTGACTTCGGCGTCATTGCCGAAATTGGCGATCTGGTCCTTGATGACCCGCGAAATTTCTGCGGCGTTGATATCCATGATCAGTGTGAGCCCTTGAGTGCCTGGCCGAGTGCGTCGAGCCGGGTCTTTAGCGAAGAATCAATCATCCGCGAACCAACGCGAACGACCAGCCCGCCCAAAATGGCGGGGTCGATGGTGATATCCAGCGCCACATCGCGGCCGATTCCGGCCTTTAACTTGGCGGTCAGTGCCTTTTGCTGGGCGGCGCTGAGCGGGTGGGCGGCGGTGACGCGGGCGGTGATTTCACCGCGGCGGGCGGCGGCCAGCGCCTGAAAATCGCGGATGATGTGTGGCAGCGTTGCCAGGCGGCGGTTCTGCGCCAGCACGCCAAGGAACGATGTGGTCAGCTTGTCCAGCCCCAGCGCGCCGGCGACGGCAGCGATGCCAGCAGACGTCTGCTTGCGCGTCATCATCGGGCTGGTGGTCAGTGTTTCCAGGTCAGCCGAGGCCGCCAGCGCGTCCTTCAGCGTGGCCAGGCTGGTGCCAACACTGTCCAGCGCCTTGCCATCGATCGCCAGATCAAACAGCGCGGTCGCATAACGGCCGGAAAGCCCCAACGCCACATTTGCCGGGGCGAGTGCAGAAGTTGGTTCCAAAGGACAGGGTCCAGCGACAAAAGGTTATGGCAAAGCATGCCCGGGAAATGCCTGGAGCGTGTGCCCAGCAGACGCGGCGGCGGCTAGCACGAGGCGGCCAATGTTGCAAGGCAGCAAGATTCATTTGTGCCACTCGACAGCCGCCACTTATGGCCTAAATTGCAGGGCAAGGGGGCTGAGATGCAGCGTTTGACGGCACTGGCTTTGGCGTTGCTGATCAGCGGCTGCGCCTTTCCGCGCGCGCTGGAACATATCGCAGTCGATCAGAATGAAGTTGTCGCCCAATCTGCCAATCGCGTCACCCTGCTCAACATCCTGCGTGCCAAGGATGATCGGCCGCTGCATTTCACCGCGATTTCCCGGCTGAGCGGCAATGTATCGGCGGAACTCAACGCCGGCGCCAATCTCAGCGCGCAACTGTCGGGTGCCCCCAATACCAGCACCAATCCGTTTGTTGGCGGCAATGTCTCCACCAACCCCAGTTTCGACATCACCGTGTTTGACAGCCAGGAATTCCAGAACGGCATCTTGCAACCCATCGCCCCATCCATCCTGAATTTCTACCTGCGGACGGGCTGGCGACCCGATCTGATCACCGTCATGGTGGTTCAGCGCATCGATTTTCGCGCGACCCGGCCAACAACCATCCCGTCGGCTGTCGGCGGCGGCGACATTGTGGTGCAATCGGGCGAATCGCTGGCGGCGCTGATCAACCAGCCGACGCAGGCTGATGCGGCGGCTCGGTTCAAGGCCTTTGTCGAATGTTATCGCCTGGGCCCTGTCCAACGCCAGGGCGAGGACCTGCCACTGCAACGCTTCAAGGATATGCCAAACCCCAGCCTCGCTGACCTGACAAAGCTGGATGGGAAGACGTTCGATCTGGGCAAGGGACCGAACGCCGGTGCCAGCAATCAATCCGCCGACAACTGGGTCGTCCGAAAATCCGCCGGTGGTGAGACGGTGAAGCTGGTGCGCGAGCACAGTACCGACATCGCCGCCAGCGACATGCGTTGCGGCGCCATCGAAGTTTCACTGGCCGATGGCGGTGGCACCGTCGCAACCGTCTCCATCACGCCTGACGCGACCAAGGCGGTGCTGCACATCATGCGCGGCGGCAAAGCCGAAAATATCGACGCCACCGTTGATGTCACCTTTCGCTCCGTTGATGGCACGATCTATTTCCTGGGTGAATATGCCCGCGCGACCGTTGGCAAAGACCCGATGATCTACCCGATCGCCACAAATGACGGCTATGAACCGCTGCTGGTCATCCGCCGCGGCAAGGGCGGGCGCTATGATCTGAACGCCGCGCTGAACGGCAGCGATTATCACGTACCCGCAACCGGTGCTGGGCGCAGTTATGAAGTCATCACCCTGGTGGAACAATTGTTCAACCTGAACAAAAAGGGCGCGAGCGTGCCGCTGAGTACGCCAGTACGCCTGGTCAACTGATCAACGCCGCCCGACGACCAAAGGCAGTATTGCAAAGCCGATTTGACCAGCCAATCCGATCAAACCGGCAATCGTCAGCAGCGCCGCGCCATAGGCCGCAGGCGAGCGCCCAAAGGCGAAAACCGCCAATCCGAATTCGGCAACCATCAGCAGTAAAAACGCGGCAATACCCATGGCCAGGCGCGGTGCCATGCCTGGGGGCAATCGCAATACCAGGCGGCGGCAGGTCAACCACGAGGTTGCCAGCACAAATGGCATTTCGATCATCACGGCAGCAATGTCACCCACATGCGGGGAAAGCCAAAGCGTACGCGCGGTGCCAAACACGAACGCAATCGCAAAGACAATGGCGAAGTAGCGAACGCCAGCCAACAGGCCATGCAGCATCATTTGCCTTTCCGTGCCCAGCAGGGGCTTGCGATCGCACCGCGACTGTAACACAGACAAACATGGATTTCACGGCTGGCGACGGCGCCGTTCGCGCCCGAACAAGGGAGTGTGTCAGCAACAATGCCCTGGCTGTTTACCCTGGTTCTTGCCATCCACGTTGGCGCCGGCATTGTCGCGCTATCCAGTTTCTGGGGCGCAGTTGCCACCCGCAAAGGCGGTGCCGCGCACCGGCGCTGGGGCTGGATCTTTACCGCAAGCATCTATGCCGCCGCTGTCTGTGCAATGGTCATGGGGCTGTTATCGTTGCGCTGGCCGCTGGCGATGCACCCTGGCCTGACCGATGGGCCGCTGTATCGCGGCCTGTTCGGCTGGATGATGCTCTATCTCGCCCTGCTCACTGCCAGCATGACGCGCTATGGCCTGCAAATGGTAGCCAACAAACGCAATCACCCGGCCAACCGCCATTGGTCGATGGTGGCGTTGCAGATTGCCGTGCTTGTCGCAGCGGTGAATTGCGCGGTGCATGGCGTGCTGCTGCGCCAGCCACTGATGATCGGTGTTTCGATCATCGGCTTTGGCACGACGCTAACCTATCTCTGGTACATGTTCCGCGCCGCGCCCCAGCGCAACGCCTATATCCCCGAACATCTGAAAGCGATGGTCGCAACCGGGATCGCCGCCTACACCGCATTCCTGTCGGTGGGTCTGGTCGAATTGTTCCCCCGGTACGCATTTAACCCGGCGATCTGGGCACTGCCCACCTTCGCCGGGCTGGCGATCATTGCCTATTTCCTGCGTGGGTTGGCGGCGACCGTCAGGCTGAGGGTGTAACCGCCGCATCCAACGCCGCCACCAGATCGGCAATTCCTGGCAGGCGATCACGCTCCGTCGCCAGAATTGCCGCAAATGCCTGATATTTAAGTTCCTTCACCGTCTCGGCCGGCAGCATCGTTGCATCAGGCAGCGCCGATGCGACAATGTCGATCAGGCGTTCGGCACCGTGCAGCCGGCCCCACAAATAATCATGCTCGCGATAGCTACGGCTGAAAAACGCACCAAAGGCATTGAATTGTGCGCCCTTCAACGTCGCCCCGCCGACCCCGCGCAGGCTGAGCGCATCATCGGGTGACATGCGATCAACCTTGATCTCATCAAATTCATCGACACCATCACCCTGCAGCAACGGCAGCATGGCGATGTCGAAAAACGGAAATCCAATATAGGCCGATAGCAGCAAGCGGCGCAGGCCGCGATCGCGCAGCCCGACAAATAACTCGGCCAGTTGCCAATCGCTTTGCTGGTCCAGTCGTTTCAGGTCCATTGCCGTGCCCAGCGCAGCCAGCGCGCCACCGGGGGCAGCGAGCATCTCGGCCGCAGCAGCGCGCATCGCGTCATCATAAAACACCGCCTGTCGCCGTTGCAGATGCGGGCCCAAAATGGCGTATAGCCCGGTTTTCATCACTGCCAGATCATGCGCCAGACCATCATCAGCGACCGCCTCGCTAAGCCCGTTCAATCGGCGCAGAACAAAGCGCAGGCGTCGGATGCGAAATTCCAGATCAAAACTGCGCAGGAACATCACATAGTCCGAACTGGCGCCTTCTCGGCCCAGCGCCTGGCCCGACCGATCAAATCCCAGCCGGCGGATTTCCCGCCACAGTGCAGCTCGCACCCCATCCAGCGGGACACCGCCCAGCGCCGATAGCCGCGCCGCCAGCGTCTCGACAATACCGCCAATCTTCATCTGGCCATAGCCGGCATAGGCAAAGCCGGCCTCTCGCGCGGCCTGACTTTGCGCCCTCGATCGCCAATCGCCCAGGCGTTCGGCGGTTGGTTTGAACATGAAGACGCGCAGGCCAACGGCACGGGCAATGGCGGCATCCACTTCGGGCGTCATACCGTCCACCACATGCCGCACCCGGCGCACGCGCGCCGACAGGGCATCGATCGCGGTGAGGCTGTCATTGATCGGTTGCTGGCGCGGAATATCGGCCAGGCTGCGCAGGATGGTCGCAAAAAAACCAGGGATGGCCGTGCTGCCGGTGTCTGCGGCGCCATGCATCCCTGGCTTTGGATCGATATAGACAAAACGCCGGTCAACCTCGCGGTGCGCCGGGCGGCGCGAAACGGCCTCGATCGCCGGGCCGAATGGCCGGCTGTTAAGCACCGCGCCATCGATCAGGGCCACCGATTCCGGCATGCTGCGACCGGGGAATATCCGTGCCAGAAATGCCTTGCGTCCCGGCCAGGGCGTGTTGCGATCAGCGATCACCGCGTCAATCTCGCGGATTTGCGCCGGTGGAAACGCCCCCGGAAAGGATGCCGTCGCGCGGCCTGCGAAGGCCAGTTCGGGGATTTCGCCCAAATGGCGATGGCCCGCCGCATCTGCGCCGCCATCAATAAAGCCGATGATCAGACGATGCTCATTCTCGGTAATCTCCAGCGGCGAATGCAAATGCAGTTTTTCGGCCGCGCCATGATAGTCGGTGACGGTAACAAACAGATCGAGTGGCTGTTGCGGCGGGATCAATGGCGGCGTCCGCGCGCCGGCCGCCATCGCGACCAGCGAATCGTGCAGCAAGCCACTGAAAATTGGCCCCGAAAACGGCGGCTTGAACCAACGGGAACGCATCAACCGCGACAATTTCAGCGACACTTCGGCACGCGCCGCCGGCTCATGCATGTCATCCATCACCAGCCCGCGCTGTCGCGCCCACCACACCAACGGTGTTGCCCACCATTTTGAAAAACGCGTCGATGCAGCTTCGGGGGCGAGCAGATTGTCGCTGTCGGCGCCGTTCAGCCACAGATCGCGCAATGTTTCCATATCGCTGCCTTGGCTGATCGCCTGGGCCAGATGGATACCATTGATGCCGCCTGCCGATGCCCCTGCGATGATATCGACCATGATGCGCAGATCAAGTTGCGGCTCCAAGGCATCGAGCAACAGTCCATAAACGACCTCGCTGTCACTGGCCGGCGGCAGTTCGCCAATCACCCCGACCTGCCGCCGCATCGATGCGCGGCACAGCTTCCACACTTCCTTGGTGATGCCATGCATATAGACGGCGAGCGAAACGCCGCCGTAGCAGATCAGCGCCAGCCGCAATTCCTTTTCGCGCATGGTACTGCACCTTTTTCGTCACCCCTGTTTACGACAGGTTTCTGCGGGTCGATAGCGCCGCAACCAATTATCTGATGCGGCGGATGCTGCGACCCTTGATTTGCGCCTTATTGTGCAATCGCCTTGACCATCGCCGCGACCAGTTCGCCGCGTTGGCGATAGCTGCCGCGGTTAAGTTTGATGCGATATAGCGCACTCAGATAGGCGCCGTCCCATTCGCTGAGTTCAGCGCTGCCACCGCTGCCCGGCGCAAACAGCGCCAATATGCTGGCTTCGGGCGGCATCGGCGCGGTCAACGATCGGGGCGCCAGCGCCACCATCGCCACATAATCTGCCACGGCATCCAGCGATTTTCCCGTCGCCAGCGGCACATCGACAATGGCATCGGCGCTGGTCACGCCAATGGCGATATGCGTGTCGATCAGGCTGGCGCTGGTACCGCTGGTCATCACCGTGTCCGGACCGACTGGCAGCGTGCTGGTCAAAGGCACGCCGCCATCGCCCACCGCCGACATCAGCGCGCTCGATGATGCCGTAACCGCCACACCATTGCTATCGGTCACAGCGGTGCCGTGCCACCAACGTACCGGCAGCGCCGCCTTCAACAGGGCATCGGTTTGTTCGCCGTCGAGCCGATTGATCAGGCCGGGCTTTTTGCGTACCATCTGCGCCGCGGTGGCGGCGCCGCTTGGGCTGAACGACACCCGCAGATTGGGCCGGCAGCCGGCCGCTGCGACTCGCGCGCCGGCAGTCATGGCGACACCGGTGATGCGATCGGCGACCCGCGCGGCCACCGCCTTGTCGATCCCATACACCCGCACGCAGACCGGCACCGTCCACCGCGCATATTGGCCGAGGATGGGGGTTGGCAGCACCGTACGCAGATAGGCGCGTGCCGCTGTCGTAATCGCTGCTGCAGACATTTTTCCCGTTACGGTGATCGTCTGTTCCGCCACAGACGCCCCCGGAGTCGCGCCCTGCAACATCAAGGCGAGCAGTGCGATCATGTCAGGCTAGCGCCGCCTTCAGGCGTTCATTGACCGCGGCCGGATTGGCCTTGCCGCCCATTGCCTTCATCGTCTGGCCAACGAAAAAGCCAAACAAGGCTTCCTTGCCGGCCTTATACTGTTCAACCTTGTCGGCATTGGCAGCGATGATCGCGGCGATGGCGCTATCGATGGAGCCGGTATCGGTCACCTGTGTCAGCCCGCGCGATTCGACGATTGCGCCTGGTGCTTCGCCGGTTTCAAGCATGATCTCGAACACCTGCTTCGCCAAGGGTCCCGATAGCGTGCCATCGGCCTGCAATGCCAGCAATTCCGCCCCGGCCTGCGGCGAAACCGGCGATTGCGTGATGTCCTTGCCCAGTTTCTTCAACGCGCCGAACAGATCGCCCGAAATCCAGTTGGCCGCTGCCTTGGCGATGCTGGCGTTGCCGTCCAGCAACGTCTCGAAATATGCCGCTGTGTCCTTTTCCGCCGTCAGCACAGCCGCCAGATAGGGCGTCAGGCCCAGTGCGGATTCATAGCGCACCCGCTTTGCCACCGGCAATTCGGGCAGGCTGGCCAGGCAATCCGCCACAAATTCATCGTCAAATTCGACCGGCAACAGATCAGGATCGGGGAAATAACGATAATCATGCGCATCTTCCTTTGATCGCATCGGCCGCGTCGTGCCGCTATTGGGGTCGAACAGCCGAGTTTCCTGCACCACCGCGCCGCCGCTTTCAATCAGCGCGACCTGGCGCTTGGCCTCCGCTTCGACCGTCTGCATGATGAAACGCACCGAATTGACATTTTTGGTTTCGGTGCGCGTGCCAAAGTCCTCGCCGGGGCGCCGCACCGACACATTGACGTCGGCGCGCATCGATCCTTCGTCCATATTGCCATCGCAACTGCCGACATAGCGCAGCAACTGGCGCAGCGCCGCGACATACGCCCCTGCTTCCGCCGGAGATCGAATGTCAGGCTTTGAAACGATCTCCATCAACGCGCAGCCGGAGCGGTTGAGATCGACGTAACTCATCGTCGGGTGCAGATCATGCACCGATTTGCCGGCATCCTGTTCCAGATGGATGCGTTCGATGCCGACGATGCTTTTGTCACCGGCCTCGGTTTCGATGGCCAGCGCGCCTTCGCCGACGATCGGGTGGAAAAGCTGGCTGATCTGATATCCCTGCGGCAGATCGGCATAGAAATAATTCTTGCGATCAAAACGCGACCATTTGTAAATCTGCGCACCCAGCGCCAGCCCGGTGCGCACCGCCTGCCGCACACATTCGCCATTAAGCACCGGCAGCATCCCCGGCATCGCTGCATCCACCAGGCTGACCTGCGAATTGGGTTCCGCGCCAAACGCCGTCGCCGCGCCCGAAAACAGTTTCGACTGCGCCGTCACTTGGGCATGCACCTCCAGGCCGACAACGATCTCAAAATCGCCGCTGGCCCCCTTGACGCGGTAACTGCTGTGCGTGCCATTGTCGGTATAGGTCATGCCATGCTTTCTGGCTTTGCCGACGCGCCTTGGCAAGCCGCTGCAGCAGAAATATGTAGGACGCGCAAATCCTGCAAGTCCTACAGGGGTATCGTTTCGGCTTTGTTAGGCAAAATCAGTATTTTAAGCAGGAGTTGCGTAGCGATTGCGTAACGCAGAAGCAAATGTTTTGTCGGATTTCAACATCCTGCAAATCGCCGCGTCGATGCCGCTCTACAGACAAAGCAGACAGTTGATATTAACCTATACGGTGAATAATGTCAAGCCTTGTGGCCGACCTGCGCCTTTGGAAAGCCGTCCCAGGCCGCATCATAATCCGGCTGGGCCCGCGCCATCGCCCAATCCGTCACCCGATACGGCAGGGCAGTTTCGATCATGAAGGCCATGGTGCCATCGATCTTGTGCGGCGCCAGCACCGCATCGGTTGCGGCGCGCCAACTGGCGGCATCGGGGCCATGGGCGTTCATCATATTGTGCAACGACAACCCGCCAGGGGCGAAGCCGCCGGCCTTTGCGTCATACTCGCCGGTGATCAGGCCCATCGCTTCTGACATCAGGTTGCGGTGGAACCAGGGCGGGCGAAACGTATTTTCGGCCACCATCCAGCGGGGCGGAAAGATGACAAAATCCGCGTTGGCGCGGCCCGGCGTGTCGCTGGGGCTGGTCAGCACGGTGAAAATCGACGGATCGGGATGATCAAAGCTGACCGTTCCCAGCGTGTTGAAACGGCGCAGATCATATTTGCATGGCACCAGATTGCCGTGCCAGGCAACGACATCAAGCGGTGAGTGGTCGAGCGTCGTCGTCCACAGCTTGCCGCCGAATTTCTGGACAAGTTCAAACACTTCGTCGCGATCTTCAAACCAGGCGACCGGCGTTTCAAAATCGCGGGGGCTGGCCAGGCCATTGGCGCCGATCGGGCCCAGATCGGGCAGCCGGAAGGGCGCACCATGATTTTCGCAGATATAACCGCGCGCTGCCCCATCCGGCAGTTCGACGCGGTAACGCACGCCGCGCGGGATCAGCGCAATTTCCAACGGTTCCAGATCGATGATGCCCATTTCGGTCAGCAGCCGCAGCCGACCATGCTCCGGGATGATCAGCATTTCGCCATCGGCGCTGAAAAACACCTGGTTGGCCATGGACTGCGTGGCGGCATAGCTGGACAGCGTTACCCCGGTCAACGCGCCTGGGTCGCCATTCCACAACAGCGGCATGACTGAATCATGGAAACTGACCGGCGTTGCGGGCATTGCCCGCGGGTCCCAGCGCAGCCGGTTCGGGCTGGCGGCAAGGCTATGGTTGCCCGACGGATCGAGCGCCAGCGCAAATGGCGGGTGGTTGGCGCTGGGCCGCAACCGGTACAGCCATGACCGGCGGTTTTCGGCACGCGCCATGGTAAAGGCAGTGCCCGAAATCTGTTCGGCGTATAAACCGAATGCCGGCCGCTGCGGCGAATTCTGGCCGATCGGTAACGCGCCGGGCACCGCCTCGGTACTGAAATGATTGCCGAAACCGGTCAGCATCATTGGCGCGGTCATGTGGTTGCCTCCAGCCAGCGGGCGAACAGATCGGCGATGGCCGTGGATTTTGCGGCAATCTCGGCCGGCGCGACAAAGGTCATGATACCGCGATCCACCGCCGCCCAGCGCGCCAGGCCAGCGGGGTCGCCAAAGTCAAAGTCCGCCGGGTCCTTCGGCTTTGCACCGCGATGCAGGACAACGCGCACCCCGCCATTTTTTTCGACCCCCAGGGTGATGCGATCATCGCCGCCAAGGCAGAAACTGGGGGCATTCCATTTGATATGTTCGGTGACGCCGGGGTGCGCCGCCAGCGCCAGCGCCCGCAGCGATGCGATCATCGCCGCGGTTGGCGCATCAACGCTGTTCAGCCACGACTCAACCACGCCAGCCATGGCGATTATGCCTCTGCCTTGCCCGGAATCACCCCGCGGCGCATCTGGTCCAGCTCCAGCGATTCAAACAGCGCCTTGAAATTGCCTTCGCCAAAACCGTCATTGCCCTTGCGCTGGATGATCTCAAAGAAAATCGGGCCGACCATGTTTTCGGTGAAAATCTGCAACAACAGCCCGCCGCCGGTTTCCGGCGCGCCATCGATCAAAATCCGCCGCTTGCGCATTTCGGCGACATCATGGCCATGGCCCGGCAGGCGTTGATCGATCAGATCGAAATAGGCGTCGTTGGTATCTTGAAAGCGCACACCGCGTGCCCGCAGCGCATCGGCCGTCGCGAAAATATCGTCGGTTGCCAGTGCGATATGTTGAATCCCTTCGCCCTTATAGGCGCGCAGGAATTCCTCGATCTGGCTGTGCTCATCCTGGCTTTCGTTCAGCGGGATGCGAATCTTGTCATCCGGCGCGGTCATTGCCTTGGAAAACAAGCCCGTCGATTGGCCTTCGATGTCGAAATAACGGATTTCGCGGAAATTGAAGATGCGTTCGTAGAATTCTGCCCAATGGCCCATGCGGCCGCGGTTCACATTATGGGTCAGATGATCCAGCGTGTGCAGGCCGACGCTGTTGTCCTGCGGCGTGGCGCCGGGCACCGGGCGGAAATCGATGTCATAGATCTCGTGTTCGCCGGCCTTGTCGACGAGATAGAGGTTTGATCCGCCAATCCCTTCAATGGCCGGGATGTTGAGCTCCATCGGGCCGACCGGGCCGTGCACCGGCGTGGCGCCGCGCTTCACCGCTTCGGCAAAGGCGGCGCTGGCGTCATCGACATGGAACGCCATGGCGTTCGCCGACGGGCCATGGGCGTTGCGGAATTCCGCCACCTGCCCGGCGGTTTCCATGTTGAGCAGGAAATTGATGCCGCCTTGTGCATAGCGGCGGACGTTCTTGGATTTGTGGGTGCCGACATGGGTAAAGCCCATGGCGACGAACAGCCCGGCCAGCGCCTCAGGTGCAGGGCTGGTGAATTCAACGAATTCAAAGCCATCAAGGCCCAGGTCATTTGGCTTGGCTTCGGTCAACACGGCAGGCACGGCGCTTCTCCCCGGAATAGCCAAGCCGTAACAGATGTTACGGTCTGCTGCAAGCCTCGAGCAGTTTTTCAAGGGCCGCCCGCAGCACAGCGGCTTCCTCGGGTGCCAGCGCCGCCAGCAGCCGCGTCTCCACCTCCAAAGCCTGCGGCGCGACGATATCATGAATGCGCCGGCCTTCGTCGGTCGGGCTCAGCCGCAGCGTGCGCCGGTCGCCGCTATCGCGCACCCGGTCCAGCAGGCGACGGGCGTGCAGCGCCGTCACCGCGCGGCTGATCGTCATCTTGTCCATGCCCGTCGCCACGCCCAGTTCCACCTGTGTGGGCGATACCGCCGCAGTCACTGCCGCCAACACGCGCCATTCCGAACCGTTCAGCCCGAACCGGCTTTCATAATCGGTGCCACTGGCAACAGCGCGCGACACGGCGTTGGATGCCACTGACAACTGATACGGCAGGAAATCACCCAGCCGAAAGCCTGACATCAGGCCAGCCCCAGCGCGACAATCAACCGGCAGTCGATAACATGGCCCAGGCCGCGCTGCGCCGCCAGAAACGTCGGAATTTCAGCGATGTTGATGACATGAACGGTGATATCCTCGCCATCGACCCCGCCGCCGGGGCCAGTGCGGATCAGGCCGGTGGCGCGGAACAGCGTGAACATTTCCGATGATAAGCCCGGCGAGGTGGCAAAGCTGCCGAAATCCTCCCAATGCGCCGCGTCAAAGCCGGTCTCTTCCTGTAATTCCCGCGCTGCGGCGGCACTGGCGGTATCGCTGTCGCTGGTGTCACCGATCAACCCGGCCGGCAATTCGATGGTTCGCGCGCCGTGCGCCGGACGATATTGTTCAACCAGCACAATCTCGTGCTCGTCCGTCACCGCAAGGATCACCGCTGCACCCATGCCGCCGATTCGCGCCGCATATTCCCAGGTGCCAGTCTTTTGCACCTCAAGATATCTGCCGCGCCATTGCAGCGTCATGTCGGGTTCGCAAACGCCGTGCCGGTGCGCATCAATTGCGTCGCAATGGCGTATTTATGAACTTCGGTCGGGCCATCATACAGTCGAAAGCCCCGCATATCGCGGAAAATCATTTCAACCACGGTTTCCCCTGTGACGCCGATGCCGCCCAATATCTGCACGCAGCGATCGGCAACCTTGAACAGTTCCTCGGACACAAACGCCTTGACGATGCTGCTTTCGTGACGGGCGCGAGTGTCATTATCCAGCATCCAGGCGACGTGACGAATCGCTAAACGGCACTGGTGCATGGCGATTTCATTGTCGGCGAGCATGAAATTGACACCTTGGTGCTCGACCAACGCCTTGCCGAATGCCGTGCGCACCCGGGCATGTTCCAGTGCAATATGCTGCACCCGCGCCGCAGCGCCCAACCAGCGCATGCAATGCGTCAGCCGCGCCGGCGCCAGCCGCATCTGGGCGTAACGCAGCGCGCTGCCCACCTCGCCCAGCACCTGGTCCGGCCCCAGCCGCAGCCCGGCAAACCGCACCACCGCATGGCCCTCGACATAGTTGCGATCCATCGAATCCATGACGCGCTCGATGTGGATGCCCGGCGTATCGCCTTCGCACAGGAACAGCGTCGGCCCCGATGGCCCATGCGGATTTTCCGGCACCTGCGCCATGATGATCCAGGTTTTCGCACCATTCGCCCCGGTAATCAGCCATTTCAGGCCGGAAATCTCATAGTCATTTCCGTTGAAGACCGCCGTCGTTTTTAACTGCGACGGGTCACTGCCCGCGCCGCCCGGTTCCGTCATCGCAAACACCGACCGGCGATGCCCGGCGATCATCGGTTTCAAAAAATGCGCGATCTGGTCCGGCCGGGCGATGCGGCCCAGCAGATACATATTCCCCTCATCCGGTGCCGCGCAGTTCATCGCCACTGGCCCCAATGTTGACCAGCCCGCTGCTTCAAACACTGCTGCTTGCGTCGCATGGTCAAAACCCATCCCGCCCCAGTCGGCCGGCGCCTGGGGCGTCAGCAGGCCCTCGGCGCGCGCCAGCGCCACCAGTTCATCACGCAAGCCATCGGTCGGCCCATGCTGGGTCAACCGCGGGTCACACTCAAAGGGAATGATTTTTTCGATGACGAACGCCCGCACCCGAGCGGCCAGTGCAACAGTTTCCGGTGGAATCGTGAAATCGGTCATATGCGGCCCTGTTTGAATTGGCCCAGCGCGTGATCGAAAATCGCCAGTGCCAGGGTTTCAAACCCCGCATAGCGATCCCCCGCCAGTTCGCCGCGCTGGTATTTCCGATAGAGTTGCCCCCAGGCCACCCCCAGCCGAAGTCGTGCCAGGGCGACCGGCCACACCAGATTGCCATGCCGGACCCCGCCGAACAGTTCATACAATTGCATCAGCCCGGCGCGATCGGGGGCACCTGGGGCGAGCGATGGGACGGCCTGCAAAGCGTGCAGCGCCACCGGATCACCAGCCTCGATCCAGTAACTCAACAGGATGGCCAGATCGAAATCACGTGGGCCGCGCGTCGCCATATCCCAATCAATGACGGCAAACGCCTGCATGGTGTCAGGGTCCACCAGCAGATTGTCAGGCTTTAGATCCATATGCAGCAGCACGGTGTCGCCATTTTCAGGCGGTGCGGTCGATTCCAGGGCAGCGATCAGCGCGGCGGCCGGCGACGCATCCGGCCACACCGCAGCGGCACGTTTCGCCCAGCCCGAAAGCTGGCGGCCATAAAACCCATCCGGGTTGCCCAAATCGCCCAGCCCGATCGCATCGGGATCAAGTTTGTGCAGTGCAAACATCTGGTTCAGCGTTGCCGCCGTCAACGTGCCGGCAGGATCGTGCGCCGGGGTTGGCGGCAGGCTGCCGCCAATCGCCATGCCGGCACGAAATTCCAGGATCAGGAACGGCGTGCCCAACACCGCCGGATCGTCACAATAGCCCAAAACGCGCGGCGCCCTGGCAAAATGCGGCGCGATTGCTGACAGCACGCGATATTCACGCCCCATGTCGCTGGCGCCACTGGCCAACGCCCCCGGCGGCGGCCGTCGCAGCACTGCGGGGCCGCTGGTCAGTTCGATGCGTTCGTTGCGATTGGCCAGGCCGCCGCCCAGCGGTATCAGGCTGCTTCCCGGCACCAGCGTCAGCCCCGCATCGGCCAACCAGCCCGAAAGGCGGTTCAGTTCATCCATAAAAAATCCATTGTTATTCTATCGTGCGCACCATGGCACAGCGCCGCGCCGGGTCCAGCCCCGATGCAGCTTCGCGGCTTAGAATGCCGGCCAGCCAATCGGGCAGGTCGGTGGCGGCCAATTCGACAAAACCATGGCGCGCGTAAAATGGCGCGTTCCAGGCGATCCAGCGATCCGTTGTCAACGAAGCCCGTTGGCAGCCCAGGCCGGGCGCAGCCGCCACCGCCGCGGCCAGCAAGGCCGCGCCATGGCCCTGCCGCTGTGCATCGGCATGCACCGATACCTCCAGAATGTGGAACCAACCATCAACAGCTTTGCCAAACAGGAAACCATTTGGCGCATCATTGCCATCAGACGCCACCCAGATCGCCCCTGCCATCAGCGCCGCAGCAAGCGCATCGGGCGGCGAAGGCGGTGCGCCGATAACATGCGCCATCGCCGTGCCGGCAAACAAATTGCCCGCCGAAATCTCGATAGCGGCCAGCAGCGGCAGATCGCCGGCGCGGGCTTGACGTATATTGGGGCGCATTGCCGGCGCACTAGCATGGCCGGTGACCGGCTTCTATACTTGGCGGAATGGATGTGTTCAGCCTGGCGACCGATCGCCTGATCATGACCCCGCACGGGCTGGATGACTTTGCCGATGTCGATGCGATGTTTGCCGATGCACGGGTGGTGCGCCATCTTGGCGGCGTGCCTTTTGCCAGCGAGGAAAATTGGCAACGCCTGCTGCGCTATGCCGGCAATTGGGCGCTGTTTGGCTGTGGCATCTGGGCGGTGCGGCGCAGCGATACCGGTGCCTATGTCGGCGGCGTCGGATTTTTGCAGGCGCGGCGCACCGGGGTAGCCGGCATTGGCGATGATCCGGAAATCGGCTGGACGCTGGCAACCGCAGCGCACGGCCATGGCTATGCGACCGAGGCGGTGCGGGCGGCGCTGGCCTGGGGGGTGGGACGTTTCGAGCGGACGGTGGCGATGATCAACCATGAAAATACCGAATCCGAAGCCGTGGCGCAGCGCTGCGGATTTCGGCGCTTTGGTGATGCGACGTACAAAGACGCGGCGGTCAGTTTATGGGATTTCACCTGGCCGCTTTAATAGTGTTTCGACAGCAAAAGAGCGGGATCATTTGACCCCGCTCCCCCGCATCGGCCATCGCGGCTTCAGCCCTTGTAATCGTTACCGGCGGCGATTTTCTTGGCGGCGGCATTGTTGATGGCATTGCGGACGCAGCGGGCGGCTTCGTTGCGGGCGCCAAGATCGGCATTGCCATTTTCGCAAACAGCATGGGCGGCCTGGCGGACGCGGCCATCAAAGGTGCTGCGGGCCTGTGGGCTGGACAGGTTCAGATCGCTGTAGCTGACGATCTGGGCGCGGACTGCGTTGGCAGCAACCGGGGCGGCAGCGGCAGGCGCCGTGGCGGCCAGCAGGCAGACGCCGGCGAACAACACGGTGCCGACGGTGCCGACCAGAGTGCGGGCGACGGTATCATTTGCGGTGGTGAACATGGTGTTTTCCTCATTCTGCGGAGCCTCCGGACCATCCGGCCTCCGATGACAGCTGCTTTGCATATCCCGTGCCAAGTGCTGAAGGATCTATCATATCGTTGTTTTTCAGTGTGTTAATGATCACTACTGGAAACAGCCCGTTCATCTGATCGTCAGAGCTTCCCATTTAATGGGAAATTCCACCGTATTTTAGGCCGCGTTCATCGCAATTCCCGCGCTTGCCCCGTTTTGGCCAAGCGTGCATAGGCTGTTGCCAGTCATGCTCACCCAGCGTTCCCGCTATGCGCTCCGCGCCCTGATCTTCATTGCGCGAACAGGCGGCATTGCGCCGGTGCCGATTTCGGTGATCGCCGCCGATCAGAAATTGCCGCGCAAATTCCTCGAAATCATCCTGCTAGATCTGAAAAATGGTGGCCTGGTGGAAAGCTTTCGCGGCAAGATGGGCGGTTATCGCCTGGCAAAGCCGGCCACCCAGATCAGTTTTGGCGAGATCATCCGGATGATCGAAGGGCCGCTGGCGCTGGTGCCGTGCGTTTCGGTCAGCGCCTATCAACGCTGCGCCGATTGTTTTGAAGAAACCACCTGCGTCATTCGCAAGGTCATGTTGACCGTCCGCGACAATACCGCTGCGATTCTGGACAATACGTCGCTGGCCGATCTATCAATCGAACGCGCCGCCGCCTGACCCGCAACAAAGCCCAGCTTTAGCACCGGCAAAAAAACCGCTATTGCCTACTAATGAGATAGGAATAGCTTGGCGCGAACAGGAAGGGGCCTTTCATGCGCCGCATTTTGATCGCCATAGTCGTCGTTGTCGTGGGCGTGCCGGCCATGCCGGTTTTCGCCGCGCCAGTGACCCTGATGAATGTCAGCTATGATCCAACGCGCGAACTGTACCGCGCTGTCGATGCCGGTTTTGCCCGGGATTGGAAGGCGAGGACCGGCCAGGATGTGACGATCAACCAGTCACACGGCGGATCGGGCAAACAAGCACGGTCGGTCATCGATGGTCTGGAGGCCGATGTCGTGACGCTGGCACTTGCGGGGGATATCGATGAAATCGCCGATCGCAGCCATTTGATCGCGCCAAATTGGGCAATGCGGTTACCTGAAAAATCGACCCCCTATTGGTCGACGATTGTATTTCTGGTGCGCAAGGGCAATCCCAAGAAAATTCGCGACTGGGATGATTTGGTGAAGCCCGGTGTCAGCGTTTTGACACCGAACCCCAAAACCGGTGGCGGCGCGCGCTGGAACTTCCTCGCAGCCTGGGGTTTTGCCCAGCGCAAGTATAAAACGCCGGCGGCGGCCCAGGCCTATGTGCAAAAACTGTTCGCCCATGTGCCGGTGCTTGATTCCGGCGCCCGCGGGGCCACCACCAATTTCGCCGAACGCGGCCTTGGCGATGTCCTGATCACCTGGGAAAATGAGGCAATTCTTGCCAGCCATGAATTGGGTGCCGGGAAATTCGAAATTGTCGTGCCATCGGTTTCGATCCGCGCCGAACCACCGGTGGCTGTGGTTGACAAGGTGGTTGACCGGCGCGGCACGCGCAAGGTGGCGGAGGCCTATCTGCGCTACCTTTATACCCCCGCCGCGCAGGCAATGATTGCCCACAACGGCTATCGCCCACGCAACCAGGCGATCGCCGAACGCTATGCGACTCGATTTCCCGATCTGCAACTGTTTGAAATTGATCGCAACTTCGGTGGCTGGAAAAAAGCTCAGGCCAAGTTTTTCGCCGAAGGCGCAATCTTTGACCAGATCCTGGCTGCCAACCAGAATTGAGATTCATGGCCGGAACCGACCAAATCTGACCGCCGGTGCGCAGCGCCTGCGGCGCTTTCTCTTGCCTAGCCCGCTCTGACACGCCAAGCCTTGGCCCATGCAATCCGGGCTTCTCCAGCGGCGCCAATCGATCATCCCCGGTTTCGGGCTGACATTTGGCGTGACGATGTTCATGCTGTCGGTGGTCGTGCTGATTCCGCTATCCGCGATATTCGTGCGGGCGGCGACGATGCCGGTATCGGAATTTACCGCCGTCGCACTGTCACCTCGCGCGCTGGCGGCGTATCGGCTCAGTTTTGGTGCGGCAGCCCTGGCGGCGATGATCAACGGCGTCTTTGGCCTGCTGACCGCCTGGGTGCTGGTGCGCTATGAATTTCCTGGCCGGCGGATTATATCGGCCTTGGTCGATCTGCCGTTTGCGCTGCCGACGGCGGTTGCCGGCATTGCGCTGACTGCGCTGTATGCGCCCAATGGCTGGCTGGGTGCAGTGTTGGTCCCACTGGGGCTGAAAATTGCCTTCACGCCCACCGGCATTGTCGTGGCGCTCATCTTTGTCGGGCTGCCATTTGTAGTGCGCACGGTCGAGCCAGTGCTGGCTGATCTGGGGAAGGAGGTGGAGGAAGCCGCCGCCAGCCTGGGGGCATCGCGGTGGCAGGCGTTCACGCGCGTTATCCTGCCGGCCATTGCCCCTGCGCTGATCACCGGCTGCGCCCTGGCCTTTGCCCGGGCGCTGGGCGAATATGGATCGGTGATCTTCATTGCCGGCAATCTGCCGATGAAATCCGAAATCGCGCCGCTGCTGATCGTCGTGCAACTGGAACAATATAATATCGCGGGCGCCACGGCGATTGCAGTGGTGATGCTGGTGGCGAGTTTCATTTTGCTGCTGCTGATCAACAGCCTGCAGGGTTGGCAACGCCGGCGCATGGCATCATGAACGCCGTTACCGAACCGCGCTGGTTGCGCTGGATATTGATCGCGCTGGCGCTGGCTTTTCTGGCGCTTAACCTTGGCCTGCCGCTGGCAGTGGTGTTTGTCGAAGCCTTCAAAAAAGGCAGCGCCACCTATTTTGCCGCGATTGCAGAGCCAGATGCGCGGGCGGCATTGCGCCTGACACTGCTGGTTGCTGCCATCGCGGTGCCGCTGAACATCGCCGTTGGCCTTGCCGCAAGCTGGGCGATCGCCAAATTCGATTTCCGGTTCAAATCGTTTCTGGTGACACTGATCGACCTGCCGTTTTCGGTGTCGCCTGTCGTTGCCGGGTTGATCTATGTGCTGCTGTTCGGGCTGCAGGGCTGGTGGGGCGAATGGCTGCAAGCCCATGATGTGCAGATCATTTTCGCCGTGCCCGGCCTGGTGCTGGCCACGGTGTTCATCACATTTCCCTTCGTCGCCCGTGAACTGATTCCGTTGATGGAGGAGCAAGGGCGGGAGGAGGAGGAGGCGGCGCTGTCGCTGGGCGCATCCGGCTGGGCGACCTTTACCCGCGTGACATTGCCCAACATTCGCTGGGGGCTGCTATACGGCGTTTTGCTGTGCAACGCCCGGGCGATGGGCGAATTCGGGGCGGTTTCGGTAGTTTCGGGGCATATCCGGGGCAAAACAACGACGCTGCCCTTGCACATCGAGATTCTTTACAATGAGTATAACTTTGTTGCTGCCTTTGCAGTTGCCTCCTTGCTGGCCGGGCTGGCATTGGTGACGCTTGTGGTGAAAAGCTTTCTTGAATGGCAACATGCCGGGCAATTGGCCGGGAGGGGGCATTGAACCTTTCCGCCCAGAATGTCGTCAAGCGCTTTGGCGATTTCACCGCATTGTCCGGCGTCAACCTTGACGTCAAAAGCGGCGAATTCGTCGCGCTGTTGGGGCCATCCGGATCCGGCAAGACCACATTGCTGCGCATCCTGGCCGGCCTGGAATTCCCCGACAGCGGCCGAATCACCATGGGCGGCCAAGACATGTCATCCGCCGCCGCCCGCGAACGCCGCGTCGGCTTTGTCTTTCAGCATTACGCGCTGTTCCGCCATATGAGCGTCGCCGAAAACATCGGTTTCGGCCTGTCGGTCCGCCCGCGCGCCAGCCGTCCGCCAAAGTCTGAAATTGCGCGGCGGGTGGCCGAACTGCTCGATCTGGTTCAGCTTTCGAACATCGGCGGCCGCTATCCGGCGCAGCTGTCGGGCGGCCAGCGGCAGCGCGTGGCCCTGGCCCGGGCGCTGGCGGTCGAGCCCCGTATCCTGCTGCTCGATGAGCCCTTTGGCGCGCTGGACGCAAAGGTCAGGAAGGATCTGCGCCGCTGGCTGCGCGATGTGCATGAACGCATGGGGCTGACATCGGTGTTCGTCACCCATGACCAGGAGGAGGCGCTCGACCTTGCCGATCGCGTTGTCGTCATGGATCATGGCTGCATCGAACAGGTCGATACGCCAGAAAATGTCTGGGACCGGCCGGCGACCGCCTTTGTCTGTGATTTCCTGGGCGGCACCAACCGCATCGCCTGCCGGGGCGTGGACGGCGCCATCGACATCGGCGGCGTCCGCCTGCCCAATCGCGCCCCCGATCTGCCCGATGGCCCCGCCATTGGCTTCATCCGGCCCCATGAATTCGGCCTGGCGGCTGCCGGCGCGCCCGGCATCGCCGTCACGCTGCGCCGCATCCTGCGCACCGGCGCCCGCGCCGCGCTGGAGGCAACCACCGCAGACGGCGCGATCATCGAGGCAAGCATCAGCGACCCGCCGGCAACGTTGGCGGCGGGGATATCGCTGGTGCTGGTGCCGACAGCAGTGCGGGCATATCCCGGGATTTAGACGATTCAGGCGCCGCCGGCGGCTTCCCCCGCCCGATTATCCAGCGCAGCGCATCCGGCCCATGGCGGCTTCTGCTTCGGCCATCACCCGGCGCACGATGTCACCAGCGGGCAAAATATCATGGATAGCGCCGCCGCCCTGGCCGGCCGCCAGGCATTGCCGTGCCGGATCGACATTATCGACGACGCCAGCGATTGGCCCCAGCCGGTTTAGCATCGCCGATTCCGCCACTTGCGCGGCAAAGGGTTTCGCTGTCTGGCCTTCGAATTCGCGGGTGGAATCATTGGCGATCGCGCGCAACGTCTTGCCGGTAAACACCCGGCTGATCACGGTGTCGGATTCGGACATGGCAAGGATGGCGTCCTTATAGGGTTGCCCGGCATGCGCCTCCACCGACGCGATAAAGCGCGTGCCCATCCAGACACCATCGCAGCCGAATGCCAGCGCCGCAGCCAGGCCCCGGCCGTCAAACAAGCCGCCGGCCGCGATCACCGGCACCGGCACTGCATCGACGATCTGCGGCCATAACGCCACCGATGCGACCGATCCGGTATGGCCGCCAGCCTCCGTGCCCTGGGCAATCACCACGTCACAGCCCGCCTCGACTGCCTTCACCGCATGCCGGACATTGCCGGCCATGCACATCACCACGATGCCGGCCTGTTTCAACTGGTCAACAATGGCAACCGGCACGCCCAGCCCGGCGATGAATGCCTTGGCGCCGCCCTTGATGATCACATCGACGCTGGCGGTCAGTGATTCCGGCTGGGCAGTGAGCAGATCGACGCCAAACGGTTTGTCGGTCAGATCGCGCACCCGCGCCATCTGGTCAGCGATGCCGCGCGGCGAAATGCCGGCCATGCCGAGCGAGCCAAATCCGCCGGCCTCGCTCACCGCTGCCGTCACTTCGGCATAGGAAACCCCGCCCATGCCGGCGAGCAGCACCGGGTAGCGAACGCCAAGCATGGCGCAGATTGGCGTGTCGATGGTCATTCTTGTTCCTTCTACCTTGTGCCCGACGTTTACGCAGGGGGGTTGGCTACTCCGCGGCTTCGGTCGCGCCCCAGCCGATCACCGCCTTGGTTTCCAGGAAATCGGTAAAGGCAAAATCACCCCATTCGCGGCCGTTGCCAGACTGTTTGTAACCGCCAAACGGCGCCATCATGTCGCCCGCGGCATAGTTGATCGTCACCTGCCCGGCGCGAAGCTGGCGGGCAACTTTGCGCGCATGATCGGCATCGCCCTGGATATAGGCGGCCAGGCCGTAGACGGTATCATTGGCAATCGCGACGGCCTGTTCCTCGCTGGCATAGGGCAGCATGGCGAGCACCGGGCCGAAAATTTCCTCGCGGGCAATCGTCATGTCGTTCGACACATCGGCAAAAATCGTCGGCTTGACATAATAGCCCTTGTCCAGCCCTTCCGGTCGGCCGGTGCCACCCGAAACCAGCGTCGCGCCTTCGTCGATACCCTTTTGAATCAACCCCTGAATTTTCGTCCATTGGGTTTCGGAAACCACGGGCCCAATCGCGGCATTGCCATCGGGGCTGCCAACCGTTGTGGCTTCGGCGGCGGTTTTGGCGATGGCCTTTGCTGCCTCCATTTTCGCCGCTGGCACCAGCATCCTTGTTGGCGCATTGCACGATTGGCCGCTATTCATCATCACTGCCTTCACCCCGCCGGCAACGGCGGTGGCGAGATCGGCGTCATCAAGGATCAGGTTCGGTGATTTGCCGCCGAGTTCCTGATGGACCCGCTTCACCGTTGGCGCAGCGTTTTTGGCGACTTCGATCCCGGCGCGGGTGGAGCCGGTAAAGCTGACCATATCGACCTCGGGATGTAACGACAGCGCCGCGCCAACAGTTGGCCCATCGCCATTGACCAGATTGAAAACGCCCGCCGGCACCCCCGCCGCATGCAGCACTTCGGCCCACAAAATCGCTGAAAACGGTGCGATTTCCGATGGTTTCAGGACCATCGTGCAACCGGTGGCAATCGCGGGCACCACCTTGCAGGCGATCTGGTTGATCGGCCAGTTCCAGGGGGTGATGAACGCGCAGACGCCGATCGGTTCGTGGGTGATCAGCGTTGACCCGCGCAATTCCTCGAATTTGTAATTCTTCAGCACTTCGATCCCGGTCATCAAATGGCCGACGCCGATGGCGGCCTGGGCCTGCATCGCCAGCCAACCCGGCGCGCCCATTTCCTCGGTGATCGCCGCGGCAATTTCGGCAAAGCGCGCCTGATATTGGGCCAGGATATTCTGCAACAGCTCGATCCGGTCGGCGCGGTTGGTCTGGCTATAACTGCCGAACGCACTGCGGGCTGCCATCACCGCGCGGTCAGCATCAGCGGCAGACCCCATGGAAATGACCCCCGCGACAGCCTCGGTAGCGGGGTTGATAACATCAATCTGTTTTGGCGTCGCCGGATCGACCCAGGCCCCGCCAATATAGAATTTGCGATAATCGCGCATGATGAACACTCCCAAGGATCTTGCGGGGGAGTGATAGCAGGATCAGCGCGCGCTTCACCCTGTGCATTTTAATCCCTCCGCCTTGATGGGGAAGCGCCTATGGCTTTGTCATCAGCAACAACGCCGCCGTCGTCATCGCCTCCACGCCGGTTGCAATCGTTGGCACGGGATCGGGCGCCCAGCCGCTGTTGTGCAGCGATGGCAGGATGGCACCGCTCAGCTTGGCGGCATCCCAAGTCGTTTGCTTGACGCCGCCCAGCCAGAAAATCACCGTCTGGATGCTGGGATCGGCCAGGTTGAAGGCATTGAAATCCTCGCTCGCCATTGACGGGTCGAGCCGCGGCACCCGGGCCTGGCCAAATTTTGCAACGAACGCCGCCTCGATCCGCGCCGCCAGCGCCTGCGTGTTCAGCGTTGGCGGCGTCGATGATTCGATCGTCATCTCGGGCATCAGCCGCTCGGGTATATCCGATGCCATCGCCTCCCCCTTTGCCACCCGGGCAATGCCGTTGATCAGCCGCTGTTGCTGGGCGACATCATAGGATCGCACCGTCAATTGCAGCACGGCTTCATCCGGAATGATATTGTGCTTGGTGCCGGCATGGATCGACCCGACGGTGACAACACCGGGCATGAACGGATCATTTTCGCGGCTGATCAGCGGCTGCAAGCCATTGATGATCTTTGCCGAAAGCATGATCGGATCGCGCGTCGATGCCGGATAGGCGCCATGGCCGCCAATGCCGTGGACCTTTAAATTGATCATCGACCCCGCCGCCAGCGCCGGCCCCTGCGGCACCGAAACCTGGCCGGCCGGCATGCGATTGTCATCATGCAATGCCAGCGCAAATTGCGGATGCGGGAACCGGGAATACAGCCCGTCCTTGAGCATTTCTGAAGCGCCGCCGCTGCGTTCTTCCGCCGGTTGGCCGATCATCACCAGCGTGCCCGACCAGTCACCGCGTCGGCTCGCCATCTCGCGCGCCACCCCGGTCCACACCGTCATATGGATATCATGGCCGCAGGCGTGCATCACCGGCGTATCGGTGCCATCGGGCGCCTTGCCGATAGCCGCACTGGCATAGGGCAGCCCGGTTTTTTCCAGCACCGGCAGTGCATCCATATCGGCGCGTATCAAAACCACCGGCCCGGGGCCGTTAACCATCACGGCGACGACGCCGGTGCCCCCCACCTTTTCGGTGACGGTGAAACCGGCGGCCCGCGCCTCGGCCGCCAGAATCGCGGCCGATCGGGTTTCCTGAAAGGAGAGTTCGGGGTGGCTGTGCAGATCCTTGTAAAGGGTAAGAAGGTCAACCGGAGCTGGGGCGACCACAGCTTTGGCTGCCGCCAACGCGGCGGTGGTTGTCAGCAATGCAGCGATGGCGAGGGTGCGTGAGATGATCATGGACCGCAATCATCACCGTACGCGCGCCAAACGCAAGCATCATTGGCAGGCATTGGTCATCTGGCCGGCAATCTGGATGACCAGCGGCGTGCTGGCGCTGGCGCTGGCGGCGCCCGCCCCGGCGCAACTGCTGCTGCCAGCACCGGGCGGCAACCCGCAGGCGATAGATTTCGGCCATGATCCGCTGCTGGCGCAACTGGCCCCGGCCGGTGACGATGATGATTTCCGCGCGGCGGTCGCGGCGGCGGTCGCGGCCTATCCAGCAACCGGCGAGGCAGCGGCCAACAGCGATGCCGCCCGCGCCAGCCAGCGAGAGGCGAAATCGGCGCTGTTCCCGGTATTCAACGCCAGCCTGGCCGGCAGCAGATCGCTCACCCGCGATTTCGCCGGCAATGCCGCGGTTATCGAAAGCTTTGCACCGCGCGGGCGAACCGATGCGCAAATTGGCGCCGACCAGCTGCTGTTTGATTTCGGCGCAAGTGGCGGCCGCATTGCCGGGGCCAGTGCGCGGTTGCGGGCGGCGCGCGCCGAAGCAGACCGCAGTGCCAGCGATACCGTATTGGCAGCAGCGACGGCCTGGTATCAGGTGCTGGAGTTTCAGGCCTTGGCCGAAATTTCGGGTGCGCTGGTGGCGCGCCATCGCAGCATTCTGACTGACACGAACAGCCGGGTCGCGGCCGGGCTGGGTGCAGGTGGCGATACGGCGCGGGCAGAGGCAAGCCTGGCCGATGCGATCGGCGATGCGGCCCGGCATGCGCGATCATTGGCGGCAGCACGGGCACAATTTCGGCAATTGTTCGGGGCAGACGCACCACTGCACCCGCCGCGCCCCATGCTCGCCACCAGCATCGCCACGGCCGAAACCGCAGCCGCGATGGCGCACGACACGCCGCCGGTGGTGGTGGCGCTGGCGATGGCAGAAGCGGCGCGGGCCGACGCGCGCGCTGTGCGCGGTGATGGCCTGCCACGCTTGTCTGCCGGCGTTTCGGGCGCGCGCTATGCGGCGTTCGAAAGCGCTGGAAATTATGATGTGCGCGGCAGTTTTGCGCTGCGCCAGACTCTGTCGCTGGGCGGCGCAGAGGCGGCGCGGACCAGCGCCGCGCAGGCCCGGGCCCGCGGCGCCGGCTTTGCCAGCGACCGGGTGGTGGCACAGGCCGAACGCGATGCGACCACGGCCTGTGCCGATGCCCAGATCCTGGATGGTTCGGTGCTGGCGCTTGCCGACGCCTATCGCGCCAACCGCCGCAACCGCGATACGATGGCCGAACAATTCCGGCTGTCGCGCGGCAGCCTGATCGACCTGCTGCGCACCGAAGATGATTATTTCGCTGCGGCCCGCGCCCTGTTGCAGGGCAGCATCGAACGCGATCTGGCGCATCTGACCTTGCTGGCCCGCACCGGCGAACTGCTCCGCCATTTCGCCATCACCCCAGCGCCAAAGGACTGATCATGGTGGCTTTGCCTGTTCCTGCAGAATTTCACCGGGCGATAGCGGCCGCCAAGACCGGGGCGGCACCGACCTCTGCGCCGCCGTCGGCCGAACCCAGTCTGCCGCCGCGCCCTGGCGATTGGTTGCGCACGCCGTTGTGGGCCAATCGCGGCCTGTTCGGGCAAGTGGCGATTGCCGCTGCCTTGATCAATCTGTTCGCGCTGGCAACCTCGCTGTTTTCCATGGCTGTCTATAACAAGGTGGTGCCGAGCAATGCGACCGATTCGCTGGTGGCTCTGGTCATCGGCATGGGATTCGTGCTCGCCTTTGATTTCGCACTGCGCAGCCTGCGCGGCTATTTCGTCGATGTCGCCGGCCAGAATATCGACCGGGCACTGGGGGCGGCGATTTTTGACCGGCTGCTGGCGATGAAGCTGAGCGATCGCCAGGGCTCCAATGGCGCCTTTGCCGGGGTGCTGCGCGAATTCGAAACCCTGCGCGATTTTTTTGCCAGCGCCACGGTCAGTGCGCTGGTCGATGTGCCGTTCATTCTGTTGTTCCTGGCTGTCATCGCGCTGGTCGCGCCGCCGCTGGCACTGGTGCCGCTGATCGCCATTCCGATCGTTATCGGGGTCGCCTGGAGTTCGCAACCAATCCTTTCGAGGCTGGCCCAGGCCAGTTTGGGCGAAGGCCTGAACAAACAGGGCGTCATTGTTGAAACCATCGCCGGGCTGGAAACGATCAAATCCAGCAATGCCGGGCCATTTCTGGCGCTGCGCTGGCGGGCGGCAGTGATGCACCAAGCGGCGCTGTCGCTGCGCCAGCGGCTGGTTTCGGCCCTCGCTGTCAACACAGCGGCAACCATGCAGAATCTGGTTTATGTCGGCACGCTGGCGCTGGGCGTGCCATTGGTTGGCAGCCATCAGGTCAGCATGGGGGCATTGGTCGCTGCATCGATGCTGTCGGGCCGCTGCGTTGCGCCGCTGGGCCAGATCGCCAGCCTGATGACGCGGATCAGCCACACCCAATCGGCGTATCGCGCGCTGGACAGGGTCATGGCCGGCGATGGTGAGCCGGCACCGAGCCTGCGTCGCCCGCAACTGGCCGGCCGCATTCGGTTCCGCAACGTCAGCTTTCGCTATCCCGGTGCCACGACACGGACACTCGACAATATCAGCTTTGACATCCAGCCCGGGGAACGCGTGGCGATCATCGGCCGGGTCGGATCGGGAAAATCGACACTGACCCGGCTGATGCTGGGGCTATATCAGCCCGAAGATGGCGCGGTGTTCATCGATGATGCCGATGTCCGCCAGGTGCATCCCGATGATCTGCGCGCCAATATCGGCAGCGTGCTGCAGGATGTGGTGCTGTTATCGGGCTCGATCCGGGACAATATCGCCCTGGGTGATCCGCTGATCGACGATGCCGAAGTGCTGCGCGCGGCGCGCCTGTCGGGGGCACATGATTTCATCGGGCAGTTGCCGAACGGTTATGACCTGAAACTGGCGGACCGCGGCGAAGGCCTGTCGGGCGGCCAGCGCCAGGCGATTGCCTTGGCCCGGGCGCTGGCGGGCAACAAATCGATGCTGCTGTTCGATGAACCGACCAGCGCCATGGATATGCAGACCGAGGATGCGCTGATCGCCCGGCTGGACGCTCAAACGCAGGGGCGCACACTGGTGATGATCACCCATCGCCAGTCACTGCTGCGCCTCGCCACCCGCGTCATCATCATCGACGGTGGGCGGGTTGTGGCCGAAGGGCCGCGCGATGCCGTGCTGCAATCGCTTGCCATTGCTTGAAAGGGTTTGTGATGCCTGTTGCCACTCGTCTGGAAACGCTGCCCGATCAAGTCAGCCCCACCGTTGCCGCCCGCTGGATGTTGTGGGGGATCGCCGGTTTTACCGGCCTGATGATCGTTTGGGCTGGCCTTGCCCCCGTCAATGAAACCGCCATCGCGCAGGGGCGGATCGTGCCGCAGCGCCAGTTGCAAGTGGTCAGCAATCTGGAGGGCGGCAGCATTACCGAAATCGGAGTGCGCCCGGGGCAACGTGTTGTCGCAGGGGCCGTGCTGTTGCGGCTGGACCCCGACAGCGCCCGGGCCGAATTCGGCCGATCCAGCGCCGCATCGAACGCACTGAACGCCCGCATCGCCCGTTTGGAGGCGGAAATTGCGGGTCGCGCGCCGGTATTCGATCCGGCGCTGGCGGCTGCAGCGCCGGCGGCGGTTGCGGCAGAACAAGCGCTGTGGGCGGCACATCTAAGCGATGTGTCGGCGGCGTCGGCGGGCGACAATGCCCGCATCGATGGCACAGCCCGCAATCTGGCCGGGGCCGAGGCCGACCGTGCCGTCCGCGCCGAAGCCAGCGCCCAGGCCGCCCGTGAAGTCACCATGATTGCGCCGCTGGTGGACAAAGGCATCGAGCCGGCGATCAGCCTGGTCCGGGCAAAATCAGCGCTGAGCCAGGCGCGATCAAGCGAAGCCGCTGCGGTGCAAGCCGTCCAGCGCGCGGCTGCCGCGATTGCCGAGGCAAGGGCTGCGGCGCGGGGCAACACCGGCCGCACGCGGTCCAGCGCCGCCGATGCTCTGACGGCGGCGCGCGCCGAACTCGCCGGGCAAAGCGCCGCATTGCCAGCGCTGCGGGGCCGGGTTGCCCGCGCCGATGTCCGCGCGCCGATCGCCGGCATCGTTCAGCGCGTGCTGGTCAGCACGATTGGCGGATCGGTGCGACCAGGTGAGCCGCTGGTGGAAATCGTTCCCGTCGGCGACACTCTGGTGGTGGAGGCGCGGGTGCGGCCGATCGACATCGCCTTTGTCCATGCCGGGCAAAAAGCGGCCGTAAAGCTGACTGCCTATGATTCATCAGTCTATGGCGCGCTGCGCGGCAAGGTCACCCGCATTTCCCCGGATGCAGTGGTCGATGATCGCAGCGGCGACAGCTATTACCTCATCCGCATCGAAACCAGCGCGTCGGGGCTGACCGCCCCCGATGGCGCCCGCCTGCCCATCGCCCCCGGCATGGTTGCCGCCGTCGATCTGATCGGCCGCAAACGATCGGTACTGTCCTATTTGCTCAGCCCTGTGACAAAGCTGAGCGAGAATGCCTTTCGAGAGCGATAAGGAAGGCGGCAAAATTATTGTCAGAGCCAGAGCCGGTCAGATCCCCCACGATAGCCCTAACGCTAAACCACCGCCGCCAGCTCCGACGCCTGGTTGATGGCGCGTTTGGCGTCGAGTTCGCTCGCTTCATAGGCCCCGCCGATCAGTTGCGATGCAATGCCCAGCGTCGCCAGATCATCGTGCAGGGTGCGCAGCGGGGTTTGGCCGGCACAAATGATGATGGTATCGGCCGGGAACAGCCGCGGTTCGCCGTTGATCAAGGTGTGCAGGCCGGCATCATCGATCTGCACATAGTCGGCGCCGCCAACCATATGCACCCCGCGGCGTTGCAGGGTCAGCTTGTGGGTCCAGCCAGTGGTTTTGCCCAACGTCTTGCCCGGCGCACCGCCCTTGCGTTGCAACAGGGTGACGTCGCGATCGGCGCGCGCAACCCGGGGGGTGATGCCGGTAACGCCGCCGCGCGGGTGATTGGCGAAATCAATGCCCCATTCACGGGCGAAGACATCGATATCCATGGCAGCAGAGGCGCCGGCATGCGTGATCAATTCTGCAACATCGAAACCGATGCCGCCGGCGCCGATGATGGCGACGTTTTTGCCGACTGTGACGCGGCCTGTGATGACATCGATATAGGACGCGACCATCGGGTGGTCGAGACCGGGGATGGCGGGCTGGCGCGGTGCGATACCGGTGGCGATGATGATGTCGTCATACGATGCCGCTGCAAGTCGGCCGGCATCGACGCGGATGTTCAGGTGCGGGACGACGCCGTGTTTTTCGATCATGCGGGCGTAGTATCGCAGGGTTTCGTGAAACTCCTCCTTGCCCGGAATGCGCTTGGCCAGGTTGAATTGGCCACCAATCTCGGCGGCTGAATCATACAGCGTGACCTGGTGGCCGCGCTGGGCAGCGGTGGTCGCATAAGCGAGGCCCGCCGGCCCGGCGCCCACCACAGCGATGCGCCGTGCCGTGCGGACGGGCAGATAGTTCAGCTCTGTTTCCCGGCAGGCACGCGGGTTGACCAGGCACGATGTCAGCTTGCGATTGAAGGTATGATCGAGGCAGGCCTGATTGCAGGCGATGCAAGTGTTGATCTCATCCTCGCGCCCCTCAAGGGCTTTCTTGACCAGATCGGCATCGGCGAGCATCGGCCGCGCCATCGAAATCAGATCGGCATCGCCGCGGGCCAACACCGCCTCTGCCACATCGGGCATGTTGATGCGATTGCTGGTGATGACGGGGACGTTCAACACTTTTCGCAGCCGGCCCGTTACCTGGGCAAAGGCCGCGCGGGGCACCATGGTGGCGATGGTCGGCACCTGCGCCTCGTGCCAGCAGAAATGCGTGCTGATGATCGTCGCGCCGGCGGCCTCAATCGCCTGGGCCAGGGTGACGACTTCATCCCAGGCCATGCCACCCTCCAGCATGTCCATCGCGGCAATACGGAAAATCAGAATGAAGTCAGCGCCAACGGCGGCGCGGACGCTGCGGATGACCTCGACCGCGAAACGCATGCGGTTTGCAAAGGGGCCGCCCCATGCGTCGGTGCGGCGGTTGGTCTTTTCAACAAGAAAGGTTGAGATCAAATAGCCGGCCGAACCAATGATTTCGACGCCGTCATAGCCCGCCAGTTTCGCCATGGCGGCGCAATTGGCGAAATCGGCGATCTGTTTTTCAATGCCGTCCTCATCCAGCTCGTTGGGCGTGAACGCCCCGATACGGGAACGCACGGAGGAAGGCGCAACGCATTGGTCGGTGTAGGCCAGCGGGCCAGTGTGGAGGATCTGCATGACGATTTTCACGTCTGCGTCCGCGGCATGAACGGCTTCGGTGACGATCCGATGGTCAGCGGCTTCGGAAGGCGTGGACAGTTTTGCTCCGCCTCCCGCTTCAAAATTCGGCATGATGCCACCGGTAATGATCATGCCGACACCGCCGCGGGCACGTTCGGCAAAATAAGCGGCCATGCGTTCAAAGCCGTTCTCGATGTCTTCAAGACCGGTATGCATTGATCCCATCAGGATCCGGTTCTTGAGCCGTGTGAACCCGAGATCGAGCGGCGTGAACAGGTTCGGGTAGCGGGCGTGCTGTGTCATGCGCCATTGATAACGGCGATTCTGCTGGATGGCCCGCTGTCAATTTCGCCGGGCCTTGATTTTTGGGCACGAAAAAACCGCAGGCCCTTGCGGACTTGCGGTTGTCGGGGAGTGTAAAAAACCTGGACTGCTCATGCGCCTTTGCGCTGGAGTGTGACTTGGCGGTGGAGCCGGTTGTCGAGCATTGCGGCTCCGACTGTTGCAACCCGGTGTGCACCGCGCGGCGACCATCGCATTCGCTGCTTTTTGCCCATCCGCGTGTTGGCGATTTCGTCGACACAGCCTTCCGCGGCCGACGAGGCAACCGGAATATTCGAACGATAGCGCCTCGAATAATCGACAATTGCGGCTACGCTGTTGCCGACATATGTCTTCAAGTCGGCGCAGTGACCCCAAAGCTTTCTGGCGCGCGCCTTGTCAACCAACCCTGCAAAGTCAAAAATTCGGCGCGCCCAACTCTGGACGTTGTGCACCAGTTGCCAGGCCTCCTCAGTGTAGCCATTCCACAGCAAGTGTCGGGGGCGATCGACGTCAACACCGCCCAGTCAGACGCGTAATCGCTCCGATGCTCATCGACCATCCGAACCGCACGGTCGCGGACCTCAGGCGAAAATTTGTTCGAGCCTCGCTCAAAATAGAGGCTCCTGCTCACAAATAGGGACCTCCGGAAAACCCGGGACGCTTCAGTTTGCCGCAGCTTTGGGGTGCCGCGGTCAAGACTTATTGACACGCTCAGACGCATTGGCTGGACTAAAGGCGTGCATGGCAGAGGGTTGACCGTCGGCAGTGCGGATAGCGATCATCGGTCCCCTGCTGATGATTGATTGGTCTCGCGGCTCGATTGAGCCGCATCCACATAGTTATCTAGCGCCAGTACCCATTTGCTGCCGCGATCGTCGCGAAATGCGTGGCGACGACATGGCTTGCCGAAGTCAGCAGCCCGGCATCATGGGCATAGTTCTCGCGAAGGACACCGCGGACGGCGGCATCGCCCTGCATCGCTTTCACCGCCAGACGCGACAGCAGGATGGCGAGATCAAAGCCCTCTGCTGCGGTCGGCACGACAAGCGAGAGGTTCGGGGCTGCTGGTGCAGGCATCAGTGTTGCTGGCGTTCAGAGAACGAGACCGGATAGGCGGCAGTGCGGATAGCGATCATCGGATCAGCGGGAACGACGCCGTCGGGCAGCGTTCCCGGCAGGAACATCAGCCGCTGGCTGTCACCTGTCTGATCGGTCGATGTGCGGGTGATGGTGATGACACCAAGCTTGACCAGGCGGCGCGTCTCGGGCCAGGCGATCGTTGAATCGTCAAGCTTGTCACCCGCCCCGGCGATCTGTGCGAACCATGCGAAGCGGACCGGTCCGGTGGCGACGCGACGACCGATTTCGGGTGCAAGGTAATTGGGCCCTGCCGCCTGGCGCGCGGCGGCATCGAGATAATGCTCCCCAGCTATCGGTACGAACCGGTAGCGAACGGGGGTCTTGCGTCCCGTTGCGTCGATGAAGGTGAACGTGTTGACCCCGAAATAGGCGGCGGTTGCATAGCTGGCGGGTGGCGGCTTCTGCGTCGTCAGGAAGCTCGCCGCCGCCCGATGCGCGCCGAGAAAGCGGTCGAGCGCGGTCGGTTTGGCGGCACCCGGCCCGCTCGCACCGATTGCGCGCATCAGTTCTCCGAACTCGACCCCGGTGCGGACCGGGAAGCCGTTGAAGCTATGCGCGACGATATCCATCGCCGGATTGTCGACCGGGCCGAATTTGACCGCAAAGCCGCGCGGATCGGCATCGCCGATATTGTCAGGGATCGTCGGGATACCGGTGAAATCGGGAAAGCGCACTGACACAGCCGACGGCTTGGTGAACATCGACGCCTTGGTCAGCGTACGCGCCGCAGGATCGGGGGCGAAGCTGCCGAACAGAATGACGCCCTTGGCGTGCACCGCGCGATCGTGATGCGTGCCGAATGCGGTGTGAAGATCAGCGACAAGTTGGGCCGGCAGGTCTTCCTGCGCGCGGGCGGCAGATCCTATGACGGCGCCAATCATAAACACCGGCAGCAACAATCGTATCGTCATCGCCATTGCGAGGCACTCCTGCACCAACTGGCGTCAAGCTTAATACATTCCCGCAACCCGGGTCTTGTCCGTCTCTTGCGCAGGTTGTCCAAAACCCGCGCGGTAGTTCAACCGTGGGTAGAGCGACGCCACGCACCCGGCGCAGCGCCGACATTGCGGGTGAAGGCATGCGTCAGATGAACCTGATCGTTAAACCCGCACTCGAGCGCGATGTCGGCGAGCGAGGCTTTCGTCGTCAGCAAAAGCTGGCGAGCGCGGTCAATTCGTTGCAGCATCAGCCAGCGATGTGGCGGCACGCCGGTCGAGCAGCGGAACGCGCGGGCAAAATGTGCGATCGACAGGCCGCAAGCGGCCGCCAGGGCGGAGACGGTGATGCCGCCGTCAAGCCGGGCGGCAATCATGTCTTTCGCCAGTCGTTCGTGTCGAGCAGAGAGCCTCCCGCTAGGTATTCGGTCAGCACGCTGCGGTTCAAGGAAGTTCGCGGCGCAATGCGCCGCAAACGCCCAGCCGAGGTGATCGAGAAACAGCGGGTTCGTTCGGTCGGGGGCCGAAAAAGCGCTCTCCAGCGCCGTCGCCAGCCCGCGGACGACCGGGTCGTCACGGACCTCGCCTGGCCGTACAACAAGGTCGGCAACACGCGCCCCGGCGCTCAGCGTGTCGAGCGTAGTGCGCGGCACGAAAAAGTTGGTCGCGTCGATGCCGGTCTTGATCTCGCAGTTCCAGCGACGACGGTAATCATAGACGGTAAACTTTGCCGCTCCGGCCCCTTGGACCGGGACGCGTCGGTCTTCGAGAAAAACGTCACAGAGTAGCGGCTGATGCTGATACGCGACCATGATCGCGTCCTCTATGACCGTATAGTCGATTACACCGAGCGGGAAGTTGGCGCGCAGCCGCGATATGCCGACGACACCGCGTCCCAGGCCGCTCGTGACGATCGTTTTGGTGTCGGGCGCGTTGAAATACGCCATCCCAAGATTGGTCGGAGGATTCAGCAACATCCATCTGCCATTGTCTGCCTTGCCGCCAAACTACTCTCGCCGGGCAGTCGAGTCGACCACTGAAGACTGCCGCAACCGCAAAAGTGACATCGCTATTTTGCGGAAGGGGACATTTTACTTTGCGCTTACAAAAATAAAATCTTGATAAGATTTTTTATGTGAAATAATATCAATAGCTTATACGGGTAGACATCGCAGAAAAGGTCACGGAAGACTATACCAGAGAGGTGGCTCGGATAATCTGGACAGTTGGCCACGCTAGGTTTCTGCCTGAAGGCGGTCAAAAAGGCTGCCAAACAAGCGAGCAGACGAAGAAGCGAACGCGCTGGAACCACAGTCCGGCATTCAATGGCAAGGTGGCGTTGGCTGCTGTAAATGTCAGGGTACAGCGTTAGGTTTGCAAGAACGGTTGTATGATAGAAGCGCTGCTTTTCAGGAGATCAATCCATGACCGTTGCATCGATATTGCGCGACAAGGGCAATACCATCATCTCCGTTTTCCCCGGCACGCCCTTGATGGAGGTCGTCGCCACCATCGCCTCTCGGCGTATCGGCGCCGTGCTTGTGCTCGATGAAGCGGGCGAACTCGCCGGCATCGTCAGCGAGCGCGACGTCGTCAAAGCCCTCGCCACCAAAGGACCTGAGCTTCACGCGGTAAATGCCGGGGACGTGATGACCGCCAATGTCACCACCGTCGCGCCCGAGACCACGATCAACGAGGCGATGGAATTGATGGACCGCGGCTATTTCCGCCACCTGCCGGTGCTCGACAAGGGGGTGCTGGTGGGAATTATAAGCGTGCGTGACGTCGTGCGCGCGCGCATCGGCCGCCATGTCGAGGAAAATGAATCGCTCGTCTCCTACATCAACAACCGCGCGTGATGCCTTGGCTGACGCTGCGTCGTTATCGCTGGCCCCGGCCACCGGAGGCTCTGTTGTCTCGATTATCAGTCGGCATCAACAACAATTGGTATTACTGCGTCCTTTTCAAACCCTGTGCGGCGTTCGCAGGAAGCAACAGCTTTAGCATCGGACTGGGAAATCGCCGTTCAACAGTGACGGCATAAAATGCTTCGACGATCCCGGGAAGTTCGTCTGCCTCGATCAGCAATCCCGACGCCAGTTCTTCCTTGACGACGATCGGCGGCAGCACTGCAAGGCCAATGCCCTCGCGTGCCAGCAGCCGCATCATCGCCATGTCATCCACCTCGGCCGCGATTTGCGGCCGGATGCCGAGCTGCGCCATCAGGGCATCAAAGCCGGTACGAACGCTGCTGTCGGTCGTCGGCAAAATGACGGGATGCGCCGCGAGCAACTGCTTGAGTGTCTGCTTGCCCTTGACCCTTTCCGGGGGGCCTACCAGGCTGACACGCTGTTCCGTCACACGGTGGGAAACAAAGGGTGTCAACGCGTCGCTTGCCGCCGCTTGATTGGTCAACACAACGTCCAGCTTGAGCGATTGCAGCGCCTGGAGCAGTTCGGCCGGGCTGCCCGACCGCAGGATGACATCGGTGTCGGGCTCGCCCAGAATTGGTCTCAGGAATTCAATCTGGAAGTTGCGTGAGAGCGTTGCGAGCGCACCAATGCGAACGGCCCGGCGCGTCTTGCCTGTTTCCCCAAGTGTTTCCAGCAGTTCGTCGCCGGTCGCAAAAATGGTGATGGCGTGATCGAGCGTAAGTCTGCCGGCCTCAGTCAGGTGCAGTTGACGATTGCGCCGCTCGAATAGCGGGTGACCGATCCGTTCCTCGAGTTTACGGATCTGCACCGACAGTGCCGATTGCGAGAGATTGAGGCGTTTCGCGGTGCGCGTGAGGCTGCCATCGAGCGCGACAGCCCAGAAATATCGCAAGTGGTTATAGTTCAGCTCGGCCATATCGTTCGTCAATACAGAACGTACCGTTAGAAACAATGAATTTTTAACCTGAAGCAGTCAGCGCTAGGCGACGTCTGTAGTTTCGATCTGAAGCGGGGATATCGATGCCGACCTATCTGTTACCATTTCTTGCGCCGGCGGGCATGCTCCTTGCTGCCGCCGCCGGGTTTCTCGGCAGCGGTCCCCGGCCCGCCATTTCCGCGAAGTTGGCCGAAGCGATGGCCTTCATCACGATCCTGGTCGCAGGGTCGGCGATCGCCCTGCTGATCAATGCCGGGTCGGGCACCAGCCCGATGCTCGGGATTGGCGGCATCGGCTTGTCGGTTCGCCTCGATCCGGTCAGCGTGACGATGCTGCTGCTCGTTTCGTTCATTGGCTGGGTCGTCGTTCGCTATTCTAAAGTATATCTTGATGGCGAGCCCAACCAAGGGTCGTTCACTGGATGGCTGTGCGCCACGCTGGCGTTTGTCATGCTGTTCGTCTCGGCAGGGAATATGTTCCAGCTGGTCCTGGCCTGGATTGCCACCAGCCTAAGCCTGCATCGGCTGTTGCTGTTCTACCCCGAACGCGCCGCAGCGCAGAGGGCCGCCCGCAAGAAGTTTGTCACGGCCCGTATCAGCGACATTGCCGTGATCGGTGCGGCAATACTCCTGGTTGCAGCCTTTGGCACAACCGACATCGCTGCCATTCTGTCCGCCGCCCGCACAGGCGTCGGTGGCGGCATGGCTGTCGGCGCCGCCGGGCTGCTCGCGCTCGCCGCGTTGCTCAAATCGGCGCAGTTCCCCTCGCATGGCTGGCTGACTGAAGTGATGGAAACCCCGACGCCGGTATCGGCACTGCTCCATGCCGGTGTCGTCAACGGCGGCGGCTTCCTGCTTATCCGCTTCGCCGATGTGATGTTGCTGTCGCCTGGCATTCTCGCGGTGCTGGTGATGATCGGCGGCTTCACGGCGCTGTTCGGTGGGTTGGTCATGTTGACACAGCCGACGGTCAAGACCTCGCTTGCCTGGTCGACCGTCGCGCAAATGGGCTTCATGATCATGCAGTGCGGATTGGCGCTGTTTCCACTGGCGCTGCTGCACATCGTGGCGCACTCGCTGTACAAGGCGCATGCCTTCCTCGCCTCCGGCAACGCAGTTGACGCGGTTGCCGCGATCCGCCGCCCTGGTCCGGTTGCCATCCCGCAGCCGGCAGCCGTCGGCAGGGCGTTTCTGATGGCGCTCGGCTTGTATGTCATCATCGGTTTCGGCTTTGGCTTTCAGCACAAATCGCCGCAAGCCATCGCGCTTGGCGCCATCCTGATCTTCGGCGTCGCCTATATCCTGGCACAGGGCTTTGCCGATGCAGCGCCCAGGGCATTGACCCAGCGCACCGCTGTCTATGCCATCGCGGCATCGGTCAGCTATTTCGCACTGCAGTTCGGGTCGCAATGGCTGATGTCTGGGACACTGCCCGAAACCCCGGCGCCCGGACCGCTGGAATGGGCGTTGATAGTGCTGGCGATACTCAGTTTTGGCATCGTCGCGATTGCGCAGGCGATGTTCCCACTATGGGCCTATCACCCGGCCGCTGCCGGCCTGCGCGTCCACCTTTCCAATGGGCTTTACGCCAATGCGCTGTTCGATCGCCTGCTCGGTGGCTGGCGTCTGGGCGGTTCCACTATTTCTGCTCGGAGCAAAATCTGATGAACGCCCCAATCAAGATCGCCCACGCGGGTAGCCTGACGTCGCTCGCCGCCGCCAATGCAGCAGCGGGTGCGATCCCGCCAGCCTGGCCCTTGGCATCAAGCGTTGCTGTCAATCCGTTCCTCGGCCAGGGTTCCGAAGATCTGGGCGTTGTTGCAGCACGCTTGCGCCGGGTAACCGGTGTTGCCGTCACGATGCCGCGCGCCTGGTTTCAAGATCGGATAGCATCGGGCACGATCAACGATGCCGATTTGTCAGCCGCACTGGCCGCATCGCCAAGCGCATTGCGCCCGGCCAGCCTCGCAGCTCTGAAGGCTGCAGCGGCACAGCCTGCACAGCCGCAGAATGGTCTTCAAACCGTCGCCGACATTGCTGCCGAAGTTTCGGAAACTGACTGGCCGGGCCTGGTCGCCGATCGTTTCGGTGCGTGGGCCGCCGGCTATTTCGACGAAGGCCAGGCCTTGTGGGCGGCGCCGCACGACCGCGGTGCCTATGATGCGTGGCGGGCTGTCGCGACCCATGATCTGACGCCGGAAATTGCCGGCCTGAAGGGCTTTGCAGCCTTTGTCGCCGGCGCGCCGGAAACAGCCGATGCAGCGATTGCCATGGCGGCGGAACGTCTTGGTCTGCATGCCGATGCGATGGAAACATATTTCCATCAATTGCTGATGTCGCTCCTGGGATGGGCGCAATATGGCCGTTATCGCCGCTGGGAGGCGGAATTGCTCGGCAATAAAGACGATACGATCATCGATCTTCTGGCAATCCGCTTGTTGTGGGAACAGGCGCTATTCGAGCAATATGGCAACGTCATCGCCACCAAGTGGCGCACCGTCGCCGCGAGCCACGCAACACCTGTCGCGGCGACCGATGACGATGTCCTTGATGCCATCCTGCAGGAAGCATCCGAACGGGCAACTCAGCGCGGTCTCGCCGAAATGTTTGCGGCGCCTTCACCGGCACCGAATGGCGCGCGTCCACAACTCCAGGCCGCCTTTTGCATCGACGTCCGCTCGGAAGTGTTCCGGCGCGCCCTTGAAGGCGTAAATCCTGAGATTCAGACACTTGGCTTCGCCGGCTTCTTCGGGCTGACCGCCTCGCACAAGCGCTTTGCTTCCGATGTGGCGGAACTGCGTTTGCCGGTGCTGCTCAACCCCGGCCTCACGACCCGTTCCGGCGGACCCGCCGATGAAGCTGCCGATCTTTCGGCGCGCTTCAAGGCGCGGGCCTCGCGGGCATGGGGGCGCTTCAAATTGGCGGCCGTTTCGTCATTCGCTTTTGTCGAAGCGACCGGCCCGATTTATGTCGGCAAACTGGTGCGCGATGCGCTCGGGTTGACGAGCCATTCGGCGCCGAATGACCCGGCGCCGCGCCCTGACCCCGCATTGGACCTCCCCAGCCTGATAACCGCTGCCGAAACGGTGCTGCGGGCCATGTCGATGACCGACAATTTCGCGCGGCTCGTCGTGCTTGCCGGACACGGTGCCAATGTCGTCAATAATCCCTTTGCCAGCGGCCTGCATTGCGGCGCCTGCGGTGGCTATTCGGGTGAAGTCAACGCGCGCCTGCTGGCATCGGTGCTCAACAATGTGGAGGTGCGCGCAGGCGTGGCCGAGCGCGGCATCGCGCTGCCGGCCGACACGCTTTTTGTCGCCGGGCTGCACGATACGACAACCGACGCGATCACGCTTTACGACGGCGACTATCCCTCGCCCGCCCATGCGGCCGACCTCGCGCAAGCCAAATCCTGGTTCGCCGCCGCCGGATTCGTCACACGCGGTGAGCGGGCACTGCGCCTGCCACACTCCACTGGTGACGCGAGCGTCATCCACCGGAGCCGCGACTGGGCCGAGGTGCGACCGGAATGGGGCCTTGCCGGCTGCAAGGCCTTTATCGCGGCTCCGCGTGTCCGCACTGCTGGCAAGCCCCTGGGTGGCCGCGCCTTCCTGCATGACTATGATTGGGAGCAGGACAAGGGCTTTGGCGTGCTCGAATTGATCATGACCGCGCCGGTCGTTGTCGCAAGCTGGATCAGCCTGCAATATTATGGCTCGACAGTGGCACCCACGCTGTTTGGTGGCGGTAACAAGCTGCTCCACAACATCACTGGCGGCATCGGCGTCGTCGAGGGCAATGGCGGTGTCATGCGCGCGGGCTTGCCGTGGCAATCGATCCATGACGGAGAGAATTACGCCCATGAACCTTTGCGATTGTCGGTCTGTATCGAAGCGCCGCGTGAGGCGATGACGGACATATTGCGCCGCCATGAGGGCGTGCGCGCCTTGTTCGACAATCGTTGGCTGCACCTTTTTGCGCTCGACGAGGCAGGCCGCATGGCATGGCGCTACGTCGGCGACCTTGAGTGGGCTGCTGAAGAGGGACACACGCCGGTCGCGCCCAGGCGCAAGACGGCGGCGACAGCTGGCTAGAGCATCGTACCGTTAATCTGACCCATAGCCTGCCTTGAGGCGCTTTCCCTTCTGTGCGCAACCACGCGGGCGGGTCATTTTGGTATTCTCCGAAGTCTTGTCGATAAACACCAGGCGACCGGGGTGGCGGTGCATGCGTGGCTGCCGGCGGTTGATCCAGACCCTGCGCCGCTCCGTTCCATCAGCGCGAGCCCGTTCCGATGCCATCTGCTGTTTTTTTATAGGGAGACCCGGCGCGGCCCCGCAGTTTTGACAGCGTCGCATTGGCGGCAACAACTGCGCGCTCCGCCCGTAACCGCGCCGCCGGCTCCGGCATGGTGATGTCAGGCGTCGCCTCAACCACTGCAACAAATGGTCCAGATGGTCCGCCAAAGGCCCTTGGCCCGCGGGGCAATCCTGCCTGCTCGGGCGCAGGCTCCCCTCGCTGTCAAATCGCATCCGAATGCGACCCTTTTTTCGCGTCCGATTTCGACCGCCTGATAGCGCCGGAGTGGCACGTTTGGGAGTGTTCGACGCGGGAATGTGGCTGGCGCTGCTGGAGAGGCTGGAACGCAGGAACGGCGTAGCCCGATCGGTGTTTCAGGCATTCCAGCAGCAAATTTTTTCCCTTGTCGGCCGGGGATCAACTGCGGTTTTTGAAGCGCTAGGGGTCGTTGCCGGCTTTGACGATACCCCAATGACGGGTCAGCTGGCCAGCAAGGTCTCTGCAGAATTCGAGCCGCATTGTCCGCTCCCCGTATCGGTGGCGCTCACTGGCACACCGGCGGCAAACATTGCCGAAAGGGTCCCCGACAGCCGCAGCCTTTCGGCCAATATTGTCTATCAGGGTTCGGCATTGCAAGCTAGAACGAGCGCAGGGTAAGCGCCGTGTTTTACGCCCGCCTGCAAAACACAGGCAAGGCAACTGGCGTTCCGCCGCGCTGAGCGATTTCACTTGCACAAACACACTCACTCGCCCTAAATGCTCGCTGAGCGAGAGCATAAAGTGATTCGATGAATGGATCTGGCTCTGGCGCGTGGGGGAGTGAGATCATGAAACATGTGAATTTATTGCAGGCGTCGTCGGTTATGGCGCTGGTCGGCCTTTGCATTGCTGTGCCGGCCGTCGCCGCCGATGCGCCGGCTGCGCCACAGGTGGACCAGTCCAACCTTGAAACCATCGTCGTCACCGCGCAGCGCCGCGCCGACAATGTGCAGAGCGCCGCGCTGGCGATCACCGCCATCACCGGCGCGACTATCGAAAAGGCCCGGGTCAATTCGATCGCCGATCTCGCCCAGACGATGACCGGGATTTCGTTCACCCAGAATTCGCCTCAGGCCAATGAAATCAACATTCGCGGCGTGGTGAATACCCGGCTGACCGGGCCGACAGCCGATCAATCCGTTTCCACGTTTGTCGATGACGTTTATGTTGCCCGGTCTGGCATTCTCAACACCAACTTTTATGACATCGCCCGGATCGAAGTCGTGCGTGGCCCGCAGGGTGTGCTGCTCGGCAAGAACGTCGCTGGCGGCGCGATCAACGTGATCAGCAACGCCCCGAGTCAGGAAAATTCCGGCGCTGTCACGGCAACGATCGGCAATTATAATCTGCGCCAGGTCAGAGGGTTCATCAATGGCGCGATCACCAGCGATATTTCCGGCCGCATATCGTTCCAATCGATCAACCATTCTGGCTATGCGCGCGATCTGTTGCACAACGTCGATCTGGAAAACGAAAATTCTAATCAGGCTCGTCTGCAACTCGCCTGGGCACCGGCCGGCACCGGCTTCAAGGGACTCCTTATCGCAGATTATTCCAAATCGAGCGATGACGGTATCAACCGGGTCGGCGTGGTGAGCACGACCAGCCCCGCAGGGCCGACGATCTGGTCGGGCACCCGACGACTGATCGAGGCCGCGATTGGCCGGCCGCTGACGGCGCGCGAAAGCTATCCGGTCTGGCCACAATATAAGGGAGACGCTGCGCCGTCACAGCAGCGGGCAACGCGCGAAAACTACAGCTTCATTCTGAAGATGGACCAGCAGCTGGGCGACGTCGCGACGTTGACCAGCATCACCGGATATCGCCACAATGATTCCGATACGCTGTACGATCAGACCGGCCTTGGCCCGAACAACGGCTTCAATTTTACCCCCACCCAACTCGCCAGCGTGGGTTCTAGCCTGTTGTTCGCCGAGCCCGTGCGGTTTGTCGAAACCGGCAACTATTTCACGCAGGAACTCCGGTTGACCTCGACCGATCATGGCGGCCGATTCAGTTGGATCGTCGGGGCGTATTTCCTGAAAAGCAATGTCACGCAGAATAATCGTTTCTGGGGGGAATCGCTCGTGCTGCCGACCCTGAGCGGTGAATCGGCGTGGATCGACAAGGGCCATAACAAGGATTTCGCGGTCTTTGCGCAGGCCGCCTATGAACTGACCAGCACGCTGAAACTCGATGTCGGACTGCGTTACACCAATGATCGCAAAAGCGGGGTGCAGCAGGGCATCATTGTCGCCACAGGCGATCGCTTCAATCCGGCGGACGCGACGCCGTTGACCCCGCTGACCCAGAATTTCACGGCGGCCTATGGCAAGTCGTGGAATGATTTCACCCCGCAGGCGACGCTGCACTGGAAGCCGAGCGACAGCATGTTGGCCTATGCGACGATATCGCGCGGCTTCAAGGGCGGCGGCTTCCTCAACAATGCCTCCACTGGCGTTGCCGCCTCCATCGCCTATAACCCCGAAACGGTGACCAATTTCGAAGTTGGCTATAAGGCGGAATTCTTTGATCACGCCCTGCGCTGGAACTCAGCTTTGTTCCTGATGAAATACAAGAATCTCCAAGTTCAGCAGACGCTTGCCTCCTGCCTTTGCAATGTTATCAGCAATGCTGCGAGTGCGACGATCAAGGGCATAGAATCCGAGCTCACGCTCGCGCCGAGCAAGAATTTTCACGCCTGGCTCAATGGCAGCTATATTGATCCGAAATATGACGATTTTGTCTTTGCCGGTGTGAACAATTCGGGCAACCAGATGCAGCGCACGCCCAAGTTCCAGCTCGCTGTCGGCGCCGAAGTGTCGGCCGATGTCGGCGACTGGACGGACGCTGTCGTTGCGCGGCTGTCCTATCGCTATCAGGGCAAGATGCCGTGGGCGCCGGAAAACACCACGTTCGAAAATGGCTATGGCACGCTGGATGGTCGCATTACGCTGAATTCGCGCAACAAGATGTGGAGCCTTTCGGCATTCGGCAAAAACATCGGCAACACGCTGTATCGGACCAATATCATCGTCTTCTTCCACGATGAAATGTCGTCCTATGCACCGCCCCGGACCTTTGGTCTCGAAGTCGGCGCGCGTTTCTGACCGGCATGAGCCGGGGGCACCAGCGCCCGGCTCACCGGGTCCGTTTGCCAACCCGCATGATACTTGTATAATCAAACCGACAAGAGTCAGGAGCGATTTGATGACCTATATTCTTGGCGGGTGGCAGAGCGATTTTTCCAAAAACTGGGGCCGGCAAGGCATGGAAATGGCCGATGCCTTTGCCGAAGTCGTGCACGAAGGGCTGGCAGCGACCAGCCTCGATGCAAAGGACATCGACACCGGCCATGTTGGCAATTTCGTCGGCGATCTGTTCGCCGGGCAGGGCTTGCTCGGCGGCTTTTTCGGCATGGTCGATCCGGCGTTTGACGGGATGCCGACTTCGCGTCATGAGGCTGCCTGTGCCTCCGGCAGCATCGCGATCCTCGCCGCCGCTGCCGAAATCGAGGCCGGTCGCTACGGCCTCGCCTGCGTTGTGGGGCTGGAACAGATGCGCAATGTGCCGGGCCAAAAAGCCGCCGAAAATCTGGGGGCTGCTGCTTGGGCAGGGCATGAATTTGCCGATGCCACTTACCTCTGGCCGCGCGCTTTTTCCGATCTGAGCGAAGAATATGACCGGCGCTATGGCCTTGATCACAAGCATCTGGCTCGCATCGCCGAGATCAATTTCGGCAATGCCAAGCGCAATCCCAATTCACAGACGCGTGGCTGGCAGTTCACCAAGGAAAGCTTCACCCCCGACGATGTGGCGAACCCGGTTGTGGAACGCCGGATGCGCAAGATGGATTGCGGGCAGGTCACCGATGGAACGGCGGTGGTGTTCCTCGCCTCGCCTGAACGCGCCGCCGAATATGCGGCAAAGCGCGGTATTCCATTGGAAAACCTGCCGCGTATCTCTGGCTGGGGGCATCGTTCTGCGCCGATTTCCTATGCGCGGAAGATCCAGAACAGCCGCGACGAAGCCTATGTGTTCCCGCAGGTGCGCCGCGCCATCATGGATGCGCGGAGCCGCGCCGGCATCACCGATATCGCGCAGCTCGATGCCATTGAGACGCATGATTGCTTCACCATGTCGGAATATATGGCGATCGATCACCTCGGCCTGACCGCTCCCGGTGAAAGCTGGAAGGCCATTGAAGCCGGCACGATCGAGATGGGCGGCAGCCTGCCGATCAATGCATCCGGCGGCCTGATCGGCACCGGCCATCCTGTCGGCGCCACCGGCATCCGTATGGCGCTTGATGCCTATAAGCAGGTGACAGGCACGGCAGGCGACTATCAGGTTGACGGCGCCAACACCGTCCAGACGCTCAACATCGGCGGTTCTACGACCACGACCGTCAGCTTTATCGTGGACCGCAAGGCGGCATGATCGACCGGCGGCTTTTATTGGCTGCGACAGCCGCTGGCCTGGCAACAGGATCGGCTGCGTTTGCGAGGGAGAAACACATGGATAAGCGATTCAAGCAGTTCAGCGCTGTTATCGACGCCTGGAAGCGAAAAGATGTACAAGCTGTTATCGATACGCTGACCGATGATGTCGTCTGGCATTATGCTGCCGCCGTTGCGGCGCCGGCGCATGGCAAGGCTGGAGCCAAGGCCTTTCTCGATCGGTTTGCGCCGGGTGTGGGCGAAGTCCGCTGGCGGATTTTTACCCATGCTGAAACCGCTGACCGGCTGTTTGTCGAAGGCGTCGATGAATATGATACGCCCGACGGGAAGACCATCATCGCGCCTTATGCCGGGATCATCGAATTTCGCGGTGACAAGATCAGCGGCTGGCGCGATTATGTCGATCGCAGCGTCATCGAAGATCAAAAGGCCGGCAAGCCGGTGTCACCGCAGGTCAAGGAACTGATCAACCGCCCAGCGGCGCGATGAGCGTTTCGGCAGCGCCGTTCCGCGAAGCCGAGTTCATGCCGGTCGATCTCGACATCGACCGGCGCGCCGATGGCGCCGTGGTGCTGCGCAGCCGGGTGCCGCTCGGTGACTATGAGCCGAACCTTGCCCGCGCGCTCGCCGCCAGCATCGCCCGCCAGCCGGACAAGAGCGCGCTGGTGTTTCGTGGTCGAGACGGCGTGTGGCTACACACAAGCTATGCGGCATTCGGCCAGCAGGTTGATGCGGTGACGGAGTGGCTGCTCGGCCATGTGCCGCGTGGCCGTGCTGTCATCGTCATGGCCGGCAATACACTGCCCGCCGCCGTTCTGACCTTTGCCTGTTATGCGGCCGGGGTCATCCACTGCCCGGTGGGTCTTGCCTATGGCATGGCGGGCGGCGACCATGCCCGGTTGCGTCACGTAATCGCCAAAACCAACCCGGCGCTGATCTATTTCGACGCGCATCCTGCACTGGAAGCGGCTGTGAAAGCTGTCGCTGGCGACGTCCCGCTGGTCAGCCCCGATGCGGCTGGTGCGACGCCATGGTCCGAACTGATCGCCAGTGTTCCGACGCCCGCCGTTGCCGCCTCGATTGCATCTTTCGATCCACGCGCCATGGCCTCTTATATGCTGACGTCCGGCTCCACCGGCCTGCCAAAGGTCGTGCCGGTTAGCCAGGACAATATCGCCGCCTGCACCCAGCAAGGCCTGCTGGCCATCGGCAAGGCGGCGGGCTGGGGCGGCACGATGCTCGATTGGCTGCCGTGGCATCACGCCGCCGGCGCATCGGTGCTACGCGCGACCCTGCTTGAAGGCGGCACGCTTTATGTCGATGCCGGCAAGCCTGCGCCCGGCCTGTTCGACCAGACTATCACCAATCTGCGCGAAATCCCGGTCGCCTATTTCAACAACGTGCCGCTCGGCTATGCGATGCTCGTCGAAGCGATGGAGACCGACGCGCTGTTGCGCCGCCAGTTCTTCAAAAAACTACGGCTTATGCTTTATGGCGGCGCGGGCCTGCCGCAGCATGTGCTCGACCGTCTGCAGGCGATGGCTGTCGCCGAAACCGGACACCGCATCCACATGACCACCGGCTATGGCATGACCGAAACCGTCACTGGCTGCATGGTCATCCACTTCCCCACCGACAAGGTCGGCATCGGGCTTCCAACAGCCGGGCTAGAGGTGAAGCTGGTGCCTTATGATACGCGCTACGAAGTGCGGCTGCGCGGCCCCAATGTCATGGCCGGGTATCTCGATGAGCCGGAGAAAAACCTCCAAGCCTTTGATGATGAAGGTTTCTATCGCACCGGCGATCTGGCGATGTTCCACGATCGCGAAGATCCAGGGCAGGGGCTGGTGTTTGCCGGGCGGCAGGCCGAGGAGTTCAAATTGTCGAATGGCAATTGGGTGTATGGCGGGCAATTGCGCGAAGGGCTGTTGAAGGCGCTGGCCGGTGTCGCCAGCGAAATCGTGCTGTGTGATGATGGCCGTGACCATCTGGCGCTGCTGGCGTGGCCGGTTGCTGGCGCAACGCTGGAGGCCGTGTCAGAGCGGCTGAGCGCCTTCAACGCTGCGCAGCATGGCAACGGCGCGACTATCCGGCGCGTCCGCCTGCTCACCACACCGCCCAGCGCCAACGCCAATGAGATTTCGGACAAGGGCACGATCAACCGCCGCGCCGTGATCGACGGGCGCAGCGCCGAAGTTGAAGCGCTGTATGCAGAGCCACCCGCCGCCGGGACCGGGGTCATCGCCTAAATACACAGGAAGCTTCATGACCGTTTTTACCCTGCTGGCTATCAATGCCGCTATCCTTGTCACGGGATTCCTGATCCTGTGGGCGATCTGTCTGAAAACCCGTGACGTCACGCCTATTGATAGCGTCTGGGCGCTCGGCATGGTGGTGATGGCAGGGACGACATATGCCCAAACGGGCGGCGACCCGGGCCGCAAGGCCATCCTGTTCGGCCTGTGCGCGCTTTGGGGCTTGCGGCTCGGCGGCTATATGCTGTGGCGCTGGCGCGATCATGGGCCGGACCGGCGCTATGAAGTGATGATGGGCCGCGTCAAGGAAGCCAAGGGCTGGGGCTTTGCCAAGGCGACACTGCTGCTGGTGTTCGCCACCCAGGCACCCTTGTTGTTCGTCGTTTGCCTGCCGGTTCAACTTGGGCAGATCGATGGCGCGCCGCCGGTCGGCACGCTGGGGATGATCGGCGCCGTCATGGCGGTGGTCGGCATTGTCTTTGAAAGCATCGGCGACTGGCAGTTGACGCGGTTCCGCAAAAACCCCGCCAATGCCGGGCAGGTGATGGACCGCGGGCTGTGGCGCTATACCCGCCACCCCAATTATTTCGGCGATGCACTGACCTGGTGGGGGTTGTACGCGATCGCCGCCGAAACGGCGACCGGGCTATGGGCGCTGCCGGGACCGATATTGCTGACCTGGACGCTGATGAAATGGTCCGGTGCGCCGACGATAGAAGGCCGCATGAAGCGCAAGAAACCCGGCTATGAAGATTATGTCCGCCGAACCAGCGGCTTTGTGCCGTGGTTCCCGAAGGCGGCGTAACAAGTATCCCCGTCGCCCCGCTTTTATCGGGGTGACGGGGAATTAACGATCTACCGTCCAAAAGTGCGCAGCGCCTTGCCCGCTGCCGAATCCATATATTCATCCAGTCGGGTGATCCGCCCATCCACAACCTTGATGACGCAGCAGGCATCCATCTTCCAATGCGTTCCATCGGGCAGGGTCGCTTCCAGCACATGCTGCTGCAGGAATCCGTCCTTCAATGCCTCCCTGCGCACGATGCGGTAATTGCGGTCGGGCAGGGTGCGGATGAACCAGTCCAGCACCGCCATGTTCTGATCGACGGTCTGCTCGATATTGTCGGTATTGTGCCAAAGCTTGGCATCGGGCGCGTAGCAGGCGCGCACGGTGTCGACATCGCCGCTTTGAATGGCGCCGACGAATTTTTCGGCAAAGGCCAGCATTTCGGTGTCGTTCATGGACATTCTCCCTTTCAGCAATTGAAATTGTTCAGCCGTGCCGAAGCTGCCGCAAACTCGCGCTGCAACTGCGCGACGATTGCTCCCACCGGCTCGGCCTTTGTGACCGCGCCAATGCCTTGGCCTGCGGCCCATAAGTCGCGCCATTGCTTTGCCGGGTCGCCGCCATAATCGCGCTTCACCGGCGTGCCGAGTGCCGCAAGATCATAGCCTGCCGCTGCCAGCGAAGGCTTGAGCCAAGATGCGGCTGTGCCGGTAATGGCGCTGCTGATCACAAGCTCCTCCATGCCGCTGGCGACCACCATGGCCTTGTAATCCGGCACAGCCATGCTTTCGGTCGCGGCCAGAAAGCGCGTGCCCATGTAAACCAGATCGGCCCCGGCGGCGAACGCCCCCGCCACCGCCGCGCCATCGGCAATGCCGCCGCCAACACAGACTGACCCATCGAAAAATGCCCGGATCGCGCTGATGAAGGCAAACGGCGACAACATCCCGGTATGGCCGCCAGCGCCTGCCGAAACGCAGATGAGCCCATCGACACCCGCCGCTGCCGCCTTGCGCGCCAAAGCCACGTTCACGACGTCGGCCAGCACCATACCGCCATAGCCCTGGACGACCTCCACCGCCGGGCGCGGGCTGCCTAGCGCGGTAATGACGATTGGCGGCTTGTGCTTTGCTACCAGCGCCAGATCATCACCGAGCCGGGCATTGGTGCTGTGCGTCACCAGATTGACAGCCCATGGGGCATCCCCCGGCTGCCGCTGCGCCGTAATCTGGGTCATCCAGTCATCAAGCTCGGTCGCCGTGCGGCAGTTTGGTGTCGGAAACGCCCCGATCACCCCCGCCCGGCAGGCGGAATTCACCATCTCTGGCCCGGAAACGAGGAACATCGGTGCGACCACCACGGGCAGCCGGAGATTGGGAAATCGTGTCACAGTCGCTCCACCACCATTGCCACGCCGACGCCCTGCGCCGCGCTCGTCACCACCAAGCCATAGCGACCGTTACATTCATCGAGCGCATCGAGCAGCGTCGACAGCAGGATTGCGCCTGTTGCCCCCATCGGATGCCCCTTGGCGATGTGGCCGCCGCCGACATTGACGCGCGCCGGATCGGGCTGGCTGTCGCGCATGAACTTGGCGATGGTGACGGCAAACGCCTCCATGAATTCGATGCGGTCCATATCGCCCAGAGTCAGCCCGGCACGGGCCAAAGCCATGTCCATCGCCGTAAAGCCGCCGAGCAGTGACGCCCGTATCTCGCCGCCCGATTCGGCAAATCCCAATATCTGCGCCCGTGCGCCTTTGCGAGGACCGAGCAGTGCCAGCCCCGCGCCATCGGCCATTGGCGGCGCATGGGCCAGTGTCAGCCGATGATCGATGACGCCGTCACCTATGACGGCGCGATATTGCTCGGCCAGCCCGGCGAACGCCGGCGGCAGCGCCGCAAGCTTGGCTGCCGTCGTCATCCGCGTCGCTTCGTCACGATCAAGCCCGGCCACCCCGATGCGTGACCCCAGCAGCCCTGGCCGGCTTTCCGCTGCCGCCGCCCGCTCCTGTGAAACTAGCGCCACCGCGTCCATCTCGGCGCGGCTTATGCTCAGCGCTCCGGCGAGCAGATCGGCAGCCAGCGCGACCGGGATATAGCGCAGAATCGGCTTCATATCAGTCGCGGTGTAATAGTCCGCACCATCGCCCATGAACGGCACACGCGAAAGCATTTCGACGCCGCCGCCCAGCGCGTGAGTCGCCGTACCTGCCGCTACCGCTGCCGCCGCATGGCCGATTGCTGACAGACCGGACGTGCAAAAATTGTTGATCGTGTGCGCCGCCGTCCCCATCGCAAGCCCGGCCTTTATCTTAGTAACCAGCGCAATATGGCCGCCCTGTGCGCCGATTTGCCCGACGCAGCCCAGCACCAATAGCCCGGCATCTCGGGGCGCGTGGCCCCGCGCCTCGATTGCATCGACAAGATGCGTCACAAGGCCCTGCGGTGTCTCCTGTGCCAGACCGCCATCAGGCCGCGCCCGCCCGCGCGGGGTGCGCACAGCATCATGGATATAAACTTCGGTCATGTCAGTCGTCCCCGCCAGACCGCCGGTGGCTGATAGGCAAATAGCCCCGGCGGCGCTGCCACCACATCAGGAATGGCGCGGATCGCCACCGCCATCGTTGCATCGGTCAATGCCCGCGATGGTGGCCGCGACGGGTCGCCTTCATGGATATCGAGTGTCATCGACACATTCGGACGGCCTTCGATATCGATGGTCCAATGCCCCGATACCAGCCCCGCATGCAGCTTACGATCGGCGGTCCATAGTATCGACAGCAGCAATTCGACGCCGTTTTCCATCACTGCCGTCCAGCGCCATTCGGTCGCGGCGACCCGGCCTTTCAGGATGGTTCCGGCGGCGATCACCATATCCTGCCGCGCCAGTGTCAGCCGATGGTCCGGCACGATCCGCGTCACGCTGCTGCGCATTGCGGCGGCGCTGAAATGCAGAATCTCGCCGAAGAGCGTTGTGTAAAGCTCGGCAAGCGGCCCCGTGCGAATGTCGGACACTGCCGGATCGGTGCCCAACCCCATCAGATCGAACACAAATGCCGCGGATTCCATCGCCGAGGCATCCACCGTTTCGCGCACTGTGATGCGATCAAGATCGACACACATCGCCGTCGCCGTCAACGCAATCCGTTCGACGATCATGCCCGGATTGACGCCGACGCCGGCCAGCGTCGCGCCGCCCTTCAACGCGGCGGCGCGCAGATGATCGGCATATTCCGCGCCTTGCGCATCGGGCCAGTGAAAGCCTGCCGTCGAAATGACGTTCTTGCCCGATTCGAGCAACCGCACCACATCGGGCACCAGCGCCGCATAGGGCAAAGTGATGCGCGGCGTGTGGATGACGACCTCGGCATCGGTCGCCAGAATCGCTGCGATATCGTTGGTCGTCACGATGCCGGTCGGCGGCCGTTTCGCAATGGTGCCGGCGTCCAGCCCGGCCTTGGCCGGATCATAGACCAGCACGCCGCGCAGTTGCAGATCGGGATGATCGATAATCCGCCGCAGCGACGTCCGGCCCATCGCGCCGGTCGCCCATTGCACCACACCCGTCATATCATTCTCCGCCCCCCACTGTGTCGGATGGCCATGGTCTAACCAACTTGTGGTGGCTTGTCAGTTGTTTTATGCAAGTCACTTGGGGAGACGAAAACAAGATGTTCCTGACATCCAAAACGCTCACAGCCGATTATGTCGCACGCGGCTGGTGGGACGGTTCGACCGTCGATGCGCTGTTTCAGCAAACTGCCAAAGCCGGCGGGTCTGCGCTGGCGCTCGTTGATCCGCCGAATCGCGCGGCGCTTGATGGCCAGACACCGCAGCGGCTCGATTGGAACACGGTGCGTGATCGTGTCGAACGCACCGCCGCAGCCTTTCTCGCCTTTGGTCTCGTCAAGGATGATGTTGTCGCGGTGCAGATGCCCAATGTCGTCGATGCGGTCATCATCTTCCTCGCCTGCTCGCGGCTTGGGCTGATCATCACGCCGATCGTCATGCAATATCGCGAGCATGAACTGGACTATATCTTCGATCGTACCGAGCCACGCGCTTTCATCACAACAGCCAGTTTCGCCGGCCATGACCACGCGGCGCAGGCCCAGGCGCTCGCCGAAAAATCGCCAAAGCTCCTGGTGATCATTGCCGGACAAGACAGCCTCGATGGCGATCTCACCACGGTCGCGCCTTATATTGCCGCCCACCCGACCGAGGCTGGCGAGGTGCTGACAATCTGCTGGACATCAGGGACCGAATCGCGCCCGAAAGGCGTACCGCGCGATCATAATCATTGGCTGCTGAATGGCCGCGTCGTCGCCGAATCAACCGGCATGTTGCCCGGCGAAACGCTGCTCAATCCGTTCCCGCTGGTCAATATCGGCTCCATCGGCGGGCTCGTGCTGCCCTGGCTGTTGCTGCAAGGCCGGCTGATCCTGCACCATCCGTTCGATCTTGGCGTATTTTTGCAGCAGATTGCTGTGGAACAAGTAACATATACGATAGTGCCGCCCGCGGTGCTGACGGCGCTATTGTTGCAGCCCGGTCTGATCGGTGAACGCACGCTGGCGACACTGCGCGCCGTCGGCTCCGGCTCCGCGCCGCTTTCCCCCTGGCTGATCGAGACCTGGGCGGCGCGGCACGCTATCCAGGTCTGCAACATCTTTGGTTCCAACGAGGGCGCGTCACTGTTTTCCAGCCATGTCGACGTGCCCGATACCACCCAGCGCGCCCGTTATTTTCCGCGCTGGGGCGCCGAGGGAAGCAACTGGCCGGGCATGACCCCCAGCGTCATGCAGACGCGCATCGTCGATCTGGAAACCGGCTTGACGATCACGGAGCCCTGTTTGCCCGGTGAACTGCGCATTGCCGGGCCAAATGTGTTCAGCGGCTATTGGCGCGGCACCGGGTCAAACGCCGATGCCTTTGATGAACAGGGCGCCTATCGGACCGGCGATCTTTTTGAAATCGCCGGCGAAGGCGACCTTGGTCGGTTTTATCGCTTCGTTGGCCGATCAAAGGAGATCATCGTGCGCGGCGGCGTCAACCTGTCACCCGCCGAAATCGATGATCTCCTGGTTGGCCACCCGATGTTGATGGAGGCTGCAACAGTGGGTATCCCAGATGATCGGCTGGGAGAGCGGGTCGCTGTCGCCGTTGTGCCGCGGCCGGGCGAGACGCCGACTCTGGCCGATATTTCCGCCTGGATGGAAAGCCGCCACGTCGCGATGTTCAAACGCCCGGAACGGCTGGTGATGGTGGAAAAACTGCCGCGCAACGCGATGAACAAAGTGGTGCGATCAGACCTGCGCAACATCGTGATGGCAGCGCTTGGTGGGGAATAGGCGCCAATCCCCACCCTGCGTCATGCGAGCGAACGCCCGCATGACGGGGAACCGTTACGCCGCCGCTGCCGCCGCTCCCGCCCGGATCACATCGCGATCCACCCAATGCGCATGCGTGCCGCTCGAAATCTTGTTCGGCAGGGCGATGCGGCACACCGCGCCGGCTTCGAAGTTTTTGCAATCGACAAGGATGCACTCGGACGTGCCCTTGTTCTCGTCGATGATGAAGCTGACCAGATAACCATCATCTTCATCGACAGCGCCGATGCGCGGCACAAAGGGTGATTCGCTAGCATAGCGACCTTCGGGCAGCGTTACGGACCAAGATTCACCGGTGACAAGGTCATGCTTGACGAAGCCGGTGAACAGGAACCAGCCCGGCTTGGTTGTCGTTGAATAGGCATAGCGATAGGGCAGCCCGGCGAATTTCTGGTTGAACGTGCCGAATTCCAGCGTGCGCGTATCCAGCCGCTCTTCCCGTGTCGTGCCATCGGCCAGATTGAAGCGCCAACGGTGCAGGCGCGGCAAGAAACTATGCTCGTCGACAAATGCCATCATATGCCCATAGCCATCGGCATTCTCGATCGGTTCGGGAGTCGGGTTTTCCTGAAAATAGCCATCGAGAATGACTTCATCGCCCTCTTCATAGGCGTTAAGATAGTGCAGGATATAGGTCGGCGCAGCTTCGAACCAACGCGGCTCACCGCCATGGCGCGGCACTAGCGCAAAGCGCGATGGCATACCGGGATGCAGGCGGGTCGCATGAATATCGCGCTCCAGCAACTCGGCATCCCAGAATAACGGCAGATCGTTGAGGATCGACCAATTCTTGGAAAAGGCCATGTCATGCGGCAGGCGCGGGCCGGGCAGCGGCACCGGCTGATAATGCGCCAGCTTCCCATCCGGTCCGACCACGCCATAATGCATGTAGGGCGCGTGCTTTGAATAGTTGAAAAACATCAGCTCGCCGGTGCTGTCATCCACCTTGGGGTGTGCCGAAATGCCATCGAGCGGCACCCAGGACGCAACGCCGGATTGCTCCAGCGTTTCCGGGTCGAGCAGATAGCCTTCGCCGCACTGGTAAAAGGTTGAAATTGCCTTGCCGGCATGGACGATCACATCGGTGGAGGAGGAATCCTTGAGCTTGCCATGCGCGCCAAAACCCGGCCGCTGCGACACGCCGCTGCCATCCATCAGCCCGCCCCACAGCGAACCGCCGGCCTCCTGTTCTGCCCCGAAACAGCGGGTCCGCACCCAGCGATTGCGATAGGATGCCTTGCCACCGTGAAAATCGATCTGGTGGATCATGCCATCACCATCGAACGGGTGATAGCGGCCGAGCGGTTGGTGCAACTGGTTTTCGGTGTTGCGCAGGTAAACGCCGTCAATATCGCTGGGGATGGTACCTTCGATCACATCAAGATCGGTCGCCGTCACCTCCTCATGTTGCGGCGTCCAGGCGCCATTGAGATAGGGGTGGTTACTTGGCTGGAGGGAGGACTTTACCGGCGGTAGGCGCTCGATCTGCATGGCGAAGGGTTCCCCAAAATTTATGCCCGCTTTCTAATCCCCTCAGTTCGATTGTGCAAGTTACGGTTGACGATTGCTTTTTGTCATTGCATTACGCTTGCATAACAAGACTCGGGGATTTTCGTCATGCGTCATATGGCCCTTACACTCTGCCTCGCGCTGTCGCTCGCGATCCCTGTTGCCCGCCTGTCAGCAAAGGAGCCTCAAATGACGAACGACCCGAAAGCCGTCGTGCAAAAGATGATCGATGCCTGGGATGCCAAGGACTGGAAATTGGTTACCAATTTGTTTACCGATGATGGCATCCTGCATTCGATGATGCTCGAACCGATCGTTGGCAAGGCCAATATCGGCAAGCGCATCGACCTGCTCGGAGCCGGCCTCGAAACGATCACACTGCACATCCACAACACGGCCGTCGTCGGAAACACGGTGTTCATCGAACGCACCGATGATTTCATATTCAACGGCCACCACGGCAAGGTGCCGGTCGTCGGCGTGCTCGAAGTGCAAGGCGACAAGATCAAGGCCTGGCGCGAATATTATGATCGCGCCGAACTGGTCGCCGCGATGGGCCTGAAGGAAGACTTTCACAAGCCCGACCAAGGCCATTGATGCCCGGCCCCGGCGGGTGCGCGTGAAACGCCACTCGACGGCGTGCACGTTGACCCGCTAAGGTCGTCTGGCTATGCAAGGCACCAAATTAATCCGCACCTGCTCTATCTGGCGGGCGCTCGAAGTCATTGGCGACACGCCGACTCTTTTAATCATCGAAGCAAACCTGCTCGGGGTGCGCCGTTTCGATGATTTTGGCCGGATGACCGGGCTGTTGAAGGCGCTGCTCAGCGACAGGTTGAAACGCCTGCTCGCCTCCGGAATCTTTGAAAAACGACAATATTCTGCCAATCCGCCGCGTTTCGATTATCGGCTGACAGAGAAGGGGCAGGCGCTGTATCCGGTGGCAATGATGCTGCTGCGCTGGGAAGCCAAATGGCCGAGCGACCAGAAAAAGATTCCTGTCGAACCCATCCACAAGCTATGCGGTCATAAATTCGAGCCGGTGCTAACTTGCGACCATTGCCATGATGAGGTCGTTGCTTTTGATGTCGATTGGCGCGAAGGCCCCGGCGTCGGCTGGATGGCGCCGGTTTACAGCCGCCGCCGCCAGCAGCGCGCAAGTGTCGAAGTTTCCACCTCGCTCCTCGAACTGTCGGCGCAGCTTATGGGGGATCGCTGGGCCTCACTGATCATGCGCTCGATCTTCACCGGCATTCACCGCTTCGACGAGATTCGGCGTGATACTGCTATCGCCACCAATATCCTGTCCGAACGCCTTGCCTGGCTGATCGCCAACGACATCCTTCGCCAGCACCAATATGCCACCGGGCCAGACCGATTTGAATATCGCGTCACGCGGCGCGGCATCGATTATTACCCGGCGTTACTGGCACTGATGCAATGGGGGGACAAATATTATTGCTCGCCTGAAGGCCCGCCGTTGATCCTGACTCACAAAAGCTGTGGCCATAATCTCGACCCCATCGTCGTCTGTTCGGAATGTCGGTTGCCGCTCCATCCGCATGACGTGACAGCCGAACGACCGGCATTTTTGACGTCCGATCCGGCCTCGGCAGTCGCGGCAGTTTAGACTTTCATTATCATACCGAATCTCCTATTTGGAGCGGATGGACAGCATTCCGACAGCCCCTGATTTCAGCGATGATGCAGGCCGCGTGGTGCTGGTAACGGGCGCCGGCAAGGGCTTGGGCGCGGCCTTCGCGGCGGCATGGGCGCGGCGCGGGGCCAAAGTCATCGTCAACAACCGCCACAGTGGCGTTGGTGAATCCAGCGCCGAAAACCTTGCCCACCGCCTTCGCGAAGCGGGCGCAGACGCCGCCGCCGACCTGAATGCCGTGGATGCCCCCGGCGCGGCGCAGCGGATCATTGCCGCCGCGCACGATCGCCATTGTCGGCTCGATACCTTGATCCTCAACGCCGGCATTGCCGGCCCGGCCGTGAAAATTCCCGATATGGACGCCGCCGCGTTGCACGAAGTCATGGCGATCAATTTCTTCGCCAATACCGAACTTGTCCGCGCCGCGCTGCCGCTGCTCGCCGCATCACCGGCGGGGCGTATCCTGTTTGTCTCCTCGACCGGCGGACTTTATGGCGTGCGCGGCCGCTCGGCCTATGCCGCATCCAAGGGCGCGGTAAACGGCTATGCGCTCAGCCTGGCCGAGGAGCAGCGCCGCGCCGGCGTTGGCGTCAATGTCCTGTGTCCCTATGCTGCGACGGCCATGACCGCCGCGAGCAACGTTGACGCCGATCCGCGCCTTGCCCCCGAAAATGCCGCCGCTGCCGCCGTCTGGCTGACCAGCAGTGCCTGCCGTGTCACCGGCCAGATCTGGGTCGCCGGCGGTGGCCGCGTCCGCCGTGCCGCAGCGATGGAGTCCGCAACGATCGGTGAAAATGTGACCCCGGAGTGGCTCGCCGCAAACGCCGGAGCAGGATGTATGGATGGCGCGCAAGGCTATATCGGCGGCGAAGCGGCCTTCGTCGATTTTTACAAGACATTATGACATCCTGGGGAGATGAATATGAAGATTGAAGGCTGCACAGCAATCGTCACCGGCGGCAATCGCGGCATTGGCGAAGGCTTTGTCGAGGAACTGCTCGCTGCCGGGGCGCGCCGCGTTTATGTCGCCGCCCGTTCAAAGGCCGATGCGGACGCCGCCGCAGCGCGTGATCCGCGCCTTGTCGGCATCGCGCTCGATGTGACAAACGAAGCGCAGGTTGCGGCTGCCGCTGCCGCCTGTCCCGATGTCGATCTCGTCGTCAACAATGCCGGCGCGTTCGGCCTGACGACTCTGCTGACCGCCCCCGACATGAGCGCCATGCGCGCCGAAATCGAAACCAACTATCTGGGCATGGTTTGTATGGTGCGGGCGTTCGCGCCGATCCTGAAGACCAATGGCGGCGGAGCGGTGGTCAATGTGCTGTCGGCGGGCGGCATCGTCGCTGTGCCCAACATGGGCGGCTACAGCCCCTCCAAATTCGCTGCGCGCGCTGCGTCCGATTGCCTGCGCGCCGAACTCGCAGGGCAGGGCACGCAGGTTTCGGCGCTAATCGTCGGCTCGGTCGATACGCGCATGGCGGCGCACGTCACCTGGGTCGCAAAGACCTCGCCGCGTGACATTGCCAAGGCCGGACTGGTCGCTGTCAAACACAATATCTCCGAACATGACACCGACGTCCATTCCGTGTCTGTGCGCGCGCATCTGGCCCGCGACCCGCATGGTCTGGCGCAGGCTATGGCCAAATCACTCGATCCGACTTCGCGCTAGGGTCAGGACCCATTGATCTGATCGGCGCGATCTGGACTTGCCCCGACAAAGTGGAGCGGCATTGTAAAAGCCATCGATGTATCGGGCAATGTCGCGCTCGGCTTCGGCGCGGGTGAAGAAGGTGGTTCGCCAGACCAGTTCGGATTTCAACGCCTTGAAGAACGTCTCGACCATCGCATTGTCATAGCAATTGCCCTTGCCCGACATCGAGATCCGGATGCCGTGGCGGCGTAGCGTGGCCTGGTAATCTACGGGGCAATATTGGCTGCCGCTTTCGGAATGATGGATCAGTCCCTCGGGCGGACGCCGCATGGTAAGAGCTGTCTGCACGGCAGCGATCGCCAGCCGGCGGTGCAGCCGATCACCGACAGCCCAGCCAACGACGCGGCGCGAGCACAGGTCAATGACAACGGCCGGATAAAGCCATTCCTCCCGCGTCCACACATACGAGATATCGACCCCCCACTACTGGTTGGGCCCATCCGCAGCAAAGTTCTGATCGATGATGTTTGGCGCCACCGGCCAACTGTGTTCGCTGTCGGTGGTGCGTTTGAACCGGCGCTTCTGGCGCGCCTTGATGTCGTTCTCGCGCATAAAATGCGTCCGCGTTGCAGGCATTGATGGCTAGGACCGGAAAGTCAGCTGTCGGCTCGCATTCGGCGACTTTGAGCGCTTCGACATATCGGCGACGGCTTTCTGCGCAAAGACTAATGGCGCGCGTCGCTTTCAAGATGGCCATCCAGGAAATCTTGATTGGTCGGAGCGGTCATACAAAAACGCTGCCATCCAGCAACGCGGTCAATCCGATAAACGCCGCGAGCACGCATCATGCACACACTGGCGCAGCCACTGATGGGCCGGGTCGCCGTTCTGCCTTGGATGCCAGAGCAGTGAAACGGTGACCTCGGGCACATGCACCGGGAACGGGAAACTGAACATGCCGTCGCGCAACGCGCAGCTAAGCTGTTCGGGAACGCTGGCGATGAGATCGGAGTGTCGCGCCAGCGCCAATGCGGCGATATAGCCATCAACGCTGGCGCCGATGTCCCGGCGCAGCCCAACGGCCTTCATCGCTTCGTCGATCGGGCCTCGCTCGATGCCGCTTTGCGAGACGCGAACATGCTTGCCGGCTGCAAAGCGTTCGGCCGTTATCGCCGCCTGCGCCAACGGGTGGCCGGCTCGAACCACCCCGATGAAGCGATCGCGAAACAGCGCCCGGGCGCGGATTTCGGGCCCTAGGGTTCTGCCCAGGACTCCGGTTTCGAGATCGATGCTGCCATCGCGCAGGCCTTCGCTACTCCGGTCCAGCTTGCGCAGGAAACGCAATTGCACGCCTGGCGCGTCCTCGCTGGCCCGCCGGACGATGCTCGGGCCAAAGCTTTCGGTAAAGCCATCGCTGGTCCGAAAGGTGAAAGTCCGGACGAGCCCCTTGAGGTCCAGCAGTGTCGTCGGCCTGAGAACCGACTCGGCATTCCTGACGAGATCACTCACCTGCTGCCGTAATTCCAGTGCCCGCGGCGTCGGCACCAGCCCGCGCCCGGCCCTGACCAGCAGGGGATCGCCCATCACCTCGCGAAGTCGGGCCAGCGCCCGGCTCATTGCAGAGGGGCTCAGCTGCAGCCGCTTGGCGGCACGCGCAACGCTGCCCTCGGCCATCAGCACGTCCAGTGTCACAAGCAGATTGAGGTCCGGGAGCGCCATGCCTGACCGATAGCATGAAACTCGCTGGTTGGCATGGCGTTTCGTGCACTTGTTTAATGCAAATGCTGCGTATTCCGCCGCGCCAACGCCACGTCTATCCCCCGGCCACGCAAAGAAAACGGCGCACAATGCGTCGCTGCGAAACGCTGGCAGCAGTGCCTGATCATTGGCTGCCGGAATCAAGACGAGGACTTATAAAAGTGAAGATCATCATATTCAGTTTCGCGGCCGCATTGGCTGCCGCAGCACCAGCATCGGCTGCGAGCTTTGACGGGCCCTATGCGGGGGTTTCGGTGGGCTACAACCATGACAAGGTCGGCCCCAAACTTGACGGCGTGCCGCTGACGCGCGGCATCGAACGGGATTCGGCAATGGTCGGCATCTTTGCCGGCTATGACTGGACCGTCGGCGCGCATCTGGTGCTGGGTGCTGAAGTGGCGCTCAACGGGCCTGCGGACAACAAGCTGCGCGTCGGCCAGGGCAACAATGCCATCACTGTCGACCCGCGCCTTGCCGTCTATCTATCGGCCCGGGCCGGCTATCTCATCAATGACAAGACGCTGCTTTATGTCCGCGGCGGCTGCGCCAGCGTTCGCATCCACTCGAGCGTCGGCCAGGCGGCCATCATCAGTTCGAGCCTGGACGGTTGGCACGCCGGCGCCGGCCTCGAATACGCCGTCAGCAGCCACGTAAATGCGCGGGTTGAGTATCGCTATACCGACGTCGGCGGCAGCGGCAGCAATTATCAGCGCCAGCAGGCCCTGGTCGGCGTGTCCTATCGGTTCTGATCGAATTGGCGACCAAGGCACCGCGCGACTGGCAGGCCACACCGCATGCGCGGTGACCATGAGCCTGCTGCTGACAGTAGCGCAAGTTGAGACAGCGCCACGGCTCGGACTGGGAATCGCGGCCCTGCTGGCCCTTTTGGCAGGGATGATCAGCCTGCTCCGCGTTCGATTGTCCGAGGCCCTGTCGTCGTGCGAGCCGCAAGATTCACAAGGCAAATCACAATGACTGCAGTGTCTGCACAAATGCTGGTGGAAGATTCACAAACCGCCATCAACTGGGGCATCCAGCCCGACCTTGGCGAGCGGCGCATCCTGCGGCCAGGGCGCTGGAGGCCGGCACGAGCCACTTGCTGGGCTGTGGCCATGGTATTTGCGATTGTGCTTGCCTTCGGCCCGGGCATGGAGGCGCTTGCCCACGCGTTGCCGAAAAGTCCCGAAGTACAGTTTTTCGTGCGCGCTCTCGGCGCGTGCATCGTGCTTGGCACCTATGCAGCGCTGGTCAGACTCGGCGAACACCGTTCCCCCGCGGAACTTGGTCTGGCGACAGCGCCCGCCGGGATATTCGCTGGCTTGGCGATCGGAGCCATCCTCTTTGGCATCGTCATGGCGATAATGATCGGGGCGGACCTTTATCGCTTCGACTATCACGGCCCGGCCTCCGCGTGGCATGGCGCGGGTCTTGCGATCGAATCCGGTGTTTTTGAAGAGGTGCTCGTCAGAGGCGTCGTATTGCGGCTCATGTGGCGTGCGTTTGGCCCCATCGCTGCTTTTGCGATTTCCGCAGTGTTGTTTGGCGCAGGTCACGTCGGCAACCCCGGAGCGACCTGGTTCACAACGGCCTGTATCGCGGTCGAAGCGGGCATCATGCTCGGTTCCTTCTACGCGTTGACCGGACGCCTTTGGGTGTCGATCGGCGTCCACACCGGGTGGAACTTCACTCAGGGATATCTTTTCGGTGCCGCAGTGTCCGGCGGGAATTTCGGGAAATCAATCGCGACCAGCACGGCCAGTGGCGCCTATCCGGCCTGGCTCACCGGTGGGGCCTTTGGGCCAGAGGCGTCGCTGCCAGCGTTTCTAGTCTGCACATCAGTCGGAATTACGGTGCTAGCCTTGTCCCTGCATACCGGCCGATTCCGGCAATGATACCACGCGGCCCGCGGCCGCAAAGCTTGACAAGGTGGTCCATCCGGTTGCCGCGATCGCAGCGCATGAAAGCACCCAGCGCCAAGCCCGGCGCCGCTTCGATTTCGTCCGAAGTCAGAAAGCCGAAGCGGTCCTTGTACCAGCGCTCCGAGGTTCGAAAATCCGACACGTTGAGGACGCAATGCCCAAGCCGCAGGACGTGCGCCGGGCCTTTCGCGACGCGCACCGACGAACGAAACCGCGGCCGGGCGGCGGCGGAATAAAGTGCGGCGCTGAAGCGTTCAACCACGACTGCCCAATTGCTCTCATTCAGCGTCAACGCCAAGCTTGATTCGCCAAGGCGGGAACTTCCGCATACCGCCGGCCCGAAACAAACAGATCCGGGTTCCAGCCGGGTCCGTCAACCGGGCCTCGCGCCAAAGCCAGATTTCATCGGCTGGAAGTTTGTCGAAAACATAGCCTTTTGCCATGAGATCCATGACCGTCACATCAAGGTCGTTGCATTCAAAATAAATGATCGGTCCATCCCCGGAGGATAGTTGGGGGACCTGTTCCAGGGATAAGGTGCTGTCTCCCTCAGGGCATTCAAACCGCGCATAGTCTGCCGATCGCACAATTTGCCGAAAGCCCATGCCGATATAAAACTGAACGGAGATTTCGAGGTCCACGGCAGGCAACGTCACCTGGTTGAGATTCATGCTGAAATTTCCTTCCTATGCCGGGAACACTGCCCAGGCTGCCTGAGAACCCGCTATTTCGCGAGCGCCAGGGTTGGGAGGATAACCTTTAGCGCGGCCTGTGCCGCCGTATCGCCGCCCATTTCCGCCGAGGCGTTGTCGACAAGCACAACACCGATCCCTGTTGCGGGGAACAGGATTACATAAGCGAACCAGTTGCCGTCCGATCCGCCGTGGACGAGCACGGGCCCCTGCCGGCCGGCGATCGACGCCTGGATGCCCCAATCCAGCCCGGTTGGCCCATTGGGCTGTACGGTCTGCATCAAGCGGTACGAGGCCGGCGACAGCAATCGACCCTTGCCCTTGCTCCCGGCCAGCTGGTCAAGCGAGAACGCCGACCAATCGCCGATCGACATGTGGAGATTTCCGGCCGGCGCGAACATGTCGGAATTGCTTGGCCCAACCGGCTTGCCGGCGTCGTGGCCCGAAGGTTGGCCTTTTGGCGTCGCGCCAAAGCCGGCGCTGGTCATGCCGAGCGGCTTGAAGATTTCCGCACGCATCAGCGTTTCATAGCTCTTGCCGGTCGCCCGTTCGGCAATCGCGGCGGCGATCAGGAAGCCGGTGTTGCTATAGCCGAAATCGCTGCCCGCCGCATAAATCGGCGCATCGCGCAGCGCCCGCCCGATATAGGCCAGACGCTGGGCCTGGAGCGGCCGCGTATCGGTGAAAAAACTTTCGACGAACTTGGGATCGTCGACATTTTCCGGCAGGCCGGCATGGTGGGACAGCAGCTGAACCAGCGTCACCGCCCGGTATTCCGGGCGCATCTGATCGGCGAACGCGGGCAGCATCCTGGCGAGGGGCGTGTCCCAGGCGAGAATGCCGCGATCGACGAGCCGGGCGATCATCGCCACGGTCTGCGGCTTGCCCGTCGAGCCGATTATCCAACTGTCGCCAAGGGCGACATGCGCGGTTTGATCGGTGCGGCGAAGACCGGTCACCGCCCGACTGACGATCTTGCCGTCCCGGAAGATGACGGCGCCCATGGCCGGTGTTTTCGTCCCTTGCATCGCAGCAACTAATGTCGCCGACAGCTCGCTTGTCGTTTGGGCCTGAGCGCCAGACGCCGCCAGCACAAGGGGAAGGAGCACGGCGAGAACGCTGGGGAGGATTTTCACGACAGAGATCCTTTGATTGAGAGCAGCCTGACCAAGGCCGGGCAGTCGTCGGGCGTGGCGAAAGCGTTTTCGGCAAATTCCCATTGTTCATTGCCATGGCCGCGATACCATTGGCCGTCGGTCAGGCATTCATACTGAAAGCGCACGGCGATGCGATTGCCGGAGAACGCCCACAGGTCCTTGATGAGGCGATACTCCGTCTCGCGGCGCCATTTCTCGGTCAGCATGGTGATGATCGCCGTGCGACCGCTTCGGCAACGTCTGTGGCATCAATTTTGTGCGGGATGTGCTGCGAGCAGTTGGAATCCCACGCCTCGACCTCGAACAGGATGGCCTGCAGTGGCCTGGCGCTATACCCATCGGGCATCAGCCGCGCGAGCAAGCCCGGATCATCGCTGACCACGCG
>JBBRPI010000002.1:0-281182 GCA_038228305.1 Sphingomonadales bacterium | reverse complement strand
CTGGTCGAGAGCTGCCGTTGCTGAGTGGCGGACCGGACGGCAGCTTTCTGCCTCTCGCCGCCCGGAAACCGCCAGTCGGCAATCGGCCCAATTTCTGCCTGTCATTTTGGGCGATCGAACGACCGCCGTCCGCCAATAACGACCGCCAGCATAGCAAATCTGCAACCGTCCCAAGCGCAACCTCGTACCCGCCACTATGGCGCTGTCCTACACCTCCCGATTCGGCTATGGCTGGCTGCACCATCCGGCAGTCTTGACGTTTACGGCACGATCATCGGCAGGCGGCGGCCCGCCAAACCCGGGAAAACCCGCCGAAACCGTAAAATCACTAAAATCTTAATCCTTTCACCCATGGTGGCGTTAACGATTGCGCCTTGCTTCGCGGCAGTTTTGGCCCTTTAAAACGCCAAAATACCGCCAAAAACCCGATTTTGGGCACCAATTCGTCGCAAATCGCCGCTTCGCCAACCGCCCGGGCCAGCAAAAACCCGGGTCAATCCTCCGCCACCGGCGGCAGGCCAGCCGCCCGGTCGCGCGCCTTGCGCTTTAGCAGATTGGCGCGCAGCGCGGCGGCCAGACGTTTCTGGCGGGCGGCTTCGGCGGCGGTGTCATCATCTTTGGCCATTTTCCCAGCCTAAACTGGTTCGAGGTTTCTTGACAGCCCGCCACCCCTCCCCCATAGCCCCGCATCTTCGCCGGCATGCTGTCGTAGCTCAGTGGTAGAGCGCATCCTTGGTAAGGCTGAGGTCGGGAGTTCAATCCTCCCCGACAGCACCATCCGGCGACTTGTGATGACAGCAGCCAAAGCGGCTGCTAAGCGGGCGCCATGACCATTTATCTCCACCAGGGCGATTTGCCCGGCGATGTCTTTGCCCCCGGCCCGATCGCTGTCGACAGCGAAACCATGGGCCTGCACCCGCACCGCGACCGGCTGTGCCTGTTGCAATTGGCCGATGGCCATGGCGATGAACATCTGGTGCGCTTTGCCAAGGGGCAGTATCACGCACCAAATTTGGTCGCCGTGCTGGCCGACCCTTTGCGGCTGAAGCTGTTCCATTTCGCCCGGTTCGACCTGGCGGTGATCAAGCACAATCTGGGCATCGACGCGACGCCGGTATTCTGCACCAAAATCGCATCGAAACTGGTGCGCACCTATACCGATCGGCATGGCTTGAAGGACGTGCTGCGTGAAACCGTCGGGGTGGATATTTCCAAGCAACAACAATCGTCTGACTGGGGCGCCGCCGAGCTGAGCGACGCGCAAAAGGACTATGCCGCATCGGATGTGCGGTTTCTGCACCGCGCCCATGCCGTGCTTGCCGAACGGCTGGCCCGCGAAGGGCGGACGGCGATGGCGCAGGCGTGTTTCGATTTCCTGCCGGCCCGTGCCGATCTCGATCTGGCCGGCTGGGACGAAACCGACATTTTTGCCCATATGTGATGGCAGCCGTTTTATCCCGGCGGCAGCAGGGGGCCCTGCCTGGCAGCGCCCGCGATGTTATATTTGGCACATTGAAATGGCTGTTGCCGGCGCTGGCGGTCGCGGTGCTCGCCACCATCGTCATCTGGCCGCTGGCCAAGGCCCAGGAATTCAGTTTCCTGCTCGCCAAGGACAAGGTTGCCGTTGCCACCGAGCGGCTGCGGGTCAACAACGCCGTCTACCGCGGCGAGACCAGCAAGGGGGAGGCGTTTACGATCAGCGCGGCGGGCGCGGTGCAGCGCAGCAGCGCCTTGCCGATCGTGGAATTGCAGGCGCTGACAGCGCGCCTTGCGATGGCAGATGGCCCGGCGACGGTGACGGCGCCATCCGGGCGCTATTTCATCGAAACTGATCATTTGCAGATCAATGGCCCGGTAAAGCTCGATTCCGATGCGGGTTACAGCCTCGATTCGTCGACCGTCGATATCGACATGGCGAGCCGGGTGGTAAAGACTGACGCGGCAGTGACCGGCACTTTGCCGATAGGCAGTTTCCGCGCCGGCAATTTGCGTGGCGATATTCAGGGGCGCAACATGGTGCTGGCTGGCGGCGTGCACTTGCGGATTTTGGGCCGCAAGGGCAAAGCGGCGGCATGAAACCTGTCTTTCTGCTTTTGGCGTTGCTTGCGGTACCGGCCTTTGCCCAGACTTCGGCGCTCAAGGGGCTTGATACCAGCGGGCCGATCGATGTCGATGCGGCGCGGATCGAAATCCAGGATGCGGCCAACCAGGCGGTGTTTTCGGGCGATGTCGTCATCCGGCAGGGCAAGATGACGTTGACTGCCGACAGCGTGAAGGTGCTGTATACTCGCAAGTCCGGCAGCCCGGAAATGCAGCGGCTGGATGCACGCGGCAATGTAAAGCTGGTCAGCCCGACCGAGCGCGCCACTGGCAACACTGGTATTTATGACGTGGCTGCCAAGATCATCACCATGGTCGGTAATGTCACGCTGGATCGCGGCGGATCAAATTTGAAGGGCCAGCGGTTGGTGTTGAACCTTGTATCCGGCCTGACCAGCTTTGATGGCCGCAGTGGCGGCACAGCGGCGACACCGGGTACGGCGCCCGGTCGGGTATCGGGGCGGTTTCTGGTGCCGACCCGCAACTAGGCCCTCCCCGTCAATCGGATAAAGCCAAATCTCCTGGGTCCGCGTATGGGAACGCAATGGGTTTATGGCTTGCGCAGCGATATGCGTCCGGACAAGATACCAAAATGACCAGCAATTATGACGTGCCCGGCCGCATCAAATGCGGCACCATCGCCACTCCGAATTTTGATGCCAGCCTAGCCGATTATACGGGAATCCTGGGTCTGTCGGTGATCGAATCCGGGGTTGTTGCCGCCAATCTTGCGGCGGGTTGGGGGGCGCCCGGCGTGGCTGGCAGTCGCACCGCGTTGCTGTGTCATGCCGATGCCCGGCCTGGTTACATCAGGCTTGTCGAATCCACGGCTTCACCGGGTTACAGGCCGCTTAGCAGCTATGGCTGGGCGGCGTTCGAATTCACCGTCGCTGATTGCGACGCACTGTTTGCCGACATAAAGACCAGCGCCTTCACCGTGATCGGCGAACCCAAGCGCGTGCCAGGTTTTGACAATTTCATCCCGTTTCAGGTTGTCGGCCGCGCCGGCGAAGTCCTGTATCTGAACCAGGTGCTGCAATCGGGCATGTCTGATCTTGACCTGCCGATGACCAGCGCACGCGTCGATCACATGTTTATCGCTATCCTGGCCGCCCCTGATCGCGCCGCTGCCGTCGGCTTTCACTGCACCGCGCTGGGCTTTGCCGAAGGCCAGACCTGGTCGATCCCGTATAGCGTCATCAACAACAGTTTCGGCCTGCCTGCCGATACCATCACCGACATGACAATGACACGGACTGGGCGGATGCCCGCGTCGGAAATCGATCAATATCCTGCGGCTGCGACGCCGCGTGCAACGCCGGCCGGGGGGCTGCCGCCCGGCAATGCCATGATCAGTTTCATCATCGCCAGCCTGGACGCAGTGACAGCGCCCTTCGTTACCCCGCCAACGCCGCGCAATGGCCCGCTCTATGCCAGTCGCCGCAGCGCCTGTGTGCGCGGGACGGCGGGTGAAATCATCGAACTGATCGAGGCCGCATGACTATCACCCGCCACTTCATCGATGTTGCCAATGCCGATGGCAGCAAGCGTCGCGTGCATTATCGCCGCGCCGGCAGCGGGCCGCCGGTTATGCTGATCCACCAATCACCGCGGTCCAGCGCCGAATATGCCGCGCTGATCGCCGATTGGGCACCAGATTTCACCGTGATTGCTCCGGATACGCCGGGGTTTGGCGAATCCGCGCCGCTACCGATGCCCAATCCGCATGTGAATGACTATGCGGATGCGGTGATCGCTGTGATGGATGCGCTTGGTTTGGATCGCGCTGGTGCCTATGGCACTCATTCCGGAGCCATAACGCTCGTCACCGCCGCCAAGCGTGCGCCGCATCGTTTTGCCGCCATCGCGGCCAATGGCTATGCGGTGTGGACCGATGCCGAACGTGCTGATTTTGGGTCAAATTACACGCCGCCGTTCGTACCGTTGGCCTATGGCGAGCATTTGACCTGGGCCTGGCACCGCATTCGTGAGCAGAGCTGGTTCTTCCCCTGGTATGCGACAGATGACGCGCATCGGCTGTCGGTCGCCCATGATAACCCTGCCACCAACCATGCCATGGTGATGGACGTGCTTGCCGCCGGGGCGTCCTATGCCCAGGGCTATGCCGCGATGCTTCAGGCACCGCGCGATTTGCCGGAGCCTGGTGCGCCAACGCCGCCGGTGCTCATCACGGGCCGCAACGGCGACCCCTTGCAGGCGCACATTGACCGCCTCGGCGACCTGCCGCCGGGCTGGGCGGCCTATAAGGTCACGACCGATGCGGAGCTGGAGGCGGCCTGCCGCGCCTGGCTGCTCGCCCGCCCTGCCGCCGGCATACCGTTGCCGCGGGCACCGGATGATGCCGGGTTCGTTTCCGTGGCTGGTTTTGGGCAGCTGCACTGGATGGGCGATCGGGCAAGCACGTCACTGACATTGCACGCTCCGGGTAGCGCGGCAGAGATGGTGGCGCGTCCAGGCACGCTGGCGATCGACCTGCCCGGCCATGGGCTGAGCGACGCCTTTGCCACCGCGCCCGACAGCCTTGATGCGATCATCGACGTGCTGGCCAGGGGCCTTGATTCGCTGCTCACCGCCGACCTTGCCAGCATCCGGGGCCTTGGCGCATCAGCGAAAATTGCCGCGCTGCTCGCCGTCCGTCTTGGCCTGCCCGCCGCCGCCAGCACCGCCACGCCGGCCGCAAGCTGGCCGGATTTCACCCCCGACCGTTCCGGCAGCCACCTGACCCGTGCCTGGGCGATGGCGCGGGCCGAGGTCGCCTTTGACCCCTGGGATGACGTCTGTGCCGCCAACGCCCGGGCGTTCGATCCGGCGGAATATCACCCCCAAAAACTCCACCGCCGGGTGCTTGCGGCCCTGCGTGCACGCCATGTTCCCGCGCTGTTGGGGCTGCTACGGGATTGAACGAGGGCGTTTCGGGTCAGAAAAACGCCTGAATCCCCGTCTGCGCCCGGCCCAGAATCAGGGCATGCACATCGTGCGTCCCCTCATAAGTGTTCACCGCCTCCAGGTTCATCACATGGCGGATCACGCCATATTCGTCCGAAATGCCATTGCCGCCGTGCATGTCGCGTGCCTCCCGCGCGATCGCCAATGCCTTGCCGCAATTGTTGCGTTTGAGCAGGCTGATCGCTTCCGGCGCCAGATTATGCGCATCCATCAGCCGCCCCGCGGTCAGCGCCAGGTTGAGGCCCAGGGTGATTTCGGTCTGCATGTCCGCCAGTTTTTTCTGCACCAGCTGCGTTGCCGCCAATGGCCGGCCGAATTGCTTGCGGTCCAGCGTATATTGCCGCGCCGCGTGCCAGCAAAACTCCGCCGCGCCCATCGCGCCCCAGCCAATGCCAAAGCGCGCATTGTTGAGGCAGCCAAATGGCCCCGCCAGCCCATCGACGCCGGCTAGCACGCGTTCCGCGGGCAAATGCACATCGGCGAGCACAATCTCGCCGGTCACCCCGGCGCGCAGCGCAAATTTTCCCTCGATCTTTGGCGTCGAAAAACCAAAATCGCCGCGTTCGACGATAAAGCCGCGAATCCGGTCATCATCGCATTTCGCCCAGATCACGGCGATATCGGCAATCGGCGAATTGGTGATCCACATCTTGGCACCACTGAGCAGATAGCCGCCCTGCACTGCCTTTGCCCGGGTCTTCATGCCGCCGGGGTCCGATCCGGCATCTGGCTCCGTCAGCCCGAAACAGCCGATCATCTCTCCCGAAGCCAGCTCCGGCAGATATTTCTGGCGCTGCGCCTCTGATCCATAGGCCCAGATCGGATACATCACGAGGCTGGATTGCACCGACATCGCCGATCGATAGGCCGAATCCACCCGCTCAACCTCTCGTGCGATCAGGCCATAGGCCACATAGCTCGCCCCCGCACAGCCATAGCCGTCAATCGTCGGCCCCAGCAGGCCGGCCTGGCCGAATTTGCGGATCAGCTGCGGATCGAATTGTTCATGCCGATTGGCCAGCTTCACCGCCGGCACCAGTTCCGCCTCACAAAACCCCCGCGCCGCATCGCGGATAATCCGCTCCTCATCGCCTAATTGTGCATCAAGCAACAACGGGTCCTGCCAATCAAAGCGCGGCCATTTCGGCGCGACATGCTGGGTTTCAGGGGCGGCGGCGGCGGTGGCTGTCATCGGTTCGGCTCCGGCGGTTTGATTGCAAATATGCGTCTGGCAGAAAGGCGCCAGCGCGGAAACTGTGCCTCATGCGGCGAAATCCTGACGTTCCAAACTGGTATTTCCAGGATTCGGCCGCATGCGATGGAATAACGCAACCCTGATCATACCCTGCCGAAATCTGGAAAGTTAGCCCCAAGCAAAAAAACGTTAACTTTCCAACCTCATTTCCCGATGATTCGCCCGATGGCACGAAAAAACTCAACGATGATAATATTCTATTTGGTTCATTTGATCAATCTCGTGCGTCCTTTTTCCTCTCCCACTATACGCTTCTCGTGGCAGGAAAGGGCAGAAGATGCCGCCGGCGGCCGGGGTGTGAACCCCAGACCCCATCTTGCCAGTCCCAACCGCCCGCCAAGGGCGATCGTCGGACAACATGAGTGTGACGGCACACGCCTGACATATCGTGAAGCCCCTGGCGCCGTCGGCACTCTTGCGCAGACCGCCCGCCGGCAATGCGCGTGCCTATGAACCAGGGCACCACCCAGCACGATGCCGATGAAAAGATGCTATCGGTTCTGGCTCGCGTCGTAAAAATCTGAAATCTGGTAGCCAGGGTCGCAGCAGCGGAACGGCTAGTTCTGGTGGAGAGCGGTCGTTCGCTCTCCCAAAATGAACGGCAGAAATTCGGCCGTAAGCAGACTAACTGCTTTCGGGAGCCGAATGCAGCCTAGCTGCCGTTTGCCGACTGAAGGCTTTCATGCGGCGTGTCGCTGATAACTCCCATTCTCGCGGAGTGGCTTCGTCCATTTGGCGCCAATCCTGCCTGTCCAAAAGAGTGTAACTCTTTGGACGGCAGAAGCTTAGCGCCCATCTAATGTCACTACGGAAACCCGTTGCGTCTCCGAAAGTGAGCAGGAGCGGTCATATTTCTATCAGATTGTCGAAACCATCAAGTTCAAATTCTGAGTTTTCACATTGCAATGTCAAGATCCGAAAATTCCAGGCCGATGGAAATGCGGAAACAATGATCTACATGGTTAGTTTTTTATAATATTCTGCGAAGAAATGTCGGATACGAATTTCTTGCTCGCTGTATACACCACCCTTATAGCCTCTTGAATGAATACCTGCTTGTACACGGGGCACAAGAACGCGGTCCTGCTTTACGACTGGGCCCGACACTTCGATATCATCCGGGTGAGCGTAGGTCCGGGGCAAGACCGTTGCGCCGCTGAGGTCGGCATTTTCGATCGCCATGAACGACGGCAGCTCACCGATGCCTGGAATTGCGTAAACCTGCACCTGGTAGAAGCATTTTTCAGGATCGGTTGGATGGGGAAGCCATTGCTGGATGAAAAACCCTTCCGGGTGCAGGAACGTCTCGGTGGTCGGGAAAATCCCGACACCCCAATCATCGACCAGTTGGCCTTCGCTAAATTTGGAATAATCGATAACGTAATCGGTATGTGACAGCTTGGCATTTATAATCGCTTGGGGCACGTCACGCCAATGGGTTGGCCATTCAGCTTCGGGAATTTTTGCTTCCCTTAGAAAAATCTTGTGCTCTTCAGCAATTTCGCCGGTCATTTTGTCGAGATGTTGCGGGCTCGGGCTCATGAACTGATAGATGCTGAGCGCGTGACCATTGTCGAAAAGGTCGGTCTGGGCGTGATAGGCGTCAACCGCTGAAAACAGTTGCGGGTGTGTCGCCTGCACGTGATAGCCTTCGACAAAGGCCTCGTGAGCGGTTTTCCAGTTTGCCGGCCATTCCTGCACAACATCACGGATGCGCAACGCCTTTTCAAAATCATAGGCCTTGGTCCGATCTATTAGATCAGGACCGAGAAACGTTTCGAGTGGTTCGGCATCGTCATCAAGGGTAAAAAATACCCAACCGCGCCACACCGTACACCGCACCGCCGGCAGATCGAGGTCATGACAAAGCGCTTCGGCCCGGAATGACTCGCGATCCTGAACCTTGAGCAATTCTCCGGTGTTAGAGAATTCCCATTTGTGAAAGGGGCAGACGAATTTTCGAGTGGAGCCAAAATCCTGCATTACCAATCGGGCGCCGCGGTGCTGGCAAACATTGTACATGCCGCGCACATCGTCGCCTTCGCCGCGGACGACCAGGATCGATTCAGGGCCACGATCCACCTTCATGAAGCTGTTTGGCTTGGGAATATCGTTCAGGTGACCCGCAATAAGCCATACTTTGCTCCACAGCTTCTCCCACTCGAGCGTCATCGCCTCCTTGGAGAAATACACCGATTTGTTTGCATGCCTGTCGGTGCCCAAATCGCGCGGCGGCAACTTCGCATAGCGATTTTTCGTGTCCTTCCATGATGGCAGGACATAGCTTTGCCGATATGGTTCATAATTGATCGGGCCGTTTGGCTCCGCATATTGAAACGCTGCATCTACAGAGTCGACAAATGGGTCGGGACGGTCGGTCATGAGCGTTTCCTGTTGGAATGCGGATACAGATGATTGTTCCAGAATGACGGCGCGTAAATGGCTCTGCTTGCAGACAGCATTGACCGTCGCTGAAATGGCTTCATCTCAGTGACCTGATTGCTGATTCTCGAGCGCTTGCTGAACGGTCGCACGAACTTCCTCGCCAGATAGCGTCATCATTTCCGCAGCAAGTGCAGTCTCGAACGCCGGCCAGTAGAGTCTCCGCGTCAGCTCCGAGAATGCGGCTTTGGTGCCGCGCACGCCGCCGCGGGGCAGTGCTTCGATCTTTGCGGCTATCGCAATGGCCATCGGTTCGACTTCGGCGGCTGAATCGGCCAGATCGGTTACCAGCCCCATTGCCAAAGCCTGCTCGCCAGTGATCGTCTCGCCCGTCAACAGATAGCGCTTGGCGCGCATCACCCCGACCGATTGCGACCATGCGAGAATACCACCGTCCCCGGCAACCAGCCCCAGAAGTACATGGGGATCGGCAATCTTGGCATCACGGCGGCAGACAACAATGTCGCAACAGGCGATGATCGTCGCTGCGAGCCCGATCGCCCCCCCCTGCACCGCGGCGATCACGGGAACCGGGATTCGCAACAGGCCATCGACAATCGCCAGCGCTTCGGAATGCAGCCGCGCGCGCACGTCCGATGATGCATTGGCTTCGATCATCATCGCAAGGTCGCCGCCCGCCGAGAATGATCGACCATCGGCAGCGAGAACCACGGCTGCCAGCCCGTCCATGGCGGCGATAGTGGCGAGCGCGGCCGGAAACTCCGAATGCAGGATCGCATCGAAGCGATTGTGAAGGTCCGGCCTTATCAACCGCAGCGTCACGATGTCACCGAGACGCGAAATTTCAAGCGCTTTGAAGGGTGACACCGGCAGCCTCCTTTTCAAAAGCGGGCCGGGATTCAAGCGCTGCTACAAGCCCGGGAAGTCGCACGGCATAGGCTTCGAGCGCGGCATTCTTGACCGGACCAAAACCTCTTATATAAAGCGCCGCGCTGGCGAGTTTGATGGCGGCGGTCAGGTTCGCGTCGGTCAGGCGCGTGGCCGCGTCGGTGACCAGTGCCCGGTAGGAGGCTATCAGGGCGCGTTCCTGGCGTCGCTCGTGCGACCAGCCGAAGGGGTCTAGCCATGTGCCTCGCAGGCGGCGGCCCGCTTTCAACAGGTGAAAAACCGGCAAAACCCACGCCCCGAATTCCAGTTTGCGCGGCCGACCTGTTGCGGGATCGCGGCGCGCCAGCAACGGCGGCGCCAGATGGAATCGCAGCTTGAAGTCACCTGTGAATTGCGCCGCCATAGTTGCGGCAAAAGCGGATCCCGTATGCAGCCGGGCGACTTCATATTCGTCTTTATACGCCATGATGCGTCCCAGCGTATTGGCCACTGCCTGTACAAAGGCGTCGCTGCCTGCAATGCCGCGTTGGTCAACAATGTGCATGAGATCAGCGACAAAATGACGATATTGCGCGGCATATTCAGCATTTTGATACGCGGTGAGCAACCCGACGCGGCTATCAAGCAAGGCGTCCATGGTCACCGGCAGCAGCACATTATCGGCGGGCGGCAGAAGCGCGCCAAACTCCGTCGGCGAATGTGCGGCAAGCCGGCCGAGACCAAGAACGGCGAGATTGCCAGCAGCGTTTGAGCCGTTGAGCACGATGGCGTCTTTAAGCGCGCCCAACGAAACCGGCAGCAACCCCTTTTGCAGCGCAAAGCCAACCATCAAAAAATTGGTGGCAATGCTGTCACCCACAAGCATTTTGGCAAGATCGGTGGCGCGCAGACGCATCGATCTGCTTTCGAGCGCCGTGTCGATCGTGGCGGCCAATTCTTCCGGCGACAGCTGGATATCCCGATTGGTCTGGAAAGCGCCCGTCGGCGTGACGTCGGCGTTCAACACGGCTCGGGTCACGCCTGGCTTCACGGTGCGCAGAACACTGCTGCTTGCCGCGACAACCATGTCGCACGCTATCAACAAGTCGGTCATGCCGGTGTCCAGCCGCGCGGTGAATAGCTGGTCTGGTGTCGCTGATACCCGGACGTGGCTGGTCACGGCGCCGCCCTTTTGCGCCATGCCGGTCTGGTCCATCACTGTACAGGCCTTGCCGTCCAGATGCGCTGCCATCGCGATGACCGCCCCCACGGTCAACACGCCAGTGCCGCCGATTCCGGTGACAAGGATGCTATACGGCACTGTGCTGGCTGCCATCTCGGGCTCGGGCAGCGCTGCGATCAACGCGAGCAGCGCGGGATCGGCGATCCGGTTGGATTTCCTGACTTTGGCACCCGTAACGGTGACGAAGGAGGGGCAGAACCCCTTTATGCAGCTGAAATCCTTGTTGCATGACGATTGATCGATCATGCGCTTGCGACCAAATTCGGTTTCGAGCGGCTGGATGCTGAGGCAGTTAGACTGAACCGAGCAATCGCCACAGCCTTCGCAGACGGCCGGGTTGATGATGACCCGCTTGTCCGGGTCAGGATAGGTGCCACGCTTGCGGCGTCGGCGCTTTTCGGCAGCACAAGTCTGGACATAGACCAACCCTGAAACGCCTTTGACATCGCGCAGGCGCCGCTGAACAGCATCGAGTTCGTCGCGATGATGAACGGCAACGCCGGCAGGGGGCGCGTTGGCACCGCTGAACGCTGACGGTTCATCGGTCACGATCACAACCGGTGAAACCCGCTCGGCAACAAGCTGCCTGACAATCTCGACGGGTGAGGGCGCGCCCTCAACCGGCTGGCCGCCGGTCATGGCGACAGCGTCATTATACAGGATCTTGAAAGTCATCGCTGATCCAGCGGCAACAGCAGCCCGGATCGACAGAATGCCGGAATGGGCATAGGTGCCGTCGCCCATGTTCTGGAAGATATGCGGCGTATCGACGAACGGCCCTGCGGCGACCCATGGCATGCCGTCACCGCCCATCGGCATCGGCATCAATGTCCGCCGTTCAGGCATGAAGGCGGCCAGGCCATGGCAACCCACGGCGCTGAGCGCGATGCTGCCGTCGGGCAGGCGCGTGCCGGTGCTGTGCGGACAGCCCGAGCAATAATAAGGCGGGCGAACATGCCCGGTAGCCGTCACGGCGGCGGCGCGTTTTGCGATCGCATCGAGTGCGTCAGCGCGCTGGCGCACGGCGTCGTCGAACAGCCCCAGCCCTTCCAAACAGCGGACCAAGGCGCGCCTGACCGTGTCGGGCGCCAATTCGCCAACGGCAGAAAGCAGCGGCTTGCCGTCGCCATCGCGCTTGCCTGACAGGCGCGGACGCTGATGTTGCGTTTCACGGCACAGCAGCGCCGCAATCTGATCTTCGATTACCGGGCGTTTTTCCTCCACCACCAGCACTTCGCGGCTGTCACGCATGAACTCGGCGATACCGATGGGTTCGAGCGGCCAGACCATCGCCGGTTTGTAAAGACGGATCCCGAGCGCCGCACAGGCGTCCGCATCGAGACCAAGGTCGTCCAGCGCCTGACGGACATCGAGATAGACCTTGCCCGCGGCAACGATCGAAAGATTGCGATGAGCGGAATCGAATATCGTCCGATCAAGGCCGTTGGCCCGCACAAATGCCTGTGCGGCCAACGGGCGGTGCGTCACGGCCAGGTCTTCCTGCGCCAACGGGGATCGCATCTGCGCCAGGTTCAGCCCACCTGACGGCCCTGCGAACGCGGGAAGAACGTACCGGCTGGCAGGATCGGGTAACGTAACCGACGCCGAAAAATCCAGCGTGTCGGTGACGCACTTCAAGGCGACATAGGCGCCACTGAAGCGTGACATCGCCCAGCCGGCCAGGCCATATGCGATGATCTCGGCCGGACTTGACGGGTAGAGAATGGGAATCATCGCGGCGATCAACGCATGTTCGGATTGATGGGCGCTCGCCGATGACTTGCCGCCATGATCATCGCCGGTCACGACAAGCACACCGCCGTGTGCAGCAGCGCCCTCCATATTGCCCAGCTTGAGCGCCTCCATCGCGCGGTCGGTGCCGACGCCCTTGCCATACCATAAAGCGTAAACGCCCTGCCGATCCGACCGGCCCAGCCAGGCGAGTTCCTGTGTGCCACGCGCGCTGCTGGCGGCCAGTTCTTCGTTCAATCCCGGCAGGAAGGTAATGTCATGCTCGGCCAGCAGTTTTGGGCTGGCCCAAAGTGCCGCATCATAGGTGCCGAGCGGCGAGCCTCGATAGCCTGAAATAAAGCCGGCCGTTTTCAGGCCAGCAGCGCGGTCGCGGCGCGCCTGTTCGATTGGCAGCCTGACCAGTGCCTGGATCGCCGACATGAAAACACGACCACTGGCCTGTGTATATTTATCGTCCAGGGTGACCATTTGCTTGGTCATGCGACAACGCCCGGCCGACCGGCAACGAGCCGTTTGACCATGTAAGACATCACCGCTTCATCACGCTGGTTGAATACCTGCACCTGCGACGCGACAACCGCGCGGTTGTTTTGCGCGGTTGGGCGGATTTCAAGCGTCTCGACGCTTCCCCAAATACTGTCGCCAACCAGCACCGGCCGCAGCGCTTTGGTGTTGATTTCGAGCAACGCGAGCCCGACCCCCTGGATCAGGGTTTGAAAGAGCATCCCTTCGATAAGCCCCTGTGTCAGCGCGGCTGGCACGATCCGTCCTGGAATCGCCACATCGGGACAGTCAGCATCGATGAAGATCGCTTCAAGCATGCCGGTGACCGAGATGAAATTGACCAGATCCGTTTCGGTTATCGTGCGACGAAAGGTTCGGCCGACCGGCCCGACGACAAGGTCCTGCCAACATCGCCCCATTCCAATTTGCGCCAGCTCATGATGGTTCATGGCAAATCACCCTTCGCTCTGAAGGCTTGATCGGACGAAATCAGCCGATGTACCTTCTGCTTGTCCGAGCCGCGCCTTGGCGAGCCGAATGGCCCAATAGGTTTCGCCGCCAAAGGCCAACCGCCATTGCATCAACCGGCGGGTATAAAGTTGCAGGTCATGCTCGATCGTCGCGCCGATAGCGCCGTGAATCGCATGGGCGAGGCTGCAGACGCGGTGAGCGGCCTCGCTGACCCGGGCCTTGGCGATGGCGCTGCGCACACTGTCGAAATCCAGGCCAGCAAAGCCAATCCGTGCTGCGCTGCGCGCGGACACCACTTCCTCGGCCATGATCGCGAGATTGTGTTGAACCGCCTGGAATTTGCCCAGTGGCCGACCAAATTGCTCACGGTCGTTGGCATGGCCGATCGTCATCGTCAGCATTTGCGCCATCGCCCCCGCCATCCTGGCTGCCAGCAACGCCGCCGCCACCGCCAACAGATCAATCCCGTCCGCTGGCAGCGAGCCTTCGACATCGCCCCCCTGACCGATAGGCGCGCCTCCCGCCCGAAAGGGGTCTGCTGCCAGCGCCTGAAGCCTGACGAGATCGAGGCGACCTGACGTTGGCACCAATGCATGTGTCGCATGCCGGGCCAGCGGAACCATTGCCGACGCGGGAGCAAGAACAACGACGGCGCCGGGCGGCAAGGCAAAGCCGGCTCGCGCTGACCAGAAGCGCACGACCATGGTTTCTGCCACAGGCGCCGGCAGCAGGCAGGCGCCCATCGCAGCGATAAGTGGTTCGATTTCGGCGACGGACAAGCCGGCACCGCCGAGCGCCTCCGGCACCATGCCGTCGAGAAATCCCGACGCTTCGAGCTGTTCCCAGCACGCTGGTGCACCCGGCAAGACCTCGGCCGAGCGAAGCTGTGACAAGGGTGCCGCATCGGCCAGCAGGCGCTGAAAGCTGTCGACCAGCAAGCTGTTATCCATAGCGGTCACCTCAGCCCAAGACCGCGTGCAATCATGCCGCGAAGGATTTCACGGGTGCCGCCCCGTAGCGAAAAGACGTGAGATAGCTGCAGAAGATAGGCCAGCGTGCGCAGCAGTTCCGGATCTATGGCGCGGTCGGGTCGGGCGCTCACGGCGTTTGCAACAGCGGCTGGAATATCCTGTTCCAGCGCCGTGCCAAGGTCCTTGAACAAAGCCGCTTCGATGATCGGCGATTCGCCGTGCGCCAGGCGCGCGGTAATGCCAAGCGACATCGCCCTCAGCGATGCCAGCCGCGCCAGCAGCAATCCAAGCGTGGCGAGATCGCTGTCGTCAGCCTGGTCTTGCAACTGTGTGATCCACAGGTCGAGCAGGACCAGACTCGAATAGATGCGCTCAGGGCCACTGCGCTCGAACGCCAGCTCGGCGTTTACCTGCGACCAGCCGTTTCCCGCCACGCCGACCAAGGCGTCTCCCGGTAGCAGCACATTGTCGAAATGGACTTCGCTGAAATCACTGTCGCCGGTGCCCAGCATGATCGGCTTGATCGCAATGCCCGGCAACGACAGGTCAATGAGGAATTGCGACAGCCCGGCTTGTCGGTCACTCGGCGTGCCCGACGTGCGGACGAGCGCGATCATATAGTCGGCCTCATGCGCGTAAGTGGTCCAGATTTTCGATCCGGAGAGCCGCCAATTATCGCCCTCTGGCGTCGCTCGGCTGCGGACGCTGGCCAAGTCCGAGCCGGCATTGGGCTCGCTCATGCCGATACAGAAAACAGTTTCGCCGCGGCAGATTGGAGGCAAAAAAGTGTTTCTCTGGGCTTCGGTGCCATAGCGCAAAAGCAATGGCGCACTTTGACGGTCACCTATCCAATGCGCCGCAATAGGCGCTCCCGCCGCGAGCAGTTCTTCAACAATGACAAAGCGCGCAAAGGCATCGAGACCGGCGCCGCCATATTGTGCCGGTATTGTCAGGCCAAGCCAGCCACGCCGACCAAGTTCACGGCTGAAATCGCGATCGAATGCAGTCCAGGAACGCGCGCGGCGATGCGGTGGCGATTTGAGGGTCCAGTCAGCAAGGAAAGCCTTGATTGGCGCGCGCAAGGCTTCAGCTTCGGGTGGAATCACCGCGGGTGAGAAGCCGTTAAGAAGCGAAACCGTATCCATCTACCCTGCTCTTTCGAGCCACCACCATAAGGTGGGGAGGCCAATCGTGATCGTCTGGTGCGGCAGTGAAGCTAGTCCCAGACGGCAGGCCCTTGTCGATCGGCGCTGCGGGGCTGGTCGACACCGACATTTGAGTGGACACAACAGCAAGCCCACAGCAGTTTTGCAACGATTTATGGAAGAGGTCCCGGCCATGCATGATCAAGATATCGTCAGCAGATTGGCAACAATCGAAGCGGAGGCGGCCATCAAGGCGCGGTTGACGCTATACTGCCGGGGCATCGATCGCCGTGACGAAACGATATTGATGGAGATATTCTGGCCGGATTCACAGGTCGAATATGGTGTCTTTGCCGGCACTGGAAACGAGTTTGCCTCGTCAATCTGCGGATGGCTGGCGGCCGGCGGTGTCGAATTGACCGCGCACTTGCTGGGCAATATCATTGTCTCACTCGATGGCGCGGTTGCGGCCAGCGAATCCTATCTTCAAGCATATCACCGCGTCCGCCGACCCGATGGATCCGTTTTCGACAGCCTGATCGGTGGTCGGTACCAGGACCGTTTTGAATGCCGCAATGGCGTCTGGCGCATTGCCTTTCGTCGCCTGGTCTTCGACTGGTTTCGCGAGTTCGAAGGCACGGGTGACTGGGCGGTCGGCTCGGTCGGGGTCACGTCGGCCACTGCCGTTGTCGGTATAGCGGGCCCTGATAGCTGGGGGGACCTGAATGCGGCGATGCAACACGCTGCAATTTCCGGTTAGCGGCTCACGCAACACGATAGATTTTGGCGTACCGATCCGCATCAGCCTCGACAGGCTTCGGCGTCCAACGCCGGGCCGGCTTCGGCGGGACGAATCACACCAGTTGGGCCTCCTGCCTGATCATGGGCGGGGCAAATCCGGCAGTCGACAGCGAGCACTTCGGCTGCGCTTCCTAGGCTTGGCAACTGGCGAAGCGGCGCATCAGCGCTTTGCGTCGTTGCTCATTAGGGGTCGCTGAATTGACCATGGCTGCCGTCAAGCGCCGATCGAGCACCGCGCTGCCATAGCAAGTTCAGACAAGTGCGAAGACAGTTCAGGGCATTCCAAAAACGCTCGGCATACCGTTCAAAGACAACCAAGCTGCCCAGAACAAAGCAGCAGCGCCAAGGGGGAAGTCGATCATGAGTTTCACATCCGCAAAACCAGGGTTTCGCACAGCCATGCTGTCGTCCTCGCTCCTTGCAATCGCGGTTTCCTTTGCACCGGCATCGGCGCAGCAGGCCCAAGCTGCCGCCGCAAACTCCGCGGCCGCTGAAGTCGATTCGCTCGATACGATCACGGTTACTGCAAGGCGCCGCAGCGAAAATCAAGACAGGGTTCCCGCCTCGGTCGCGGCGATCGGCGCCGAGCAGCTGCTCATGCGCGCCATCAATTCTGAAGCCGATTTGCAGCGCGCCGTGCCGGGTTTGACGATCCGCGAAAGCCTGTCGTCCAACCAGTTGAACTACTCTTTGCGTGGCCAGAGCGTTGACGCTTACTCAAGCTCCAGCCCTGGTGTGTTGCCGTATTTCAATGAGTTTCAGGTAACCAACACCAGCGCGACGTCATTTGTCGACATCGAATCGGTCCAGGTCGTCAAGGGCCCGCAAGGAACCTTGTTCGGGCGCAACACGACCGGCGGCGCCGTACTTTATGCAACAGCCAAGCCTATCAATGAACTGTCTGGCTCAGCGCGCGTGCAGCTTGGCAATTATGACTTGAAGTCAGGCGACCTGATTTTCAACCTGCCGCTGGTTTCCGACAAGGTCCTGCTTCGCGTCGCCGGCACCATCCGGCGCCGCGACGGCTTTCAGATCAACACGGTCAATGGCCAAAAAGGTGGAGAAGAATCCTCTCAGACTGGCCGCGTGACGCTGTTGCTGCGTCCGTCGGATGCCATCGAGAATACGACAATGTTCCAGTATAATACGACCAACGGCACCAACGTCGGCAGCCCCGTATTCAACGTCTATGCGTGCGGCACCCTGCCCTCGTCCGTCACGGCTTGCACCTATAGCCCGGCGGGCCTTGGCCCTGGATGGCCAATTTATCTTGCTGCCAATCCCGGCACCTTCCCCGGGGGGTTGAGCGCGTTTGCTGATCTTCAGGCCAAGCGCGGTCCTTATGAAGTCAGCTTCAACAGCCTTCTCAATCATCGGGGCGTTTCCAAGATCCTGACCAACACGACAACCTTCGATGTTTCGGATTCTGTTCTGATCAAGAATATCGCTGGCTTCAGTGATGGCTCGAGCAAGGATGATACGGATGTCGACGGAACGCCATTTGCGATCTACACCAACGGCTTGAACGAACTGCGCCTTCAACAGGAATTTTCGTCCAAGCAATGGTCGAACGAACTTCAGGTGCAAGGCAGCGCCATGGACAAGAAGCTGGAGTATATTGTCGGCGGTTATATCGGATATGAACGCAAGTATTTTTATATCCCGACATCTTTCTTCGATCTGCGACCAATCGTTCCCACCGTTCCTTCGGCTGACAAGGAAAATGAGCAAATCAGCCGCAACCAGGCGCTGTTTACCCATTTGAGCTATAATTTCACCGACCAGCTAAGCGTCGATGCCGGCCTTCGCTATACGTGGGAACAGGTTCGGGCCAACCACCTGCCGCGCAGCCTTTATGGCCAGCTCGGCTTTGCGCCAAATGGTGTTCGCGATAGCTTCAGCAAACCGAGTTGGAACATCGGGTTGAACTATAAGCCATCATCCGATCTGCTGCTGTACATCACGCATCGTGGCAGCTGGCGCTCGGGCGGTTTCAATACAAATTCCCAGTTGGCACCTGGCACGATCGATATCGGTGGGGCGCTTTTCCTGCCGGAAACGACCAAGGACATTGAAGCCGGCCTGAAGTTCAACGGTGCTGTCGGTGGTGTGCCGGCGCGATTGACCTTCGCCGCCTACACCCAGTGGGTCGATAACATCCAACGCGCGATCTATGTCACGATCACCACGCCGATTGCGCTCGGCCCGACGGCCCTGACCGCCAATGTTCCGCAAGCACGGATCTCGGGCTTTGAAATCGAAGGCGAGATCAAACCTGCGCACTGGTTGACCATCGGCGGCAATCTGGCGCTCACTGACGCCAAGTTCAACAAGAATTCGGTCAAGATTTTTGGGGTGACAACGGCGTTCGGACCGTTCCCCGATACACCGAAATGGACGGGCCTGGTGTTCGCTCAGGTCGATGTGCCGCTTTCAGGGAATAGCGGTTCGATTTCGGCGCGCGCCGATGTCTATGCCCAGTCCAAGTTCTTCTATTCGAGCGTCAACGGCACGATCAATCCAGGCTCCGAACTGCCCGGATATGCGATTGCCAATGGCAGGATCGCCTGGTCGGATATCGCTGGATCAAAATTTGGCGCCGCTGTCTTTGTCAACAATGCCTTCAACAAGACCTATTACACCGGCGGTCTTGCCTTGGGTTCGGTGCTTGGTCTGAATACGGCAATTCCTGGCCGGCCACGGATGTGGGGTGGCGAAGTCAGCTTCCGCTTCTAGCGTTCGTTCAACCCTCCCCGGAAATGTCCTCCTCGGATTTTCCGGGGAGGGCATTCCTATCAGCGCGGCGACATCCGTAGTCCACCATCCAGCCGGATCGTCTCGCCGTTGAGCATCGGGTTTTCGACGATCTGCTGCATCATCAGCGCGAATTCATCGGGATGGCCGAGACGTGAAGGATAGGGAACTGATCGGCCGAGTGACGTTCTGACGTCTTCGGAGAGCCGGGCGAGCAAGGGTGTATCGAAAATACCGGGGGCAATCGTGCATACCCGGATGGCACGCGCCGCCAGGTCTCGGGCCGCGACCAGCGTCATTCCGACAATGCCGGCCTTTGACGACGCATAAGGGATCTGGCCAATCTGCCCCTCGAAAGCAGCGATGGAGGCCGTCATTACGACGACTCCGCGGTCGCCATCAGCCATGGGCTCGTTGCGCGCCATCGCCGCCGCTGAAAGCCGCAAAACATTGAAGCTACCAACCAGATTAGTCCTGATGACGCCTTCATAGGCCTCCAGTGACCCGGGATTTCCATCACGATCGAGTATCCGCATGGTGTGGCCGCGCCCGGCACAATGCAGCGTTGCCCGCAGCGCGCCCCAATCCTGGGCGATGCCAATGGCGGCGTTCATATCGTCTTCGCTGGTAACATCGCCGGCAACGAAACGTGCGGCCAGCCCCATTTCGGTCGCCACCGCGGCGCCTTGCGATGATGGCAGATCGACAATCACCACCCGGGCGCCGCCGTTCAGAAATCGCTGCGCCGTTGCCCGTCCCAACCCTGAAGCGCCACCGGTAACCAGCGCCACAATTCCGTCAATCTGCATGTCCGTTTCCTTCTAAAGTCGCTCGATCACCGTCGCATTCGCCATGCCGCCAGCTTCGCACATCGATTGGAGACCATAGCGGCCACCTGTCTGTTCAAGTGCATTCAGCATCGTCGTCATCAAACGGACGCCCGATGCACCAAGCGGATGACCAAGTGCGATAGCGCCGCCGCGCGGGTTCAGCCTGTCCGGATCGGCGCCAAGGTCCTTGGCCCAGGCCAGCGGTACACAGGCAAACGCCTCGTTGATCTCGAAATGATCGATATCGCTGATCGCCAGACCGGCTTTGGTCAATACGCGCCGCGTCGCCGGGATCGGCGCCGTCAGCATCAACAACGGATCGTCGCCGACAACATCAAAGGCGACAAACCGCGCGCGCGGCTTGAGGCCGAGACGCGCCGCCATCGCCTCGCTGGCGAGCAGCATGACCGACGCGCCATCGGCAAGCTGAGAGGCATTGCCGGCGGTGATACCCCATTGGATTTCCGGGAAACGCGCCTCGATCTCGTCGGATTTAAACGCGGGTTTCAGCGCCGCGAGGCCGTCGCTCGTACAACCGAGGCGAATCGTTTCGTCGCGCTCGACCAGGCTATCTCCGGCGTTAACGGCAACAATCTCGTTCTTGAAACAGCCATTGGCCTGCGCCGCTTCCGCGCGTTGATGCGATTGCGCCGAATAGGCATCCATCGCGTCACGGTTGATTCCCCAACGCGCCGCAATCAATTCGGCCGAGATGCCCTGCGGCACAAGCCCGGGCGCAAAGCGCTGGTTTATCGTCGGGCCGAAGGGATCCATGCCGATGCGCGCCGACCCCATCGGGATCCGGCTCATCGATTCAATGCCACCGGCTATGACCAGTTCATAGGCACCGGCAGCGATTCCTTGCGCTGCGAAGTGCACGGCCTGTTGGCTTGATCCGCATTTGCGCTCGATCATCGACGCCGGCACATGGGCAGGAAAGCCGGCCGCAAGCAACGCCATCCGGCCGGCATTGCCCGACTGCTCCCCGGCCTGGCTGACGCAGCCGATCAGAACGTCGTCAACCAGACCCGGGTCGATGCCGGTTCGGGCGACAAGCGCTGCCAGCATTTTCGCCAGCAACTCGACGGGATGAACGGTCGACAATGCGCCCCCAGGCTTGCCGCGACCGGTGGGAGTCCGGATCGTATCGATTATGAAGGCCGTCATTTGTGCCATCCTTTGTGCAACTGGCTGGTCAGAGTGAGCGTGCTATCAACAGTTTCATGATCTCGCTGGTGCCGCCGTAGATGCGATAGCCGCGCGCATCCTTGTACATTTGCGAAATCGGATATTCGGCCATGTAGCCGTTGCCACCGTGCAACTGCAGGCATTCATCGATCACCCGCGCCTGGGTTTCGGTAATCGCCAGCTTGGCCATCGAGGCGGTCGCGGCATCCAGATCACCGTCCAACAGCCGCTCGGTGCAATAGTGGAGGAAAACCTTGGCAACGGTCGCCTCGGTCTTGCACTGGGCAAGCTTGAACTGCGTATTCTGAAATTCGATCAGGGTGCGCTTGAACAGCTTGCGATCCCGCACATAAGCGATCGTCTGGGCCAGTGCCGCTTCCATCATCGCCATCGCCTGCCAGGCGATAACCAGCCGTTCCTGCGGCAGATTTTCCATCAACATGTAGAAACCGCGGCCCTCTTGCCCCAGAAGATCGGCCGCCGGGACGCGCAGGTCGGCAAAGAAAAGCTCGGTGGTGTCACGACCGGCCTGACCGAGCTTTTCCAGCAGGCTCCCACGCGCAAATCCGGCGCTCTCCGCATCGACGATGAACAGTGAAATACCGCTTGCGCCAGCGTCGGTCCTTGCCGCAACGATTATGGTATCGGCAGTCATGCCATTGGAGATAAATGTCTTTTGGCCATTTATGACATAATCATCGCCATCGCGCACGGCGGTCGTCCGCATGCCTTGCAGGTCGGAACCGGCACCGGGCTCCGTCATCGCAATCGCAAGAATGCGTTCGCCGGTGCAGGCTTGCGGCAAGTAGCGCTGCTTCTGCGCCTCGGTGCCATAGCGGACGATATAGGGGGCGATCACGGCACTATGCAGCGGAACCGCGAAGTTGAGGGCATTGTGCTGCCCCAGCTCCTCCATCACGACCGCATCAAACCGAAAATCACCCCCACTTCCGCCATAGGCCTCGGGGATCGACGCGCCGAGAATTCCGGCCTCGCCAGCGGCGAGCCACAGGTCGCGCGGCACCATGCCGTTTTCGCGCCAGCTTGCTGTCTTTTCAGCGCTGGCATGCCGACCAAGAAACTGCGCAACTGAATTGCGGAACAGCGCCAGAGTCTCGTCTTCAAAAAAAGCCGGCGTCTTGACGTTCAGAACGGCCATGGGGATCCTTTGCGATACATGATCAGAAAAGAACGTCGCGATTGAGCAACTGCGAGGGATCCATGGCGCTGCGCAGAGTGCGCATCATCATCATCTCGGCCTTGCTGCGATGTTCCGGCAAAAATTCGCGTTTGGTCTGCCCGATCCCGTGCTCTGCGGTAATGGCGCCATCAAAGCGCCGCAGGACATCGAAGACGATACGCTCGACATTGGCCTCTTCGGCCAGCGTGTCGGGGCCAATATGGGCGGCGATGTGAATATTATTGTCGCCCAGATGGCCAAAGGTCGCTGTCGCGACGCACGAATAGCGCCGGGAAAGCGCGGCCCGCGCCTCAAGCATGAAGTGTTCGACTTCACGGACATCGATACTGATGTCGAACGACACAAACGGACTGAGCGCTGCGACCAGCACGGAAGCCGCCTCACGCACCCGCCAAAGATCGGCGATCTGCTGCCCTGATGTCGCGACCACGGCATCAGCGATCAGGCCATCGGCATAGGCCTCTTCCAGAAATGCATCGAAAAGCTGCTGATCGATTGCGGGTTGATAGCCCATCGCCTCGATCAGCACATAGGCTGCATGGTCGGGTTCGACCGGCCGTCGTTTCGTATCGCTATTGGCGACCAGATTATAATAATCGGGCCACATCACTTCAAAGGCCGACAGTGTCATCAGGCGCCGGGCACAGGCAAGCAGTTGCAGCAGATGGGCGTGACTGGCGACCGCCACAAAGGCCGTGGCGTGGCTGGTCGGTGCCGGCACCAGCCGCATTACGGCGCGTGTGACGATGCCGATCGTGCCTTCGGTGCCGATAAACAACTGTTTCAGATCATAGCCGGTATTGTTCTTCACGAGGCGATTCATCGACGAAACAATCGTGCCATCGGCAAGCACCGCTTCCAGCCCGATGACATTCTGGCGTGTCATCCCCCAGCGCAACACCCGGTTGCCGCCGGCATTGGTTGCGATCGTGCCGCCAATCGTGGCGCTGCCTTTTGAACCAAGATCAACGGGATAGAACAGCCCGTGCCGGGCGGCTTCGCTTTGCAGCGCTTCGACCGGCACGCCGCCTTGGACATCGGCGAGCAATGTTTCAGGGCATAGCCGTTCAATGCGATTCATGCGTTCAAGCGAGACGATGATCTCGTCGGCGCTGGTGTAGGCGCCGCCGGCGACCCCGGTTCGGCCGCCGTGGGTGACGATGCGCTGGCCGCGGCGATGACACGCCGCCATCACTTGTGAAAGCTCGTCGGTCGACGCCGGTCGCACGAGGAAAGCCCGGCCAGGCGGCACTGCCCGAAACGGATCGCACGATCGCGCCAGGACATCGTCCCCTGACATCACGCCACGATCGCCCAGGATCGCGTCGAGCTCGGCTTCCAGATCTTTCATACGCCTGGAATCGGATAGCGCCTCGACGTCTGGATCAATTCGATCTGATAGCCGTCAGGGTCTTGAACAAAGGCAAGCGCCGGCGCGCTTGGCAAAAGCCGCTTCGGCGGTGTGCGGATCGTCACGCCGGCTGCCTCTAGCCGGTCACATGTCCCGGCAAGGTCAGGGATGCCGATGGCGACATGACCATAGCCGTTGCCATGCGTGTATCCCGAAGTATTTGAAAAATGATCCCAATTATGGGTCAGCTCAATCGCCCCGGAATAATAATCCGCGCCGAAACTGACGAACGCAATCGAGAAGCGACCCGCTTCGATATCGACCCGGCTGAGCAGGTTCATGCCCAGCTTGATGCAATAAAATTCCAGCGCCCGGTCGAGATCGGCAACGCGGATCATCGAATGCAAGAGCCGCGGCGTTTCTGCGTCGCTGCCCCATTCCCAATATATGTCTTCCGGTGTCATTCATGGCCTCCATACCGACGCCACGCTAGCTGCGCGGCCGCAGCGATCCATATCCATGCCTCACCAGTTGGTTGACCGACGCTGCACACCGGTCGGTTTGTCCCAGAGCGCCATGTTCATTGCCTCGAATTGCGAGCCAGCAGTCAGTGATCGCATTTGCATGCGAACCCGGCCAAGCTCGGGCTAATGAATTTTGACCTGTCTCCTGATGACATCCGGTTTCGTGCGAGGGTGCGCGCGTTTGTCGAGGCAGAACTGCCCGCCGACATCGCAAGGCGCGGCATCCACGATTATCATAGCTGTCGTTCCGACGTCGATCGGTGGATGAAAATCTTGAACCGGCACGGCTGGAGCGCGCCGCATTGGCCGGCGGCGCTCGGCGGCACCGATTGGAATCCGCTCCAGCGCCATATTTTTCAAGACGAGCTCAGGCGCAGCCGGGCACCTGTTCTCGATCGCTGTGCCATCGATTTGCTCGGGCCAGTGCTGTGCCGTTTTGGCTCGGCTGAGCAGCAGCAGCGCTTCCTGCCGCCGATCCTCAACGGAGACATTTGGTGGTGCCAGGGTTTTTCAGAACCTGGCGCCGGCTCCGACCTCGCATCGCTGACCACCCGCGCCGATCTGGAGGGTGACCATTACATCGTCAACGGTCACAAGATCTGGACGACCGAAGCGCATTGCGCCGACTGGATATTCGCGCTCGTCCGAACCGACCAGTCGGTCAAGCCACAGGCCGGTATCTCGTTTCTGTTGATCGACATGACATCGGCCGGGATAACGCGGCGGCCGATCTGGTCGATCGACGAAGGCCTGACGCTCAACGAGATCTTCTTCGACAACGTCCGGGTGCCCGTCAAAAATCTGGTCGGCGAGCCTGGCGCGGGCTGGGCTTACGCCAAGTTTCTGCTCACCAATGAGCGCACCACCTCAGCGGTCGTTTCCCATACCAAGCGCGATATCGAACAGATCCGGCATCTCGCCGGACGTGCTCCGACGCCGACCGGATTCCTCATCGACGATGCGGTGTTTGCGCAAAAGCTGGCCCGGCTCGAAGCGGAAGTGTTCGCGCTTGAATGGTCTGTGCTCAGGGTGCTCCATGCGGCCGATGGCGATACCAGTGCCGATGCCGTCTCATCCGTGTTGAAGCTGCGGGGTTCCGAGCTGAGCGAGCGCGCCGCGCTTCTCGCTGCCGAGGCCATGGGTGACCAGGGCCTTGCGGCGCTGCCCGATCCCGAAGGCCACCACAAGTTGCGCAGCGATCTCGCAAACCCGCAGATCGTCGATGACGAGGCCATCGGCGTGGCTTCAAAAGCGATGTTTCGGCGGGCGGCGACGATCTATGGCGGCGCCAGCGAAGTGCAGCGTTCCATCATCGCAAAAACCATCTTGAGGCTTTGAAGCGCGATGGATTTCACGCTCACCCAGGAACAGACCGCGCTTGCTGATAGTGTCCATCGTTTCTGCGCGCGCGACTATGACGCAGCGCGGCGACAATCGCTGATCGAGACCGGCACATATTTCTCGGCTGATAACTGGCGGGCATTTGCCGACCTCGGCTGGATCGGCGCCGGCGTTTCCGAAGCCGATGGCGGCTTTGGCGGCAGCGAGATCGAGACCGCGCTGATCATGCAGGCGTTCGGCCGCGCACTGGTGCTGGAACCTTTTCTGGGCATCGCAGTCCTTGCGCTCCAGACACTTTTGGCGCTGCCTCCCGGGGAGCATCGCAACGCCCTTGTTGCCGGCATAATAGCTGGCGATGTTCAGGTTGCGCTGGCGCATGGCGAATTGGCGTCGCGCGGCGACACCGATTATTGTTCAAGCATTGCCACGCAGTTCGGTGAAGGCTGGACCATAGTTGGTGAAAAGTCGGCGATCCATGGAGGCGCAACGGCTTCAAAATTCTTGGTATCGGCTCGCTGCACCGAAGGAATCGCCTTATTTCTTGTGGCCGCCGGCGCGCCGGGCGTTTCGTCGTTTGCCTATCGTACCATCGATAACCAGCTTGTCGCCGATGTGCATTTTAGTGAAGCACCGGCAATCATGATCGCCGCTCCGCCTGCAGCCGTAACCGCGATAGCCGCAGGTCATGCCCATGCGATGATCGGGATCTGTGCCGAAGCGATCGGATCGATGGACGAACTGCTGGTGCTTACCGCCGAATACATACGGACACGGCGCCAGTTTGGCGCGAGCTTGAGCAGTTTTCAGGCGGTTCAGCATCGGATGGCAGACATGCTGGTCGAACTCGAACTCGCGCGATCGACCCTCTATTATGGGCTTGCAAACATCGACTCTGCCAGACCGCAGCGAGACCATGCCATCGCAACGATGAAGGCAATCACCAGCACGGCCGCATTATTTGTGGGCCGTAATGCGATTCAACTCCATGGCGCCATCGGCGTGACGGAAGAGTGTATTGTCGGTCACCATTATCGACGCCTCACAGTGATCGCAGTGCTTTTCGGGAACGAGGCTGTACATTTAAAACGACTGTCTATGCTGGCGATGCCAATCTGGGACGCGCAGCAGGTCGAGGTGGCGTTTTGACAGGCCACCCATCTCGGTTCATCGTTATATTTCGAGTGAAAACAGGCGGGAGAAAACTACGCCGGAGCTACTTGGGGTTGTGACGCCATGAGAACGATCTTTTCATTCAGCGGTAGCGTCGATGACATGCGGCGGGCTTATGGTGATGTCGTCCAAAGTGAATTCTACGATGGCGAGATATCCGGAATTGACGATGGAAATTTCGATTTTACCTTGCAGAAAGCGCTAGACCATCCGATCGGGCTTATGCGAACGACGACCCGTTCAGGCATCTCGTTTCGGCGCACACTAGCGGATATCAGGCGAAACAAGAGCGGCGTGCGCGTGATATGGTTCGTGCGGAGTGGATCACTGAAGATCGTGCGCTCGCAGCATACGTGCACAGTGACGGCGGGCCAATGCGCCATCCTCGATTCAGGCACCCCGTTCCTCGCCAAGGCCCTGGCGGAAGAAGGGTCGATCTTCGAAGCGGTCGAAGCCGTGGTTCCGGCGCGGCTGTTTCTAACGCACCTGCCGGCAGCGATAGAGTTTGGCTCGTCGTTCGACCTGCCAGCCGGCGAACAGCAGGTCATCCTGAAATTGCTGCAACTGTTGTTTGATGACGGCGAAACCTTGAGCCGAAACGCATCAGAGCACCTCGTTGGCGCCTTTCTTGAAACGATTTCCGACTATATCGGCGGTTTGGCCGACAGGCCTGCTCCCCGCATGCGGTTATTCGACAAGCGGCTCGCCGATATCGAGAGCTATATCTTGCGGAACTTGACCGATCCCGAGCTTTGCTACGACACCGTCGCGCTTCGGTGTGGGATATCGCCGCGTTATCTCTGTCATGTGCTCAAGGCCAACAACACCTCCTTCTCCGAACTCGTATGGATGCAACGCCTGCCAAAGGCGCGTGAATGGCTGGCTTCGACACATCTGTGCGCATTTCCCATCCACGAAATAGCGTTCATGGCCGGCTTCAAGAGCGCCGCCCATTTCAGTCGGATGTTCAAAGCGACTTACGGAATTACGCCCAAAGAATATCGCAACCAGGCTTGGGAAGACGGTGCGCATCAGGCCGACTCGCCGATACACCAGCCACTAGCAAAGACAGCGCATTGACCAGCGAAGATCTATCCCGGCAATTCACCAAAGATCATATCTCTTCCATCTCGAACGATGCCTTGTCATTGCCACAGTCCGGACAATACCAATCATCCGGTACATCGCTCCAAATCGTTCCTGGCGCGATGCCATGGTCCGGCATGCCAAGGGCTTCGTCATAGATAAAGCCGCAGAACACACAAATGTAGCGCTTCATCGGGCACATTTCCGATTGGCTCTGTTTTGAAGCATCAGGATTTGCTGCTGGCTTGCGGCACCGGCCATGTCAAAGGCAGATAGCGAACGCAATTTGCCTTGCCGGGCACTGCAATTGGCGTTTCACCGGCCTTGACCGAAAAATCGGGAATGCGCCGCAGCCATTCATGCAGAAATACCCGCAATTCGGTTCGGGCCAGGAAAGAGCCGACGCACTGGTGGACGCCGCGACCAAAGAACAGTGTTTTTTTGTCACCGCGGTGAAAATCAACCGAAAATGGGTCGGAATACCGGCGCGGATCAATACCGGCCGCCGATGTCGGAATAAGGATACAATCGCCAGCCTTGAACGCTACGCCCTTGTATTCGAGATCATGGGCAACAACGCGGGCGATATTTGCCAAGTGGAACCGGCGCGTGATCTCCTCGAGTGCATCGTTGATCAACGCCGGATTGTCGACCAGCTGCTGCCGGTGACCCGGATGCGTGGCCAGAAATTCGGTAAGAAAACCAAGGGTCGACGCAACGGTATCGAGCCCGGCGGCGACAAGGACAGTGCCGAAGCTGATGATCTCCGCTTCGGTGAACTCTCGCCCATTGTCGATCCGCGCCGCCAGGATGGCGCTGAAAATATCACTGCCGGGGTTCGCGCGACGTAGCGGCAAAACCCTTTCAGCAATATATTCTGCAACGCGCTGGAACGCAGCGACCTGGACATCGGGATCAACCGAGCGGACAATATCTTCGGAAATGCTCATCAGATAGGGCGTATCTTCGACCGGCAGATCCATCAGGCTCATCACGATGATAATCGGCATCTGCAGGGCAAAATCCTGGATGAACTCGCATTCGCCTTTGTCGATAAACCCGTCGATCAGCCGAACCGTGAGGTCGCGCGCCACGGTTTCCAGATTGCTGACCGACTTTGGCCCAAAGAATGGCGCGAGCACTTTGCGGGCATCGGCGTGAAGCTTGCCATCCCATTCGATCAAGGTGAGCGTGATGGGCATTGGCGGGACGGTCTGGTGCAGACTGGAAAAGTCCGCCGCATTGCTGAGGATCGCCTCCATGTCTTCAAATCGGGTTGCCACCCAATGACCGCCGTGATGTGGGGTGAAAAATAGATCTGGGCCATCGTGCAGTTTCCCGAAATGCCGATAGACATCGTTTTCGCCGCGCATATCGACAAAATCGAAATCACGGACCAAGTGCGCCGGTACATGCGGGGGGATATTCGATGTCGACATCAGAATTCCAATTTCTGCTTTCAGATCGGATATTATTTCAAACCGTCGAGGCGCCATCGATCGAATAATCGCAGCCCGATATGTAACTGCTTTCATCCGACAACAGGAAACGAACAAGTTGCGCGACCTCGTCGGGCCTGCCGGCGCGCTTCGTGGGTGTCAACGACAGCCCCACCTCATCCATCTCATCGCCAAAAGCCTCCGTCATCGGCGTGCGAATATAGCCTGGCAACACTGCATTCACCCGGATGCCGGCGCCGACGAGCTCGAGAGCCGCAACGCGCGTGATGCCACGAATGGCCCATTTGGTCGCGGCATAGGCGGCGATTCCGGCGAACGGACGAACTGCAACACTCGACGACAAGTTAACGATAGCGCCACCGCCGGCGGCGGTCAGCAACGGCGTCGCATGTTTGATACCAAGGATCGTGCCGAGCTGGTTGATCTCGAATGACCGCGTGATCTGTGCGACGGTCAAGTCGGCGATCGCTCCCGGCTGTAGAATCCCGGCGTTGTTGACCAGTCCATCCAGCCGTCCAAAACGGGCCTTCGCTGCCGCAAAGAAAGCGATCCAGTCCGGCTCGCTGCTGACATCAAGGCGAACGAAGCAGGCATTGCTGCCAAGCGCGGCGGCCAATGCAACGCCGTCGTCTGAAAGGACGTCGCCGATGACGACCTGTGCACCCTCGGCCACGAATAGCCGCGCCTCGGCTGCACCCATGCCCCGAGCGCCACCGCTGATAGCGATTACTTTGCCCGACAAACTCCCCATCTTGGCCAACTCCTTAGGTGCCGATACAAAATAAGCGCGCTCGTCTTCAGCGCGTTCCCGACCGTGTTCTCCGCACGAATTCGGCTACGAAGCGCCCCACAAGGGGCTTCCAACGCAACCTTAGAGTTCGGCGGCAGTCGGTGAAAGCGACCGTTCGCGTCAGGCAAGACGCTCTGCATCGACAGTCAATGGCAGCCGCCGGGCGTGCTGTTCGGTCCGGGTGAATTCCGGTAAAGCGGGTACAGTCTTGGCGAGCGATCATCTCGTCAATATCAGGAGTACAACCACATCCCAGACGACGAAAGCGACTCTGGCATGCAGGGTATCGAGCATCGGCGCGATCCGGGTGGCTGGCTTGTCCGCCATGATGCGGCCATGGCTGCTGAAGCCGTTGCCAATGGTGACTGGCCGAACAAGACTGTCTGGACCTATGCCGCGGAACGCGCTGCCGAGCACGCCGATCGTGTGCAGATTATCGACAATGGCGTCTCGCTCACTTGCAGGCAGCTAGTTGACCGGGCCCAACGGTTGGCTGGCTATCTTGTGGCGTCGGGGTTGCGGTGCGGAGACGTTATTTCGTTCCAGTTGCCAAATTGGTGGGAGGCCGCAGTCATCACTCTCGCCGCGGCGATGACCGGTGTCGTCGTTAATCCGATCGTGCCGATAAATCGCGATGCGGAACTCAGGCACATGATCGCTGACGCCCGCCCCAGGATGATATTCATCCCGGATAGTTTCCGTGGCTACAGCTACACGGATATGATGCGTCGGTTGTTGCCGGATAGTCCTGACCTGCGGGTGATTGTCGTTCGGGGCCAAGCAGCCGGCTTCGAAAGTTTCGACGCCATTCTTGGCCAGTCGTCGATATTTTCCCCGGTTGCGACGATCGATCCCGATGCTGTCAAACTCATCATGTACACGTCAGGCACAACCGGTCGCCCAAAGGCGGTCCTGCATTCTCACAACAGCATTCACGCGGACTCAGCGCGCATGACCAAGGCCATGAAGCTGTCGCCGCGTCACATCGCCTTCTGTCCATCGCCGGTCACACACATCAGCGGGTTCCTCTGGGCATTGAACATGCCCTGGTACGGCGACATTCCCGTTGTCATGATCGATGTTTGGGAACCCCAAACGGCGTTCGAAGCCATGCGCCTGCAACGCTGCACGCTTGGGGTCGGCGCGACGCCATTTCTCCAGGGTCTGGTGGACATCGCGTCGGGCGGCGCATCATTGCCCGATCTTGAACATTATATCTGTGGCGGCGCCGCTGTCCCCCCCAGCCTCATCTATAAAGCGGCTGACGTGTTTCCCAATTGCGTCCCGTGGCGAACCTTCGGCTCCACCGAAACCGCGACACTGACCTGCGGCCCCGAGGCACGATCAATGATACGCATGGGGGCGGAAACCGATGGCCGGCTGGTCGGCACGCAGGCCAAGATCATTGACGTCGGAACCGGCCTGGTTGCGATGCCTGGCGCCGAAGGCGAGATCCTTGTTCGCTGTTCCTCGATGGCACTTGGTTATGCCCGACTGGAAGACAATGCTGAAGCCTATGATGAGGACGGCTACTTCCGCATGGGCGACCTGGGTTGCATCGTGGAAGGTGATCACTTCGTCTGCACCGGCCGCAAAAAGGACCTGATCATTCGTGCAGGCGAGAACATCAGCGCCAAGGAAATCGAGGACGTACTGATACGCGACGAGGCCGTTCAGGATGTTGCGGTCGTCTCCATGCCGAACCCGCGGACCGGCGAGTCCATCTGCGCATTTATCGTTGCTGCACCAGACCATTTGGTTGACCTCGCGCTCCTGACCACTCTCATCGCCAGCGCCGGGCTAGCCCGCCAAAAAACGCCCGAGCACCTCATTCTGGTGTCAGACCTGCCGCGAACACCAGCAGGAAAAATCCGCAAGGACCAGTTGCGCTTGGCTGCAGCGGCTTCCGCCGCATCTTGATTGGCAATACCGTTACGGAACGAAACCGCGAGACAGTTTTGAGGTGGTCCCGGAAAACTGGACAGGATATTAAGCTATTCCCGATCTGAAGGACGGACGGGAATGAAGACGACGAGAAAGCGGTATTCGGCTGATTTCAAAGCCAAGGTTGCGCTGGAGGCGATCCGCGGTGACCTGACGCTGGCGGAGCTGGGCGCCAAGCACGGTATCCATCACACGATGATCGCGGCGTGGAAGCGGCAGGCGATCGACGGCATGGCCTCAACCTTTGCTGGCGCCTCGGAGGTGGCGCGGGCGAGCGGCGAGGCGGAGATCGACAAGCTGCATTCCAAGATCGGGCAGTTGGTCGTGGAACGGGATTTTTTGGCCAAAGCGTGTCGTCGATGGGCGTGGATCGAAGGCGCGGGATGGTGGAGGCAACGCACGCCGATCTGTCGATCTCGGCGCAATGTCGCCTGCTGTCGATCAGCCGGTCATCGTTCTATTACGCGCCGCAGCCCGAGTCCGACAAGACGCTGGCGCTGATGCGGGGGATTGATGCGGCGTTCCTCGACATGCCCTGGTACGGCAGCCGGCAGATGGTTCGCTTGTCGCGGCGTCAAGGCGCGAGCATCGGCCGCCGGCGGGTACGGCGGTTGATGACAAAGATGGGGCTGTCGCCGATCTACCAGCGACCGCGCACCAGCGCCCCGCATCCGCAACACCGGATTTACCCGTATCTTCTGCGCCATCTGGCGATCGAGAGGCCGAACCAGGTGTGGTGCGCGGACATCCCTACATCCCGATGCGCCGGGGCTTCTGCGTATCTGGTGGCCATCATGGACTGGGCGACCCGCAAGGTGCTGGCGTGGCGGCTGTCGAACACGATGCCAAGGATCTGGGGACGTCAGCTTCTGCGCCATGGCGTTGGAGGAAGCGCTGGCGCGCTTTGGCATCCCCGACATTTTCAACACGGACCAAGGCAGCCAGTTCAGCAGCTTTGCCTTTACCGCCGTGCTGAAGGACGCCGAGATCCGCATCAGCATGGACGGCCGCGGACGCTGGATGGACAATATCTTCATCGAACGCCTGTGGTGCTCTCTCAAATACGAATGCGTCTATCTCCACGCGTTCGAGACGGGGTCCGAACTACGAACCGGCCTGACACGCTGGATAGGGTACTACCACGCCGACCCACCGCACTCGGGGCTTGCAGGCCAGACCCCCAATGAGACCTATGGGACGAGCGCAACGCGACCAATGGCGGGGCTAGCCCCGCCATCGGAAACACTCCAACTGGCGGCATAATCGAAACCCGGGATTAGCTTAACTTCGCCGCCAAACTGTCCAAACAGGCGGGACCACCTCAAGCTGCCCGACCACTTTTCCACTCAAAAGCGATCAAACGACGCAAGTGTCTCAAGCATCGAGTTTCGGCCACTAAAGCCAATACCATAGCAACCCGCCAAAAATGACGATGACAAGGCCAAGCGACAGCCACAGGACCGTCGTCATGCCTTTGACATTCACACCTTGCCGGGCTTCCTGTGCGGATTCGTGAACTTCGTCACCTTTTTTGAACATGATTTCTCCTGTGTGCCTGCGCTTTGCCAAAGGGCGTCCATTTGGCGCGGAATGATGGGGCGGTAGATGGCCGGCCGCACCTTCACTCCCCGAGCCGTGTCGCAGACGATACCGGCGCTCATGGTAAACTGTGCGCCGACGCAATCGATCCTTGCGGGGGCAAATAAAGTGCGCGCGGAAACCGGTTTCGCGCCCAGCAAGATGCTGAGATCAAGCCCTTTGCCGGAGCGGCAAAGGGCTAGGGCGCCTTGACCCGCCACACCACGTTCCCCACGTCATCCGCGACCAGCAGTGCGCCCGATTTGTCAAAGATGACGCCCACCGGGCGGCCATGGGCCTTGCCATCCGGGGTGAGGAAGCCGGTAAGCAGGTCTTGCGGCAGGCCTTGCGGTTTGCCGGCGGTAAAGGCGACAAAGACGACTTTATAGCCCGAGGGCGGGTTGCGGTTCCACGATCCGTGCTGGCCGACGAAAGCGCCGGCAGCGTAGCGGGGGCCCAGCGCCTGGTTGGCGGCGGCGAAGGCAAGGCCGAGGCTGGCGGTGTGGGGGCCGAGGGCATAATCCGGCCTAATGGCGCGGGCGACCATATCGGGGCGTTCGGGTTTCACCCGCACATCGACATGGTTGCCATACCAGCTCCATGGCCAGCCATAATGCGCGCCGGCTTTGACGCTGGTCATGTAATCGGGGACGAGGTCGGAACCGATTTCGTCGCGTTCGTTGACCGCGGTCCATAGCGCGCCGGTGACCGGTTCCCAGGCCAGGCCGACGGGGTTGCGCAGGCCGGTGGCGTAAATGCTGGTGGCACCGGTGGTGCGATCGATGGCCAGGATGTCGGCGCGGTTCTTTTCGATTTCCAGGCCGTTTTCGCCGACATTGGAATTTGATCCGACCGAGACATACAGCGTTTTGCCATCGGCGCTGGCGATCACATTCTTGGTCCAATGGTGATTGCGAGTGCCGGCGGGCAGATCGGCGAGCTTTGCGCCCGGCGTGGTGATGGCGGTTTCGCCGGTTGTGTAGGGAAAGCGGCTGACCTTGTCGGTTTCGGCGACGTAAAAGTCGTTACCGACCAGCGCCATGCCGATCGGCGTGTTCAGCCCGGTGATGAACGGGGTTTTCAAATCGGCGACGCCATCGCCATTGGTATCGCGCAACAGGGTGATGCGGTTGGCGGAGGGGGCCTTTGCCCCGGCCTTTGCCATGACGAGTTTCTGAATTTTGCCCTTCAGGCCGGCTTCATCATCGGGCTGCGGCGGCGAACTGGTTTCCGCGACCAGGACATCGCCATTGGGCAAGGTGAACAGCCAGCGCGGATGGGCGAGGCCGGTGGCAAAGGCGGCGACCGACAGGCCGGGGGCGGCGGTGGGGGCCTCACCCACCTTCCAGCCGATGGTGTCGGCGACCTTTACGGTGGGGAACAGCATGGATTTGGCGGCGGGCAGGGTGGGATTGCTGCCCTGGCCGGCAGTGATGGGCAGATCGGCCTTGTCACCGCAGGCGGCGAGCAACAGCGGGGCGAGGAGGAGGTAGTGGCGCATTCTGGTGATCCTTGTCGGGGCGATGTCGGGGCCTTAACGCTTCAACGCGCAAATGGTTTTGCGGCTGCGACATTGACGATGGCAGTGCGGACGGCGTTGCCGCGCTCCAGCGGCACGAAATGTGTGGTGCCGGGCAGGCGCTCGGCCGAAATGCAATATGGATGGGCGGCAAAAGCGGCGAATTCGGCGCCGTGGACGGTGGAGCCAATTTCACCCGCCACCAGCGCGAACGGGCATTGCAGCGCCGCAAGAGCTGGTTCGATGTTGTGCGAGACGCCGCGAAAGGTGGCGGCTTCAAACAACGGCGAGCAGGCAAGGCTGACGCCCGTGGCCGTGTCGCGCAGCCCGGCACACAAATAGGCGTCAAGATCATCATCCCGCCAGGTGCGGAACACCCCGCGGCCCAGATAGGCGGCGCGGGCGGCGGCGGCATCGGGGAAATCGGCGCGGCGGCGTTCGGCCTGATCGGCCATCGGATTGGGCACGGTGACATCTGCCGCGCGGGCCGTGGTCGCCATGGCAAACGGGATGAATGGCGGATCAAGCAGCACCAGCCCGGCAACCCGCGCCGGGCGTGCAGCGGCAGCGAGCAGCGACACCGATCCGCCCATCGAATGGCCGGCGAGCAGCCAGGGCGCACCCGGGTCCACCGCATCGATCAGGCCGAACAGATCATCCGCAAAGCCTTCCCATGGCATCAGATCACCCGATTTTACCGCCGCCGGCAGCCGGGTGCGGCCATGGCCGCGTGCATCGCTGGCGATAATGCGGAACCGGTCGGCGAGCGGCGCCAGCAGCCGGGCGTAAAGCTGGGCATTCATGCCGGTCGCATGGGCAAAATGCAGGCGCGGCGCGGTGGCGGGGGCACGATCCCAGCACAGCGCAGCGATGGGCCCGGCGGCGGTGACGATTTCAATCTGGTCGGGAATCATTCAGGATCCAGCATACAGCCGATCGAGCCGGTCCCCATAGGCCTGTTTCAGCACATGCCGGCGGATTTTCAACGACGGGGTCATCTGCTGGTTGTCGGTGGTAAAAGGTTCATCGGCGATGATCACCCGGCGAACCTTTTCGGTGGTCGAAAGCCGCACATTCACCCGGTCCACCGCTGCCATCACGGCACGGTGAAATTCGGGCTCCTTGGCCAATTTGCGCAGATCGCCGGGCATGCCATTGTCCTTGGCCCAGCACATCGCCCATTCCGCCTCGGGCACGACGACGCCGACGAGATGCGGGCGTTTGTCGCCATAGACCATCGCCTGTGAGATTTCGTCTTGCAGGGTCAGCATCCCCTCCACCCGCTGCGGCGCGATATTGTCACCCTTGTCGTTGATCAGGATGTCTTTCTTGCGATCGGTGATAACCAGATGACCGTCTTTGTCGATGTGGCCGATGTCGCCGGTATACAGCCAGCCATCCTGCAGCACGCGGTGGCTTTCGGCGTCGTTCATCCAGTAACCGTCCATCACCAGTTCGCCGCGCACCAAAATTTCGCCGTCGGCGGCGATTTTCACCTCGACGCCGGTCAATGGCGGGCCAACGGTGTGCATTTTCATGCGAGCGCGCGGCCGGTTGCATGAAATCACCGGGCCAGCCTCGGTCTGGCCATAGCCCTGCAGGATGTTGATACCGATGGCGGCAAAGAAAATGCCGACTTCCGGATTCAAGGGCGCACCGCCGGCAACCATCGCCTTCAGCCGGCTGCCGAATTTGGCGCGGATTGATTTTCGGATCGTGCGTTCCAACCCGGCATCCAAAGCGCGATCGACGAGATTCAGCGGCTGGTTATGCGCTTCCTTGCGCGCCAGCCGCAGCGCCTGGTTAAGCAGGGTGACGGCAACGCCGCCTTGCTTTTCAATCTGCTTGGCGATGCGCATCCTCAGCACTTCAAACAGGCGGGGGACGACAACCATCAACGTCGGCCGAACTTCCTCGATGTTGGCGGCAAGCTTTTCCAGCCCTTCGGCATAATAGATCTGTCCGCCCATCCCCATCGGCATGTACTGCCCGGCGGTGTGTTCATAGGCGTGGGATAACGGCAGGAAACTGAGGAACAGTTCGCCTTTTGGCTCCCCGGGTTCGAAATCCTGTTCGATCACGGTGATGGCGCCGGCGATGTTGCGCATGATGGCGCCGTGATGTTGACGAACGCCGCGCGGTGCGCCGCCGGTGCCGCTGGTATAGATGATGCAGGCCAGATCGTGCCGTTGCATGGTGGCCCTGGCGCGAACGGCGGCGCGATCAGCGGGCAGATCAGCGGCTCGAGATTCAACCAGTGCCTGCCATTGGTGGATGTGCAGTTCGGTGACCAGATCGCTGCGCTGGGCATCTTTCAACGGTTCGATACCGATAACGATGCGGCAATGGTCGCTGGCGGCGACTGCGGGCAGCAGGTTCGCCGCCAGTTTCGGGCCGGAAACGATGACGGCGCGAGCACCGCTGTTGCCGATGATATGGGCATGATCGGCGGTTGTGTTGGTGGTATAGGCCGGCACGCTGATTGCGCCCGCCGCCATGATCGCCAGATCGGCCAGGCACCATTCGGGGCGGTTTTCGCTGACCAGAACCACCCGGTCACCGCGTTTGATGCCGATTTCGAGCAAGGCGGCGGACAGGCTGGCGACAATATCGCCGCATTGTGCCCAGCTGATCGCCTGCCATTCGCCATCCACCTTGCGCGACAGGAACGGCAGCGTGCCTTCCTCCGCCGCATTGTCGAGGAACATCGTCACCAGATTTGGCCAGGCATCGACCCGGGCGGCAAGCCGGGCAACCCGCATCGGCGGCAGTTTCAACAGGCTCATCGCGAAACCCTGCAGTCGCCTGAGTTGAAAAGAAGCACAATCGTCATGCCGGCGACGGCCAGAATTCCCGGCTGGGCAATGAACTGGCTGGTGCGGCAAAATCAGCTTGCTTTGTAGAGCGGCCTGCAGACAGCCCGCTTGGCCCGTGCTTTTGCCCCCCAATGAATGCTGGCATATGCAAACATGACCATTCAAACATAGTGAAATCCAGCTTAATAACCGTCCGCGACCCCATCGCTACGCGGATCAGCGCCGCCGCGCCAGCCATTCGCTACGCGTTCAAGGCCATTTGCCTTTAGCGGCAGGGGGAACAATGCGGTGCGGTGGCCCAGTTTTTCCAGCGCTGGGATCATTTTGGCCAAAGGCGCACCCTGGGGGCCTTTTTCGATCACGACCAGGTCATCATTGACGTAAATCTGCGGTAAGGCGATCGCATCGCTGACTGACAATTGCCAATCCAGCACACCGACAATCGCCTTTGCCACTTGCGCCGGAATGGTCATGCCGCCGGCTGCACCCACCGCCAGCACGACGCGCCCGCGGCTGTCATAAACGATGCTGGGTGACATCGATGACCGGGGGCGCTTGCCGCCTTCGACCCGATTTGCAACAGGGGCACCGCCGGCGGACGGTTCAAAGCTGAAATCGGTCAATTCATTGTTGAGCACCATGCCGCCCGACACCAGCGAACTGCCAAAGGCACCCTCGACCGTTGACGTTAGCGAGGCGACATTGCCGGCGGCGTCAACCGCAGCGAAATGGGTGGTCGATGGCACTTCGCCGCCCGGCGCAGCCGTGCGGGGCGTGGCGCCGGCGGGCGTTCCGGGCACAGCCATTGCCATTGTCGACTCGGCGTGGATCAGGCGCCCACGCGATTTTAAATAACCATTGTCGATCAACCCCTTGACCGGCACCGACACAAAATCAGCGTCGCCGCCATAAGCAGCGCGATCGGCAAAGGCCAGGCGCTGGCTTTCGGCGATCAAATGCCAGGATACCGGATTTTGCGGCCCAAGCGCGCGCAGATCAAAACCCTCCAGTTGTTTCAAAATGCCGATCACGGCAATGCCGCCGGCAGATGGTGGCCCCATGCTGCACACCCGCCACTGGCGATATGGCGCGCAGGCCGGCGGGCGCTGTTTTGCTTCATAGGCGGCCAGATCGGCAACAGTCATCACAGACGGGTTGGTCGGCGCGGTGCGGACGCGATTGACGATGCCTGCTGCAATATCGCCGGTGTAGAATGCCTTTGGCCCGGCCTTGGCGATTGCCTCCAGCGTTTGTGCCAGTGCTTCGTTGACGATGCGGGTGCCGGCTGGCTTGCCGCTGCCATCGGGATTCAGAAATAGCGCCGCCGCCTCTGGGGTGCGGGCCAGTGATACCTTGCTGCCATCGATGGCGCGGGCCATGCGCGGGGTGATCGCATAACCCTCGCGTGCCAGCGCAATCGCCGGCTGGAATATTGCCGCCCAGGGCAATTTGCCCTGCTTGGCATGGGCGAGTGCCAGCATGGCGATATTGCCTGGCACGCCAACGCTCTTGCCGCCTGGAATCGCTTCACGATAGGGTTGCGGCTTGCCATCCGGTCCGGTGAAATAGGCCGGTGTTGCGGCGGCCGGCGCCTTTTCGCGGCCATCAAAGGTCAGCGGTTCGCGCGCCCCGACCGGTTGGTAGACCAGCAGGCCGCCGCCACCGATGCCCGATGACTGCGGTTCGACCACCGCGAGCGCCAACAGCGTCGCGCCGATTGCATCCATGGCATTACCGCCCTGTTTCAGGATTGCGACGCCCGCGGCGACGGCGCGCGGATCGGCGGCGGATATGGCAGCCTGATAACCGGGGGTCGCGGGTGGCGGGGCCGGCGCGGTGGCGCAGGCGGCGGTGATGAGCAAAAGGGGGAGTGTGCGCAGGGCTGTGATCATGCGTGGAACATAGGCGGCGGACGCGAGGGCAGACAAGAGGAGTTTCAGGCGCGGGGCGTAGAAGGCGATGCACCCACCGCGTCTGCCACCGATGCAAACCCGTCGCGCTGCAACAGCGCCGCCAGATCGGCCTTGATGCGCTCCACCAGCCCCGGGCCTTCATAGACCAGCGCCGAATAAAGCTGGACGGCGCTCGCCCCGGCGCGGATGCGGGCATAGGCATCGGCGCCTGAAGCGATGCCGCCGGCAGCGATCAGCGGCAATTGGCCGCCGGTCGCCGCGGCGAATCCCTGCAGCGCCGTCATCGCCAGCGCGCGAAGCGGCGCGCCCGACAGCCCGCCGGTTTCGGCTGCATGTTTGCTGCGCAACACGGGCCTTGTGATCGTCGTATTCGACACAATCAGGCCATCGATGCCACCCTCAATTGCTGCGCGGGAAATCATTGTAAAGTCAGTATTTTCCAGATCCGGCGCGACCTTTACAAATATCGGCACCCCGATTGCGCCGCGCGCCGCAATCACCTGCGCAATCAGGTCCGACAGGGCGGCACCGTCCTGCAACGCCCGCAGCCCCGGCGTATTCGGTGATGAGATATTGACCGTAACATAGCTGGCCAACGCCGCCGCCGCGCGAACGCCGATGGCGTAATCGGCGCTGCGATCATCGGAATCCTTGTTGGCGCCCAGATTGATGCCGACCACCCCCGCCCGCCCGGCACGCGCCTTCAGCCGCACGACGGCGTGTTCCAGTCCCTGGTTGTTGAAACCCATGCGGTTGATGACGGCGGCGTCTTCGACCAGCCGGAACAGTCGCGGCTTTGGGTTGCCGGCCTGGGGGCGCGGCGTCACCGACCCGCATTCGACAAAGCCAAAGCCAAGTTTGAGCATCGCATCGGGGACCAGCACATCCTTGTCGAACCCGGCCGCAAGGCCAATCGGATTGGGCAGGCTGAGCCCGGCGCATTTTGTTGCCAGAATCGGATCATCGGCGGGGGCTGCGGGTATCAATCCGGTGCGCAGTGCGGCAAGCGTCGCCAGATGCGCGGTTTCGGGATCAAGCGCGAAAATCAGCGGGCGGAGTGTGCGGAACATCGCTGACTATTAGCCTGGCCCCATGCGCAAACACCAGCCTGTCACCGACGGGGCGCCCGCCAGCGCCCGCTGCCGCGTCCGTCGCCCTCTCCCGCAGGCGCGACAGGCAGTCTATGGTGCCAGTGTGACCCTGCCCAACGCCATATCCGATTGGTTCGCGCGGCGCGGTTGGCAGCCGCGGCGGCACCAGCTTGAAATGGTGGCAGCGGCGCGGGCCGGACAGCATACACTGCTGGTGGCGCCCACTGGCGCCGGCAAGACTCTGGCGGGGTTTTTGGCGACGCTGGCCGATCTGGCCGACCACCCGCGCGATGGGCTGCACACCATCTATGTCTCACCATTAAAGGCGCTGGCCGCCGATGTGCAGCGCAACCTGTTGACTCCGGTGACCGAGATCGGCCTGGATATTCGCGTCGAAACCCGCACCGGCGATACCTCATCGGACCGCAAGAAGCGCCAACGCCAAGACCCGCCGCATATCCTGCTGACGACTCCCGAATCGCTGGCGCTGCTGATCTCATACCCCGAGGCCGCGACGATGCTGGCGGCTGTGCAGACCGTCATAATTGACGAAATCCACGCCTTTGCGACGACCAAGCGCGGCGATCAGTTGAGCCTGGCGCTGGCCCGGCTGCAACGCCTGTCACCCGGGCTGCGCCGGGTCGGGCTGTCGGCCACCATCGCCGACCCCGAAAGTTATCAGGGCTGGCTGGCCCCCGATGCCGATGCGGCCAGCGTCAGCCTTGTCACCGGCGATCCGGGGGCCGACGCCGTGATCGACATTCTCATCCCCGAAGATCGCATTCCCTGGGCCGGGCACAATGGCCGCTGGGCGGCAAAGGCGGTGATGCGGCAGATCGAGGCGGCCCGGCTGACCATTGTTTTCGTCAACACGCGGGCGATTGCCGAGATTATCTTTCGCGACCTGTGGACCGAAAATGACCAATCGCTGCCGATTGGCATCCACCATGGATCCTTGTCCGCCGAGGCGCGCGCCAAGGTAGAGGGCGCAATGGCGGCGGGGCGCCTGCGCGCGATTGTCGCCACGGCTTCGCTCGATCTGGGGATTGATTGGGGCGATGTCGATCTGGTTATCCAGATGGGCGCGCCAAAGGGCGCATCGCGCTTGTTGCAGCGCACCGGCCGCGCCAACCACCGCATGGATGAAGCGAGCCACGCCATCATCGTGCCGGGCAACCGGTTTGAATATCTTGAAGCGATGGCAGCGCGCGATGCGGTGCGGGATCGCGAGCTGGATGAAGATTCGTTTCGACCCGGCGGGCTTGATGTGCTGGCCCAGCATATCTTTGGCCTGGCTGCGGCGGCGCCGTTCCTGGCCGATGACCTGTATGATGAAGTGCGCAGCGCCGCGCCCTATGCCGGGCTGTCGCGGGCGCGGTTCGATGCAGTGCTGGGGTTTGTCGCCACCGGTGGTTACAGCCTGAAGGCCTATGAACGGTATCAGCGGTTGACCCAGCAACCCGATGGGCGGTGGCGGCTGACTCACCCCAAATTGGCGGCCCAGCACCGGTTGAACGCCGGCACCATTGTGGAATCGGTGACGATGACCGTCAGCTTTGGCCGGCGCGGCAAACGGCTGGGCCAGGTCGAGGAATGGTTTGGCAGCCAGTTGCGGCTGGGCGACAGTTTCCTGTTTGCCGGGCTGACGCTGATCGTGACGGGGTTTGACGGGCCGGAGATCCATGTGCGGGCCGGGCGCGGCAACCCCAGCGTGCCCAGCTATCAGGGTGGGCGGCTGCCGCTGTCCACCCATCTGGCGACGCGGGTGCGCGGGCTGTTGAATGCGCCGGATCGCTGGGCGGAAATGCCGGAAGATGTGCGGGAATGGCTGGAATATCAGCGGCTATATTCCCGGTTGCCCGGCACTGACGATCTGTTGATCGAAACGTTTGACCGCGATGGCCGCTGGTTCATGGTCGCCTATGGCTTTGCCGGCCGCAATGCCCATCAAACGTTGGGAATGCTGCTCACCCAGCGCATGGAGGTGGCCGGGTTGCAGCCTTTGGGCTTTGTCGGCAGCGATTATATGGTCGCGGTCTGGTCGCTGCAGCGCGTTACCGATCCGCGCCCGCTGTTCAGCCCGGATGTGTTCGAGGCTGAATTGGCCGATTGGATGGCGGCTTCGCCGTTCCTGCGCCGGGCGTTTCGCGAAGTGGCGATCATCGGCGGGCTGATCGACCGGCAAATCCCCGGCCAGCACAAGACCGGCCGGCAGATGAGCGTGTCATCCGATCTGATTTATGACGTGCTGCGCCGGCACGAACCCGATCACCTGCTGCTGACCGCCGCCTGGACCGATGCCCGGGCAAAACTGACCGATATTGATCGGCTGGCAGCGCTGTTGGACCTGGCGCAGCGCAATCTGGTGCTGGTCGAACTGGATCGGGTGTCGCCGCTGGCGGTGCCGGTGCTGCTTGAACTGGGGCGGGAATCGGTGGGCGGGGCCGGCGATACGGCGTTGTTGATCGAAGCGGCGGCATTGGCGGCCGAAGCGATGCGGCGGGATTAGGCCCAAAACCGCCGCAAGCCTTGTCACTTGCCGCATCGCACAACGCGTGCCAGTCTGATCGCACATGCCGCCAACCGACACCCGTTTTTTCGGCCATCCCATTGGCTTGGCCTATCTCGCCTTTACCCAGGTTTGGGAACGTTTTTCCTTTTACGGCATGCAGGCGCTGCTGGGCCTGTATATGGTCCATGAACTGCTGCTGCCCGGCCATGTCGAAGGGGTCATCGGCTTTACCGGCTTTCGCGCCGGGCTTGAATCGATCGTCGGCCCGTTGACCCGCCTTGCGCTGTCGGCGCAGATTTTCGGGCTCTATGTCGGGCTGGTCAATCTCACCCCCTTGATCGGTGCCTGGCTGGGTGATCGCGTGCTGGGCCAGCGCCGCACGAATATCGCCGGGCTGTTGTTGATGGCGGCCGGGCATCTGCTGATGGGGCTGGAGGCGACGTTCCTGATCGCGCTGCTGTGCCTGGTATTGGGGGCAGGGTTTTTGAAGGGTAATATGTATGCACAGGTGGGGGAGCTGTATCCGCGCGGCGATGCCCGCTGCGGGCAGGGGTTCAGCATTTTCCTGATCGCGCTGAATATCGGGGCGTTTTTCTCGCCCTTGGTCTGCGGCACGATCGGTGAATTATATGGCTATCATTATGGTTTTGGCATTGCCGCGTTCGGTATGTTTATCGGGCTGGGCATCTATATGGCGGGCACCAGCCATCTGCCGCCCGACCGGCGGCGCGCACCAAAAAGCGCCGGGGTGGCAAAGCTGGCGATCGACCGGCAGGGCTGGCGGGCCATCAGCGCCATATTGCTGCTGATCATCGCCACCATTCCGATCAACATTGCCTCGTTCCAGGCCTATAATCTGCTGATCATATGGGCATCGGAACGGGTTGACCGCAGCCTGTTCGGGCTGACCGTTCCCGTCACCTGGCTGCTGACCTTTGATGGCCTGGCGACCATCATCGGCGTCGGGCTGGCGGTGCCGGTGTGGCGCTGGCTGGCGGCGCGCCGGCGCGAGCCCGATACCTATGGCAAGATGGCGATTTCCGGCACTATGGTGGCGCTGGCCTATGGCTTGCTGGCGCTGGCCTGTGATGTCGCCGGGCCGGCGCCGGTGCCGATCATCATGGTGCTGCTGTTCTTTACCCTGCTGGATTTCAGCTATGGCTGGTATGATCCACCGGGCAATGCCTTTGTCTCGCGCTTTGCCCCGGCGGCGGTGACGACGACGATGATGAGCCTGATGCTGATGTCGGTCGGCATCGCCAATGTAACGCTGGGCTGGCTGGGGCGGTTTTACGAACCGCTGGGCCCGGCGAAATTCTGGGCGCTGAACGCCGCCATCGCCGCGGCGGGCGTGCTGCTGTCACTGCTGCTGCGGCCGGTGGCGCGGCGGTTGCTGGCCGGGCACCCGGCAGGCGTGGATGCGGTAGGGGCGACGACGACGTTTTAATAGGTCCTGACCCTGGGGCAACGCAATTCGATTTGCATGGTCATGCTGACGACGGCCGGCAAGACGGTTGAACTTTCGTCAAACTGCAATCGAGCCGGGGTGCTTGTGCCACGATATTCAGGCATAAAGCCGATGACGCGCAGCCCGAGCCAGGCTGGGAAATTGGCGGAAAAGTGTCGAAAAATTTTACAGTTTGCGAGTCAGGCCACCAAGTCGGGACAGGGATTACAGACGGTTAACGCTTGGCACAAAACTTGCATGACATAAAACGACGTAAACAAAGAAAACCGTGGGAGTAAAAATAATGATCAAGCCAATCCGTGCCGTCGCCGTTGCCACTGCCCTTCTTGCCGCAACGGCCGCCGTGCCCGCCGCCGCACTCGTGCCTATCGCTGTCGTCAATGCATCGTTTGAAGCATTTGGAGTCGTCAACTAGGCTGGTTGTGGCGTCGGTTGCAGCTATACCACCGATCCGATCCTCGGCTGGGTCAACAGCGGTGGCTCCAACGGCCAGTTCACGCCGGGCCCATCGGCCGGCAATTTCACCTATTTCAACTATGTCCCGGATGGCCTCACCGTCGCCTATACCAACGGTGGCGCAATCTCGCAGACCGTTGCGATGACCGCTGTCGCGGGTCGGACCTATGCATTGACCACGCAATTCGGCGTCCGCAATGATGTTGGCAATCCTGGCAGCATCAGCCTGACAGTCGGTGGTAATACCGTGTTCGCCACCGGCAGCGTCCCGACTGCAGGCAATTGGTCACCGTTCACTGCAAGCTATACCGCGACCGCCGCAGATGCCGGCCAGGCCATCACCATCACACTGAATTCGCCAGGCGGGCAGGGTGATTTCGATGCAGTATCGCTGACCACCGACGTTCCCGAGCCTGCGACTTGGGCGATGTTGATCGTTGGCTTTGGCATGGTTGGCGTCAGTGCACGTCGCCGCAACCACAGCATCAAGGCTGTCGCGGCCTGATCCTCTGTCGGCAGCGATGCCGGCACTGGCTTGAAACGAGAGACCGGCGGCAGGCTGATCAGCCTGCCGCCGGTTTTCGTTCGCATTTTCGTTCGCATTTTCGTTCTCGCGGCGATGTTTCGGCACTTGCCCCTCGTCCTCCATATCGCGCATAGCGGCGCGATGGATGTTTCCCTTTCGTTCGCGGGCGAAGCGCTGGTACCCTTGCCTTGCGGCGCGCTGCATTGGCCAGCGCGGGATATGCTGCTGGTGGCCGATCTGCATTTTGAAAAGGCCAGCGCCTTTGCGCGGAAGGGTCGGTTGCTGCCGCCCTATGACAGTGCCGATACGCTGGCGGCGTTGATCGATGCGCTGGCAATTACAGGCGCGCGGCGGGTGGTGTGTCTTGGGGATTCCTTTCATGACGCAGGTGGCCCGGGCCGGTTGCCCGCTGGCCCGCGCGCCGCGCTGCGATCGTTAACGGCGAGCCTTGATTGGCTGTGGATCACCGGCAATCATGATGATGAAGCCGGCGCGGTGCTGGGCGGCCGGGTGATGGCCGAGGCGGTGATCGGGCCGTTGACGCTGCGTCATCAGGCGGTACCGGGGGCGGTAGAGCCGGAACTGTCGGGGCATTTCCACCCAAAGTTGGCGGTGCAGATTCGCGGCCGCAGAATCGTGCGGCGCTGCTTTGCCGTGTCGGCCACAAAGATCATCCTGCCCGCCTATGGCGCGTTCACCGGCGGGCTGGATGTGGGGGATACAGCGATCACCAATGCGCTGGGCGGCAATATATCGGCCTGGGTGCGTGAGGGAGACCGGCTGTTGCAGTTTCCAGTGCAGCAGGCGGCAGCGTAGCGGCCTGTATGGTCAGGCGAATTTTGCCTTTATCGCGGTCATGGCCAGCGCTGCCTTGGCGGCTTCGCCGCCCTTGTCCTTTTCGGACTGCCGCGCCCGGGCCCAGGCCTGTGCCTCATTTTCAACGGTCAGAATGCCATTGCCGATCGCAAGGCCATCCAGCGTCAATGCCATGATTGCCCGGGCGCTTTCGCCGGCGACAACTTCGAAATGATAGGTTTCACCGCGGATGACACAACCCAGCGCGACATAGCCATCATAGGCGCCCGATGCATCGGCAAAGGCAATCGCCGCCGGGATTTCCAGCGCGCCGGGCACCGTCAACAGGTCATGCGTCGCACCCGCCGCTTTCAACGCCGTCCGCGCGCCGGCCAGTTCGGCATCGGCGATGGCATCATAGAATCGGGCTTCGACGATCAGGAAATGGGGCATCTTGGTGGTCCTGAAATTGGAGGAAAGCGCCTCCGGCGGCCAAAGGCTGTTACGAATGCGGCGGAATTGCCCGTTCGCCGACAACGTTCAGGCCGTATCCGGTCAGGCCGACGATGTTACGATGCTGGTTGGTCAGCAGGATCATTTCGGTGACGCCCAGATCGACCAGAATCTGCGCGCCAATGCCGTAATCGCGCAAGTCGATCGGCTGGCCTTCGCCGCGGGCCCTCATCTGGGTGCTGATCGCATCCGGGGTGCCGTCGCGGATGATGACGATGATGCCGGTGCCCGCATCGCCGATCACATCCATGGCGCGTTGCAATTGCCCGGCGCGGTCGTTGGCTTCGTGGAACAGATCGGTGAACATCGACATGGTGTGGACGCGGACCAGCGTGGGTTTGCCCGGTTCGATGCGGCCCTTTTGCAGCACCATATGCTCCGAATATTCGGCGGTATTGAGATAGGTCTTGGCCGTCCATTTGCCGCCGTGGTGGCTGTCGATGCTGGTTTCGGCAATGCATTTGACCAGATGATCGTGGCGGCGGCGATAAGCGATCAGATCCTGGATGGTGCCGATCTTCAGGCCATGGTGGCGGGCAAAGGTGATGAGATCGGGCAGGCGCGCCATGGTGCCATCATCGTTCATGATCTCGCAGATGACGCCCGAAGGGTTCAGACCGGCCAGGCGCGAGACATCGACGGCCGCCTCGGTATGGCCGGCGCGGACCAGCACACCACCATCGCGGGCGACCAGTGGAAAGACATGGCCGGGGTGGACGATGTGTTCGGGCCCCTTGCTGGCATCGATGGCCACAGCAATGGTCCGGGCGCGATCGCCGGCAGAAATGCCGGTGGTCACGCCGTCGCGCGCCTCGATGCTGACGGTGAAGGCAGTGGCGTGGCGGGTGCCATTGTGCTGCGCCATCAATGGCAGGCCAAGCTGTTTGACCCGGTCGGACGCCAGCGTCAGGCAGATCAGGCCGCGGCCAAAGCGCGCCATGAAGTTGATTGCATCCGGCGTCGCCATCTGCGCCGGGATGACCAGATCACCTTCGTTTTCGCGGTCTTCATCATCGACCAGGATGAACATGCGGCCGTTGCGGGCCTCATCGATGATGGTTTCGATGGGGGACAGCGCCGGGCCATTGTCGCGGCCCTGCAAGTAGGATTCCAGCTTGCGCAGGGTTTCCGATGTCGGGTTCCAATCCGATTCCTCAAGGCTGCGCAAGGAATTGGCGTGGAGACCGGCGGCGCGGGCGAGGCCGGATCGGCTTTCGTCGCCTCTTGCCACCAGGTCACGGATACGTTCGATCAGGTCGGTGCTCATCAGCGGCTCTCACACTGCAATGTGAATCGCAAATGCGCCGGTCACATTGCGGTGTCAAGTGCCTGTCTGTTTCATCCTTGCCAGATAGCGCGCCAGCACGTCGATTTCGATATTCAAATCGTCGCCCACCGCAATCGTGTCAAATGTCGTCCATTCCGCTGTATGCGGGATGATATTGATCGTGAATACCGCGCCTGTCTGGTTATCAGAAACGCTGTTCACTGTTAACGACACGCCATCGAGGCAGACCGAACCCTTGGGCGCGATGAACGGCGCGATCGCCTTTGGAACCTGGATTTCGATGCGGGTGGAACCGCCGACGCTGGCAACGCTCACCACCTGGCCGATGGCATCGACATGGCCCGTGACGATATGCCCGCCCAGTTCGTCGCCGACTTTCAGCGCGCGTTCCAGGTTCAAACGGCGGCCCGCTACCCACTGGCCGCGCGCCGTGCGGCTGGTGGTTTCGCCCGACACATCGACGCTGAATTGCCCCGGCGCCTTGGCAACCACCGTCAGGCAGACGCCTGAACAGGCGACCGACGCGCCCAATGCCAGCCCGGCGGTATCATAGCCGGTGCTGATGGTAACGCGCAGATCGGCGCGCGATTCCACCGCGCTGATCTGGCCGATATCAGTGATGATGCCTGTGAACATGGTTCCCCCTACCGGATGCGGATGTAGGTCTCAACCCGGTCCGGCGCCAGTTCGATGATCGGGCCGGGCGCCCAGCGGCCATGCGCCGCGGCCAGTTGCGTCAGCCCGATCGCCGCCAGCGCCGGCCGCCCGCCGAGCAGCACCGGCGCGCGATACAACAGCAGGCGATCGACCAGATCGGCGGCAATCAGGCTGGCGGCAAGGCCGGCGCCGCCTTCGGCCAGCACGAGATTGGTATCATCCAGCGCAGCCAGCGCCGCCGGGTTGGCGATATGGCGGACGCCGGCGGAAAGGCTGTTGCCGCCACTCATCACCGCCATTTGCGGGGATCGATCCTCCAGCCCGCCCAGCCGCACATCCAGCCTGGGATTGTCAGCATCCAGCGTGCCGCGACCGACGATGATCAGATCGGCGCGGGCGCGTTCCAGATGGCCATGGGCGCGGGCGCGCGGTCCGGTGATCCATCGGCTTTCGCCCGATGCCATGGCAACCGAGCCATCCAGCGACACCGCAAGTTTCAGCGTAACATAGGGACGGCCACGCTGTAACCGGCTGAAAAACCCGGCCATTGTGGCCTGCGCAGCAGCAGCGTTGATGCCGGTGGTGACGGCAATGCCGGCGGCGCGCAGCCGGGCAATGCCGGTGCCATTGGTGCGCGGATCGGGATCGGTGGCAGCGATGACAACCCGGGCAATGCCGGCAGCGATCAGCAGATCGGCACAGGCCGGCCCACGCTGGCTGGCATGGGCGCAGGGTTCCAGGGTGACGAAGGCGGTTGCGCCACGCGCGTTCCTGGCCTCACCCAGCGCCATCGCTTCGGCATGGGGGCGACCGCCCGGCTGGGTCCAGCCGCGGCCGATGACGCGATCATCGTGGACGATGACACAGCCGACCGGCGGATTCAGCCCGGTGCGGCCAACGCCGCGCTGCGACAGCGCCAGGGCGGCGCCCATCCAGCGGGGGTCATCGTTGATCATGGCGGGTGGGGTTTAGGCGGGATCGGGGGCTGGGGGAAGCATGGGAGCGAGGGCGTTGAAAGCGAAGCGCAAAGCAAGCAAGCGAAGGAAGGAAGCGACCACTCCCGATCCCTCCTTGAAGAATAGAGGGGAGAGGCATGAAGGAGGGGTGTTAAAGGACGGGCGGTTCTGTTGCCGCTGCGCTGACATAGGGAATGTCATGCGTGGCACCATCGCCCTTTACATAGGCATCATATTGTTTCTGGGCGTCAGCGCGGGGCTTGCCGGTCAGGGTGGCGATATAGGCGCGGGATTGGGCCAGGCTGGCGGCTTGCGCGGCGCTGGTGGCGCGGGTGTCGGCAATGCTGTCGGCACGGCTACGGTCGGCACGCCAGCTTTGCATGAAAACAATTTTCTCATCCGGCTTGGAATAGCCCGACCGCGATTCGACCAGGAACCCGGCCATGACGATGGCGGTAATCAGCACCGACGCGCCGCCGACCAGCAAGCGGCGGCGGCGAACATCGGCAAGGGAGGGGTTCATAAACGACATGGAGCACTCCGGTTAGGCCGCAAACATAGGGGAATTTGGCAGCTTTGCCAGTCTTTGGACAAGTCTGCGGCCGGTTCGGGGCGATTTGGGCGAATTTGGGCGCGCGGCATTCGCGTTGCTTGCAATCACAGCGTCACATTGCAATGTGATGCTGTCAGGTCTGTCCCTGCAAAGGGATGGACCTGGAATCAGTCCAAGCGCTTCAACGCCGCGTCGCGGCCGATCAACGGCAGCAGCGCCGCCATCTCGGGGCCTTGTTCGCGGCCGGTGAGGGCGATGCGCAGCGGGTGAAACAGGCCACGGCCCTTGCGCCCGGTTTCGGTTTTCAACACGGCGATCCAGCGCGGCCAGATGTCATCGCCCCAATCCAGCGCCGCCAGCAGCCGGGCGGCATCGGCCAGAAATACCCGGTCTTCGTCATCGCCCGCCGGCGTTACCGGTCCAGCGATCACCGCCTGCCAATCCGCCGCATCGGCCAGCACCGCCAGATTGCCGCGCACCGCCAGCCAGCCGGCTGCCGTCATCCCGTCGGGCAGGCGATCGGCAACCGCATCAAATGGCAGCAGATGCAGCGTTCTGGCGCTGAGCGCCGCAAGGTCCGCCGGATCGAACCGCGCCGGGGCGCGGCCAAAGGTGGACAAGTCAAACCCTGGCAGCAGATCAGCATTGCATGCCACCGGCTCCACCGGCTGCGACGTGCCCAGCCGCGCCAGCAGGGCCATCACCGCCTGTGGCTCGATCCCGGCCGCCGCCCAGGCTTCAACGCCTTCCGATCCCAGGCGTTTTGACAGTGCCGCATCGGCGCCGGTCAACAGCGCCATGTGCGACAGTTGCGGCACCACAGCCCCCAGCGCCTGAAACATCTGGATCTGCACGGCGGAATTGCTGACATGATCCTCCCCCCGTGCAATGGCGGTGATACCCAGATCAATGTCATCGACCACCGATGGCAGCATATACAGCCAGGTGCCATCGGCCCGCCGCACCACCGGATCGGACAGCGAGGCGGGATCGAAATGGCAATCGCCGCGCACACCATCGGCCCAGGTGATCGGCATGCCGGTATCCAGCCGGAACCGCCAGTGCGGGGCGACTTCGCGCGCCGCAAACGCCGCATGATCGGCATCGGTCAATGCCAGCGCGGCACGATCGTAAACCGGCGGCAGGCCGCGGCCCTGCTGCACCTTGCGTTTCAGATCGAGTTCCTGCGGCGTTTCATAGGCGCGATAGGCGCGGCCAGCATCGGCGAGACGGGCCAGCGCTGCATCATACAGCGCGAACCTGTCGGACTGGCGAACCTCAATATCCGGCACCAGCCCGAGCCAACCCAGATCGGCGCGGATCGACAGGGCGGATTCGGCGGTTGACCGGGCAAGATCGGTATCATCCATCCGCAAAATGAATCGCCCGCCGGCCTTTTTGGCCAACAGCCAGTTGACCAAAGCGGTGCGGATATTGCCGGCATGGATCCGGCCAGTGGGGGAGGGTGCGAACCGCGTGGTGATCATTTGGGCGGCTGTAGCAGGAAGTGGGGCGATGTGCAGCAGGGTGTGGAAATGGGCCTCAGGCGGCTGGTTAGATCTCATCATCCAGCGCCAACAGCGCAAACGTCGCCAGCCAATGTTCGCCGGCATAATCCCCGGCGATATGCGGCAGGCCGGCGGCGAGGTGGGCGGCGGCAGCGGCCAGCGCGGCGTCGCGGGCCGGGCCATCGGCCAGCCGTGCCGCCAGCCCGCGCCAGCACCAGGCGCGGCTGAGGTTCAGGCCATCGAGGTGGGCGATCTTGCCATCGCTGCGATCGCTGATGCTGGCCGGGGTGAACAGGCTGGCAGGTTGTTGGCGGGGCAGATCGGGCAGGTATCGGGCGAACCAGTCCCGGTATTCGGCCGCGGGTAGCAGCCGCGCCATGGCCAGCGCGGCGATGAGGGTGGGGGAGAGAAAGGCGTCGCCATCGGGTTCCCAGGCCTGGGCAGACCGATCGCTGCCAAACCAGTCGTGGGCGCGGGCGGTGAATAGCGCCAGCAGCGCCGGATCATGGCGCGCTGCCCAACCGGCGCTGATGGCGAGCGCAAAGGCGGTGTTGCCATGAGCGCCGGTGCGGATCGGGTAGGTCTGCAGCGGCAGGAAGGTGTGGAAGCGTGCGGCAAACGCCCGTGCGAGGGGCGCAAGGACGGATTCGAGCCGTGCGTCATCGTGCTGGCTCGCCTCATCGTGCAGGGCCAGCGCCCAGCCCCAGCCATAGGGCCGTTCAAACCCGCGTGAGGAGGCGCGGGTGAGATAGGCGCATTCGGCGGCGACATTGCCGGGCGTGAACAATGTTTGGGCGCGTGCCAGTGTTTCGGCGGCGGCGGCATGGCCGGGGAACCGCCGGGCCAGACGCAGCAGCAGCCACCAGCCATGCACGCAACTATGCCAATCGAAACTGCCGAAAAAGATCGGATGCAGGTCGCGCGGCGTACGGGCGTCGTCAGGGCCATCCATGACATGATCCAGCTTGTGCGGATATTCGCGGCTGACATGGCCCAGCGCGATGCGTGCCATGCGGCCGGCCATTTCGGCGTCTAGGATCGTCAAAATGCAAAGCCCCAGATCATCAGCGTGTTGAATGCCAGCAGCGGCAGCGCGGTTGCGACCTGCGCCTTGATCACCGCATTGCGATCATCAAGTTCGAGCAGCGCCGCTGGCACGATGTTGAAATTGGCGGCCATCGGCGTCATCAACGTGCCGCAAAACCCGGCCAGCATGCCGACCGCGGCGATGACCACTGGATTGCCGTGCAGGCTGCCGACCAGCACCGGCAGGCCGACCGCCGCCATCATCACCGGAAACGCGGCAAAGGCATTGCCCATCACCATGGTGAACGCCGCCATTCCCAGTGTGAACGCCAGCACGGCGATGATGACGGAGCCAGCGGGGATTACCTGCGCCGCGACGCCGCCGACAATGCCGCCGACCCCGGCCAATGCAAAGACCGCCCCCAGGCTGGCCAGCATCTGGGGCAGGATAATCGCCCAACCGATCGATTCCGCCAGCCGGCGGCCTTCGTCAAAGGGGGCGCGGATCGGTGGCCGCAGCCAGGCCAGGATGACGGCGACGGCGATCAGCATGCCCAGCCCCAGCGAGACGAGCGTGACTTGCTTTGGCTCGACCAGTGGCGCGCCATTCAGTGTGAGATATTTGAACCCCAGCGTGCCGATCAATGCCGTCACCGGCACGATCAGCGCCGGCAGGAACAGGCGATTGCCATGGGCGGCGGCGCTGGCCTCTCGCGCCGCATCGCTGGATGTTGGCGGGCTGCCGCGCCCCAGATTGCCGGTGCCGGCGATAGCGACCAGTGCCAGTATGAGCACGCCATTGCCCAGATCGCCCAGCACATCACCGGCAAGGAAGCTGATCGCCAGCAGGCCCCAGAAAGCGGCGCTGCCAAAGCGTTTCGGGTTGCTGCGATCGACCAGCGTCAATGCAGCCCAGCCGGCGAACAGCACGCCGGCGATCGCATAAAGGAACGAAAGCCCGATCATTTCGATTTGCGATGCGATTTGCGATCCAGCCGCAACAATCGCCAGCCATGGATAACGAACGCTGCGATGGCGGTGGGGATCGCCCAGACTGACAGTTGCAGCGGTTGCACGATGATGCCGTTCGATTCAAGAAAGCCCTTGATCAACAGGATCGAGGCAACGGCGAGGAAAATATCCTCGCCGAAAAACATGCCGATATTGTCAGTGGCGGCGGCCAGGGCGCGAATGCGCTGGCGCCTTGGCGGCGTGATGCCGGGGTCGGCGCGGGCGGCGGCGGCCTCTGCCATCGGCGCCAGCAGCGGGCGCACCGTCTGCGCATGGCCGCCGATCGCCGTCAGCCCGACGGCAGACGTCAACTGCCGCAGCAGCAGATAGGCGATCAGGATGCGCCCGGTGGTGGCGGCCGCGGCACCGGCGATCAGATCCCGCGCCCGTTCGCGCAGGCCGGCGCGCTCCAGCAGGCCGATCACCGGCAGGATGACCCAGGGCGCGCTGACATAGCGATTGGCGTTGAATGCCTTGCCGAACGCCGCCAGCACAGCAACCGGCTGCAGCCCCGCCGCAATGCCGCTGGCCATCGCCGCCACCACGACAACAAGCAGCGGATTCTGCCGCAATCCGAAACCGGCGATGATGATGGCAATGCCGATCAACGGCCACATGGTGCTGTTATTCCCCCAACCATGTCGCATTTTGACCAATGGTTGCTGCATCGTGTGATAAGCCTTGGCGGGATACAAGCGCAGAGTCTGTGTTCAATGCTTGCGGGGCCGGGGGAAACATCATCGTGAAATTTTATTTGATCGGGGCGGCATTTCTGGGCGCATCCTTTTTGGCGATCACGCCGGTGCTGGGTCAGGCCACCATCACCCGGCTGCCAGCCGTCACCGAATCGTTCAGCGAGGCCGATCTGCAGGTGCTGCGCACCGACCTGCGTGCCGACAAGCGCAAGGTGACGGCCGAAACCCTGGCTTTGACCAACGCGGAGGCGGTGAAATTCTGGCCGGTCTATGATCGCTACATTGCGGAATTGACGAAAATCAACGACAGCAAATATGGGCTGATCAGGGAATATTCCGAACGTTTCGGCAGTTACGACAATGCCCGGGCGACGGCGTTTATCGGGCGCTGGCTGGATGTCGATGTAAAGGCCGACCAACTCCGCCGCAAATATGTGCCGATCGTTGCCAAGGTGCTGCCAGGTATCAAGGCAGCGAGTTTTTTCCAGATCGACCGCCGGCTGGCGATGCTGATCAATCTCAGCCTGTCATCACAATTGCCGATCCTGCAGACCCAGGCCAAATAGGGCGCGTTCGGGCCTTCAGAACAGTTTATGTTGCACTGCAACAAAATTCACTTGAAACCGGCGGCAGACTTCGCTATGTTGCACTGCAGCAAGAACGTGGAGTTGGTGAATGGCCACAAAATCGAACAACGGCCCGCGCAAGGCCGGCCTGGCAACGGCGGCGAAATTGCCCGTGGCGAAAACGCCTGTCGCAAAGGCGGCAGCGGCGGAACCTGTGGCAGTGAAGACTGTTTCAGCAAAGCCGGGCCCAGCCCCCGTTGCGGCAAAAACTGTGGCGGCCAAGCCTGCCGCCAAGGCGCTACCCGTTAAAACGACTGCCTCCAAAACTGCAGCACCAAAGGCTGTGACACCAAAGCTGGCTGCCGTTCCCGCCACTCCAAAACCGGTTATTGCCAAGGCGGTGGCACCGGTTCGTGAGCCCGTCAAATTGCAATCCGTCCCAACCGCCTTCAAACCCCAATCAAAGGAAAATCCCATGGCAACGTCATTTGAAACAACCCAGGAAACCGTCAAGAACACTGTCAGCCAGATGAACAGCAGCGCCGAAGCAGCGATGACCAATGGCAAGGCCGCGATGGAACAGATCGCCGCCAAGTCGAAGGAAGCCGTTGAATCGAGCATGAAGTCGATGGATGAAATGACCGAAATGGCACGCGCCAATGTCGAAGCACTGCTCGCTTCGGCCCGTGCAGCTACGGCTGCCATCGAAACCATCGCCGCCCATGTGTCCGAAGTTTCAAAGAAGAGCTTTGAAGACACCCAGGCCGCGGTAAAGGCGATGACCGCCGCCAAGACGCCGAACGAACTGATGCAGCTGAACAGCGATTTCGCCAAGGCCCAGTTCGACAGCGCCGTTGGTGAATTTTCCAAGCTTTCGGAAATGATGGTCAAGCTGGCCGGCGAAGTGTTCGAACCGATGCAGAACCGCATTGCGATCACCACCGACAAGCTGAAGACGACCTTTACCAAATAAGGTCATCTGCGACGGAACAGGCGAAGGGCGGGTGCGGCGACGCGCCCGCCCTTTTCTGTAGGCGCCTTTCGCCGTATAGAGCGGCAATGAACGAAAATCCCCGCATGAACGATGACGACGCCGACCGCGCCGGGCGCGGCACCGGCGTTGGCGTTGCCACCAAAACCCGCACCAAAACCGCAAAGCCGGCGCTGTACAAGGTGCTGTTGCTGAATGACGATTACACGCCGATGGAATTCGTCGTGCTGACCCTGCAGCGGTTTTTCAAAATGACCATCGAGGATGCGACCCGGGTGATGCTGCACGTTCACCAGCGCGGCGTCGGCATCTGCGGCGTGTTCACCTATGAAGTCGCCGAAACCAAGGTCAACCAGGTCATCGATTTCGCGCGGGAACACCAGCACCCGCTGCAATGCACGATGGAAAAGGACTAGGGCCGACTGACAGGCGCCTGCCGTCATGCCCAGCCTTGAATCCTTCGCCCCCGACCTCCACGCCGTTGTGATTGGCGCATCGGGCGGCATCGGTGCCGCATTCGTCGCGCTGTTGGCATCCGATCCCCGCGTTGGCCGCGTCACCAGCCTGTCCCGCGCCAGCGGGTTCGATCTGACCGACCCCGCCAGTATCACGGCCGCCGCCGGCGCACTGCCGGCGCCGCCCGATCTGGTCATCTGCGCGACAGGCCTGCTGCACGATGACGGTATCGCGCCTGAACGCGATCTGCGCCATGTGTCGGCCGCTGCCTTTGCCCGCGCCTTTGCCGTCAATGCCACTGGCCCGGCGCTGGTTGCCCAGGCGTTCCTGCCGCAGATGCCAAAGGGCCGCAAGACGCTGTTTGCGGCGCTATCGGCGCGGGTGGGTTCGATCGGTGACAATCGGCTGGGCGGCTGGCACGCCTATCGCGCATCAAAGGCGGCGCTGAACCAGATCATCCGCACCATCGCGATCGAACAGGCGCGCAAGAACCCGGCCAGCATCATCATCGGCCTGCACCCCGGCACCGTTGATACCGGGCTGTCGAAACCGTTTCAGCGCAGCGCCAAAACACTGTTCACGCCCAGCGAATCGGCCGCGCATCTGCTGAACGTCATCGACGCGGCGACGCCAGCCAGCAGCGGGCAATTGCTGGATTGGCAGGGTTCAGCCATCCCATTCTGACATGGCTGCCGCGCGGCCACTGCATCTGGCGATCTTGCGCAATCACCCCCACATCGCAGACAATCGATCGTCAACGGAGATACGCAATGAAAATGCTCCACCGCTTCGCCGATGCCCGGGGCAAATTCGATTTCGGCTGGCTCGATACCGCGCACAGCTTCAGCTTTGGCGATTATCGTGACCCGAACCATATGGGCTTTCGATCCTTGCGCGTCATCAATGAGGACAAAATCGCCGGCGGCGGCGGTTTTCCGACCCACGGCCATGCCGATATGGAAATCGTCACCTATCTGTTGTCCGGTGCGCTCGAACACCGCGATTCATTGGGCACCGGCGAGGTCATCAGTCCCGGCGAGGCCCAGCGGATGAGCGCCGGCAGCGGCATCCGCCATTCGGAATTCAACGCCAGCCAAACCGAACCGGCGCACCTGCTGCAAATCTGGCTGATTCCCAGCGAAAAGGGCATTGCGCCGGGCTATGAACAAAAGGCGTTGCCCGTCGCCAAGGCCGGCGAAACCCGGCTGGACCTGATCGCTTCCCCCGAAGGCGGGCCAGAGGCGGTGACCATCCACACCGACGCCACCATCAGCCGCGCCACCCTGGGCCCCGGCGGCGCGCTGGCGGTGCCGATAACGCGCGGCAACGCCTGGTTGCAAGTGGCACGCGGCAGCCTGAAGGCCGGCGGCCAGACACTGGTTGCCGGCGATGGCCTGGCGGTTACCGAAGCCACCAGGCTGGACCTGACCAGTGAAGCGGGTGCCGAAGTGCTGGTGTTCGATCTGGCGTAGCGCGGTGGACAGGACGTTGCAGCACCCCTAGCCTGTGCCACTGTGACCGTTGCCGAAAATCCGCGTGACACCGGCCTGGTGCCGGCCATTGGCACCTTCGCGCTGGCCGCCAGTTTCATCGGGCTGGTCATCGGATCGGGCATTTACGCCATCCCGCGTGACATTGCCGCCGCGGTCGGGCCCTGGGCGCCGCTGGTTTACGCTGCTGGCGCCATCATCATGGCAGCGATCATGCTGTGCTTTGCCGAGGCAAGCGCCCGGGTGCCGACCAGCGGCGGCGTCTATGGCTTTGTCGCGGCCGGGTTCGGGCCCTATTGGGGCTGGCTGGCCGGGGCGTGCAATTGGGCATCGTGCGCCATCGCCGCCGGCGCCGTCGCTGCTGCTGCCGCCGATGCGGCGGGCACGTTGTGGCCCGCGCTGGCCGCCGGGCCGGTGCGTATCGCTGCCATCATCGGCTGGTTCGCCCTGCTGATTCTGGTCAATACCCGCGGTGTGGCGGCGGCGTCGCGGTTCGTCGCGGCGGCGACCGCGGTAAAGCTGGTGCCGCTGCTGCTGTTCGTCGTCATCGGCGCGTTCTTCATCGTGCCGGCCAATCTCCACACCCCAATCCCCGGCGGCGGTGCCGATATCGGCCGTGCCGCGATTCTGGGCCTGTTCGTTTTTACCGGGATCGAGGTTGGCCTGTCGGTCAGCGGCGAAGTCCGCAATCCGGCGCGCACCATTCCGCGCGCCATCGGCATGGCGCTTGTGGTGGTGGTGCTGCTCTATCTGGGCATTCAAATCGTTGCACAGGGCCTCGCTGGCACGGCGCTGGCAACGGCACCGGCGCCGCTGGCCACCGCGCTGGCGCAGGTGACGCCGGGGTTGGGCATTATGATGACACTGGGCGCGCTGGTCTCGATGCTCGGCTATCTCGCCGGCGATGCCATGTGTTCGCCGCGCCTGTTGATGGCGTTTGCCCGCGATGGCTATCTGCCCGCCGTGCTGGGCCGTGTCGATGCGCGCCACCATGCGCCGGCCGCTGCGGTGGCGCTGCACTGCGCCATCGCCGCCGACCTGGCACTGTCGGGCAGCTTTACCGCGCTGGCCATCATCTCGACACTGGTGACGATCATTGTCTATGTCCTGGGCTGTGCGGCGGCGCTGCGGCTGCGCCAGCGCAACGTGATGCTGGCCGGGCCGGTGGCGCGCACCCCCGGCCTGTGGCCGGCGGCGCTGCTGGCGTTCGGGGCAATGGGCTGGCTGACGCTGCAATCGACGCGGGCGGAGGCGGTGGGGATTGCAATTATGACCGGCGTGTTCTCGATCTTGTATCTGTTCCGCCGCAAGGGTGTTTGAAGGGCCGTCGGCACCCCCGCTTATTTCGTCCCCGCATAGGCCGCCAGCGCCCGCGCCCGGCCTTCGGCATGGCCGATGATTGGCGGCGGATAGCCCCGGGTTTGGCGCAATAGCCCTGCCTCCCACGGCGCATGGATATCGGCATCGGACAGCCCGCGCAGTTCCGGCACCCATTGGCGGATATAGCCGGCGGCGTCGAATTTGGCGCTTTGGCTGATCGGCGCAAAGATGCGGTTGAATGGTGATGAATCGACGCCCGATCCCATCACCCATTGCCAGCCCAGCGAATTGGCGCCCAGATCGGCATCGACGAGGCAATCCCAGAACCAGCGCTCGCCGTGCCGCCAATCGATCAGCAAATGCTTGGTAAGGAAAGACGCGGTGATCATGCGGACGCGGTTGTGCATCCAGCCCGTCGTCCATAATTGCCGCATGCCGGCATCGACGATCGGGTATCCGGTGCGCCCTTGTTGCCAGGCGGCAAGATCACCCGGCGCATCGCGGAACGGAATGGAGTCAAACACCGCCCGGCCCGGCACATCGCCATGATCGGGAAACTGGTCAAGGATGTTGGCGGCGAAATCGCGCCAGCCAAGTTCGCGAAGATAGGATTCCGCCTGCGCCGGCGGCACGGCACCGGCTACGGCATGCCAGACGCTGCGAATGGAGATTTCGCCCAGCGCCAGATGTGGGGACAGGCGCGACGAACCGGCCTGTGAGGGCAGGTTGCGGCCCTTGTCGTATCCGGCGGCCACATCGAGGAACGCCGCCAGCCGCGCCGCTGCGCCGGCCTCTCCCGGCATCCATTCGGTGAAACCGCCGGCCCAATCGGGCCGGGTCGGCAGCAGGTTCCAATCGGCCAGGGCATCGCTGGCGGGTGGATCGGCAAGGGTCAGCGCCGGCGCCGGTTGCGGGCGCGGTGGTGGCATTTGTTCGGACAGCTTGCGCCACCACGGCGTGAAAATGCGATAGCGCCCGCCGGCACCGGCGATGACGCTGGCCGGCGGGGCGAGCAGCGCGCCATGATAGCGTTTCAGCGTCACGGCCCGCCCGACGACGGCATCCTGCGCCTTTGCCCAGGGTTCGTAATGCGTCAGGGTGTGGACGGCAGCGGCACCGATTTCGGCAGCCACCTGCGGCACCACCACCGCTGCCGGGCCACGCCGCAGGATCAGCCGGCCGCCCAGGCTGGCGGACAATGCGGCCAGGCTGTGGTGCAACCACCAACGCTGCGCTGCGCCCATCCGCCAATGGCCGGGGGCTTCATCATCCAGCACGAACAACGCGGCGACAGGGCCGGATTTGGCGGCGGCGGCAACGGCGGCGTGATCCGCCAGCCGCAGATCATTGCGAAACCAGATGAGATGGGGTGCTGACATGCTGCTGTCTTAGCCGCTAGAGCATCCGTTTGTCGCCACATCAAGAAAGCGCCCAAATGCCGCAACTGGCCTATGTCGATGGTCGTTATACGCCGCTGAACGAAGCATCCGTGCACGTCGAGGATCGCGGCCTGCAATTTGCCGATGCGATTTATGAAGTTGCCGCGGTGATGAATGGCCGGCTGGTCGATTGGCCGGATCATCTGGCACGGTTGCGGCGCAATCTGGCGGCGTTGTTCATCGATTTCCCGATGACCGATGCGGCGCTGGGCATCGTGGCGCGGCGGCTGGTGGCGGTAAATGGCCAGGCCGATGCGCTGCTGTATATCCAGATCGGCCGCGGTTCCGCCCGCCGCGACCATGGTTTTCCGACAGCGCCCAGCGCCAGCCTGATCATGACGGTGCGGCGTTTCGATTTTGCCCAGCGCATTGCGCAACAGGCCAATGGGGTCAGCGTCATCACCGTCAATGACATGCGCTGGGGCCGGGTCGATCTGAAAACCACCGGCTTGCTGGCCAATGTGCTGGCCAAACAGGATGCCCGCAACGCCGGCGCGTTTGAGGCATGGCTGATCGGGCCGGATGGCACCGTTCGTGAAGGCGGATCAACCAACGCCTGGATCGTCAAGAACGGCCGCGTCATCACCCACCCGCTGTCGGCACAAATATTGCCCGGCATCGCGCGTTCGACGCTGATCCGCCTCGCCCGCGCCGCGCAGATCATGGTGGAGGAACGCCCATTCAGCCTGGACGAAGCGCTGGCCGCCGATGAGGCCCTGCTGACATCAACCACCGCACCGCTGCTGCCGGTGGTGCGCATCGATGGCCGGGCAGTTAACGACGGCACACCCGGCCCGGTCGCGGCCCGGCTGGCGGCGCTGGTCTGGGATGAGGTGGAACGCCAGACCGGCTGGCGGCGGTGAAGCCACCGCCTCTGGCGGGCAGGGCCCGGGGCCCTGACCCGCCTATTCTGCCGCCACTGCCATATCCAGCGCCCGCGCCGCCCGCCACAATTTCTCGATCGTGGCCGGCATTTCGATCTGGGTGCCGTCCAGCGCGTCAATGATGGCGTTCATGATCGATGGCATGGCACCGATGGTGCCGGCTTCGCCGCAACCCTTGACGCCCAACGGGTTGGTCGGGCTGGGGGTGCCGAGCGTTTCAAAACCGATCGCGGCTGGCATGTCATCGGCGCGGGGCACGCCATAATCCATGAAGCTGCCGGTGACGAGCTGGCCGGCGTCATCATAAACGACATTTTCGAGCAGCGCCTGGCCCAGACCTTGCGCGACGCCGCCGTGAATCTGGCCTTCGACCAGCATCGGATTGACGATTTTGCCAAAGTCATCGACCAGCGAATAATGGGTGATCTCCACCTTGCCGGTGGCGGGATCGAGCGCGATTTCGGCGATATGGCAGCCGTTGGGGAAGGTTGGTGCCGGCTTGCCCGTCGTGTATTTCGATTGGCCATCCAGCCCGCCGGGGTGGGCGGCGGCGATTTCGGCAAGGCTGCGGGTGGCATTGGTGCCGGCGGCCTTGAACAGGCCATCGGCATAACTGACTTCGGCAGCATCCAGATCAACCTTGGCAAGTTCGATGCCGCGTTGGATCAGGGCATCGGCAGAGGCCAGCACGGCGCCGCCGCCAAACGCCATTGACCGCGATCCGCCAGTGCCATGGCCGACATCCAGCCGATCAGTATCGCCCTGAACGATGCGGATATCATCCATGTCGATGCCCAGCCGTTCGCTGAGCACCTGGGCATAGGCGGTTTCATGGCCCTGACCGTTCGATTGGGTACCGACGGCCATTTCCACCATGCCATCGGCGGCAACGCGCACATCGGCATATTCGTCGGTGCCGCCACCGCCGGCGATTTCGACATAATAGGCGATACCGCGGCCCAGCCGCCGCCCCTTGGCCGCCGCCGCCGCCTTGCGTACCGGAAAGCCGGCCCAATCGGCATTGGCAAGCGCCTTTTCGAGCACCGCCGGGAAATTGCCGATGTCGAACGTCAATCCGATGCCATTGTCGTGCGGCAGTTCGGCTGGCGTCAGCAGGTTGCGGCGGCGGATTTCGTCAACCCCCAGCCCCAGTTCGCGCGCCGCCGCTTCGATCAGCCGTTCCATCACATAGGCCGATTCCGGTCGGCCGGCACCGCGATAGGCGTCAACCGGCGCGGTATTGGTGACGACGCCGTGCACCAGATTGTGAATGGTCGGGATGCGATAGACGCCGCCCATGATGCGGCCGCCAGCCATTGTCTGGATCGCCGGGCCATATTGCGCCTGATAGGCACCCAGATCAGACCAGGTTTCCACCGCCAGCGCCGTGATCAGGCCGTTGTTGTCAAAGCCCAGTTGGCCATCGCTGACCATCGCCCGGCCATGGGTATCGGTCTGGAACGCATCGCCGCGTTCGCCGGTCCATTTCACCGGCCGGCCAAGGTGCTTGGCGGCGTGCAGCACCAATGGATATTCGGCGTAGAGAAAGGTTTTCATGCCGAAACCGCCGCCAACATCGCCGGTAACGATGCGGATCTTGTCGGCGCCGAGTTTCATCACCGGGCCGGCGAGCATCTGGCGCATGCCCGCCACACCCTGGCTGCCGGTGGAAAGCGTAAAGACGCCGGTTTCGGCATCATATTCGCCCAGCGCGGCGCGCACCTCCATCGATGTCGGCGCGATGCGATTCTGGACGATGCGCAAGCGGGTGACATGGGCAGACGCGGCAAGCGCTGCCGTGTTGGCATCGGCATCGCCGACCGCCCAATCGAACAGGCTGTTGGATTCGGCTTCGTCCCAGATTTTCGGTGCGCCTTCGGCCAGCGCCGCATCCAGCGAGGCAACCACCGGCAGTTCGGCATAATCGACCTCGATCGCTTCGACACCGGCGCGGGCGGCTTCGCGCGTTTCGGCGACAACAAAGGCCACGGCATCGCCGACAAAGCGGACGCGATCATTGGCCAGCAGGATGCGCGGGGTTTGCAATTTGCCCGACAGTGGCACCAGGCAGGGAATCGGGCCGTAATCGGCGATATCGGCATAAGTATAAACGGCGAGAACGCCCGGCAACGCCAGCGCGGCGGCAGTGTCGATCGATTTGATTTCGGCATGGCCATAGGGGGATCGCAGCGTGGCGCCATAGGCCATGCCATCACGATGCAGATCGTCGGTAAATTTGCCCTTGCCGGTCAACAGCCGCACATCTTCCACACGCTTGACCGATTGGCCGGCACCGAATTTCATGGGTTCATCTCCTTCAGGCAGGCCATCAAGCCTGTGCGATAGTCTGGATAGCGCAATTCATAACGCAAATCCCGCGTCATCTTGCCATTGGCCACACGGCGGTTTTCGCCATAGAACGCCCTGCCCATCGGTGACAAATTGGCAGTCTCAAGATTTTGCAGCGGTGGCACCGGCTGGCCAAGGAGTTGCGCCGCATATGCTGTGACCGCCTCGCCCGGGGCCGGCTCATCATCGGCCAGGTTGTAGATGCCGGGGGCGCCATGGCCCAGGCTGGCCATCATGGCGCCGGCAATGTCATCGACGTGGATGCGGCTGAACACATGCCCCGGCAGATCGATGCGCGCAACGGGGCCGATTTTCAGCCGGTCAAGCGCGCTGCGCGTTGGGCCATAAATGCCGGGCAGGCGAAAGATGCGGGCCTGCGGGTGCAGTGTCTGCCAGGCCAGATCGGCGGCCAGCCGGCCGGAACGGCGGCCCTTGGACGGCGAGGATTCATCGACCCATGCGCCGCCGGCATCACCATAAACCCCGGTGGAGGACAGGTAGCCGACCCAGCCGGCAGGGGCGGCGGCCAGCGCCGGACCATGGGCCGCAAGCACCGGATCTTCACCGGACGCAGCGGGCGGGACAGAGCAAAGGATGTGCGTGGCGGCGGCAATGGCCGCGGGCAGTTCGGGCGATTCAAGCGTGAGGACGCCGGGACCGGGGCGGGACCGGACGGCGGTTACGCGGCCACCGGCGCCGATAAAGGCCGCAGCGAAATGGCCGGCAGTGTAGCCAAGACCGAGGATCAGCAGGTGCATGGCGCGGTGTTATGGGGTGGCACGAAACGGCGCAACCCACCTTTGCCGTTGCGCAGGTGAAAGATCACCGCACGTCCGGCTGGCCCAGATGCTCGGCCTTCCATTGCATCGCGGTCAACACGCGGGTGTGGCCAGATGGATGGTCGAAAAATACGAATTCCTCAAATGGCGTCGGTTCGATCTTGCGATATTGCGATAGTTTCATCGCGGTGGCGGCAAAGGCATCAGGCGCGCGGGCGGCGTTCAGGCCGAAACGATCCGCCTGCATTTCCTGGGTGCGGGTGATGGTGTTGAACACCGGCGTCAGCAAAAATCCCAGCACCCCGACGATGATGAGCGCCACCGGCAGCATCGCCGGATCGACGATGCTGTGCACGCCCCACCGATCACCCCAGCGCGCCAGTGCCCAGGGCACCAGACGCGAGGTTAAAAAGAACATCGTCGCCAGCAGGATCGACATCTGGACGAGACCGCTGGTGATATGGCCCAGCGCATAATGGCCGATTTCATGGCCCAGCACGCTGCGCACTTCGTCCGCCGGTTGTTTCAGCAAATTGTCATTCAGGGCGATGCGGGTGGTGCCGAACAGCCCGGCGACATTGGCCGAAATGCGCTTTGTCTGGCGTGAGGCATCCACGACATAGACATTGGTGGCCGGCACGCCATTGGCCCGCGCCATCGACAGCACCTGTTGCTGTAACGGGCTGACCGGCATCGGAGTGTATTTGTTGAACAGCGGTTCGATGAACACCGGCCCCAGTGCGACGATGACCACCAGGCCGGCAATGGTGATACCGGTCCCCCAGGCCCACCAGCTTTTGGGCGCCTTGCGAACTGCCGCCAGCACGCCGGTGAACAACAGGCCGCCAATGATGGTGCTTATCGCGACATTTTTGGCGAAATCGCCCGACCATTGCGCCAGATCCTGGTTTGACATCCCATATTGATGCTCGCGGAAATAATCCGTGTAGAGTGTCCAGGGCAGCGTCAGCAGCGTGCCGATCAGCAGGAACGGCAGCACGAACATCAGCGAACCCAGCCATTTGCGCCCGCCGGCCATGCGCGTTGCCCAAGCAGAGAGCCGCGCCGCCCAGCCGGCCTGCAGGATCAGCAGGTTGCTGGCCACCGTGATGGCCATGCCCCACAGGATCAGCCAGTAACCACCTTCGAAATAGGCATCGGATTTGGCGCGCGCCGCACCATTCAGCGTTGCCATATAGGCGCGTGTCGCGAGTTCGGGATCAAAGGGCATGATGGCTCCAGCGGGACTGTTCTGTGACCATAACACAGCAAGGGCCCGGTGCAATACACGGCACTGCAACCTTTTGGGCTGTCGGACGTATTAGCGTTGGACAGCGCCATCAGTCCCCCCGATCGCTGTCTGATACCGGACCCGGCCACACTAGCTCCCCCGCAGTTGGCCGGGTCCACCCTCTCCCGCTTTTAAAATCCTGTCGGAACTTTTCCGGGGCCGATCAGTTTTGTTTGGCGACGACCAACAGGAGAATTATCATGACTCAGAAATATACCGCACTGCTGCTGATGACGGTTGCCGGGCTGACGCTTGCCGGCTGCAAGAAAACCCCGACTGATGTGCAGGCCGATGCGGTGCGCACCGAATCGACCCAGGCTGCCAACACGATGGATCGCAGCGCCGATGTGGTCGAAAACAAGGGCGAAACTGCCGGCGACAACATGCAGGCCAAGGCCAAGGATACCGCCGATGCGATGCACGCCGAGGCCGACGCCGTGAAGAAAACCGGTGAGGCCCAGGCCGATGCCATCGAAGCGGCAAAGCCTGCCACCGGCACCACGACAACCACGACCGATACATCAAAGACGACGGTTACCAAGAAATAGCCTGATTTCGGGATGAACAGCGTCGGCATCCGATCCTGCGGGATGGGGTGCCGGCGTTTTTCATTTTTGCCCCGGGGCGCATTTTGTCCCTTCGACAAATGCCGGATGAACGGGCAAGGTGGGTGACATGATGGATGCCCAGACCCTGCCGCAGCTTACTTCCATTCGCCTGGCCGATTATGCCGTGCCGGATTGGTTGATCCCCGATGTTGATTTGACATTCCGGCTGGATGCCGCCGCCACCCGGGTGGTGTCGCGCCTCCATGTGCGCCGCAATGGCGGTCATGACCGGGCATTGGTTCTTGATGGCCAGGAATTGCGGACGGTTTCGGTCAGCATCGATGGCGTGCCGCAGAATATTGCACCGGAGGGGGATCGTCTGGCGCTGAATATCAGCGGCGATTCCGCGCTGGTTGAAATCGAAGTGGAAATCAACCCTGCCGCCAACACCCGCCTGATGGGGCTGTATGCCACCGAGGGCCGGCTGGTGACGCAGTGTGAGGCGGAAGGGTTTCGCCGCATCACCTGGTTTGCGGATCGGCCGGATGTGCTGTCCACCTACAAGGTGACGCTGGAGGCCGACAGCGCCCGTTACCCCATCCTGCTGTCCAATGGTGATCGCGGCATCCCGGTTGATCTGGGGGATGGCCGTCAGTCGTTGACCTGGACCGACCCCTGGCCGAAACCCTGTTATCTGTTCGCGCTGGTTGCCGGCGATCTTGCGGCGCTGACCGACAATTTCACGACAATGTCAGGCCGCAGGGTTGAACTGGCGATCTGGACAAATGCTGGCGATGTGCCGCGCTGCGCTTATGCCATGGCGGCGCTGAAGGCATCGATGGTCTGGGATGAACGGGCTTATGGCCGCGAATATGATCTTGACCAGTTCAACATCGTTGCGGTGTCGGATTTCAATGCCGGCGCGATGGAGAACAAGGGGCTGAACATCTTCAATTCCAAATATATCCTGGCCGATGCCGAAACCGCGACCGATGATGATTTCGATGGCGTGGCAGGCGTTGTGGCGCATGAATATTTCCACAATTGGACCGGCAACCGCGTCACCTGCCGCGACTGGTTCCAGTTGAGCCTCAAGGAAGGCCTGACGGTGTTCCGGGACCAACAGTTTTCAGCCGATCAGGGCAGCCCGGCAGTGCGCCGCATCGAAGATGTGCGCGGGCTGCGCGCGGTGCAATTCCCCGAAGATGCCGGCCCGCTGGCGCATTCGATCCGCCCCGATCACTATGCCGAAATCGCCAATTTCTACACCGCGACCATTTATAACAAGGGTGCCGAAGTCATCCGCATGTTGCACACCATGCTTGGCGTCGAAGGGTTTCGCAAAGGCACGGACCTGTATTTTGATCGCCATGATGGCGCCGCAGTCACCTGTGAAGACTGGGTGCAGGCGATGGAGGATGCGACCGGGCATGATCTGAAACAGTTCCGCCGCTGGTATAATCAGTCCGGCACCCCGAAAATCAGCGTCTTTACCGCTCGCGCCGGCAGCCAATTGGTGATCAGCCTGGAACAAAGCCTGGCCCCGACACCGGGCCAGCCGCGCAAAAGCCTGATGCACATGCCGTTCCGGCTGGCGTTGATCGGGCGTGACAGTGGCAAGCGCATTGGCCCCGAACACCTGATCGACCTGCGCGAAGCCGACACCCGCCTGACCATCGAGGGCTTGACCGAACCGGTGCTGCTGTCGCTGAACCGCGGTTTTTCGGCGCCGGTGACGGTGGTGGCAAAAACCAGCCGCGATGATCTGGCGCGGCTCGCCGAATGCGATGATGATCCGTTTGCGCGGTGGGAGGCGATGCAGCGGTTGGCGCTGGACGTGCTGGCGACCGACGATGATCCCGCCGAACTGGTGGCCGCCGTCGGCGCGACGCTGGCAGCGGGCGCTGCCGGCACGCTGGACCCGGCGTTTGTTGGCGAAGCAGTGCTGCTGCCGACCGAAGCCATTATTGGTGACCAGGCAATGATTGTCGATGTGGAGGCGATCCATCGCCGGCGCGGGGCGGCACGCACCGTCATCGCGACCGCGCTGGAGGCGGAATGGTGGCAGGCCTGGCATTGGCATTCTGGCACCGGCACGGCGCAGAATGCCGGGGCAAAGGGCGCACGCCGGCTGGCCAATGTGGCGCTGGCCTATCTGGTGACGGCCGGATCGGCCGTCGCGATTGCGGCGGCGCGGCAGCAATATGATGCGGCGGTGACGATGACCGACCGGATGGGCGCCCTGATGGCGTTGATCAACACCCACACGCCCGAACGCGATGCCTGTCTTGCCGATTTCCACCACCGTTTTTCTGGCAACAATGACGTTATCGACAAATGGTTTACGGTTCAGGCGCTGTCGCAGCGCGATGATACGCTGGCCCAGGTCCAGGCGCTGCTGCAACACAAGGATTTCAGCATCACCAGCCCCAACCGGCTGCGCGCCCTGGTGGGGGCGTTCGCCGCCAACCAGCGGCATTTTCATGGCCATGACGGCAGCGGTTATCGGCTGTTGACCGATCAATTGCTGGCGGTGGACCGGATCAATCCGCAAAGCGCCGCCCGGCTGGCAGTACCGCTGGGGCGCTGGCGGCGCTTCGATGCGGCGCGCGGCGCGATGATGCAGGCCGAATTGCAGCGTATCGTGACGACGACAGGCGTCAGCAAGGACGTGCTGGAAATGGCATCGCGCGCATTGGCGTGATGGGGGATGCACCGCGCCCTCTCGATCTGGAAACAGGGGGAGAGGGGATTCCCCTGTTCCACCACGCGCATTATGTTGCCCCGCTGCCCGCTGGCCACAGCTTCCCCATGTCCAAATACGCGCTGCTTTTGAACGCGCTTGCCGAAGCAGGGCAGGCCGTCACCCTGCACAGCCCCAGACCGATGCCGCGCGTCTGGGTTGAGGCGGTTCACGATCCCGAATATGTCACCGCCGTGCTTTGCGCCAGCGTTGATCCGGGGCGCGAACGCCGCATCGGTTTCCCGGTGACGGCAGAGGTTGCCCGCCGCACGCTCGCCGTCGCAGGCGGCACCTATGCGGCCGCCTGTCATGCCCTGCTGCACGGCTTTGCCGCCAATGGTGCGGGCGGCAGCCATCATGCCCTGCCCGATGGCGGGGCGGGTTACTGCGTCACCAATGATCTGGCCATCGCCGCCAATCGATTGGTGGCAGAGGGCAGGGCGCGGCGGATATTGATCGTCGATCTGGACGTGCATCAGGGCGATGGCACAGCGGTGATTCTGGCCGGCCGCGATGATGTGCTGACCTTTTCGATGCACGCCGCCAAAAATTTTCCGGTGCGCAAGGCGCGCAGCTTCCGTGATGTCGAATTGCCCGATGGGATGGGCGATGCGGCCTATCTGGCATTGCTCGATGCCGAACTGGTGCCGCTGCTCGATAATCTGGCGCCCGATCTGGTGCTGTTTCAGGCGGGCGTCGATCCGCATCAGGATGATCGGCTGGGTCGGCTGGCGCTGACCGATGCGGGGCTGGCGGCGCGCGATGCCGCAGTCGTGTCGGCGTGCCGGGTCCGCGGCATCGCCATCGCCAGCACCCTGGGCGGCGGCTATGGCACCGATCGCATGGCGGTGGCGCGTCGGCATGCGGCCGGGTTGATGGCGCAATGGGCGGCAGCGAGGGATTGGCGTGCTGCGCCGCGTAATGCTGCCAGTGATGACGCTTGCCCTCGTGCCTGTCCCCGCATCTGATCGCCCGCAGGACAATCTGGCTGGGCTGATGCTGCGCGTGCAGAATGGCGATGCGCTGGCCTTTGCCCAATTGGCCGGGGCGTTGCAGGCGCCGGGGCTGCGGCTGGCGGATCGCACCCTGAATGATCGCGCCGCCGCCGAGGATGTGGTGCAGGTGGCGCTGACCCGGATGTGGACGATGGCGGCACGCTTTGATCCCGGTCGCGGGTCGGTGCAGGGCTGGTTCCGGCGCATCGTCGTCAATCTGTGCCTTGATCGCCGCCGCGCCATGCGGCTGGTGACGCCGCTCGATGATGCCATGCACATCGCCAGCGATGCCCCCGATCCGCTGGCCAATGCCCTGGCCAATGACCAGCGCCGCCGGCTGGACGCGGCAATGGCAAGGCTGTTGCCCCGCCAGCGCGCGGCGCTGGCGCTGTTCCATGGCGATGGGTTGAGCATGGCCGAAATTGCCGTGACGCTGGAGACGACGCCAAAGGCCGTCGAGGGATTATTGGGCCGGGCGCGTATTGAATTGCGAAACCTGTTGGGAAATCCGGAAACCGAAACGTGACGACCAAAGTCTCTCTTGAACGCGCCCTGGCGATTATCGCGGCCCATGGCGGCGACGCTGCCCGCTGGCCCGATGCTGAACGCATCGGCGTGCTGGCGCTGGCTGGCGATGCGGCGGTCAGCAAGGCCGTGGCAGAGGCACAGGCGCTGGACATGCTGCTGGCCGGCTGGGCCCGGCGCGATGTTTTGGTCGCCGATATCGATACCGCCGCCCTTCCCATGCAATCGCAGCAAGGGTTGCGCCACCCGCTGCGCCATCCACTGCGCTGGATCAGCGGCGGCGCGCTTGCCGCTGCCGTGGTGGCGGGCCTGCTGACCCTTTCACCGATGCCGGCGGGCAACAAGGCCGCCGCGCCCGCCATCATTGCCAATTCATCCGTGTCGTCAGCCACGGTGAAGGGTGAAGCCGCCGGCCACGATGCCGCCTTTGCCTATGTGTTTACGCCGACAATGGATGAGGATGAGTTCACATGACGATGATTTCGATACGCGCTGCGGCGCTGGTGCTGGCACTGGCCGGCGCCGCGCCGGCGATTGCCCAGACGGCCGCCCCGGCGTCGCCCGCTGCCCCGATGATGGCCGGCCCGCACCGCATGATGCCACTGCACGGCCCAGGCGGCCACGGCGGCATGCGCCAGGCCTTTGCCACACTCAGCGAGGCCGGGCAGGCCGTGATGAACGACGCCATGCGCCTTGCCGGCAACGAACGCCGGGCCGAACATGAAGCGCTGAAGGGCGCGCGGGATCGGATGCTGACCATCTTGGAGGCCGACAAGCTGGACACCGCCGCACTGAAACGCGCCATGGATGATGAACGCAGCGCCGCCAATGCCAGCCGCACCCAGGCCCAGGCGGCCATGCTCGCCGGCTTTACCAAATTATCGGCTGCCGACCGCAAGGCCTTTGTCAACGAATCGCGGGTGATGAAGGCCCGCATGGAAATGCGCGTGAAGGACATGCACGGCAGAATGGGCGGCCGCATGGGCGGCGGCCGCGGGGGCATGGATGGCCCCGGCGGTGACATGCCGCCGCCGTCGCCCGGGATGTGATCGCCGTCAGCCTGGGGGCATGACTTTAATAGGTCCTGACCCTAGTGCGCTTGCGTAAACCGCGGGCTTGAATCCGGCGATCAGCACGCCCGGTCCTTCCAGGATCGGGCGTTTGATCATCGACGGCTGGGCGGCCATCAGCGCAATGGCGCGGGGGCCATCCAGGCCCTGCTTGTCGCCGTCCGCCAACGCCCGAAACGTCGTGCCGGCGCGGTTCAACACGGTGTCCCAGCCCAGCACAGCACACCAGCGTGTCAAGCTGGCGGCATCAATTGCTGCCGCCTTGTAATCATGAAACACATAGGGTGTGCCGTTGTTATCCAGCCAGGCCCGCGCCTTTTTCATCGTGTCACAATTTTTGATACCATATAGTGTCAAGGTCATCGTTTTGTCTTTCGTCGGGCCAGGCCGTTGGATGACAGGCCTATACACCCGCCCGGCGCAGGCAAAGCCCCGTTGGCGATTTCGGTCCTCGCCACCCCGGCAATCGGTGTTTTGCCTTTGGGGACGAACAATCCAGATTTTGTTCGCGTTATTTCAAGCTCTGCAATCGCCCCAAATCGCCCTGAAAGGGCTGGTCCGCTTGCCCATTTCGGCTTTTGCCGCCAATAGCGCGGCATGTCTGAACCTGCACCCGGCCCTGCACAGCGCCGCACCTTTGCGATCATTTCGCACCCCGATGCCGGCAAGACCACGCTGACCGAAAAACTGCTGCTGTTTGGCGGCGCCATCCACATGGCCGGCGAAGTGCGGGCGCGTGGGCAAAACCGCCGGGCGCGGTCGGATTGGATGAAGATCGAACAGGCCCGCGGTATCTCCGTCACGTCATCGGTGATGACCTTCGAGAGGGCCAGTAACGGTCAGACGATCATGTTCAACCTGCTCGACACGCCGGGGCATGAGGATTTTTCGGAGGATACCTATCGCACGCTGACGGCTGTCGATTCCGCCGTGATGGTCATTGATGCGGCGCGCGGCATCGAGGCGCAGACGCGCAAATTGTTCGAAGTCTGCCGGCTGCGCGACGTGCCGATCATCACCTTTATCAACAAGGTCGATCGAGAAGGCCGCGATCCATTTGAACTGCTTGACGAGATTTCGGACATGCTGGCGCTGGATGTTGCCCCGCTGAACTGGCCAGCCGGCATGGGCGGTGAATTCAAGGGGTTGTATGACCTGCGCACCCACAAATTTCAAAAACCCGATGGCAGCGATACGCGGGCGGCCGGCGAAACCGTGCAGACCAGCGGCCTGGATGACCCGCTGATCGACGCGCTGTGCGGGCCAATTGCGCAGCGGCTGCGCGATCAGGCCGAACTGGCGCTGGGTGGCTATGCGACGCTGGATGCCGATCTGTATCGCAAGGGGGCGCTGTCGCCGGTGCTGTTTGGATCAGCGTTGAAGGATTTCGGCGTTGAGGCATTGATCGACGCGTTGGCCGAATTCGCGCCGGCCCCGCGCCCGCAACCGGCCCTGCCGGCGGCGGTCAAGCCAACCGACACGCAGGTGTCCGGCTTTGTCTTCAAGGTGCAGGCAAACATGAACCCGCAGCATCGCGACCGCATCGCCTTTCTGCGCATTGCCAGCGGCAAATTCCGCCGCGGCATGAAATTGCGCCAGGTGGCGACAGGCAAGGCGATTGCCATCAATTCGCCGATCTTTTTCTTCGCCCAGGATCGCGAAATCGCCGATGAAGCATTTCCGGGTGATATCATTGGCATCCCCAACCACGGCGTGCTGCGGGTGGGGGATTCGCTGGTGGAAAAGGACGATGTCAATTTCACGGGCATCCCGAATTTCGCCCCGGAAATCCTGCGCCGGGTAAAGCTGGGCGATCCGACCAAATCAAAACAGCTTCGCACCGCGCTGACCGACATGGCCGAAGAAGGCGTGACGCAATTGTTCAAGCCGATGATCGGCAGCCAATGGATTGTCGGGGTCGTTGGCCAGTTGCAACTGGAGGTGCTGATTTCGCGGCTGGAGGCCGAATATCGGGTCGCCGCGTCATTCGAACCCAGCCCCTATGAAACAGCGCGCTGGATCGCGGGCGAGCCGGCGGAATTGAAACGATTCATGGAGGATAACCGCGCGGCAATGGCGGAGGATCGCGATGGCGCGCCGGTGTTCATGGCGCGCGACAGCTGGGAATTGAATTACACCACCCAGCGCGAAACCGCGATCCGGTTCAGCGCCACGCGGGAGCGTGCATGATCGAGGCGGTGCCCGGTCAAAGCCCCGTCTGGGCCTGGGTGCGGCCCAAATTGCTGCCCGCTGCCGCGATTCTGATCGGTTTTGCGCTGGCATTGCTGATCTGGCTGATCACCAGTGCGCCGCTTGGCCGGGCGCTGGAGCCGGCCAAAACTCCGTCGCTGGTGCTGGCCGACAGCGGCGGCCGGCCGATTGCCCGGCGCGGCGATTACAAGGAGGCGCCGGTCGATATCGCCAACCTGCCACCCTATGTTCCGGCGGCGCTGATCGCCATCGAGGACAGGCGATTCTACAGCCATTGGGGCGTCGATCCGCGCGGCATTGCCCGGGCGCTGACCCGCAATGTGCAAGGGGTTGGCTATACACAGGGCGGATCGACGCTGACCCAGCAGCTGGCAAAGACGAGTTTCCTGTCGGCCGATCGCACCATCAAGCGCAAGTTGCAGGAAATCATCATTGCCTTTTGGCTTGAGGCGCGGCTGTCGAAAAACGAAATCCTCAACCGTTATCTGTCGAGCGTTTATTTCGGCGATGGTGCCTATGGCATTCGCGCCGCGTCGCGGGTGTATTTCGACAAGCCGCCCGAGGATTTGTCATTGGGGGAGGCGGCGTTGCTGGCCGGGCTGGTGCAGGCGCCATCACGGCTGGCCCCCAGCCGGCATCTGGACGATGCCAATGCCCGCGCCCGGCTGGTGCTGGGTGCGATGGTGGAAACCGGCGCACTGACGCAGCAACAGGCCGATGCTGCCCGCCCGGCGCGTTATCATCCCGGTCGCAAATCATTGCCCAGTGGCAGTTATTTTGCCGATTGGGCGCTGCCCCAGGCGCGCGCCAGCCTGGGAGAGGCGGATTATGGCGATGTCATCGTCCGCACCACGCTGGACCGTGATTTGCAGCGGCAGGCCGAACGCGCCGTGCGTGATGCGGTGGCGGGCGGCAAGGCGCTGGGGGTTGGCCAGGCGGCGCTGGTCGCCATGCGACGTGATGGCCGGGTTGTCGCCATGGTGGGCGGCACCGATTATGATGTGACGCCGTTCAACCGCGCCACACAGGCCCAGCGGCAGCCAGGATCATCGTTCAAATTGTTCGTTTACCTGGCGGCCCTGGATGCCGGGATGCGGCCGGGCGACATGGTGGACGACAGCCCGGTGCAGATTGGCGATTATGCGCCAAAAAATGATGATGGGCGCTATCGCGGACGCATCAGCCTGGCCAGCGCCTTTGCCGCATCCTCCAATGTTGTCGCGGTGCGGCTGGCGCAACAGTTCGGCACCGCGGCTGTGATCCAGCAGGTGCGAAAACTGGGCGTCACGGCGCCGATCAGCGAATATCCGGCGATGGCGCTGGGCACATCGCCGATCACGCTGCTCGAAATGACTCAGGCCTATGCGGCACTGGCGCGCGGCAGCCGACCGGTGACGCCTACGGCACTGGCTGTGCCACCGCCATCCGGCGTGCTGGCGACGGTGAGAAACGCCGCAGACGCGCTGACGCCCTGGCCGTCACGGGCGCCGATGTTGCAACTGCTGCAATCCGCCGTTCGCAATGGCACCGGCGTGGCGGCGCGGTTGAACGTGCCGACCTATGGTAAGACCGGCACCACCCAGAACCACCGCGATGCGCTGTTCATCGGTTTTGCCGGCGATCTGGTGGTGGGCGTCTGGGTCGGCAATGATGACAACAGCCCGATGAACGGCGTTGTCGGCGGCAGCGTGCCGGCGCGGCTGTGGAAAAATTTCATGCAGGCGGCGCTGAACCATGATTCACCAGCGCCGGTGCGCCGCGATCCGGTCGGCGATCTGGTTGGCATGGTGGCAGGCCCAGAGGCTGGCGACGCAATTGGGGCTGTATCGGGCATTATCCGCGATGCACAGGATGGCGCGCTTGATCTGAACGCTGTCAACGATGCCGCGCGCGCCGTCGATCAGGCCGTCAATCCGCCGGAACCGGCGACGCCGCCGCCATGAAACGGCCGCCGCGCCAGCCAGACAAAGCGGCCCCATAGCAGCAGCGCCGACAGCAAGGACGCGACGATCACCGCCCAGACGATGCCGCCGACGCCGGCGCCGGCAATGATCCCCAAACCATAGCCAAGCGGCATCATCACAACCAGATAACTGACGAAATGCGCGGCGCTGGGCATCCAGATGTCGGACCGGGCGCGCAGCGATTGCGCGCCGACAACCTGCAGGCCGTCGGCGACGAAAAACAGGCACGACAACAGCAATGCCGAAGCGGCGACGGCGCGCACATCTGCGTCATGGGTATAGCTGGCGGCGATCACATCCCGCCCCAGTGCAACAATGGCGCAGACGATCAGCAATGTGGCAACCGTGACGCCAAAGCCCAGCCGCGCCGCCTGGCGAACGCCAGGCATATCCCCGGCACCCCAGGCGCGTCCGACCAGCACGCCGGTCGATGTTGCCAGCCCCAGCGGGATCATGAAGATCAGCGCCGCCACATTCAATACGATTGCCCAGCTTGCCACCGCCGCCGCGCCGATGGTGCCGGCGATGATCGACATGCTGGCAAAGGCCAGGGTTTCGGTGAAATAGCTGAGCGAGGCACCATAGCCCACGCGGCGCATTTCGGCGCTGGCGGCCGTGTCATGTGGCGCCGGCGTGAACACGCCCAGCGCCCGTGACTGTCGCCAGCGCAGGATCAGCACGATGATGCACGCCGCAAAGGCGAGCCGCGACAGGAAAGTGGACCAGCCGCTGGCGACAGCCCCGGATATCGGAAACCCGCTGTCGCCCGGCACCAGCCACAGATTCAAAGCCAGATTGATGATATTCGACACCCAAATGGCGACCAGCCCGGGCACCGCACGGCCATGTGCCTCCAACCAGAACATGCCCGCGTCACCGATCAGAATCGGGATCAATGACAGCGCCAGTATCTGCAATACGGGCGTCGCACCATCGGCCAGTCCCGCCGCCAGCCCAAATTGGTGCATCAATGGCCCGCCGAGGAAAAACAGCAAACCGGCCGCAACAGCGCTAACCCACAAGGCATAGGCCATGCCACGCCGCAGGATCGCGCCAGTATCAGCCGCACGGCCCTCGCCGATCGCCTGGCTTGTCAACACCTGCACGCCTGACAGCAGCCCGATTGAGGTCGTCAGCACCACTGCTGTCGGCGCCCAGCCCAGCGCCTGATAACCCAGTTCCGTCGCCGAATGCCGGCCGACGACCATGACATCGACCAGCCCCATCGCCATGATGCCAAGGCGCGACCCAACCACCGGCGCCGCAAGGCGCAACAAGGGCCCGATTGCGGGCCGCAGGGCGGTATCGGGGGCGTCACCCCGGGACATGGCAGTACCTTTTGATAGGGAGTGAACCGGGCGCCGGCCAGACCCGGCCTTGGCAGAACAGCGCGGGCTTTAGCGGCTTACAGGCGTTTCAGCAACCGGCCGGCGGCTGCATGACTGGCTGGGGCGACGCTGGAATTCGCCCTGTGAGCCTTTTTCACGGGCGCCATTCCCGCGGGGACAGCCAAGGAACGATGCGAACAGGAAAAATGCGCGCATCTATCAGGTTGTGCGCGGCAAGGACGGGCATTAGTGGCAAAGCCGCACGCATTTCAGGGGAAATTGCCACATGACCAATCCGTTGTTCCGCCCGTTCCAGTTAAAGGGCCTGACCCTGCCCAACCGCATTGTCATGGCACCGATGACCCGCAGTTTTTCACCCGGCGGTATTCCGGGGGACAATGTCGCTGCCTATTATCGCCGGCGCGCCGAAGGCGGGGTCGGGCTGATCGTGACCGAAGGCACCGGGGTCGAACGCACCGGCGCCACGAATGATCCGAATGTGCCGAATTTTTACGGCGATGCCCTGCCGGGCTGGGGCAATGTTGTCACGCAAACCCATGCCGGCCATGGCCTGATCGCGCCGCAATTGTGGCACGTTGGATCGGCGATCAACCATGCCAACCCCAACCCGCCACGCCAGGAATCGCCATCCGGCCTGTTCAAGCCTGGCAAGCCGTTCAGCAACGCGATGACCGACAGCGATGTCGCCGATGCCATTGCTGCCTTTGCCCGCGCCGCCGCCGATGCAAAGCGGCTGGGTTTTGATGCCGTCGAACTGCACGGTGCGCACGGCTATCTGATCGACCAGTTTTTCTGGACCGGCACCAACGCACGCAATGATCGGTACAATGGCCCGACGATCGCCGAACGCGGGCGCTTTGCGGCGGATATCCTGACAGCGGTGCGCGCCGCGGTTGGCCCGGACTTTCCGGTGATCATCCGCATTTCGCAGTGGAAGCAGCAGGCCTATGATTTCAAGGTCGCAACCTCGCCCGCCGAAATGACCGAATGGCTGACGCCGCTCGTCGATGCCGGCGCCGATGTGCTGCATTGTTCGCAACGGCGATTCTGGGAACCGGAATTCCCCGAAATCGATGGCGACAAGGGCCTGAACTTTGCTGGCTGGGCCAAGAAAATCACCGGCGTGCCAACCATCACCGTTGGCAGTGTTGGCCTGTCCGGTGAATTCATCGCCGGCTTTGGCGGCGAAGCATCCCAGCCGGCCAGCCTTGATGCCCTGATGGAACGGCTGGAGCGTGATGAATTCGATCTGGTCGCCGTTGGCCGCGCGCTGATCGTCGATCCGGATTGGGTGCTGAAGGTCCGTGATGGTCGGATGGGCGAATTGCAGGATTTTGACCGGTCAGCACTGGCGACGCTGGTTTGAACCAGGTCCGGCCGCCCTATATGCGGCCAAAGGATGCCGCCACCCTGCTGGTCATCCGCCGCGATGGTCCGGGCCCGCGCGTGCTGATGGGGCGCCGGGTTGGCGGCCACGTCTTCATGCCGGACAAATGGGTGTTTCCGGGTGGCCGCATCCATCCATCGGATTTTCGGGTGCGGGCGGCATCGGATCTGCACCCCGAAACCGCCGAATCGCTGGCCCGCACCTGCCCGCCGGCGCGGGCGCGAGCGCTGGCGCTGACCGCCATTCGCGAAACCTTTGAAGAAACCGGCATGATCATCGGGCGGCCCGCCAGCACGACACCCGCCGCCGCCAAACCCACAGCAGAATGGGCGGATTTCATCGCCAGCGGCCATCTGCCCGATCTGGCCCCGCTGCGCTTTGTCGCCCGCGCCGTCACCCCTCCGGTGCGGACCCGCCGTTTCGATGCGCGGTTCTTCACCGTTGATGCACGCCATCTTGTCAGCCTGGACCCCGGCGTCGGCTCCGGCGAGCTGGATGAAATCGCCTGGTTCGATTGGGAAGCGGCGGCAGCGCTGGATCTGCCGGGCATCACGCGCGCCATATTGGCCGAAGTTGCCATGCGCGAACACGATGGCACCCGGCCGATCCCCTATCACCGGTTCGATTACGGGAAACATCGGTTGCTGGCGGTGTAGGGCGGGAAAAACAAATCCGCCAAAATCGCCTTGGTTCAATCCGGCGTCACCGTCCGTCGCCCGGCAAAAAACCCGCGCAGCAGCGCCGCCGATTCGGTTTCGCCGACGCCGCTGATGATTTCGGGAACATGGTGGGTCTGGGCCTGGTTGAACACTCTGGCGCCCTGTTCGACGCCGCCGCTTTTGGGGTCGCTGGCACCATAAACCAGCACGGCGATGCGGGCCTGTGCGATCGCACCGGCACACATGGCGCAGGGTTCCAGCGTGACGTGCAGGGTGCAACCGTTCAGCCGGGGGTTGGCCAGAACGGCAGCGGCAGCGCGAATGGCGAGCATTTCGGCATGGGCGCTGGGGTCGTGCAGTTCGATGGTGCGATTGCCCGCCGCAGCGAGGATGGTGCCATCGGCGCCGCTGATCACTGCGCCCACCGGCACCTCACCCCGCGCTGCCGCTGCCCGCGCCTGGGCCAGCGCAAGCGCCATTTGGGGAGAGGCTGGGAAGCCGGGCATGGCGGCGGGTCTAGGGCAGATTGTCAGTGAAGGGAACGCCTGCCCGCCCGGGGCTTATTTGTCCTTGGCGTTGGGGTCTTTTGCGGGTTCCATGCTGATCGTGGGCACGGTCACGGTTTTTTCCTTGATGCCGACATCGACGGTTGGCACATTGACGGATTCCTGTTTGGTGCCCAGATCGATTTTCGCCGTCGTGACATCGAATTTCGGCGCTTCGCCAGCGGTGGTTTCCAGTTTTACCTTTGGCATCGATCCGGTGCCGACCTGATCGATGTTGACCAGCCCGAACGCAAAGGCGGCAACGACCAGCCCCACAATGACAATGATGGCGATCAGCCAGCCTGGGGTGGAGGAACTGCGGGTTTCGTTGTCGGCCATGGTCGTCACCTGTTTCGTCGTTGAAGGAAAGGCTCTAGAACCACTGTAACGCCCGCGATCGACGGGCGTTCCCTGTGGGAGCAAATTGTGACCGAAATCATGCATTCCGTGCCGGCCGATGCCGCCGCCAACACGCTGACGACGATGGCGCAATATCAGGCACGGCACAGCCACAGCCTGACCGATCCCGATGCCTATTGGCGGACCCAGATCGGCCGGCTGGATTGGCTGCGCGCGCCGACGGTGATGGGAAATTGGTCGTGGGATCCGGTCGATATCCGCTGGTTCGAAGATGGCGTGTTGAATGTTGCCGCCAATTGCCTGGACCGCCACCCGGCCGACCGTGTGGCGATCGTGTGGGAGGCGGATGATCCGGCAACCCCCAGTCGCAGCGTCACCTATGGCGAATTGCTGCGCGAAACCTGCCGGATGGCCAACGCCCTGGTGGCGCTGGGGGTGGAGAAGGGCGATTGCGTCACCATCTATATGCCGATGATCCCCGAAGCGGCAGTGGCGATGCTGGCCTGTGCGCGGATCGGCGCGGTGCATTCGGTGGTGTTTGCCGGTTTTTCCCCCGAAGCCATCGCCGGGCGGTTGCAGGATGCGCAAAGCCGCTTTGTCATCACCGCCGATGAAGGCCGGCGCGGCGGCAAACCGGTGCCGCTGAAGGCGACAATCGACAAGGCGCTGGAGATTGCCGATGTGGTGGAGGCGGTGATCGTGGTGCGCCACACCGGCGCCGCCGTCGGCATGCATCCGGACCGCGATCACAAATGGGAGGATTTGCGCGGGCAGGTGCCAGAGACCTGCACACCCGAAGCCATGGCGGCGGAAGACCCGCTGTTCATCCTCTATACCAGTGGCTCGACCGGGACCCCAAAGGGCGTGTTGCACACCACCGCCGGCTATCTGTTATGGGCCAATCTGACGTTTGAGACGGTATTCGATTATCGACCCGGCGAATTGTTCTGGTGCACTGCCGATGTCGGCTGGGTAACGGGGCACAGCTATATCGTCTATGGGCCATTGTCCGCCGGGGCGACGGTGCTGATGTTCGAAGGCGTGCCAAGCTATCCGGCGAGCGACCGGTTCTGGGCGGTGATTGCGCGGCACAAGGTCAATATCTTTTACACCGCGCCAACCGCGCTGCGGGCCGTGATGCGCGATGGTGATGCGCCGGTGGAACGGCATGACCTGTCATCGCTGCGCCTGCTCGGCAGTGTCGGCGAACCGATCAATCCCGAAGCCTGGAACTGGTATCACCGGGTGGTCGGCAAGGGCCGGCTGCCGATTGTCGACACCTGGTGGCAGACCGAAACCGGCGGCGCGCTGATCACGCCGCTGCCCGGCGCGACTCCTTTGAAGCCAGGCTCTGCAACGCTGCCGTTTTTCGGGATCGAGCCAGCGCTGATGGATGCCGAAGGCGCAGTGATCGCGCGGGCCGAGGGTGAGACGATCAACGGCAACCTGGTGTTGCTGCGATCCTGGCCAGGCCAGGCGCGGACGGTGTATGGCGATCATGAACGCTTCACGCAGACCTATTTCACCACATACCGGGGCAAATATTTCACCGGCGATGGCGCGCGCCAGGATGCCGATGGCTATTGGTGGATTACCGGCCGCGTTGATGATGTGATCAACGTCAGCGGCCACCGGATGGGCACGGCCGAGGTGGAAAGCGCGCTGGTGGCGCACCCTGATGTGGCAGAGGCGGCGGTGGTCGGATACCCGCATGACATCAAGGGGCAGGGGATTTATGCCTATGTCACGCTGAATTCCGGGGTGGAAGGCGGCGAAAAACTGCTCACCGAGCTGCGGTATTCGGTGCGCGAACATATCGGCGCCATCGCCGTGCCCGATCATCTGCACATCACCCCGGCGCTGCCCAAAACGCGCAGCGGCAAGATCATGCGGCGGATTTTGCGCAAGATTGCCGAAAATGATTTCGGCAGCCTGGGGGATACTTCGACGCTTGCTGATCCCGGTGTGGTGACGGCGTTGATCGACGGCAGGCTGAACCGATGATCGGGCGGTTTCTGGTGGCACTGCTGCTGGCGACGCCGGCGATGGCGGGGGGTATGCCCGATTGGAAAGCCCAGGCGGCGCGGGTGACGATCGCCCGCGATGCATGGGGCATCGCGCATATCCATGGCCGTTCCGATGCCGATGCGGTGTTCGGCATGGTCTATGCGCAGGCGGAGGACGATTTCAACCGCGTCGAGACCAATTTCATCAATGCGCAGGGGCGCCTGGCGGAAACGGAGGGCGAAGGCGCCATCTGGCGTGATTTGCGGATGAAATTGTTCATCGATCCGGTCGATCTAAAGGCCGATTACGCCGCCAGCCCCGGCTGGCTGAGGGCGCTGATGAACGCCTGGGCCGATGGGCTGAACTATTATCTGGCGACCCATCCCAAAGTGAAACCGCGCGTTATCACGCATTTCGAACCCTGGATGGCGCTGGCGTTCAGCGAAGGCAGCATAGGCGGCGATATCGAAACCGTGTCGCTGGCACGGTTGCAGGGGTTTTACGGGCAAAAGCAAGTGGCGCTGAGTGATGAGGAGACGGGCCGGCGCACTCCCGAGCCGGGCGGTTCCAACGGCTTTGCCATCGCACCATCGCACAGCGCCAATGGCCATGCGCTGTTGCTGATCAACCCGCACACCAGTTTCTATTTCCGATCCGAAGCGCAGGTGACCAGCGATACCGGGCTGAACGTCTATGGCGCATCAACCTGGGGGCAGTTTTTTGTCTATCAGGGGTTCAACGCCCATGCCGGCTGGATGCACACCACCAGCGGCGTCGATCGGGTTGATGAATTTGCCGAAGTGACGCGGACGCAGGCCGGCCGCACCGAATATCTTTACGGCGGCAAATGGCGGCCGATGATGGTGAAAACCATCACCATCCCCTATCGCGGTGCGGCGGGGGCGATGCAGAACCGGACGTTCATCACCTATGCCACCATCCATGGCCCGATCATTCGCAGCGCCGACGGCAAATGGATCAGCGTCGCGTTGATGAACAAACCGGTGGCAGCGCTCGAGCAAAGCTTTGGGCGCACCAAGACGGTGGATTTGAAAAGCTTTCTAAAGGTCGCGGCGCTGCGCGGCAATTCATCGAACAACACCCTGTTTGCCAGCGATCGCGGCGAAATCGCCTATCTCCACCCACAGTTCGTGCCAGTGCGCGATGATCGTTTTGACTATCGCCAGCCGGTGGATGGCAGCGACCCGGCGACGGCCTGGCGCGGCGAACATGAATTGGCAGACCTGCCGCAGGTGATCACGCCGGCCAATGGCTGGGCGATGAATGTCAACAATTGGCCATGGACGGCGGCAGGGGCCGACAGCCCGAAACCGGCGGCCTTCCCGCGCTATATGGACCAGGCCGGCGAAAATCCGCGCGGGGCCCATGCCGTGCGCGTGCTCGGCGCGACGCCGAAATTCACCGCCGATACCTTGCTGGAGGCGGCCTATGACCCGTGGCTGCCGGCATTCGAGGCGCTGGTGCCAACGCTGGTCGCAGCGTTCGATCGCCTGCCCGCCGATGCCGCGCAGCGGTCGCGGCTGGCAGAGCCGGTGGCAGCATTGCGCGGCTGGGATTATCGCACCGGTGAGGCGTCAATCCCCGCGTCACTTGCCATGTTCTGGGGCGATGCGCTGCTGCAGCATTTTGGCGAGCAAGCCAAAAGCGATGGCGATGCGCTGGTGCCCTGGCTGCTGGCGAAACCCGGCGATGCCGATCGACTGGCAACGTTCGATGCCGCGGTGACGCGGTTGACCAGTGAATTCCATGACTGGCGGACGCCCTGGGGAGACATTAATCGGTTCCAGCGCCTGACCGGCGATCTGGTGCAGCCGCATGACGATGCGCAGCCCAGCATCCCCATCGGCCTCGGCTCGTCGCAATGGGGGGCACTGGCCAGCTTTGGTTCGGGGCCGTCGCCGAACACCAAACGCTGGTATGGCGGGGTCGGCAACAGCTTTGTTGCCGTCGTCGAATTCGGCCCGCAGGTCACGGCGCGCGCCATCTCCGCCGGCGGCGAAAGCGGCGATCCGGCGTCACCGCATTTCACCGACCAGGCCGAACGTTATCGCACCCATGATTTCCGCACCGTCTGGTTCACCCCCGCCGATGTCGCGGCGCACACGGTACGAACCTATCGCCCGGGGGAATAGCACCCCAATTGTTGCGACAGGTTTTCGCGGCCGCAGAATCGGCGTAAGCCTGCCAGCCATGGATATTCATGTGCCGTTCCGCATGCCAACGCCCGGCCAGCGCGCGCTGGCGCAAGCGATGCCGGCCGCCGTCGGCAGGGCGGCGCCGGCCGTGACCAGCACGATTGCGGCCAGCGCCTATACCTGCCCCGATCGGTTTGCCCGCGAACAGGATCGGCTGTTTGCCGCGCTGCCTGTCGTGCTTGGCCCGTCGGCGTTGCTGCCGGGGCCGAATAGCAGCGTCACCCATGACGGCTATGGCATTCCGCTGCTGATCGCCCGCGATGGCAAGGGGGTTGCGCGGGTGTTCCTGAACGTCTGCCGGCACCGCGGCACGCGGCTGGTCGAAGGCTGCGACGTCGCCCATGGCCCGGCGCTGGTCTGCCCTTATCACGCCTGGAGCTATGCGCTGGATGGCCGGCTAAAGGCCTTGCCTCGCGCCGAAACTTTTCCGGGGCTGGACAAGGCGACGCGAGGCCTGGTCGAAATGCCCAGTGTAGAGGCGGGCGGGCTGATCTGGGCCGGGCTGGACCGCAGCCGCCGCTATGATTTCAACGATGCCACCGGCGCGCTGGCGGCCGATTTCGATGCGCTCGATTTCGGCGGACAGTTTATGTACGCTCGGGCGACGCATGCGGTCGCTGCGAACTGGAAACTGATCATCGATGCGTTCAGCGAAAGTTACCACGTCGTTCGCCTGCACGCTGCCACCATCGCGCCGTTCTTTCAGGATGGCGTGACCACCGGTGACATGATCGGGCCGCACAGCCGGGCGCTGGTGGCGCGGCTGGCGGCGCTGGAGGGCGTCGACGCCGGCGACATGGCCGATCTGCGCCGCACCATGACCTTTGCCTATACCCTCGCCCCGGCTTGCGTGATCGTCGCATCCCCCGATTACATCAACATCATGACGATCATGCCGCGCGGCGTGAACCACACGGTGGTTGAGGATTTCATGTTGATTCCCGCCGCCCCGGCCACCGAAAAGGCCGAACGTCATTGGGCAAAAAGCTGGAAACTGCTCGATCAGGGCGTGTTTGCCGGCGAAGATTTTCGCGCCGCTGCATTGGGGCAACAAGGCCTGGAATCCGGCGCTATCGATCATGTCCTGCTCGGCGGGCTGGAACAGGGCGTGAAGCGGTTCCACGATATGGTCGAAGGGTTGATTGGCTGAACCTGGCAGGGGGCGATTCAAATTCGTCGCATCTGTTACAAATTGTCACCAAAATCGAACTTTTCTGTGCGATGTGCATTTTGGCAAGCGCGCGCCCCTTTGCGCCGCCAAATCCAGGAGTGTTGCGTTGCGCGTTCAGGTCCAATCCCGCCTATCCTTTGATTTTCCTGAACCCACTGAAACCATTGCCGCAATCATGGTTGCGCATGCGCCCGGGCAGACGATTGAAAGCGAAAATCTGCTGCTGCCCAACGGTTTTCGGCTGGCCGAATCGCTTGATCCGGTCAGCGGTGCGCGGCTGCTCCGTGGCCCGCTGAATGGCAGCGTCACCATCGAATATTCGGCCATCGTGCGGCTTTCCCCCCGGCTTGAACTGCCGCCGTCGCTGGGTGTGGCGCCCTGGTCGCAATTGCCGGTGGCGGTGCTGCCCTATCTGTTGCCCAGCCGTTATTGCCCGGTCGATCAGTTCCTGCGCTTTGCGGCGCGGCAATTCGGCCATATTCAACCCGGCGGCGCACGGGCAATCGCGATTCTGGAATGGCTGCACGACAATGTCGATTATGTGCATGGCGTCTCCAATGCCTCCACCGGTGCTGCCGGCACCTTTATCGATCGGGCTGGCGTCTGCCGCGATTTCACCCATCTGGGGCTGACGCTGTGCCGCGCATCGGGCATCCCGGCCCGCGCCGTTTCGGCCTATGCATTGGGCCTGCAACCGCCGGATTTTCATGCGGTGTTCGAGGTGTTTCTGGATGGCGGCTGGTGGCTGGTCGATCCCACCCGGCTGGCGCCTATCGCCGGGCTGGTGCGCATCGCCCATGGCCGTGATGCGGCCGATATTGCCTTTCTGACGACCGCAGGCACTGTCATCCAGACCGATTTGATGGTGGCGGTGGCGCTTGCCCCCCTTGATAAACCGTCCCATCATCCTAACACAGTGGAGGAAGCGGCGCTGACCTGCTAATATCGCCGCAGACTTTGGAAGGACGATGATGGCCGAACCCACCGAAACCGCGATAAAATTGGAAGCCCCGGTGGCGATCAGCGCCATTGCGCCGGCCAAGGCCGCCGGCCTGGTGCCGCTGAAAACCGAACAGGTCAGCGAACTTGAATCGCGGGTTGACAGCTATATCGACAAATTGCTCGAACAGGATGCGTCCAGTCCCGAATTCGGCAAGGAAATCGATAAACTCGCCAATCTGGGCGCCAGCGAAATCGCCGCCGCCGCCGGGCAATCGAATCGCTTCCTCGATCGGCCGGTCAGGGCGATGGACAAGGATACCGGCATCGGCGCCGATCTGACCGCCTTGCGCGCGACCATCGAGGATCTTGATCCATCCCGCCGCGGTGACATGACGACCAAGAAAAAACTGTTCGGCCTGATCCCGTTCGGCGGCAACAAATTGCGCGGCTATTTTGACAGTTACAAATCGGCGCAAACCCATATCTCGGCGATTCTGGGCCGGCTGAAGGATGGCAAGGACGAATTGCTCCACGACAATGCCGCCATCGATCAGGAACGCGCCAATCTGTGGAATGCGATGGGGAAATTGGAACAGATGGTCCATGTCTCCAAAACGCTCGATTCGCGGCTGGAGAGCAAGGCGGTGGAGCTGGATTACACCGACCCGGCCAAGGCCAAGGCGATCCGCGAATCAGCGTTGTTCCACGTCCGCCAGCGCACCACCGACCTTTTGACCCAGCAGGCGGTGTCGGTGCAGGGCTATCTGGCGCTCGACCTGGTCAAGAAAAACAACATCGAACTGGTCAAGGGCGTCGACCGCGCCAGCACCACCACCGTTGCGGCGCTGCGCACTGCCGTCACCGTTGCAGAGGCGATGACCAACCAGAAAATGGTGCTGGAACAGATTGGCGCGTTGAACACCACCACCGCCAACATGATCGATTCCACCGGCGAATTGCTGAAAACCAACACCGCCGCCATCCACGCCCAGGCCGCGAGCAGCACCATCCCCATCGAAACCCTGCAACGGGCGTTCCAGAACGTTTATCAGACCATGGACGCCATCGACACGTTCAAACTGCAGGCGCTGGAATCGATGAAAACCACCGTCAACACCCTGACCAGCGAAGTGGAAAAAAGCCGCGGCTATATTGCCCGGGCCGAAGGCGCCAACCAATCCAAGCTTGAATCAAGCGGCAAATCGCCATTTGAGGCGCTGTCCTGATGGCCGATCCGGACGTGGTGATCGCTCGCAATGACGAACGCCTGCGCCGGTTGGCGATCGGGGAGGCGGCGCAACAGGCCCGCGCCCGGCGCCGGCAGCGCACCACCGAACGCGTTGGCAAACGGGTGGCGCGCGCCGGCATTGTCGGCGGCAGCATTGCCGTGCTGCTGTTGTTGTGGGGGTTGATCATCGCACCAATCGGCACGACGATCCTGGTGCTGGCGGTTTTGCTTGGGCTGGCGGCGATGGCCTTTGCTGGCGCCTCGGTCCGCGATCCGGCGGTGCCGGTTGCCGATGCGATTCCGTCTGCGCTGCCCGCCGCCACCGAAGCCTGGCTCGATCGCCGCCGGCGTGACCTGCCGCGTCTGGCGGCGCCGCAGGTCGATGCGATATCGGCCAAATTGGCGACACTGGAGGGGCAATTGGCGCAAGTGCCGCCGGCAGACCCGGTGGCGCAGGATTTGCAGCGGCTGCTGGGCCGGCATCTGCCCGAACTGGTCGATCGCTACACCCGCGTCCCCGCCGATCAACGCGCCCGCACCATCGACAGCGACGGCCGGACGATTGAAACCACCCTGATCGACGGCCTGAAAGTCGTCGAAGCCGAGCTGGATCGCGCCTCCGACGCGCTCGCCGCCGCCGACCGCGACGCGCTGCTGGTGCAGGGCAAGTTCCTGGAAAGCCGCTATGGCGGGGAACCGCTGCCGCCACGGTAAGGCCGGCCTGTTTGCGGCGGTTTGAAAGGACTGCGCCGCTGGGGCGGGGGTATCGTGCATCAAAAGTCAGAATCAACATCCCGATGCCTGCCGATGCGCAAAAGTGTCGAAATTTTTTTACACTATCAAAACGTCGAAATTCTTAACGAACTGAAATTGTTTGTGAAGCATCGTTGGCCCGGTTCTTGCATAGCAGAGTCCAGAAAACAAAATGGGACCTTTGAAATGAAATCACTCCTCGTCGCTTTCGCCATGCTGGCCGCTATCCCGGCGACCGCTGCGACCAACCTGGTCGTAAACGGCGATTTTGAATCCGATCCGGCATCGAATGGTGGCTACATCCAATATGTTGGTGGCAACACCTTCACGGGCTGGAGCGTCCTTGGCAATGACGTCATCGTGATCAACAAGAACTACAGCGAGAGTGGCCTGGTGTTCAACGCACAAGGCGGCAGCGATAACGCAATTGATCTTACCGGTGGGGGCAATACCGGCCCTACCGATGGCATCGTGCAAACCGTCGCGACGACGCTTGGCCAGATGTACCGGCTGACCTTTTATGTCGGAAACGCCTCACCGACCGGTGGTAATGCGATCAACTATACGCAGCCAAGCACGATCGCTGTGTCGCTTGATGGCGGCCCGGCGCAAAACTTTACCAATGCTGTGAACACGCCGTTCGGTATCAACTACAAGAAATTTTCGTTTAAATTCCTTGCTGCTGGTCCGACAGCTCTGGCCTTTAACAACGCCACGGTTGGTGACAATATGCTGGGCCTTGATACCGTTTCGGTAACGGCTGTTCCTGAGCCTTCGATGTGGGCCATGCTGCTGGCAGGCTTTGGTTTTGTCGGCTTTGCCACCCGCCGTCGTAATCGCGCGCTCGCCGCCTGATTGCCGAACACGCAAACGCCGCCTGGCTGTCCAGCCAGGCGGCGTTTTGCTGCCCGGAAGCCGTCTTCGATCGTGCTTGCATTTTTGCGCCCCTGCGTTCGCTGGTGACGCAGGGCGAGGCTATACAACGGTTTGCCGGCAATACAGTCGCGCGCCCATTGCCTGACAAAAATATATGTTCTGGAATTGTGCAACGCGCCAAGGTTTTCACCGAATATGCCCTCTGCAAACACGCCAGGGCATAGGGGTCGGTTCAATGGCGAAGCGCGGTTGGCGTACCATTGCGGTGGTTTGAAATACCGTCAAGATCATTGCACTTGTGTAAAAACCTTCTAGCAATCGCTTGTGAGGCAGACGCCGCGACGCTTGGGGGCACTTGCAATGAGAGTATTGACTGTAACCGCGATGGCATCGGCCGCAGTGCTGGGCTGGACTGCGCCCGCTGCGGCGGACACCACAGTACAGGTGATTTGCGAGGCGCGCGTCTATAGCGGGGGTTTTCGGCAATGTGTCGGCAATGGCGGCTTTAACAGCGACTATGGCAACTATCAGCCCGGCACGACAAAAACCGCCAGCGGCAGCGATGCGCTCGAACAATATGACGCCATCGCCAGCGCGCGGGCCAATTATGGCGCGCTGGGGGTGGCGGGCAGCGCGGCCGGCGGCGGCGGACAGCCGCGGGTGAACAGCTTAGCCGATGCCATATGGCTGGACAGTTTCACGATTTTGTCGTCAACCCTGTCCGCCGGCAGCAATGTGACGGTGCGGGTGACGCAAATCATCGACATCCACAGCCTGTTCGCCGTCTCGGCAGGCCGTTATCCCATAACCGGCAGCCAAATTTTATTTTCCTCCCACATCTTCAATTTCGGCGACCTGGGCAATGCCTGCACGTCGATCTCGGTCGACGGGTTCGGCAATTACGATGCAAACGGCCAGTGTCATCAGCCCGGCACGACGCTGCTCCACATCGGCAAGAATATCATTACTAAGGATATCATCGTGCCGGTGGGAGAGACGCGGCCTCTGACCGCCAGGCTTTCCGGCACATCGCTCTATTACAACGCCTTTTCCAGCCCCTCCGGCGCCGGATCGTCCGGGTTTGACGTCTTTAACACCGCCCATAGCTATCTGACAGTGCTGACACCCGGTGCCAGCGTCAACGCCTTCAGCGGCCACAACTATGCCTTGCCTGCGGTTCCCGAACCGGCAAGCTGGGCGCTGATGATCATTGGCTTTGGCAGCATTGGTGGCCGCCTGCGCCGTCAGCGGCGATTGCTCCCGGCGTCGATTCGCTTGCATTCGGTTTGAATCATCATGCTGGCAAAGGCCAGCCTGACGCTGATGCTGCAATGAAAAGCGAAATCAACTCTCGACGCCATTTTGCCAGGCATTGGCGGCACCACCGCTGTCCTACACGCACCTATTGGGTTATGCGGAGTCCAGATCGTCGCGCTTGCTCATTGTTGGCATGACTTTCGGGCGGTGGTGGCGGCGGCAAAACGCGAAAAAACCGTTGAAAGCGTAAAATCAGTCAAATCTTAATCACTTCTCCACGGTAGGGTTAACGATTTCCCGTTCAATTTTTGCGCTATTTGGCCCCAAAACGGCGCAAACAGGCTCTACTCGTCGCCAAAAAGCCGATTTTCGGCGATTTTGCGCCCGGCTTTGCAATCGGCTCCCCACAGATGGGGTCTGGGGTTTATACCCGGCCGCCGGCGGCGCTTATCCGCCCCAATTCCACCCCATAGCCGGCTGTGCTACACGCAGCGCAAGGGAGGCAGCGGGACCGTGGGCCGGGGCATCATCGTTTTGCTGGCGGCGCTGCTGTTGCCGCTTCCGGCGCGCGCCGTGCCGCCGCGCATGGTGCCGCAGTTCGGCCATATCAGCCCGGTGGATGCCGCCGCCTGGATTCCGGATGTGGGTGGTTGGCCGGCGCATTCCCGGCTGTTGACCGGCGATGCGCAGGACAATTCGATCATCATCTGGGGGGCGCTGTATGGCAATCTGATCGACCGGCTGCTGATCCCCGATCTGGATGCGGCGGGCCTGTTTGAGAACCAGCGGGTGCTGGGCATCACCATCAGCCCCGACGCGCACAGTGCCTGGATCCGGTTGCATGGCCTGACCCGCAACGCTGACAATTCCTCCACTGCGGCAACCTTTGGCTTCCGCCTCGATCTCGATACGCGGCGGTTCGATCCGCCAGTGCGATCGGCAGGGTCCACCGACCCATCGATCCAGATCGCCTATGAAGGGATGGCAGCCTTGCCGGTCAGCCTGGATGGCAAGGTGCGGTTGCGGCGCAACGGCGCGACCATCGAGGTGCGCAGTGTGGCCGATGGCAAGCTGATCCAGCGCCTGGGCGATGATCGGCGCAATCAACCCTATTCGGTCGATCTGGCCCCCGGCGGCGGCCGCATCGTCACTTTGGGCATTGAAAAGGGCAACGACAGCCCCGATGCCTGGGCAACCCGGATGTGGGATGCGCAATCGGGGCAGGCATCGCCGATGTTTGCCATCACGACCGATAATCTGGGCGAATACAGCCGGGTGCGATGGCTGGGCCGGGACCGTTATGCGATCATCGCTGCGGGCCAGGTTTACCCATTCGGGGGTGGCCACGCACCGACATTGGTCATCGATGCGTTGACAGCAAAGCTGATCGGGCCAGTGCCCGGCCGCTGCATGACGACGCCGGTTGGCGATGACGGTCGCTTTGCCGCCGCCGGCCCGGCGAGTTGCAACACCGCGACCACAGACGGCAAATGGGCAGCACCCGCGCCAATGCGCGCCGATGGACTATGGCTATTTGATCGCAGCGACGCCGCCGGCGCCGGCTTTACCCTGGCGCGGGCGTGGCGGCAGCACATCATCCCCGAACTTGCCGGCCAGATCATCACGGCGTTAACGGCTGGCGCCGACGGGCACAGCATTATCGCGGCAACGCGCGCCGCCAATCCCAATCGCGATGGCAGTTTTCGGCTGTCGCTGTTCACCATTCCGCTGGATGGCGGCGCGGTGACCGGCGGGGTCATCGTCGCTGCGGCCCAGCCATCCTATTGGCCGAACCAGCAAAGCGGCATCCAGAAACTGGTGCCGACGCCGGGGGCAACCGCGCTGATCCACCGCGACGAAGGTCTGGCCCTGGTCAGCGGCGGGGCCGAACGCCAGCATTTTGCGGTGCGTAACGCCTATCCCGAAATCATCGGCAGCGATGGCAAGACCATGGTGTTTGCCGCCCGCGATTTTCAGATGTTGCAGCGTTTCGATGTTGCCAGCGGCCGGCGCATCGCACCACTGCCGGTTCCCGGCGGGGTGCTGAACGGTGGTTTTGAACCGGGGCTGCCGTTGATCTGGGCGATCGCCCGCGATGGCGCGTTACGGCTGTGGGATACGCGCGTGGCGGGGCTGGGACCGCTGCTGACCTATTTCAGCTTTCCACAAGGCCGCTATTTCGTGGTGCGCAGCGATGGCCGCTACGACACCAATATCGGTGCCGATGCCAGCGCGGTGCGCTGGTTGATGCCCGATGCGCAGTGGAAGGCGCTGCCCGCCGAATTCCTGATGCGCAGCCATTACGAGCCGGCGCTGTTCCGCAAAGTGCTCGATTGCCTCGCGGCGGAAATTGGCGGTGCTGCGGGGCGCTGCGCCGAATCCTTGACGCCGCTGCCCGAACTGGCAACGCTGAATCGCGCGATGCCGGTGCCCAGGATCATGGCGATAACGCCGGGCGATCGCGTCGGCATGCTGACTGTCGATGTCGGCGCCCTGGCCGGCGACTATTTGCGTCCTGATGGCAGCCATCAAAGCTCTGGCGTTCATGATCTGCGGTTGCTGCGCAATGGCCGGCTGGTGGGGCAATGGCCCGATCGATCGCTGACCCCTGCCGAAGGTCGCAATATCGACCAATGGCGAAAGGCGACCGCGATCGGGCCAGATACGACAACGCATCGCTTTCCCGTGGCGCTGCCATCCGGCACCGCGGCGCAGCATTTCAGCGTTTATGCCTATAACAGTGACCGGGTGAAAACGCTGGCGTCCCCGGCTTCGAACCGGGATTTCACACCAGCGCTACCCGCGTTCCAGCGGTCGCGTCGCGCCTTTGTCATCGCCATTGGCGTCGATCGCACCGCCAACCCGGATTGGCGGCTGAACTATGCCGCCAATGATGCCAGGGCAATGGTGAAGGCACTGGCCAGCATCCCCGACCGCGACCAGATCATCCCTATCTTGTTGACGAGCACCGACGCCGTCGATCATGCAACAAAGGCCCATGTCAGCGCCGTGCTGCGCCTGCTCAACGGCTTTGGCACCGATGCCGACCGGGCGCTGCTGCGCGACAGCGACATTGATCCGGCGCCGCTGACAACGTTGACCCCGGATGACATCGTCATCATCAGCTTTTCGGGCCATGGCGATACCATAGATGGCGAATTCTACCTGGTGCCGTCGGACGCCGTGGCGGCCAATGGCAAGCCGGTTCTGGCCAGCCTGATGTCGTCAACCGAGCTGACGACCTGGGCCCGGCATGTCGATGCGGCGGAACTGACACTGATCATCGATGCCTGTCACAGCGCCGCAAGTGTTGACCAGGGCGCATTCAAACCTGGGCCGATGGGCGATCCCGGCCTGGGGCAATTGGCCTATGACAAGGGCATCCGCGTGCTGGCGGCGGCACAATCGGACGATGTGGCGCTGGAGGATGGCGGGCTGGGTCATGGCCTGCTGACCTATGCCCTTGCCAGCAAGGGCCTGCCGGTTGCCGCCGATTCCAATGGTGATGGCCAACTGACCATGGCGGAATGGCTGGCCTGGGGCGTGGCGCAGGTGCCGGTGCTGGCAACGGAACTGGCATCGGGGCAGCGCCGCTTGCAGGATAGCACCAGCCGTGATCTGGAGGACGAAGGCGCTCCAGCACGCCGCACCCGCAGCATCCAGCAACCGGCGCTGTTTGATTTCAATGCCGGTCCCGGCATTGTGCTGATGCGGCGGCAACCGGCGATCCGAACCGCCGCAGCGCAACCGTGATGCTACAGCAATGTAACGGTGCAGCGTTTGGGGTTGCGCCCCGGCCCACAACGGCTAATTTCGCCGCATGATCAACAAAATCACCCTTGTCGCCCTTGCCCTGTTCACCGCCCTTCCGGCATTCGCCGAGGAGGCCGCAAAATCCGACGCCAAGGCCGATGTCGCAATCCCGGTGCCCAACCGCAGTATCACCAAACACAGCGGCACCTTTGGCGGGACCAAGGTCAGTTACACAGCCACCACCGGCGAAACCTATTTGACTGACAAGGATGGCAAGCCGACAGCGGCGATTTTTTCCACCAGCTATGTAAAGGATGGCGCCGATCCGCGCCGGCCGGTGACATTCCTGTACAATGGCGGGCCGGGTTCCGGCTCGGTCTGGTTGCACATGGGGGCGTTCGGCCCGAAACGCGTGCATATTCCGGATGCCAGGGATGATGGCGCGCCGCCCTATCCGATCACCGAAAACGCCGACAGCTTGCTGGATGTGACCGACCTGGTGTTCATCGATCCGGTCGGCACGGGATTTTCCTACCCGCTGGGCAAGACAGAAGGCAAGGCGTTCTGGGGTGTCACCCAGGATGCAAAATCGATCAGCGAATTCATCCGGCTGTGGTTGGGCGAGCATGGCCGCTGGAACGCCCCCAAATTCATCGGCGGCGAAAGTTATGGCACCACGCGCTCGGCGGCGCTGATCCACGAGCTTGAGGGCCAGTATAACGACGTCGCGGTCAACGGCGTTATCCTGATTTCGACGATCCTTGATTTCGGTGCCGAGGCCGAAACCGAAGGCAATGAGATGCAATATGTGGTGACACTGCCATCGATGGCGGCGGTTGCCTGGTATCACAAGCACCTGCCGAACCAACCGGCCGCGCTGGAACCGTTCCTTGATCAGGCGCGAGCCTTTGCGCGCGGGCCTTATGTCACGGCGCTGTTGAAGGGAACGCAATTGACCCCCGAAGAACGCGCCGACACCCGACGGCAGTTGGCGGGCTTTACGGGGCTATCCGAAGCGTTCCTCGATCGCGCCAATTTGCGGGTGACGCCCGATCGATTTTACAAGGAATTGCTGCGCGATCGCGGCACCACGGTTGGCCGGCTGGATGCGCGCTACCTGGGCATCGATTATGACAACGCCGGCGAAGGCCCGGACAATGACCCCAGCTTTTACGGCATCGATGGTTCCTATACCGCCGCAATCAACAGTTATGCGCGGGGCGATCTGGGATACAAAACTACTCGCCAATATGTGACAATCGGCGGCGTTGGTGACTGGGATTGGAAATTGAACGGTGGCCGGGATGGCGTCACCTATGTCAATGTCGCCCCCTATCTGTCGCGCGCGCTGCGGGAAAACTCGGGGATGAAGGTGTTCGTCGGCCAGGGCTATTATGATTTCGCGACGCCGTTTTTCGGGGCGGAGCAATCATTGACTCGCCCCGGGTTCCCGGCTGGCCGGGTCGAGTTCCATTATTACCAGGCCGGGCATATGATGTATGTGCATGACGCCGATCTGGCGAAACTGTCGTCCGACATCAGGGGCTTTATCAACCGGCAGAAATAATCACACCTTGCCCCTAAGGAACAGATGATTTCACCAGGCCGGCGTTGATCAGGCTTTCGGCGCAATCGACGATCGTCTGTTCCTCGTCGCGCGGCACCCAGCCCAGAATCGCCTTGGCATGGGCAGATGAACATTCGCGAACCTTACCCAGTTCTGGCGCCACCATTTTTACCATGGGGTCGCAATTTGCGGCGATGCGCAACAGCCAGTTCGGCAGCTTGCGCGTCGGCACGCGTTTCGCCTTGCCGCCAAGCCGGCGGCGCAGGATTTCAGCGACGTCTGCCATCCACAGGAATCGCCCGGCGGCGATAAAGCGCTCGCCGTCCATATCTGGTGCCGTCATGACGCGGACGTGCAAATCAGCAACATCGCGGACATCAACGACGGCAAAGCCCAGGTTTGGCAGTCCAGGCAGCGCGCCATCGAGCAGTTTCTTGACGACCTCAAGCGACGTCGAAAAATCATTGCCCAGGACCGGCCCCAGAACGGCAGAGGGATTGACGCTGGCATATTCCATCCCGGCACCATGCGCTGCCATCCAATCCCGCGCGGCACGTTCCGAATAGGTTTTCGATCGGATATAGGCATAGGTGTCGGGGTCGTTCGGGTTGGTCCAGTGGCTTTCTGTGAACACCGGCCGCGGTTCCGGGTGGCCATAGGCAATGGCGGCCATCGATGATGTCATCACCACGCGTTTCACCCCGGCCGCATGAGCGAATTTCAGCGCACGCAGCGCGCCATCGCGCGCCGGGCCGATCAATTCCTGTTCGTCCTTTGGTTCTCGGTCGGGGATGGGCGATGCGATATGCTGGACGTAATCGACGCCCGCCATTGCCTCGGCCCAACCGGCGTCGCTGTTTAAATCGGCGGCAAACAATTGCAGATCGGGCGCCCCAAGCGTTTTTCGCACGCTATCGGCCCGCGCCATGTTGCGGATGGTGCCGCGCACCATCCAGCCTTCGTCCAGCAACTGTTTGATGATGAAGCCGGCGATATAGCCTGACGCGCCGGTGACCAGAACCACGCCTCTTGCCATGCCGTCGCTCCCCATCCTGCCGATGCTATAGCTGACAGGGTAACGGTAACGGCATTATCGCGAAAGCCGGCATCCGCAATTACCCCAAAAGGGCGACCAGCTTTGCCAGTCGCCCTATCCGCGATATTGTTGTTGCCTAAGCCGCCGCCTCTACCCGGTGCAAGGCGCACTGGCCCCAAATGTCAGACAATGCCCGAACTAGCCGATCGATATCGTCATCCGAATGCACTGGGCTTGGCGTGATGCGCAGGCGTTCTGTGCCGACGGGGACGGTTGGGTAATTGATCGGCTGAACGTAAATGCCATGATTTTCCATCAGCCAATCGCTGATCATCTTGGCCTTTTTGGCGTCACCGACCATCACCGGGATGATGTGGCTGGGGTTTTCCAATTGCGGAATGCCCATTGATCGCAGTGCAGCCCGAACTTTGGCAACCCGTTCCTGCTGCCGTTTGCGTTCAAAGGGCGATGCCTTCAGATGGCGGACCGAAGCGAGTGCGCCGGCAGCAATGGCGGGCGGCAGGGCGGTGGTGAAAATGAAGCCGCTGGCAAAGCTGCGCACGAAATCACACATGGCCTTTGATCCGGCGATATAGCCGCCGACAACGCCAAAGGCCTTGCCCAGCGTACCTTCGATCACCGTCAACCGGTCCATCAGGCCTTCACGTTCGGCGACACCGCCGCCGCGGGGGCCATACATGCCAACGGCATGGACTTCGTCGATATAGGTCATCGCACCATGTTTTTCACAGACTTCGATGATTTCCTTGATGGGGGCGATGTCGCCATCCATCGAATAAACGCTTTCAAAGGCAACCAGTTTCGGCCGGCCAGGCTCGATGCCGGCGAGCAGCCGGTCGAGATCTTCATAGTCATTGTGCTTGAATTTCAGGCATTCGGCGCGGCTGTGGCGGATGCCTTCGATCATCGAAGCATGGTTCAGCGCATCCGACAATACGACACAATTCGGCAATTTTGCGGCCAGCGTGCCCAGCGCCGCCCAATTCGACACATAGCCGCTGGTGAACAGCAGCGCGTCTTCCTTATTGTGCAGATCGGCGAGTTCCTGCTCCAGCAATCGGTGGACATGCATCGTGCCCGAAATATTGCGCGTGCCGCCAGCGCCTGCTCCGGAACGATCCAGTTCCTCATGCATTGCATCGATGACGTCGGGATGCTGGCCCATGCCGAGGTAGTCATTCGAACACCAGACAGTGACTTCCTGGGTGCCGGATTCGAGATGGCGGGTGGCGCGGGGATAGGCGCCCCGTTGACGCTGCAATTCGGCAAAGACGCGGTAATTTCCGCGCTCTTTCAGGCCATCGAGTGCGGCCTGGAAATGGGCTTCATAATCCATCTTTATCTCCTCCGAAAGCTATTGCCCAGATGAGGCACTGCCTGCAAGCCTATTTGCACCAGACGCAAGCCTTTTTGATTGAAGCATAATTTGCGATTCAGTCGCAATGTTGACAGCGACCGGGGGCCGGTCACGCCCGCGCATGGCCCAGCGGAACATCGCTGTATCCTGCCAGGGCACAATCAGAAATCCGTGTTCAATAAAAGCCAGCACTACGAGCGCAAAGGCCAGTGCATTGCAGGTCGCGAGGCCATCCTGCGCCTGTAGAGCGGCATTGCCCAGTACCGCTGCCAGAACCGATATTGCGGTGAGACTGAAAGCAAAGAACAGTCGGGCTGGGCGAATACGGAAATAGCTGGCCAAATAACGCATGTGTTCTGGCATCATTTCAGTTGACAGATGCGGAACACCTGCAAAAATATTGAATTTCGCTGACAGTCGCATGACGAACAGCAGCACAAAGGTCAGCGTCGCAGTCTGGTTCGGCTGAGACCATGTGGCGGCCATGATGACCAGAACGGTCAGGAACATCGCGACTTCATGGTGAATCAATGTTGCTGCCGCCAGCCGGAAACGCCGCCAACCCTTGGCATCGGGCGGACACGGCAGCCGATTCGGCCCGGTGACAAAGCCCATCAGGAAACTGAGTTCATGCCAGCCCCAGAGCACCAATGCGCAGGCAAAGGCGGCATAGGCGGCGGCACTGCCGGCCATTGGCGCGCTCGCAATGATGCCGCCCATGGCAAAACCGCTCGCCACCGTCGCGCCGACCAATGATGCCGGCCAGGTGCGGCTGGGCAACCGGTCAAGCCACAGCACAAACCCGGTGGCGAAAAACCACAACAAGGTTGCAAACAGCAACGGTAGGGCCAGCGCGGACACCGTTTTACCAGGCCGGTTGCAACCGGGTGGTGGCGGGCAGGGCACTTGATTCGGTGGGGTGGAAATAAAGGCGGGCAAAGGCAACCGCAGCCGCAAGGCTGAGGCCGATACGTTTGATGCTGCCGCCCACGCCCCCCTGACCGCGAGCTGCGTCGATCCCGGCCGAAATGCTGCGCATTTTTTCGAGCAGCATGCGAAATTTTGGCGAATCCGTATCGAGTGTCAACGGAAACACCTGGCGAGTGATCTGATTGGTTATGGTAAAGATGGTAAAGCCATATTCGGTCGGATCGATGCCGAATGCTTTATACAGCACCGGCCGGTTGTGATCGCGGACATACATCGTTGCATAGACCGCAACGAGGAAGAAGCGGATCCACAATTTGTTGTAACCCGACAGCAGCTTCGGGTCCGCCCGCATCAGCAGGGCAAAGGCTTCGCCATGGCGAAATTCGTCATTGCACCAGGCTTCGAACCATTTGAAAATCGGGTGAAAACGCATCTCAGGATGGCGTTCGAGATGGCGGAAGATAGTGATATAGCGCGCGTAACCAATTTTTTCTGAAAGATAAGTCGCGTAATAGACAAACTTTGGTTTGAAGAAGGTGTATTTCTTCGATTTGGTCAGAAACGCCAGATCGATGCCAATGCCGGCGTCTTTCAGGCTGTCATTAATAAAGCCGGCGTGGCGCGATTCGTCTCGCGCCATCAGCTTGAACAATGCCTTGGCATCCGGGTTCTTCACCCGCTTGGCGATTTCGGAATACAGGATGCAGCCGGAAAATTCCGATGTCATCGATGAGACCAGGAAATCGGTGAATTCGCGGCGCAGGCCGGGTTCCAGATTTTCGATCACCCCGTCGAATTCCGGTGTTCGCTTGAAATGCCTCTTGTTCGGGTCGGCGGTCATTTCAGCGATCAACGCATCCCATTCGCTGCGCACGCCCGATACATCAATACGATCCATCGCATCAAAATCGGTGGTGTAGAATCGCGGGCTCAGCACGGTATCCTGCTGGGCGATTGCCATCGCGTCGGCTTTGGTGATCTTGGCGTGCGCGTTCATCGCAGCTTCTCCGAGCTGAAGGTGATTTCGTATAACTCGGTCAGTGTCAGCATGGCAGCAAATTTTGTCCACCACTGCGCGAATAGCCCGGCGCGTGACACCGTGGCACGGCGGCGCAGCGTAATCGACGCGCCAAACGGGATATGGACAGGGCTGCCATGCACCCGAACCTGGTCACCCGGGCCGATTGCCACATCACCATCCAGTTCGACATGGGCGTGCAGATTGTCGGCAGTATGTTCTACTGCGATCGTGCAACCGGTTTCCCAGCTTTCACGCCCAAACAATCGTGTCATTGGCTGGCACCGAAGAAACCGCCATTGGCTTTTGGATCGGTCTTTACGACCACTGTCTTTGGCCCGGCGAGCAGGGCGGCAAACGAGGCGCGATTGGTCGCGCCAAAACTGCCCAATTCAATAATGCGGCCGGTGGAGCCGTCGGTCAGCGTCAGTGCGCCATCGGCCCATTGCGTCACGGTGACCGGCGCGTCTCGCGGCGCCTGTTTCAGCATGCGTTCACGCATCATGCCGCGCATCACGCCGCGGATGAAACCACTGTTTGAGCCGGGTTCGAGCACCAGTGCGACAGTATTGGTATCGGAATCGATTGCTTCGAGTGCGCCATTTTTTTCATCTTCAAAGCGAAAATTGCGCGTGCTGACAATGGCAACATGGCGTTCAGCGCGGGCCTGGGGCGCGGTTTCCCGTTTTGGCAACAGCCCGGTTTGCATCGAAAATACGACGATGATGGTGATGGCGACCAATCCGCCGGCCGCATAAAGCACGCCAACCGGAAACTTTTCGCTCTTGAAATCGCTCATGCGGGAACGCCAACCATGTCGGCAGAGGGCGCTTTCATTGCCGCCACGCGCGGACCGCCGGGGCTGATGGCGGCAAGGGCGCCGGCCAGCATAGCGGTGAAATCTGCCGGGACGGCGCGCAGCATGGGTTGGGGGTCTGCGACCTTCCACGGACGCACATGCGGCCACATTTGCAACCAACCGAGCGGAAACCGTTGATTCGGAGTAAGTGCGATATCGACAAAACCTTCGCCGATCGGCCGGGCGTCTGCCGCACCGATACTGACCAATGGCAGGTTGACGCATTTGGGCAGCGCCACGCCAAACCGCATCACGATGCGGCGATTGGTCAGCGTATAGATCGTCGATCGCGTGGCGCCCCAGGCCAGTGCGCCCAGAATCGCCAGGCCGATCACCGCGACTGCCAGCGTGACCAATGCGCCCTTCAATCCGGTGCCGCCGGCGACAAAGGCCAGGGCCGCAACGAACACGAACCAGCCTGTTACCAGTCGCGTGTGAAACACCGCGCGCGCATAGCTGCGCCAGTGCGGCGCGCCCTGCCAGATGATTGTTTCACCCTTTGGCAGTATTCCGGGCAAGCCCGGGGTTGGTTCAATTTCATACTCCATGGTCACAGAAGCGGCTCCGATCGTTCCGGCGTCGCCCACAAATAGCCGGCGCCGAAATAGGCTTGCACCTTTTCTTCCTCCAGCAGGGTGATCTGATCCGGTGATGCCAGCGCCGGCGAACCGGCAAACTGATCGGCCTTGACCGCATCCACCTTCACCTGCCGGGCGCTGACCTTGCACATCGGCATCGGCACGGTCGCGGTACCACCGTCATTCAGCACCACATCGAGATAGCGGATCACATGTTCCGACCGATCAACCCAGATATCGCGCACGGTGCCAGCGACAATGCCATCTAGCCCGGTCACAGGCAGGCCGCGCGGATCGGTATCGCGCCGCTCGACGGTGATATGTTCTGCAATGCGCATCGGCACGATACGGGGTTTGCCAAACATGTCGATATCCGGCCGGTCGGCGCGCGGAGCATAGCCACCGGGGCCGACGCCAGAACTGAGCGGATTGCCGGTCACATCCAGTGGCGTGCCTGAATAGGCGCGGGGCAACACATTTTCCGGCATCGGATCGCGTTGGCCATTCGGGGCATAGGTGGTGCCCATGCCGAACGGCAATTGGAATGATTTGGACGGCAGATCGCCGATCCGCATCAATTCGATGCCGATTTCGCCACTGATGTCATGTTCCAGGGGATAGCCTTCGCGGCGGCTCTCACGGTTCAGATACCAGACCAGCACGATAAAAAAGCCGAAGAACAGATAAAGCGCCAATTCGGCCACATCGAGGCCGCCGACGATGATGACATTTGCCATGCTTCTTCTCCCCCTTCAGGTTGGGAATTCAGTCAGGCCAAAACGGGCCTGGGTGGTATTGGTGCCGGACCGCCGCGCCAGCGGACCCAGCGCGACAAGCGACATGAACAACAGCGCGATTTCAATATGCCAGACGATGGAGTAGCCCGTCGAGGGGTCAACAAAGCCGGGCCCTAATTTGCCGGCCATCGCCAGTGCGCCGATGCCATCGCGAATGGCACCCGAGGCAAGAATGCCAAGGCCGGCGGCCGATGCCTGCACGGCGCCCCAAACGCCCAGCGCCAGGCCAGATCCGCCTTCCTCGCCCAGGGCCATCGCAGCGGTCAACGTGCAGACTGCAAACAGGCCATTGCCAAATCCGATCATCGTCGCACCAAAACTAAGCAACGCCACCGAATGCAGCGGCGCCGAAAACACCACCATGGCAAAGGCGACAATCCCGGCGAGAGACCCATAGCCGGCCAGCCGGGTGGGTTCCATGTTCTTGGCAAGCATGTTGGCGGCAATATACAGGCCGATCAGTGTGCCCCAGGACGATAGAGCCGTCAGCGCCGTGGTTTGCCCCACTGTCAATCCCAGAACCTGGCCGCCATAGGGTTCCAGCAATATGTCCTGCATGCCAAAACCAGCCGCGCCCAGGGCAAGTGCCACCAGCAAGCGACGGGTGCGCGGTGCAGCGGTAAAATCGCTCCAGCGCACGCTGAATTCCTGCGATTCTTCGTCCGACGTAACAGTGCCGCCCCTTTGCCGCGGTTCCTGTTTCCATAGCGCGATGACATTCAGCGCCATGACGACAATAGCAGTGCCCTGGATGACACCGACCAACTGCGTTTCGGTGAAATCATGCAGGATGCGCCCCAGCACCAGCGAGCTGATCAACATGCCAACAAGCAGCATGACATAAAGCAATGAAACCACCCGCGGTCGTGCTTCAACCGGTGCCAGATCGTTGGCCAGCGCCAGCCCGGCCGTCTGTGTCATGGCAACACCGGCACCGACCATCATGAACGCGACGGCTCCAAAGATTTGGCCCGCAAGCGGCCCGCTGTTGCCATTGCCGGTCATGACCAGCATCGCGAACGGCATGATGGCCAGGCCGGCAAACTGAAACAGCGAGCCGAACCAGATATAGGGCACGCGCTTCCAGCCCAATATCGACCGATGATTGTCGGATTTATGTCCGATCAGCGCCCGCAGCGGCGCAAACAGCAGCGGCAGCGCCACCAGCACCGACACCAGGGTGGCCGAAATTTTCAGCTCGACAATCATGACCCGGTTCAGCGTTGCATTGAGCAGCACCATCACCAGACCGACCGAAATCTGGAACAACGACAGCCGCAGCAATTGCGGCAACGGCAATTCCTTGGTCGCTGCATCGGCAAACGGCAGGAATCGCGTGCCGATCTTTTTCCAGGTGGCGGTAGAACGGCTCATGCCGTCAAAACTTCCTGCGCATGGCTGATGTAGAATCCACGGTTGACCCGCACGTCGCGGCCCAGACGAGCGCGCGGCACCCGGCTGAGGCGGGACCGCAAATTGTCATGCGAGACGGGAATAATCGTCGGCGAACGATCGGATTTCGGGAAAAACTGCCCCAGAGCGCGGGCGGTGCGCAACAAAGGCGTGCCAGGCGCAAAGGTAAAGATCATGCTGTGCCGAGCACGTTCGGCCAAGCCTGCGGTCGCATTGGCGATCTGGTCAGCCTCATAATGGATCAGCACGTCCATCGAAACAATATGGTCAAAACTGCCGAGACCGGGATCGAGCATGTCACCCGACAGAAACTGCAGCTTGCCGTGCAGTTCCTGTGGCGCGCGTTCCACAGCGATCGAGATCAGCTGTGGCGACACATCGATGCCTACCACATCGGCGCCGCGCCGCGCTGCCTCCACCGCCAGCGCGCCAGTGCCGCAGCCGGCATCGAGAACCCGCCGCCCGGTCAAATCATCGGGCAACCATGACAGCAACGTATTGCGCATTTCCTCGCGACCGGCGCGGACCGTCGCGCGGATTTTCGATACCGGTGCATCGCTGGTCAGCGCCGCCCAGGCATCGAACGCCGTCCGGTCAAAATATTCCTCCAGCCGGCCGCGCTTCGCGTCCCAGCCGGTTTTCAAGGTCGAGGCTTGCGCTGTGCTCATTCGAAACCGAGAAACTCAAAAATATCACGATCCTTCATCGGATTTGCTTCCAGCGGACGGGTGCCGGCCCATAGCGTCGCGGCAAGGCGCTTGTATTCGTTGCACACCGCTTCGATTTCCGGCGTCGAATCCATCTCGAAAATGGTGCATTTCTTCAGACGGGACCGCCGGATGGCATCCAGATCGGGAAAATGCGCCAGTGTCTCCAGGCCGGTGGCGGCGCAGAAACGGTCGATCTCGTCGGTTGCCGCCGAACGGTTGGCGATAACACCGGCCATGCGGACTTCGTAATTCTTTGACTTTGCCTTGATGGCGGCAACGATGCGATTCATCGCAAAAATGCTGTCGAAATCATTGGCTGCGACGACCAATGCCCGATCTGCGTGCTGCAACGGCGCTGCAAAGCCACCGCAAACCACGTCGCCAAGCACGTCGAAGATCACGACATCGGTTTCTTCGAGCAGATGATGCTGCTTCAGCAGCTTCACCGTCTGGCCGACAACATAGCCGCCGCAACCGGTGCCGGCCGGTGGCCCGCCGGCTTCAACGCACATGACGCCATTATAGCCTTCAAACATATAATCTTCGGGCCGCAGTTCCTCATGGTGAAAATCCACCGTTTCGAGGATGTCGATCACCGTCGGCATCAGCTTTTTCGTCAAGGTAAATGTGCTGTCATGCTTGGGGTCGCAACCGATTTGCAGCACCCGCTTGCCGAGCAGCGAAAACGCTGCCGACAGATTTGATGATGTCGTCGATTTGCCGATGCCACCCTTGCCATAGACGGCAAACACCTTGGCATTGCCGATCTTCATGTTGGGGTCGAGCTTCACCTGCAGGCTGCCCTCACCATCAGGCGGAGAGGCTGGTCGTTCGAGATCGAGAAGGCCCATCGTTAAGTTCCTCAAGCCGCCTGTTGCGTCACGCCTTCGAGAATATCCTCGGCGGCGTCAGATGCCGCCTGCAGCGCTGCCAAAGTGGCGGCGTCAGGCGACCAGTATTTGCGATCCGATGCCTCGATCAGCCGATTGGCAACCTTGGCAGCAGCCCGCGGATTCATTTCGGCGATTCGGTCCCGCATCGCTTCATCGAGCACATAGGTCTCGGTGATCCGCTGGTAAACCCAGGGGTCAACTTCGCCGGTGGTGGCAGACCAGCCCATTGTCGTCGTGACGGCAGCTTCGATCTGGCGGACCCCCTCATAGCCGTGGCGCAGCAGGCCTTCGGTCCATACCGGATTCAAAATGCGCGTGCGGGTTTCCAGCGCCACCTGTTCCTGCAACGATCGCACCTTGCCGGCACCTTGCGTCTGGTCACCGATATAGACCGGCGCCGTTTCTCCACCCTTGGCCCGGGTGATCGCCCGGCTGATGCCGCCCAACGTATCGACATATTGATCAATGGCGGTGATGCCGAGTTCGACGGATTCAAGGTTCTGATACGCGCAATCAACGGTTTTCAGCGACGATGCCAGCAACCCTGCCTGCCGCACAGGATCACCCTTTACCCCATAGGCATAGCCCTTTTGCCGTTCGTAACAATCGGCGAGTTCATCGGGGTCGGTCCAGCCGCTGCTGTCGATCAGCAGATTGACGTTGGCACCATAGGCCCCTTCGGCATTTGAATAAACCCGCAGCGCTGCGGTTTCCAGATCGCAACCATGTTCGGCGGCGTGCGCCAGGCTGTGCTTGCGGACGAAATTATGGGTCAGCGGTTCATCGGCTTCTGCAGCGAGCAACGCCGCCTGGGCCAGCATGCGGGTTTGCAGCGGCAGCAGATCGCGGAACACCCCCGACAGCGTCACCACCACATCGATCCGCGCCCGACCCAAGTCCTCCAGCGGAATCAATTCGGCGCCGGCAAGCCGGTTATAACTGTCAAACCGCGGCCGCGCCCCGATCAGCGCCAGTGCCTGCGCCAATTGCGCGCCTTCGGATTTCAGATTGTCGGTGCCCCACAGCACCATGGCGACGGTTTCCGGGATCCGCCCCGAATCCTCAAGCGCCCGATCGATAATCCGCTGTGCCTGGGCGGCCCCATCCTTGACCGCATAAGCGGACGGTAGCCGGAATGGATCAAAGCCATGGATGTTGCGGCCGGTCGGCAGGATTTCCGGGCTGCGCAAAATGTCGCCGCCCGACACCGGCCGCACATAACCGCCGGAGAGTGCCAGCATCAGGCCGTCCAGTTCGTGGTTGACCGCCAGCGCGGCGTTCAGCGCCGCAAGTTCTTTCAGCAATGGCGTGTCGGCCTTCAACGTGCCGGCGACCAGCGCTTCGATGCTTGCGCGTGGCACGTTTTCTTCACGGGCCACCGCCACCGCCGCCAGCATGTCGACGCGTTCTTCCGCGGTCGCCGCTTGCCCTGCAACATGCAGGCCTTGCGGGATCAGTTCGCGTTCAATTTCATACAGCTTTGCCGCCAGTGCCGGCACATCATTGCCATCCAGATCAAGCGCTGCCGCCTGTTCGACAATCACCTCGGTCAGGGCCGCCAGTTCATCGCTTGCCGGGCCGGCGCTCCGCCAACGGTCAACCGTCGCTTTCAGATCTGCCAGCCCCTTGTACACCCCGGAATTGGTCAACGCTGGGGTCAGGTAACTGACGAGGGTTGCCGCAGATCGCCGTTTTGCCAGCACGCCTTCGGATGGGTTGTTCGCGGCATAAAGATAGATGTTTGGCAGATCGCCGATCAAGCGCTCCGGCCAGCATTTCGCCGTCAGTCCGGTCTGTTTGCCGGGCATGAATTCCAGGCTGCCATGGGTGCCGAAATGCAGCACCGCATGGGCGCCGAAATCATTGCGCAGCCAGCGATAGAACGCCGTGAACGCATGGGTTGGCGCAAATCGTCCTTCAAACAGCAACCGCATCGGATCGCCCTCATAGCCAAGCGCTGGCTGGATACCAATGAAAACATTACCGAATTGCGCGCCGAGAATGAAAACATTCTGGCCATCGGATTGCAATTTGCCTGGCGCCGGGCCCCATTCGGCCTCGATCTCCGCCAGATGCGGCTCATTTGCCACGATGCTTTCGGCGCTCACTTTGGCATGGACATTGGCCTCCATGCCATATCGCTGGGCATTGCCCAAAGGCCCTGTTCCCAGGATGCGCGTCCGCACCGCATCGGCATTGGCCGGCACGTCAACGTCATAGCCTTCGTTCGCCAGTCGCTTGAGCGTTTCATGCAGCGATTCGAATACTGCAAGAAACTGTGCCGTGCCTGCGGCGCCGCCGTTGGGCGGAAAATTGAACAGTACGACACCGATCTTGCGCGTTGCCACATCGGCGCGACGCAGTTCGACCAGCTTGACCATCCGTGCCGCCAGCGCCTCGGCGCGTTCGGGGCAGGCCTGCATGGCGCGGACCTGGCCCCCGACGGCCCAGGTGCAGCCGCGTTCGCAGCCGGTGCAGGCCGCATCGCTGCCATCCGATCGCCCACCAAATACCATCGGCGTGGTGCCGCCATCCAGTTCGGGAATGGCGATCATGATCGTCGATTCAAGCGGTAACAGACCTTGCCGATTGGCACCCCAACCCTGAAGCGTTTGAAATTCCACCGGATGTGCCGCGATATAGGGGCGATCAAGCTTTGCCAACGCCGCTTCCGCTGCCTTGCTATCATTATACGCCGGGCCGCCAACCAGGCTGAATCCGGTCAGATTGATCACGGCGTCCACCGTTGTCTGGCCGTCCTTCATGAACAATTCGTCCATTGCCGGCCGCGCATCCAGCCCGCCGGCAAACGCCGGAATCACATTCAGGCCGCGGGCCTCCAGCGCCCGGATGACGCCATCATAATGATTGGCGTCGTTGCCCAGCACATAGGATCGCAGCAACACCAGGCCGATCGTGCCGGCACCGGCCCTGTGCGCCGGCAGGGCGGCGAGGTTTGTGCTGATCCGGTCCGGCAAATCGGGGTGATAAACTCCGACTTCGGGATATTCCTTGGGCGCATCAGCCTTGAAATTGCCCCGCAGGGCGGCACGTGGACCATCGGCGTAACGATCGACCAGCGCCCGCACCATGGCAAAGGCGTTGTCGTCCGACCCGGCCAGCCAATATTGCAGAGTCAGGAAATAGGCGCGCACATCCTGCGCCGTACCCGGCACCCATTTCAGCAGCTTCGGCAGCCGCCGCAGCACCGCCATCTGGGCTGCACCGCTGTTCGGCGCGCCGGCTTTCGATGATCCGCGCAGCTTTTTCAGCCAGCCCAAAGGCCCCTTGGGCGGCGCATCCATCCGGTAATCGCCCATGCGCGTCAGCTTGACGATATCACTGGCCGACATGATGCCGACCATCGCATCACATGCCTCGCGCCGCGCCTCCAGCGCCGGCCTGATGGCACGGATCTGATCTTCCAGAAAAATCATCGATGTCAGGATGATATCGCCCTTGGCAATATCGGCGCGCGCCGCGTCCAGCTTGGTTTTATCTTCCCAATCGGCCGCAGCATGAAATCCGATCGTCACCGCAGCATTTTCTGCTGTAAACCGCGCCCGTGCCCGTTCGATGGCGCCGGACAGGTGATTATCAAGCGTGATGATAACCACTCGCACGGCTGGCGCTTCAGGCGAATTGGACGGCGGTGTGTCAGCGCGCATAATGGGCCTTGGCCTCGTAAAGCGTCTCGACTGAGATCGCGGCGACGCCTTTTTCGCTGGCGTAGCGCTCCGTATTCCGCTTGGCCTTGCCGCGAACGAAAAACGGAATCTTCATCAATTCGCGGGTGGCGTCGACGGACCAGCCTTCGGCGGGGGCTGGTTCTGGTGTTGCCGCAACATCCTCGGTCGCGGGGGAATCGGTAACATCTGCAACATGGGCGGCAGGTGCCGAACCATGGCCCAGATGGCTGGCACCATTGGCATCGGAAAATTCGAAATCATCTCGGAACATGGTGAGCAAATGCTCCTCCAGCCCCATCACCAGCGGGTGAACCCAGGTGTCAAAAATGACATTGGCGCCTTCAAAACCCATTTGCGGGCTGTGCCGCGCCGGAAAATCCTGAACATGCACCGGGGCCGATATCACCGCACAGGGCAACCGCAGCCGCTTGGCGATATGGCGTTCCATCTGGGTGCCCAGCACCAGTTCGCAATTCGCCGCGGCAATCGCCTCCTCGACCAGCAGATAGTCGTCGGTGATCAGTGGCTCGATGCCATACAGCGCCGCAGCGGCCCGAATATCCCGGCCGAATTCACGATTGTAGCAGCCAAGGCCGACAACCTCGAATCCCAGCTCGTCACGGGCAATACGCGCCGCCGCAATCGCATGGGTGGCATCGCCAAAAATGAAAACCCGCTTGCCGGTCAGATAGGTCGAATCGACGGAGCGTGACCACCACGGCATGCGGCCTTCATCGACATTGGGGTCCGCCGACATGGCCAGCCCGGCCAGCGCCGCTGCTTCGGCAACAAACGCCCGGGTTGCACCCACCCCAATCGGCACGGTTTTCGTGTATTTCTGGCCAAAGGTTTTTTCCAGCCAGCGCGCCGCCTCATGGCCAATTTCGGGATACATCAGCACGTTGAAATCAGCTTCACCCAGCCCGGCAATATCGGCGGGGGTCGATCCCATCGGCGCGGTGATGTTCACATCAATGCCCAGATCGGCCAACAGTTTCGTCACCTCGACAATATCGTCACGATGACGGAACCCCAGTGCCGTTGGCCCGAGCAGATTGGCGCGTGGGCGGCGACCATCCTTGGGTGGCGCAACCCGGTCCTTGTCTGCCAACTGCCGGACGATCTGGTAAAATGTCTCCGCCGCGCCCCAATTTTCCTTGTGGGAATAGCTGGGCAGGTCGAGCGCGATGATCGGGCACGGCAGGCCCATGGTCAGCGCCAGGCCTGCGGGATCATCCTGGATCAATTCGGCGGTGCACGACGCGCCGACGATCATCGCCTGCGGCTGAAACCGTTCATAAGCGTCGCGCGCCGCGCGTTGAAACAATTCCGCTGTATCGGTGCCCAGATCGCGGGCCTGAAATGTGGTGTAGGTGACCGGCGGGCGCTCGCCCCGCCGCTCGATCATGGTGAACAACAAGTCCGCATAGGTATCGCCCTGCGGGGCGTGCAGCACATAATGCAATCCCTTCATGCCGGTGGCGACACGCATCGCCCCGACATGCGGCGGGCCTTCATAGGTCCAGACGGTCAGTTGCATTAGACCGTCAACCTGTCACGCCGCACCAGCGGCCGTGCGAACAATTCGGCAAGATCACCCGCCTGTTCATAGCCGTGCACTGGTGAGAAAACCAATTCGATCGCCCATTTGGTCGAAAGGCCTTCACGCTCCAGCGGATTGGCAAGACCAAGGCCACACACCGTCAGATCGGGCCGTGCCGCCCGTACCCGGTCAAGCTGTTTGTCAACGTCCTGCCCTTCGCTCACCTGCACGCCGGCTGGCAGCGCCGCCAGATCGGCAGCAAGGTGGCTGCGATGCAGATAGGGCGTCCCAACCTCGATCAATTCCATGCCAAGTTCGTTATTCAAAAACCGCGCCAGCGGCACTTCAAGCTGCGAATCGGGCATGAAGAATATGCTTTTGCCGGCCAGCCGTTCTGCGTGGCGGGCCAGCGCCTTTTTGGCGCGTTCCCGCCCTGGCGCGACAACGGCATCAAAATGCGCCGCATCGATGCCAAATTCTGCCGCGGCCGCGCGCAGCCATTGCGTCGTGCCTTCGGCGCCAAACGGGAACATGGCGGGCAAATGCACTGCGCCGCGCGCCTCCAGCGCAAGCGCGGTATCGCCCAGAAACGGCTGTGCCAACAGGAACCGCGTGCCGGCGCCAACCCCCGGCAGCTGTTTGGCCCGCCGTGGCGGCAGGGTTTCGACGCGTGCGATACCAATCTCGGCAAACAATCGCCGGAACTGATCCTCGACAATGTCGGGCAGTGATCCAACGATCAGCAACTGGTCCACCGCATCGGTGCGCATATCGGGCACCAGCGCGGCCAGGCAGGCGTCCTCGCCCTGGGTAAACGTCGTTTCGATGCCGCTGCCGGAATAGTTCAGGATGCGGACGCCCCCGTGCGTGCCATTCAAGCGCTCCGCAGCGCGTTTCAGATCGAGTTTGATGACTTCGCTGGGGCATGATCCGACAAGGAACAGCAATGTGATTTCCGGACGGCGGGCCAGCAGTTGCCGCACCACCTTGTCGAGTTCTTCATTGGCGTCGGCGAGCCCGGCCAGGTCGCGTTCCTCGATTATCGCGGTGCCAAAGCGCGGCTCGGCAAACACCATCACACCGGCGGCCGATTGCAGCAGGTGCGCGCAGGTGCGGCTGCCGACAACAAGAAAGAAAGCATCCTGAATCTTGCGATGCAGCCAGATGATCCCGGTCAGCCCGCAAAACACTTCCCGCTGGCCACGTTCGCGAAGGATGGGCAGCGACTCCTGCGGCGGTTCCACAGGCAGTTCGGGAGCCAGCGCCACGCTCATGCCGCCACCCCTTCGTTCACGGCAGCGCCCTTGGCCGGCGCTTCCAGCCGGGCCATCCGCAATTTCCAGATGAACTGTCCTGCGTTGATAACATAGGTGAAATAGGCCGCGAGCGCGAGCAGCATCAACTGCCGATCATTCAAATAGCCGCCGAACAGCGCCACCAGATAGGCGGTGTGCAAAGCGATGACGAGCATTGAAAACACATCTTCCCAATAAAAACTCGGGGCGAAAAGATAGCGGCCGAACACCACCTTTTCCCAAATCGCGCCGGTGATCATAATGGTGTATAGCGCCATCGTCTTGACGACGACCGACCAGATCGCGGCGTCATGATGTTCGCCGGTTCGCAGGTAATTCAGCACCAGATACAGGCTTACCCCGAAAATCAGGAACTGCACCGGCGCCAGCAGGCCCTGCACCAATGTCCAGGGCGAAGCGTCACGCCGCACGCGTTCCTCGGCCGTGTAAAGCGGCCGGACAGTCGATGCTGACCTTATTGCTGTAACGGGTTGTTCCACCCACGCTCTCCCCACCTGTCGAAACCTACCATCCGGCCATCGGCTGTCAACCTGACTTTCAGCAAAAATCATTGAGAAACAGTGCATCTCGCCGCAAATTTGCCCGGCAAAGTGGCGCGATATGTCGCAGCAGGCGCCCTTCCTGGTCGCCTATCGTCGTTGACGCTTCGGGCGGCGATGTCTAGCTTGGCGGCATGGATGGGGTGACTTTACCGCTGGCGACGCGCCGCCTGCCGCGGCCGCGTGATGTGCTGGAACTGTTGAAACCGGTAACCTGGTTTCCGCCGATGTGGGCATTCATGTGCGGCGTGGTATCGTCGGGCGTGCCTTTGTCGGAACGCTGGGGGTTCCTTATCGCTGGCATGTTCCTCGCCGGTCCTCTGGTTTGCGGCAACAGCCAGGCGATCAATGATTGGTTTGATCGCCACGTCGATGCGATCAACGAACCACAACGCCCGATCCCATCGGGCCGCATCGCCGGCCGCTGGGGGCTGTATATCGCGGTTGGCGGCACGATTCTGTCGTTGATTGTCGGCGCGCTGATCAATCCTTGGGTGTTTGCCGCAACGGTGCTCGGCCTGGTCCTCGCCTGGATTTACAGCGCCCCGCCGATCCGGGCCAAGGCCAATGGCTGGTGGGGGCCAGGCGTATGCGCTGCAGCGTATGAGGGCCTGACCTGGTTTACCGGCGCCGCAGTGATGGTTGGCGGTTTGCCCGATGGCCGAATCCTCGCCGTGCTGGCGCTGTATGCCACTGGCGCGCATGGCATCATGGTGCTGAATGATTTCAAGGCAGTAGAGGGTGATAGCGTCAGCGGCGTGCGATCGCTGCCGGTGCTGCTCGGGCCGCGCCGGGCGGCGCTGGTCGCCTGCTTTACCATGGCAATCCCGCAGTTTCTTGTCGCCGGGCTGCTGGCAAATTGGGGCCTGTATTTCACCGCAGCGCTCGTCGCGATGTCGGTCGCCATGCAATTTCTGCTGATGCAGAAACTCATCGATGATCCGGCCAAAAATGCGCCCTTTTACAATGCCAGCGGCACGACGTTGTATGTGCTGGGAATGCTGGTGTCGGCGATCGGCCTGCGGAGCCTGGCATGACCTTGATCGCCAATACCCCCTTGGGTTGGGTCAATATCGCCCGCTTGGGCCTGGTGCAAAGCGCCATCGGGGCGGTGGTGATGCTTGCATCGTCACTGCTCAACCGGGTGATGGTCGTTGAATATTCGCAGGCCGCAACCCTGCCGGCCGGGCTGGTGGCGTTTCATTATGCGGTGCAACTCAGCCGGCCGAAATGGGGCCATGGGTCCGATATTGGCTGGCGGCGCACGCCATGGATCATAGGTGGCATGGCGGTGCTCAGCACCGGTGGCGTGCTGGCCACACAGGCAACGGTGATGCTGTCCGGGCCGCTGCTGCCGGCATTGGCGCTGTCGGTGCTGGCCTATGCGATGATCGGCGTCGGGGTTGGCGCCGCTGGCACATCGTTGCTGGCGCTGCTGGCCACCCGCACGGCGCCGGCGCGCCGCCCGGCGGCGGCATCGCTGACCTGGATCATGATGATCCTTGGCATTGTCATCACTGCGAGCGTCGCTGGCAAATTGCTCGATCCGTTTTCGCCGGCGCGGCTGGTCCAGGTCACGACCGGCGTCGCGGTGGCTGCGTTCCTGGTTGCGTGCCTGGGCGTCATCGGAATCGAGGGCAAACCCGAAATCGCCGAAACGGCCCCGAATACGCCGGCTGTCGGCTTTTCCGAGGCATTGCGCGGTATCTGGGATGATCCGGTCACGCGGCTGTTCAGCATCTTCGTTTTCGTCTCAATGCTGGCCTATTCGACTCAGGATCTGATTCTGGAACCGTTTTCCGGGCTGATTTTTCATCTGACGCCCGGTCAATCGACCTCGCTGTCGGGCATCCAGCATCAGGGCGTGCTACTTGGCATGATCCTGGTTGGCATCGGCGGACATGGCTTTGGCGGGCGGGCTGGCCTCAAACTGAAACGCTGGATCGTTGGCGGCTGCGTCGGTTCGGCGCTGGCACTTGCGGCGCTGGCGATGGCGGCAACTGCCGGGCCATCCTGGCCGCTGGCGCCCACGGTGTTCATGCTTGGCTTTGCCAATGGCATCTTTGCCGTGGCGGCGATCGGCGCCATGCTCGATCTGGCCGGGCGCGGCGGTGCTGGCCACGAGGGCATCCGCATGGGGTTGTGGGGCGCGGCCCAGGCTGCGGCCTTTGGTCTCGGCGGATTCTTCGGCGCCAGCGCTGTCGATGCAGGCCGGCATATATTTGGGGCCGATGCCCCGGCTTTTGAGCTTGTATTTGCTGTCGAATCGGTAATGTTCGTTGCGGCAGCGTTGATCGCAACGCGGTTGAACAATGACGGCAAGATCAGTTACTCTGGGGAGGCAATCGCGTGACCGAAACTTTCGATGCAGTTGTGGTGGGCGGCGGGCCATCTGGCGCAACTGCGGCCAATGATCTGGCGCTGGCCGGGGTGAAGGTGCTCCTGCTTGATCGCGCCGGGCGGATAAAGCCTTGTGGTGGCGCAGTGCCACCGCGGCTGCTCAAGGATTTTGACGTGCCGCTGGAACAGCTTTGTTCCACTGCCAACATGGCCCGGATGATCGCGCCATCGAATACAAAGGTCGACATGCCTGTCGGCGATGGCTTTGTCGGCATGGTTGATCGCGATGTGTTTGACGAATGGCTGCGGGTGCGCGCCACCCAAAATGGCGCCGTCCGCCGTGACGGCACCTTTGAAGAACTGGAACGCGACACCGACGGCACTGCCGTCATCGCCTATCGGCCAAAGGGCACGGCGCGCGGCGGCGAACAGGTACGGGTGCGGGCAAGGGTGGTCATCGGCTGCGATGGCGGCAATTCCGCCGTCGCCCGTGCCGCGCTGCCGGCCAATGAGAAAGTGCCGTTCGTTTCCGCCTATCACGAAGTCATCGAATCACCGACCGATCCCAACGCAGATTTCGCCGCCGGCCGCTGCGACGTGTTTTACCAGGGCAATCTGTCACCCGATTTCTATGCGTGGATTTTCCCACATGGCGATAAAACCAGCGTCGGCGTCGGCAGCGCGGTCAAGGGTTTTGCGCTGCGCGACGCCGTGGCGCGGCTGCGCGAACAAACCGGCCTTACCGATTGCAAGACGGTGCGCGTCGAAGGTGCGCCTATCCCACTGCGCCCGCGCAAGCGCTGGGATAATGGCAAGGATGTGGTCGTCGCCGGTGACGCAGCAGGCGTCGTTGCCCCGGCATCGGGTGAAGGCATCTATTACGCGATGACCGCCGGACGTCTGGCGGCCGAATCGGCAGGTGTGTTCCTGAAAACCGGCGACGCTGCCGCGTTGAAAACTGCCCGCAAGCGTTTCATGAAGGCGCACGGCCAGGTCTTCATGGTGCTGGGGATCATGCAATGGTTCTGGTATCGCAGCGACAATATGCGCGAACGTTTTGTCAAGCTGTGCCGCGATCCCGATATCCAGCAGCTGACCTGGGAAGCCTATATGAACAAGGAACTGGTTCGCAAAAAGCCAATGGCCCATGTCAAAATCTTCTTGAAAGACACCGGGCAGTTGATCGGTGCGCTGTTTTCGGGGCGCAAGCCCGACACGCACGCCAGCCAGTAATTCCTGGTGTCGTTGATACTGACGCATTCTGGCCGATCGAATAGCCTCCGGCGGCTGGGGCTCATGGCTCCAGCCGTCGCAGGCTCCCGAATCGTTGCCGCAGAGACGGCTGATTGTCGACCGATGGCGATCGGCAGCGTAGTGGCCAACCCGTGAATCCGGGCCGCTGGCTGATGCCCGCCGCCGTTGCCGCCATGGTGACAGCGTTTGTGGCGGCGATCGGCGCAACGATCACCGATCTCGGTCCCTGGTATCAGGGGTTGAACCAACCAAGCTGGGCGCCGCCCGATATTGTCTTTGGCCCGGCCTGGACGATTATTTTCGGCCTCTGTGCCACTTCGGCCGTCACCGCCTGGATGGCCGCGCCGAACCGCGCCGGTGCCGATACGTTGATCGGGCTTTATGCGCTGAATGGTTTTCTCAACTTGCTTTGGAGTTTTTTGTTTTTTCGGGCGCATCGCCCCGATCTGGCTGGCTATGAAGTCTGGCTGCTCTGGTCCTCGATCGCTGCGCTGATCCTGATCTGCCGCCGCTATTCGACCACCGCCGCCTGGATGCTGGTGCCTTATCTGTTGTGGGTGACGTTTGCAGCCGTGCTGAATCAGGCGGTGGTGGCGCTCAACGGGCCGTTCTAAGCGCCGGGCCTTGGGCCATCGGCACTTAACACCGGCCACTGCTATTGCGCCGTATGGCCTGTCCGTGTCCGCAGCGAATGCGGCGATGGCGAGACTGGCGTCAGCGGCAATTGCCGAAGCGTCGACGGCCGAACCTCGCGGACCCGCATCAGTCGGTGGCGGTGCCGGAACGCTTTGCCGGTGATCCGCGCCGGTGCCGACGCTATGGCTGCGGCGCGTTGATTGCCCGCGCCATTTGCGGGCAGCGGATTTTCGGCGCGCCGCAGCTTGGCCCCTATCCGGCCAGCGGACACGCGGCTAATGTTTTGCCAATTCCAGGCGCGGGAGCAGAACATTGCGGAAAGGGGAATCATCATGCTCGACAGGGCGATTGCGTTTGCACTGGCATTCATGACGACAACCGCAGGTTTCGCTCAACCCGCGCCGCCAGGCATCACCGATGTCGGCGCCTTCAAACCGGCCGAGACTGTTGCCGGCGATGGCAAGGGTATGCTGGCGGCGGCGGCGAACCCGGCAAAACTGCTGGCCCCCGAAGCCTGGAACAAGATGCGCGCCTATTCCGATGCGCATGGCGGCGCCGGATTGATCGTGCTGATCGATGGCAAGGTGGTTGGGGAGGCGTATCGGCCGGGCATGACCGCCGCCACCCAGACTCTGTCGCAATCCATGCACAAATCGGTGGTCGGCCTGGCCTATGGCGCGGCAATCCGCGATGGCATCATCACCTCGGTCGATGATCCGGCCGGCAAATATATCGCGGAATGGAAGGATGACCCGCGCGGCAAAATCCCGCTCAAGGCGTTCCTGACGATGACATCGGGGCTGAAAAATTTCTCCATGGCCCGGCGCGAGCCGGAATCCGTGGCGCTGGTGATGGGCAAGGATATTGACGGTGTCGCGCTCGCAACGCCGCTGGCCGGCACGCCGGGGGCGGTGTTTGCCTATAAAAACGTCGATGCCCAGATCGCCGGCATCGCCCTGCAACGCGCCATTATGGCCAAAACCGGCAAGCGTTATGCGGCCTGGCTGTCGGATGTGCTGTGGCAACCGTTGGGCAATGGCCCGGCGCTGCTGTGGCTGGATCATGATGGCGGTTCACCGCATTTCTTTGCCTGGCTGGATACCGATCTGCACAGCTGGGCGCGGGTCGGCGAATTGATCCGCAATCACGGCCGGGCAGGGGGCAAACAAGTGTTGCCGGCGCAATGGATCGCCGCCGCCACGGCGCCTTCACTTGCCAATCCGGGCTATGGCTATTTCATCTGGCGCGGGTCGCCATGGAATGCCCAGCGGCGTTATTCGGCGGACAACCCGATCACCGTCACCCATTCGGCACCCTATGCCGTTGATGATCTGGTGTTTTTCGATGGCTTTGGCGGACAGCGGGTTTATGTCAGCCCGTCAAAACGGCTGGTTATCGCCCGGAGCGGCGACACCGACATGGTATTCGACGATGCGATGCTGCCGAACCTGGCGCTGGCCGGGATGAAGAAATAAGGCCCTTCTGCCGCGCCGTTTTTCCCCTACGGCCGCACCACCTGCCGGATTGCGCTGCCATCGGCCAACCGGTCGAGCAGCATGTTGATGTCGGACAACGGGCTGATCGAGGTCAGCAGGTGTTCCACCGGCAGGCGCCCGGCCCGCCACAGCGCGATATAGCGCGGAATGTCACGCGCCGGGATCGATGATCCCATGTAACTGCCCATGATAGTCTTGCCATCGCCGACCAGCGACACCGCGGGAATGCTCAGCATTTCGGCCGGATTCGGCAGGCCGACGGTAACGATCCGCCCGCCGCGCTTTGCCGCCTTATAGGCCTGGGCCAGCACTGCTGCCTTGCCGACAGTTTCGATCACGACATCGGCGCCGGCCAGGCTTTCACCATCATCGGGCGCAACCGCGGCGGCGGCGCCAAGTTCCAGCGCCAACGCGCGCTTTTCGGGCGATGGGTCGATGGCGGTGACCGGCTGCGCGCCCGATGCCAGCGCGCCCAGTAACGCCGCCAACCCGACGCCGCCCAGCCCATAGATCAGCACCGATTCGCCCGGCAATACGCGGGCGGAATTCATCACCGCGCCAACGCCCGTCAACACCGCACAGCCGAACAGCGCGGCGGTTTCGGATGGAATGTCACGGTCGATCTTTACGGCCGATCGCCGGTCGATAACGGCATGGGTGGCAAAGGCCGATACGCCAAGGTGATGATTGACCGGCGTGCCATGATCGCACAGTCGTAGGCCGCCGCGCAACATCCGCCCGGCGCCGTTTGCGGCTGCCGCATTGGGGCACAGATAGCCCTGGCCCGATGCGCAGGCGACGCATTCGCCGCAGGCCGGCAGGAACACCAGCACCACCTGATCGCCGGCGGCAAAGCCCGGATCGTCCGGCGTGCCGCTTGCAATGACAGTCGCCGCCGCTTCATGCCCCAGCGCCATCGGCATGGGGCGAGGGCGATCGCCATTGATCACCGACAGGTCGGAATGGCAGATGCCGGCAGCATCGATGCGCACCAGCAGCTCGCCAGGGCGCGGCGGGTCTAACGTCAAGTCCGCCAGTCGCAGCGGGCGCGATATTGCATAGGGCTGGGTGGCATTGCTGGCATCAAGCACGGCGGCGGTGATCTGCATATTTGCTCCAAATATCACCTCCCCCCGCCGGGGGGGAGGTCGCTAACCCGGCTTGCCCCATTTTTTCTCAAAGTCCCAAACATCTTCAAATCCGATCAACGAACAGAATTCGTTGAAATCGAACAAGTCCTGCGGCTGCCCGACACCCTTGTGTTTCAAATCCAGCAACGCCTTTTCCATCGCTGCCGCAGCCACCAGACTGGTCAATGACGGATAGATAGCAAATGCATAGCCAATTTCCGCCAGCACCGAAGCGTTCGGCACCGGAGTCAGCCCGCCGTTCGACATGTTGGCCATCACCGGCTGAGCAAATGCCGCACAGGCGCGCTGCATTTCGGCTTCGCTTGTCATGGCTTCCGGAAACAGCACGTCCGCCCCGGCCGCCGCATAGGCCTCCAGCCGGCGCAGCACGCCATCCATGCCTTCGCTTTGCCGGGCGTCGCTGCGGGCGATGATGACCATGTTCGGGTCAGTGCGAGCGGCGACCGCCACCTTGATCTTTTCGGCCATATCCTCGGCGGAGATCAGACGCTTGTACGGCATATGGCCGCATTTCTTTGGGAACTCCTGGTCCTCGAACTGGATCGCCGTCACACCAGCGGCCTCATAGCCCTTGACGGTGTGATGGACATTGAGCAGTCCACCATATCCTGTATCAGCGTCGGCGATCAGCGCCGCCTTGCTGGTGCGTGCCACCGTCGCCATGCGGTCCACCATCTGCGTATAACTGGCGATTCCGGCATCGGGCAGGCCATAGGCTGATGCCGTCAGCCAGTAACCTGTGCCATAAACGACATCGAAACCCACCTTGTCGACGATCACTGCCGCGATCATGTCCTGCACGCCGGGCACCATGAAAAACTGGCCGGATGCCAGTTTCTCGCGCAGAATCGCGCTGGCCACTACTCAGCCGCGATCTGCAACCGGTGCCAGACGGGTTGAATTGGCGCCGGCAGCCCGGTTTCGGCCAGGCAATTGGCACGCAGGGTTTCAATATCGGCGCCATAGTTGAACAGCGGCAATTCAGGCCCACGCGCCGCGCGCATCTCAGCGCGCAGCGCATCAGTGGCGGCGATATCGACCGCACCATCCACCAGCACAACGCCATAACGCCGTGAACCCGCGACCGTTACCAGCCCCTGTGCCAGTTCCTTTGCCAGCAACGCCGGGTCACGCGCCAGCGGATCGCCCCAGCCGCCGCCGCCCCAGGTGATGAAATGCAACTGATCGCCGGCTTCGACATGGACGTTTTCCTTCTTGTTGCCGATGATCGTTTGGCTGCCGTCGGCCTTTTCCAATATTTTGCGGGCGCGCGCGCCGGGTTCGCCGCCGTTGACGCCCCATGGTGCCATGAACCAGCGATCATCATGGATGGCGATGGTGCCGGGTTCGAGGAACCGATAGGTCATTTCGATGCCATTGCCGCCGCGGTGGAGGCCGGCGCCGCCACTGTCCGCAACCGTTTCATACCGTTCGATGATCAACGGGAAATAACGCTCCAGAAACTCGTTCGGCACGTTGGTAAAGCCCGGCCACAGGCTGTGCCCATCCGGCCCATCGCCCATCGGCCGGCCGGGAATGCCGCCAAAACCGATCTGGAACAACTGGAACCATTCACCCTTGGCATCGGTGCCCGAATAGAACAGGTGCGGGCTGGACGAGAAACCGGCGGCGTTGAGAAACTCCGGCGTTTTCTGGCCCAAAAGCCCACCCAGAATATCGAACAGCCGGCCCAGCGCATGGGTGCGGCCCGAAAGCGCCGCCGGGAATTTCGGCTTTAGCAGTGAACCCTCGGGGATACGCACTTCGATCAGATCATAATAACCATCATTGAACAGGATCTGCGGATCGAAAACCATGATCATGTAGATACCGAAAAACATCTTCATCATGTTTTCGTTGAGGTAGAAATTGATCGAAGCTTCGGATTGCGGGTCGGTGCCATCAAAATCCAGGATGACGCGGCCATTTTCGCGCCACATCGTGCAACGCATTTTATAGGGGCCATAACCCAGGCCATCGTCGCAGATATAATCTTCAAAGCTGACGGGTTGCTCGCCGATGGAGCTTTCGATCAATTGCACCATCGCGCGGTGGTTGCGGGCCAGCAATTCATCGGTGGCCGAGGCGTAGACATCATCGCCAAAGCGTTCACACATTTCGACGATGCGGCGCGCCGCGACGCGGCAAGCGGCGATCAGCGCGTTCAGATCGGCGGCGCACCAATCGGGCTTGCGGGTCTGGTGCATGACCAGCTTGATCAGGTCTTCGTTGTAAACACCCTGTTTCCAGATTTTGACCGGCGGGATGCGGACGCCTTCTTCAAAAATCGATCGCGCATCGATCGGCATCGAACCGACAACCTTGCCGCCGATATCGGATTGATGGCCGAACATCGAGGTATAGGCGACCAGCCGGCCATCCTTGAACACCGGCAACAGCACCAGCCAATCGTTCGAATGCGAAATCGCCCCGCCGACCGAATAGGGATCGGACAGGAAAATCATGTCGCCATCCTCGATCGTGCCGTCAAAGGCATCGAGAAACGGGCCGATATAGCTGCCGAACTGGCCGACGATCATCCGGCCCTTGCTGTCGGCAATCAACGGAAAGGCATCGCCCTGTTCGCGGATTCCGGGCGACATGGCGGTGCGCACCAGTGTCGCATCCATTTCGATGCGGGCGTTGCGCAGGGCGTTTTCGATCACCTCCAGCGTCACCGGATCGATGGCGATCTTTTTGAATGGGGTGGTGTTGGCCTGAATAATGCGTGCGGACATGTCAGCTCCTGTGCTTCCCTCGCCCGCATGCGGGCGTGGTCGGACTCGCCACTTGGCGAGCCGGGTGAGGGTGTTTCTTGCGTTCAAAACCAGCCACACCCTCACCCGGCGCGCTGGCGCGCGTCTCGCCTCTCCCGCAAGCGGGACAGGAAAAGGTGGGGCGGCCCGCCATCAATTCGGGTTGATCAAAATGTTGCCGACCCGATCAACAAGGCCGGTACAGCCATTTTCGATCAGAGTCGTCGAATCCATCTCACAAACAATCGCCGGGCCGGGGACGACATCACCCTGGCGCAGCAGCGCGCGATCATAAATCACTGCGGCCCGGCTCTCACCATCGATCCATAATTCATGGTCGCGCAGTTTCGCGGCAATCGGATTGCCATCGCCCTTGGGCAATTCGGTCGCCGGCAGATCGGGGGCCGGCCCCAATGCGACGGCACGCAGATTGACCAGTTCATGGGCGGTATCCATGTTGAACGTGAACAACCGTTTGTGTTCCACATCAAATCGCGCCGTGATCCCGGTCAGGCCATCGCGGGCCAGGGTTTCGGCGTCGATCGACAGCGGCACTTCAAACGCCTGGCCTTCATACCGCACATCGATTTCAAACAGGCTGGTGATATCGGCATCGGCGATGCCTTCCGCGGTCAATTCGGCGCGGGTTTGCGCCGCCATCAGATCCAGTATGCCGCGCACTTCGGTTTCGCTGGTCTCGGTGAACCGCCGCGAGAAACTGCGCGCGGTTTCGGTGCGCATCTGCGTCGTCGCATCGCCCAGCGCACACAGCACGCCTGGCGACACCGGCGAAATCGCCGGCCACGATCCCATCAACCGCGCGACGGCGTTGACGTGCAGCGGCCCCGCCCCGCCAAAGCCCATCAGCGCGAAATGCCGGGGATCATAACCCTGCTGCACCGAAATCATCCGCAGCGCGCCAAACATGTTTTCATTGACGATATCGATGATGCCGCGCGCCGCAGCGAACAGGCTGATGCCCAATTTGTCGGCAATCGTCTGCACCGCCGCCTTGGCGCCTTCGCGGTCCAGCTTGAAGGTGCCGCCGAGCAGCGATTCGGGCAGATAGCCGAGCACCACATTGGCATCGGTCACCGTCGGCTGGGTGCCGCCCTTGCCATAGGCGACCGGCCCCGGCACCGCGCCGGCGCTTTGCGGGCCAACCCGCAGCGCGCCGGTCAATTCCGGCACATAGGCGATCGATCCGCCGCCGGCGCCAACGGTTTTCACGTCAAGCGACGACGCCCGCACCGCCAGATGGCCAACCTCCGTGGTCCGCACCCGGCGCGGATCCAGATTCTCGATCAGCGCCACATCGGTCGATGTGCCACCGACATCCAGCGTCAGAATATTGCGAATCCCGGCATTCTTGCCAACCCATAGCGCGCCCGTCACACCGCCGGCAGGGCCCGACATCAGCAACGCGACCGGGTGCTCCTCGGCCTTTTCCGAACTCATCAAGCCGCCGTCTGATCGTAGCAGCGACAGCGAACCCGCCATGCCGGCCCCGCGCAGTTTTTCACGCAGGTTCCGCACATAACGGCCGACGATTGGCCGCACGCTGGCGTTGGCAACCGTCGTCAACGTCCGCTCATATTCCTGCATTTCGGGCAGCACGATATGGCTCAGCGAGATCGGCACGCCGGGCATGATTTCTGCCGCCAGCGCCGCCACCCGCACTTCATGCGCACCATTCAGATAGGCGTTGATCAGCGAAATGGTGATCGCCTCGACGCCCTGTTTCTTCAATTTCTCCAGCGCGGCGCGGATATCTGCATCATCGGTCGGCCGCAGTTCATGGCCCTGCGCATCCATCCGGCCCAACACTTCAACCGTGTCCTCCAGCTTGGCCAGCGGTTCGGGTTTCGGCCAGACGATCCAGCCGGCCAGCCCACCGGGCACGAAACTGCGCGCGATCTGCAAAATCTGGCGATAACCGGCGGTGGTGACCAGACCAACCCGGGCGCCCTTGCCCTCCAGCACCGCATTGGTCGCCACCGTGGTGCCGTGCAGAAAAATCTCAACCTCGGCCGGGGTGATGCCGGCCGCGGCGCACACCGCCTCAACCCCGGTCAAAATCCCGATCGACGAATCCTGCGGCGTTGACGGTGTTTTGTGCCGCCAGAATGTGCCGCTCGATTCCTCCAGCAGCAACAGGTCGGTAAACGTCCCCCCGACGTCGACACCCAAACGATAGGCCATGCAATACTCCAAATCTGTCCGGACAAGCTTTAACGATGCGCGCCCCTCAGGCGCAATGGGTAAGGCAGGTGCCGCCCGGCATGTGGTCGTTTGGCACGATTATCCGCCCTGCGACTTTGCGGATTGGGGCCGCTCGCGCCGCCGGTAACCTCCTCCCTTGGGGGGAGCTCGGGCTCGCGATCTTCTCGCCAGCCGGGATAGGGGTTGTCATCGTTGCGTCATCGCGCCCAGCCGCGCGTGCCAATGCCCCCTTAAAACCCCTCCACCAATCCCCGATCCGTCCCGCACCACTGGTCCCAAAATCGAAAATACAGCCCATAATTGCAGGTGTAGAACTTGTGATGCGCCTCATGGTGGGATGCGCTGATGATGTGGCGGCCGAACCAGCCCTGCACCCATGATCGGGGAAACATTTCCCAGCCCATATGGTTGGTCACGCCCATCACCGTGGCAATGGTCAGCACGACGCCCAATGCGCTCCAATGGATCGGGATGATGAACGCCAGCGCCGGAATCAGCAGCGCGCCCGACAGCGCCTCCCAGGGGTGAAAACTCATCGCCGCCCAGGCGGTTGGCGGTTTGCTGGCGTGGTGGACGGCGTGGACACGCGCGAAAAGCGCCGGCGCGTGCATCCAGCGATGCGTCCAGTAAAACCAGCTGTCGTGCAGGAACAGATATAGCAGGATGCTGGGCGCCCACCACAGCGCCCCGGCCCAACCGCCGAAATCGAGGCGGATTTGCGTCACGCCATAAAATCGCCAGCCGGCAAGCATCAGCCCGGCGGGCAGGCCATAAATCAACGCCGAAAGCAGCGACCAGCGGATTTCAGCGACAATCTGTTTGCGGCGGCGCGCCGCATCTGCCGGCCCGGCGGTGATGCCGCGGCGCGCTGTCCAAAGCGCAAAACCGCCGCTGGCCAGGCCATAGCGAACGATGACGATCAACATCGTCTGCGCCGTGCCGATGAGAAGGGGGAGCCAATAATGCACCAATCAGGCAATGCGCCGGCAGGCGGGCGGCATCAAGAGGCGGGGATGTCGCGCCGGGCGCTGCTTGCGACGCGCCGCGCATGTGCTTGCGTGCCCTTGTGTAGCACCCGGTCCCCCGCCAGCACAGCATCGCTGGCAATTTCCGGCGCACCGGCCAGCGCCGCATACACCGGGCCAAAATCCGTGCGCAGCGTTTGTTCGAGCAGATCGTCAAAACTGTCGATAACAAAATAGCTCTGCTGAAAATCGTCTATTTGATAGCGGGTCCGCATGATGCGTCGGACATCAAACCCCAGCCGGTTCGGCGACGGATCATCCAGCGCGAACAGCGATTCGCCGCGTGATGAGACGATGCCGGCACCATAAAGCCGCAGGCCGTCGTCGGTCTGTACCAGCCCGAATTCGACAGTATACCAGTACAGCCGCGCCAGTTGGTCGATCGCCCCGCGGCCGGCAGCGCGCAAGCCACCCTGGCCATAGGCCTGCATATAATCGGCAAACACCGGATCAGCGAGCAATGGCACATGGCCGAACACATCGTGGAACACATCGGGTTCCTGCAGATAATCGAGCTGGTCAGGCTGGCGGATGAAGCGCCCGGCGACAAAACGGCGATTGGCCAGATGTTCGTAAAACACCGCATCGGGCACCAGGCCGGGCACCGCCACCACCTGCCAGCCCGTGGCCTGCATCAGCCGGTCTGACAGCATTTCAAAATCCGGGATGCCGCCCGAACTAAGCCGCAAGATATCCAGCCCGCGCAGGAATTCCGGCGCCGCACGGCCGGGCAACAATTTTGATTGCCGGGCAAACAGCTGATCCCAGACGCGGTGATCCTGTGGGGAATAATCCGCCCAGCGTTGCGGGATCGTGCAATCGCCGGTCGCTGCGGATGCGGTTTCGATCATGGCGATGAGCATAGCCGAAAATGCAGCCACTTGACCATTGCCCGGTCATCGACAAAATCAACCAGATAGGTTATGAATCTGGTATTTGTGAGGCTTTGGGAACATTTCCGTGAAAATGTCACTCTCAAACGCTCCCGATTTGCCCCGTTTCGAGTCTTTTCGCCTCGTATCGATCGTGTATTTGGTGTCGACGATGCTGTGTGGCTGCCATTCGCCTGCATCGGAAAGTCAGTGTCTTGGCTCCCGGTGCTAACTTTCCGATCCAGCCCCGGCGGTTTGGAAAGTTAGTGATTTGTCTCCTGGGGCTAACTTTCCAAATTTTATAGTGCGATTTCAGATGCTTGAAATTCTGCTGGAAAGGGCGGATTCGCCAGCAATTGCCCATCACCGGCGTGACGCCCTCACTTTTCTGCACTGCACAATGGTTGACAGTCCGCCATCGCCTAAGTAAGCGGCGCGCAAGCTTTGGCGGCGTGCTGTCAGAGGTCTACGGGCTGTCGCAAATCCTTTGCAATGCCCGTTTGCAGTGTTCAGTTTTTTGGGGTCCCCCCGCTTTGGTCGATCAAAACCACGACGATGATGCGCTGGCGCGCCGCATTGCCGCGGCGCGCGCCGCAGAATCGTCAACGCGTGACGGTGCCAAGCGCGAGGAAAGCCAGGGTTGGTCGATCGCCGTCGAATTCGTCGGCGCCATGCTGGTCGGCGGTTTGATCGGCTGGTTCGTCGATCGCCAGGCCGGCACCGGCCCCTGGGGATTGATCATATTGTTGTTGCTCGGCTTTGCCACGGGTCTGCGTTCCGTGCTCCGCCAGCAGAAAAAATTTGACGGGAAATAGACGAACGCCATGGCCAACCCGATGGAACAGTTCACGATCGAACGCATCGTGCCCATGACATTGGGCACGACCGACGTGTCGTTCACCAATTCGTCCCTGTGGATGCTGGTGGCGATGCTTTTCGTTGCGGCGTTCCTGTTTATCGGTACGGCAGAGCCGCAACTAGTGCCAGGCCGTGCCCAGGCGGCGGTCGAATATCTCTATGATTTCATCCGCGATATGTTGCGCGAAAATGTCGGCAAGGAAGGCTTGAAGTATGCCCCGCTGATTTTCGCGCTGTTCATTTTCGTGCTGGCCTGCAACCTGCTCGGGCTGATCCCGTTCGTTGGCGCCTTTACCCCGACCAGCCATATCGCCGTGACCTTTGGCTTGGCCGCGATTGTGTTTGTGCTGGTGCTGATTGTTGGCTTCGCCAAACATGGCCTGCATTTCTTCACGCTGTTTTTGCCAGAAGGCACCCCGATTTTCGTCCTGCCGCTGGTTGCCGCCATCGAATTCCTGTCATTCCTGTCGCGCCCCTTCACCCTCGCCATCCGGTTGTTCGCCAATATGACGGCGGGCCATGTGCTTTTGAAAGTGTTTGGTGGTTTTGTCGTGGCGCTCGGCTCGTTTGAGGCGCTGCCCTATGTGTTGGGCATCGTGCCGCTGGCGGTCAACGTCGCGTTGACGGCGCTGGAACTCCTGATTGCGGTTGTTCAGGCCTATGTATTTGCGTTGCTGGCATCGATCTATTTGAATGACGCGGTTAATCTGCATTAGGGTTTGCCAATAAGCTTTTCTTCACCAATCACTCTAACGATCTGATCTAAAAAGGGATTTATAATGGATATTGCTGCTGCAAAGCTGATCGGTGCCGGTCTTGCTGCCATGGGTGCAGGCTTCGCTGCCATCGGTGTCGGCCTGATTTTCGGGATGTTCCTGCAAGGCGCGCTCCGCAATCCGGCCGCTGCTGACAAACTTGGTGCCCGTCTGATTTTCGGTTTCGCCGTCACAGAAGCGCTCGGCCTGATCGCTGCTGTCGTTGCACTCGCCCTCGCATTCGGCTGATCTAGGTGCCGCAATTCGATCCGGCCAATTTCCTGCCGCAGCTTGTCTGGCTGGCAGTGATCTTTGCTGTGCTGTATTTCGCCGTGATCCGCCCGACTCTGCCAAAGGTCGGCCGGGTCATCGACGAACGCGAAGGGCGCATAGCCGGAGATTTGAGCGCTGCCGAAACGGCAAAGGCTGAAGCCGATGGTATTCGTGCCCTCTATGATGCCGCCATGGACGATGCCCGCAAGGCTGCTCAAGCCGACGTCGGCGCAGCGCGGGATGAAGCGGCAACGGCCGTCGAAGCACGGATGAAGAAATTGGGCGCGGCGCTCGACACAAAGGCAGCCGAGGCTGCAACCCGATTGGGCAGTGCCCGTGATGCTGCTCGCGCTACACTGGCATCGACCGCGGCGGCCTTGACCGGGCAAGCTGTTGCCCGGCTGACCGGGCTTGATCTGCCAGTGGCAGAAATCGAAGCCGCTTTGGCGGCACAGGGTCAAGATTGATATGATGGCAGAAACTGTCACCGAAACCGGCGTGCCCCATGTCGAGGCAAAATTGCTTGGGCTGGAGGCGGAAAGCTGGGTCTATGTCTCGATCACCATATTCCTGATTCTGGCTGTGGTGCTGGGCAAACTGCCGCAACGCATTACCGCGGCGCTGGATGACCGGATTGCTGCGGTTCGGCGCCAGCTGGATGAAGCCAAGGCGGTGCGCGCCGAGGCTGAGGCGCTCCTGGTTGCTGCCAACGCTGCCCGCGATGCGGCAACCAAGGACGCCGGAGCCATTGTCGCCCGCGCCAAATTGGAAGCCGCCGAATTGGTCAACGAAAGCCAGGCCGCCGCCGCCCTGACCATCGAACGCCGCACTGTCGCAGCCGAAGCGAAGATCGCCGCCGCCGAACGCAGCGCTGAAGCGGAATTGCGCGCCGACGTCGCCCGCCGGGTAACCGCCGCGGCCGCAACTTTGATCAGCGCAAATGCCGACAAGAAGCTGCAGGGCCGGTTGACCGACGATTCGATTGCCGGTTTAGAACGTCGTCTGCATTAGCCCTGCGGCATTTGGCGCAAGGTTAATCCTCGGCAATTTCGATTTTCAGAAATTGCCTGTTAATCCAAGTCCCGTTATATCCCGGGCTTCGGCCTTGGTGGAGTGTATAGATGACTAAAATACGAGTTTCGATGTTTGCAGCCGTTGGCTTGTTTGCCGCCACAGCTGCCCCTTTGTTTGCTCAGGCGATGCCTGCCGGTGATGCCAAGCGCGGCGAAGCCGTGTTCGCTGTCTGCAAGACCTGCCATGTCGTTGACAAGGGCGTGAACCGCATCGGGCCATCACTGGCCGGTGTTTTTGGTCGCCATTCCTCGATGGCGCCGGGATACACCTATTCCGCCGCCAACAAGAAGAGCGGCTTGACCTGGGACGCACCGACCCTGTTCAAATATCTTGAAGCGCCGCAAAAGATCGTGCCTGGCACGAAAATGACCTATGCCGGCCTCAAGGATGCCCAGAAGCGGGCGGACGTCATTGCCTATTTGAAGACGAAATAACGGGGAGGCAACGGCCGCTGGGTTGCCCGCAAGAGGCTCCTGGCGGCTTTTGCATGTCTGGTGGCATGCCTCACCCTCGGCCCGTCACTGGATCGAGCACCGTGTCACGCGCGACCCGTAACAGCTTGGGATAGTCAGTGGTGTAATGCAGCCCGCGGCTTTCCTTGCGCGCCCGGGCTGATCGAACAATCAGGTCGGCAACCGCCACCAGGTTGCGCAGTTCGATCAGATCCGGTGTCACCCGGAAATTGCCGTAATAGTCCGCAACTTCCTTGCGGAGCAATTTCACCCGGTGGGCGGCCCGTTCCAGGCGCTTGTCCGTCCGCACGATGCCAACATAATCCCACATGAACCGCCGCAATTCGTCCCAATTATGAGCGACCACGATTTCCTCATCGGAATCGGTGACGCGGCTTTCATCCCAAGGCCTGATCGACGGAACGGTCGCAGCTTCATCCCAACTCGCACTAATGTCATCGGCGACTGCCTGGCCGAAAACCAGGCACTCCAGGATCGAATTCGATGCCAGCCGATTGGCACCGTGGAGCCCGGATTGGGTGACTTCGCCCGCCGCCCATAGCCCGGCAAGGTCGGTGCGACCTGCCAGATCGACCATTACGCCGCCGCAACTGTAGTGCGCCGCAGGCACGACGGGGATTGGATCGACGGTGCAATCAAGTCCCAGTTCGAGCAGCCGGGCATAAATCGTCGGGAAATGGTGGGTGACGAAGTCCGCCCCCAGATGGGCAATATCCAAGAGCACATGGGAAAGCCCCAGCCGCTTCATTTCGGCATCGATGGCGCGGGCAACGATATCGCGCGGTGCAAGTTCCAGGCGTTCGTCATAGCGTTCCATAAAGCGGGTGCGGTCGGGCAACTGCAGCCAACCGCCTTCGCCCCGGCACGCCTCGGTGATCAGGAAATTCTTGACCTCTGGATGGAACAGGCAGGTTGGGTGGAACTGGTTGAATTCCATGTTCGATACTCGGCAACCGGCTCGCCAGGCCATGGCAATGCCGTCTCCCGTCGATCCATCGGGGTTGGTGGAATATTGATAGACGCGACTCGCTCCGCCGGTGGCCAGCACGATCGCCTTGGCCGTGAACCGCTGGACCTGTTTGGTTTCATTATCAAAAGCATAAACACCGTGGCAACCGCGTGCCGCAAAGCGTTCGCCCTCAACATGCGCGGAGGTGATCAAATCGATGGCGACCATGCCGGGAACCAGATGGATGTTCGGGTGGGCTGTGGCGGCACTGTGCAACGCTTGTTGCACCGCCCAGCCGGTTGCGTCATCGACATGGACGATCCGGCGGTGGCTGTGGCCACCTTCGCGCGTCAGATGCCAGCGTTCTGATACGGTCTCACCGGGGTTGAACGGCACCCCCAATTCCGCCAGCCGGTCGATGGCGGCAGAGGCATGTTCGACGACATATTCGACAGTCGTGCGGTCATTCAGCCCGGCACCAGCGACCATCGTATCTTCGATATGGCTTTCATAAGTATCGCCGGGTTCCAGCACCGCAGCGATACCGCCCTGGGCCCACGCGGTGGAGCCTGCATCGATGCTGCCCTTTGCCAACACAGCGACGTTGAAGCGCGGCGCCAGGTTCAGCGCTGCGGTCAGGCCGGCTGCGCCTGACCCGATGATGATGACATCATGGGCGCGGGCGTCTGGGGTGGGGCGGCGGGCCATATGCTACGTGCTCTTAATGTGCACGCGTCAGCTCAAGGAACACGTCCTCCAGATCGGCCTCCTGCGTCGAAACATCGATGACGCCCAGCCCGGCGGCGGCGACAGCTGCCAGCACTTGGCCGGCGTTGCGGCTGCGCTTGTCATAAGTCAGCGTCAGCACGCGATCGCCTTTCAGTTCGGTACGTTCCTCCAGCCCATCTGGCACGCTGCTCAGGTCGCGATCGACGGTGACCGTGATCTTCTTGTCGCCGGCGGTGGCGAGCAGCACGCTGGTCAGATCATTGGCAACGATCGCGCCGTTGTTTACGATGGCGATGCGGTCACAAAGCGCCTCGGCTTCCTCCAGGTAGTGCGTCGTCAGCACGACCGTGGTGCCACTGGCATGCAGGGTGCGGACATAATCCCACAGTTGCTGGCGCAGTTCGATATCGACGCCAGCGGTCGGTTCATCGAGCACGAGCACCGGCGGATTGTGGACGAGAGCCTTTGCTACCAGCAGCCGGCGCTTCATTCCGCCCGAAAGGGTGCGGGAATAGACATGCGCCTTGTCGGCGAGATGCACTGCCGCCAACAATTCCATCGAACGACGCTCGGCCCTGGGCACGCCAAAAAGTCCGGCCTGCAATTCCAGCGTTTCATAGGGCGTAAAGAACGCATCAAACACCAGTTCCTGCGGTACGATGCCGATGCTGCGTTTGGAATTGCGCGGGTGTTCGTCAATGTCAAAGCCCCAGATGTTCGCGGTGCCGGCGGTTTTGTTGACCAGCCCTGCCAGGATATTGATCATCGTCGATTTGCCGGCGCCGTTCGGCCCCAGCAAGCCGAAAATGCTGCCGCGCGGAATATCGAGGTCAATGCCTTTCAGGGCCCGCTTGCCGCCGGCATAGGTTTTTTCAAGGCCGCAGATGGCGATGGCAGATTGATTCATGAGGTGGCGATAGACGGGGGCGGCGGCCGGGGCAAGGCAGGTGACTTCGCCGGCTGCTGTTGATAGGGATAGAAAATGGACACCCTGCCGACCCCGGAAACTTTTTTCACCGATGCTGCGCGGGTGTTCTGTAATGGCGACGAACGGGGCGGTGATGGCCATCCACGGGTCTGGTTGCAAATCGACAGTTCGGGCTTTGCTGATTGCGGTTATTGCGACAGGCGATTTATTTTGGCGGGCAGCACGGCGGATCGTCGCTGATGCGGCGGGTGTGGGCGCTGGTGGCATTGGTAACGGTTGCGGTTGCTCCGATTCTGGCGGTCGCCGCCGCTTCTGCACCGCCGATGGTGCTCAGTGTCGCGCCCAATGCGCAGCCGCGCATGCCCGTGCGCATCAAGAATGCCGATCTCGACATCCGCTTGGCGCTCAGCTTTGATACAGCCTTGGTGCTCAATATGGAGCCGGCGGTTCGGGCAGGACTGAAGCCGTTTCCGCTGATCGGCAAGCGCAAGTTCAAATCAGCGCTGATCCCCGGCGGCGAGGCAACGTTTCGCGGCAATCTGTACGGGATTACCCCGCGCGGCCTTGAAAAATCGACTGTGCCGGCGATCTGGGTCGATCGGCCGGTAGCGGGCGATGCGGATGGCGTTTTGGGCATTTCGGCGTTAAAGGCCGACTATATTATCATCGATCTGGGGCCGTTCGTGCCCGGCAGCAAGTTGCACACGTTGACCCGGCCGGACAAGGGCTCGGTTCTGATGAAGGCAAGGATTGGCGATGAAACCGTCACCGTTTCGCTGGAATTGAACACCCCGGATACTGTGATGAATGCCCGGGCGGCGGCGGCTCTGGCCAACGCCGGCCTCGTCAAACGCGCTGGTACGGTGGGGTTCTGGCGGCCATTTCCGGGCGTCGCGCTGCCGTTTGAGAGACTAGACCCCATCGCAGGGGCCCGGCTGCTCGGCTTGCCTCTGGTGCGGCCGGCGGTGCGAATTACCGAGGGCCAAGCCAGGGATCTGGATGCAAAGGCCAAGGCCGGGACCAGCGACGCCAGCGACGATGAGGATGCGATCACGGTGACTGCGAGCCGCAAGAAGGGCCGTGACCCCTGGATATTAATTGGGCGGGATATGCTGTCCGGCTGCTCGCGGATCGAATTTGATAGGCAAGGGAAGACCTGGCTGCTGACCTGCGCGACGTAAGGCATCGTGAGCGACGAGAATCGGCGAAAGCCGAGTGATTCTGCCGCTTTGCGCTCAAAGTCGCCACAGACGACTGATAAAACCAAATTATCAATCGTTGGCCTATCTGGCCTCGATTAACGCGATCGCCTTTTACAGGCTATTACCAAAATACTAATATTTTACACATTGCGCACTTTGAGGCGGTTTTCGCGCAAGATCAGCGCTGAGTGGTTAGATTGGGCGGGCCAAAGGCAACTCGACGCATTCCTCCGTAACTTATCTGGTTGCCTGTGGGAAAGCTGTTTTATTCGTAAAGCTTTCGCTACCGCTCGACCGTCGCCTTGTGCGCCAGGAAACCCGGGATGCCTTCCGGGCCAAATCCGATAAAGCGTTCGCCTTCGTCGCGGTCGCGCCGGTCATCACGCCGGGGTTCTTCGCGGCGGCCGCCACGGTATTCGCGGATCGGATCACGCGGTGCAGCGGTGCGGGCGGGTTCGGCCGCGCGCGCGGCAGGGGTGCGGTCCGGTTCGCGTCGGGCCGGCATCCGGGTTGGTTCGACATTGAGCGGTGCTGGCGCTGCAAACACAAGATCAGTGTTGCCGATGTCGCGCTTGTTGCGACCACGACCGCCGCGCCGGCGTTTGCGCACCGGGCCGTTGTCGGCATCGCTGGTTTCGATAACCGATGCCTGAGCGGGTGCCGGAACCACCAGATCATCGGGCGTGATGACCACAGGCGCAGGCGCGGCCTTTGCCGGTATGGCGACAGGCGCAGGCGCTCCACCGAAACGCTGAATCTTCTGGTGGATCAGCTTTTCGACTTCGGCAAGGTATTCGGTCTCGGCTTCGGTCATCAACGTGTATGCTATGCCGGTCTTGCCCGCGCGGCCGGTACGGCCAATGCGGTGGACATAATCTTCGGCATGATGCGGCACGTCATAATTCACCACATGGCTGACGCCGGGAATATCAAGCCCGCGCGCAGCAACATCGGATGCGACCAATATGGTGATCTCACCCGATTTAAATTTGTCCAATTCGCGGATGCGGTCCGACTGTTCCATGTCGCCATGAATCTGGCTGACCGGGAAGCCTGACCGGCGCAGGCTTTCCACCAGTTCCTTGATGTCGCGCTTACGATTGCAGAAGACGATGGCGTTCTTCACTTCATCGCCCTGCAAGATCTGCCGTAAAGCCTCACGCTTGCCGCGGGGGGACGTTTCAACGACATATTGGGTAATCGACACATTGGTCGATGCCGGCCGCGCCACCTCGATCATGCGCGGACTGTCCATGAACTTGTCCGCCAGTTTTTTGATCGGCGGCGGCATGGTCGCCGAAAACAACAGGGTCTGGCGCGGGCTGGGCAATTTGGTGCAGATCTCTTCGATATCGGGAATGAACCCCATGTCGAGCATGCGGTCTGCCTCATCGATCACCAGCAGGCTGCACTGGTTGAGCATGATCTTGCCGCGGCCAAACAAATCCATCAACCGGCCGGGCGTGGCGATCAGCACATCGACGCCCTTTTCCAGCGCCGCCAATTGATCACCCATTGAAACGCCGCCGATCAGCAGCGCCATGCTCAGTTTGTGGTATTTGCCGTATTTGTCGAAATTTTCGGACACCTGCTGGGCAAGCTCCCGGGTCGGCTCCAGAATCAGCGAGCGAGGCATCCGCGCTCGGCCACGGCCTTGTGACAATATGTCGATCATCGGCAGCACGAATGATGCGGTTTTTCCGGTGCCGGTTTGGGCCACCCCGATGATGTCACGGCCCATCAGGACCGGCGGTATTGCCTGGCGCTGAATCGGCGAAGGCTCGGTATAGCCACTGTCGGCGACCGCGCGGAGCAATTCCTCCGACAGGCCCAGATCTGCAAAGCTCATGCGGTTCCTTGAACGTGGCCGCCGATCACCGGCAACGCTACGCCCCTGCGGCATGCACAACTTTGGGGACAAAAGTCAATGACTCGCTCGAATTTTGGCTAGAAGTGGCCTGCTCCTTCCGGCCTCTAAACGGAAAAGAATATAGAAAGGGCGACGCTTTCGCGCCGCCCCTACGTCGAAATCAAACTAGGTTAGAATTTAAAGCCCACCGCAGCACCATAGCGGCGCGGTTCAAGCGTGAAAACATTTGAAAAAAGCCCGGATGCCTGAGCCGTCACATACAGGCCAGTGGTTGCATTGTTGTTGAGCAGGTTCTGCACATAAGCCCGCAGATACCACCGTTTATCCGCCCCATCGAGCTGAATTTGGCTGTTAACAATTGAGTAGCTTTGTATCCGATTGACCTGCGTGTTGAAGATGCTGCCAAAACTCTCGCCCGTGTATGCGAGATCAACGCGCGGTGTCACCGACATGCCCTTGGGCAGTTCGACAACATATTGGATGCCGGCTGAGAACTTATAGGTTGGAGCCTGCGGCAGCTGGGCATTCCTGACGTTGAATGGAACACCGCTGCTGAAAACTGCAACGCCACTTGGAGCGGCGCTAGCGGCCAAGGATGCGCAGATGCTATAAGCGCCGGTAACGGTACCAGGAAGGCCATGGCCGGCCGGAAATGCTACCGGCGCCCGAAGGCCAGCGCCAGTAGCGGCATTGATGCCAGCATTGACTGCGGAGACATACCCGTTGGTCAGCGCCGAACCGCCGGCGCCTGTTGGCACCACGGTGCAGTTTTCGGCGGTCGTGACATCTTTGATGATCACGGCGCTTGGATTGCCACCAGAAGGATCGGCTGGGTTGACCAAATACTGGTCACCTGCTGCCTTGGCATGAAGATAGCTGGCGGTTAGATTTATAGTCAGTGCTTTTACTGGCTGGATGACGAATTCGCCTTCCACGCCGTAAATATCAGCGTTGATGTTCTGATTGACAGATGTACGCTGTTGGATGCTGCTGATTTGCAACCCCTTATATTTGTAATAGAAAGCCGTCAAATTGGCGCGAAGTGTGCCATTGAGGAACGTATTCTTGCTGCCGACTTCAAAGGCGTCGACGAATTCAGGGGCGAAAGTGCTGGGCACTCCCGAACCAAGGCTGAGCGGTGGATTGATGCCGCCCGATTTGTATCCGCGTGAATAAGAGGCATACAGCAGGCTTTCATCGCCAATCTTCCAGTCAACGACGAAGCGTCCGGTCATTTCCTCGAAATTGGCTGTGCCATCAGCAAATGGTTGCGACCCAGGTGTATAGGGGTCAAAATCAGCACAGGTCGACAGATCGGATTTTTGGCCAATCGGCGTTGGGCAGGTATTAATAAGCGAAGTGCGAGCGCTAACGAATTTTTTGTCGTTATTATAACGAAGGCCAGCCGTAATCTTTAACCGGTCGGTCAATGCGAAATAGGCCTCACCGAAAATCCCGTAAGACTTCAATGTATACCGTGCACTATTGTTGCGATAATACGGCGTTGCAAGATACGTTGGTGTGCCACCAATCGCCCCGAAAATTCCAGCTGGATAATCGAGGCCAAACGCATCGACATAATAATCAGTGTCTGTTGATTTCAGGTCGTTATAAATTCCGCCCAAAAGGAAATTGAATTTCCCATCGAATTTGCTTTCCACGATACCTTCCAAGGTAAGGGTGCGGCTGTAGGCGTTCGACCGGTCGAAGCTGAGCGGCACCGACCCGCAAGTGCTGTTGCCAGTGAAGACGTTGCCGCCGCTGGCGTCCGGATTGGAGGTGCAATACGGGCCATTGGGACCATTCGGGATCAACGCCGCTGCCACCGGTTTTAACGAAGGGATCAGGTTGTTGGCGACAAACTGGAGACCGGTAAGACCGGCGACGAATTGCGCCGGGTTGGCGGCCTGAACGTTATAATCTTGGAGCGAATCGACTTTGTTGCTCTGGTACATACCGGACAACTGGGCCTTGATGCTCCCGAAGTCATGTTGCACCCGCAGCATATATTGCTGCTCGGATGTGGAATATTGCGGCCTGAATGCCGTATTCACCGTGCGCAAATCGGCCGGATTTGTCGTGCCGGTAAATGCGTTGGGTCCATACAGACTACCCAGCGCGAGTGTACCGGCAAGCGCTGCAGCAGGAGTACCTGCAAATTTCAGCGCAAATAGCTCCTTTGACGCAAAAATTGAGCCTAATGAAGCGTTACCATTGACGACGCCATTGGTCCGTTGACCTGGGAGACAGCCCAGGATGCCGGTTGGGTCTGGATCGCACAATTGCTTCTGAATGCGTGAACGATCATCCTTTTCATGAAAATAATAAGCCATTGCATCGACAGTGGTATTGTCTGTCGGCTCCCAACGAGCAGAGCCACGTAGCGCATAAAGGTCACGGCCATCAATCTTGGTATTGTCAAATGTGTTGGTCGTATATCCATCGCGCTTTAGATAAAAACCGGCGGCGCGCACTGCAAAGCGATCAGTGACAGGCAGATTGAGCATGCCCTTCACTCTAATACTGTTGTAATTGCCATAATCTCCCTCGCCCGAGGCATGGATAGCGTCCATCGTTGGCTTGGCAGTAATGAAATTGACGACGCCTGAAGTTGCGTTCCGGCCAAACAGGGTACCTTGCGGGCCGCGCAGCACTTCGACGCGCTCCAGATCGAAAAACTCAGTTTCAAACAAACGCGTACCGAACAACGGCATATCATTGACAGCAATACCGGTGGCTGCGTCGCAGGTGTTTCCGGTGCAGAGATCACCGACCCCCCGAATAGTGAAGCTCGACGAAGTGAAATTGGTCTTGGTAAAGGTAATATTGGGAAGCGTCAGTTGCAGATCGGACGATGTGTTGATCTGCTGCTTCTGCAGAGATTCGGCCGAGAATGCGGAAACCGAAATCGGCACATCCTGCAGGCTTTGCGCAGTGCGCTGGGCGGTGACGACGATTTCTTCGATGCCGGTGTCGACTACGGCGGCGGTTTTTGTGCCTTGCGCCATCGCCGGCATCGCCATCAGGCCGGCCAGTGAGACGCCGCCAACCAAGCCAGCACGAAACAGATTTACCGTTGCAGAGATACGCATCTTACCCTCCCCAGGAACAATTCCATGCGCCTGCCTGTGCCGGCAGTTCACACCAAACTTCGACACCAAAATCAGCGTCCTCGATGTGCTACAGTGTGGATGGCTTCGCCCGGCTTTGTCCAGCACCCGGGTAATTTCGGCGGATATCGATCAACGTATTGAAAGAAAACAGTAAAAATGCGAAATGCCAGCCCTTGCAGCGCTTCTGACAGCCTATTTTATTCGTCAGGATGTCAACTATTTAACCCGACTAGTGACCAATTGGACGCACCGGGATGATGCTGGCAATTGGGCATTCACCGCCCGATCTTGCGCCCACCACATCGCGGCCGGCGCACAATTGCCCGGCCTTGCCGCGACGGTAATAAAAACCTTGGTAAAAGCTTAGCCCCGGGCATTCGCGCGCGAAGAACATCCGGTACCGTCGGCCATCGCGCATCGAAATTTCGATGGCGCGATCGCCATACAGTTGGGCACCGGCCAGGCCATTGACCGAAATGCAGCGGTTACGCCCGGCTCTTGGCGGCGCCGGCCGGGTGCTGACCGGGCCGCCCGCTATGATAGCCATTTTCGCCCAACTTGGCGGCGCCGCAATCGGCGGCGGCGCAATTGCGGGTTCGCCAATGGCCGATACCGGGAACAGCATCAGCAGCACCGCACAGGCGGTCATTGTTATCCTGCCCGTCACGTTGTTGCCAAATGCTCCAAAGCTGATGGTCGCGACGCCATAACTTCCAGAATAGCCCGCCTGTTATTGAACCCCGGCTGAACCCCTTAGCGGTTGTCTCCACGCGTTGGAACAGCCGCCTTTGCGCCGTTTGAGCTTTCGGCTATGCCGATATCGATGACAATAACACTCGCTGCTCTCGCCGCTTTGCAGGCCGCCGCCGGTGCCGACAACTGGACCAGTGACCCCGATATTTTGGCGCCGCGGCTGACCGACTGGCGCCGGCAATTTCACGGTACAACGCCGCTGCTGCTGCTGCCGCGGAACCGCGATCAGGTGGTGGCGATTGTCCGCGCCGCTGCAGCGCATGGCGTCCCGCTGGTGCCACAGGGCGGGAATACGGGGCTGGTTGGCGGGGGCATTCCGCCGATCGATGGCAGCGCGGTGATCATCGCGACCAACCGCATGGATCATATCGGCAGCATTGATGCAGCCGGTTTAACGGTGACGGTCGGTGCCGGGGCGATTCTGTCAAACGTTCACGCCGCCGCACTGGAATCCGGCTGTGAATTCCCATTGTCGCTGGGCGCAAAGGGCAGCGCCACTGTCGGTGGGTTGATCAGCACCAATGCCGGTGGGGTCCAGGTGTTGCGCCATGGCACCATGCGGGCGCTGGTTGCGGGGCTGGAGGCAGTGCTTCCTGATGGCAGTATCCTTCATCAACTGACCGGGCTTCGAAAGGACAATAGCGGTTATGACATCAAGCAATTGCTGATTGGCGGCGAAGGCACGCTGGGCATCATCACCGCCGCCTCGCTGCGACTGGTGCCAGCCCCTGCCGCCCGTGCCATTGCCTGGGCTGGCGTACCCGGGCCGCATGCCGCCCTGCGCCTGCTGGCCCGGCTGCGCGCCGCCAGCGCGGGCCAGGTGGAAAGCTTTGAATTGATCCCCGATTCCGGGTTGCAACTGGTCCTGCGCCATCTGCCGGCGAATCGCGCCCCGCTGTCTGGCCGTCACCCTTGGCATGTGCTGGTCGAACTCGCCGGTCCGGGTAGTCTCGATGATGTGCTGGCCGATGGCCTGGCCGCCGCTATCGATGCGGGCGATGTGACAGATGCGACCATCGCCGCGTCGCAAGCGCAAGGCCTGGCCCTGTGGCGAATTCGCGAGGAACTGCCCGAGGCGGAACGAATGGACGGCCCGGCTGCGCACCACGACATTTCGGTTGCGGTCGCGATGATGCCGGATTTTGCCGAATCGGCGACGGTACGGGTGGAGGCAGCCTTTCCTGGCGCGCGCGTGCTGGCGTTCGGCCATCTGGGCGATGGCAATTTGCACTTCAATGTCCGGGCGCCGGATTCGGCGGATGCCGGGCAATGGATGCACGACCGCCATGATGCGATCGCCGACATGACCTATGATCTGGTGACAGCAGTTGGCGGGTCGATTTCGGCCGAACACGGTATCGGCCAATTGAAACGCGCGGCACTCGGCCGGTTGGGCGATCCGGCAAAGCTGGCGGCGGTGCGCGCTGTGAAGCGGGCGCTCGATCCGCTGAACATCATGAACCCCGGCAAAATGATCTAATCAGCGTTGGAGCTGTTGCAGAAGTTCGGGCCGGACTCGGCTTTTCAATCAAAACGTCATGTTGCTTGCACTGGCGCGCAAGCACCCGTAGAGAACGCGGCCTATAACTTAACTACAGCCGAGAAAGACGTTTCCCAATGGCCAGCACGCCCGCCGAAGCCCAGACGTTGCCGTTGTTTTATGGCTCGCTGGTTCCGCTATCCACCCAATTTCACCCGAATCATGGGCTGAAGCTACGTGATAATCTGGAATTCAGTCGCGGCGCCCATGCCATTCCGGTAACGGTTGACGAATTCGCAATGGTCCAGCGCGATTATCCGATTGTTTTTGGTGTGGGCGATGCCCCGGCACCGCTGGCACTTGTCGGCCTGCAGGAAGGCAACAACTTGTATCTGGACGAAAAGGGCGTGTGGGAAGCCGGCCGTTATGTGCCGGCCTTTGTTCGCCGTTATCCATTCATGCTGGCCCGCCTTTCGCCGGATAGCGAAGACCTGTCGCTCTGCTTTGACGACAGAAGCGGTATTGTGTTGCCCGACGACGGTGAAAAGCTGTTCAGCGGCACCGAACCGACCGAAACCACCAAACAGGTCCTGGCGTTCTGCGAACAGTTTGAACAGGCCGTGTTCCGCACGCGCGCCTTTATGGACGAACTGGCAAAGCTGGACCTGTTAATGGATGGCGAAGTCACCATCCAACGCGAAGGCCTTGCCGAACCCGCCGTGTATCGCGGTTTCCGCATGGTATCCGAGGAAAAACTGCAAGGGCTGCGCGGTGACCAGGCGCGCAAGCTGGTGCAATCCGGCATGATGGGTCTGATTTATGCTCATCTGTTCTCGCTTTCGCTGATTTCGCCGCTGTTTGAACGCCAGTTTGCTTTCTCGGCGGCAGCTGCCAAGGCGGCGTAAGGGGATTTACAACCGCCGGCGGTCATTAAGGGCTTTCGGCGGTTGGGGCCTTGGCCCCATACCTTATTTCACTTTGTCACTTCCTCGGTGCAGGCCGGGATGCTTTCAGGCGCCGCCGAAAGTCTCCAGCCGCCACTCGCAGCCCTTGACATCCAGGCTATTGAAGCTGTGACTACTGCCATGATCAGCAGTTATTCCCGCGTCGCCATCGCTTTGCATTGGCTGATGGCCTTGATGATCATTGCCAATCTGATTGGCGGTCATGTTGTCGACCTGCTGTTTCCAGGCAAGGATCCGGCCAGTATCCAAGCCAAGGTTGCCATTATCAACCTTCACAAAAGTATCGGATTGACGGTGCTGGCGCTGACCTTGGTCCGCATCGGCTGGCGGCTGGCCAATCCACCGCCGCCGCTGCCCAGCCACATGACCCGCACCGAAACGTTGCTGGCGAACATCACGCATCTCGCCCTGTATGCGTTGATGCTGCTGATGCCATTCAGCGGCTGGGCAATGTCATCCACGGGCCGAAGGATTTTCCCGATAAGCTGGTTTGGTGCGTTTCCGGTGCCCCCGTTGCCGCTGTCACCGGCGGATGGCGGGTTTTACCTTGACGCGCACGAAACCCTTGGCTGGATCGCGATCGCGACCGTCGCGCTGCACATTGCGGCGGCACTGAAGCACCATTGGTTTGACCGTGACGATGTGTTGGCGCGAATGCTGCCGATGGTCCTTCGGCAGGGGCGGTAGAACCAAGGCCCGCCAAGACCACATCTTACGGTTGATAGCCTATCGGAGTTCAAAAGGGCCCCCGGCGGCTCGGGCCACAGTCCCCTGACCCAATTTCACTAGATCGGACTAATTTTGCTTCGATTTGCGCCAATTAGACAATAGTGGTCTGGGGTCTGTGGCCCGAGCCACAGGAGGCTCTCTTGTCTCGAATATCAGTCGGTATCAACGAGAGTTGGTATCACTGCCCCGCTCGTGATGCGCCTGCGGTGTCATCAAGGAACTGCTGACGGGTTAGCCTGTGCCGTCGATACTTTCGCACCTGTGCAGCGATATCGACCGTGATGGTCGCAAAACGCCGCCGCTCCGAAAAAACGGGCGGACCTTTCGGCCCGCCCGTTCGAACGCAACGCAAATTTGAAGATTGCTTACGGCATCAGAACCGTGTCGACGACATGGATGACTCCGTTGGACTGATTGACGTCGGCGATGGTGACCATTGACTTGCCGCCCTTGGCATCGGTCAGCATCAGCTTGCTGCCCATCATCGATGCGGTGAGCATTTCACCCTGCACAGTCGTCAGCATGGCCTTGCCCTTGCCGGCCTTGATCGCGGCGGCAATGTCCTTGGCGTTCATTTTGCCAGCCACGACATGATAGGTCAGGATCTTGGTCAGCGTTGCCTTGTTCTCGGGCTTGACCAGCGTTGCAACGGTGCCGGCTGGCAATTTGTCAAAGGCGGCATTGGTCGGCGCGAACACGGTGAACGGGCCAGGACCCTTCAGCGTTTCCACCAGGCCTGCGGCCTTGATGGCAGTCACCAAGGTTGTGTGATCCTTGGAATTGACGGCGTTATCGATGATGTCCTTGGTCGGATACATTGGCGCACCGCCGACCATCACCATCTTTGACGAAGCCATTTTGGCCGAAACCGGGCTGATGGCCAAGCCAGCAGCGGCAATGGCAAATATTGCGGCGCGCAGGCTGTTTGTTGAAATGGTCATGTGTTTCTCCCACTCGGTTGGTTATCGTCCGTCGTTGTGGACAGAGCGAGGTACGCTTTGTAGCATTGTTAGGTTGCATTGCTGTATCGCGGCAATTGGTCACCTGCAGAGCTGACGATGTCTCGATGCGACCGGTTGCGACGCCATCAGGCGGCGATTTTAGGGCGTCCGGCAATTCGTTTGGAGCCGAGAGGCCCCCAATGGCTAAACCGCGCTTAGCTTGCCGGTGGCAACCACAGGGCCGGTAGGTTGCCCGGTTTTCGATCCACCCAGCGGTTCGATCGAGATTGCGAGCACGGCGCCGGGTTGCAGCCCCTTTAGCTGCTGCGACGAAATGGCATGGGCGTTTGGTCCGGTGATATCGATCACACCGAGGGACCGCGGCGGCTTGTCAGCTTCGATAACCCACAATTCGGGCGATTTGCCGGTGTCATCGCGCTGGCTGGCAGGAGTCAGAACCACCGACCCGCGGATTGGATCATAGGCGGCGGCAATCAGCGGTTTGCCGTCGGCACCGGCCAGGCTGGCGACCAGCATTCGCGGCGGCGCGCCGGGCAGCGGCGGTGTCGGGGCGATCTGTGCAACGGCAATAATGGCGGCGGCGGTGCCTGCAACTGACAACCCACGCCACAGCGCCAGACTGTTCCACCAGCTGGCGCGGGAGGCGGCGGGAGCAGATTTGGGCGCAATCGGGGCGATTTCGGCGGCGATGGCATCCCAAACGCCGGCCGGCGCAGGGATTGCCGGCGTTTCGGAATCCAGCGGCGACAATTGCGCCTGCCAATCTTCGACGAGCGCGCGGAAAGCCGGATCTGAGCGCAGCCGCGTTTCAACGGCGCGGCGATCACCGCGTTGGAGCGCACCCAGCGCATAGTCCATGGCCAGTGTCATGTCGGTGCTGATGTCATCGGGGGTTATCATGCCAGACCCTCCCCAACGAAACCATCGGATTCCAGGCCCACCTTCATGCGCATCAACCCGCGCCTGACCCAGCTTTTGAGTGTGCCGATTGGCACACCCTCACGCGCCGCCAATGCTTCATAGGTCATGCCGTCGAAATAACAGCTTCGAATTGCGGCCGCGTGGCGTGGTTCCAATGTCGCCAGTGCCTGGTGGACGTGCGCCGCATCCTGTGCGCTACCGATCAAGACATCGGCAGTCGGGCTGGTGTCGCGGATTTCGCCGGCGTCCTCCAGCGGTGAAGATGGCCGTACCGCACGGGCGCGTAATCTATCGATGGCACGGTTGCGCGCGATGGTGGCGACCCAAGTGACAGGGCTGGCGCGAGACGCGTCAAACTCCGCTGCCTTTCGCCACACCGTCACATAAACCTCCTGCAAAATATCTTCGGCTTCACCGCGTTCAACCAAGATACGCAGGATAATGCCAAACAGCTTCGCAGAGGTGCGATCATAAAATTCGCGGAACGCTGCCTGGTCGCCATCGGCGGCGCGATGCAGCAAGGCGGCGAGCGCCGCAGCGCCTTCAGTTGCCATCACAAATTCCGGATCGGCATCTGGATTGGCCCATCGGCGCGCCCATGCACAAATTGATCGACATAGGGGTTGCCAGAAACGTCCAGATCATCCCGTGAACCCTGCCAGACGATTTTGCCGCCGTAAAGCATTGCGACACGATCGGCGATTTTTCGGGCGCTGGCCATATCATGGGTAATGGTCAGCGCGGTGATTTTAAGATCGGTGACCAACGTGCGGATCAGATTATTGATGACATCGGCCATGATCGGATCAAGCCCAGTGGTCGGTTCGTCGAAAAACAATATTTCCGGCCGCGCGGCGATGGCCCGAGCCAGGGCGACACGTTTCTGCATCCCGCCGGACAGTTCCGACGGTTTCAGATCGGCGACATCGGCACCCAGCCCGACCGTGGCCAGATTGTCGATAGCGGCGGTGCGGCGTGATTCGGCGCTGCCCGACAACGCGAAACTGACATTGCGCCATACGGGCAGTGAATCAAACAATGCGCCGCTTTGAAACAACATGCCAAAGCGCGCCTGATGATCGGCCAGCACCGGGCCGCGCAAGTCGGTCACTTCCCGGCCATCAACCCGGATGCTGCCGCGATCGGGGCGCAACAGTCCCAGGATGCATTTCAACATCACCGATTTGCCGGTCCCCGATCCGCCGATGATGACCATGGATTCGCCGGCCGGGACTTCCAGATCGATGCCATCGAGCACTATTTTGGGACCGAAACGCTTGGCGACGCCAGAAAGGGCAATCTTTGCCGTCATGATCCAAACACAATCACGGTGATGATCAGATTAGACAGCAGGATCATGATGAAGGCCGACACCACGGCATTGGTGGTGGCGCGGCCGACCCCAGCGGCGCCGCCTGACGAATAATAGCCGTGATAACAGCCCATCAACGCGATAAAAAAGCCAAACACCCCGGCCTTGACCATCGACGAGGTCACATCATCGATTTTCAGATATTGCGCAGTGGTATTGAGATAGGCCGCCGAATTGAAACCCAGCCGCGCCGTCGCCAGCGCCCAGCCACCCATGACCCCCAGCGCGTTCGACACCAGCACCAGCAACGGCATCACCAGCACCGCAGCAATGACGCGCGGCGCGACCAGGTAGCGAAGAGGATCGGTGCGCAGCGTCGTCAGCGCGTCAATCTGTTCGGTGACGCGCATGGTGCCAATTTCGGCCGCCATGGCGCTGGCGACGCGGCCGGCAACCATCAGCCCGCCCAGCACCGGGCCCAGTTCGCGGACGATGCCGATCACCGTCACCGCGGGTACCGTGGAGGAGGCGTTGAAGCGGCTGCCGCCGATATAGATTTGCTGGGCCAACGCCGACCCGGTGAAGATCGCCGTCAACCCGACGACCGGCAGCGAGAACCAGCCGATGACCAGCATCTGTTCGGCCAGTTGCGCCGGATACCAGGGCGGGCGGACGGCGCGGGATATCAGCGTGCCGGCAAAGCGCGTCAGCCGACCAATGGCGGCGAACAGCCCAATGACAACGGCGCCCAACGCGATCATGGCATGGGCTATGGTTGTGCTGACGCTCATCTGTAGATACGCGCATAGCGAGCGCCGAGGCCAGTGAGCAACTCATATTCGGTGCGGCCCGCGGCGGCGGCCGTTTTGGCCAGGTCGAAATCGATGCTCAGCCAATCGCCTTCGGCCAGGTCCTTTGTGTCAGTCACGTCAAATACCGTCAGATCCATGGAAACGCGCCCTACCAGCGGGCAGATGACGCCATCGACCAGGGCCGCGCCGCGATTGGACAATGACCGTGGATACCCATCGGCATAGCCCAGCGCGGCAATGGCGAGCCGCGTGGCGCGTGCCGTGGTAAAGGTTGCTCCATAACCGATACTCTCACCGGCCGGCACGGCGCGCAACTGGATGATCCGCGCCGCCATGGTGACGACCGGCGCCAGCGCCCGCCCGCCAGGGCCCGGACCACCGCCAAATAGCCCGATGCCAGGCCTGGTCAGTCCAAAGCAATAGCCTTGACCAAAGCCGATGCCGGCGGAGCTGGCGAGCGCATAACGCCGCGCCGGAATGATCGCCGTCAGCGCGGCAAAGGCGCTACGCTGCCGCTCGTTCAGCGGGCTTGATTGATCTTCGCTGCATGCGAGGTGGCTGTGCAATGTGTCGATCGCCAGACCTTCGAGCAGCCCCGATGCAGCCTCTGCCATGCTCAGGCCCAGCCGGTTCATCCCGGTATCGACCATCACGTCGCACGGCCGGCCGGTGGCTTTCCAGGCCTGCACTTGCGCTGCCGTGACCAGCACCGGCACCGCGCGGCTGGCCAGCGCCACCGGCATGTCGGCGGGGATCACGCCGTGCAGCACCGCGATCCGCACATCGGGATCGATCTCAGCCAGCGCTGCAACTTCCTGCCAATGCGCGACAAACAGATCGCGGCAGCCGGCGCCCACCAGCGCCGCCCCAACCCCGGCAGCGCCCAGCCCATAGCCGTCGGCCTTTATCGCCGCGCCGCAATCGGCACTATGGCTGGCAGCGGCAAAGGCCCGCCAATTGGCGATCAGGGCGGCGGTATCGATGACCAGGCGTGCGTTCGCAACCGGAGGGTTTGTCATGATCATCGTCAATCAGGGTTAGCGTTGCGAAACGCGTCTGAACAGTCGGTAACGCTAATTTCGGCTAACTACGAAAGCGGCTTAGCGCCGCGCATTGGTCGCCGTTGCTCGGCATGTCGCTATCTATTGGCGCCCCCGCGATGCTACCATGAAGGAGTGTTCACGCTATGCCTGTCAAAACCACAACTGTTACCAATACTGCCAGCCTGATGCTGACGCTGAAGACCGCCGGTGCCGGTGATACGATCTTGCTCGCCAGCGGCAATTATGGCGCAGTGGCGATTTCGGGCTTTCAACCAACTGGCACCGTGACCATAAAGTCTGCCAATCCCAATGCCGATGCGGTGTTCACCACGCTGCGCCTGACCAACGTGGCCAATCTGGTGATCAACGATGTCGATGTCAGCCGGCCCTTGACCAGCAGCATCGGGCTGAACACTGCCGCCGTCAATGTCAGCGGCAGTCGCAACGTCAGCTTCGTGGGCGTTGATTTTGCCGGGTCGCTGAACGGCAACAGTTCCGATGATGGCCATGGCATCTCGATCGTCAACAGCAATCGGATCTCGGTGCTCGATTCCACCTTTCGGCAGCTGGATGGCGCGATCATCGTCAGTCGCACCGACAATATCATTGTTGCCGGCAATACCATCACCGAGACGCGCGAAGGTGCCAGCATCAGTCAGGTGCGCGGTGGGCTGTTCGATCGCAATCACATCACCAACATGCAGCCTGATTATGCCGCTGGCGATCACCCCGACATGTTCCAGGTGCATACAGGCGGCAAGCTGTATGGTGCGAGCAGCGACCTGAAGTTCAGCAACAATGTGATGATCCAGGGCACATCAGGTCCCGTCGGAGGCATTTTTATCAGCAGCCAGAATGATACGGTAAAATTCAGTAACATCACAGTCGAAAACAATTATTACGAGGGCGCCTATCGTCATGCTATCAGTGTCTACAATACTAAAAACGTCGTGATCGACAACAACACGGTATTGATGGGCAACAACGCAGGCGTGGTGCCAGCGATAAACATAGCTGATGTCACCGGCGCGAAGATCACCAATAATGTCGCAACGCTCATATTGGAGCACAGGATATTTCTCAGCACCGGTGTCAGCTATGCCAACAACATCGACGTCTGGGATCCGCAATTCAAGAAAGGCGTGGCAATTGCCGATCTGTTTGCCGCCCCATCTGGCGGCGCCATCGATTTTGACAGGCTGAATGTGCTGGGCAGCAGCGCGGCGGCGGCAAGCGGCGCCGGTTTTCACAACGTTGCCGGTATCGGCAATCTGGCGGGCAGCGCATCGGCGCAGCTGGCGGCCTATCTGCCACAGTTTGACAGTCATTTCACCGCGCTTGCCTGAACCCCGGGGGGCCGTTTCTACGCGGCCCCCCTCGCTTATCGGCGCACCAGCGGTTATCAGCGAAGCAATCGGGTGAAGGCCAAGTAGAGGTTTGTTGCAATGCTTGCCATGTTGATCGCCGGAGGATTGTTGATGACCAGTGCCGGCCTGCCCAAATCGGCCCCCTTGCCGCCACCGCCCACGGCGCCGATCATCATTGCGCACCGGGGGGCCAGTGCCGACCGGCCGGAACACACCATCGCCAGTTACACCCACGCCATCGAGCAGGGCGCGGATTTCATCGAGCCCGACCTCGTTTCAACCAAAGACCATCAACTGGTTGCCCGTCACGAGAATGACATTACCGGGACGACTGATGTTGCGGCCCATCCCGAATTCGCCGATCGCAAAGCGACAAAGACGATCGACAGCGAAAGCCACACAGGCTGGTTCACCGAAGATTTCACCCTGGCTGAACTCAAGACGTTGCGCGCCCGCGAACGCCTGCCGCAATTGCGACCGGCGAATGCAAAATTTGACGGCCAGGAGGCAATTCCAACCCTGGCTGACATCATCGCGCTGGCCAAGGCGGAGTCGGCTCGCACGGGCCGCACCATCGGCATCTATCCCGAAACCAAGCACCCCAGCTATTTCCGCGACATCAACCTGCCGCTGGAACCGGTGTTGCTGGCGGCATTGGCCAAGGCCGGCTGGACCAAGGCTGATAGCCCGGTCTTCATCCAGTCGTTCGAGGCCGGCAACCTGAAAATGCTGCATGGGCAAACCAAGGTGCGACTGATCCAGTTGATCGACGCGAAAATGTCCGCTGATGGCGTCAGCTATGATGCGATGGTGACACCCGAAGGACTAAAGGCGATTGCCCGATACGCCAATGGCATCGGCCCCAACCGCGACCGGATCATCCCGCGCGATGCAGCCGGCAATCTGCAAAAGCCTACCAGCCTGGTGGCGGACGCCCATGCCGCCGGGCTGCAAGTTCACCCATGGACGTTCCGCCCGGAAAATTACTTTTTGGCGGCACCATTCCGTATCGGCACCAACCCACGGGATCGTGGAGACGCAGCGGGCGAAATCCGCGCCTATCTGGAAACCGGCATCGACGGCGTATTCAGCGATTTGCCTGCGGCGGCGGCAGAAGCGATGGCACCCCCGAAATAGGGCCTATCCTCGCAGTGTCGCGCCGAGCTTGCTCGCCGCAGCAATGATCTTCGCCGATACCGCTTCGATATCGGCTTCGGTCAGCGTGGTGGTGGTCGGTTGCAGGGTGACTTCAATGGCGAGGCTGACGTTGCCGGCGCCGATGGCGGGGCCGGTAAAGCGGTCGAACAGGCGGACGCTGGAAATCAGCGCCTTGTCGGCACCCGCTGCGGCACGCACCAGTGCATCCGCCGCCAAGGAGTCTGCCGCCACAAAGGCGAAATCGCGGCTCAACGCCTGGAGGGCTGGCGGCGCATAGGCACCACGCGATTTGCGCCGGCCGGGCGGCAGGGCATCCAGATAGAGTTCAACCGCTGCAACCGCACCCTTCACATCGAACGCTGCAAGGGTTGCCGGATGCACCATGCCAAAATCAGCGAGAACCGCCTTGCCCAGCACCAGGCGCCCGGCGCGGCCAGGGTGCCACCAGGCGTTGGCCGGCGGCGCGACGGTCAGGCGATCGACCGGCGCGCCCAGGATGGCGAGCGCCGCCAACGCCTCGGCCTTGGCATCATAGGCGTCGAATGGGGTGGCGCTGCCGGTCTGCCAGCCGCGGGCACGCGCTTCGCCGGCGAGCAACAGGGCGGCGCTGGAGTGTTCGCCATCGGACAAATAGCGCTGGCCAAGCTCGAACAGCCGCACGCTGCCTTGCCCGCGATCGATGTTGCGCCTAGCAGCGCTGAGCAGGCCTGGCAGCAGTGAAGGCCGCATCGCCGCCATATCGGTGGAGATCGGATTGGCGAGGGTCCAGGCCGCGCCGCCAAAGACTTCGGCCTGGGTGGGGGGCAGGAAGCTCCAGGTAATCGCCTCATCCGCACCGCGTGCAGCAAGGGCGCGGCGCAGGCGGCGTTCCTGTTTCTGCGCTGGGGTCGCCGTAGGCTTGGCAACGCCGAGCGCACGCGGCAGCGGTGTTGATGGCACATTGTCGATGCCGAAAACGCGGATGACCTCCTCCACCAGATCGGCGGGGCCATCGACATCGCGCCGCCAGCTGGGAACGCTGACCTGCCAATCGCCCGTGACGGCAAAGCCCAGGCTTTGCAGAATCGCGCGCTGCCGGTCCGCCGCAATGTCGATGCCGCCCAGTGCCAAGGTGCGCGCTGGATCAAAGGTGATGACCTTGGCTGCAACGGGCGCGGTGCCGGCGCGGGTGATTTCGCTCGCCGTACCCCCGCATAGTTCGAGCACAAGATGCGTCGCAATCGCCAGCCCGTCCTCCAGAAACGCCGGATCAACGCCACGTTCGAACCGTGTCCGCGCATCGCTGGTCAGCATCAGTTTCTGGCCAGTCTTTGCGATGGATTCGGGATCGAAAAACGCACATTCGATCAGCACATCGGTGGTCGTTTCCGAACAGCCAGAATGCATGCCGCCCATGATGCCGCCGATGTCATGCACCATCGCGTCATCGGCGATTACCGTCATGCTTTCGTCAAGCGCATAGGTCTTGCCGTTCAGCGTCTGCACTTGCTCACCATCGCGCGCCTTGCGCGCCACCAGACCGCCCGACAGCCTGGCGCGATCATAAACGTGCAGCGGCCGGCCAAGGTCGAACATGATGAAATTGGTGATATCAACCAGCGCCGAAATCGGTTTCTGGCCGATGGCGCGAAGCTTTGCCTGCATCCAGGGATGCGACGCGCCGTTGGTGACGCCGGACACGGTGCAGCCATGGAACGCCGGGCAGCCGGCGGGATCATCGGTGCGCACGTCCGGCCCGATTCCAGTGCGTGGCACCGCCAGCGAGGCGATGCGATAGGCGTCGGTCAGCGGGCGCAGCGTGCCGATGCCGGTGGCGGCCAGATCACGCGCGATGCCGCGCACTCCCATGCAATCCTGCCGGTTGGGGGTGATCGCGACATCGAACACCGGATCGGCAAGGCCGGCCCAATCCACATAACGCGCACCGACGGGGGCATCAGTGGGCAGGGCGATGATGCCGTCATGCTCGTCCGACAGTTGCAGTTCACGCATCGAGCACATCATGCCACGCGATTCGACGCCGCGGATGGCGGCGATTTTCAGGGTGATGTCGCTGCCCGGCACATAGGTGCCCGGCGCGCCGAACACGCCCTTCATGCCGGCGCGGGCATTGGGGGCGCCGCAGACGACTTGCACCACTTCGCTGCCGGTGTTGACGCTGAGCACCTGCAATTTGTCGGCCTGGGGATGGCGGGTCGCGGTGAGCACTTCGGCGATGGTGAAGGCGCCGAGCTTGGCGGTCGGGTCGTCGATGCCCTCCACTTCAAGACCAAGCGACGTCAGGCCGGCGGCGATCGCATCGACCGTCGCATCGGTGGCCAGATGCTCCTTGAGCCAGGAAAGGCTGAATTTCATGCCGAGACTCCGCCGCTGAGCGTGGGCACATCAAAGGCCGAAAAGCCATATTGCTTCAGCCAGCGCAGATCGGCGTCGAAGAATGGTCGCAAGTCATTCATGCCATATTTCAGCATCGCCAGCCGGTCGATCCCGCAGCCAAAGGCAAAGCCCTGATAGACTTCCGGATCAAGCCCGCACGCCGCGATAACGCGCGGGTGGACCATGCCGGAGCCCAGAATTTCGAGCCAGGAGTCACTGCCGCCGATCTTCAACTGGCCACCGACCCAGGAACAGCCGACATCGACCTCCACCGATGGCTCGGTGAAGGGGAAATAGCTGGGGCGGAACCGCAGCGTGACATCGTCGATTTCAAAAAACGCCTTGACGAAGGTTTCCAGAGTCCAGCGCAAATGGGCCAGCGTGGTTCCCTTGTCGATGACAAGGCCCTCAACCTGGTGGAACATCGGCGTGTGGGTGGCGTCGCTGTCGGATCGATAGGTGCGGCCCGGCGCGATGATGCGGATCGGCGGTTGCTGGCTCAGCATGGTGCGGATTTGCACGGGAGATGTGTGGGTGCGTAACAGCATCTTGCCACCCCCCGGCGCATTCTGCGGGAAATAAAAAGTATCGTGCATCGCCCGCGCCGGATGCGATTCGGGGATGTTGAGCGCGCTGAAATTGTGCCAGTCGTCCTCAATCTCCGGCCCGGTGGCGACGGCAAAGCCCAGATCGGCGAAAATCTCCGCCAGCTCGTCCATCACCTGGCTGACCGGGTGAATGGTGCCCGACAGCGCCGCAGGCACTGGCAAAGTCATGTCGAGCCGTTCAGACGCAAGCCGGTTGTTGAGCGCGGCGGCTTCGAGCGCGGTCTTGCGCGCCGCCAGCGCCCCGGCAACGGAGTCGCGAAGGCCGTTGAACAGCGGGCCGCGCACCTGGCGTTCGTCGGGCGCCATGCCGCCCAGCGTTTTCAACAGCGCAGTGAGGCTGCCGGATTTGCCCATCGCGGCAATGCGCACTGATTCCAACGCCTCGGGTGTTGACGCGGCGGCGATCTGGCCGACAATATCGGCCTGCAAACTATCGGTGTCGGTCATCGAAATCCCCAAGACGAGGCGGCTGTTAGCGGGTGATCGCCCAAAACGAAAGGGGCGCGGCAGGGATCCCCGCCGCGCCCCTTGATGTCCGTTTGGTCGGGCTGTTTACGCAGCGACCTTGGCATCAAGCGCAGCCTGGGCTTGCGCGATAATGACCTTAAAGGTTTCCGGCTCGTGCATCGCCAGATCGGCCATGATCTTGCGATCGATTTCAATGCCGGCGAGCTTTGTGCCGTGCATGAAAACGCCATAGGTCAGGCCCTGTTCGCGAACAGCGGCGTTGATGCGTTGAATCCAGATGGCGCGGAACGAACGCTTTTTGACCTTGCGATCACGATAAGCATATTGCCCGGCCTTTTCCACCGCCTGTTTGGCGATGCGGATTGTGTTCTTGCGGCGGCCGTAATAGCCCTTGGCCTGTTCCAGGATGCGCTTGTGACGGGCGTGGGTCGTTGTACCACGTTTGACGCGTGCCATATCTCGGGCTCCTTATTTCAGGCCATACGGCGCCCACAGCTTTACCCGGGGGGTATCAGCTGCGGAAAGCACGTCGGTGCCGCGGTTCTGGCGGATGTATTTGGCATTGTGGCTGATCAGGCGGTGACGCTTGCCAGCGACACCGTGCTTGATCTTGCCGGACGCGGTGATCTTGAAACGCTTCTTCACACCGCTCTTGGTCTTGAGCTTGGGCATTTTTGTCTCCTGTGGACGCATCGGTAAACCGCCACGGCAGCCCATTCAGCCGGGCGGTTAGGTCATGCGAAGCCGCAGGCCATAGCGGGGCGATGGGTGCAATGCAACAGATGATGCGCTAGGCGGGCGGCGGAACGATTGCGTGGCCCCAGGGGTTCTGACCACTTATGGACTTTTCTTCTGATATTCCGGCTGTCGTTTCCTCCGAATCAACCGGCCACCGCCGGCCCGCCTGGCATTGGGTTGCCGGCGGCTTTGGCCTGCTGCTGCTGATCCTGGTGGCGCTGTATGTCTATCAATATGTGACCCGCGGGCAATTCTGGCGCGGCACGTTTGAACGCATGGTTTCGGAACGTGCCGGCCGGCCGGTGACGGTGACCGGCGATTTTCAGCTGTATCTTGATCCCAATCTGCGCTTTCACGCCGAAGGGCTATCGATCGCCAACCCGGATTGGGCGGAACAAAAACAGCTGTTTGCGGCGCGGATGATCGATCTGGACATGCCGGTCTGGCGGCTGATTTTCGGCGAACAGATCATCAACCAGTTGGCCATCACCGGCGGCCGCATCGGGCTGGAACGGGATGGCAAGGGGCGCAATACGTGGACGTTTCCGGGCCAAGAACCGTTGAAACTTCCGCAGATCATCCGTGCCGCCGCCACCGACACGCGGCTACAATTCATCGATGCGGTGCGCCGGGCGCGAATCGAACTGACATTTGGCGATGTTGCCGGCAGCGCAGATACCAAGGGCCAGCGGGTCGCCGGGGCATTGCAGTTCAAGGGGCGCGGCACCGCCTATGGCGCGCCGTTCACTCTCGATGGCAGTCTGACGACGCCGAACGAGGCAGCTCTGGGGGGCAGGCTGGGCCTGAACCTGTCGGCACGGGTTGCCGATACCGCGATTACCTTGGTCGGCACGCTGCCGGGCGCCACCCGTTATGATGGCGCCGATCTGCGGGTGACGGTTGCCGGGCGCAATTTGCAGACGCCGGGCCGTCTGTTTGGCATCGTGCTGCCGGCAACGCGGCCCTATGATCTGGCGGCGCATCTGACCAAGGATGGCCGCGAATACCGATTCACCAAAATCACCGGCCGCATCGGTGATTCGGACATGGGGGGTGAATTGCGGGTGACAGCGCCCAAGGACGTTGCCGACAAGCTGCGCATCAACGGCATAATGTCGAGCCGGGTGCTCGATATTCTCGATGTCGGGCCGTTGATCGGTTATTCGCCCGAAAAGCTCGACGCCAAGGGCGGCAAGGGCGCCATCACGATTGAAGGCGGCCATCCGCGCATCCTGCCCGATGCACCGCTGGCGATCGCGCAGTTGAAACATTTCGACGCGCATGTGGATTACACAGCGACGGTGGTGCGCACCGGCACAGTGCCGATCGCCAATCTGAAGCTAGGGTTCTATCTTGAAGGCAGCAAGCTCGATCTGGACCCGCTGGCGTTCGATCTGGCCGGCGGCCGAATGGACAGTGTCATCAACATCAATGCCGCCATCTCGCCGGTGGTCACCGATTATGACATCCGTTTGAGCCAGGTGCCGATCGGCAAACTGCTGACATCGTTCAAGGTGGAAGACAGTGGCACCACCGCATCAATGCGGGCGCGGATCAAGCTGACGGGCGAGGGCGACACGGTGCGCAAATCGCTGGGCACATCGGCGGGACGGGTCGCGCTGGTGTTTCCGGCCGGCACCTTGTGGGTGCGCAATATCGAATTGGCAAAACTGGATTTGCAGAATTTCTTCACGGCATTCCTCGGCAACAGGTTGAAAAAACCAACCGTATTGCGATGCGGCGTGCTGGCATTCACAGTAACGGGCGGCAAGGCGGTTGCTGATCCGATCCTGTTCGATACCACCCGTGCCAATTATCGCGGCCGCGGCGGCTTTGATTTCGCCGATGAATCACTTTCGATGTCTATCGAGGGGGATTCCAAGGAATTCAGTATCTTTTCGGGCCAATCACCAATCGGCATCAATGGCTGGTTCGCAGCGCCCAGCGTCAACCCGATTTCAAAGGAATTGATCGCGCGCGGCGGGGCTGCGGTTGCACTGGGTGTGGTCGCATCTCCGCTGGCAGCGATCCTGGCGTTCGTTGATCTGGGAAATGCCAGGAACAATGATTGCGCGCCGGTGCTGGCCGGCAGCCGCGATTCACCAGCGGGACGCGCAGCGAATGCGAAGGCGAAGAATTAGGGTGCCAACCCTGTAAGTCCATACCTCTGCAAGGGCAGCAGGCACCGGGTGGGTCGATGGATCGGTGCTGGCGATGCTGTCGCTGATAAAGCCCATGCATTGTGCCCTGCGGCGGTCGTCCGCGATCGGTTCAGGCCAGGGCCGCCGCCCGCCGCCGCCGCAGCATCGCACCGGCCAATCCGAAACCGGCGATCATCATTACCCAGCTTGCCGGTTCTGGCACGGCGATACTGACCTGGCTGACGGTACCGTCACCGCTGTTCCAGGCATAGCCGGTGGCGTTATCAAAAAGCGCCCATGACAGGTTTGCGTTTGAATCGTCACCAAGCATCACCTGATAGGTGCGGCGGCCGGGGGGTGCCAGCGGCATGCCGCCAAAATGCCCAGGCGAATAGACGCTGACAGACATGAAATCTTCGGGCGTCGTGCCATTGTTTGAACTGATCGATAACGAAGAAATGGATAGCGGCGCACAATTCGGCCCTGCCCAGCCGGGGCAATAGCTATTGTAAACCCTGAGTTTATTGTCGACGGTGAGCGATGATGACAATTGGATGCCGATGTCATCGTAATAAAAGATCGCGCTGTAATCGAAATTGCCATTCAACGCACCGGCATTGGGTTGGCCGTTTGATGTTTGGAACTGCAGCAGTACCCGTCCATCATAGCGCACGCTGAAATTGGCCAGCGCCGGGCCGGAGCTTGCAAATATTGCCGTGGCGGCAAGCACCAGACGGAAAAAACGGCGTGTCTGCATCGGATGATCGCCCTGCAATGCCGGCGACCCCTGCCGACTCGGCCTATGATAGCATGAATAACTGTCAATATTCCATCAGTTCCTGGCCGGTCAGCCGGACGACGTGGACGACATTGGTGGTCCCCGGTGTGGAAAACGGCACGCCTGCGATCACCACCAACGGATCACCGCCGCGGGCGATATGGGTGCGAAGGGCCATGCGTTTAGATTTTTCGACCATCGCTTCAAAATCGGCAACATCGCGGGTGACAACGGCATGGACGCCCCAGACCAGCCCCATGCGGCGGGCGGTGGACAGGCGCGGCGTCAGACATAATATTGGCACCGCTGCCCGTTCGCGCGCCGCACGCAACGCGGTCGATCCGCTGATCGTGAAGCACACGATGGCGCTGGCGCCGACACTGCGGCTGATCGATGCCGCCGCTGCCGTGATCGCGCTGGCGGTCGATTTGCCAGGTTCGACGTCGGTATAATGCACCCGCCCGAAATAGCCGGGGTCCGCCTCTACCTCCCGCGCGATGGCATCCATCATCGCGACAGCCTCGACCGGGAAACTGCCCGCGGCGCTTTCGGCGGACAGCATCACCGCGTCGGCGCCGTCATAGATAGCCGTGGCAACATCCGACACTTCGGCGCGGGTCGGGCTGGGCGATTGTATCATCGATTCAAGCATTTGGGTTGCGACCACCACCGGCTTGCCCAGCGCGCGAGCCATGGCGACGATACGTTTCTGTGCCGGCGGAACTTGTTGCGGCGGCAGTTCCACCCCCAGGTCGCCGCGCGCCACCATCACAGCGTCAACCAGTTCCAGGATCTCGCCCAGCCGTTCCAGCGCGGCGGGCTTTTCAATTTTGGCAAGCAGTGCCGCCTTGCCGCCGATCAGCGCCCGCGCCTCGGCCACATCTTCCGGCCGCTGAACAAACGACAGGGCAATCCAATCGACATTCTGTTCCAGGGCAAAGGCCAGGTCGCTGCGGTCCTTCGCCGTCAACGCGGGCAGCGGCACCACGACATCGGGAACGTTGACACCCTTGTTGTCCGAAATCCTGCCGCCGGTTTCAACGCGGCAGTCGATGGCATCGGCGCTGACCGACAGGACGCGCAGCACCAGTTTGCCGTCATCGATCAGCAAGCGCGCGCCGGGCAGCAGGGCGGCGAACAATTCGTGGTGTGGCAGGCAGGCGCGGTCCGCATTGCCGGGTGCGGGGTCGCGGTCCAGCCGAAACGCGGCGCCATTGGCCAACATGGCAGACCCGCCGGCAAAGCGACCGACCCGCAATTTCGGGCCTTGCAGATCGGCAAGGATCGCCAGCGGGTGTCCGGTAGATTTTTCGACAGCTCGAATGGCGATGATCAGAGCAGCCTTTTCCGCCTGGGTGCCATGGCTCATGTTGACGCGGAATGCATCGGCGCCGGCGGTGAGCAGCGCAGCGATCATCGGCTCGGAGTTCGATGCGGGACCCAGGGTTGCCAGCACCTTGACCCGGCGGCCACGCGGTTCGATGGAATGGGGCATGAAATGGTCCTGCGCGGTGGTTGCCGGGCGTTTAGCCGCTGCGCCGCCGCAGCGCCATAAGAGACGGATGTTGGAGAGCAAAAAATGACGACCGATTTTGCCGATGATACGACGCGGGACCGGGTTGAGGCGGCGGCCTTTCGCCGGTTGCTGGCGCATCTGCGGACGCGGACCGACGTGCAAAATGTCGATCTGATGGGCGTTGGCGGGTTCTGCCGGAATTGCCTGGGCGACTGGCTGCATGAAGCAGCGGTGGAGCAGGGGGTGGCAATGGACCATGCCGCAGCGCGCAGCCATGTCTATGGAATGCACCAAAGCGATTGGAAAAAGCTGCACCAGGGTGAGGCGACGTCCAAGCAACTGGCACGAATGGCCGGGTCGCTGGAACGCAACAGGGCGGCAGGGCTTTAGCTGCTGTAAGCAAAGGCCTTGGCGGCAAGCGCGCCGATCAGGCCGAGATCGTCCGCCATTTCGCCGTGCAGGATAATGGCGCGATTGGCCTCATAGTCCAGAGCATCGCCATGTTGGTCCCGGATTTGCGCGACAATTTCGGTGCTGCAGTGGAACAACAACACGACTGCGTCACCGCGGGCGCTGATGCGCACTGCCTGCCGCGGTTGCCGGTGCGATATCTGGGTTCGCCCCATTTCAAGCTTTCATCGATTGGCGCTGCATCGGTAGGTGCCGACGCGAGAATGGCATTGCGCGCCGCCGGCCGCCGGGTGCGCATGAACGGATTCTATCGATCGAAAAAGCCGGCGACCAGCGTGTCAGCGATCGCAGATGTGACCATTATCGTCCTCCTGTCCTTGCCTCATGACGATCGCAACCCTAGCGTCCGCAGACGCTGCCAAGGGCACGAATCGCCATTTCTGGAGTCACCATGAACGAAAACGCTTCCGCCGAGCAATTGCGGCTGTTTATCGAACGGATCGAAACCCTGGAAGAAGAGAAAAAGGGCATCGCCGACGACATCAAGGACGTTTATGCCGAAGCCAAAGGCACCGGATTTGACACCAAGACGATGAAGGCCATCGTGAGACTGCGCAAAATGGAGGCCGCAGCTCGCCAAGAAGCCGAAGCGTTGCTGGAGACCTATAAAACCGCGCTTGGTCTTGTGGATTGACGCATCAACTCGACACATGAACAATCTGGGGGAGAGCAAACCATGACGATGCAACTTTACGGCAGCAAATTGTCACCCTTTGTCATGCGGCCATTGCTGGCGGCGCGGGCCAAGGGGCACGAAATGGAAACCGACATGTTCGAAGGCGGCATCAAGGGCGCGGCCTATCTGGCGCTGTCGCCGATCGGCAAGATGCCTTTGTTGGTCGATGGTGATTTCGTGCTGCCCGAAAGCCAGCCGATTACCGACTATCTTGATCGCGTCCTGTCTGGCCCCAAATTGGCCCCCGAAGACCCCAAGGAGGCGGCGCGAACTCGCCTGATGGTCCGCATTGTCGACCTGTATGTCGTTCCACATCTGGCCGGGCTGTTTCAGGGCCGTGACAAGCCAGACGGCGTTGCGCCGGCAATTGCGGGGATTGCTGCGGGCCTGGGCTATATCGAGCATTTTCGCCGCGATACGGATATTTTGGTGATCGGGGATGCGTTCACGGTCGCCGATGCGGCATTGATCCCCATCTGCTTTTTCTTTGAAGCGTTTGACAAGACAATGGGCACCGGCAAGCTGATCGCTGATCTGCCGGGACTGGCTGCCTGGTGGGGCCGCGCCAAAGCGTCTGATCTCGGCGGTCGCGCGCTGGCCGAACAGGCGGCGGGGCTAAAGGCAATGATGGGCGGCTAGTCTCGGCGTCTTGTTCCCCCCTGCCGCTGTTTGGGGGGGAGACAAATATGCCAGACCCGTTAGAAGGCACCATCAACCTCCGGGGGAGACTCATGCAGACCTGCCTTACGATCAACGGAACCGATTATAGCCGCGATGTGGCGCCCGCCACCTTGCTGGTCGAATTGCTGCGAGACGAATTGGCGCTGACCGGGACGCACATCGGTTGCGACACCAGCCAGTGCGGCGCCTGCAACGTGTTGATCGATGGCCAAGCCGTCAAAAGCTGCACGCTGCTGGCGGTGCAGGCCGATGGCAAGGCAGTGACAACGGTCGAGGGGCTGGCTGATGGCGACACGCTGCACCCGATGCAGGCGGCGTTCCGTGAGGCGCATGGGCTGCAATGCGGTTTCTGCACACCGGGCATGGTGATGGCGGGCATCGAAATCGTTCGCCGGCACGGGCCGGGTGTGGATGCGGCAACCATCGCGCACGATCTTGAGGGCAATCTGTGCCGCTGCACCGGTTATGTAAACATCATCAAGGCAATAGAAGCTGGCGCGAAAGCGATGGCTGGGGCGACATCCGCCGTAGCGGGGGAAATGACTCATGCGTGAGTTTGCTTACAATCGTCCGACCTCTGTCGCTGACGCCGCCAGCGCCTTTGCCGGTGGCGGCGAGGCAGCGTTCATCGCCGGTGGCCATACCCTGCTGCCGGCAATTAAATCCCGGCTACGTATGCCCGACACTCTGGTTGACCTTTCAGCCATTCCGGGACTGACCGGGGTGTCGCTGGATGGCGGGACGCTGTGGATCGGCGCGATGACCACACATGCCACCGTGGCGACGGACGCGATGGTTACACGCACGATACCGGGCCTTGCCCGGATGGCATTGCTGATCGGTGACCCCCAGGTGCGCAATCGCGGCACATTGGGCGGGGTAATTGCCAATAATGATCCAGCTGCGGATTACCCTGCGGCGCTCTTGGCGCTGGATGCGGTAGTCGAAACCGACACCGGCAGCCATGCTGCGGACGATTATTTCCAGGGCATGTTTGCAACGGCACTGATGGATGGCGAAATCGTTCGCCGCGTTGGCTTCAAGGTGCCGCTGGCGGCCGCTTATGCCAAATTTCGCCATCCAGCGTCCCGTTATGCCGTGGTTGGTGTGTTTGTGGCGCGCTATGCTGGGGGCGTGCGCGTGGCCGTGACCGGTGCCGGGCCCGGCGTGTTCCGCTGGGCCGAAGCCGAAGCTGTCCTCAGCGCCGATTTCAGCCCGGCGGCGATCAAGGGGCTGACCCTTGATGGCAGCGATCTGAATACCGATATCCATGCCAGCGCCGAATTTCGCGGCCATCTGGCTGGTGTCATGCTGGCCCAGGCGGTCGCGGCGGCGTAAACCTTTTGGGAGGCGCAACCGATGATCACCACAACAACCGGCAGTATCGAAGGCCGCACGATCGCCAAATATCTGGGGCTGGTGTCCGGCGAAGCCGTAATGGGCGCCAATATCTTTCGCGATTTATTCGCAAGCATACGCGACATCGTCGGCGGCCGCGCCGCCAGTTATGAAAATGTCCTGCGTGGCGGCCGTGACCAGGCGCTGTCGGAAATCATGGAGGATGCTGCAGCGATGGGCGCGGATGCGATCGTCGGCATTTCGATCGATTATGAAGCCATCGGCGCCAGCGATTCGATGATGATGGTGGTGATCACCGGCACTGCGGTCAAACTTGCCTAAACCCTGCCACCTGCCCTAAAGCCCGCGCCATGGCTGGTCATTCCAAATTCAAAAACATTCAACACCGCAAGGGCGCGCAGGATCGAAAGCGCGCCGCGGCGTTTTCAAAACTGTCGCGCGAAATTACTGTTGCGGCAAAAATGGGCTTGCCTGATCCGGCGATGAACGCCCGGCTGCGCGCGGCCGTCATTGCGGCGCGGGCCGGCGGTATGCCCAAGGACAATATCGAACGCTCGATCAACAAGGCATCTTCCAGCGATACTGCCAATTATGAGGATGTCCGTTATGAAGGCTTTGGCCCTGGCGGCGTCAGCCTGATCATCGAAACCCTGACCGATAACCGCAACCGCACCGCCACCAACGTACGAACGGCAGTGGCCAAGAATGGCGGCAATCTGGGCGCCTCAGGCTCGGTCAGCCACGGTTTTGAACGCATGGGACTGATTTCCTATCCGCTGAATGCCGGCAGCGCCGATGCGATGTTTGAGGCAGCGCTGGATGCCGGCGCCGAAGACGTGCAATCATCTGACGACGGCCATGAAATCTGGACCGCGGTCGATGGCATGCATGATGTTGCAAAAACCCTTGAGGCCAAGCTGGGTGAGGCCGAAGGTATCAAGTTGGCCTGGAAACCCGGCATCATGGTAACCGTTGGTGAAGGCGACGCGGCGATTCTGCTGAAGCTGATCGACGCCTTGGAAGACGATGACGATGTCCAGACCGTCTGGGGCAATTATGACGTGCCCGAGGATGTGCTGGCGAAGCTGTAGGTGCTCATCCTCGGCCTTGATCCGGGCCTGGCCGCAACCGGCTGGGGCGTGATTGAAGCGAGCGGCAATCGCCTGCGTCACATCGGGCATGGCACGGTGAAAACGGCGGCGGCAATGCCGCTGGCCGATCGGTTGCTGGCGCTTTATACCGGATTAGAGGCAGTGATTGCCGCGCACGGCTGCGCTTCGGCGGCGATCGAGGAGGTGTTCGTCAACGTCAATCCGCAATCGACGCTGAAATTGGGCCAGGCGCGCGGTGTCGTCATGCTGACGGCGGCGCGTGCCGGGCTGCCGGTCGCGGAATATGCAACGCGGCTGGTGAAAAAGGCCATCGTCGGCGTCGGCAGCGCCGAAAAGGCGCAGGTGCATGCGATGGTCGAACGGCTGCTGCCGGGCACGAAAGTCACCGGGTCTGACGCGGCCGATGCGCTGGCGGTGGCGATTGCCCATGCCCATCTGGGGGCAACGGCAAGATTGCGTGGCCTCGCATGATCGCGCGGTTAAAGGGTCTGCTCGATTCAGCCGCCGCCGATGCCTGTGTCATCGATGTGAACGGCGTTGGCTATCTGGTCAGCGCGTCGGCCAAAACGTTGGGGGCGTTGGGCGGCACCGGCAGTGCCGTTGTCCTGCATATCGAAACGCAGGTGCGTGAAGACGCCATTCAGTTGTTCGGCTTTCTTGCCCTTGCCGAGCGCGACAGTTTCCGGTTGTTGACCAGTGTGCAGGGGGTTGGTGGCCGGGTCGCGCTGGCAATATTGTCGGTGCTGGGCCCAGATGAACTGGCGCACGCCATCGCCGCCGCCGATACCGCCAGCATCGCCCGCGCCAATGGCGTTGGCCCGAAACTGGCAGCGCGGATTGCCAATGAATTGAAGGGCAAGTTTGGCGGCATCGCGCTCGGCGGTGCCACGCCTTTGCCTGTCGGGGCCAGCGGTGGCGCAGTGGCGGATGCGTTGGCGGCCCTGGCCGGCCTAGGGTTCCGGCCAATGGAGGCCAGCCGAGCGGTTGCCGAAGCGACCGCCGAACTGGGCGATGGCGCGGCAGTAGGCGAACTGATCCGCGTAGCACTGCGGAAAAGCGCGCGATAGCACAGCCTACTTCGGCAGCAATTTGGAGCGGGTGAAGGGAATCGAACCCTCGTCACTTGCTTGGGAAGCAAAAGCTCTGCCATTGAGCTACACCCGCGGGAGCGAGGCGGCGATTGCCATGCCAACGGGATGCCGTCAATGCAAACCGACGAAGTTAATCGCGTTCTTCCTTCCCGGCTCGGTGAGGAACGTAGCGCTACCCCAGACGCGCTAGCGCCGCGCCCAGCCGTTCCGCCTCGGCGCTTCGCGCCGCATGGTCTTCGCGGGCTTTCTCGATCGCTTCGGGCCTGGCCTTTTCGGTAAAACCGGGGGATGCGAGGCGGCCGGCGAGGGCGTCGCGTTCCTTGCTTGCTGCGAAACGTGCCTTTTCCAGCCGGGCGCGTTCGGCGGCCAGGTCAACCACGCCTTCCAACGGCAGCAGATAGGTTGCGTCGCCGTGGACGAGTTGCAGCCGGCCGCCAGTGGCGGGCGTTGTCATCGGCGTGATGCGCGCCAGCCGCTCAATGGCTGCGGCATTGGCGGTCAGCCGGGCCAGCGTGTCTGACGAAGCGCCTTCGACGCCATAACCCAGCTTTGCACCTGGCGGGACGTTCAGTTCAGTCCGCGCCGATCGCACTTCGCTGATCAGGCCGATCAACCATTCGATATCGGCGCTGGCGGCGGCGTTGATTGGTAGATCAGCCGCAACCCATTCGGCAAGAATCAAGTCATGCTTGCGCATCCCCAGCTTGTGCCACAATTCCTCGGTCAGGAATGGCATAACCGGGTGCAGCATGACCAATATCTGGTCAAGCGCCCAGCCGGTGACGGCGCGGGTTTCGGCTGCAATGATGGTATCCGCATTTTCTGCCAGCAACGGCTTGGTCAGTTCCAGATGCCAGTCGCAAAAGCGATTCCAGGCAAAGCCATAGATTGCATCGGCATAGGCATCGAAACGCAGAGTTTCGACGGCGGTTTCCAGCGCGCGGGCGGTGGCGGCGACTTCGCCGATGATCCAGCGGTTGACGGCGTTGTGTGCCGGTGGCGGGGCGATGCTGGTTGATCCGGAAATGCCGTTGGATTGACAGAAGCGGGCTGCATTCCACAGCTTTGTCGCGAAATTGCGATAGCCCTCGACGCGCTTTTCATCAAGTTTGATATCGCGCCCTTGCGATTCCATCGCGACCAAGGTGAAGCGCAGCGCATCAGCGCCATATTTGTCGATCAGCACCAGCGGATCGATGGTATTGCCCTTTGATTTGGACATTTTGGCGCCCTTGGCGTCGCGCACCAGGCCATGGCAATAAACCGTCTTGAACGGCGGCACATCGTCCATGAAGTGAATGCCTTGCATCATCATGCGGGCGACCCAGAAGAAAATGATGTCAAAGCCGGTGACCAGCACATCGCCGGGGTAATGGCGCGCGAGATCGGCGGTGTTTTCGGGCCAACCGAGGGTGGCAAAAGGCCAGAGCGCGGAGGAGAACCAGGTGTCGAGGACGTCTTCGTCGCGCCAAAGAACAACACTCCTCGGATCATCGCCGAAAGCAAGATCGGTGCTGACTGCGTCTTGCAGCGACTCTACAACTCGAACATCAACCTCTGGTCCGAAATAAATTTTGGCTTGCGCGAGCATTTGCGCCTCTGTTTCAGCTACAAACAGCTTGTCGCCCAAGCCTCGCTCGGTTCGTGCTTCGCCAAGAGCGGCAGGACCATACCAAGCCGGAATTCGGTGCCCCCACCAGAGCTGCCGGGAAACGCACCAAGGTTGGATGTTTTCCATCCAGTTGAAGTAAGTTTTTTCCCAGGTTTTTGGGACGAACTGGGTCGCACCCGACTTGACTGCTTCGAGCGCGGGAGTAGCGAGTTTACCCGCGTTCACATACCATTGATCGGTGAGCCATGGCTCGACGACAACCCCTGAGCGGTCGCCGTAGGGCATCTGGATAGTTTTAACTTCGATCAATTCGATAAGGTCCAGAGCCTCAAGATCGGAAACGACTTTCTTGCGGGCTTCGAAGCGGTCGAGACCGATGTATTCGATCGGGATGCCCTGTGTGGCGATAATCCTGGCTTCGGCAGTAAAGATGTTGATCGGCACCATGCCGTGGCGTTTGCCGACTTCAAAATCGTTGAAATCATGCGCCGGGGTAATTTTCACCGCGCCCGAGCCAAGGTCCGGATCGGCATGGTCATCGGCGACAATCGGGATGCGCCGCCCGGTGATCGGCAGCACGACGAACTTGCCGATGACCGATTGATAGCGTGCGTCGCTGGCGTTCACCGCCACCGCGGTATCACCGAGCATCGTTTCCGGGCGCGTCGTTGCAACGATGATATGGTCACGGCCATCGTCCAGCGTCACCCCATCGGCGAGCGGGTAGCGGATATGGGTGAACGTCCCGGCGACTTCGCGGGTTTCGACTTCCAGGTCGGAAATCGCGGTTTTCAGCTTGGGGTCCCAATTCACCAGCCGCTTGTCGCGATACAACAGGCCTTGGTTATACAGTGTCACAAACACCTTGGTAACGGCCTTGTTGAAGCCCTCGTCCATGGTGAAGCGTTCATTGGCCCAATCGCAGCTGGCCCCGAGCCGGCGCAACTGGGTCGTGATCGTGTCGCCGCTGGTGCGTTTCCAGTCCCATACGGTTTCAAGGAAGGCCGCGCGGCCCATTTGCTGGCGCGTCGTGCCCTGCGTGCTGTCAGCAAGCTGGCGTTCCACCACCATCTGCGTCGCGATGCCGGCATGGTCGGTGCCGACCACCCAGCGCGCATCGCGGCCACGCAGGCGGTGATAGCGGATCAGCACATCCTGCAGACTATTGTCCAGCGCATGACCAAGATGCAGTGACCCGGTGACGTTCGGCGGCGGAATGATGATCGTATAGGGCACGGCATCGGGGCGTTCCGGGCGAAACGCGCCAACGGATTCCCAATGGGCATACCAACGCTGCTCGAAATCGGCAGGGGCAAAGGTTTTGTCGATCAAGGTCATGTCGGGGTGTTAGCGGGCGTGCTGCGGCGCGGCAACCAATGTCGCGGCCGTGTCGGAAGAACGTGGCCGGCGGTTACGCCTGCCCGGTCAGCCGCCGGATCTCGGCCTGTGCGATGCGCTCGACAATTTCGGGCATGTTGGCATCCAGCCAAGCCTTTAGCTGGGGTTCGACAAACGACCGCATCAAAGCCACCATTGCGCTGTCATCGGCGATTTGGGGGGCAGGCGGAACGGGGGCTGGCGGTGGCATCACAATCACCGGTTCCGCAACCGGCACATCCCCCGCCATCCGGGCGCGAATCGATTCCAGGATTGAATCGATCGCGGGGCCGGTATCGCTCATCCGGACAGCTTAGGGGACGGGCGGGCCGATGACCAGTGATCGCGTTGCCCGATCACCGGCGGGCAACGGCAGTGCCGGGGGGCCGCCTGGCGTGTCATCGACCAACCGGTGGCGCACGAGCTTGGCATTGCTGACCGCATCATATTCGGTGACGGGGATGCCCAGCGCCACTGCTTCGGCGGCGCCGACGGATGCCAGCAGCGAATAGGCCGCAACCTGTTCGTCCCGCCGCGCCGCCAGCAGGTTGACTTCGGAATTCAGCCGCGCCTGTTCGGCGTTGAGAACTTCGATGATGGTGCGGGTGCCAACTTGATTTTCCTGCTTTACGCCTTCCGCGGCCAGCGTGTTGGCGTCCACCGCCACCTTTGATGCGGTGATCACGGCGCGGGCGGCGCGCAACTGGTTAAAGGCGTTAGTGACGCTTTCATCGGTCTGCCGGCTGACTGACGATATGGTTTCCAGCAACTGGCTTTGTCGCGCCTGTTGCTGGCGGACCTGCGAGCCGACAAGTCCGGCCTGATACAGTGGAATCGTTGCCGTCACGGCTGCATCCTGGGTGAAAAAGCCGCCCTGACGGACAAAGTTCGCACCGCCGCCTCCGCCTTGAAAATAGGCATAGCTGGCCGAAGCCGTAGCGCCAATGGACGGCAATCGCGCTTTTTGCAGGGTTTTGACGTCATAGCGGGCTGCAGCTTCATCAAAGCGCGCCGCGATCAGCGATGGGCTGTTTTCGCGGGCGATATCAACCGCCTGTCCCGATGTGCCTGGCAAAAACGGCAAAGGCGGCACCGGCGCCAGATCCTCGGGCAGGCGGCCGACAACGCGCAAATAGGCCTGGCGCGCTGCGGCATATTGGTTTTGCGCAACAACCAGATTGGATTGCGCTGTGGCGAGACTCGCTTGGGATTGGGCGACATCGGTGCGGGTCAGATCGCCGACTTCAAAGCGATCCTTTGATTGCTGCAATTCGCGTTCAAAAACCGTGACCTGATACTGGTTGAGTTCGACGACGCCATTAAATCGGAGCACATCGACATAGGCGGTGACGGTGTTCAGCACCACCTGGTTTTCGGCGGCGCGCAACCGGGCGCGGGACGCCAAAATGCGGTTCTCGCCGGCAGTGACGGCGGATTTGACCCGGCCGCCTTGATACAGCGACTGGCTGAGTTGGATGCTGCTGGTATAGGTACGGCCATTGTCTTTGAAATTCAGCCCGGCCTGGTCGGCGGTGCCGCGTGCGCCCAGCGTCGGCCGGCCGCCGGCCAGCGCCTGCGGCACGCTTTCATCCGCCTGGCGGACCAGCGCGCGCTGGGCACGCAGATCGGGGTTGTTGTCATAGGCTGATGCGATGGCGTCGCCCAGCGTATCGGCCAGCGCCGGGGTGGCAGCGGCCAGCGACGCGGCGAGTAACAAGGTGTGGCGAAACATTGAGAGCACTTTCACTTCAAAACGCAAAATCTTTGGGGCGGGCAAACCCGGGCAACAGCCGCCCGGGAACTTCGAGAAAGGCCAGGCCGGCGATGCGACCATCGGCGAGCACTGCGCCTGCATGGCCGCGGCCGATATTGCCATCACGAACCACTGCGGCCGCTCGTCCCGCCTTTGCCAACTGGGCGGCAATCGCAGGCGTCACATATTCGATCGCACCTTCGAACAACACAAGATCATAAGGCGCAGCAGGTGCCCAGCCATCCGGAAGCGGCGCCTTCACGCAAACGATGCCGGCATTGTCGGCGGCGGCAATCAGGCCATCATCGCTTTCCAACGCCGTGACGGTGCAGCCGATGGCGCCCAACACCGCCGTCGAATAGCCGGTGGCGGCGCCAACGACCAGCACCCGGTCATCGCGCGTGACCTGCGCCTGTTGCAGCAACAGCCCCAGCACCAGCGGTTCCAGCAACCAGCGGCCGGGCGCAACCTCCAAAGCTGCATCGGCATAGGCGAGGCCGTGCAGGGCAGGGGGTAGGAAATCTTCGCGCGCCACTGTCGCCATGGCGGCCAAGACGTCAGCGTCGGTGATGCCGACGGTGCGCAACTGGCTGTCGACCATGGTCTGCCGCCGCTGCACGGGCGTCATTTCGGCAGCATGATGGGCGGCAAGGCTGGCGGCAGGCGTGTTCACGGAAATTTCTCGCAGCATCTGGTGTTTGATATACATAATACACCTGAGTCGCAATCGAATTCAGGAGATGGTTTCCTGTAGCTATCAAGGTTGCCCTCGCCAAGCGCCTTCGCTATGCGATGCCCCTGCATGCGCGGCCCGATGGCGGAGTGGTGACGTAACGGACTGCAAATCCGTGAACCCGGGTTCGATTCCCGGTCGGGCCTCCAGCGCAGCGCCGTCGGTGGCAAAGCGCAGCTTGGATGTCGCCAGGCGCAAGCTTAGCCAGCGAGGTGGTGCAATCTTCCTGCGCCGAGCGCTTTTGACGGCATCGCGGGCTTTGTCCGGCCCTGTTTTTCATCAATATTCTTGCAGCGGCTGGCCTGTGAACGGATATTACGGATGGTTTCGGGACGATTCAGGCGCGTTCGGGAGCGCAAATGTCCCGCGCAAAATCTGGAAAGTTAGCCCCAGGAGGCAAAACACTAACTTTAGAAACATCAGGGTCAGGACCTGTTAAAATAACGTTATGGCACGACGTGGAGAGGCCCGGCACGAGTAAGTGAGTGCAACTGCGGCTGAAACCATAGGCGAATCCGGCCGTGTAGGACAGGCCAGCGCCGGATAGCCCGTTTAGACCGGGTTATCCCGGACATGGGCCTCCAACTCGTCAAAAAACCGTTCGAGGTTGTGCAGCACATTGACCTTGAATTCGTAATTCACCTCGGGCGAATTGGATTCGATGATCGGCGATTCATCGACCTTTTCCGCATAGGCTGCGGCAACGCCCTTGATATAGCTGGGGTTCAGCTTGATCTCGCCCATCCGATCAAGAATGCGCAACTGGACGATCATCATCTGCCGCACCAGCATTTCCAGCGCGGTGATGCGTGCGACAGCGGCCACGGCATCCAGTTCAACGGATTCGTCTTCGTTCATGACGGTGAGTGTAGCGCATGGACACGCCTTGGAAAGTGGCTGCTGATGCGGCAAGAGCAAGAAATGCTCCGCCGCCTTTCCGCCCGCATCGAACGTTTCCTTGTCCGCGGCAGTTTCGTCATTGCGCGCGGTGCGAAAACCCATGTCGATGTGGTCGTCGTCGAGGTAAGCGAAGGCCCGCACTGCGGACGCGGTGAAGGCACGGCGATCTATTATCGCGGAGAAAGCGCCGAATCGGTATTGGCGAGAGTCATCACCCAGGCCGATGCCATTGCCGCCGGGGCCAGCCGCGCCGATCTGCTCACCCTGCTGCCGGCCGGCGCCGCCCGCAATGCCATCGATGCGGCGCTATGGGATCTGGAGGCGAAACAGTCCGGCCGCCGCGTCTGGCAGATGATCGCATTACCCGTACCGCGCCCGCTGCTCACCGCCTACACCATCAGCCTGGACGACCCTGCCGCGATGGCGGCCGCCGCCGCGCTGGCCCGGGGCCGTGAATTGCTGAAGATAAAGCTGGGCGGCAGCGATGGCTGGCAGGCCGACGTCGAACGCGCCGCTGCCGTGCATCGCGCCGCGCCCGATGCGCGGTTGATCGTCGATGCCAATGAGGCCTGGGGCGGCACCGACATCGCGCGGACTGCGGCCGCGCTGGCGCAATATCATGTCGAACTGATCGAACAGCCTGTGCCGGCCGGGCAGGATGCGCTGCTCGATGGGGTCAATTCACCGGTGCCATTGGCGGCGGACGAATCCTGCCATGACCGGACGACGCTGGATGCGATCATCGGGCGCTATGGTTACATCAATATCAAGCTCGACAAGGCCGGCGGCCTGACCGAAGCCAACGCCCTTGCCCATGCGGCGCGGGCGCGCGGGCTGGGGGTGATGACCGGCTGCATGTTGTGCACATCGCTGGCCATTGCGCCGGCCTTTTATGTGGCGATGCAGGGGGCCTATGCCGATCTGGATGGGCCGTTATTGATTGAAGATCGGGCAGACGGGCTGCGGTTTGAACATTCGGACGTGTGGCCGCCCGATGCGAGGCTGTGGGGATAGCGGTATCAACCGCCGGCACTGCGCGCATCGGCACCGGCGAGCATCAGCCGCACCGCCGGTCTCAGCGCCAGGAACAACAGCGCCCCGCCGCCAACGATGCCGGCATGGATCAGCCAGAAACGTGCCGGTGACAGGCTTTCATACAGCGCCCCCAGCCGGCCGCTTATGGTGCTGCCGACGAACACCGACATGGTGTTCAGCCCGATCATCATGGCGTTCATCGATTTGGGCGCCCCGCGCGCATACAGGCCGACGGCGATCGGCGTGAAATAAATCCAGCCTAGATTGTCCAGGACGTGAAAGGCAATCGCCCAGAGCAGCGGCACATGCTGGCCGAACAGCGGCTCGGCCACAGCCAGCCAGGCCATGCTGGTGCCAAAGATCAGGCAGCCGATGGCCAATTTGGTAATCGCATCAGGCTCTACACCGCGCGCCGCTTGCCAGCGCCACAGCGCGATGACCGGCGGCAGCATCAGCACGGGTGCCAGCGCATCGATCGCCTGAAACCATGGCACCGGTATCGTCCAGCCGGCGATTGTCAGCGTAACATGATCACGCAACCACAGGTTATAGACATTCCAGACCTGTGACTGGGCGATCCAGAATGTCGCCGACACCAGCACCAGCACCACCAGCAGTGCAACCGTTCGGCGTTCATCACGCGACAGCGGCGGTCGTTCGGCGGCGGCAATCCGCGGCGCTTCGTGCGGCAAGTGCCGGGTGCCGGCAACATAGACGACCAGACCGACCGCCATGCCCATGCCGGCGACGACAAAGGCGCTGTGCCAGCCCCATTCGACCCCGATCCAGCCGCAGACGATCGGCGAAACAAAGGCGCCGGTGTTCAGGGCGGCATAATAGATTTGCAGGCCATCGTCGCGCCGCCGGTCGCCGGGCGCAAAAATGCTGCCAAGCTGGGAGAACAGATTGGGGTTCAGGCACCCCGCCCCCAACATGATCAGCAGCAGGGCGACCAGGAAACTCTTGTCAAAGGCCAGCGCGAATTGCCCGGCGATCATCATGACCGCGCCGATGATCACCGTGTTGCGCCGCCCCAGCCACCGATCACCGATAAAGCCGCCAAACAGCGGAGAAAACCGCGCCAGCCCAGCAAAAAGCCCGAAAATCTGCACGGCGAGCGATTGGTTGCTCAGCGGCCCGGTAACGCTTTCGATGCCGCTGCGCAGCCCGGCAAAGCCGGTGATATGTTCGATATGGCCCGGCACCAGCAGCGCCTCGACCATGTACAGCAACAATACGGCCTGGGTGGCGTATAGTGAAAAAGCCTCCCAGAATTGAGTCGCCGACAGCCAGGTAAGGGCGCGCGGCTGCCCAAACAGATCACGCGCCTGCGGTGTGTGGTTGGTCAATCTCTGGTCCCCTTGTCGCCAGCCTAGGCGGTGTTTGCCCAACCGCAAAGGCCAGTAGCGCCATCCCCAAACACGCCCTATCATGCTGCGATGTTCATTGCCCTGACGCCAGACGTGTCCGTTGCCCCGCAGATCTCCGCCAGTGATTGCCCGCTTGCCGCGGCGCAAGGCTTTGCCGTCATCATCAACAACCGCCCCGATGGCGAAGCGGCCGGCCAGCCGACCAGCGCCGAAATCCACGCCGCCGCCAGCGCTGCCGGGTTGCGTTATGTCAACATCCCGGTGGATGGCACCGGGCTGACAATGGAGAAAGTGCGCGAAATGGCCGCAGCACTGGATGAGGGCGGCCCGGCGCTGGCATTCTGCCGGTCGGGCACCCGATCGACCAACCTGTGGGCGCTGGCCGAAGCGTCGCGTGGCGGCGATCCGGATGCGATCATCAAAGCTGCAGAGCTTGTCGGCTATGATGTGTCGGGCATGTTACCGACGCTGCGCCGGCTTGCCGGCAAGGATTGATCGCGCGTGATCTGGACTTCGCTATTTGGCATCGTCACCATCATCATGCTGGCGCGTGCCATGGGATTTGCCGGTTCGCCGCAGCTTGCCGATCCAGCCGAGGCAAGGCAGATCGCGACGGATGCGCTGCATGATTTTGTTGCCGGCGATGCGGCCCTGGCCCGCGATGGCCGCGGCGCACTGGTCGCGGGGCACGATGGCCGAATCGCGCTGGTGCGGCCGTTTGGCGATCGCTGGGCAGTGCGCATCGTCAATGGTGCCGCCGCCGAAATAAATGGTGGCCTGTTGCGCCTGAAACCGGCCGAGACGATGTTTCCGGCGGCGACGCTGGACCTTGGCCCGGCCGCCGCTGTTTGGGCGAAACGCCTGTGACATTTCCCGACCCCGTACAGATCGCCATTCCGGCGTTTATCGTATCGATGATCATCGAAATGTTCGCCATCCGCGCCGGCGCACGCGGTGATTATGATTGGCGCGATACCGGCACATCGTTGGCGATGGGGTTTGGCAATACGTTTGCAGCGGTATTGTTTGGCGGTGCCGTCGTTGCGCTGGGGGCCTGGTTGTACCAGTTCCGGCTGTTCGACATTCCGGCGACCTGGTGGGCGCTGGCGCTGTGCTTTGTGGGCGAAGATTTCACCTATTATTGGTTCCACCGCAGTGCCCATAGGGTGCGCTGGTTTTGGGCCAGCCATGTCATCCACCACAGCTCACAGCATTATAATCTCAGCACGGCGCTGCGCCAGACCTGGACAGGCATGCTGTCGATCAGTTTCATCTTTCGGCTGCCGCTGTTCCTGATCGGGTTTCCGCCGAAAATGATCCTGTTCTGCGCCGGGCTGAACCTGGTCTATCAGTTTTTCATCCATACCGAGGTGGTGAAACGGCTGCCGTTCGGGCTGGAATATTGGCTGAACACGCCGTCACACCACCGCGTCCACCATGGCACCAATGCCCGCTATCTGGATCGCAACTTTGGCGGCGTCTTTATCGTCTGGGACCGGCTGTTCGGCACATTCGAGGCCGAGCTGGACGCGGAACCGCCGCGCTATGGCATTGTCAGAAATCTGGCGACGTTCAATCCGGTGTGGGTGGCGACGCATGAATGGATCGGTATTGCCCGTGATGTTGCGAGCGCCCCCGATTGGCGCAGCCGCTGGATGGCGATTGCCGGGCCACCAGGCTGGAAATCGGGCGAGACGGCGGACAGTATTCGCGATCACTGGCAATCGGCACAGGCGCCGGCGGAGTGATCAACCGCCGCGCGGCGCTGGGGCTCGCCGCCGGCACCGGGGCTGCGCTCGTCTTGGCCCGGGCTTTCGATCAGGGCTTGATCTATGATTTCGGATCGCCGGGGCTGGCGGCATGGCGGGATTGGGATGCGCGCCGATACGATGGACCGCTGGCGCTGGTCTCTGCCGGCATATTGGCCAGCAGCCCGCACAATACCCAGCCCTGGCGCTTTGCCGTCAACCGGCTGGGCGTTGATATCTTTGAAATGCCGGCCCGCACCCTGGGCAGCATGGATCCTTTTGGCCGCGAACGCCGGGCCGGGCTGGGTGCCGCCATCCATAACATGGCGTTGGCGGCGAGCAGCATCGGGCGATCGGCGGTGGTGCGGCTGCTGCCCGATAGCGGCAACCCCGACCATGCAGCGCGCGTCGAGCTTGGCCCCGACAACAGCGGCGGCGCACCGCACCCGCTGCTGCCCGCCATCGTCCGGCGGCATACCCATCGCGGCCCCTGGACGGGCGCACCCATCAGCGATGCCGATCTGGCGGCGCTGGCGGATTTCCCGCGTGATTCGGCCATCAGCCTGCAAATCTTTGCCGCTGCATCGCCTCGCGGGCAAAGGTTTGCCGCGCTTACGGGCGATGCCACCGCCGCCATTGCTGCAGATGCAGCAATGATGGCCGATAGCCACCGCTGGTTCCGCCACAGCCGCTGCGATCAGGATAATGACAGGGACGGTCTGGCCCTGCGCACATCCGGCGTATCGCCGCTGCTGGCCTTTGCCGGCGCGATGCTGCCCGATCAAAGCCCTGCCGCTGAAGGCAAATACTGGTTGGCCGCCACCCGCGATGTCGCCCTTCCGACCGCTTCGACCTATGCCTTGATCAGCGCGGCAGACATTCACGATCGCCGCACCGCTTTGCTGGTCGGGGCGGCCTGGCAACGCCTGCACCTGATCGCCACCGCGCGCGGCCTGGCTGCGCAACCACTGAATCAATTGCCCGAAATCATCGATCGGGCGCGCCAGCAGGGGCGGCCATCGGCGTTCGCACGCGATGCAAGGGCGTTGATCGATGACTCCGGCCGATCCATCAGCTTTGCCCTGCGCCTGGGGCGGGCCGATAGCCCGGCCCCTGCCAGCCTGCGCCGCCCGGTCAGCGACGTCATCGGCGCGCCGGCGCGACTGGGCTATGACATTGAACGCGCCCGCGCCGCAACCCGGGCGCAGGAGCTGGCGCTGGAACGGCTACGCGCTACCAATAATCCGCCATGATTGCTCGCGCCCAATCGGGCTCCCGCACAGTGCCGCGCGGCAGAAACCCGCTCAGCACCGGTTTGATGTCGATCACTGGTGTTCCGTCAATGGCGTCCAGACCTTCAACCGTCAGTGCCGTGCCATCCACTGCGACGACTCGGCATACCGAGACCCCGATGCGGTTTGGCCGGTTGCGGCCGCGTTGGGCCAGGATGCCAACCATCGGCCAATCGGGATTGCCGCGCGGCCGGCGGGCACCGGTGGTGATTTCGGATTCGGGGAGCTGGTCGAAAACAAAAATCACCTCGCAATGCGAAAAACTTTCAAGCCCCAGCAACGCCTCCGCACCCAAACCGTGGAGCATTATCACCGCCCGGCTTGTGCCCCAGTCGTCATCTTTGGCCAGGGTGCGACCACCTGTCACCCGGCCGATCGCCGTCATCGGAAAAACCCCTGCCATGCCCGGTTCCTTTGCTGCGCCGTCCCACCTATATAGGCGGTCATGAGCAATCTCGACCCCGCGACGATCTTCTATGCCGATACCGGTCTTGACCCTGGCCGCACCGAGCGGCTGGTGGCCGATGCGCTGAATGGCTGCGATGATGGCGAACTCTATCTGCAATATGCAGTCTCCGAAAGTTTTGCGTTCGATGATGGCCGGTTGAAGGCAGCAACTTTCGATACGCAAAAGGGTTTTGGCCTGCGCGGCGTTGCCGGCGAAATGACCGCCTTTGCGCATGCCAATGAATTGAGCGACGCCGCTATCACCCGCGCCGCCAACACCATCCGGGTGGTGCGCGATGGCCATGGCGGCAGCATGGCGCTGGCCCCTCAACGCACCAATGCCCGGCGCTATACCGATGCCAATCCGCTGGACGGCATCAGCTTTGCCGAAAAAGTCGCGTTGATGCAGACGATTGATGCGGCGGCGCGGGCGCGTGACCCGCGGGTCGTCCAGGTTTCTGCAAGTTTGCTGGGAAGCTGGAGCGTTGTCGAAATCATCCGCGCCGATGGCCAGCGGGTGCGCGACGTGCGGCCGCTGGTGCGTTTGAATGTGCAGATTGTCGCTGAAAAAAATGGCCGCCGCGAAACCGGGGTTCACGGCCTTGGCGGGCGCTACCTTTACGATGGCCTGATCACCAGCGAAAACTGGAATGGCGCCATCGACATTGCGCTGGCCAATGCGCTGGTCAACCTGGATGCGGTGGCAGCGCCAGCTGGAGAAATGACGGTGGTGTTGGGGCCGGGCTGGCCGGGGATTTTGCTGCACGAAGCGATCGGCCACGGGTTGGAGGGCGATTTCAACCGCAAGGGCACCTCGGCATTTTCGGGGCGTATCGGGGAACGTGTCGCGGCCAAGGGCGTGACGGTTGTCGATGACGGAAGCCTTGACAATCGTCGCGGCTCGCTGACGGTAGATGACGAAGGCACCCCAACCGAACGCACCGTGCTGATCGAAGACGGCATATTGAAAGGCTATATGCAGGATCGGCTCAACGCCCGGTTGATGGGTGTGGCGGCGACCGGCAATGGCCGGCGCGAAAGTTTCGCCCACGCGCCGATGCCGCGCATGACCAATACCTTCATGGAAAATGGCACAGAAGATCCCGGCGAAATCCTGGCGTCTGCCAAATCCGGCATCTATTGCAAAAGCTTTGGCGGCGGCCAGGTCGATATCACCAGTGGCAAGTTCGTCTTTACCTGCACCGAGGCTTATCGGATTGAAAATGGCAAACTTGGTGCGCCGATCAAGGGCGCAACGCTGATCGGCAATGGCCCGGATGTGCTGACCCGGGTGCGGGCGATCGGCAATGATTTCGCGCTGGATGAAGGCGTCGGCATTTGCGGCAAGGGCGGGCAAAGCGTGCCGGCCGGCGTTGGGCAGCCGACGTTGCTGATCGAAGGGCTGACGGTGGGCGGCACTGCCGCCTGAAGGGGCAATATGAGCGAATTTTTTGACTATATCACGGACGAACATCAGGTGTTTATCGAAAAACAGCCGGTGTTTTTCGTGAGCACAGCAGCGCAAGGCGCACGGATAAATCTGAGCCCCAAGGGCATGGACGCCTTTCGGGTCATCACGCCCAGCCGCGTCGCCTATCTCGATTTTGGCGGTTCGGGCAATGAAACCAACGCGCATTTGCTCGCCGATGGCCGGATCACGGTGATGTTTTGCGCCTTTGACCGGCCGGCGCTGATCTATCGCATCTATGGCCGCGGCGTGCCGGTTTTGCCGCAGGATGATGCCTGGGGCAAACTCGCGGTGCATTTTTCCATCGAAACCGGGGTCCGCCAGATTTTCGATATCGTGGTTGACTCCGCGCAAACCTCATGTGGCTGGGCGGTGCCCGAAATGGCAGTGAGGGCCGAACGCCAGACCCTGCGCAAATATTACAAGACGACAACGCCAGAGGCTTTGGTTGAAAAATTCCAGTCCCGAACCAGCAGCATCGATGGCTTGCCCAGCCGGCCCGCGGCGGCGGTGCCGCGCGAACTCATAAGCCCGAGCGGCTGATCATGGCCCCCGCGCTGGCAGCCGATCTTGTGGTGTTCATGCATGTTGGTTTTATCGTTTTTTCAATGTTCGGAGGTTTGCTGGCGCTGCGCTGGCCGGGCATCGCCTGGTTGCACCTGCCGGCGCTGGCCTGGTCTGGTGGTATCATGATCGTCGGCGGCATCTGCCCGCTGACGCCGATCGAAAACCGCCTGCGCGCGGCGGCGGATACACCGACCTATGCGGGCGGGTTCATAGATCATTATATCATGCCGCTGATTTACCCGGCCGGATTGACCCACGCAGCACAGCTTGCCGGGGCTGCCGTACTGCTGGCAGCGAACGCGGCGCTTTATGGCTGGCTATGGCGGTCATATCGTCAAAGGAATTTCGCCGCATGAGTCTTGTCACGCTCGATACGCTATTTGACCCGATGGAGGCCCAGATCATGCAGATGCGGCTGGAATCCGCTGGCATTGGCGCGGTGCTGTTCGATGCCGGCATCGCGTCATTGATCGGCTCGGGCCTGTCTGGCGTGCGGCTGATGGTCCTGGATGAGGATGAAGCCGCAGCGCGCGCGCTGCTTGGCCAACCATCCGATTAGCGGTTGCGTGGAATGCCGCGAAAGTGATCGAAAATCGGGATGCGACAGTAGCGCCGGCATAAGCCAAGGATGACTGGACCGTAACAATGGGCGCCGATTGGCAGCCCCGAAACAGTCAGCGCTAATTCGGGCTCGCACTGCCCAAAAATCGCGCCATGCCGTTAAAATCTGCCCCAGAATTGGGCATCGCACAGCAGGCATGGCCGATTTCATATCCCCGTTATGCTGCATTGCAGCGATTGTGCCAAACTTGGCACGTTTCATGCAAGGCCGATGCCAACGCGGGTTTTCCGCGTCAGGGAGGGGCCATGAAACTCGTCACCGCCATCATAAAGCCGTTCAAGCTTGACGACGTGCGCGAAGCTTTGTCCGCCGCTGGTGTGCAGGGCATGACGGTCACTGAAGTCAAGGGTTTCGGGCGCCAAAAGGGCCAGACCGAAATCTATCGCGGTGCCGAATACACCACCAATATGGTGCCGAAAATCAAGATCGAAGTCGTGATCGAGGATTCCCAGGCGTCCCGAGTCGTGGAAACCATCCAACAGGCCGCTCACACCGGATCGATCGGCGATGGCAAGATCTTTGTCACCGATGTTGCCCAGGCCGTGCGCATCCGCACCGGCGAAACCAACGAAACCGCGTTGTGAGCGACGCGATCCACAGTGATGAAATGAACGGGAGGGGAAGCATGATGAGCAATTTCAAATTGCCCGGGGGTCGCGCTTTGTGGCTCGCCCTGGCAGGCGGCGCGCTTTGCATTGCCGCACCGGCGTTTGCCACCGACATGATCAAGGCGCCAACCGTCGAACAACAGGCCTTGATGGTCAACAAGGGTGATACCAGCTGGATGCTGGTGTCCTCTGCGCTGGTTCTGATGATGTCGGTGCCGGCGCTGGCGCTGTTCTATGGCGGCCTGGTGCGCACCAAGAACATGCTGAGCGTGCTGATGCAGGTGTTCATGATCGTTTCGATCGCAGCGCTGGTCTGGTGCTGCTGGGGTTATTCGATGGCGTTCACCAGTGGCGGCACTGCGTCGACCGCACCGTTCGTCGGCGGATTTTCAAAGGCGTTGCTGATGGGCGTTTCGGGGGGCACCTATGCGGCGACCTTCTCGAACAACGTCTATCTGCCTGAATTCGCTTTCGTCATCTTCCAGATGACCTTTGCCTGCATCACGCCGGCGTTGATCGTCGGGGCCTTTGCCGAACGGGTGAAGTTTTCATCGTTGATGATCTTTGTTGTCGCCTGGTTGACCATCGTTTATTTCCCGATCGCCCATATGGTCTGGTATTGGGCAGGTCCGGACTTTCTGGCTGACAGCGTTGTCAAGGATGCCGCAGGCGCGCTGGTTTCGCAGGATGCCGGCTATCTCTGGGGCATGGGGGCGCTGGATTTCGCCGGTGGCACCGTCGTTCATATCAATGCCGGGATTGCGGGCTTGGTCGGCTGCCTGATGATCGGCAAGCGTCTGGGCTATGGCAAGGAAGCCACCCCGCCGCATTCACTGACCATGACGATGATCGGCGCATCGTTGCTGTGGGTTGGCTGGTTCGGCTTCAACGCCGGCTCCAACCTTGAAGCCAATGGCGTCACCGCGGTCGCCTTCATCAACACCTTTGTCGCAACCGCAGCCGCCGCTGTCAGCTGGGCACTGATCGATCAGGTTGTCCATGGCAAACCATCGATGTTAGGCGCTGCAACGGGTGCCGTGGCCGGTCTGGTCGCCATTACCCCGGCCAGTGGCTATGCCGCACCGATGACCTCGATCGTCCTCGGGTTGATCGTGTCGCCAATCTGCTTCTTCTTTGTCTCGACGGTAAAGAACAAGCTGAAATATGACGATACGCTCGATGTGTTCGGCGTTCACTGCATTGGCGGTATCGTCGGCGCGCTGGGGACTGCCATCGTCGCTGATCCGGCACTCGGTGGTCAGGGCGTCTTTGATTATACGGTGTTTCCGGCTGGCGTTGCTGCCTATGACATGATGGGCCAGCTCATCATCCAGGCCAAGGCGGTCGGTTTGACCCTTGTCTGGTCAGGCGTTGGTTCGGCGGTGCTGTTCTTCATCCTTGATAAAACCATCGGGCTGCGTCCGTCCGCCGATGCCGAGCGCGAAGGCCTCGACATCAGCGAACATGGCGAGCGCGCCTACAACTATTGATCGCCGGCCCATAGAGGCCCGCATCTCAACAGGTTCCTCCCCAAGGAAACCAACTGGCCCGGACGGTAACGTCCGGGCCATTTTTTTGCGCAGATTCAACGGAAGACTCTTCAGATGACGTGCCTCCCTGATTTGGTGCCATTTTTAAATAGAATTCGTTTCTCAAGGAGAAAAACAAATGAAGTGTAGCAGAAATTCTCACAGTTTGAATGATCAGCGATTTACAATGGAATTGCTGGCGTATTTTTTTGGGGCATCCTACTTCTATATTGAATTATGTCTTATAAAAAAACAGTAGGTCCATGAAGGAATCCTTCTTCTTCTCAACGAAGCCAACTGGCCCGGCGCAGCAATATGCCGGGGAATTTTTATCTTTGATTTTGGTGCGCGATGGGCATCAAGCAATTGCAATATACAGACTTACGCCACGGGCGCGGTTTCTGCAGGTTGCCGGCCGTGTCGCCGCAACCTTTTCAAGCCCGGACGTTTTCAAGCATAACTGATGTTATTGTCCCATCTGCATCACGAGGCACCAGGTGGCGCCAAATTTTGAGTCTGGGTGACAGCCCTGTAGTGAGAACGGGATGAATCGCAGACACCCAACCGACGCACCGGTCGATCGGCCGGCAGATGTCAGGTGGTGGGATAGTCTGCCACTTTATCACTGGTGGCGGCATCAGGTCGTCGGGAAAATCGATCACAATGAGGTGATGGCGCGGGTTGTCGACGAAAGTGGCCTGTCGCCACGTTACTGTTTCATGATCCTGATGTCGGCCGGCATCGCCATCCTAGGATTGCTGCAATCGTCGCCTGCGGTGGTGATCGGGGCAATGCTGATCTCGCCGTTGATGAGTCCGATCCTTGGCCTGGGATTTGCGTTGGCCCTGTTTGATTTTGCCGAATTGCGCCGATCGCTGACCGCGCTGGCCATGGGCATATTATTGGCGATTGCTCTGACTGTCCTGATTGTCGTCCTTTCGCCGCTGAAGGCGCCTACCGCAGAGATTTTGGCCCGCACGCGGCCAAATCTGTTCGATCTTCTTGTGGCGTTGTTTTCGGCCATGGCCGGCACCTATGCCGTCATCCGCGGCCGCGGCGAAACAATTGTCGGTGTGGCGATCGCGACCGCGTTGATGCCGCCGCTGGCGGTGGTCGGCTATGGGCTTGCAACGCAGAACATGGCGGTGCTTGCCGGCGCCACAGCGCTGTTTGTCACAAACTTCGTGACCATCGCGCTGACTGCGATGATTCTCGCGCGCCTTTTCGGCTTCGGGCATTTTCTTTCCCGAGAGCAAACCTGGCTGCAGACGGGGATCCTCGCAACGGCGTCCCTGGCGATGGCGATACCGCTGGCGTTCGCGCTCGGCCAGATTTCGTCTGAAGCGCTGACAGTGCGCGAGGTCAGGCAGTTTCTGACCCAGCAATTCGGGGACGAGGCGCGCGTCACCCAGCTTGACGTGGCCTTTGACAAGGCGCCGATTGCGGTGCGTTCCGTCGTCATTGCCCCGCGATCCCATTCGCACTCGACACGTGAGCTGGAACCCTCGCTGGCGCGCAAGCTCGGCCAACCGGTATCCTTGCAAGTCGACCAGATCCTTATCGATCCGGGCAGCGATAGCGTGGGTGCCCAGCGGGAGGCGTTGAGAAAAGCAAACGCCGCCAGTGAAGAGGAGACGGCCGCATCCCAGATTGCACGAGTGGCGGCAGCGATCGCCGGCGTCACACCGGATCAGGTAACAGTTGATCGCGAGCATCATCGCGCCATCGTGCAGGCGCGCAATCTTCCCGGCCTCACGCTGGCAGGTTGGCAAGCACTGGAAGCCCGCGCCAACGCCAATGCGCCAGGTTGGAGGATTGGCGTCGTGCCGCCGGTATTGCCTTTGCCATTGCTGCGCTTTGTGAACGGTTCGGACGCCATCGATGGGGATGCAAAGGCGTCCCTCGCGCTGTCGCTTTGGGCGGCGCGACGCTGGAATGTCGCTGCGCTCGGGGTCCCCGGTTTGCCCGGCGGAACACCGCCTGTACGTCCAAGGCTCAACCAGCGCCGGGCGATGGCTGTGGCAGTGGCTGTCCGCGCAGCCGGCGTCGCTGCGGTTCCGGAAACCGGCGGCGGCCAGCAGTTTGTGCTGGCAATCGCTCCGCCGGAGGCAGTTGATAAATGACGCTTTCGGCCTTTGACATTGCCGCGATCCTGATCGTACTGACGGCGCTGCTTGGCTATGTGAATCGCCGCGCGTTCGGCCTCGATCCGTCCATCGCACTGACAGTGATGGGGGCGCTTGCCTCGCTCCTTCTGGTTGGGATTGACCGGCTGTTGCCTGGGCATCGGTTCGAAACGATCGTTACCGATTTCATGATGCAAATCGATTTCCATGCCACGTTGATGGACGGGATGCTGTCGTTCCTGTTGTTCGCCGGCGCACTGCATGTTGACTGGGCGCAAATGCGGCAAGGGCGATGGCAGATACTGGTGCTTAGCACCTTCGGCGTCCTGTTATCGACCGTGCTGGTCGGATACGGATTCCAGTTGATCAGCGGCTGGCTCGGTTTCGCGCTACCCTTGGCCTGGTGCCTGGTGTTCGGCGCGCTGATCAGCCCGACCGACCCGGTTGCCGTAATGGCCGTGCTCAAACGCTCCGCCGTTCCGCCCGGCCTCCAGGCCATTGTGGCGGGTGAAAGCCTGTACAACGATGGAGTCGGTGTCGTCATCTTCACGATCCTGGTTGCGACAGCGCTTGATGGCGATACCGTCTCCTGGACAAACGGATTGCAGCTGTTCGCGGTTGAAGCTGGCGGCGGCGTCTTGCTTGGGTTGGCGTCCGGCTGGTTGGCCTATCGGATGATTCGGTCGATCGACGATTACAAGGTCGAGGTGGTGATCAGTCTTGCGCTGGTAATGGGCGGCTATACGCTCGCAAGGTGGTTGCATGTCAGCGGACCCGTCGCGATGGCGACGGCTGGCTTGTTGATCGGCAATCGGGGCGTTGCGGACGCGATGAGCGACGAGACACAGGATTATTTGCTCAAATTTTGGTCGCTGATCGACGATATCCTTAACGCTGTGCTGTTTCTGCTGATCGGTCTTGAGGTCGTTACCTTACCGAATAATCCTCAACTTGTGTTGCTTGGCGCGGCGGCGGTCCTGCTTGCCCTGCTCGTCCGCGCCATCAGCGTGATTGCCCCGCTCACCGTGATGCGATCGTTCCGGGCACTTGGGCCGCTGGCACCGATCACGCTGATCTGGGGCGGATTGCGCGGCGGCATTTCGGTCGCACTCGCGCTTGGCCTGCCGAACGGCGATTTGCGAGCAGTCCTGCTGACGGTGACCTATGTGGTCGTGCTGTTTTCGGTGGTTGTCCAGGGTGGCACAATTCAACGTCTGATTGATTGGCGCAATCTCCGGATGACTGGGAGCTGATGTCGCCGGCCCTGTTCAGCACAATTATCTTGGTTGGCAGTCTTGTGGGGTTCGTGTCCGGCCGTGTCCGCCATGATCTTGTCGCGTTGGCGGCGCTGTTCGCGTGCCTCCTGGCTGGGCTGACGACGCCAGCCGACGCGCTTGCGGGCTTCGCTGATCCGGCAGTCATCGCTGTTGCCGCGATCCTTGTCGTCGGCCGCGCCGTCGAACTTTCGGGCGTTGCCGGCGAGGCGGCGCGGATTTTGATCCCGGCGCGCGCTGGTTTCACGGTCCGCCTGTCGGCCCTGCTCGTGGTGGCAGCGATGCTTTCAGCGTTCATGAACAACATCGCTGCTCTGGTCATTACCATGCCTGTCGCCAATGCAATCGCCCGCGATGCAAAACGAGCGCCCGGATCGACGTTGATGCCGCTCGCCTTTGCGACAATCCTTGGTGGCATGACGACACTGATCGGAACGCCCGCCAATCTCATCCTGTCGTCGGTGCGGGAAAAGGAACTTGGGGCGCCGCTCGGCTTTTTCACCATGGCACCCGTGGGCGTCGCCGTCACCATTGTTGGCCTGTTATACTTGGCCTTCATTGGCTGGCGGCTGCTGCCGGAACGGCAAACGGCAACGAAGCATGCGCGGCCACCGTGGCGGATTTACGAATTGACCGCTCCCGACGTCGGTGACGCGCTGGCGCTTTCAACGGTGCGGACGCAGTTGCGCGCGGCAGAGACGCGGCTACTGGCTGTTTTCCGGGCCGATGTTGCCATACCCACCGCGACACTGGCCAGGTTGGTGGGTGACGACCGGTTGCTCATTCTTTCGCGCGCTGACCAACAAACGGTCAGCGCGGCGACCGGGCTCATCACGGCGATTCCTCCGCCATTGCCGGGCATGGTGACGGCCCGTGCCGTCGTTGCCTATGGATCCTTCCTTATCGGACTAAGCCATGAGGCGATCCGAATCCATTCCAATGAAACACTCCATGTCGTCGCCGTCGGCCCGCGTGCCGCCCGCCTGCGCCGGCCGCTGCACCTGTTGCGCATCGAGGCCGGCGACCAATTGTTTATCCGCGGCACACCGCATGATCTCGCGGCATTCGTCGGTGGTGCACGCCTGCTTGAAACCGACCGGTTCGATCCGTTGCCGGTGGCGCGCGGCGCCGCCATCGCAACGCTTGGCATCTTTGCGGTTTCGGTTGCGGCGGTGGTCGCCGGCGCGGTGCCGCCGGCGCTCGCATTCCTTGGCGCGGCTGCCATTATCGCTGCCGCCAGATTGTTACCTGCTCGGGAGATCTATCGCTCGATCGACTGGAGTGTGATCGTCCTGCTTGCCGCGATGATCCCTGTCGGCCAGAGTTTTGAAACAAGCGGCGCTGCAGCCATTGCTGCTGAATGGCTTGGCAATGCATTGCAAGGCCTGCCGCTCGTTGTTGCCCTGGCGGCGCTGTGTACGCTGACCATGGTGCTTTCCATTTTTCTCAACAACGTGGCGACCGCCATCATCGTCGGCCCATTGGCGATCGGCCTCGCACGCCTGCTTGGCGTGGCCCCCGATGCCATGTTGCTCGCGGTTCTCATCGGGGCGTCGGCGGACTTTCTTACGCCGATCGGGCATCAGAATAATTTGCTGGTGATGGGCCCCGGGGGCTACCGTTTCACCGATTACGCCCGCATGGGCTGGCTGCTCGTTGTGCTTGTCATATCGACGGCATCGCTGACTTTGGCCTGGTTTTACGGCTGAGGCGGCAGGCTGCGGATATGGTTCCCGCTTTGCGGAAACGGAATCTCGATACCGTTTTCAGCAAAACGGTCCCACCGCCGATCGAGGATTTCCGACCGGATATTGCCGACGCCGGCTTCCGGGCTCACTGCCCAGACAAGGATCTCGTGATCGACGGGATCGTCGCCGAACCCGTTCAGCCAGACGATTGGGTTTGGATCGGCAAGCACGCGCGGCGAGGCCGTTGCGGCCTAAGCCATCGGCCGCTGCGTCAGATTGATGGATCGGCCCGCCCATGAGGCTGGTCAAACGTGCATTATCACCTGACATCGCCTACACACCAATAGCCGCCGTTGCCGGCTGATCGCCGGGAGCGAAGCGTGCTGATCACAAGCGTTAGTCTCGTCGTCGCGCTTGCCATCACGGCTTTCCTGAGTTTTGGCCGCTTTGCCCGCGGTGAAAGCTGGCGCGCCACGGTAACGCCGCTGGCATCGATCATCGGCAGCGGGTTCCTGATCTGCGGGCCGCTGCTGGCCCAGGAGTTCGGCAGTGGCGCAATCTTTGCGATGGCTGCGCTGCTCGCCATCGCTTATGCCGTGGGCGCCGTCATCCGTTTCAATATCGTGCATTTCGAAAATTTCGCGGCATCCGCTAAACTCAATGACCCGATCATGTGGTGGGCCCGGGTTGCGCAGCTGGCGCTGGCAGGGGCCTATGCGGTGTCAGTTGCCTATTATTTGAAACTGCTCGCCGAGTTCGTGCTGAAATATTTGCCAACTGCGGGCATATCCCACTCCTTTGCCTCGAACCTGCTCGTTACCGCACTGATTGCCGCACTGGCGGCCCTGGTTTTTGTCGGCGGGGTTCAACGCGTCGAACATGTCGCGCATGGGACGGTCGCGATCAAACTCGGGATTATCGGCGGTATGCTGACCGGCCTCGCCTGCTGGTGGCTGCTGGTGCCTGGCCAGGCACAGCCGCTGCCAACGCCAAAATTTTCGGTCGCCAGCATTCCGCTGCTGCTGGGCTTGATCATCACGGTGCAGGGCTTTGAAACATCGCGCTACCTTGGCAACGAATATGGCCAGGCAGTGCGAATCCGCACGATGAAAACGGCGCAGCTGGTATCGGCGGCAATTTACTTGGCCTTTCTGGCCCTTTTGACGCCGCTGCTTTCCAGCGCCGCGCAAGCCGAGGGGGTCGCGGGCATCATTGACGTGATGCGCATTGTCGCGGCTCCGCTCGGGCTGTTCGTGCTTGTCGGTGCTGTCATGGCGCAGTTAAGCGCCGCAGTCGCGGACTCGATCGGCTCCAGCGGGCTGCTCAACGAGCTTTCGCGCCGGCGACTTTCTATTCCCGTTGCGTATGCGCTGGCGTCGGCGCTGGCTATCGCGGTCGTCTGGCTGACCGACCCGTATCAGATCATCGCTGTGTCATCGCGGGCGTTCGCGCTGTTCTATGCCTTGCAATGCCTGATCGCCTGGCTGGTAGCGCGGCGCACCGGGGTCGGTACGTTCAGCGGCTATTCGGGTATATTCTTCGTGGGGCTGATCTGTCTGGTCGCCGCAGCCATCGGCGCGCCGGCGGAATAGCGACCGTCAAACGTTTGATTGCGTTTTTCTTGCCGGTGTTGTCTTTGTCATATCACAGGGTTGGATGTCCTTGACGTAAGAAATTACTTCCGCATGAGCCATGCGATCGCGCCCGATGTCGGTACCTTGCCGCTGGCGGCTGGGGCTACAGGCCCCAGCCGCCGGAGGCTCTGTCGTCTTGAGTATGAATCGGTATAAAGAGAGTGGGTATACGGCGTTTTCGCGTGTTTTTGACCAAAGTCCCCGGCGGCCGCTCATCCTGAAGCCTGCCGGCTTTTGCCGTCGTCGATTGCCCCAAACATCGTCCCGTCAGGGTATCATTGTCGCAGCATGGGAACCGTCGCCAGCCCGCGTTGTTAGGTATGGGATGAAACCATTCCACCAGACTATAAAATATGCCCACCGCACCCGCGCCGCCAATGCGTTTCAGGGCGCAACTGAGCTTCCGCAGGATGAAGTGGCGGCGGCGGGGGTGGCGTTGAGGGAATCCACGCGAACTATTTTGGAAACAATGTTCGCGCCCGGCGCTGACCCGCTGGCAGATTAGCCTTGCCTGTCGCCGGCGGCAGCTTTCTGGTGGACAACAGCGCCATGATATGGCTGCACTTCGAACGGGATTTCGTGTTTATGCAGGTCCTCGATGATCCGATTTCGATGCTGGTGTGCAGCTTGGGGCCGGATGATTCCAAAGCGGGTCTTTGGGTTGCAAAGATTTGATGGAAAGCAACGGGCGGATGACGGTGACAGTTTTTGAAGGTGCAGCAGCCATTGCCCGACGCTATGCTGCGGTTCGCGGCTTGAGCCTGGGCCTTGTCGCGCCGCTTTCCGACGCCGATGCGACGATCCAGTCGATGCCGGACGCGTCTCCGGCGAAATGGCACCTGGCGCATACCACCTGGTTTTTTGAAACATTTCTGCTGCGCGACCATGTGCCGGGTTACCAACTCCACGATCCGGCCTGGCCGTATCTGTTCAACAGTTATTATGAAACCGAAGGTGGCCGCGTTGCCCGTGGCAGTCGCGGTATGCTGGCCCGGCCCGCGCTGTCGGAAGTGATTGCATATCGTCGTCACGTCGATGAAGCCATGCTGCGGGCGCTGCCGGCGCTGCTGGAGGCCTGCCCTGAATTGCTTGCACTGGGGATCAATCACGAACAGCAGCACCAGGAGTTATTGCTAACCGATATCAGGCACGCCTTTTTCGCCAACCCACTTGCCCCGGCAGTCTGGACTGGTTGCAGCCAGGGCGATCGCCGGCACGCAGCTGCCGCGCCGATGCGATGGCATTCTGGCCCAACAGGCATCGTTGAAACCGGACATCAAGGAACAGGTTTCGCCTTTGACTGCGAAATCCCGGCTCATCCCATTTTTCTCGCCCCTCATTCGCTTGCCGACCGGCCTGTAAGCTGCGGCGAATGGGCCGAATTCATTGACTCCGGTGGCTATGAAACCGCGTCGCTCTGGCTGTCGGACGGTTGGGATTGGGTCCGCCGCGAAACGATTGCAGCGCCGCTGTATTGGAGACGTGGGGCCGGTGGCTGGGATCAGTTCACGCTGGAAGGCTGGTGCCCGATCGATCCGGCAGTGCCCGTAAGCAATATCAGTTTTTACGAAGCCGATGCCTTTGCACAATGGACAGGGGCGCGGTTGCCAAGCGAAGCGGAATGGGAGGCGCTGGCCAGATTTGCCGATTCCGCCGCTGGCAATCAGCTTGATCAGGCGGGGCCTGTCGCACCTCGACGCGGCGACGCAGGTATTGCGGCGATGTTCGGCGATGTCTGGGAATGGACAGGGTCGGCCTACCGTCCCTATCCGGGGTTTCGCGCCGCAAAGGGGGCGGTTGGCGAATACAACGGCAAATTCATGAGCGGGCAATTTGTGCTCAAGGGCGCAAGCTGCGCGACACCACGCGGGCATTCGCGCCCAAGCTATCGCAACTTTTTCCAACCGCACCAGCGCTGGCAATTCACGGGTCTGCGGCTTGCGAAGGATAATTGACATGAATGTGTTTGCACCGTTGCGTATCGTGTCCACCGATGATGCCGGGATTGACCTTGCCTTCAGGCGCGACGTGCTTGCCGGGCTCGGCCAATCGCCAAAGGCGATCCCGGCACGCTGGTTCTATGATCTGGAAGGGTCGCGCTTGTTTGAACAGATTACGGCCTTGGCGGAATATTATCCGACCCGGACGGAGGTTGGGCTGCTCGAAGCCCATGGCCGCGAGATCGCCGCGCTGACTGGGCCGGGCAGGCTGGTGGTCGAATTCGGCTCGGGCAGTTCGCTGAAGACACCGCTCGTGCTGCGGGAAATCGAACCTGCCGCCTATGTGCCGATCGACATTTCAGGCGAATTTCTAAATGATGCGGCGCGTGAACTGGGTGCGCGTTTTCCGCATTTGCCGGTCGTGCCGATCGAGGCCGATTTTACCGCGCCGATTGATTTGCAGCACCTGCTGCCCAGCAATCCGATGCTGGGATTTTTTCCTGGCTCGACAATTGGCAACCTCACGCCGGCGACCGCGGTCGATTGCCTGCGATCAATGCGCAAGACACTTGGCACCGGGGCGCATCTGCTGATCGGATTTGACCGGATAAAGGATATTCCGACTCTGGTTGCCGCCTATGATGATGCACAGGGCGTTACGGCGCGCTTCAACCTTAATCTGCTCGACCGGATAAACCGCGAATTGGACGCCGATATTCCCGTGGCGTGTTTTCGGCACCAAGCCCGTTGGAATGCCGACTGGAACCGCATCGAGATGCACCTTGAGGCGTTGACTGAGGTGCACTTCAATGTTTGCGGCCAAGCCTTTACACTGGCGCAGGGCGAGACGCTCCACACCGAAAACAGCCACAAATATACGCCTGACCTGGCCCGGCTGCTCCTCCAGGCCGGCGACTGGTCGCCGTTGCAATATTGGACTGACGCTGACGACGCATTTTTGATCATATTGGCCGAGGCGACCGAAATCCGCGCTGCGCCGTGATTGCGCACGAACGGCGCCAAGAATTCAGGCGTCTCCATGCTCTATTTAACAGCCGAATCTAGCCATTTTGCGGCTTCGGCCGGCGTGCGCTTGTCCTCGTCCCGATCAACCATCCAGTTCGCCTGACGCATCGGGCCGATATCGATTTTTCCGATCAGCGGGCGTAGTGCGCCAACCAGGTTCGGATCGGTGGCGGCATTTCTGTTCAACAGCAGGACCGCGTCATAGCCAGGCAGGGCATGGCGCGTATCAACCAGCGTCACCAGATCGCGCGCGGCAATCCGCCCGTCGGATGAAAAGGCCGAAATGACATCGGCGGAACCATCCTGAATCGCCCGATACATGAAGGTTGGACTATAGGATTTCGCTTGCCTGAACCGCAGACGATAGGCCTTGTCGACTGCCTGCCATTCCGGCCGACTGAGAAATTCGAGATCAGACGCCAGCCGCAATTGCGGCGCCTTTGCCGCCAGATCGTCGAGGGTCCTGATCCCCAATGCATCCGCCTGCTGGCGCTTCATTGCAAAGACATAGGCGTTTTCAAACCCCAGCTTGCCTTGCAGCCAAACGCCGTCGCGCTGTGCCAATTCGCGCGTCAGGGTTGCCAGCACATCGGCGCGCGCCGGATTGTCCCTGCGCCCGAGCACGTTCGCCCACAGTGTTCCGGCATAATCGACATAAACGTCGATATCCCCCGCAGCCACGGCGCGATAGGCGATCGCCGACCCCAGATTGTCTCGGCGCTCGATTTGATAACCTGCTCGACGCAGGCGGTCCTCGATCAGGCTGGCAAGGATATATTGTTCCGAAAAATTCTTTGCGCCGATCACGACAACCGGATTTTTCGCACCGATCCCCGAGCTACCAGGTGCAGCGATGGCCGCCACGGCAACGCCCAACAGCAACATCAGCCCGGCAAGCCATCTGGGGCGTGAGCGTGCCGCAAGCCCCGCTTCAATCAGCGCCAGCAGTGCATCAACCAGCAGCGCCAGCCCGGCCGCCGCGATACAACCGACCAGCACGCGCTGCCAATTTTCGGTCTGCAGCCCGGAAAAGATCAGGTCGCCCAGGCTGGGCTGGCCAATTGTGGTTGCCAGCGTTGCCGTGCCGATGGTCCACACCGCCGCGGTGCGGATTCCAGCGAGAATGACCGGCGCGCCGAGCGGCAATTCGACAAACACCAGGCGTTGGCGTGGCGTCATGCCCAATCCATCCGACGCTTCGGCCAATGCCGGATCTACCCCGCGGATCGCTGCGACACCGTTGCGCACGATTGGCAACAGCGCATACATCGCCAGGGCGAGCAACGCCGGCAGGAAGCCCAGCGCCGGAATCGGCCAACCTGTCGCCCGCCCAATCAACAGCAGCAAGGGATAGAAAAGCGCCAGCAGGGCCAGGCTGGGTATCGTCTGCGCAAGGCTGATTGCGCCAAGCAGGATGCCGCCTGTCTGGCGATGATGTGCGGCCCAGATCGCGATCGGCAGGCCGATGATCACTGCGGCAAGCACCGCGCATCCGCTGAGAAACAGGTGCGCCTGCATCAGCCGCACCAACTCGGCCAGAGGAACGCCAAAGACCATCATTGCCGCGCCGCCAGTTGTTCGAGGCGCGCCGCCTGATCCATCACCACCGCGATCATCGCGGTGATCGCGTCATTTCCACGATAAGCCATCAGTTCCGCCGGCGGCAAGTCTGCCACGATGCGTCCCCCGGCAAGCACAACCACCCTGTCTGCGAGCAACAACGCTTCGGCCAGATCATGGGTCACCATGATGGTGGTCAGGCCGATGCGTTCGTGCAGCGCGCGATAGGCCTGGCCCAGTTCGCTGCGCGTCACCGGATCAAGCGCGCCGAAAGGTTCATCCATCAGCATGATCGAGGGCGCTGCCGCCAGCGCCCGGGCAACGCCGACCCGCTGCGCCTGGCCGCCAGACAGCTGCGCCGGATGGCGCCCGGCAATATCCTGTGGAAGCGAGACCAGATCAAGCAGCTCGGCCACCCGTTGCTTGCGGCGGTCTGCCGCCTGCCCCTGTAACCTGGGCACCATCCAGATATTTTCAGCGACGGTCAGATGCGGAAACAAACCGATGCCCTGGAACACGTATCCGATGCTGCGCCGCAGTTCGGTCAGTGGCAGAACGGCGGCATCCCGTCCGTCCACATGGATCGAACCGCTTTCCACTTCGACAAGCCGGTTGATCGCCTTGAGCAGGGTTGTCTTGCCCGCCCCTGATGCACCCACCAAGGCGACAAAGGCGCCGCGCGCAATCGCGATGGAGACTTGGTCCAGCGCCGGCCTGCCAGCATATGTCTTTTCAAGATTGCGCAGACTGATCATCAATGCCGGCATTCCTTTGAAGCAATCATATCGAGGGACAGCCCATCTGCAAAAGGCAATGCAGCGGCCCTGCCAACGCTGCGTGCCGCGGATTGGAAACGCGCGCTATGATTGCAGCGGAGACGATAGAGGTCCGATGCGCGCGCTGCCACTTTCGTCTTTCAGATCAACGCCCGTCAGTTGCCGCGATTTCGCCTCTCCAAGCAACCAGGCAATGCGATTGGCGGCCGCTGTATAACCCAGACCGTGCGGCGGCCGGATGTTTGAAACGCAGTTGCGCTCGCTGTCACGCCGGCCGCAGCGCGGCCCCCAGGTGATATAGGCGCCAAGGCTGTCGGCGGCGCTGAGGCCGGGGCGTTCACCGATCAACATGAGGCAAAGTTTTGCGCCAACTGCCTCACCGATGTCATCGCCAAGCGCGACGCGTGCCTGGTGGGCGGCGATGATCGGGGCGATCCTGAACAGCGTGAGGTGCGGCAACAAGGCAGTCAGCAATGGCACGGCGTGATGTGCAACGGCTGTCGCTGACAGGCCATCGGCGATGATGATTGCCAAATCGGCACCGGTCGGAAGCATTTTGGCACGGTCGTCGGGTGCCAGCCGCCGGCCGAGATCGGGGCGCTGCAGATAGGTTCCGCGGTCCATGGCCTGGCTGTGCACTTCGATGACGCCGCAACACCCAAATGCAGTGTGCAAGGACGTCGTGTCAAAGCTGGCATGAACGGCATCGCGGGCCCGTGCATGCGCCAGTTCAAAATCCAGCGCTGCGCTGGTGCCAAGTGATTGGCCAGTCCGTGCCAGCCCGATGCGCGCCTGTGTCAGCGCACCCAGCCGCGAGGCGATGTCGCGATCAGCCACCCAGCCGCGCCAATGTGGGGATTGTTTGCCACGGCAGCACATCGGCGACGCCGGTGATGTGTCCGGCATCGTCGGTGATCCCCATGGCCGCGAGCCAGGCTTCAAACTCCGGCGCCGGACGCAGGCCCAATACATCCCGTAAGTAAAGCGCATCATGGAAACTGGTCGATTGATAGTTCAGCATGATGTCGTCCGACCCAGGCACCCCCATGATGAAATTCACCCCCGCAACGCCGGCCAGCGTCATGATGTTGTCCATGTCATCCTGATCGGCCTCGGCATGATTGGTATGACAAATGTCCAGGCCCATCGGCAGCCCAAGCAGCTTGCCGCAACAATGATCCTCAAGTGCGGCGCGCAGAATCTGCTTGCCATCATACAGATATTCAGGGCCGATGAAGCCGACGACGGAATTGACCAGCAACGGCCGGAAGGCGCGCGCCACGGCATAGGCGCGGCATTCCAGTGTCTGCTGGTCGACACCGTGATGGGCGTCGGCAGACAAGGCCGATCCTTGCCCGGTTTCGAAATACATCACGTCTTGCCCAACGGTTCCGCGGGCCAGCGATAGCGTCGCCGCCTGAGCCTCTGCCAGCAGCGTCAGATCGATACCAAAGCCGCGATTGGCGGCTTCGGTGCCGGCAATTGACTGAAAACACAGATCGACCGGCGCGCCGCTTTCGATAAGCCGCACTGTATTGGTGACATGGGTCAGCACACAGGATTGGGTCGGGATTGCATAGGCGGTCCGGATTTCGTCGAGCATCAGCAGCAGGGTCCGCGCCGCTTCAACGCTGTCGCCGGCCGGGTTGATGCCAATGACGGCATCACCCGAGCCGAGCAGCAAACCATCAAGGATGGCGGCAGCGATGCCGGCGGGATCATCCGTCGGATGATTGGGCTGCAGCCGTGTCGAAAGCCGGCCGGCCAAACCGATGGTGCCGCGGAATGCCGTGACGACGCGCACTTTGCGCGCGACGGCGATCAAATCCTGGTTGCGCATCAGCTTTGACACAGCGGCAACCGTTTCCGGCGTCAGGCCGGGTGACACGGCAGCAATGGCGGCGCCAGTCGCATCGTTTGACAGCAGCCAGTCGCGCAATCCGCCGATTGTAAGGTGGGATATCGTCGTGAAGGCCTGTTGATCGTGGTTGTCGATGATCAGCCGCGAAACCGAATCGGATTCATAGGGCACGGTCAGAGTGTCGAGAAAGGCCGCCAGTGGCAGATCTGCCAGCGTCAACCGGGCGGCAATCCGGTGTTCGGCGCTGCTCGCTGCGACCCCGGCGAGCACGTCGCCCGACCGGTGCGGGCTGGCGACGGCGAGCAGTGCGCGCAGATCGGCAAAATCGTATCGAGTGCCGCCAAGATCATGGTGATAGGCCATATTATGGTGCTGCTAATACCGGCTGGCGCCACATCGTCACGCCGACGGCCAGCGCCATGAGACCCGCGAACAGCGCGAATATGATCGGGTTGAACCATATCATCGCCACCAGCGCGACCGCAGCCATTGCCAAGGCAAATGCTGGCGCCAGTGGATAAAGCGGTGCGCGCCACGGCCGCTCCAGCGACGGCTGCGCACTTCGCAAGCGAAACAGGCTGGCCATGCTCATCAGGTACATCACCAGCGCGCCGAATACCGACATGGTAACAATGCTGGCGGTCAGCGGTTGCCCGGCGATGCCGACGAACCGATCGCTGTAGATCGCGGCGATCCCGACCGCCCCGCCAGCGATCGTCGCCAGATGTGGCGTACGAAACCGCGGGTGCAGCCGCGCCAGGACACCAGGCAGAAAGCCGGCCCGGGCCAGCGCGAACATCTGCCTGGCATAGCCCATGATGATGCCGTGAAACGATGCGACCAGCCCGAACAGGCCCAGCCAGACGAGCATGTGCAACCAGCCGCTGGATTGCCCGACGACGGATTTCATCGCTTGTGGCAGTGGATCGTTAAGGCTGGACAGCGTTCGCCAATCACCCGACCCACCGGCAAAGATCATCACGCCAAACGCTAGGACGGTCAGCGTCATTATGCCGGTGATATAGGCCTGAGGGATGGTGCGGCGCGGGTCATGCGCTTCCTCTGCCGCCATCGCCACGCCTTCGATGGCAAGGAAAAACCAGATCGCGAACGGGATGGCTGCAAACATGCCGGGAATTGCGGCCACGCCAAATTGGCCCTGTCCGGACCAGCCACCGGCGGCGAAATTTTCCCATCGAAACGCCGGCGCGACAACCCCCATGAAAACCAGCAATTCACCGACCGCGAGCAAGGTCACGACGAGTTCAAAGGACGCGGCGATCTGGACGCCGATAATGTTGAGCGCAACGAACAGCAGATAGGCGCCTACCGCTGCCAGCTTTTGGTCAAGCCCCGGGAATTGCACCGCCAGATAGGCGCCGATGGCAAGTGCGATTGCCGGCGGCGCGAACAAAAACTCGATCAGCGTCGCAAAACCGGCGATGGCGCCGCCCAGCCGCCCGAAGGCGCGATGGCTATAGGCGAACGGTCCGCCGGCATGCGGGATCGCCGTTGTCAGTTCGGTAAAGCTGAAGATGAAGGCGGCATACATCGCCGCGACAAGGATCGTGGTAACCAGAAACCCCAGCGTACCAGCCTGCGCCCAGCCATAGCTCCAGCCGAAATATTCGCCCGAAATGACCAGCCCAACGGCGATTCCCCAAAGCTGGAAGCCGCCAAGGGTCCGCGCCAGCGTTGTTGGAACGCCATCGCTCACGATCGCGAGGTGCAGCTTGCGATGAATTGCGCCATCTTCATGCCCCTGTAATTCCCAATCGATGTGCCTGCACATTGGCGGGGCGACGCCCGGCTCGCAATGCGTTTTGCGTGCCCGGTGCTTGCGCCGTCACGCCGTGGTTGAGCGCAGGTCCTCGGGGCGCATGGGCAAATGGCGCAGCCGTTTCCCGGTTGCAGCAAAAATCGCGTTGGCGATGGCCGGGGCGACGACCGTTGTTGCCGGCTCACCCAGGCCAACGGGCGGTTCAGTGCTTGCGGTGAATTCGATCAGCATTTCGGGCACATCGCCGATACGCAGCGGCGTGTAGCTGTCAAGATTGGTATCCCGCACCTGGCCGTTTTCAAACGCCGTACCTTCGTGCAGCGCAAGGCTGAGGCCCCATAGTGCCGCCCCTTCGACCTGTGCCCGGGCACCATCCGGATCGACGATCGTGCCGGCGTCGACGACCAGAGTCAGCCGCTTTACCGTCACGCCGCCAGCTTTCGGATCGACAGCAACCTCGGCGACACAGGCCATCCAGGTCGGCATGTCGCGTTCCTGGCCGAAACTGGTGGCAATGCCGCGGCCGTTGTTCGCCGCCAGCGCCCCGCCCCAGCCGGCCAAATCCGCCGCGCGTTTGACGACTGCAGCCTGCCGCAACGCACCGCCCGTCGCCGTAGGCCCGCTGCCGCCGTTGCGGCCGGCGCCGGTCAGATGCGCCAGCCGAAATGCCACGGGATCGGCCTTGGTCGAATGCGCCGCCTCATCGATGAAGCTTTCGACCGCCCAATTGGTCCAGCCTGGCCCAACCGAGCGCAGCCAGCCAGGGCGAAAGCTGCTGTTCGCTAGATCGTTGGAGATAGCCCGTACCCGCAACGCGCCAACATCATACCAATGGTCGGCGCCGCTGATCGCGAACGGGTCATAGGGTACGCCGTTGGTTCCCTTTGGCATGAACGCCGGTGCCAGGATCTGCGTCGGCCAGCCGGCGCTGGCGGCATGATTCATCGCCGTTACCGCGCCATTGCTGTCAAATGCCATCGTCAGCGCCTGCACAGATGGCGATCGGAAACTGTCAAACCGCGCATCATCGGCGCGGGTCAACGTCATCTTCACCGGCTTGCCCAGCGCCTTGGCCGCCAGCGCCGCTGGCACCGCATAATCGCCGTTCAGCCGCCGGCCAAAGCCGCCGCCAATCAGATAGGTGCGCATGATGATGCCGGTTTCCGGACGCCCCAGCGCCTTGGCCAGCGTTGGAAGGATCAGGCTTTGCCACTGGTTGCCGGTGTGGATTTCAAAGACGCCATCGTTTTCAAAGGCGAGGGCGTTGACCGGTTCAAGCTGGAAATGGAGCACGCTGGCGGTGGTGTAGGTGGCAGAAATCGTGCGTGTCGCGGCCGCAAACGCTGCATCGACATCACCGCCGCCAGTATCGAGAATCGATCCCGCCTTTGCATCGGCGATCAATGCCGCACCGCGATCCAGGATCGTCTTTTCCGACACGGTCGCGCCGTCCCCGGCCGCCCAGCGCACCTTGACCAGATCGGCAGCGCGAATGGCGGCGGCAGTTGACGTGGCGATGACCATCACCCAGCCCGGCACGGTGCCTGATGGATCATCCAGTGCGATCGACTGGAGATAGCCCTTCACCGCCTTGGCGTCGCTGTCATCGATCGACACGACCCTCGCACCATAACGAGTCGGCGGCAATTTTGGCCGGGCATGAACCATGCCCGGAACCTTTGCATCGATGCCATAAATGGCGGTGCCGTTGGTCTTGGCCGGAATGTCGATTGCCGGCACCGGTTTGCCGATCAGCTTGCGTTCGGCGACAGGCTTGATTGGCAGTTTGTCAAGCTCCGCCGGCGTGAATTTGCGCGACAGATCCCCGTGCGCCGCGATGTCGCCATAGGAAATGGAACGCCCGCCGGCGATGATGCGCCCGTTTGCTGCCCGGCAAGCCGCCGGCGCAACACCCATCAATTTTGCACCCGCCTCGATCAAAGCCATCCGCCCGGCCGCCCCGGCGCGGCTGAATAGCGGAAATGTCTGCCATACCGACCAACTGCCGCCGGTGACCATCGTACCCCATTTCGGATCGGTATCGACATGGACTATGCGCACCTTGGCCCAATCCGCCTCCAGTTCTTCAGCCAGGATACGCGCCAGCGCGGTGCCGACATGCTGGCCCATTTCGGCGCGGATGATGTTGACGGTGACGATGCCGTCGACGTCGATGTTGAACCACAATGTCGGTTCAAACGCGCCGGCGCTGAACGCCGATCCCCGTGCAGCCGGATTCATCGCGGCGCCGGTCAGCGCGGCAAAGCCAAAGGCTGCACCGGTGCCGGCAGTTGCCACCAGGAAATTGCGCCGTGACAGCGGATGGTTGCGATCAACCATTGTGCGCTGCCCCGGCCATATCGGCCGCCGCTGCCTTGATCGCGGCTCGAATGCGCACATAGGTCATGCAGCGGCATAGGTTGCCGGCCATCACCGCATCAATATCCGCGTCATTCGGCGCCGGGAAATCAACCAGCATCGCCGCTGCCTGCATGATCTGGCCGGATTGGCAGTAACCGCACTGCGGCACCTGCAGCGCCGTCCAGGCCTTTTGCAGCGGATGTGCGCCAGCGGGATCAAGCCCTTCGATCGTCGTCACCACCGCGCCCTCGACCGCTGCCAGCGGCGTGATGCACGATCGGGTCGCGCGGCCGCCGACATGGACGGTGCAGGCGCCGCACATGCCGATGCCACAGCCGAATTTGGTGCCGGTCAACCCGATGTCGTCCCGAATCACCCATAACAAAGGTGTTTCGGCATCGGCATCAACCACAACCCGTAGACCATTCAGAGTGAAGCTGGTCATCAAGACTCTCCCCGGCCGGCAGCGCGCACCGCAGCGACCTTTGCCGGCAGATCGGCCCAGGCCGGACGATCGCTGCGGCTGCGGCGGATATAGGCAGCGACACGCGCGAGATCATTGTCGGCAAGGCCGGTGAAGCCCGGCATGACGATTCCCGGCGCACCTTCCTTTGCGGCGACACCGTAAAGCATGATGCGGATCAAATTGGTCGGATCGTCCAGATTGACCGCGCTGTTCAGTGCGAGATCGGGGCGCAGCACATTGGGCACGGCACCTGCATTGTAGTGGCAGGATGCACAGGCGGCGGTGAACAGCCGGGCATCGGCATCAAAACCGGGCATGACACCGTCGGTCGCCCTGGCGCGCGCCAGAACCGGTGCCGCAGCACCGGCGCGGGCGTCGCCGCCACCAAGGCTTTCGATATAGGTCACCACGGCGCGCTGATCATCGGCCGGCAGTTTCGCCAGGCCATCATGCACCACGGCCGACATCGGGCCGGCGGCGGTGCCATGATATCGGCTGATCCCGCTGCCCAGATAGGCGGTGAGTTCGGGAGTCGTCCAGGCAATTGGTGACGGATTGGCGCGCGTCAGCGCCGGCGCGATCCAGCCATCGATGGCGGCGCCGGCATAGGCTGCATCGGACTGTTCCGCCCCCAGCGCGTTGCGCGGCGTGTGGCAGGCGCCGCAATGGCCCAGCGCGCTGACAAGATAAGCGCCGCGATTCCAGCCCGCATTGTGCGCCGTATCGGGCGCGAACCGCCCTGATTTGAAAAACAGCAATTTCCACCCGGCCTGCAATGCGCGAATGTTCAATGGAAACGGCAGGTCATTGGTCCTGGCCGCAGCCTTTACCGGCGCCAGGGTCATCATAAAGGCGTAAAGCGCTGCAACATCGGCGTCGGTCAATTTGGTGAAATGATCATAGGGCAACGCTGGGAACAATTGCTTGCCATCGCGCGACACGCCTTCGCGCAGCGCACGATCAAATGCCGCCGGTGACCAGCCGCCGATTCCAGTAACGGGGTCGGGAGTGATGTTGGTCGAATAAATCGTACCAAAACTGGTTTTCATTGCCCGACCGCCGGCAAATGCCGCGCCGCCGCTTGTGGTGTGGCAGGTGGCACAATAGCCCCCTGCGGCAAGTGTTGCGCCATGCGCCACCAGTTCGGGGGCAAATGTTGTCGGCAGCGCTACCCGCGCAATCGCCGGCCGCCACGCCAGCGCCGTGATACCGGCGATGCTCAGCACGCCCAACGCCGCGAACAGCAGGAGAAGTTTTTTCAGCATCGCGAGCAGTCTACTCCACCCCGACCGTTCTGAAAGCTGATAATTGCGTTCCCTGATTTCGGATGGCGACTGCACAGTCTTTACGATTTTTTAAACAATAATCGCGCTGGCCCTTTAAATGCGCCACTCCAAGTCAAGATTACCAAATGATGGACGTCACAATAAACTTATTGCACGTTCTGCAAAAACAGCGGACGTTCTGACCTGAGAGGTCTTGATGCCGGCACGCGCGCTTACGTTGCTTGATCTGATTGCCCCGGCGTTGGCTGCCGATGGCATATCCACCGGCAATGCAGCGCTTGATGCGGTCGGCCAGCTTCCCGTGCTCGAATGGTCGTTGGCAAGCGATACGACCGGCACAGTGATTCGCGGCAAGGCTGGGCTCGACGACCTGGAACTTGTCTATACGCCGCCGCTCTCGCTGGCGGTCAATGCCCGGGTCGGGGGCAATGCGGCAAGCCGGCCGCGGTCTTCGTGGATCGATATCCGCGATACGCGGGTCGATTTCATCCTGCACATCCCGCATCTGCCGACGGCGATGCTCGATACGGCGCCAGGGCCAATGGGAGCACTGATCGCTGCTCTGGATGCAAATCTGGCCGACGCCCCGCCTTCGCTTGCGCCAGGCAGTGGGTTCACGCTCGATTTGCTGCTGACCGCTGTCGTCATTCGGCCGCCTGGCCTGGTGCCTGCCAAGATCGACGGCGGGCTGATGATCCCCGACGCCAAGTTCACCGAAGTTCGCATCGGCCTGCCAAAGGTCAAGCTGCGGATCGCGATGGCAAGCAGCCCCGATGCCAGCGGCACCATCCCGCTGACTCTCGATTTGCTTTCGTTGGGGGCGGAGGGTCTGGATGATCCGGGCGATGTCGGTGTTGCCGAACTGGTGACGATGACTCCGGAATATGCGCTCTGGGGCGATTCCGGGGTGTTTGGCTTTGGTTTCCGGTCAGCCACGCTTGACCTTTCATCTGGCTCAACTCCGGGCGCTCTGCTCGCAAAGTTTGGCGTTGATGACGGCTGGCGCGGGCTTTATCTTCCCGAGGCGCGGCTGTACCTGGCGGTGGGCGGCAAGACCGGGTTGGCCTTTACTGGCATCATAACCGACATGCTGTTGTCATTTGAAGGCCAGGTCGTGCTGTCGGCAGACGCATCGGTTGCGGTCATCGAGCAGGGCGATGGCGCTGTCAAAATAGGCGCGCGCTTCGTCACCAGCACGCGGCCCAATCCTTATGGCATCACCTACGACAACGCCGACCAGACCAGTGCGACTGCCGATCTGCCATCAGATGCCAGCATGGTTGCTGATATCAGTGGCGGGCGGCCCCCGTACAAGGTGACGATCGCGGTCGGCAACGGCGCTGCGGAAGCGGTGCTAACGAAACTCGTTCCGGTGCCGCCTGCGGGGACCAAGGTGCGGATCATGGCCAGCGATTCGGCTTCGCCCCCGCTGCAAAGGTCGCTGGATATCACAGTGCGGCGCGTTGCCGCCAACCGCGTAACCACGACAGTGCTGCTGCCCGGTCAAAAAACGCCTGGCGGGCCGGTGCCGGACGCGGTGCTGACGCCCAAGCCTGGGACGAGCCCCGGGCTAAGCCTGCGCATAAGGGGGCAGACGCCCAGCAAAGTTACGATCACGCTCGATCCGCCGTCGACGCTGCCGACCAAATGGGTGAGCGGCGGGCAAACGACGACAGGGCCCGAATTGACCGTCGATGTCGCCCCTGGCGCAAGCATCGATGTGATCGCCAGCCGGACCGGCGCGCCCGAGCCGGTAGCGGCCTATTGGCGATTTGACCGACCGCCAAACGCTGTACCGACAATCCTGGAAGCCTATCAGCGCAACAAGCTGAATGCGCAGACCGCGCAGGCAACGGGCACCGATCCCGACAGCCCATTCCCGCCGCCGCCGGAATCACTGCCGTTTGTCGATGCCTATGGCGCGCGTCTCGCGGCGTTGCCGGCGGGCACCCAAGTGAACGTCACCGGCTATGCCAGCTATGAAGGCGATGACACCAAGGCGCCCTATAATCTGGAATTGTCTCGGCGCCGGGCCGAGGGCCTTGCGATGCAGATCAACGCCGGGCATCCGGCGCTTGTCGTAAAGGCTGACTGGCTCGGCCATGGGCCCGCCAAGACATCGGTGGAGCAGCCGCCCCTGCCGCGCAACGCCTGGTGGAAGGTTGTTGTCGTTCTGCCGCCGGGGCCGCCACTGACCGCGCCGGGAACGCTGGCCCGCGAAAAACCAAAAGCACCCGGCACAACCCCGCCGACCCCTGTATCCTCCACGCCACCCGATGCGCCCACACCAGGGCCGCCGCCGCCGCCGCCGTGGTTTCGCAAGGCCGACGTGACGGTGCGCATCATCCGTGATCAGTTGATTGCGCTGGAACTTCACGCCCGCATCCATTTCCAGACGGCATTGTCGCAAAGGCTGCCGGCGCCCCCGCCTGGTGTGGCGCCGGCGCAGATCAATCCGCAGCCGGTAAAGCCGCCGCCGAACACCAGCGACGGGCTGACTGATTTCCGAGTCATCTGGCAACATGATCCCGCGACCGACACGGTCACCACCCGTGCCTTTGTCGGCGCAGATCCAGCCGACACAGACGGACTATTCCTTGTCGGCTGGCGCCCGGGCGATACGCCGGACACGCCTGACTTCTGGCGCAACTGGCTTGGCTTTACGACGGCGTTGCTACCGCTGCTGTCTAGCCAAACCGCCGTCAACCCGCCCAGCGGTGTGCTATCCGATATCGCTGATACCGCTGCAGTCGTTGCGGTTCCGCTGCTGCTCGCGGGGCTCGCGGAGGGACCGCTGGGCCTGCAGGTGGAACGTGTGGTGCTTTATGGGATCGAAGCGATCTGGGAAAACCGTGCCGATGGGCAACAGGTGGCTTTCCTGTTTGATGTCGAGACCGCACTGTCGCTCGAATTTCCCAAAGGCGACGCCTGGCTGATCACCATCCCCCGTGATCGCCCGTTGAGCGTGCGCTACAAGGCGATTGGCGTGCGTGTCGGGCCAAAAGCCGGGGAGACCGGGGTGCGGTTTCACCCGATGTTCGATGCATCCAAGGGGTATACGATTGATGCGAGCCGGCCGGGGCAGATCAAGCTGCGTGACGGGCTCGACGGCATCGTCAAGGTGCTAGGCGCGCGGATTGCGCGCACCAATCCGCTGACGTTCGAGGTTGATATCGGCAGCGGCGTCGAACTTGGGCCTGTCACCATCAGCCGTGCCCGGGTGCGGCTGCCGCTAGATCCGATCGGCCAGCCTGAACTGACCGCGCTTGGTGTCGTGCTCGACATTCCGGGCGCTTTGCGCGGCCGCGGGGAATTGGAGATCGGCAAGGGCGGGCTTGGCGGGTCGCTCGATGTCACGCTTGTGCCGATCGGGTTGCGCATCGCTGCGGAACTGACACTTGAGCAAGTGCCCAAGGGCGATCCGGCCGGGCTCACCTCGCTGTTTGTCGGACTGCGGGTTGAATTTCCGGCACCGATACCGCTGTGGACCAGCGGCTTGGGAATTTACGGTTTTCTGGGTGCCTTTGCGATGAACCAGGCGCGCCGGGATTTCGGCGGCACCGGCGCGCAGGCGGCACTCAACTGGCTCAACAACCCCGAGGTCGATGGCGATCCGTCGAAACGAGCCGGCTGGGAAGGCAAGGCCGGTGCCTGGGGTTTCGGCCTTGGAGCGGTACTGGGCAGCCTCGAAGGCGGCTTCCTGTTCAACCTGCGCGGTGCGTTGATCCTGGAACTGCCGGGACCGAACCTGCTGCTGACGATGAAGGCCCGGCTGCTCGCGCCGCGCCCCGGCACGCTGCCTGGTGGCGATCAAGTGCCGGCAATCGAAGCGCTGGCGGTCATCGACATCGACCTGGCAGCGGGAACGCTGTCGATCGGGTTGCTGGTTACCTATGACATCAAATGGCTGCTGACCATCAAGGTGCCGGTCGAGGCGTTTTTCGATACCAACGAGAGTGCCAACTGGCACGTCTATGTCGGCCAGGCCAAGCCCGAGAGCGCGCGCGTGCAAGCGCGCGTCATTTCTGCATTCGACGGTTCGGGCTATCTGATGCTCGCAGGCCATTCGCTCGACGTGCCGAATTTCCAGCCGGTGCCTGGTTTCAACGTCGCAGCCGGGGTTCATGTCAATTTCGTCTGGGGCAGTGTCGCAGCGCGGCTGTATGCGCGCGTCGGCGGCGGCTTTGATGCGCTGCTCGGCTTTGATCCGGTCAGCCTGCAGGCAAAGCTGACGCTGGAGGGTGAGCTGCGGCTGTTCATCGTTTCGATCGGTGCCCATGCCAGCCTTGACCTGGCGATCGCCAAGGTTGGCACCGAAGTCAGCGCGCGCTTGTCGGGTGAAATTTGCGGGCGCGTCGAATTCTTTTTCTTTGACGTCGAAGGCTGCGTTGACTTCGGCATGGGCGAAGGCGCGCTGCCGAAATGGGAGGCGCCGGCGCTTGTCGCCGATTTCGCCGTCATGTCGCGCTCACCCGCGCTCGCCGTTGGCAGCGGCATCTCCCGCCCGATCGATGCCAAGGTGCCGCTAACCGCAGTGCCGATTGATTCGATCCCCGTGCTGACGCTGCGCGCGCCGCCGGCAACGCCCTATCCGCAGGTTTTTGGCAAGGATATCCTGGGGCCCGCCGGCGGATTTTACGACGGCACTGTCGAAATGGGCGGACACAAGCTGCGTTATGTTCTGACCAAGGTCGAACTGGTTGGGCCGGTCGATGGCAATCCAAACGGCGACGATCAGCCTTCGGTATGGTGGCTGCGCGATCCGCCAAGCGCGACCAAAGGCACGATGCAGCTGGCGTTGCTGACCTGGACGCCGACGCCGGCGGCAAAGGCGATCGAATATGGTGAGCGACTGACCGAACAGGTTCGCCACCGTTGGGGGGAGGCGTGCGGCAAGGCTGCTCCGCCGGTATCGGTGATGTGGACGTTCCTTCGCCACCCGATTGGTACAGCGCCCGGCGGCTGGCGCCTGTGGGATGGTATCGCCTGGCCCGATCCCAAGGACACCGTCCGGTCATCGCCGCCCGACATCGAACTGCGGGTTGATGAGGCGTGGCGTGGCAGCGTGCCGGTGCCTGGCGGCGTTGAGCCGGCGGCAGTTGAAATCCGGGCGCTTGCCTGTCCGCCGCTGGCGCCAAAGCAGCGCACGCACTGGCTGCCAAGCTTTGCCGAATCTGACCGGGTGTTGCAGGCGCGACTGGAAGTTGAGTCAAAACTGGCGCTCGCCGCCGCAAACGGGTTTGGCGCAGCCAGCGTTGGGGTGAAGGTGGACGGTGCCCTTGGCAAGACGTTCACAAAGGCACAGGCAGCGGCATTCGAACGCAAGCCGAAAAAACGGTTGAACTGTTATGCTCGGATGCTTGGCAGTCCGATGTACGACGAAGGACAACACAGCGGATTTGGCACGCCGACACTGCCTTCGGTTATCGCCAAACTGCTTGGCAAGGAGGATGAAGTCGAGGCGCAGCCCGCCTCGCCATGGTGGAACGTGCTGCGCGTCCATTGCGGTCCCTGCTCAGAAGCGCGGTTGTTGCTTAGTGTGCGCGCCGATGTCTGGCGCGCGAAAAATCTCGTCGTCGTGGCTTTGGCCGAGGACGGCAGTGTGATTGACGAACTGGAAACGCTAACCCTGACAAATGCTGCGATGCTGCCCCCGTCATGGCACAATTTTGGTGGACCGTGGCAGCGACCGATCGCTTTCTTGCTCGGCTTTGAACCCGGAATTGCCTATGTCCAGGTCATGTGCACGGGCAAAGGTCTTGAAAAGGCCAGCCGTATCGAAATCGGGGTGCGCCCGAATGAAGCCGGCAGGGACGCGATCGCCGGCCGGCCATTCTACCTGGGCGCAATCGAGGCCATGCGTGTCGGCGAGGTTGCGCGCGCGGCCTGGGACACCGAACAGATCGTGCAGGATTCAAGTGTCGTCGCCTCGGCCCTCGGGCTCGACAGCAATAAGCATGCGTTGCTGGTGCGAGACACCGAATACGAGGTGAAGGTTGAATGGACGGTCTCGGTTGATGGGGGTGACCCGGTCGTCGTCACACCGGTTGCTCCCTGCACGTTCCGTACTGACAACAGCCCGCCTGCGTCGTTGCGCCCATGGCTGTTGACCAGTCATCCGGCCGAAGGTGAGGCGCATGTCTTTGGCGGCGAAAAGGTCGCGTTGGTGTTTGCGACTGACGATGTCGCCCGGTTGTGGAAGGGCTATGGGCACACGCTGCGGGCCCGGCTGCGGGCTGCATCGTATCGCCAGCCGGAGGGTGCATCAGGCCACCCCTGGCCGCTGGAGGGCAGGCTGTCGGATGTGCCCGGCAGCGTCGTGTCGCCATGGGAACAAGCAATTGGCGAAGCAATCGACAGCGGCGCGCTCGGCTGCGTCCAATTGAACGGCGAGGGCGCCCGAAACACCGAATTGGTCATCCCGGTCGCGCTCGATCCGTTCACAGACTATACGATTATTGTCGAAGCTTTCGACGGCGTCCCCCCGCCACCCAATTCACCGCCGCCGGTTCCACCGCCGCCAGTGGTGCTTTCGATCGGCTTTACGACGTCTGCGCATGCCACCGCGGCCGATTTCGCCCGATCATTTTCGGCATCATCGCTGGCGCATGTGCATATCGCTTCGCCGGATGCGCTTGTCGATTTCGCTGCTGCCACGCCTTCGGGGGTGGCCCATGGCACTTCATTCGACGAAGCGCTGGCGAATGCCGGGCTTGGCGCGGTCATGCCGCGCGGTATTGAGCAGGCAACGATATTGTGGTCCACGCCGGCCTCGGGCCCGCCACAGCCGGTCGCAGTGCTGCTTGATGCACCAGAGGCGATCTGGCGCAGCCGGCCGGTGCCACGCCCGCTGCCGGATCCTGAATCGAATACCACGCGCACCGTCATGACGCCCGTCACCTGGCTGCGCCCGGTCGAACTTGTGGCAGACCTTAACGTCGCCCCGCAACCGCAAAAGGTTGCTGCCAGCCGACTGGTCAGCGCCATGATATCCAGCCCCGGCGGCCAGCGCGGCCTGTTCCTGCTGACCCCCGGCGCGCGCGGGCAGACATTGGTGCTCGGGCTGCGGCACGTGCAGTTGGCGCTTGGGCCGCCGAACGGCGGCACTGATCCGTGCCCCGAGTCGCCATGGCTGCCCCCTTCGGCCGATGGACCACCGCATGAATGGTTGTTGATGGTCGCTGCATCACTGGCCCGCGCCCCTTGGGAGGATGACGAACCATGAAGGCGCCGATCATAACCCGTCTGGTGCCCGACGTGACGAAAATCACGCAGATGATCGTGCGTATTCCTGATTTCATGAAGGGTGTTACGCTGTCAGTCGCCAAGGCCAACCGGTTCGTCGTGCCCGAGCTGTTTTCCGGCCATGGTGCGGACATAAACTGGATTTTTTACGCCAAGACTGCGACGCAGAAAGTTGATTTTCTCAAGGCCACAGTGTCAACAAAGCTGGGGGGGCTGGGCACGCAGCGGCATACCGCGCACCTGCGCTGGATGATGTCGGCGTCGATCGGCATGCCGACAGCGCCGTTCAAGGTGTGGCGTCGTTTCACCAACGCGGGCGAGGGCAAGGCGCTTGCTCCTCTCAAACGCACCACTGTCGTCGGCGAGATCATCAATATCGAGTTCGGCGAACCGCTCGCCAAATTGTTCCTGATCGTGCGCGCCGGGCCGCAGGGGGCGGTGTTCAGCGCGCTGCGCGGCGCGCCGATCTTTGAAGGCGCGGAATTCCCTGTCTTCATCAAGCCGGACGAAACAGCGGTAGTGACGATTTCCAGTCCAGCAATGGCCGGCGTGAGCCTCGCCGGGGTGGCCGAGGTTATCGGCGCCAGTGGTATCACGGTTGACGATTACGTGGCACTGGAGGGGTGGCAGTTGATCGAAACGGTCGGCCTGCCCGCGAACCCCCCCGCCGATCCGGCGCTGGCCGGCTGGCAGGGCAAACAGGGATTGGGGCCCGACGCTGACGAACCGCCCGTCGATACGCCCGGGGATGCGGCGATGCTGCGGCTTTCCCGTGGCGCCCCGCCGTTCGGCTGGCCCGATCGCATCGATCCGGGCACGTCGGCACCAGTCTGGGCGGCCCCCGATTCCAAGGCGTTGCTGCAGTCATTGCTGACACCCGACGGGCTGGTTGCGAACCTGTTCGTTGCAATGAAATTGCCGATGACCGAGCAGCACCTGCACAGCGTGCCGGTGGCAATCGACGCCGTCACGGCTGGGCCGGTGACATTGCCGCCCGGCAGCGCTGGCCTGCCGACGCTCGGGCTTGCCCAACTGGCAGCCAGTACCGATCCGTTCCTCGCGCTGGCGCTTGGCTTTGGGACCGCCGTACCGGCGTTGGCCGACGAAAAGCCAGCAAAGCTTGAGGGCGTAACTGCGAATATTGCGGGTGTCAGGGCACAGACCAGCACCGATTTCCTCGTTACGGCGGAATGGGGCCCGCCGGACGACCGTTTTGAACTGGCGGCACCAATTCCGCAGCCGCCACCAGGCTTGGTGCCCTTTGCGCCCACCAATCTTGCAGCGACGCCAAAGCCCCCTGACCGGCCGCCGGTGCCCGACGCGCCCTGGAACGTGACTGTGGCGCTGGAATGGGACAGGGTGCCGCGCAACAGCCTTTACACGGTCGCCAGTGCAGCGGGTGCGCGCGCCGGAGAATCTGGTTGCCAACCGCTGCTCGACATGCGCATCGGGGGGGGCTGGCAGACGATTGCGGCAACCGCGGGCACCGACAAGAACGGCAATCCGCTGCCCCGTTTTGGCCTGCGCGATCCGGGCGTGGGCCTGAGTGCCGCCAGCAGTGTGCAGCGGTGGGGCGTGACGCAACAAACGGTGTTCGGCCTGTGGAGCCCCTGGGCGGCGGCAGCGGCAACGTTGGTCGCGCCCGAACCGCAAGTGCCGGTAATTGCGTCGCTGCGGCTGGACGCTGTGCCGGGGACCAGCTTTGAACTGCCATGTCCGGCTACGGTCGAGTTTGAACTGCTTTACGACTGGGCGGTGCGGACACCGGCGTCGATCAACCTGCGGGCGCGTATGTATACGGCAGCGACGCGCAGCGCGCCATTGCCCAATGCATCGCTGCCACCCGGATTTCAGCGCGGCACCGGGATCGGCGGCGCTGAGATCGCCATTGTTTTTGTGGGCGATATACCCGGCATTTCGGGCGCGCCAGGTGCCACGATCGAGGCCATCGACCCCGACAGCGGCGGTGTGCTTTCGGGACCGCCTGGTCCGGTGCGGCGCTATCGCATCCGCATTGCCGGCCTTTCCGCCGATTTCGGCTTGGGTTTTGCCGGTATCGGCGTCTGGGCGGCGGCAACCGAGCATGCCGAGCCCAAGCGTGCCAGCGCCTGGACAAAACCGCGCTCAACGGGCGCATCCGATCCGCGGCCGCCTGTCCCCGCCGTGTTGCCTGTGCCCAAAATTGGCAGCCTTCCCGACGCCCAGGGCCGATCGCATGTCGGTCTATCGTGGATAGGAACATCGCCGGGCGCGCATTATACCGTTTATGAAGCCGATGAGATGTCGCTGCTCGCCAAATCCGGCCTGCCTGAACCAGATTTGGACGCCTCGCTGGTCGCACGGCTTCAAACGCTCAACGGTCTCGATTTCGCTGCGATGCGCAAGGTTTTTGCGCGGCGTGACGGCCCGCCGATCCAGGATGACCGGGCCGATATTGCCATGCCGCGAGGCTCAAACGTCTTTCATGCCTTTGTCGTTTTGGGAACCAGTGCCGGCGGGATCGAAGGTGCATGGCCGGCGACGAAGCAAGGTGTCAATATCGTGTTTCCAGCGCGGGCCGTCGCGCCATCACCCCCCTGGCTGGAGGCGCATCTGAAGAACGGTGCTGTGGAGGTTATTGTAACGCCGCAGCCAGGCGTGCCGGCATCAAAGATCGAATTGTTCCGGACGCGCCTGCCACAGGCCGCGACTGATGTTGCATTGATGGGAGCGCCGGCAATAACGGTTCCAGTCGCAACCTCCGGCCCGGTCATCATCATCGACGATCCGGCGCCCTCGTGGCGGCCATGGTGGTATCGGGCTGTCTGCCGTTCCGCCGATGATTTCGATCGGGCGCGCTTTGGTGCTCGGGGGCCGGCGAGTTCGGGCTTCCGTTTGCTGGTGCCGCCCGTGACACCGCCACCTCTCAGCAACATTGTTGTGACCAAGGGTGGGGCGGGCCAATTGGCGCTTTATTTCACCAGCGCCTTGCCAGGGGCTGCAACGCCGCTTGGCGCGCATGCCGTTGCGATCGACAATGGCGGGACGCCGGGCGCGCGCTTTACCTTGGACGCGGTGCCGCCAGCGGTTTTGCGGCGCGGCGCCGACTGGCGCTGGGTCTTTCCTCGGCCGATCGCCCCGGCCTTTGACCTTATCGTGCGGATTACGGATCCCTTGGGCCGCGTCACGGAAGAGATGGTGCCGGTTCCGGCGACAGTGCTGGCGCAGCCGGTGCTTTTCGGGGCGCGTGCGCAGGCGAATGCCAGCCGCACATTGTTGACCTTCCTGTCGCCGCCAGAGGCGTTTACGGCAGCGGCTGCGCAGACCGTGATCCTCCAGGTTCCAGCGCTGGGTCTTGTGCTGCCGCCGGTTGCGCTAAAATCGCTGACAGCGACAGCCAAGCTGATCGCGCCAGGTGTCAAGATTGCGCGAAGCGGCACTGTTGATGGCATGACGGGAGTTTCGGTGACGCTGCCATCGACCGAGGGCTTTATCCGGGTCACGATCGCCGGCGGCGGCGAAACCGCAGTGCGCGAGGTGCCGGTCAAATGGTAACGCTCACCAGCTTGACGCAGGCAACGGCGCAGCAGCGACTGGCCGGCGGCGCCGCCCGTCTGGGGCTGACATTGCCGCAGCTTAGCGCCTTTTGGGCCAATGCCGGGGCTTTTGATGCCGCAGGGCTGACACTTGCCATCAACGGGCCCATTTCAGCGCCCTGGTCGGGCACGCTGGAAGCAGCACCGATCGGTACCTGTCGCGGTGCCGATGGCATGCCGATCCTTGCCGATGCGCTGGCATTCCGCCTGCATCCACAGGCTGCACAGCGCATGGCGTTGCTCGCTGCGCAACGCGTGGCGGGGGGCGGGCCCAACCCGCGCCCGATGCCGGTCGTCATGCTGGTAAGGGGCGCCGTCTACACCGGGCCGCCGTTTCGTCATGACGCGGGTGACGCGCTGCTGGGGTCGGTGACAGGGTCTATCTCGTTCCACGATGCCCGGGGAATGATCATTTGCCCTATTGCTGTGGCAGCCTTGTTTGCCGAATTGATGCAAAGCTTTCCGGCGCTGCGTGTCGGCACGGTTGCGCCGTTGCCGGCTTCGGCGACCGGAACCGGGGTGCAACTCGTCGATCCGCACGGCCATGTCCTTGGTCCCGCGCTGCTTGCCGCCATCGTTGTCGCCGGGGCTCCGCCGGCTGGCGCAGTTTTCGATTGGCCCGCCGGCACAACGATATCGCTTGCCGCCGGCGGGCCGCCAATGCGTCTGGGCTATTCGGCTGGCGGACGGCTGGGCACATCGCCGCTGTCGATCCCGGTCGCAGCGCCAGCCATGACGCCGCTGTCGCGCCAGTTCATCCGTATCGTTGTCGCCGATCTTGGCTGGCTGTTGCTAGGCAATCGTACCCAGATGGTGCGCGATACCATTCCGGGTGACGATGGCACCACACCGCCCGAATTGCTGCCCCAGATCCACATGAATACTGCGCTCACCATGCTGCCCGACGGTCCTTCAATGCTGGCAGCGGCGAATTTGGTCGCAGCCCGCATCACGATTGGAACCCAGGGCAATCCCGGCACGCCGGGCTTTGTCCTGCTCAGTTCGCCGGTCATCGAAACAGCGGTGGGATCAAGCGTGTCGCCATGGCCAGGATTTGTCACGCAACTGCCACCGGGCACGCCGGCGTCCGTGCTGCCGATCCCGCTGGGCGCGACGGCGAAATGGATTGCAAACGGCCGCGATGTCGTGCTGACTCTGCTTGCCGGCGGATTGCCGGCGGGTGGTCACCTGCGGGTTTATCCGCGGCGGTTCCAACTGATTGCAACCATCGGCGCAACGCCGTCGTTCGTTCGCGGTGATGGCGGCGCGGTGCCAATCGCCAATCCGCCCGCCGGCGTTGCCGTGCTGTTGCCGAACCCACTCGGGCTGGCACCGGGACAACAGCCGCCGCCGGGCGCAGTGCTGGCTGCCGATCTGGTCATCGTTGATCCGGCCGGTGGGCGCAAAACACACTCCATCCACGGCCTTGCCATCCAGCCCAACGGAACGGCGCCGCCCGATCCATGGGCCGCCGCCGATCCTGTCGATATCTGGGCGAAATCCCTGGAATCGGTCGCGCCTTCATCGCTGTTTGCCGCGCCCGCGCCGCCGGGGTTGCTGCCTTCCCCGTCGCCATCGGGAAACGGGATCGTCGACATTGTACGAAAGCTTGCCATGGAGACTAGCCCGCGTTCGGGGCCGCGCCTGCCAACAATGGGCCGTTTCGATACTGTCATTGCGACCGGTGTGGAGGTGACGCCCGATGCTGCCCATGCTTGGGAAGCCGTGCTGACCGGTGGGCGCTGGGCGCGAGAAACTCGTTCGGCCTGGCATGCGCTGGGTAATCCAGGCCAGCCGGCGGGGCCCGACGTGCATGCGCCCGGTGTGCACGCCGCTGGGCCGCTGGCCTTTGATCTTGCACGGCACGCGTTAAAGCGCGCGCAGCCGATGATCCCCCTGGATCCGTCGCCGCCCGATGGCCTGCCGGGCTGGTTGGTCATGCTGCTGACTGGTGCCTTTACGCCGCCCGCTCCGTCGCCAGCGGCACCGGCCAACGCCCCCAGCATCAGCGCGGCGATGCTGACAACCGTCGCCGCCTTTTGCGATACGCCGGAACTCAGCCTGTTCAACGAACCCGCCGGGCCGATCACGTTGCAGGGACTCGCCAACGCAGTGGCACAAGCGCTGGGTCCGGCCGTTACCGCGCCCCAGATAACCCAAACGGCGGGAACGACGCGCACTCTGGTCGAGGTTCGGCGTGAGCTGTTGCGTGCCAAGCATGGCGCGCGTGATGCGGTCTGGAGTCTGCGCCGGGCGCTCACACAGGCAACCGAGCTCATTTACCTTGAGGGGCCGGCGTTTCAGCCAACCCGCTATCCCAATGCCTGGGACCTGCCCCTGCCGCAGAACCCCGACCCGGCTGACCCGGCAGACCCCGCGGTGATGCCTGACCTTCTGGTGGCCATTGCGCAGGCGTTGGTGGCGCGGCCAAAGCTGCGTTTGATCATCGCGGTGGCGCGGGAGGCGGATTTTTCACCGGCGCGCCCTGGCTGGATCGCGCAAGCGGCCAAGACGCGCATGGCGGCGCTGGAATGGCTGGGGAACCAGGCTCCGGGTCGGGTCGTGGCCTTCCATCCCGCGGGCTTTCCCGGCCGCGCCGCAGCGCTGCGCACCAGTGTCGCGATTGTTGACGATGTTTATGCGCTCGTCGGCACCAGTCACTTCCGGCGACGCGGACACAGCTTTGACGGTGGCGTCGATGTTGCCCTGATCGATGATGATTTTGTCGACGGTCATGCGCCGGCGATCCGGCGGTTCCGGCAGTCGTTGCTCGCGGCAAAGCTTGGGGTATTGCCTACGCCGATCCTGGCGCCGCCACCCCCACCGCCTGCGCCACCGCCGCCGCCCGCTGATCCGCCGATGCCATCGGTTGACTGGGATCGGCTTCATGAACCCCGCAGTGCATTCGATTTCGTTGCCGAACTGATTGCGCAGGGTGGGCTGGGTCGGCTTACCGCGCCATGGCCCGGGCCAGACGACCCCGGCGCTTTTGTCGCGCCGCCGCGCCAGGCCGATCCGACTGGGCTGAATGGCTCCAGCGCGACGCTGGCGCTGGCGTCCCTGCTTGGCGGCCTGGAGTAGAGCCTATTCCAAGCGGGCAATGCGGTTTTCTGTTGTTTCGGGCACCGGATCAATGACATCGATTGACCGGGCAGCAATCGGTTGATTTCACAGTGCGCGCTGGTGACCGTCTACAAGGAAGCGAACGTGCCATGATCTTGCATGATTTCCCGCTGTCATCGGCAAGCTTTCGCGTTCGGATCGTCCTTAATCTGAAGCGGCTGGCGTATGAAAAGCGCAACTATGCCCTGCGGTCCGGGGAGCAGCGCGCACCGGATTATCTGAAAATCAATCCAGCCGGCATGGTTCCCGCGCTGGAAGTGAATGGACTTGTGCTGGGCCAAAGCCTGGCGATCATCGAATATCTGGATGCTGTCCACCCCGAACCGCGCATGATCCCCGCTGATCCTGCCGCGCGGGCGCGGGCAATGGAGATGGCGCTGACCATCGCTTGCGATATTCATCCGATCAACAATCTGCGCATCCTGAAATATCTCGAAAACGAACTTGGCCAGGACAAGGCCCGGATCGATGACTGGTATCGGCATTGGGTCGAACAGGGCTTTGCGACGCTGGAAAAACTGATGCCCGATGCACAGTTTGCGGGTGGTGAAGCGCCGAATATTGTCGATGCCTTCCTGGTGCCGCAGATGTTCAATGCGCGCCGTTTCAAGGCCGATCTGGCGCCCTATCCGCGCCTGACTGCAATCGCTGACCGTGCAGGTGCGCTGCCTGCGTTCCAGGCGGCTGCACCGCCGCCTCTTTAACGAGATCAACGATGAACCTCGCCTGAAAATTCGAAAACACCGCGGACTAAACGTAAAGATCAAGTCGCCAAATGGCTTGTTCGTGACAACAAAGGAACAATCGCAGCCGCTTCGCGTTGAACAATCATACAACGCAGTCAGGGTTGTCGATGTACATGCTTGGCCCCAAAACAGAAGCTGAAGGCATGCCGATCACGGCAGGCGCTGCGCTGCTTGATGCCGAACACGCGCTTGTCGATGCGAATCTGGAACAGGCAGCGGCGGCCCTGAAGGTGGCGGTGCTGCGCAGCGCCGTGCCGTACGCTCCGCTTCGGGATTGCGCTTTATTCCCGGCTCGGGATCTCGTCGAAACCCGGCAATCGTGCACCGCGCGCGCGGGCGCACCAACGTTGACACAACTGGACGACAGCGATGAGCAAAACGACAAACCCGGGCTGGTTTTCATTGTCGATCAGGATCCTCAGGTGCGAAACGCCCTGCGCCGCCTGATCGAGGCGAGTGGCCTGCGGACCAGGGCGTTTGCCGATGGCGAAGGCTTTCTGGCCGCCTATCAACGTCAGGACAATGCCTGCCTGCTGGCCGATACCGATCTTGCCGATCTGGGCGGCCTGACGCTCCTGCTCAGGCTTGGCGCGGCGGCAGACCCGCTGCCGGTAATTTTGACAACAGACAGCGGCGATGTTCCCCGGGCGGTGCAGGCCATGCAGGCCGGTGCCGCCGATTTCATCGAAAAACCGATTGGCGGTACCGAGTTGATCGCCAGCGTGACCCGCGCATTGGAAGGCGGCCGCATCGCATCGGGCAAACAGGCAGTCCGAACCGATGCCATGCACCATTTCGATGCTTTGACTGCGCGCCAGCGCCAGGTGATGGTGATGGTTCTGGCCGGGCACGCCAGCAAGAATATTGCCGCCGACCTAGGCATCAGTCAGCGCACGGTGGAGAACCATCGTGCCGCGATCATGCGCAAAAGTGGATCGAAATCGCTGCCAGCCCTCGCCCGCATGGCGCTTGCGGCGGAGAAATAACGCTGCCCATCAATTGGTTGGGTATCCGCCAATGGGTATTTTCCGATGCTGCCGGGCGCCTGGTATCCGGCATAGACCGGCCTGACGCTGCGATGGCCAGCGCCAAGGGCAACAGAATGCGCAGGGTGATGACAAGTCTTGCGATCGTCTGGCTGGCCGGCTTGGTCATCATCATGGGATGGCAGGTTTCGCGCCATGCAGCGCTTGCCGACGTCGTCGCCACTCCGGCCAAGGCATCAGGCGAACAGACGCCACCAGCCGGCCAAGGCGTTACAATGCATGGCCGGGAAAATCAGGGGCGCTCCGATGCCTCCTCGCGCTAAGGCACCAATCGCCGTGACCCTGGCGCCAGGCGATACTGACCGGAAATTTCAGCTTGTCGGCGGCGGCATCGCAGCAATGGCAGCGGCGGCTTTTCTGGTCCGCGACGCCGGCATCGCTGGCCACCAGATCACCATCATCGAAGAATCGGATCGCATCGGCGGTAGCCTGGATGGTGCCGGTACTGCCGAGGAAGGCTATGTGCTGCGCGGCGGGCGCATGCTGGAAAGCCGTTATGTCTGCACTTTTGACCTGTTCGATTCGATCCCGACGCTGGACCTGGCCCGTAGCGTCACCGCCGAAACACTGGATTGGAACCGCACGATGAAAACCTCATCGCGATCGCGGCTGGTGCGGGGCGGCATGCGGCAGACGGTGCCAGCCTTCGGGCTTAGCGAAGCTGATATGCAAGTGTTGGAGGGTCTTATCGGGCAACCCGAAGCCCAGTTGGGTCATACCAGCATCGCCGATCACTTCGATCCGTCATTTTTTGCTTCCGATTTCTGGTTCATGTGGTGCACGACCTTTGCCTTTCAGCCTTGGCACGGGGCAGCGGAGTTCCGGCGTTACCTGATCCGCTTTGCCCATATGGTCGGTGGCTTTGATCGCCTGCAGGGCATCATGCGCACCGTTTACAATCCTTATGACTCGCTCGTCCGCCCGCTGTACAAATGGCTCGAAATGCATGGCGTCAATTTCGCAATCAACACCAAGGTCACAAGTCTCGACTTCGGGCCAGCCAGCCGGGCAACCGTCGTCACCAGCATCGCAACGGAATCTGCGGGCAGGGCGCACAGCATCGCGGTCGCACCCGACGACATTGTGCTCGTAACCCTGGGATCAATGACAGAGGCTGCGGCCCTGGGATCGATGGATCAGGCGGCAGCATTGGGCACAAAGGCAGATGGCGGCGCCTGGAAATTGTGGGAAACTATTGCCCAGGGCCGCCCGCGATTCGGCAATCCGACGGCGTTTGACAGCCACATCGATGAATCGAAATGGCTTTCGTTTACCGTCACCATGGAAGATCTGCTGCTGTTGCAGATTGTTGCAGGGTTCAACAGCACGGTGCCCGGTGAAGGCGGCCTGATCACGTTTCCCGATTCCGCCTGGCTGGCGTCGCTGGTCATCCCTTATCAACCCTGTTTTATCGATCAGCCGGATGATGTGTCGGTACTGTGGGGTTATGGCCTGCGCGTCGATGCGATTGGCAATTTCGTTCCAAAACCAATGGCGGAATGCACCGGCCGCGAAATTCTGACCGAAATCATGGGCCATCTCGATATCGCCAGGGACGCCATGGCGCCGATCCTGGAGACCAGCATCTGCATCCCTTGCATGATGCCGTTCATTACCAGCCAGTTCCTGCCGCGTGAACCGGGGGACAGGCCGCAGGTGGTGCCGGCAGGATCCACCAATCTGGGCTTTATGGGGCAGTTCTGCGAATTGCCCGACGATGTTGTCTTCACCATCGAATATTCGATCCGATCGGCCCAGACGGCGGTGCAGGCACTGCTTGGGCTAAAACGGGGTCCGCCGTCAGTCATCATCGAAGATTTCAACCCGCGCGACCTGTTCAAACCGTTCATGGCCCGCCACCCGTTGGACGCCTGACCGCGCTGCGCCGATCGCAAGGATAAGCCCAGTGACAAAGCTAACCAAGGCAAAGCGCAACGCCCTGCCCGCCAATGATTTCGCCGAGCCAGCCGAACGCGCCTACCCGATCGAGGACAAGGGCCACGCCCGCAATGCCAAGGCCCGAGCCACACAGGCCGTGAATGTGGGCCGCATGACTGCCGCCGAAGCGAAGCGCATTGATGCAAAGGCCGATGCTGTGCTGGACGCGGCGGGTGAATAATATTGAATTTAAGGAATATCGACTTTGGAGGCTCTTAAATCCTAGGGTCAGGACCTATTGAAATCATGCCCCGTCTGGCACCACTCGAAGGGCAACGCGGAGAGGCCCGGCACAGCGCTCGTTTCGCAAAGGGGCGCCCCCCACTGCACGCACTCACTCGTGCCGGGCCTCTCTTCGTCGTGCCGGGGAATGAGTTTAACAGGTCCTGACCCTACTTCACGCCGTCCGCGTGACGCCGGGCCGCGATCGCTTCATAGGCGGCAAGGTTGGCGTCGGCGAGGGCGGCTTCGGCGATGATGACGGATGATCGCGCACTGGCCTCGGCGCGTTCGGCGTGCATTTCGAGCTTGCCTTTGTCAAAGCTGGCCTTCCAGCTTTCGAGCACGGCTTCACCGGCTTCGCGCTTGGCGTTGACCCAGTGGCGGACCTTTATCCCGGCGGCTTCGGCGTCGTTGCGCTGGTCTTCGACGGCCTTGTGAGCGTCGGCGAGTTTTCGGTCAAAAATTGCCATCCCATCCTTTTGCGCCGTGGCCATTTCGGATTTGACGCGTTCAACCTGGCTTTCGATGGCGTTGAGGTTTGTCCGCATCGAATCGCAGAACTGGTCGATCTTGTCGCTCATTGCATGTCCTTTCGGGGGTAGGGGGTGGTCAATGCCGCTTGGTGGCGGCGGGGGGAGGGGTAGGTTTTGCCGGCGCCTCGGCGAGCAAGACTGCCCGCCGAATGGCGCGCTTGTGGTTGTTGTTGGTCGATCGAATAGTGGCCATGCGGGGTTCCTTGATCGGGTGGAGGATCAATGGGTGACCAGCGCGCAGCGGGTGTTGCGCATCAACAGGTCGCGGGTGACACCACCCAATGCCCATTCGCGCAGTCGGCTATGGCCATAGGCACCGGCGACGATAAGATCAGCGGCATGGTCATGGGCCAGCGCGGCCAATTGCGCAGCATCATCGCCGGTTGCTTCGACAGCCAGTTTTTTGGCGGCGATGCCGTGATGGCCCAGCCAGGCGATGACCTGTTTCAACCTGGCGACCGTGGCGGGCATTGCGTCGGCGGCAGCCAGCCCGACCAGTGTGACCTGGGTCGCCTTTTTCAGCATCGGCAGCGCCGCGGCGGCGGCCTTGCGCGTTTCGCGGCTGTCCTTCCAGGCGAGCATGACGTGATCGAGCGTCAGCCCGGCGGCTTCGGGCGGCACGATCAGGACCGGGCGGCCCGATTGCATGACCAGATCACCGGTATCAACGCGGCGTGTGGCGTCGAGCAATTCGCCTGCTGCCATATGTGTGATGACGATATCGGCCGCGCACGATTCGGCCGCCACCAGATCGGCAAGGTTGGCAAAGGTTGTTATCGATCGCCAATCGATGCGCGTCGGGCGATCGGCGAAGGCGGTTTGAAACGCTGCTTCGGCGGCCTTTGCCTCTGCGTCGAGTTCGGCCTTGCCCTGGTCGACAAAGCCCGCCGCGACGATCGCGTCGCCATAGATAAAGCCATCGCCATAGCCAACCTCTATCGGCCGGCGGACGGCAAGACCGGTGACATGGGCATCGAACATCCTCGCAAGATCAACGGCGACGCGCAGCACGCCGGCATTCGTCTGGCCAAGTTCAAGCTGCACCATCAGGCTGGCATAAGTCATGGCTGATCCCGCTGGTTGTCGATTGGTTTGGTTTAATGTGCCACTTTCCGCTGGATCGGCGAAGCTTCGGAAACTACGCATTGGTCAAGACTATGGGTAGTTGCCGATGCTGCATCGCCGGCAATGGCACGGATATAATGACAGCCTTTGCAGGGGACACCGCAATCGATCCTGAAACGCCCCCTGGTTCCGCAAAAGTCGAACCCGCCATCATCGCGGACCCGGCGCCGGGTGCTGGTGCGCGGGCCGCCGGGCATTGGTTGCTGGCGCATAAATTCCTCGCCGTTGGTGCTGTCATCGCTGTCGCCGTCGCAGTCTGGCTTGGCGCCGGCTATTTCGCCGGTACCAGCGTTGCGGTCGATGTGGTGCAGCGCGGCGATCTGATCGAAACCGTTGTCGCCTCTGGCCATGTCGAAACGCCGTATCGCGCCGTGATCGGCAGCCAGATGACGGGCACTGTGGCCAATATCCCGGTCAGCGAAGGCCAGGCCGTCCATCAGGGCCAGCTGCTGGTCGCGCTCGATTCGCACGAATTGACCGCTCAACTGATCCAGGCCCGAGGGGCGGTCGCGCAGGCCGAAGCGCACATGCGGCAGTTGCGCGAGCTGACATTGCCCAGTGCCATCGACGCGCGCAAGGCGGCCATTGCCAGCCAGCTTGGCGCCGCGCAGGTGCAGCGCCGTGCCGCCGCGCTTGCGCCAAAGGGGTTCATCACGCGCGCCACGCTCGACAACGCCCGCAACCAGCTCGACATTGCCGACAGTGCAGCACGCACGGCACAGGCCCAGGTGCAGTCTGCCGGCCCCGGCGGCAGCGACTATGTATCTGGCGAAACCGAACTGGCGCAGGCGCGTGCCGGTTATGACACGGCAAAATCACGCCTTGCCTATGCCAATATCACCGCGCCGCGTGACGGCGTGCTGATCAGCCGCAATGTCGAACGCGGAACGGTGGTATCGCCGGGCACGGTGTTGATGGTGCTCGCGCCGATCGGCGTGACCCAATTGGTCCTGCAGATTGACGAACGTAACCTGGGCAAGCTGGCGCTGGGGCAGGCCGCGATTGCATCGGCCGATGCCTATCCCGGGCAGCGGTTTGCGGCGCGCATCGCCTATATCAACCCCGGCATCGATATCACCCGCGCCTCGATGCAGGTAAAGCTGATTGTTGACCAGCCGCCGGCCACGCTGCGGCAGGATATGACGGTGTCGGTCGATATCGCGGTGGCGCGGCGCAACAATGTGCTGACGGTTCCCAACCGTTCGATCCGCGGCGCGCTGTCGCCGCAGCCCTGGGTGATGGCGATACGGGATGGGCGGGCGGTGCATCTGCCGGTGCGCATCGGCCTGCAGGGCAACAGCCAGACCGAAATCATCACTGGCCTCGCTGCCGGCGACACGATCATCCCTGCATCATCGCCGATTGTTGCCGGCAAGCGTGTGCGGCCTGCCGCGCCATGAACCGGCTGCTGCCATTCGAATGGATCGCCGCGGTGCGGTTCCTGCGCGAAGGCCGGTTGCAGACGGCTTTCATCATCCTGGGCATCACCATCGGGGTTGGTGTGATCGTTTTTATGTCGGCACTGTTGACCGGGCTGCAGGCGAATTTCCTCAACCGGGTGCTGACGTCTTCGGCACAGATCGAACTGTTGCCGCCTGACCAGGTGGCGCGGTCGCTGCGCGCGGGCGCGGGAGTGATCGAGGATGCGATTGTTCAGCGCCCGGCCCAGCGCATCGTGTCGATCGACCAATGGCCCAAAATTGTGGCGCGGATGCAGGCGATGCCGGAAATCACAATGGTATCGCCCACCATGTCAGGATCGGCGCTGGCGATCCGCGGCGATGCCAGCCGCGCAATATCAATTTCGGGCATCGAGCCGGACAGCTATTTCCGCATCGTCCGCATCCCCGACTATATCATCGCCGGCAAGGGCACGCTGGCCAGCGACGAAATCATCATCGGCATCGAACTGGCCAAGGTTTTGGGGGCAGCGCTGGGCGACAAGCTGAACATCCGCACCGCTACCGGCACCACCGTCGTGCTGCGCATTTCCGGCCTGTTCGATCTCGGCAACAAGGGCGCGAACGAACGCAACGCCTATGTCAGCCTGCGCACGGCGCAATCGTTGCTGGGCCGTATTGGCGCAGTCACGACGATAGCGCTCACCGTTCACGACATTTATGCCGCCGAAACGCTGGCGCAGCGTATCGCCGATACCAACCCGGTGCGCGCTGACAGCTGGATCAGCACCAATGCACAGTTTTTCACAGCCGTGCGCGCGCAGCAGACTTCAAACACGCTGATCCGTGTCTTTGTCGGTCTATCGGTGGCGTTCGGCATCGCGGCGGTGCTGGTGGTGTCGGTTATCCAGCGATCAAAGGACATCGGCATCCTGCGCGCCATGGGCACGACGCGCGGGCAGGTGATGCGCATCTTTCTGATCCAGGGCGGCTTGCTGGGGCTGGCTGGCGCAATTATCGGCGCCGCACTGGGCGTCGCCGGGCTATACTGGTGGCACACCGCCGTCCGGCAAGGGGATGGCACCGAGCTGTTTCCGCTGATCCTCGAACGGCAATTGTTCATCGTCACGGCGATCCTGGCGCCGCTGACCGGAATTCTTTCGGCGATGGCACCTGCCATGCGCGCCGCGCGGCTCGACCCCGTAGAGGCAATCCGTGGCTGAAACTGTGCTGAAGCTGGAGGCGGTTACCCGATCCTATAATATCGGCCTCGTGTCGGAAACCGAAGTGCTGCATGCGACCAACCTGCAACTTGTGCGCGGCGAATTCCTGGCGTTGATGGGCCCATCGGGATCGGGGAAATCGACCCTGCTCAACCTGGTCGGCCTGCTCGACCGGCCAACATCGGGCCGTATTCTGATCAATGGCCAGGATACGTCAAACTGCGATGATGCGGCGCTGACCCGGCTGCGTGGCCACAGCATCGGCTTTGTGTTTCAGGAACACCACCTGATTTCGGCGTTTACTGCCGTGGAAAATGTCATGATGCCGATGGTCGTCGATCAAGGCCGGGCGACGGCCGATATCGAGGCACGGGCGCTGTCCCTGCTGGTGCGGATGGGGCTGTCCAAAGTTGCCAACCACAATGCGATGAACATGTCGGGCGGCGAACAGCAGCGCGTTGCCGTCGCCCGGGCGCTGGCCATGGCGCCTGACCTGTTGCTGGCGGACGAACCCACCGGCAATTTGGACAGCAAGGCTGCCGACAGGGTGTTTGACCTGCTGCGCGAGGTGAATCGCGAAAGCGGCACCAGCATCCTGATGGTCACCCACAACCTGGAATTGGCCCAGCGCTGTGACCGGATTATCGATCTGGTCGATGGCCGATTGCTGCGAGCCGAACCCGATCGGTGACGCCGCCAACGCGGATATCGGCCATGCCTTGCCCTCAGGCGCGGCATGGGCCGAGCACGCTGCGCAACGGCGGCAAGACCGTCAGCCGGGCACTTCCGATGTCTTGCCGTCAAAATGTTCGTGCGCCGATTCGGCCTGGTCCCGGGTTTTGTAACAGACCCCATCGCGGTGGTTTGGCGGACCATAGAGCGTATAAAGCCGCAGCGTCTTGTCGCCACTGTTGACAATATTATGCCGTGCGCCTGCCGGCACGACGATGGCGTCACCGCTTTTGATGGCTTGGGTCCGGTCATCGATCATCACCGTGCCGCGGCCCTTTTCGACCCGGAAAAACTGGTCATGGCCGGCATGGACCTCGGCCCCGATCGCTTCGCCAGGGGCAAGCGCCATCAGCACCAGTTGCAGATATTTGCCTGTGTAGAGCACTCGGCGGAAATCGCTGTTTTCTTCGGTCACATGTTCGATATCGACAACATAACCCTGCATGGCGTGGTCCTTTGGTTCGTGGTCAGGCGGCGGTCGGCACGGTATTGAACAACGCATCTGGCGCGCGATGATGCTGTGATTTTCGCAACATGCCTCTCCACCAGCAGCGGCAATAACGGCAGCGCAACTCGTTGCCCGCCTTTCGCAGACTAGCTGCGGCTAGCTTAAATGGTCAGCTTCGGAAACTACGCAGGCGCCGCCGGCTTGCGGCCCCGACCCGGTTAAGCGGAACGTAATGAGTAGATTCCGAACCTACCCGCCAAAACATGCCCCGTTATCATAGGGGTGAGAGAGACGCAGCCCGGCGATGTTTCTGTCGTTGTCTGGTGCACACGCCGGCCGACCACCCGGAGCAATTGCCGGAAAGGCCTGGGACGGCATGCTTCGCAAAGTTTTTGGTCCGCCGCTGCCTGGGTCGCCATGGCACGACGTGGCACCCGTTCGCGATGAGGTTTTTGGCCTCGAACGCCTGGAACAGCATGCGGAGAGCCTGGCCGCCGCCCAGACAATCACCGCCGATCCACCCGCCGTGCTGCGCCTGCGAGCGCGGCTGGATGACAATGCCGCCGTGCTGCTGGCCGCCTATCGCACCAGCGCCAACGAACTTGAAAACCACCGTGATGTCGTGCCCGCCGCGGAATGGCTGCTGGATAATTATCACCTTGTCGAGGCGCAGATCAGAGAAATCCGCGAGGATCTGCCACCGGGTTATTATCGCGAACTGCCAAAGCTGGCCGCTGGGCCGTTCGCCGGTTATCCACGCGTGTTTGGTTTGGCCTGGGCGTTTGTCGCCCATACTGACAGCCATTTCGAGCTTGTGACGCTGTGCCGTTATCTTGAAGCCTATCAGCGCGTCCAACCGCTACGCATTGGTGAGTTGTGGGCGGTCGCGATCACCTTGCGGATCGTCTATATCGAAAATCTGCGGCGATTGACCGATCAGATTACCGACGGTCTGCAGGTTCGCGCCGACGCTGAAATTTTGGCAAGCCGGCTTCTCGCCCCTGGTGCTGCACATAGCGCACTGGCGGCGGATATCGCCCAGCGTCCCCCCAGCCCGTTGTCAGAACGCTTTGCTGCCGAATTGGCAAAGCTGTTGCGTGACCAGGATCCGCTGACAACGCCGGCTCTGCCATGGCTGGAGGAACGGCTGGCGGCGCAAGGCAGCAGTATCGATGCAGTGGTCCGCAATGCTCAGCAAAGGCAGGGCGCGTCGAACGTATCGGTGCGCAATGTCATCACCAGCATGCGCCTAATCTCTGACATTGATTGGGGCGAGCTGATTGAATCGGTCAGCCTGGTCGACCGGACATTGATGGCCGGCAGCGGTTTTGCCGCGATGGATTTCGAAAGCCGCAACACCTATCGCAGCGCTATCGAACGATTGGCACGCAATGCCACCACGTCGGAATTGGAAATCGCCGTCCAGGCCCTGGCGGCTGCAAATGCTTCACCGGCGGGGCCGGCGGCGGATCCCGGCTATTACTTGATCGGGTCCGGACGGCCGCAACTGGAACAGACGATCGGCTTTCGGCCGCCGCTTCGGCTCCGGCTTGCGCGGCTGACGGTCGCCGCCGGCATTACCGGCTATGCGGCGTCGATCGTGTTGCTGACGATGGCCTTGCTGGCCGTGGCGCTGTGGGCGATCGCTGCCACACAGCCATCCATGCTGCTGGTGCTGTTTGTGGTTGCTGCATTTCTGCCGGCGACCGAGGTTGCAACGGCGCTGGTCAACCGTACCATCGGATCGACGGTTCATCCAATCATGCTTCCCGGCCTTGAACTGCGCGGCGGCGTTCCGGCGGCGCTGCGCACGCTTGTCGTCGTGCCGACGCTGTTGACCGGCGAGTCCGATCTGCTCGAACAGATCGAGCGGCTTGAAGTGCATCATCTGTCCAACGCCACAGGCGATCTGTCATACGTCCTGCTGCTGGATGGCGCCGATGCCGACAGCGAGATCGTTGCCAGTGATCAGGTGTTGCTGGCGATGGCGACCGAATCGATCGACCGGTTGAATGCGCTGCATGCCCCGGGCGCTGCAGGCCCGCGGTTCTGGCTGTTGCATCGCCGCCGTATTTGGAACGCCGGTGAAAACTGCTGGATGGGATGGGAACGCAAACGCGGCAAGCTGCACGAAATGAATCGTCTGCTGCGCGGGGCAAGCGACACCGGCTTCATCCCCATTGGTGGTCGCCTGCCAACACTGCCGGCCGATGTCCGCTATGTCATTACCCTGGATGCCGACACGCAATTGCCGCGCGATTCTGCGGCAAAGCTGGTTGGCAAAATGGCGCATCCGCTCAACAGGCCGCAATTCAACGCTGGCGGCCGCCGCATTGCCAGCGGTTATGCTATTCTGCAGCCGCGTGTCACCCCATCGCTAAGCCTTGGCGGCCGGGGGTCGCTGTTCCAGACGATTTCGTCCGGGCCGGGCGGCGTCGATCCATATGCCGCAGCAATTTCCGATGTGTATCAGGATCTGTTCGGTGAAGGATCGTTCACCGGCAAGGGCATTTATGACATCGATGCCTTTGAGGCTGCGCTCGCCGGCCGTGTGCCGGAAAATGCATTGCTCAGCCATGATCTGTTCGAAGGCGTTTTTGCCCGTGCCGGTCTGGCGTCGGATATCGAAGTTGTTGAGGATTTTCCGACGCGCTATGATGTTGCCACGCGCCGCCAGCACCGCTGGACTCGCGGCGACTGGCAATTGGCGCCGTGGATTTTCGATCACGATACAGGTCCCCAGGCCCTGTCTGCGCTCGGGCGATGGAAAATGGCCGATAATCTGCGTCGATCGCTCATCGCGCCGGCAACAGTGGCGGCGTTGACCATGGCGTGCCTGCTGCCGCTGCCCCAGGCGCTGGCGGCAATCGGCTGGATTGCTGGGGCAATCATTGGGCCGGTGCTGTTGCCGGCGGTGTTTGCAATCGTGCCGCGCCGGCCCGGCATTCCGCTGCGCAACCACCTGGCGGCACTGGGCGGCGATCTGTCGATGGCATTGTTACAGGCAGGCTTTGCCGCCGTCACCCTCGCGGACCGGGCTTGGCGAATGGGTGACGCCATTATTCGCACGCTGTGGCGGCTGTTGATCAGCCGGCGGCACCTGATCGAATGGACGACGGCAGCGCAGACCGCGCATCGGCCCAGGCTCGATCTGGCCGGAAGTTATCGCGACATGGCTGGTGGCGTCGCGCTGGCGCTCATGCTGTTCACGCTTGTCGCCGGGCTGATGCTGAATCATGCTCCGCTCGCGTTTGGCGATGTGGCGATGGCAGCAGTGTTGGCGCTGATGTGGGTTGCCGCCCCTGCGCTGGCATTCTGGGTCAGCCGCCCGCCAAAGGCCCGCCTGTTTGAAACGCTGGCCCTGGCCGATGCCGATGCACTGCGCCGCATCGCGCGCCGTACCTGGCGCTTTTTTGAATGCTTCGTCACGCCGTTCGATAATGATTTGCCGCCAGACAATTTCCAGGAAACCCCGAATGGCGTGCTGGCGCACCGCACGTCGCCGACGAACATGGGGCTTTACCTGCTGGCGACGGTGGCGGCGCGTGACTTTGGCTGGATCGGCACTCTGGACAGCATCAAACGGCTCGAAGCGACACTGGGCAGCATGGATCAGCTGTCCCGCCACCGCGGGCATTTCTTTAACTGGTATGATACGCGCGACATGCGGGTGCTCGATCCGGCCTATGTTTCATCGGTCGACAGCGGCAATCTTGCCGGGCACCTGATCACCCTCGCCAACGCCTGTGAATTGTGGTGCGCTGTTCTGCCGGCAGCGCATGCGCTGTCTGGTGCCGGGGATGCGCTGGACCTTGCCTGTGATGCCTTGAACGCACTGCCAGCTGCTGAACAGCATGTTGCGGGACGGATGGCACTGATCGGCCGGCGCCTGCACGAGGGTGCGCAGATGACTGAAATTGAAGCACTCGCCATCGCCACACTGGCCAAAGTGCCTGATACGGCTGTCGATCTGCGATTCTGGCTGGCGGCTATCGGGACTACGGCCGCCAGCCATCAACATGATGCCATCGCCAGTGCCGATCCTGCGGCGCCGTTGCAGGGTCGTCTTGCTGCCATCGCCGGCCGTGCCCGAGCAATGGCGCTGGCAATGGATTTCAGCTTCCTGCTCGATCCCGATCGGAAACTTTTGTCGATCGGCTATGCGCTGGCGGACAACCGGCTGGATGGCAGTTGTTATGATTTGCTGGCGTCAGAGGCCCGGCTCGCCAGCCTGTTCGCCATTGCCAAGGGGGATGTTCCGACCCGTCACTGGTTTCACCTGGGGCGAACCGCAACCCCGCTGGGTCTGGGATCGGCGCTGATATCCTGGTCAGGGTCGATGTTTGAATATTTGATGCCGTCACTCGTCATGCGTGCGCCCGAGGGCAGCCTGCTGGAGCAAACCAATCGGCTGGTTGTCGAACGGCAGCGTAGCTACGCCAACACCATGGGCGTGCCATGGGGCATTTCGGAATCGGCATACAACGCCCGCGATCTTGAAATGACGTATCAATATTCGAATTTCGGCGTGCCGGGCCTTGGCTTGAAACGCGGGCTATCAGAAAATCTGGTCATCGCGCCTTATGCCACCGGCCTTGCCGCGATGATCGATGCACGGGCTGCGGTTCGCAACTATGCGCGGCTCGCCGAGCTTGGTGCCAGTTGCCGTTACGGCTTTTACGAGGCTCTCGATTTTACCCGCAGCCGACTGCCCGCCGGCAGCAATTTCATCATCGTCCGCAATGTCATGGCCCATCACCAGGGCATGACGATCATCGCCATCGCCAACACCCTGCACGACGGCCGGATGCGCAGCCGTTTTCACCGCGAACCGATGATCCAGGCCTGCGCGCTGCTGCTGCAGGAACGGATGCCGCGCGATGTCGCGGTGGCCCGCCCGCGCGCCGAGGAAGTCAACAGCGCCGCCATCGAGACCATTTCGCGCGCCCCCGCAGAACGGTTTATCAAGCCCGATGCAACCGGACCGGTGGTGACCCACCTGCTGTCGAGCGGCAGCTATTCGATCATGCTGACGGCAACAGGTGGCGGCTATTCCCGCTGGGGCGATCTGGCAATCACGCGCTGGCGTGAGGATGCGACCCTGGACGCCTGGGGCAGCTTCATCATGCTGCGCGATGTTCAGGGCGGTCCAGCCTGGTGCACAGCTGCAAAGCCGATCATCGGCATCGCCGATGAAGACAATGTGGCGTTTGGCGAGGATCACGCCACCTTCACCCGCCGCCATGGCCCGATGACGACGACGACCGAAGTGCTGATTTCGGGCGAAGGCGATGGCGAGGTCCGCCGCGTCACCATTGCCAACAACAGCCGCCGGGGACGGACGGTCGAATTGACCTCGTTCGCTGAACTGGTGCTGACGACGGCGGCCGCCGACACCATCCACCCGGCGTTTGCCAAGATGTTCGTGGAAACCGAGTTCCTGCCCGAAATCGGAGTGTTGATTGCCACGCGGCGGCTGCGCGGACCCGAAGAAAAGCCGGTGTGGGCGGCGCACCTGTGTGTTGTCGAAGGTGAATCGCTGGGCGATCTTAGCCATGAGAGCGACCGGGCGCGCTTTATTGGCCGCGGTCGCAGCATTGCTGCGGCTGCGGCCTTTGACACGATGGCGCCGCTTTCCAATACCAGTGGTACGGTGCTCGACCCGGTGTTCTCGCTGCGGCAGACTGTCCGCATTGGCGCCGGAAAGGTGGCGCGGTTGGCCTATTGGACGCTGGTCGCCGAATCGCGTGCCGAATTGCTCGACATCGTCGATCGGCATCTTGATCGCGGCGCCTTTGACCGGGCCAAGACACTCGCCTGGACACTGGCGCAGGTGCAATTGCGTCATCTTGATATTACGCCGATCGAAGCCGGCAATTTTCAGCGCCTGGCGGCGCCCTTGCTGTATTCCGATGGTCGTTTTCGCCCGGCCTCGGCCGGCATAATGCGCAGCGCCGGACCACAAGCGAGCCTGTGGCCGATGTCGATTTCCGGTGACCTGCCGATCGTCCTGCTGCGTATCGACGATATCGAAGACTTGCCGCAGGTGCGGCAATTGTTGCGGGCCCACGCCTATTGGCAATCAAAAAGCCTTGCCGTCGATCTGGTGATCATCAACGAACATGCCGCATCCTATGTGCAGGATCTTCAGTCCGCCATCGAAGTTGCGGTGCGCAGCTGTCCATCGCGGCTGGCGCACCTCGAACCCGGAGCCCAAGGGGCGGTGCATGTGCTTCGCGCCGATTTGATGCGGCTGGAGAGCCGCGGCCTGCTGCAATCGGTGGCTCGGGTTGTGCTCAGTGCCCGGCGGGGCGGGCTTGCCGATCAGCTTGGCCGCCTGACGGCGCCGCCAGAAGGCGCGCGCGCCCTGGCCAGGCTTCCCGCCACCCGGCCGACCGCACCACGCCGGCCGCTGGTGGAACCGGCCCTGCCGGTGCTGGAGTTTTTCAACGGCCTGGGCGGTTTCGATTGCGATGGCCGTGAATATGTGACGGTGCTTGATGCCGGTTCGACGACGCCGGCGCCGTGGATCAACGTGATCGCAAATCCTGATTTCGGCATCCAGGTTTCTGCCGAAGGCAGCGGCTACAGCTGGGCCGGCAACGCCCGCGAAAACCAATTGACGCCCTGGTCGAACGATCCGGTCCGCGACCCGCCGGGGGAAGCGCTGTATGTTCGTGACAGCGATTCCGGCAGCGTTTTTGGGGCAACCGCATTGCCGCTGCGCGATATCGGCCGTTATGTCGCCCGCCATGGCTTTGGCTACAGTCGCTTCGAACATGAGGCTGACGGAATCCGCCTTGATCTGCTGCACTTTGTGCCGCTCGCTGATCCGTTGCGCGTATCGCGGCTGCGGCTGACCAACTTGTCGGGCCGGCGGCGGCGCCTTTCGATCACTGCCTATGCCGAATGGGTGTTGGGCGCAGCGCGCGGTGCGATGGCACCATTTGTTGTTACCGCACGCGATGATGCCACTGGCGCGCTGTTTGCCCGAAATCCCTGGAGCGCGGGCTTTGCCGAACGTGTCGCCTTTGCCGATCTGGGCGGCCGGCAGACCAGCTGGACTGGCGATCGGACCGAATTTCTGGGCCGAGCAGGCAGCGTTGCTGCGCCGGCCGCTGTCTTGGCCGGCGAGCGGTTATCGGGCTGCACCGGTGCCGGCTATGATCCGTGCGCCGCCCTTCAATGCACGATCGAACTGGCCCCCGGTGAAAGCATCGATATCATCAACCTTCTAGGCCAGGCGGACTCTGCCGAGGCTGCGGCCGAACTGATCACGCGTTACCGCGCTGCCGATATCGATGCGGAACTGGCTTTGGTCACCGCGCACTGGTCGGCGATACTCGGTACGCTTCAGGTCAAAACGCCTGACCGCTCGATGGATATCATGCTCAACGGCTGGTTGCTCTACCAGACGCTTGCCTGCCGGATCTGGGCGCGTGCCGCCTTTTATCAGGCGAGCGGCGCCTATGGTTTTCGTGACCAGTTGCAGGATGGCATGGCGCTGTCACTTGCAAAACCCGAAGAAACCCGCGCCCATCTGCTGCGTGCCGGTGCACGTCAGTTTCCCGAAGGCGACGTCCAGCATTGGTGGCTGCCACATTCGGGGCAGGGGGTGCGCACCCGCATTTCAGATGATCGGGTCTGGCTGGCGTTCGCGACGGCCACCTACGTAAACAGCAGCTGCGATACCGGCATTCTTGATGCGCAATTGTCGTTCCTTGACGGCCCGCCGCTGCCGGCCGGAGAGGCCGACAGTTTCTTCCAGCCGATGATCGCCGACGAAAGCGCCAGCTTGTTCGAACATTGTGCGCGCGGGCTGGACCAGTGTCTGACACTGACCGGGGCATTAGGGATGCCGTTGATCGGCAGCGGCGACTGGAACGATGGCATGAATCGCGTCGGCGCCGGTGGCCGTGGTGAAAGCGTCTGGCTTGGCTGGCTGCTGATCCGGACCATCGCCGCGTTTGCGCCGCTGGCCGACAGCCGCGATCCGGCACGGGCGCTGCGCTGGCGCGCCCATGCCGATAGTGTCCGCGCCGCAATCGAGGCGCAAGGCTGGGACGGCGATTGGTACCGCCGCGCGACCTTTGATGATGGCAGTTGGCTGGGCACAGCGACAGCAAGCGAATGCAGGATCGATTCGATCGCTCAAAGCTGGGCCGTGCTGTCCGGTGCTGCCGATCCGCAGCGCGCCGCCCGGGCGATGGCGGCGTTCGATGCCAATCTGGTGCGGCATAACCCCGATCTGGCACTGTTGTTCACCCCGCCATTCGGCGTTGCCGCGCACGATCCGGGCTATATCAAGGGCTATCCGCCGGGCCTGCGCGAAAACGGCGGCCAGTATAGCCATGCCGCGATGTGGGCGGTGCTCGCATATGCCGGGCTGGGCGACGGTGACCGGGCTGCGGCACTGTTTTCGCTGCTCAATCCGATCAACCACGCCCTGACCCCCGCCGATGCCCAGCGCTACAAGGTTGAACCCTATGTGGTTGCCGCCGATGTTTATTCTGTGGCCCCGCATGAAGGGCGCGGCGGCTGGACCTGGTACACCGGGGCCGCAGGCTGGATGTACCGGGCCGGCATCGAGGGTATCCTGGGGATTCGGCGTGAGGGCAATTCGTTGGTCATTTCGCCGGCACTGCCAGGGGCCTGGCCGGGGTATAGCGCTTCGCTGGCCCTCGGCGCGACACGCTGCGAAATCTCTGTTCAGCACGGATCGAAAGCGGCCATCATGCTCGACGGCGCTGCGGTCCTAACGGCGCGCATACCGCTGGATGGCTGCACCCATCGGCTTGATCTGGTGATCGCCAAACTGCCGCCAGCGTGACCGGCAATGGTGACAACCCAGCCGTTGAAACGCCATTCTGGACGCGATCGGTCGCGGTCATGGCGGCCGCATTGGCCTGCGGGCAGGATGGACTGGACACCGCTGCTGCAAACGGGCGCCTGCGCCAATTTGGCGCCAATACCGATTCCGAGGGCAAGCGGAGGAGTACCGCAGGGGCAATCCTTCGGCGGCTGGCAGAACCGCTGTCGCTGATCCTGCTCGCAGCGGCGGTTGTCTCAGCTGCGACCGGAGACAGGATCGGTGGCGCGATTATCGTCGCGATTCTGGCCGTTTCAATCGGCCTCGATACCTATCAGGAAGGCCATGCGATCCGGGCGGCAGATGTCCTGCGCCGGTTGGTGGCACTGACGGCAGAGGCCAGGCGCGACGGCGTCTTTGTCAAAATCCCGGTTGAGGCCGTAGTTCCGGGTGATGTCATTCGTGTTCGCGCTGGTGACATCATTCCAGCCGATGCCCTGCTGATCGACAGCAGCGCCTTTAGCGCGGGCGAGGCGGCGTTGACCGGCGAACCCTATCCCGTCGAAAAGCGCGCCGGCGTGGTGACCGGCGTAACTGCCAGTGAAGCCACCAACGCCATATTCCGCGGCGCTGTCGCCCAGACTGGTGAGGCGACGGCGCTGGTGATCCACACTGGCCCCGCAACCTTGTTCGGGGCCGCTGCGTCGGCTCTGGCGGGTATTGCCGAGACGTCGCCGTTTCAAAAAGACCTGCACGCCTATGGCCTGATGACAGCGCGGCTGACCATCGCGCTGGTTGTCGTTGTTTTGGCAACAAGCGTATTTTTCGGGCGGCCCGTCGTTCAATCTCTGCTTTTCGCTGCAGCGTTGGGCGTTGGCCTGACGCCGGAATTGCTGCCGATGATCACCACCGTCACCTTGGCGCGCGGCGCGGCGCGTATGGCCAGACGCAAGGTGATCGTCAAGCGTTTGGCCTCAATCCACGATCTTGGCGCGATGACGGTATTTTGCACCGACAAGACCGGCACGCTGACCGCAGCCGAAATCACCCTTGCCCGCAGCCAGGCCGCATCAGGGGCGATCGATGCGCGACCGGCACGGTTGGGCGCAATTGCGGCCGCGCTTGCCGGTGATCGCGGTGCGATGGATGCCGCCCTGATGGCGGGGGCGGACGCTGCGGCTGCCGGCTGGACACTGATCGGCCGGCACGCCTTTGATTTCAATCGCCGGCTCGGTTCCGTGCTGGCCAGTGGCCCCGAGGGCCAGTTGCTGATCGCCAAGGGCGCGCCAGAGGCCATTCTGGCGCTTTGCATAGCGCGGCGTGACGGCGATCACATTGCCGATTTTGGAAGCCCCGAACGGATGCGAGCCCTTCAGCAGGTCCATGACCTTGCCCAGGGCGAAGGATTGCGCGCCGTCGCGGTCGCGTCGCGTGCCTGGCCGGAGGTGGCGCGCGACATCGCGATCGCCGACGAAAACGGCCTGGTCTTTGAAGGGCTGTGCCTGTTTGCCGACCCGCCAAAGCCAACCGCTGCTGCCGCTGTGGCAAAGCTGTCGGGGGCTGGCGTCCAGATAAAGATCTTGTCTGGCGATGACCCTGTCGTCGTCAAACGGCTGGCGGCGCTGGTCGGCCTGAAGGTGCGCACAGTGCTGTCCGGTGCCGATATCGCCCGACTCAGCGACGATGCATTGGCTGTCCAGGTACGGTCCGTCCACGCCTATGGCCGGCTGGCACCTGATCAGAAATCGCGGATCATTCGCGCCCTGCAGGCGCGCGGCGCGGTGGTGGGCTATCTGGGCGACGGGATCAACGATGCACCAGCCTTAAAGGCCGCCGATATCGGGCTATCCGTCAACGGCGCCACCGGCGTGGCGCAGGCGGCGGCAGACATGATCCTGCTCGATTCCGATCTGGCCGTAGTTGCCGATGGCGTTGAGGAAGGCCGGCGGACCTTTGCCAACATCCTCAAATATATCCGGATGGAGGCGAGTTCCAACTATGGCAACATGCTGTCGATGGCGGTGGCGTCATTTTTCCTGCCGTTCCTGCCGATGCTACCCACGCAGATATTGCTCAACAATCTGCTCTATGATGTCTCGGAAATTGGCATCCCCTTCGATTCCGTACGGCCCGAAGCAATCGCGCGCCCGCAGGTTTGGGATCTGCACGGCCTAATCCGTTTTGCTGTCATCATGGGGCCCTTGTCATCCGTATTCGATCTGTTGACTTTTGCCGGCCTGATTTTGCTGTTCCACGCCACGCCGATGGAATTCCACACTGCCTGGTTCATCGAATCGATGGCTACGCAAATCCTGGTGATCTTTGTCATCCGCACCAATGGCCGGCCATGGGCCGATCGGCCGCGTCCGGTGCTGACCGCGACGTCGCTGGGGGCCTTGCTCGTCGCGCTGATATTGCCCTTTACGCCGCTGGCGGGATGGCTGGGATTTCAGCCGCTGCCAATTGCCGCCATCACCGGGATCGCGCTGTTGGTGATCACCTATCTTGTTTGCGCCGAATTGGTGAAACGCACCGCGATCAAACCGCGGCGGCGGCGAACGCCGCCTCGGTTGCGGCCATCCTGATTGTGCATGGAGTAAAGATTTTGAGCGAAAAGCCATTTGCCAAAAGCCCCTTGGCTGGAAAAATCCTGTCTCTGAATCGGTTGATCGATCCGGCTGCGCTGGTTGCCGCCTATTTCGCGCGTTTGCCTGATGTGTCCGATCCTGCGCAGCGGGTGCGGTTCGGCACCTCCGGACACCGCGGTTCAGCCTTTGATGGTTCCTTTAACGAGGCGCATGTCCTCGCCATCGCCCAAGCGATCTGCCTGTATCGAATCGAGAATGGCACCACCGGCCCAGTGTTTCTGGGCATCGATACCCACGCGCTGTCGCGCCCGGCGTCGATCACCGCGATCGAGGTGTTTGCCGCAAATGGCATTATGACAATGATCGATGCGGATGACGGCTTTACACCGACACCGGTGATTTCGCACGCTATCCTGACCTATAACCGGGGCCGAACTGACGGCCTGGCGGACGGTGTCGTGCTGACTCCCTCGCACAATCCGCCACAGGACGGCGGTTTCAAATATAATCCCACCAATGGCGGCCCGGCGCAAACCGGCGTCACGGCGTGGATCGAGGCAGCAGCCAACCGCATTCTGGATCTGGGTGTCGGCACGGTGCGGCGCATCCCGATCGCCCGCGCCCGGGCGTCAGCGAACGTGCGGCGCCACGATTATCGCGGGGCCTATATCGGCGATCTGGCCTCGGTCATCGACATGGATTCCATTCGTGCCTCTGGCGTCCGTATCGGCATCGATCCGCTGGGCGGTGCCAGCGTCGGCTATTGGCCGGAAATCGCTCATCGCCATGGCCTTGCTGCGACAATCGTCAATGACAGTGTCGATCCGACGTTCGGCTTTATGACGGCCGATTGGGATGGAAAGCTTCGGATGGATTGCTCATCCGCCGATGCCATGGCGCGGCTGATCGAACGGCGCGGTGATTTCGATCTTGCCATTGGCAACGATCCCGATGCCGATCGCCATGGCATCGTTACCAGATCGGCGGGCCTGATGCCGCCGAACCAGTATCTTTCGGCGGCGATTGCCTATTTGTTCATGCATCGCACCCGTTGGCGCAACACGGCCGGTATCGGCAAGACCATGGTCAGCAGCAGCATGATCGACCGGCTGGCGCAGCATTTGCGCCGGCCGCTGGTCGAAGTGCCGGTTGGCTTCAAATGGTTCGTCGATGGCCTGATCGGTGGATCGCTTGGCTTTGCGGGAGAGGAAAGCGCCGGCGCAACGCTGCTGCGCCGCGATGGCAGCGTCTGGACGACCGACAAGGATGGCATCGCGCTTGGCCTGCTGGCGGCCGAAATCACCGCACAGACCGGCCAAGATCCGGCGCAGCGTTATCAGGCGCTGGCGGCAACGCTGGGTGACTGTTTTTACGAACGCACCGATGTTGCGGCAACCCGCACCGAACTTGATGTCTTGCTGGCCGTCACACCCGGCCAGGTCACGGCGGCGACGCTGGCTGGCGACACAATTTCTGCAAGGTTGACGACAGCTTCCGGCAATGGCGCACCGCTTGGCGGCATAAAGATCACGACAAGCAACGGCTGGTTCGCCGCTAGGCCATCCGGCACCGAACGAATCTACAAGATTTATGCCGAAAGCTTTCGCAGCCAGCAGCATCTTGTCTGCATCCAGGATGAGGCGCAGGCAATTGTCGCACAAATCTTTGCAAGCGCAGCAACATGACCGGACAGCACGCCTATCCGGACCGCCGCCGCCGCCGAGGTGGTTTCGCCTGACCAGCCCGGTGACTGCCAAGGCTGCGATGGCGCTGGCGTCGCTGTAACCGGCGATTTTGGTGCTGGCGAGGCTTGGCCGCAGCGCCTATGACTTGTGCAGTCGCCTTGGGAGAATTTTCGCATGAAACTGTTCGCCGCTATCGCCGCTGCCGTGCTGGTTGCGACACCCGCGCTTGCCGCAGCTGTGCGCCCTGCCGCCGATACCGCGCGTGACGCAGCGCGCAAACCGGCTGAAATGGTCGCCTTTGCCGGCGTAAAGCCTGGCTCGCACGTTCTCGATATCATCGCCGGCGGCGGTTATTTTACCCGCGTCTTTGCGATTGCGGCAGGCCCAAAGGGCCATGTCTTCGCCATGGTGCCGGCTGCATCGGCAGAGCGTGATCCGGTATCGGCAAAGGCCATCGCCGATATTGCCGCCGATCCGGGCTATGGCAATGTCAGCGTCATTTCGGTGATCACTGATCCATCGCTTGCCGGCAGCGTCGATGTCGCCTGGACGGCGCAGAACTATCACGATCTGCACAATGCCCTGCCACCAGAGGGTGTCGCAGGCTTTAACAAGGCGGTGTTCGCCGCGCTGAAACCCGGCGGCGTTTTTGTCGTGCTCGATCATGCCGCTGCTGCCGGCGCGCCCGCCGATGTCACCAAGACCCTGCACCGCATCGACCCGGCGGTGGTAAAGGCCGAAGTCACCGCAGCTGGCTTCATTTTTGACGGCGAAAGCAAGGCTGTCGCCAATTCCGCCGACCCGCATGACAAAAATGTGTTTGACCCCGCCATCCGCGGCAAGACCGACCAGTTCGTCTATCGTTTCAAAAAGCCCTGATTTTCCTTTGAACTTGGCGGGCTGGACTGGCAAAGCGGCGGCAGATATCAGGAGCTGCCATGCCAACCCTCGTCCTGCTGCGCCACGGCCAATCAGCCTGGAACCTGGAAAACCGCTTCACCGGCTGGTGGGACGTCAATCTGACCGAAAAGGGCATCACCGAGGCAAGCGCCGCCGGCACCGCCATGGCGGCGGCCGGGCTGGATTTCGATATGGCCTTTACCAGCGTCCAGACGCGCGCGATCAAAACGCTCAACCTGGCGCTCGAATCAATGGGCCGGCTGTGGTTGCCTGTCACCAAAAACTGGCAGTTGAACGAGCGCCATTACGGCGCGCTGACCGGGCTGGACAAGGCCGAAACAACGCGGTTGCACGGTGAAGACCAGGTGAAAATCTGGCGCCGCAGCTTTGATGTGCCGCCGCCGCCGCTGGCGGCTGGTTCCGAATATGATCTGTCCCGTGATCGCCGCTATGCGGGCATCACGATACCGGTGGCCGAAAGCCTGAAAGACACCATCGCGCGAGTGCTGCCCTATTGGGAAAGCGCCATCGTGCCCGAACTGAAGGCCGGCAAGCGCATCATCATCGCTGCCCATGGCAATTCGCTGCGCGCGCTGGTCAAGCACCTGTCAGGCATTTCAGATGACGACATCGTCCATGAAGAAATCCCGACCGGGCGACCGATGGTTTATGATCTGGCCGATGATTTGACGGCGCGCGGGCGGCACTATCTGGATTGAGACTCGGCTCCCCACGACGGGAAAGGCGTTTTGTCTATTCCGAAACCACGCCGGCATAGCGCCACGCCAGCGTCTCCCCCGCCAGAAACGGCACCACGTCAGTACCGGCGGCCGGAATATGATCGGGCACGGTCACGGCAACCCTTTCCAGTGCAACAAGGTCCCTATTCACCGGCAGCCCATAAAACGCCGGGCCGAATTCGCTGGCAAAGCCCTCCAGCCGGTCAAGCGCGCCTTCCTCCTCAAAGCTTTGCGCATAGCTTTCCAGCGCAAAGGGGGCGTTATAGATTCCCGCACAGCCACAGGCGGTTTCCTTGGTTTCGAGGACGTGCGGTGCGCTGTCGGTGCCCAGGAAAAATTTTGGATTGCCTGATGTCGCGGCGGCACGCAGCGCAAGGCGGTGGCGTTCGCGCTTGACGACGGGCAGGCAGTAAAGGTGCGGGCGGATGCCGCCTTCAAACATAGCGTTACGGTTGATGGCGAGGTGGTGGGGAGTAATTGTCGCGGCGACATTGCCGGGGGTCGCCTCGACAAAGGCAACGGCTTCGGACGTGGTGATGTGTTCGAAAACGATCTTCAGCGCCGGGAAATCCCGGATCAGGCCGCAAAGCACCCTGTCGATGAACACCGCCTCCCGATCGAAGATATCGACATGGGCGTCGGTGACTTCGCCGTGGATCAGCAACGGCATGCCGATACGCTGCATGGTGTCCAGCGCGGCATGGATGTGACGCACGTCGGTTACGCCATCCGCTGAATTGGTCGTGGCGTTGGCAGGGTAAAGTTTTGCCGCAGCAAAAACGTCCGCCGCATGGCCGCGTTCCAGTTCGGCCGGGTCGATGCCGTCGGTCAGATAGCAAGTCATCAGCGGCGTGAAATTCAGGGCCGGATCAACAGCGGCAATGATTCGGTCCCGATACGCGGCGGCCGCCGCCATGGTGCTGACCGGTGGTTTCAGATTTGGCATGACGATGGCGCGGGCGAATTGCCGGGCGGTGGCGTTGGCGACGGCGGCGAGCATTGCGCCATCGCGCAGGTGAACATGCCAGTCATCCGGCCGGCGAATAATCAACTTGGTCACGGCTGATCAGGAATGACGATGACCAACGGTTCCATCGGCACGACCTTCAGCGCCGGCGACAGCGGCAGATCGGCGAGCGCCGCACGCATTTCCAGGCCGCGTTTCAGGGCGAAAGGCCCCAGTTGGTCCTTTGGAACCACCAGCGCGCCGCGCCCGACAAAGCCGGCGGCAGCACAAAAACTATATTGCGCATCCAGCGTTGAAAAACTGTTGTAGGTCCGGGTGGTGTATTGGTCGAAGCTGTTGGCGGCTCTTGCCCCGTCATAACGCTTGAAATGACCGACCAGGGTCGCTTGGGCGCGGGCCAATTCGTCGCCATGTTGCTTTAGGAAATCATTGTAATATCTGACAGTGCGCAGAAAGCCGGAGAATTGGCACTGCAGCGCTGCGACGTTCAGCCCGGCGCGCAGGTTCCAGATCGCATGTGCCTCTGCTTCCTGAGGCGACATGTTTTTCATGGTGACTTCGCGTGGCACCATGAAGCCACCGGGTTTGGCCGGCGTAACAGGGGCTGCCACCGGCTTCGGTTTGGCGGCCGCGGACTTCGCGGGTCTTTTCTTTGGCGCAGCGTCTGCAGTTTGCGGCACGGCAAGGCCGAGCATTGCCGCAGCCAGAATCAGGCGTCGCATAGGAATTCCCAACACACAGACATTTGCGCAGCTGGTGCCCACCCGGAAACGGGCGGGCACCACCCCGATCAGCCGAGGATACTGCCCAACTGCAGCGCCACCGACATGTCACCATCGATTTTCAGCTTGCCCATCATGAACGCCATTTGGGCGTTCTGCTTGCCGGTGGCGATATCGGTGAAATCGGCCAGCGAGACTTTGACGGTGCAATCCACCGGCGCATCGGTGTTGTCGACAATGGCGGGCGAAACCTTGTCATCGATGCGGACCAGGCCATCACTGCCAAAATCGAATTTGACGGATTTCTTGAAACTGCCACCAGCGCCGATGCGGCTTTTCATCTGTTCGGTAATTGCGTCCAGGCTCATTTTTAATATCCTTCCCCAACGAAAAAAGGGCCACCTTGCGGTGGCCCTTTCCTAGCGTAAGCTGCGACGATGTCGAGCTTACTTCTTTTCGGTCGTCGTGGTTGTCGTCGTTGCGGCAGGCGCCATTGCGTCAGCGGCTGGTGCAGCAGCGGCATCAGCAGCAGGAGCTGCCATTGCATCAGTGGTGGTGGCATCAGCGGCCGGAGCGGCAGCATCGGCGGCAGGAGCTGCGGCGTCAGCGGCAGGCGCTTCGGTCGTGGTGGTTGTTTCGGTGGTGGTTTCGGCCTTCTTTTCGCCGCAAGCGACGACGAACAGCGCAACGCCAGCAATCAGGGCGGTGGTCTTCAGCTTTGCAATCATATCAGCCATTTTAAGCTCCCTTGATGATAAATTATGGACCTAGGACAAGTTGGGTCGGTCCTGTCCTTATCCCCCAACTTAGGTAGACATTAGCGTGAAATTGTTCCGCCCTCAAGCACCAACATGCGGAAATGTTCATGTTGCGCTAAGCTGTGGAGTAGATGGGCTGAATCGCCGCGACGGCTTGCGGAAAGGTGCGGTGCAGTGCCGCATCCATGTCGGCGATCGTGGCGGCGATGCCCAGCGCCGCCAGGCTGGTGACCGGTTCAGCCAGCCCACAGGGGATAATCCCTGAAAAATGCGTTAAATCGGGTGTCACGTTGATCGAAAGCCCGTGATAGCTGACCCAGCGCCGCACGCGCACGCCGATCGCGGCTATTTTGGCGGCGCCGGCTGGCGTATCAACCCACACGCCGACTTTGCCGCAGATAATCCGGCCGTCCACGCCAAAATCGCCCAGCGCGGCGATGATCCAGCCTTCCAGCGCCGCGACAAAGCGCCGAATATCGCGGCCACGCACATCCAGATCGAGCATCACATAGGCGATTCTCTGGCCCGGCCCATGGTAGGTGTGCTTGCCGCCGCGGCCGCTGGCGTAAACCGGGAAACGTTGGGCCTCGATCAGATCGGCCGGGACGGCGCTGGTGCCGGCGGTATACAGAGGCGGGTGTTCGACCAGCCAGATCAATTCATTGGCGGTGCCGGCGCGGATGGCAGCTGCACGCGATTCCATAGTCGTCACGGCGGACTCATAGGGCAGCAGGCCGGGTTCGGTGCGCCATTCGGGTGGGGGAGGGGTCTGCATTTTCTGACTATCGAACCAGCCTTTGCCGGCGAAATTCGAGGCGCAATTTCACCCTGGTGAAATCGTCATGCTGGCGAAGGCCAGCATGACGCTCGTGCTTCAATGCATCCGAAATCGCGCCTGGCGCTCTCACAGTCCCGCCACAAAGGCCCGCAAATCGCCCAGAAACAGTTCCGGTTCCTCCAGGCTGGCGAAATGGCCGCCGCGCGGCATGTCGGTCCAGTGCACGACATTGTAACCGCGTTCGACCATCGGCCGCGGCGGAAATGCCAGCAGATCGCGGGGGAAGGCCGCAACGCCAACAGGAACCAAAATGCGCTGGCCTTCGGGAATATCAAAGCCGCCTTCCAGAAACATGCCGCGGTAGATCCAGGTTGCGGTCAGGAAACTGCGGCTGGTCAGGTATATCATGATGTTGGTCAGCAATTGATCAAATGAAAACGGCGGGTCGCTGTAATCGCCCGCGACATCGGACCAGCCGACGAATTTTTCGGCGAACCACGCAGCGACCCCCATCGGCGAATCCATCATCGCAAAGCCAAGGCTTTGCGGCTTGGTGCCCTGCAATTGCAGATAGGCGGTTTCGGTTTCGCGGGTGCGGATGGCCTTTTGCAGCCATTTGATTTCGGCAGGGGTGGTGGGCGCCATGTTGGCGGGGCGCAGGCCGAAACCATTCAGATGGATTGCGGCAACCGTCTTGCTGTTCAGCCCGATCCAGCCGCCGATGACACAGCCCCAATCACCACCCTGATAGATATAATCATCATAGCCCACCCGGGCCATCAATTTATCATACAGGCCGGCAACGCCGCGCGGACCGATGGGGTTTTTCGGCCGGTCTGACCAGGCATAGCCGGGCAGGGAGGGCGCCACCACGTGGAATGCCGGTTGGCTTTCGTCCTCAGGTTCGGCCAGCCGTTCGATGATCGCATCGAATTCCAGGATCGAACCGGGCCAGCCATGGGCGATCAACAGTGGCCGGGCATCGGCGCGTGACGACCGCTTGTGGATGCAATGCAGGTGAAACCCGGCTTCGATTTCCACGCGTTCGTGGGGCAGGCGATTCAAATGCCTGACCGCTGCCGGCCAATCAAAACTGGTCAGCCAGTAATCGCGCAGTTTTTCCATATAGGCGCGGTTGGCCCCATGCCGCCAACCGGCATCCTCCGGTTCTTCAAAAAATCGGAACGCTGCGACGCGATCGCGTATCCAGGCGGTTTCCGCGTCGTTGACCGGGATGGTAAAGCGGCTCACGCAGCAAGGCCCAGCTTGCGATCCAGGCTGCGGCGTTCGCCAATCAGGTCGGCGGCCTTTTCGGCGATCATGATCGTCGGGGCGTTGGTATTGCCCGATATCAGATAAGGCATCACCGACGCATCGACGACGCGCAGCCCTTCGACGCCATTGACCCGCAAATGCCCATCAACAACGGCGGCGGCATCAACCCCCATTCGGCAGGTGCCGACCGGGTGATAAATGGTTTCGCCCCATTGGCGCATGGCGGCGACAATTGCTTCGCGACCATGGATGGCTTCGCCGGGCCAGGTTTCGCGTTGGCGATAGGCATCAAACGCCGGTTGATTGCCGATCTTGCGGGCTATTTCGACGCCGCGATAAAGCGTTTCCACGTCTTCGGGCGCGCTGAGGTAACGCGGATCAATTGCCGGATGCGCCAGCGGATCGGGGCTGGCCAGCCGGACGGTGCCGCGGCTTTCGGGCCGCAACTGGCAGACGTGCATCTGGTATCCGTGCTGCGCGTTGATTGCGCCGCGGCCATGGGGTTCGCCCTTCAATGGCATGAAATGGATCTGCACGTCGGGCGCCGCCAGACCTTCACGGGTGGAAAGGAACGCGCCGGTCGGAGTGGGCATATGGGCGCCATTGCCGGTCTTGCCGAACACCCAGCTGCCCAACGCCTTCATCTTGTTAAAGAAACTGGCATTGCTGTTCAGCGTCACCGACTGCGAACATTCCCATTGCAGGATCATGTCGAGATGGTCCTGTAAATTGCCGCCGACATCACTGCTGTCATGGATGACCGGAATGCCCATTGCCTGCAAATGCGCAGCGGGGCCGATGCCCGACAATTGCAGCAATTGCGGTGAATTGATCGCACCACCGCACAAAATCACCTCGCGCGCCCGGGCAGTTTCGCTGCGGCCGGCGCGCGTATAGGCGATGCCAGTGGCGCGCTTGCCATCAAATGTCACCCGCTCGACCTGGACATTGGTGCGGATTTCCAGATTCGGCCGCGCCTTTACGGCGGGCGTCAGATAGGCCTTGGCGGCGGAAAAACGCTGGCCGTCCTTGATCGTTGCGTCAAAGAATCCGGCGCCTTCGAATTGCGCGCCGTTGAAATCATCGGTGCGCAGATGCCCGGCCTGGGTGGCGGCGGTCAGGAACACCTCGTTTAAAATGTGCGGCAATGCCCCCTTGGTTGAAGTGTGCAGCGGGCCATCATGCCCGTGAAAATCATCGCCGCCGCGTTCGCTGGTTTCGGCCTTTTTGAAATAGGGCAGCACATCGCCCCAGCCCCAGCCGGTCAGCCCCAATTGGGACCAGCGATCATAATCGCTGCTGTGGCCGCGGATATAGACCATGCCGTTGATCGACGATGATCCGCCCAGCGCCCGGCCGCGTGGCCAATACATCTTGCGGCCACCCATTTCGGGCTGCGGCACCGTCCAGAATCCCCAGTCAAACGGGCTGGCCTTGTCGGGCGGGATGATCTGGGCGATGCCGCCGGGCATCTGGATCAGCATATTGTTGTCCTTGCCGCCCGCCTCGATCATCAGCACGCGCGTGCCGGGGTCGGCCGACAGCCGGTTGGCGAGCACACAGCCGGCAGACCCCGCGCCGACAATGATGAAATCCCAAATCTCGCCGGTCACCGGCATTCTCCCCAATGGCTTTGCGCCAGACTAGCGCATGGGGAGGCCGGCGCAAACGCGGCAATGTATCAGGATGGCGCGATTGAAAACCGAAAGATCGCGCCATCCCAGCCCGGCGGAGTCGAATCGACGATCTCCAGGTCGCGGGTGCCGGGATGATGGCGAATGGCCGCGTCCCAGAATGGCAGTGCGGCCGTGTTGGGACGCATCACCACCGCCTCCCAACGCCCGGGAAAGCGGCCAAAAATCGCCTGGGCGGCGGCGGTGCCGATGCCGCCGCGGCGATACTTCCGGACGATGAAAAACTCCGCCATTGACCAATCAATGGCGCGATCTTCATGCGATTGCTTGTTCAGCAACGCAAAACCCGCCAGCCTTTCGGTAACGCGCAGCACCAGCGCGACATGATCACCGCTGCCCGCCCACCAGCGTCCGATCGGAATATCCGGCGCATAACGGCCATCGTTCTCCAGATCGCAGCGCGGCGTCCCCGAAAAAAGTTCGGAAAAGTCATGGATATAAAGCTGCAACATCGCTTCAACGGCAGCGCGTTCGCCTGGCAAGACGATGCTGACGCTCAGGTCATTCATGCCGGATGATGCGCCTTCAACGGCACGTTCACATCGGCGAGCAGCGCTGGATCAACGTGCACCGATTTTTCCACAAGCGCCTTGCCCTGCACATAATCGCGCACCGAATTGACGCAATCGAGCGCGATCACCGCGCCATCGCGCAAATAGATCACGCTGAACGCCCGCGCCGCCGGATCACCGCGCAGCACAGTCGCGTCATATCCCATCGAAAGTCCCATCGTCTGCAATCGCAGGTCATATTGGTTGGACCAGAACCAGGGCACCGCATGATAGGGTTGGGGATTGCCGGTGAGGGCGCGGGCCACAGTGGTTGCCATGTCATTGGCATTCTGCACCGATTCCAGCTTTATCATCGCGCCGCCGGCAAAGCGGTTGTGGTGGATGGCGCAATCGCCGATGGCATAGACATGCGGCAGGCTGGTGCGGCAATGATCGTCGACGGCGACGCCATTTTGCCCGTCTGCCCCAGCCGCCAGCAGCGGTTCAACCGCCGCGATGATGCCGATGCCGACGATGACCATGTCCGCATCGATATGGTCGCCATTGCCCAGCGTGACGCCGCTGGCCCGGCCGTTCAGGCCGGTGATGCCAGTGACGCTGACTCCAGTGTGGATTTCGACGCCGTGCGCCCGGTGCTCGGCCTCATAAAAGGCCGAAAGCACCGGCCCGGCAACGCGTTGCAGCACCCGGTCCATCGCCTCCAGCACAACGACTTCCTTGCCCAGTTTCGTCAGCACTGCTGCCGCTTCCAGCCCGATATAGCCACCGCCAACGATGGCGATGCGGGTCGTCGTCGCCAGTTCGCCCTTCAGCACTTCGATATCCGCGCGCGTGCGGATGGCGTGGATGCCGGCGAGGTCATGGCCCTCACACATCAGCTTGCGCGGGGAACCGCCCGTCGCCCAGATCAGGTTGCCATAGGCAATCATGGTGCCGTTCGCTGTCGTCACCGTCTGCGCCGCCGCATCGACGCCGGTCACCCGCTGCCCCAGCTGCATCGTTACCTCGCGTTCCGCCCAGAACGCCGCCGGCCGTAGCAGCATGCGTTCAAACGTCTTGTCCCCCGACAGAAATTCCTTTGACAGCGGCGGGCGTTCATAGGGCAATTCGGGTTCATCGCCGATCATCACGATGCTGCCGGCAAAGCCCAGTTGGCGAAGCTGGATCGCCGCATTCGCCCCGCCATGGCCAGCGCCGACGATCACGATATCATAATGCTGGTTCATGGTTCGCCCCGATACTGCGGTCTTGCGCTACCGGCTTTGCCGCCATGCGGCAACTGGCGCCGGTCCGTGTTCAGGCTTTGAATCGCCGCCATATCCTGCCACACCAAACCCCATGGACCTGAGCAAACACCCCGACGCCGCCGCCTGGGGGCATCTTGTCAATCGCACGCCGCTGGTGCGCCGGCTGCTGGCGCGCAACCCTTCGGCGTTCACCTACACCGGCACCGGCACCTTTGTTGTCGGCCAGGGCACGGTCGCAGTCATCGATCCCGGCCCGGCTGATCCGGTGCATATCGCGGCGCTGCTGGACGCGCTGAAAACCGAAACCGTCAGCCACATCGTTATCACCCACACCCATATGGATCACAGTCCGGCCGCCCCGGCGCTGCAGGCGGCAACCGGCGCGCAAATCGTCGGTTGTGTGCCGCTGGTGCTGACCGACGATGGCCCGCGCGCCGATGCCGGCTTTGATGCCAGTTATGCGCCTGATCGGGTGCTGGCCGATGGCGACAGCGTTTCAGGGCCTGGTTGGACGCTGACGGCGCTGGCCACCCCCGGCCACACATCCAACCACCTCTGCTATGCGCTGGCGGAGGAAATGGCGCTGTTTACCGGCGATCATGTCATGGGTTGGTCAACCACCGTTGTCGCGCCGCCAGATGGTGACATGGCGGCCTATATGACATCCTTGCGCAAACTGCTCGACCGCGACGATGTCATCTATCACCCGACGCATGGTGACCCGGTCACCGATCCGCAACGTTTCGTCCGTGGCCTGATCACCCACCGCAAACAGCGCGAGAACCAGATTTTGAAACTGCTCACCGACGCCCCGCACAGCATCCCGGCGCTGGTCGCAGTGATGTATGCGATGGTCGACAAGGGCCTGCACCCCGCCGCCGGTCGATCGGTGCTGGCGCATCTGATTGATCTTCGGGTGCGCGGCGTTGTGGCGGCTGAAGGGCAACAGTGGCGGCTGCTCTAACACCGCCCCCCCACCGGGGGAGGTCGGACTCGCGCTCCTGAGCGAGCCGGGAGAGGGGCCTTCTCTGTGAGCATGAAAGCACCCCTCTCCCGGCTTAGCGAAGCCGCTGAGCCCGACCTCTCCCCGGCCGGGCGAGGTATAGACGGGCCCCGCTTGCACCCCCTATAGCCACGCTTTGTCACCCATAGGAATCGCCATGGACGCGCGTCTGAACCCACTCTCCGGCACCCCGGCGCTCGATCTGAAATCCGAAATCAATCGACTGCGCACTGAAAAAAACGCCGTGATCCTGGCGCACTACTACCAGGACCCGGCCCTGCAGGACATTGCGGATTTTGTCGGTGACAGCCTCGATCTCAGCCGCAAGGCCGCCGAAACCAACGCCGACGTGATCGCCTTTTGCGGCGTCAAGTTCATGGCCGAAGTCGCCAAAATCCTGTCCCCGCAGAAAACCGTCATCCTGCCCGATCTGGCCGCCGGTTGTTCGCTTGAAGACAGTTGCCCGCCCGAGGAATTCGCCAAATTCCGCCGCGCCCACCCCGATCACATTTCCCTCACCTATATAAACTGTTCCGCCGCGGTAAAGGCTGAAAGCGACATCATCGTCACCTCCTCCTCGGCTGAAAAAATCATCAACCAACTGCCTCTGGACCAGAAAATCCTGTTCGCACCGGACAAGCATCTCGGCGCCTGGCTGAACCGCAAGACTGGCCGTGACATGCTGCTATGGGATGGCACCTGCATCGTCCACGAACGCTTTTCGGTGACCGAATTGCTGAAGCTGAAGGCGCTGCATCCCGCCGCCCCGGTGCTCGCCCACCCCGAATGCCCGGCGGCGATCCTCGATCTGGCGCATTATATCGGCGCCACCAGCGGTATCCTGAATTACGCGCTCAACAGCCCTGAACCGACGATCATCGTCGCCACCGAACCGAATATCATCCACCAGATGCAATTGAAGGCGCCGCATAAAACCTTCATCGGCGCGCCCGGCGCCGACGGCAATTGCGGCTGCAACATGTGCCCGTTCATGGCGTTGAACACGATGGAAAAGCTGTACATCGCGCTGCGCGACCTGGCGCCAGTGATCGAAGTGCCAGAGGATGTGCGGATCAAGGCCAAGGTCTCGCTGGACCGCATGCTGGAAATGGCCGGCGCGGTAACGCCGGTGCGGGTGACGGGGGATTGATCCGTCTCGAACTGGACAAAAATCGCCAGATAAGTTATAATTTGGCATTTGGATAAGGTCGGCGCGAAAATGATCACCAAGCACGGTTGGCAAGCCGGTGGAGTCCGCAACGGGCTGAATCGTTGACCGTTAATTTCGACCACCTGCGTCATGCTGGCCGCCGGCCTGCCGCATCAGCCGTCGCGGATGCCCTCGTCGCGAACGTCGGAAAGTTAGTGTTTTGCCTCTTGGGACTAACCTTTGGAAAAACTTTGCGCTGTGATCGATTTTCTCGATATGTCGAAATGACTGGTTCGCACCGACAGGAAACGGCTGGGGCCGCTAAGGCTGGATGATGATTTCCGCGTTCCAGGCATCTCGGTTCGGCTTGGCCATGGTTAAGCTGTTGCACCAGTCAGCGCAGGGTGAGATCGGGTTTGCGACGCTTCGGGCCAAAGCTGCGTGCGGTCCATCGGATGCGGATCTGGCGGCCATGATTGCGGCGCTTGACGTGTTGCCAGCACAGGCAAAGGCGCTGATGAAGGCCAGCAAGTCGAGCGTCAAAACCGCGCTGGGCGGCTGCCGATGATCGCATTGCCGGGTTTCGACCTTGTGGCCTTTGTTGCAGCGACGCTGGCCGAGGATATGGGGCCAGGCGGCGATCGCACCTCTGCCGCGGTCATCTCTGCCAATGCGGTCCTGACGGCGGTGATGGACAGCCGCGATGCGGTGACAGTCGCCGGCTTGCCAATCGCGGCGGCGTTTTTCCTTGCGCTGGATGCCAGTTGCGTGATCGAGACTTTGGTGGGGGAGGGGGATAAAGTTGCCGCCGGCACCGACCTGATGCGGATTACCGGCAATGCCCGGGCGCTGTTGACCGCTGAACGATCGGCATTGAACACCGTGCAGCATCTGACTGGCGTTGCGACGATGACGCGCGCCTATGTCGATGCGATTGCCGGCACCGGGGCAGTGCTGCTCGATACGCGCAAGACGCTGCCCGGCCTGCGGCTGCTCGAAAAATATGCAACGCGGATGGGCGGCGCGACCAACCACCGGATGCGGCTGGATGACGGGGTGATGATCAAGGACAATCACATCGCGGTCGCCGGCGGTGTTGAGGCGGCGGTGCGCGCGGCAAAAGCAGCAGGCCTGACGGATGTGGTGGTTGAGGTGGATACCATCGACCAGATTGCCCCGGCGTTGGCGGCGGGGGCGGACCGGTTGCTGCTCGACAACATGGGGCCGGCGCTGCTGCGCCAGGCAGTGGCGTTGATCGCTGGGCGGGTGCGGACCGAGGCATCGGGCGGCGTCAATTTGCAGACCATTCGCGCGATTGCCGAAACTGGGGTGACTTTCATTTCGGTGGGGCGGATTACGCAAAGCGCCCCGGCGGCGGACATAGGGCTGGACTATGCTTAGACTGTTTTTTGCGCTGATATTGGCCCCCGTATCGGCGCTTTTCGCTGCCGAAACCTGCCCGATTCCGCCCGATTTGACCCCGGCGCCGCTTGTTTCGCAGGAAGAACAGCGGATTCTGCCGGTGGCAAAGCTGGTTTTGGCCTATTATTGGTGGCCTGAAGAATGCCAACGTCCGGATTCAGCGGCCACGCCGGGCTGCCATGCCGGATTTGGGTTCAAGGTGCATGGGTTATGGCCAGATTCGGTGGGCAAGACCTATCCGCAATTCTGCCGCGCGCCAACACAGCTCGATGCGGCGACGGTTCGTGCCAATTACTGCATGACGCCATCGACCACGCTGTTGCAGCATGAATGGGCAAAGCACGGCACCTGCAACTGGGCAACACCGGCGGATTATTTCCGCGATGCACGGCTGGCGGCGGAACGCATCATGCTACCCGATGCCGAAAAATTGCCCGCCGACAGCCTGACGGCCGGCGCGCTGCGCGATGCCGTCGTTGCGGCCAACCCGGAATTGCCGCGCGACAGCCTCTTTGTTGGAACCAACAACAAGCAATGGCTGACAGAATTGCGCGTGTGCCTGACGACTGAGTATCAGCCGATGGCCTGTGAGGATGGTGATATCGGAGCGCCTGACCGGGTGGCAATTCGCGTGCGGGCGCGCATTTTGCAATAATTTCAGGCGTTTATGGTGGCGCTGCCGGGATGATGTCGGTCCAGATGCCGCTTCACCAGCCGCAGATTTTTGGAATTGGACCGGAACAGGAAATCGAACAGATCGCCCGCCAAAGGCACGGCACCAACCGCGGTGTCGATCCCGACATTGGCGATCATCCGCACCAGGGTGCGTTTCGGCATGCCAAGGTTTTTTGCCTCCCACACCAGATACAGCCCCATCAGCCCGGCAATCGCGTCACCCGCCACTGGCACCAGCCCCATCACCGCATCCAGCCCGATTGGGAGATTAAGGATTGGGATCTTGAACGCGCGTTCCAGCACATGTTCCAGCATTTCAATGCGTTGGCGTGCCGCGGAGGCATCGCGCCCGATCAACTGGCGGGCGCCGACGGCGGTAAATGTGAAGGCCATTGGGCAGAACATACTCCGGCGGCGAGTGCCGCTGAAGAAATAAGTGGCCCGATTCGGCTAAGATTCAAGAAGGATGCACGGCAATGTTGTGTCGATCTATCTTATCCCGCGATCATCGCCGGCAGCGCGCCTTCATGCGCAGCGCGCAGCTCGTCAAGAGAAACGGAGCCGATGTGCTGCCCACCCGTCGTGCCGACCCGGCGTATTCGAATTTGCGGGTCCGAGACGCTGCTTGCCGGCGCAGTAACAAGATACAGTCCCTGGCCTTCGCCGAATGCCGCAGCGGTTACGGCGACGGCATCGGCGTCGATGATCGCGCCTATCCCGCCCGCCAACGCCATGCGGGCAAGTGCGATAAGCAGGCCGCCGCCGGAAAGGTCATGGACAGCGGTGGCATCGCCGCTGCCAATCAAGCCGGCAACGAAGTCGCCGGCCCGGCGTTCAGCGGCCAGATCGACCGGTGGCGGCGGGCCATCCTCGCGCCCCTGGCATTCGCGCAGCCACAAGGACTGGCCAAGATGGCCATCGGCATCACCAACCAGCCAGATCGCTTCGCCATCCGCCTTGAACCCCATCGTCATTTGCTTGGCGTAGTCGTCAATCACCCCAACGCCGCCGATCGCCGGCGTCGGAAATATTCCCACGCCATTGGTTTCATTATATAAACTGACATTTCCTGACACGACCGGGAAATCCAGCGCGCGGCAAGCCTCGGCCATGCCCTCGATGCAGCCTACAAGCTGCCCCATGATTTCCGGGCGCTGCGGGTTGCCGAAATTCAGGCAATCGGTGATCGCCAATGGCTTTGCGCCCACCGAAATCAGGTTGCGCCACACCTCCGCCACCGCCTGTTTACCGCCCTCTACCGGGTCGGCGAAGCAATATCGTGGGGTGCAATCGGTGGTGATCGCCAGTGCCTTTTTGGTGCCATGCACGCGCACCACTGCGGCATCGCCGCCCGGCCGCTGCACTGTATCGGCGCCGACCATATGGTCATACTGTTCCCAGATCCAGCGCTTGGACGCCAAATCCGAGCAGGCCATCAGCTTGAGCAAATCAGCGCCGATATCGGTCGATTCTGGCACATCGGTCAGCGGCGCGCGCTTGGGTGTCGGCACCCAGGGGCGATCATATTTCGGCGCCGCATCGGCCAAGGGTGCCAGCGGAATGTCGGCAACCGTTTCGCTATGGAATGTCAGCAGCAGATTGCCGCCCGCAACCACTTCGCCAATCACCGCAAAATCCAGTTCCCATTTGCGGAAAATGGCTTCGGCAAAGGCCTCGCGGCCAGGCTTCAGCACCATCAGCATGCGTTCCTGCGATTCCGACAGCATCATTTCATACGGCGTCATGCGCTCCTCGCGCACCGGCACCTTGTCGAGGTCAAGGCGCAGGCCAACACCACCTTTTGACGCCATTTCGACGCTGGAGGAGGTCAGCCCCGCCGCCCCCATGTCCTGAATGGCGACAATGGCGTCTGATGCCATCAGCTCCAGGCAGGCCTCGATCAGCAATTTCTCGGTGAACGGGTCGCCGACCTGCACCGTCGGCCGCTTGTCTTCGCTGTCGTCATCGAATTCCGCGCTGGCCATGGTCGCGCCATGGATACCATCCCGCCCGGTTTTGGAGCCGACATAGACCACCGGATTGCCGATGCCGGCGGCTGCGGAATAGAAAATCTTGTCCTGCCTGGCGATGCCCACCGTCATCGCGTTGACGATGATGTTGCCGTTGTACGCCTTGTGGAAATTGGTTTCGCCGCCCACGGTCGGCACGCCGACGCAATTGCCATAGCCGCCGATGCCGGCGACGACACCCTTGATAAGATGGCGCATTTTCGGCGCGTCAATCTCGCCAAAGCGCAGCGCATTCATGTTGGCGACCGGCCGCGCGCCCATAGTGAACACATCGCGCAAGATGCCGCCGACGCCGGTGGCAGCGCCCTGATAGGGCTCGATAAAGCTTGGGTGGTTGTGGCTTTCCATTTTGAAAATCGCCGCGTCGCCATCGCCGATATCGATGACACCGGCATTTTCACCGGGGCCGCAGATCACCCAAGGGGCTTTGGTGGGCAGCTTGGAAAGATGAATTCGCGACGATTTATAGCTGCAATGTTCGGACCACATTACCGAAAAAATGCCCAGTTCCAGCATGTTGGGCACCCGCCCCATGGCGGCGATGACGCGTTCATACTCGTCCGGCGTAAAGCCGTGCTCGGCAACAATGGCGGCGGTAATTTCAGTCATGTGCGGGCGATAGCGGAGGAAAGCCGCCGTGTCATCCAGGGTCAGGGCAGGATTTCCGGCGCATGTCACCGGGTTTCAGGGCGTGTTACGAACCGTTTCGGGGCGAAACGGGAGCGTTCGGGAGTGCGATTCAACCAGAATTGCGCGGAAAGTTAGCCCCAGGAGCCAAATCACTAACTTTCCAAACATGGTTTGTTCCCATTTTCTGCTCCCGCCATTCCCGTGCCAATCGTAATATAACCTATTTGGCAAATTTTGTCGAGATCGGTCTAGTCTGGCGCCACAGCCGAAGTTCAGATGCCGCCGGCGGTGGTTCAGATGGCTTTGGCCGGTGCGACCGCAGGCCCAATACCCCATGGCCTGGGATCAAGATAAACTCGCACAGCCAAAAACCTGCCGGATAAATTGGTCATTACGGCGTTCGTAAACATGGGACGAAGGTCCGAATATGGGTGGATTCCCGACAGTCCGGAATTTTTGAGGAAATGGCGTTTCAGGACGTTTAGAATCGCCTCATCCACTCATTTTTGGTAATCCAATACAATGCCACCTCAACCGGCCCTCGGGTTGCAGTCGCCTCTGCTATTGCGAGCCGTTCGCGTGACATGCCCAAGCGCTCGCAAACGCGCCAAGACGGCCGATTGGCGGCCTGTGGAGCTGAGCAAACCTTATCTAAACCAAGCGTCGTAAACGCTTCGGTCAATGCTGCCGATGCTCCTTCGGTCGCATATCCCTGACCCCAGACGTCGGGATCGAAGCGCCAACCAACTTCGACTGCGGGAAGTATTTCGGGTAGAAAATGCGGAACGGAAATGCCGACATAGCCAATGGCTTGTCCATCTGTGCTACGGGCTGCAAGCCAGCAGCCAAGGCCATGATCGTCCCATTCCTTAATCTGCGCTCGCACGAAACGCTCTGTTTCGCCACGTGTGAAGGCACGCCCATAGGGAAACATCCAGACTTCTGGCTTTGCGAAGATCGGCTCGAGCAACGACACATCGTCCTCGTGAAAGCGCCGAAGCGTGAGACGCTTTGTCTGGGTATCGGAAAGTGGCGTCAAAATTTCCGGGCAAGGGTTATTGGTCGCCATAGCCAAGCCTCCCAAGCCGACGACGTCCACTAGTGGGATGGCTGGTGCTTGTCACTATCGACCGCAATTGGTCGATTGCCGCCTGACCGCTTATCCGTCCGAAAGCGGTCGGACAGCGTGGGGGTCTCAAGGGTAAGGATTCACCACCAGGATTTGGCGTTCGGCCGCTGCGGCATTGGGTCCAGAAAACGCTCGGTTTTCACCAATAAATTCGAATTCACGCCGGGTGAATCGTCATGCTGGCGAGCCGAATGCGACCGAGCCTGGGGTTGACCACCCGAGCCTGCGCTGACCCGTCAATCGGGCGGGCAGGGCCCCAGGCCCTGCCCGCACGATGCGCATTGATCAGCCCAGCTGCACTTCTGCCGTCTTGCCGGCGTAATCCGCCTTTGGGTCGCCGCCGAACAGCATTTTTATGCCCGCGAGCATTCCAGTGCTGGCCTGCCAGATTTCGGCCTTTTCGGCATCGAGGCGGAACAGCACCAGATTCGGATCGGTCTTGCCGCCCGGATACCAGGCCGCGACAAAGGGATTCCACAATCGGTCTATCGTTGCCCGGTCATCATCGATGCTCAACTGGCCATGCACCGTTGCAAACAGGTCATGCCCCTTGGCCGTAAACGTCGCGATGGCACGATCGCCATGCGGCACCGAGGCCGAAAGCGCGCCAAACAAGGCATTGTCACGGCCACCGAAAAACCAGATCGGGCCGTGGTCATTTTCAAATTGCCCGGTCATCGGGCGGGCATGACCGTCCTCCACCCCATCCAGGCCCAGCATCATCGTGCGGTCCGATTTCAGCGCCTTCCAGAATTGTTCGGTCAGTTCGGCAGGTGTAGCCACGGCGGATTCTCCTTTGGTGGGTTCATGAAGCAAACGCCGCAAACCCGCCGCCGGTTCCGCCCTGCGACACTATTGGGCAGGCGAATGTAACAGTTTGACCCCCAGTTGCCAGCGCGGTTGAAACCCCTTCAGCGTGCCATCCGGACCGGCATCGAGATACACCGCCTTTGCGGTATCGGATTTCAGCGTCAGGTCGAGGAATGCCGTCAACGTTCGGAAAATGATCGCATCGGCCATATCCTTGCGCCACACCGGTTCATCCAGCGCATCGCGCAGCCGCGCCGTATCGGGCGCCGATGCCGGCGGCGGATTGCCGCCCAGATTGTGCCGCGCATCGGCAAATATCAGCAGATGGCGATCACTGTGCACCGCCGTATCGTGCAGCCATTGGATACCATCGGCACCCGCCACATCATCCTTGTCCCCCATGATCCACAGCGACGGCGCCGATATGCCGGCCATTCCGGCTGGCGTCCAGGATCGCACCGCCGGCTGCCCACCCCAGGGCGCAATCAGCACCAGCGCCTTTACCACTGCCACCGGTTTCACCCCCTCCAGCGCCGCGGTCATCGCACCCGGTGGCAATTGCCCGATCACCGGGCCGGTCACCGCATAGCCGGCGCCGCCGGTCGCCAGCGCGCCAAAGCCGCCCATGGAATAGCCGACCACCGCGATATTCGCCGCATCGATCCGCGCCGCCAGCGCATCCTTGCCCGTAGCAAAGCCCTGCAACCAGGCAATCGCCGCGCGCTGATCGGCGCTGCGCCGCATGAAGCCGCGGGCAAACACCGCCAGGCGCTTTGTCGGATCCATCGCGCCGCTGTCATCATGATCGATGCTGGCGACGACATAGCCCTTGGATGCCAGATTTTCGGCCATACCGCTCATCGCCGTCGCCCAGCGCCCCAGGCCGTGGCTGAACACCACCAGTGGCAGGCGCGCGCCAGGCGCAGGGGCGGCATCGCGCGTCGCCACGCCTTCAAAAACCAGTTCTGCTGGAAACCCCGATGGCGGACTGTCGGTATGGTGTGGATAACGGGCCGGTTTCCCCGCCCTTGCTGCCGGATAAAACAGCGTGATCCCCAATTCCCGCCCCGGCGCCGCCAAAAACCGGAAATCGCGCACCCCCACCGGCATTGCGCCCGGCGCCGCCAATTCCGGCGCATCGCCCGGCACCAGCCCTGGCGCCCGCGCCAGCACCGGCGACGCCAGCACGGCCAAGCCGACCAAAAAGCCACGCAACAGATTTATCATCGTAATCATCCCCAAGACTATGCAGCCCCTATAGCCTAACAGTTGCAGGCGGAAAGGGGAGCGGCTAAGGGACCGGCAATATGGCATTCAAACTCCCCGACCACACCGACCGCGCCAAGGCCGCGGCCGAAGCCCGCAAGGCCGCACTCGACAAGTTCAAGAGCGCGCCGCCGCCGAATGAGGAGGCGCTCGCCGCCCGCGCCCGCGCCGCCGAAAAGCGCGCAGAACGCGAAGAACAGCGCAAGGTAGAACGCGCCGAAGCCGCCGTGCGCGCCGAGCAGGCCCGCATCGCGAAAGAAGCCGAAGCCGCCGTAAAGGCCGACCAGCAACGCCTGGAAGCCATCGCCCGCGACGCCGCCGCCAAGGCCGCCCGCGACGCCCGCTACGCCGCCCGCAAGCAGAAGCGGTAGCTTCTAAACCTCCCCCTACCGAGGGGAGGTCGGACTCAGGCCGTTGGCTGAGCCGGGAGAGGAATTCTGTCTTCAACACAGCCGCGCTCGCTAAGTTTGGCGCACCTCCCGGCTTGCCCGACGCGGGTGAAGGCCAAGCCCCTACCTCACATCCTCCTCGATCAACCGTCGCGCGCCCGCGCCACGTGCCGCCGCACGATCGCCCGGATTGTACAGCGCACAGCGATCCAACGACAGGCAACCACAGCCGATACAGCCATCCAGCCGGTCGCGCGTCCGCACCAGCGCCGCGATCCTGTCATCCAGAAGCCCGCGCATCGCGCCGCTGATCCGCGCCCAATCGGCCTGGTTCGGCGTGCGCCCGGCCGGCAGCCGCGCCAATTCCGCGCCAATCGCTGCGATCGACATGCCCATCTGCTGGGCAATCAGCACAAACGACACCCGCCGAATCTCGGCCCGCAAAAACCGCCGCTGGCCGCCCTTGCTGCGCAACGACGCAATCAGGCCGCGCGATTCGTAAAAGCGGATCGCCGAGACCGAAACCCCGGTGCGCAAGGCTAGTTCGCCAATAGTCAGCATGTCACCCGCTTCCATCAATCACGCCGCCCAATAATCGCTTGATCTAAACCTTGGTTGAGGTTGCACTATCCTTGCATCAACCGAATTGGAGATGCAACATGACCACCCGACCCCGCACCGCCTTCATCGAACACGTCAATCTGAGCGTCAGCGATCCCGCTCGCAGCGCCGCATTGATGATCGCGCTGTTCGGCTGGCACATCCGCTGGCAGGGCACCGCGGCCGATGGCGGCCACACCATCCATGTCGGCAGCGACACCGCCTATCTGGCACTCTACCAGGCGGCCAACACCGACCACACCCCATTGGTCCATAGCAAGGGCCAGCCCCTCAACCATGTCGGCATCCAGGTCGATGATCTGACCGCAGTGGATGCCGCCTGCCGCACGGCGGGGCTGGTGCCGTTTGGCCATGACGATTACGAACCCGGCCGGCGGTTCTACATGGTCGATTTCGACGGGATCGAGTTTGAAATTGTCAGCTATGCCTGAACCCGGCGGCGAAAGATCAGATCAATCCCCGTCAAACGTGATCAGCGCCGACATGGCCACACCCGCGGCGCGCAAACGCCCCGCGCCGCCCAGCCCCGGCAAGTCGATGACAAAGCCCGCCCGTTCCACGAAAGCGCCCGCCGATCGCAGCAGTTCGACCCCAGCCAGCGCCGTACCACCGGTGGCGATCAGATCGTCTACCAATAGCACTCGGGCGCCGGGCGCCACCGCGTCGGCGTGCATTTCGATGCGGTCCTGGCCGTATTCCAACGCGTAGTTGATGCCGATGACCCGACCCGGAAGCTTGTTTTGCTTGCGCAGCAGCACGAGCCCGCAGCCGAGCCGCTGCGCCAGTGCCGCGCCAAAGATAAATCCGCGCGCCTCGATTCCGGCTATCAGGTCCGGCGCCGGACCGGCAGCTTTTGCCAAGCGTTCGATGGCAAGGCCAAAGCCGGGTCCATCGAGCAACAGCGTCGTGATGTCCCGAAAAATGATCCCGGGCTTTGGATAGTCCGGGATGGTACGGATCAGGGCGCGCAGGTCATCATTCATCGCCTGGCGCCCCGAAAGCCGTTTATTTCATCGGGACAGCGCCCGGGCTGCCGCATTTGGCGAATTTGCCCTTGGCGTCCTTGCAGCGTGCGCCCTTGACCGCCGCTGGCGGCGGGCATTTGGTGAACTTGCCCTTCGCATCCTTGCAGGGGGCTGCCATTGCCGGGGCCGCCATGCCCCCCAGCGAAACCATCACCGCCGCCGCAAACATCACCGAACGAAACATAACTGTCTCCTGCACCTGCTACTGCAAGCTACGCGCATCAACCGGTGCCAGACAATGAAAAAAACGTAAGAGACGGTTCAGGCAGCCGCCTTCTTGCCCTTTATATCCGCCCAGACCTTGCGATAGCTGAGATAGCCAAGGCCAGTCAGGATCAGCAGGAACAGCACGGCGGCAACGCCGGTTGATTTGCGGGCCTCCAGTTTTGGTTCGGCCGTCCAGGTCAGGAATGTCGCGATGTCGCGCGCCATCTGGTCCTTGGTCGCCTTGGTGCCATCGGCATAGGTCACCTGATCGTCGGCGGCGATCGGCGGCGGCATGGCGACGTTCAGCGATTTGAACCATGGGTTGTAATACAGCCCATCGGGCACCTTCCAACTGGCCGGCGCATCGCGATAACCAAGCAACAGCGAATGGACATAATTCGGGCCATCCTCACGCGCCTTGGTGATCAGCGACAGATCAGGCGGCAGCGCACCATTCTGTGCCGCACGTGCGGCAATTTCATTCGGGTAGATCAACGGGAATTTGTCCGCAGGCGTGCCCTTGCGAGTTGCAGGATCGCCGGACTTGTCGTCGACAGACGGGATGTCATAACCGGCGGCAATTGCCTTGATCTCCGGCGCACTGAACCCCAGGTCCGCAAGGTCGCGGAAGGCGACGCGGTGGATGCTGTGGCAGGCCGAACAGACTTCCTTATAAACTTGGAAACCACGTTGCATCTGCTTGCGGTCAAACGTCCCCAAAATCCCCAGGTTGCCGGGGCCGTTGACGGTCCATTCGATTTCCTGCGGATGTTGGTGCAGGGCCGCAATCGGATCGGGCGAGACAGCCTCACGCGGTTGAAATGCGCCAAACAGCAAGGCGGCAACGAACAACAGGCCAATGCCCAGGGCACCGAAACGAATCATCGATAAGACCCTTTATTCAGCAGGCTGCGGCGCGGCGCCGCCAGAATTGCCCGACCTTGGCAGCTTGCCATATTTGGCCAGCACCGATTCCGAAATCGAGTTGGGCAACGGTAGTGTTTTTTCGACCTTCGCGATCAACGGAATGATGATCAGGAAATGCGCGAAATAATAGGCCGATGCCAATTGCCCGACGCGAACCCATGGTTCCACCGCCAACTGGCCGCCGCAATAGCCAAGCAACACGCAGTCAGCGACAAAGACCCAGAAGAAGATACGGTTCAGCGGGCGATAGCTGTTTGACCGCACTGGCGACGTGTCGAGCCAAGGCAGGAAGAACAGCAACACGATCGCCGACAGCATGGCGATAACACCCCAAAGCTTTGCCGGCACGAACAGGAAGTCGGTCGTGAACGCCTTTAAAATCGCGTAAAATGGCAGCAGATACCATTCCGGTACGATGTGCGTTGGCGTCGAAAGCGGGTTGGCCGGGATGTAATTGTCCACTTCGCCGAGCTTGTTCGGCATGAAGAACACAAAGATCGCAAAGATCGTCAGATAGACGCCCAGGCCAAAGAAATCCTTTGCCGTGTAATAAGGATGGAACGGCACAGTGTCCTGCGGGCCCTTGACCTCCACACCCGTCGGATTGTTCGACCCCGGGATGTGCAGCGCCCAGACATGCAGGATGATCACGCCAAAAATGATGAACGGCAGAAGATAATGCAATGAAAAGAAGCGGTTCAGCGTCGCGTTATCAGGCGAAAAGCCGCCGAGCAGCAACGTCTGGATATAGGTGCCGACGACCGGAATGGCCGAAAACAGCCCGGTGATAACGGTGGCACCCCAGAAACTCATCTGGCCCCATACCAGCACATAACCCATGAATGCCGTCGCCATCATCAACAGGAAGATGACTAGGCCGAGCAACCACAGCACCTCACGCGGCGGTTTGTACGATCCGTAATACAGCCCGCGGAAAATGTGCACATAAACGACGGCAAAGAAGAAACTCGCGCCGACGGCATGCATGTAACGCAGCATCCAGCCGCTGTTGACGTCGCGCATGATGTGCTCGACCGAATCAAACGCTATTCCGGTGTTGGCGGCATAGTGCATGCCAAGCACAACGCCGGTGATGATCTGGATCACCAGCGCAACGCCGGCCAGAACCCCGAAGTTATAAAAATAATTCAGGTTCTTCGGCGTCGGATAACCGGCACCGAGCGCGCCATAGACAAACCGCGGCAATGGGAGCCGACTGTCCATATATTTGCCGAAGGGACTCGTCGGCTGATATTCTTTGGCCCAGGGAAAGCTCATCGGATATTCCTCAACCGATCGTCACGGACGTGGGTGATTTGAACGCATATTGCGGCACTTCCAGATTTTTCGGTGCCGGCCCGGCGCGAATGCGCCCTGCGGTATCATATTGCGACCCATGGCACGGGCAATAATACCCACCATAGTCACCACGATTTTCACCCTCACGCGCGCCCAGCGGCACGCAACCGAGGTGCGTGCACACGCCCATGGTGATCAACCATTCCAGATTGCCCGGCTTGGTGCGATCCGCCAGCGTCTGCGGATCCCGCAGGGATTTGACATCAACCTTGTTCGCAGCGGCAATTTCGGCCGGCACCAGGCGGCGGGCGAACACCGGCTTGCCTCGCCACGATACGACAATCGCCTGGCCGGGCTGGATCGGCGACAGATCAAGATCGATGGAGGCCAGCGCCAGCACATCGGCCGACGGGTTCATCTGGTTGATCAATGGCCACACCACGGCGCCAGCGCCAGCGGCGGCAAACGCGCCTGTCGCGATATACAGAAAATCGCGCCGACGTTCCCCATCAGGGGCCATACCCGTATCGACCGAAGCCGATGTTTCGCTAGCCATAAATGACCTCAATAAAACCATAGCTGGGCCGGAACCGTGATGCGGTGCCTGCCCATGATTTGCCATAGAGGAGACAAGCCCCGAAACGCAACGGGCATTTTGGCGCGGGGGAAGCATGAATTTGCTGTCGGGTTTGCAGGGGTTCCGTTCCGGCCGATGTTGCGGCTAAGAAGCGGCATGCAAATACTCGATGACCGCCAGACCGCCGCCCAAAGCTGGTTCCGCACCCTGCGAGACCAGATCTGCACCGCGTTGGAGACGCTGGAGGACGAAGCCACCGTCGATGGGCCGCCCGGCCGGTTCGCGCGCACCGCCTGGGATCGGCCCGATCCATCCGGCGCGCATGGTGGCGGCGGTGTGATGTCGGTGCTTGCCGGCGGCCGGGTGTTTGAAAAGGCCGGTGTCAATATCTCCACCGTCCATGGCCAGTTTTCGCCCGAATTTGCCAAACAGATCAACGGCGCCGCCGAAGACCCGCGGTTTTTCGCCACCGGCATCAGCCTGGTCATCCACCCGGCAAACCCGCTGGTACCGGCGATTCATTTGAACACCCGCTACCTGATCACGACAAAGGCCTGGTTCGGCGGCGGCACCGATCTGAATCCGGCCATTCCCGATGATGCCCAGACCGCTGCTTTCCACGCTGCGCTGAAAATCATGTGTGACCGACATCACCCGGATCATTATCCGGCCTATAAAAAATGGGCCGACGAATATTTCTGGGTGCCGCACCGCAATCGCCACCGCGGCGTTGGCGGCATTTTCTACGATCACCTGAACAGTGGTAACTGGGATGCGGATTTTGCCTTTACCCAGGATGTCGGCAAAACGTTCGTGGAGCTTTACCCCCGGTTGGTTCGCGAAAAAATGCACCGTCCGTTCAGCGAAGAAGAACGATTACAGCAACTTCGATATCGCGGGCTCTATGCCGAATTCAATCTGGTCTATGATCGCGGCACTACCTTTGGCTTGAAAACCGGCGGCAATATCGATGCGATCTTGATGAGCTTGCCGCCGCTGGCGCGCTGGGATTGATGAGGACCATCAGTCACCCGGTGCCGCCGGGTCATCTTGGCTCGGTCGTCACCAGCCTTGAGATGCGAGCGCCGCAAGTGGCCCGCACGCCGCAGAAATCGGCGCTGAAACTGGTGCGGTGGTCAGCGCCAGTCGATCGCGACCGCTACCGCGCCCTGTTCCGCCAAATCGGTGAGAACTGGCTGTGGCAGGGCCGGCTGGTCATGGATGATGCGACTCTGGCCACGACGCTCGACAGCCCGACCACCGAAATCCATATCCCCAGCCGCCGCGACGGCACCCCTGTAGGATTGCTCGAGCTGGATTTCGCCGTGCCCGGGGCATGTGAACTGGCTTATTTCGGCCTGGTGCCCGGCATGACCGGCAATGGCCATGGCGGCTGGCTGATGGCGCATGCGATGCGACTGGCGTGGAGCGGAGGCGACCAAAGAACAACGCGGACGGGTATCAGCCGCGTCTGGGTTCACACCTGCGACCTAGATCATCCCGGTGCGCTGGGGTTTTATATGGCGCAGGGCTTTGTACCGTTTGCCCGCAGCATCGAAATCCTGCCCGATCCGCGCGCGATCGGTATTCATCCAAGGGAAGCCGCGGCTCGGGTTCCGATTATCTGACGCCGCTTCCGCAAGGGCAGGGTTTTTTACGTCAACTTCAAATACACTACGCCGCCAGCTGTCGCGCTGGCGATCGAAAATCCACATGATGCCAGCGCTGACAGCAACGCCGCGACGAACAGCCCGACCGGTTTCAAGCCCGCCACAGTCAACAATGACCCCAACGCCGCGCCAATGCCACTGATCAACACGCCGGCGCCGAAAATGAACAGCACCGCCAGCACCAGGAACAGCATGATGGCACCGCCATGGCCAGCGGTCAGCGCCCAACTGCGCTGCAAGATCGCCAGCGGCCCCAGCCGTTCGACTACTGCCACCGGCACGATCAGGAACAACCGCGCCAGCAGATAAAGGCCGGGAACGATCAGCAACAGTCCGATGCCGGTGGGCACAGCGCTCAAAAACACCGCGACCAGATACACCGGCAGCACCGCCAGCGCTGTCGCCAATGCAGCGCGCGGCGTGCTGCCCGGTTCTGCCACCAGTTTTGCCACCGCAAGCTGGGCAATCGCGCCGATCAGCCCGGGGATGAGCACCAGAATAAAGACGATTTTCGGCGTAAACTCGGCGATCTTGGTCGGCGGTTCCGGGCCGAACAACGCTAGCCCGACGTCGACCAGCACCGTAAACGGCGCCGCCAGCGCAAAAAACGTCCAGCCGTCAGCGCGCAGCACATCAACCATGCTGCGCCAGATTTCACCTGTTTTCATGTGGTTCTTGCGCGGCCAGTCAGGTGGCGGTGCGAGCGATGCCGGACGTTTCGATCAGCGCGGTCAATTCCCCCGCCTGGTACATTTCCATCATGATGTCGGATCCGCCAACGAACTCGCCCTTGATGTAAAGCTGCGGCACCGTCGGCCATTCTGAATAATCCTTTACCCCGGCGCGGATTTCCGGGTCGGCGAGTACATCAACGCCTTCAAAATCCACCCGCAGCCGCTCCAATATAGCGACGGCGGTGCTGGAAAATCCGCATTGCGGAAACAATGGCGTGCCCTTCATGAACAGCACGATATCGTTGCTGTTGACCAGGGTTTCGATTCGATCACGAACGGTCATTTGTGCCTCCTCAGGCGGTGATTGTCGTCAATTGCAGGGCGTGCAGCGCGCCGCCCATGCGGCCACCCAGCGCGTTATACACCATCTGGTGCTGTTTGACCCGGGTCAGCCCGGCAAATTGCGCTGCGGTTACCCGCGCTGCATAATGATCGCCGTCGCCGGCCAGATCGGTGATTTCCACCACCGCCCCTGGCAAAGCGGCGACAATCGCCGCCTCGATATCGTGCGCTGCCATTGCCATGATCAGCCTGCGTCGATGATCTGTTGCCTGGCTTCGACCGTCTTGGTGACCAATTCGGCACGAATCTCCGCCTCGCTGACGCCATCATCGGCCAGATCGGCAACCAGCTTGCGGATCACATCCTCATGGCCAGCTTCTTCCAGATCGGCCAGCACGATGGATTTGGCGTAGTCTTCGGAGGCGCTGCCACTCAGGCCCAATTTTTCGGCGGCCCATAGGCCCAGCAATTTGTCGCGCCGCGCCGCCAGCTTGAACTGCAAATCCGCATCATGGGCAAACTGGTTTTCAAAGGCATTTTCGCGATTGTCGAAACTGGTCATGATCGCTCCGGCGAGGAAAGTTATTTGCAGATAGAGCCGGACGCCTCCGGGTTCAATGCGTATCGATGCATTGGGTGCTGACGCTGCCGCCGCTTTCCGCCCGAAACCGCCCATTGTGCCCCATTCGTTGCCGCCCCATCACCAGACATTGTATCCCGCCCCACCGCGCGCTATGTGGAACGTGCTGCCCCGGGTTCGCCGTTTCCGGTGATTCCGGGGCTGATTTTTTCGCAATAGGGTCGCGCCCAGCCCGGGGTGGACCATCAGGAGACCAGGCATGACTCGCCGTCGCCAGATTTATGAGGGCAAGGCCAAAATCCTCTATGAGGGGCCCGAACCCGGCACGATCATCCAGTATTTCAAGGATGATGCCACCGCCTTCAATGCCCAGAAAAAGGGCACGATCAGCGGCAAGGGCGTGCTTAACAACCGCATTTCCGAACATTTGTTCACGCTGCTCGCCACCATCGGCATCCCGACGCACTTCATCCGCCGGCTCAACATGCGCGAACAGTTGGTGCGCCAGGTCGAAATCATCCCCATCGAAGTCGTCGTCCGCAACGTCGTCGCCGGCAGCCTGGCCAAACGGTTCGGGCTGGAGGAAGGCACCGCACTGCCGCGCACCATCCTGGAATTCTATTACAAGGATGACGCGCTCAACGATCCGCTGATCACCGAGGAACATATTGCTGCCTTTGGCTGGGCCAGCCAGGAGGAGATGCACGACATTTCCGACATGGCGATTCGCGTCAACGATTTCATGGCCGGGCTGTTTGCCGGGGTCGGCATCCGCCTCGTCGATTTCAAGCTGGAATTCGGCCGGCTTTTCGAGGGCGATTTCGCCCGCGTCATCCTCGCCGATGAAATCAGCCCTGATGGTTGCCGGCTGTGGGACATGAAGACCAATGAAAAGCTGGATAAAGACCGGTTCCGCCGCGACATGGGCGGCGAAGTCGAAGCCTATCAAGAGGTTGCCCGCCGCCTGGGCCTGATGCCCGAAGATGAATCAGCCGTGCTGGACCTGGAGGAACATCGCAAGACGCGGGGGAAATAAAAACCGCCCCGCGTTGGGCGGAGGTCGGGCCCAGCGCCTTCGCTCAGCCGGCAAAGGGGTTTGCTCACGCCGTGCCCCAGGCCACCTCCGCCAGCTTTGGTGCCCCCACCGCAAACACCACCGCCCCGACCATCGCAATCACCGCCGTCAACACAAACGCCGGCACATAACCGGCCGAATCGACGATCATCCCCGTCACCACCGGCCCGATCACCCCGGCCAGATTGCCGACGCCCGATTGCACCCCAACCCAGCGCCCCGCCGATGCCGGCCCGGCCAGCGTTTGCCCGGCAACGAACAAGGTTCCGGTCACGGTGCCGAAACACAGGCTGGTCGGCACCACCCAGGCCATCAAGGCCAGCGTTGTTTCGCTATGCGCCATGCCCAGAATCCCCACTGCCGAGACCGCCGACGCGGCCAGCCCGACACCGCGCCGCACCGATGATGACGACCGGCCGCCGTGGATCAACCAATCGGTCAGCCCACCCGAAAATGCCGCCCCGACAGCTTGGCCCAGATAGAAAAACGCCGACAACAACGCCATGTCGGCAATATTATAGCCCCGCACCTTGACCAGATACAGCGGCAGCCAGGCAATAATGAAATACAGCGCGTAGGTGCCGCTGAAATGATAGGCGCACATCGCCCATAGCGATCGCGTGCGCAGCAAGCGCGGATACGCCACCGCCATCGCAGCATCGTTGTGCAGCGGCGCATCAACTTCGCCGCGCCGCGCCAGCCATGGCACCAGCCAAATCAGCGTCATCACGCCAAACACCATGAACATCGGCCGCCAACCATAGCGCGCCATGATCGCCGCACCGAGCAGCGTGCCGACCAGCGGCCCCACCGCCAGCCCTCCCGACAGCGCGATATTGGCGGACCCGCGCCGGTGCTCGGGTGCCCGCGCCATCAATTTGGAGGCACAGGGGAAGGCCACGCCTTCGCCCACCCCCATCATCAGCCGCAGCACGATCAGGGTGGTCAATCCGCCGGCAAAGCCCATGAACAGCGTCGCCATCGCCCAGATGGCAACCCCGCCGGCCATCAACGTCCACACCGAAACCCGGTCTGCCAGCCAGCCGGCGAGCACCAGCACCGGCACATATGTCCAGAAAAACGCCGACACGACAACGCCATAGCCGGTTGCCGACAGCCCCATTTCATCTTTGATCAACGGCGCCGCGATCGAAACCGCGCCGCGGTCGACATAATTGAGCACGATCACCAGCCCCACCATGACGACAAGCGCCAATGAGGGAGCGGCGACGGAAAGCGGACGGGATGCCATGGGGCGAAAACTGGCAGATGCCGCGCCAAAGTCAACGCAAGTGAAATGCTTGCCCTTGCCCCGTTGGGCCCGTAGACGGCAGCCATGAAAGCCTTCCAATGAAAGCCATCGTCACCATCACCCTGAAACCCGGCGTGCTCGATCCGCAGGGGCGGGCCATCCAGAATGCGCTGGGCGGGCTGGGTTTTGCCGGCGTTTCGGGCGTCCGCCAGGGCAAGATCATCGAGCTTGATCTTGCCGATGGTACGCCGCTTTCGGTGATTGAGGACATGGCAAAGAAACTGCTCGCCAACACCGTCATCGAAAATTACCGGATCGATATTCAGTGAAATCGGCGGTTATTGTCTTTCCAGGATCAAACTGTGATCGCGATCTGGCCGTGGCCCTGGAACAGATCACCGGCGCGGCACCGGTCATGCTGTGGCACCGCGAGACCGAATTGCCCGATGGGCTTGACCTGATTGCGCTGCCCGGTGGCTTTTCCTACGGTGACTATCTGCGGTCTGGCGCGATGAGTGCGCGGTCGCCCGTGATGCAGGCAGTGATCGCCGCCGCCGGCCAGGGCCGCGCCATTCTGGGTGTCTGCAATGGATTCCAGGTGTTGACCGAGGCCGGGTTGCTGCCCGGCGCGCTGATGCGCAATGCCGGGCTGGACTTCGTCTGCCGCGATGTGTCGCTGACAGTGGAAAACAGCCAGACGATATTCAGCAGCCGTTATGATGCCGGCGAAACGCTGCGAATTCCGGTGGCGCACCATGATGGCAATTACGTTGCCGATGTCGAAACGCTGGACCGGCTGGAGGGCGAAGGGCGCGTCGTTTTCCGCTACGCCGAACCGGTCAATGGCTCGGCGCGCAACATTGCCGGCATCGTCAATGATGCCGGCAATGTGCTGGGCCTGATGCCCCACCCCGAACGCCTGATCGAGGCAGAACAGGGCGGCACCGACGGCCGCCGGATGTTTGAGGCCTTGCAGGCGGCGCTGGGTTAGACCTTTGCCTTGAACAGGGAAAAATCGGTCTTGGTGTCGAACACGTCCACGCCCTCGGCATCCTTGAAGAACGCGACAATGCGATAGGTGACGGGGGTCAGGATCACCTCCCACAGCACTTTCAACAGGTAATTGGTGATCAACACCTGGATCACCAGGCTGTTTTCCCAGACGCCCAGAAACGCCAGCGGGTAAAAGATCAGGCTGTCCACGCCTTGCCCGACGACCGTTGAACCGATGGTCCGCGTCCACAGCATTCGGCCCTGGGTCCAGACCTTCATGCGCGCCATCACAAACGCATTTGCCATCTCGCCGGCCCAAAAGGCGGCAATTGAGGCAAAGAATATCCGCGGCACCTGGCCGAACACTTCGGCCAGCGCCGCCTGGCCCTGCCAATCCGGCGATGGCGGCAACGCGACGATCACCCAGGCCATGGCCGCAGTAAACACCGATGCGCCAAAGCCAACCCAGACCACCCGCCGCGCCCGGGCAAAGCCGTACACCTCGGTCAGCACATCGCCGAGCACATAGCTGAGCGGGAAAAACAGGATGCCGGCGCCGAATGTCACCGTTCCGAACACCGGCAGCGCCAGTTGCGCCGGTTTTCCCGCCCCGATCAAATTGGAACAGATCAGAATGACCGCGAACGCCGCCATGGCGAAATCATAATATCGGAATTGGCGACCAGACAGCGTATCGGCTTCGACGGTTTTGATTTGCACTGGCGGGACCCCCTTGTTCGAGGACTTTAGCTGGCGGGGGCGGGAGTGAAAGAGGGCAAATTACCTCCCCCCGCCGGGGGGAGGTCGGACTCGCCGCTTGGCGAGCCGGGAGAGGGGTTCTCCGTCGGCAACAAAGAAAGCCCCTCTCCTGACTCTGCCAAGCGGCCGAGTCCGACCTCTCCCCGCCAGGGAGAGGTATAGATGTTCCTATTTTGTTCCAAACATGCCATAATCGCGCCATGGCCGAATCACTGCCTCTCCGTTGGCTGTATCTCGATCTCAACAGCTATTTCGCCAGCGTCGAGCAACAGCGAAATCCCGATTTGCGCGGCAAGCCAATTGTTGTTGCGGCGATGGACACCGACAGCACCAGCGCCATCGCCGCCAGCTATGCAGCCAAGGCCTTTGGCATCCGCACCGGCACAAAAATCGGCGACGCCAGGGCGATGTGCCGCGAGCTGATCGTGGTTGCCGGCAACCATGAAGAATATACACGCTACCACCGCGCCATCATTGCCGAAGTCGAACGCCATATTCCCGTCACCGCGGTCTGTTCGATCGATGAAGTCGCCTGCCGGTTGCTGACCAATGAAAACACCGCCGCCAGCGTCACCGCGCTCGCCGCCCGCATCAAGGCGGGAATCCGCGACAATGTCGGGGTCTGCCTGACATCCTCGATTGGCGTTGCCCCCAATCGCCTGCTGGCCAAAATGGCCGCAGACATGAAAAAGCCTGATGGCCTGACGATTCTGGAATCCGCTACCTTGCACGATCGCTTGTGCACGCTGAAACTGTCCGATATCCCCGGCGTCGGCCGCAATATGGAGCGCCGGCTGGCTGCGGCGGGCATCGTCACCATGGATCGGTTGCTTAACCTGAATGCGCGCGAGGCCCGGCAAGTGTGGGGCAGCATCTGGGGCGAACGCCTGCATTGGCTGTTGCAGGGGGTCGATCTGGCCGAAATCCCGACCCAAAGCCGCAGCATTGGCCATTCCCAGGTACTGGCGCCGGACCGCCGCAACCCCGATCGCGCCCGCATCGTCACTCGCCGGCTGCTGGCAAAGGCCGCCACCCGCCTGCGCCGCGCCGGCAGCCGCAGCGGCATGATCACTCTGATGGTGCGCGGCGAAGGCGTTGCCGGGCAAAAGGGTGCTAAATGGAACCATGCCGGGCGTCTGACCCCCGCGATGGACACGATGACATTGCTCACCGCGCTGGAAACATTATGGAGCCAGATGCTGGCCGAATTCGGCAGTCATCGCCTGCTGCAAACCGCCGTCACACTCAGCGAATTGGTTGCCGACAATGCGGTGCAACTGCACCTGTTCGACAGCGCGGCGATCGATCCGCGCACCGAGGCCAGGCGGATGGCGCTGTCAAAGGCGATGGACAGGGTCAACCAGCGCTTTGGCCGCGACGCCGTGACACTGGGCCATGACAGCATGGGCGCTTCGCGATCATCAGGGCCAAAGATTGCGTTTACAAGAATTCCCGACATGGCCGAATTCCACGAATAAAACATCGCCTCCATTGCGGGAAGGCGGCTCTAATGCAATTTCAGCTTTGGCCGCACCACCTGGTTCACATGGCCGATCAGCAACAACGACAGCCCTTTCATCCAGCCATGAATAGCCAGCAAATGCATCCGATACAGCGATGTGTAAACCAGCCGTGCCAGCCGCCCCTCGATCGCCATGCGCCCACCGACCAGATTGCCCATCAGGCTGCCGACCGTCGTGTAACGGGCCAGGCTGACCAACGAGCCTTTGTCTTGATAAACAAAACTTTTCAGTGATTTGCCATGGATCATCGCCCGAATGTTGTGATAGGCAGTGCTGGCCATCTGGTGCGCGGCCTGGGCGCGCGGAGGGATCGGCTTGCCCTCCCCCTCTGGCACATACCAGGCACAGTCGCCGATGGCGAAAATATTGTCGTCCAGCGTCGTCTGCAGGGTTGGACCCACCACTAACTGGTTGTTGCGGGTGGTTTCCAGGCCGCCGATATGGGCCAGGAACGCTGCACCCTTTACCCCGGCGGCCCATACCTTGATGTCGGCCGAGATGATTTCGCCGGATTTGGTGATAATCGCGTCTTCCGTTGCCGACGTTACTTGCGTCGCCGTCAGCACGCGAACGCCCAACGCCTCCAGCTCTGCCGTTGCAGCCGCCGCCAGCTTTTCAGGCAGGGCCGGCAATATGCGCGGGCCGGCCTCGATCAGGGTCACTTGCAACCGCTTTTCGTCAAACACCTCCAGCCCGTAAAATCCCAGCGCGGTTGCGGCGGAATACAGCTCGGCCGCCAATTCCACGCCGGTCGCACCGCCGCCAACGATGGCAACACGAGCAAAGGCATCCGACAAGGGATCAGCCACCATCTGCCGCGACACGCGCAGGCACTGGTTGAGCAGCCGGCGACGGAACCGATCGGCATCGGAACGACTATCCAATGACAAGCAATGCGCGCTGACCCCCGGCGTCCCGAAATCATTGGATACCGACCCCACCGCCATCACCAGATAGTCATAGCGGATGCGATGCCGGCCGATCACCTCGCTGCCATCTTCATCCATGATCGGCGCGACGATGATCTGCTTTGCCGCGCGATCGATCCCCTCCAGCGCCCCGTCGAAATAGCGATAGCCCCAGCGATAGGCATGGCCGCGATAGCCAACTTCATCCAGATTGGCGTCCAATGATCCAGCGGCAACTTCGTGCAGCAACGGCTTCCAGATATGCGTCGCATTACGATCCACCAGGATGATGTCAAAATCATCGCGTGACAGATTGGCGCCCAGCTTTGTCACCAGTTCCAGCCCGCCGGCACCGCCGCCGACAACAACGATCTGGGTCTTTTTGCCGTCTGCCCGTTGCCGCGCCATGCCTTGCCCTTTTTGGATGCTGCACCGCACCCTTAACGGCTAGACAGCGATTGCCCAAGTGGCGAGTGACAGCCCACACCGATTGCGGCAGAGCATAAAAATGCGCACGCTCATCCTTATTGCCGCCTGCTTCCTGGCCATGCCCGGCGATGCCGCCACGCCAAGTCACCGCCAAACCGCCGAGCAGCGCCGGATGGCCGCCGTGGTTGCCAGTTTCGATGGCATCGCGCTCGCCGATGCAGCAATCGAACAGCAGGATCGCGTCGCCGCCGCCATCGCCGCATTGCCGCCGCATGGCCCCGGCCCCGAACACCTGGTGCTGGCCGTCGGCGGCAGCGGCTGGCAGGCGATTTTCGATCGTGAGGCACGGCGGGCGGCGGTGGTGCTGGCGGCACGGCACCCCGGGCCATCGCTGGTAATCAGCAACTCCGCCGTGCAAGCGCGCACAGGCGTGTTGGCATCGCGCCGCATCGTTGCGCTGGCGCTGGCCGGCATCGGCCGCCGCGCCCGGCCCGATGACATCACCATTGTCTACCTGGCGTCTCACGGCGGTGAGGATGCCAACATCCAGATGGACGCCCCCGGCCTCGATTTCGATGATCTGACCGCGACCGATCTGGCGCACGACCTTGACGTCGCCGGGCTGAAACACCGTATCGTCATTGTTTCCGCCTGCTTTGGCGCCAGCTGGATCCCGCCGCTGGCCAGCCCGACAACCGTTGTAATTGCTGCCGCCGCCGCGGACCGCACGTCGTTCGGTTGTGATGACAGCCGCGAACTGACACTGTTCGGGGAGAGCTTATTGGCCGAACTGGCAAAGCCGCAGCCGCTCGCGATCGCCTTTGCCACAGCCAAGGCGCGCATCGCCGCGGAAGAACGCCGCCTGAAAATCACCCCGTCGCTGCCGCAGGCCTATGTGGGCAGCGCAATGCAGGCGGTGTGGGCACGCGACAACAAATAGCGGGCGTCCGGCGGCGTGGTTGAGAGCCTGCGGCGGCGTGGTTGAGAGCCTGCGGCGGCGTGGTTGAGAGCCTGCGGCGGCGTGGTTTAGAGCCTGCGGCGGCTGGGGCCGTGGGCTCAGCCGCCGATTTGTTCGTGGTGATATCTGTTGCAAACTCGAAGTGCGGCAATGACCGCTTTCGACCCAATTGCGGCTATAGCGGGTGAGGCCGTGGAAAGTCCGCTGTGCGCCCTAATTCCAGCCGTTCAGCGGCTCGCTGGATGATCCCGAAAGCTCTCGATCGTTTATAATCTCGTTGGACTTGGACTTGCCCCGATAAAGTGGAGAGTTTCCTTCCAATAAAAGGTGACCTCGATGACCAAACAGCGACAGTTTACGGATGCATTCAAGGCGGAGGCGGTTGGCCTTGTGCGGACAAGCGGCCGCACGAAGCGGCAGATCGCGGAGGATCTTGGCGTCGGGTTTTCGACGCTGACGCGGTGGATGGGGCGGCAGTTGGATCGTGAGATGGGCGATCCGGCGCGTCCGCCGGACGCCGATGTGGCCGCCGAGCTAAAGCGATTGCGGCGGGAGAATGAGATCCTTCGCCAGGAACGCGATATCTTGAAACGGGCGACGGCTTTTTTCGTCAAGGAGGGAAGTCGGTGAGGTTCACGCTCATCGACCAGGCGAAGAAGGATTTCCCCGTCGATCGTTTGTGCACGACGCTGGGCGTCAGCCCGAGCGGCTATTTTGCTTGGGGAAAGCGGCCGGCGTGCCGCCGCCAGCGCGACGACATGATAATGCTGGCGCACGTTCGATCGTCGTTCGCATTGTCCAATGGCACGTATGGCAGTCCGCGCATGACACGGGAGCTGCAAGACAATGGCTTTGCCATTGGCCGCAGGCGAACGGCGCGGCTGATGCGGGAGAACAGCCTGCAGGCGCGACAGAAGCGGCGGTTCAAACGCACCACCGATAGCGAACACGCCTGTCCTGTGGCCCCCAGTGTCATCGACCAGGCTTTCACAGCAACTGGTCAAAACCAAAAATGAGGTGCCGACATCTCCTACATCTGGACGCGGGAGGGGTGGTTGTACCTTGCCGTCGTTATCGATCGGTTTGCCCGCAAGGTCGTCGGTTGGGCCGCCGGCGACCGCTTGCATCGCAGCCTGGCTCTGGCAGCGCTCAACAAGGCGTTCGTCATGCGCCAACCGGAACCCGGACTCATTCATCATTCTGATCGCGGCAGCCAATATTGTTCTATCGACTATCAGGCCGAGCTGCGCGCTGCAGGCGTCATCATCTCAATGTCAGGCAAGGGCAATTGCTTTGACAATGCGATGGTCGAAACATTTTTCAAGACGCTGAAATCCGAACTGATCTGGCGCACTTCCTTCCTCACCCGCGCCGATGCCGAAGCCGCCATTGCCCGATACATCGACGGCTTCTACAATCCCATCCGACGGCATTCCGCTCTCGACTACATCACCCCGATGCAGTTCGAGCGAAACGCCGCCGAATGAGTAACTGGCTCTCCACTTTATCGAAGCAAGTCCAGGCTGCTGATCCTCGATTTACAGCCGCACAAGAGCTTTTCGCGGGTGTGGCGCCGGCGGCGTAATTGGCTAAAGTGGCACGATGACCAGCCCCATCCCAACCGCACCAATCACCAATGCCCGCCGCGGGGCGGCGGTTGTCGCCTTTGTCGCTGGCGGGGCGGTGCTGGCGCAGGCTGTGTTGAACGGCACTGCCGCTGCGGCAAAGGGGGAATCGGTGCCAATGGCGGTGCTGGGGTTGTTTGGGTTTTTCACCATCTGGTCGAACACACTGGTGGCGCTGGTGACGGCGCGCTTTTCGATGCGCGGCGCGAACGGTGGTTTTTTGACACGCGGTGGCACGCTGGCGGCGGCGGCGGTCTATATCATCGTCGTCGGGGCGATTTATAATCTGCTGCTGGCGAAATATAACCCGGTCACCGGCGTGCGGCTGTTCACCGACACGCTGCTGCATTCGGTGGTGCCGATTGGCTATGTGCTGTGGTGGCTGGTGTTGGCGCCGCGGCGGTTGCTGGGCTGGAATGGCGTGCTGCCGTCGATGGCGTTTCCGCTGGCGTATAGCGTGGTCGCCCTGACGCGAGGGGCGTTGGCCGGAAAATACGCCTATTTCTTCATTGATGTCGGCAAATATGGCTGGCCGCAGGTGCTGTTCAACATGGCAGGGCTGGTGGTGTTTTTCGGGGTGCTGATGGCGGCGGTGATCGCCTTTGATCGCGCCGCCCACCGTCGGCAAAATGCAGCGCCAAAATGGGCAGGATGACGGGGCCGGGGTGACGGGCTAATCCGGCGGCAACGCACTTTGCCGGGGAAGATCATGCATCCTTTCATTCACGCCGCTGCCATGCCCGACACGCCGGCGATCATCATGGCCGAGTCGGGCGCGACGCTGAGCTATGCGCAGCTGGAGGCGCGATCGAACCAGGTGGCGCATCTGTTGCGGGCGCATGGCCTGAAACGCGGCGATACGATGGCGATCCTGATGACCAATTGCCTGGATTATCTGGCGATCTGTTGGGGTGCGCAGCGGTCGGGGCTGGTCTATGTCGCGATGTCGACCAAACTGACCGCGGATGAGGCGAATTATATCATCACCGATTCCGGCGCGCGGGCGATCTTTGCCAGCAACACCTTGGGCGTTGTTGCGGCCGGTGCAGCGGCGGCGGTGCCGGCGCGCTTTGCGGTTGGCGGCGAAATTGCCGGCTTTGAAGACCTGGATACGGCGCTGGCCGCCCAGCCGGAAACCCGTATCGCCGATGAAAGCATCGGGCGGGACATGCTGTATTCCAGCGGCACCACCGGCCGGCCAAAGGGCGTGCGCGGCGCGTTGCCCGACGGGCCGATTGACCAGATCGATGCGCTGACCGGGCTCGTTGGCATGTTGTATCAGTTTCAGGCGGGCATGGTCTATCTGTCGCCGGCGCCGCTGTATCACGCTGCACCTTTACGATATTGCATGACTGTTCACCGTTATGGCGGCACCGTGGTGGTGATGGAGAAATTCGACCCCGAAACCTATCTGGCGATGGTGCAGAAATACCGTGTCACCCAAAGCCAGTTGGTGCCGACGATGTTTGTCCGCATGCTGAAACTGCCGGCGGATATGCGGGCCAAATATGATCTGTCGAGCCTGAAGGTGGCGATTCACGCCGCGGCGCCCTGCCCGATTGATGTGAAGCACGCGATGATCGATTGGTGGGGACCGGTGATTTACGAATATTATTCGGCCACCGAAGGCGCCGGCTTTACCGCGATTTCCCCACAGGAATGGCTGGCGCGACCAGGGTCCGTCGGCAAATCCTTGCTCGGTGAAATCCGGGTGCTGGCTGATGATGACAGCCTGGTGCCAGCCGGGCAGACCGGGCGGATCTATTTTGCCGGCGGCGGCGAGTTTGAATATCACAATGATCCGGAAAAGACCGCCAGCGTCATGGGCAGCCACGGCGCGACCTTTGGTGATATCGGCCATGTCGATGCGGACGGCTATTTATATCTCACCGATCGCGCTGCCTTCATGATCATTTCCGGCGGCGTGAATGTCTACCCGCAAGAGGCTGAAAACGCGCTTACGTTGCATCCCGAAGTCGTCGATGTCGCGGTGTTCGGCGTCCCCGATGCCGAAATGGGGGAGGCGGTGAAGGCGGTGGTGCAACCGCGCGACATGGCGCTGGCTGGGCCTGAATTGGAGGCGGAGTTAATCGCCTTTGTGCGGGCGCGATTGAGCCACGTCAAATGCCCCAAGACCATCGATTTCTTGGGCGAACTGCCGCGCCATGATACGGGGAAACTGTATAAACGGCTATTGAAGGACAAATATTGGACGTGACCGTTTCCACCCCCACCCGCCGCGACACGGGTCGCGAGTCGCCTCCCCCCTGGAGGGGGCGGTGGCTTTTGGGGTTTGTAGCGCTGCTGCTCGGCGCGCCCGCTGCTGCGGCGCCAGGCCTATGGGTAGCGCGCGATGCCGATACCGAAATCACCCTGTTCGGCACCATCCACGCGCTGCCCGCCACCGAAAAATGGCTGGATGCCCGTATCGCGACCCGGCTGGATGCGGCGGACTCGCTGGTGTTGGAAACGGTCATCCCCGATGATCAGGGGGCGTTTGCGACGCTGGTATCGCGGATCGGCATGTCGGACCAGTTGAAACCGCTGGCGGCGCGCCTGCCTGCTGCGCAGGCGAAACGATTGCCGGCGGCGGCGGCGTCACTTGGCCTGCCGTTACCAATGCTTGATCGGATGGCGACATGGTTGGCAGCGATCAGCATCAGCGAGGCGAGCACCGCCAAACTGGGGATTTCCGCGCAAGATGGTGTGGAGCCGGCCCTGACCAAGCGCGCCAAGCTGCACGCCAAGCCGATCATCGGCCTGGAAACCCCCGAACAGCAACTGAACTATCTCGCCAATCTGCCTGCCGCCGATCAGATGGCGATGCTGGTGGCAACGATTGATGATCTGCCCGATGCTCGCACCGAAACCGATGCCCTGATGGCGGCGTGGCGGGCCGGCGATATCGATCGGATCGCGGCGGATTTCGCAGCAGAGGCCAAGGCATCGCCGCTGTTGACCAAAACCCTGCTCACCGATCGCAACCGACGTTGGGCCGATTGGATCGCCGGTCTGATGCGGAGGCCGGGCCAGGTGTTTGTGGCGGTTGGCGCCGGGCATATGGGCGGGCCCGATGGATTGGTGGCGATGCTGCGGGCGCGGGGGCTGAAGGTTGAGCCGGTGCCTGACCTGAAAGGCAGCCCAGCGGCACCGCAATAGGCAGCAATCGGCGGGACGACCGCCCAAGCAAAACTTGCCTTTGGCCCCTGCTTCCCCTATGCGGCCCGCTTCGCGTCATTCCGATTCTGCATCCCTGGAGGCCTGGGACGGCGCGATATGTTGATAAATTTGGAGACGTGAGCAATGAGCGAAACATTAAAGCTCGCGGCCGAAACGCGCGATCGGGCAGGCAAGGGAGCCTCTCGGGCAGTGCGTCGTACGGGCCGCGTACCAGCAGTAATCTATGGCGCGGGTTCCGCCGCCGAACCGATCCATATCGAAGAAAAAATGCTGGTTCGCCAGCTTTCCAGCGGCCATTTCATGAATTCGGTTGTCGAAATCGAAATCGCCGGTGGCAAGGCCATCCGCACCCTGCCGCGCGATGTGCAGTTCCATCCGGTTACCGACCGGCCGATCCATGTCGATTTCCTGCGGCTGACGGGCAATTCGGTGATCACCGTCGAAGTGCCGGTGCATTTCGTCGATGAAGACAAATCGCCCGGCATGAAGCGCGGCGCGGTGCTCAACATCGTCCGGCATGAATTGCAGCTCGATTGCGCATCGAATGCGATTCCCGATCAGATCGAAATCAGCCTGGCCGGCCGTGATGTGGGCGATTCGATCCACATCAGTTCGGTCGTGCTGCCAAAGGGCGTCACCTCGCATATCCATGATCGCGATTTCACCATCGCCACCATGGTCGCACCGTCAGCGTTGAAGAGCGAAGTCGATGCCGCGGAATCCGCCGAACCGGCCGCTGCCTGAGCCTGAGATGCCGGAGCCGGTGAAGTGAAAATCTTCGTCGGCTTGGGAAATCCGGGCGCAGCCTATGCGCTCCACCGCCACAATATCGGCTTCATGGCGGTGGACGCCATTGCTGCGGCTTATGGTTTTGGCCCGTGGAAAACGCGATTCCAGGGCCTGGCCAGCGAAGGCCGCATCGGCACGCACAAGATTTTGCTGTTGAAGCCCGCCACCTTCATGAACGACAGCGGGCGATCGGTCGCCGAGGCTGTGCGATTCTTCAAGCTGGACGCTGCCGAAGCGCTGACTGTTTTTTATGATGAGCTCGACCTCGATCCGTTTCGCGTTCGCGTCAAACACGGCGGTGGCGCCGCCGGCCACAACGGTATCCGATCCATCGACGCCCACCTCACCCCCGAATACTGCCGCGTCCGCCTCGGCATCGGCCATCCGGGGCACCGCGACCGTGTGACGGGCCATGTGCTGGGGAATTTTGCAAAAACCGAAATTGACCCGCTGGCGGATTTGCTGGGCGCCGTCGCCGCCGAAGTGCCTTGGCTGCTGGAAGGCGACGAGCCCAGATTCATGAGCGAAGTGGCGCGGCGGACGCTGGAGCAGCAGGGCTAACCTTCAAGGGTCTCCGACGCGTGGACTTGTAACGGTTTTGTGGCGGTGACTGATCTCACTATGCCACCTTGGCTTCGAACGCGAGCGGGCTGATGCCGCCCAGATATGAGTGTCGTCTGCGGGCGTTGTAGAACCCGTTGATGTACTGGAAGATGGCGGCCTCGGCCTGGCGCCGCGTTGGCCAGGTTTGCCGCCAGAGCAGCTCGGCCTTCAGCGATTTGACCCGAAGGGCGGCGAAGCCAACAAGGTCTCGACGGCGGCATTATCGTAGCAATTGCCCTTGCCGCTCATCGATGGCTTCAGCCCATATCTCTGCAGCCGCTTCTGGTAATCATAGGCGCAATATTGGCTGCCACGATCCGAGTGGAAGATGCAGCCTTCGGGCGGTTGGCGCAGGTTGGCGGCCATATCCAGTGCCCGTATCGCCAGGTCCTGCTTCATCCGGTCACTGACTGCCCAGCCCACAACACGGCGGCTATGCAGATCGAGGATGACTGCGAGGTAAAGCCAGCCCTGTGACGTCCAGACATAGCTGATATCGCCGGCCCATTTGCGGTTGGGCGTATCGGCGACGAAGTCGCCATCAAGCAGGTTCGGCGCGATGCCCAGGCTGTGGTTGCTGTTGGTCGTCACCTTGTGTTTGCGGGTGCGAACCGGACGTATGCCGTTGATCTTCATCAGCCGGCCAACACGGCGCTCGCCGACGGCGAGGCCGGCCTCCTTTAGCTCCATCGTCATGCGAGGCCGCCCATAACTGCCAAGGCTCAGGCTGTCGTGCTCACGGATGTGAGCCAGCACTGTCATGTCGCCGCGCGTTCGCTGGCTCGCCGGCCGCGCCCGCCAGGCCCTGTAACCACGCGCACTGACCCGCATCACCCGGCACATCGTCTCCACCTGCCAGAGATGTCGCCAGTTCTCGACGAACGCAAACCTCACGGCCGCTGACTCGCG
>JBBRPI010000001.1:0-384853 GCA_038228305.1 Sphingomonadales bacterium | reverse complement strand
CGGTGAGAGGTATTCATACCCTGTATAATTACACGAAACCGGGGAACGATGAAACTGGACTGACAGGTTGAAATCGTCGCTGATGCTTATGCAACGATTACGTGGACTTTTTACCCTGGACTATGGGGAGAAAATAACACCCTTAACCTACTGAAAAAATTGGCGCGCCCGGCAGGATTCGAACCTGCGACCCCAAGGGTAGAAGCCTCGTGCTCTATCCAGCTGAGCTACGGACGCGTAGAAAGCTCTCTACCTGAAATTATCGGCATAAGCCTGTAATTTCAGCATGCGTGGCCCCAGCGGCACGATTTCGACCGCCAGCCCCTGCCCCGCCGCATAGGCCAGCGCCGCCGCTTCGCTCTCAAAGCGCAACTGCACCTGCGTTTCGGTCGCCCCCGATCCCGGCCAGCCGGTCAACGGATCGGGGCGCTGCGGTTCATTGCGTTCGATTTCCAACAGCCATTCGCCGGTGCGGGCACGGCCGGATTGCATCGAACTTTTCGGGCGTTGATAAAGGCGGGCCAACATACATCCACCCTTCGCCGATCCCCCGCCTTTGTTCAAGAGCTACCTGCCCCCAGCGGATCATCAACGGCAAGTTCCGCCAAGCCGCACCGAAACCATAGGGCCAACTCTTGTTTTTTAACACCAAATGGGTTAGACATGGCGCCATGACCCGGCCCTGCTACACCCCCGCCGCACTGCGCAGCCGCCATGATGGCTGGAACGCGGCGCGCCAATCCGGTTTCTTGCAAGCGCTTGCCGATGGCTTGACCGTGGTGGCGGCGGCGCACAGCGTCGGCATGTCGGAACGCGCCGCCTATCGTTTGAAACGCCATGCCAGGGCCGATGGGTTTCGCGCCGCCTGGCGGGCGGCAAAGCAGCAGCAATGGCAACGGCGCGCGCAAGGTCGGCTCGATCGCGTGCTATATGGTGAACTGTCGGTGATCGAGCGCGATGGCCGGGTGGTGGCGACACGCCGGCGGCCAGGTTCGGATCGGATGATGATCCAGATGCTAAAGGCAAAACTGCGCGCCGCACAGGCGCAATCGACAGGGCAAATGCCAGGTCAAATGCCAGGGCAAATGGCAGCGCCGATCGCCGATGCAGCGCCGGCGCGAAAGGTCAGGAAAACAGGGCACGGGGCACACTTTTCAAATGCGCCTGGCGGGGTTTTTGGCCCGTATCAGCGCCATGACGGGTCGAATCCGCTTCCCGAACCGCCCCGAATCGTCCCGAAATGGCCTGAACCGCCGCCGAAATACTCGTTTTGATATCGGATTTCGCGGCGAACAGTCAGCTAATAAGCCCGGGCGATGGCAAATTCGACGGTTTCGGTCAGCGCCGTCTTTGCCGGACCATTCGGGAAACCGGCCAGGGCATCGATCGCCCGGGCGCCATAATGCCGGGCACGGGCCAATGTGTCGGCAACGGCGTTGGTGGTGCGCAACAGCCCGCTGGCGCGGTCCAGATCGGCATCGTCCGTCGCCCGGCCAGCCATCGCCTGGCGCCAGAACGCCCGTTCGTCTTCACTGCCGCGGGCATAGGCGAGGATGACCGGCAAGGTGATCTTGCCATCGCGGAAATCATCGCCAGCATCCTTGCCCATCGTATCGGCATCCGAAACATAGTCGATCGCATCATCGACCAGCTGGAACGCGATGCCCAGGTTGCGGCCATAGGCCTCCAGCACCGCTTCGGTTGCCGCGCTGCGCTCCGCAACAATCGCGGCAATCTGGCAGGCGGCAGCGAACAACGCGGCGGTTTTGGCGGTGATGATTTCCAGGTAACGATCTTCGCTGGTTTCCACATCGCGCTGGGCCGTCAATTGCGCGACTTCGCCCTCGGCGATAATGGCAGAGGCGTGGCTGAGGATTTTCAAGACCTTGAGCGAGCCATCTTCAACCATCAGTTCAAACGATCGGCTGAACAGGAAATCCCCCACCAGCACACTGGCCGGGTTGCCCCACAGCCGGTTGGCGGTCGGCTTGCCGCGCCGCAGCCCGGACAGATCGACAACATCGTCATGCAACAGGGTCGCGGTGTGGATAAATTCCACCGCCGCCGCCAATTTATGATGCCGGGTGCCGCCATATTCAAGCAACGCCGCACAGCCCAGCGTGAGCATCGGCCGCAACCGTTTGCCGCCGCCCGCGATCAGATGCCCGGCCAATTCCGGAATCAACGCGACGGGCGACTGCATCCGATCGATGATGACATGATTGACTGCCGTCAGGCCATTGGCAGTCAATGCCACCAGCCCGGCAATCGAAGGTGCCGACCGTTTCGGCAAGGAATGGACAGTAGCGTTCACAGTTTTTTCAATACCCGCTACAGCCGCGCAAGCAAGCCCAAGCCTTGCCACCGCGCGCATCCGCCGCAAAAGTGGCACAAAGGTTACGGGGACGAATCGCAATGCCTGACGACATTCTGGCCGGCTATCGCGACAGCATCGACAATATCGATGCGGCACTGGTGCTGCTGCTCGCCGAACGCTTTAAAATCACCAAGGCGGTGGGCGCGCACAAGGCCAATACCGGGCTGCCAGCGGCCGATCCAGGGCGGGAAACCGCCCAGATCGCGCGGTTGCGGCGCTTGGCAGAGGAGGCCAAGCTGGACCCTGAATTCGGAGAGAAATTCCTGCGATTTATCATCGATGAGGTTATCCGGCACCACCGGGTGGCAGCAGCCGGATAGGCGGCGCACCGAAATCACCCTATCGCCCGAACGCCCGCAATGCCTTGGCTTCTGCCGAATCCAGATATTCGTCCAGCCGGGTGATCAGGCCATTTTCCATCTTGATGACGCAGCAGGCCGACATTTTCCAAGGGGTTCCGTCCGGCAGCGTCGCCTCCAGCACATGCTGTTGCAGGAAACCGTCATGCAGCGCCTCACGCCGCTGCACGCGGTAGTTGCGATCGGGCAATTTCTGGATAAACCAATCCAGCACTACCATGTTCTGATCGACGGTTTGTTCGATATTGTCAGTGTTATGCCACAATTTGGCATCGGGCGCGTAGCAGGCGCGCACCGTCGCGACATCGCCGGATTGAATGGCGCCAATAAATTTTTCGGCAAAGGCGAGGATTTCATCAGGTGTCATTATTTGGTTCTTCCCGCGGTTGTTTCGCTTCTGTTGGCTTCAATGATCAAAGGTGGAGCCCGAGGCCCCAGCCAACGTAGGTTCTTCAACCCCTTTGTGCCGCCGTCATTAGAGCCGCCGCGCCGCGCAACACCGTCCTGTCAGCCCAATGCGCATGCGTGCCACTGGAAATCTTGTGGGGCAAAGCAATCCGGCACACCGGCCCGGCGCTGAAGTTCTTGCAATCGATCAGGATGCATTCCGACGTGCCGCGATTTTCGTCGATAATAAAGCTGACGAGATACCCATCGTCTTCGTCGATCGCGCCGACTCGCGGGGCAAAGGGCGCTTCGCTGGCGAACCGACCTTCGTCCAGCGTCAGCGTTTCCGATTCGCTCGAGAGCAGGTCATGCTTGACGAAAGCGTTGAACAGGAACCAGCCCGGTTTTGTCATCGTGGAATAGGCATAGCGATAGGGTTTGCCGGCAAAACGTTGATTTATCGTTCCAAATTCCAGAGTGCGGTCGTCCAGCCGTTCTTCGCGCGTCGTGCCGGTGGCCAGGTTGAACCGCCAGCGGTGCAGACGCGGCAGGAAACTATGTTCATCGACATAGGCCATCAAATGCCCATAGCCGTTTTCGTTCGGCAATGGTGGCGGCGTCGGATTATCCTGGAAATAGCCGTCGACGATCACTTCATCGCCATCTTCCCAAGCGTTCAGCCAGTGCAGCACATAGGTCGGCGCCGCTTCAAACCAGCGCGGCTCGCCGCCGTGGCGCGGCACCAACGCAAACCGGCTGGGCACGCCATCGTGCAGCCGCACCGCATGGACATCGCGCTTTAAAAGTTCGGCATCCCAGAACACCGGCAAGTCATTTAGAATCGACCAGTTTTCTGAAAATATCATGTCATGGGGCAACCGCGGACCGGGCAGCGGCACCGGCTGATAATGTGACAGTTTTCCATCGGGCCCGACCACGCCATAATGCATGTAGGGCGCGTGCTTTGAGTAGTTGAAAAACAGCAGTTCGCCGGTCGATTCATCCACCTTGGGGTGTGCAGAAATGCCATCCAGCGGCACCCAGGGGGCGACGCCGAATTGTTCCAGCGTTTCCGGGTCGAGCACATAACCCTCGCCGCACTGATAAAATGTTGAAATGGCCTTGCCCGCATGGACGATGATGTCGGTGGACGACGAATCCTTCAGCCGGCCATGCGCGCCATAACCGGGCCGCTTTGACACGCCGACGCCATCCGCCAGCCCGCCCCATAACGAACCGCCGGCGGTCTGTTCCGCCTCAAAGCACCGCGTCCGCACCCAGCGGTTGCGATAGGATGCCATACCATTACGGAACTCGATCTGGTGGATCATGCCATCACCATCGAACGGGTGATAACGCCCCAGCGGCTGGTGCAGCTGGTTTTCGGTGTTGCGCAGGTAAACCCCGTCAATATCGGTCGGGATCGCCCCCTCAATCACCGCGAGCTCGGTCGCCGTCACCTCCTCATGCTGCGGCGTCCAGGCACCGTTCAAATAGGGATGGTTGCCCGGCTGAAGCGAGGATTTAACCGGGGGGAGGCGCTCGATCTGCATGGATTTCGACCTGATTCTCTGCCTGACGCGGGCGCATCAAATTGAATAGTCAAATGAGTTTGATTGTGCAAGTTATGTGTGACAGCATGTTGGCGTCGCGTGGAAAATCCGTTGCAGAAAAACACATTACGGTTCGATATGTGGCGTTTTAAGCGCCTCCGGCGGTTGCGCCCGGCGGCCCCAACCCCGATTTTGTTGGCGATTATATACCTTGCAAACCCGGTAACGATCTGGCTTAAAATGCTCACAACGGAGCAAGCAAATGTCGGTCCTTTCCAAACCCTACTTTCACGATGAGGCCGCCGCCTTTGCCTATCTCGAAGGCGTGATCTGGAACGGCTCGCCGACTTGTCCTCATTGCGGCGCTTGCGACCGTATCACCGCCATCACGCCGAACGAGGCCAAGCGCGTTCGCATGGGCCTGAAGAAGTGCGGCCACTGCAAAAAGCAGTTCACCGTCAAGGTCGGCACCGTGTTTGAACATGCCCGTATGCCGCTGCACAAGATGCTCCAGGCCGTCTATTTGATGACCAGCAGCAAGAAGGGCGTTTCGGCTCACCAGCTGCATCGCACTCTTGAAGTAACCTACAAGACGGCTTGGTTCCTCGCTCACCGTATCCGCGAAGCTATGCGCTCCGGCGATCTTGCGCCGTTCGGCGCTGGTGGCGGATTTGTTGAAGTGGACGAAACCTTCATCGGTCGTATCAAGGGCATGGAGAAGAAGGCGGGCTATCAGCACAAGATGAAGGTGCTGAGCCTGCTCGACCGCAACACGGGCCGCACCCGCATGATGCATGTCGAGAAGATCACCGCCGCTGCGTTGACGCCGATCTTGCAGGCCAACATCGCAGCGGAAGCAGACCTGTTGACCGATGACGCTGGCCAGTATCGCCTGATGCATCGTCATTTTGCCAGCCACAACGTCACCTTCCACACGAAGGGCAACTACGTGGACCGTGAAAACCCGGTCATTCATACCAACACCGTTGAAGGCTCGTTCTCGATCTTTAAGCGCGGCATGAAGGGCGTCTATCAGCATTGCGGTGAAGATCACCTTCACCGCTATCTGGCAGAGTTCGAGTTCCGGTATAACCACCGCGTCCGCAACGGTTACAACGACGGTGCGCGCTCTGTCGAAGCATTGCAGGGCATCGTCGGCAAGCGCTTGACTTATAAATCAGCTAACTAGCGGTTGCTGCCAGAAAGAAACTAAGTTAGAATCTGCGCCGGAGGCGCAGAGTTTGGCAAAGCCGATTAGGCTCACGATAAAAGGTTCCGATGCCTCTGGCACGGATGCCCCAACAGTTGACGATCTGTTGGGGCAAGTGAGAGATTTTGTCGAAATGTTGAGGGGCGTCGAAGACGCAGTTACTGACGATGGTAAGGTTCTTGTCTGGCGAGTGACCGACGTCACTATGAACAGCCCGATATCTATAGAAGTGACACCGTTCTCTCCGAACCCTGCCATTTTTGCAGATGCCAGGGCCTCTATGGTGCAAAATGTCGTGCGGAAGGGTTTTTCCGCACTCGCGGCCGGCGAGGTTCGTCCCGCCTACTTCACCGATGACGTGCTGCCATCCGCGCAGCGAATCTATGGGCGTGTGCTTAACGGGCTCGCTGAAACAACAATCGATTTTGAAAACGACGAAGACGCGCCACCGGTTGAAATCAGCCGAGATACAGCTCGGATAGTAACGAATGCGGCTGCTGCGGCTAAGCCGACACGTGTTGCTTACCGCGAGCTAGGAAGCATTGAAGGATTTATCTCCAATGCGGAACGGGATGGATATGGCCGCGGAATATTAAGGTTCCGCTCTCGTCTTGACGGTTCTATGATCAAAGCGGTGGCGAGCGGAGAGGCCTTTAAGCAGCTGGAAAAGTTCCGCCTCGGAGAAGTTTGGGATGGCGTTCGCGTGCGGGTCTATGGTGTGCTTCGGTATCGCGATTTGGGCGAATTAGAGAGCATGGACGCAACCGGCATTGAAATTCTCGACCAAGTCGAATTGCCGAGCTTTGAAGATATTATCGATCCTGATTTTACTGGCGGACAAAAGACAGAAGACTTTTTAGAAGCCATCAGATATGGCTAGATCGACTTCTCGTGTTTACTGGGACGCATGCTGCTGGATCGCTTTTATTCAGCGCGAAATGCCTGACTCGAGCAGCAGTTTTACTGAAAAGAGATTCGAGCTTTGCGAACAGGTGTTAAAAAACGCCGTTGCCGAGCAGGTTGAAATTGCAACATCGTCTTACACTCTGGCGGAAGTCTGTAAAATACCTTCTATAACAACTAGTCCGGCAATCAATTTGCCAGCATTTTTTGACCAACCTTACATATTTCTGATTAATGTTGACAAGGTAATCGGGCAAAAGGCTCAAAGTTTGCAGCTTTCTGGTTTAGGAAATTTGAAACCCCAGGATGCGACGCATATTGCTACCGCGCAGATTGCGAACATTCCCGTCTTTCATACCTTCGACAAAAAGCTACTGGCCCTTGATAAGCTAATCAAATTGAATGATGGCAACATGCTTCGAGTTGTTATGCCGACGCACGAGGCTCCACCGTTGCCACTGTTAGCAGGGCTAGAAGGTCAATGACTGATCAGAAGGAAACCCAGATCGAAAAGTTCAAAGACCTAGCCCGCCAGATCGGCGCGGACGAGGACGAGGCCCATTGGGAAGAGCGGTTGCGCCAGATCGCCAAGCAGCAGCCTAAAGATACAATCGAACCGGAGAGGCGTGAATGAACCGCCCGCAACGCATCGCGGCGGGGGTTTTTGCCGCGTTTTTGTTTCTTCTCTCGCCTATGGCGGCAAGTTCAGATTCTGAATGGATCGCGTTTATCAGCCTTCTTGCGGCTATGTCGCTTACGCTTCTTGCGATGAAGTCCGACAAGCCATAGGTTTGCAAACTACATAATCGCCAATATTATTGCTCCCCCGAAGGCCCGCCGGTGCTGCTGACCCACAAACCCTGCGACCATGCGTTGAATACCATCGTCGTCTGTTCGGAATGCCGCATACCGGTGCGGGCGCCGGATGTGGAATTTCAGATGATCGGCAAACGCAATCCCGAATCGGCGGCGCTGGTGGCGGCCGGATGAGCGGCGCGGCTGGCGACGCGAAACAGCAGCCAAACCGGTTTTCAGACTGGTCTCATGGCTCCCCGCATCGCAAGGCGCTCATGGCTGATGGCTACTCTCGTTAAGCCGGCCCATATGCGAGACAACTGAGCCTGCGGCGGCTTAGTGCCAGACGATATCATCGGTCATCGCATCAAGTATAAATTCGGTGTCCTTGCGTTTCCAGGCATCGATGACGGCGCTGAATCGCTTGAATCGTTTATCAACCAAGCGCTTGTCCGACATGGCGTTCTCCCCTGCAGTGGCTGAACTGATTGCCAGCATTGCCGCAGCTGTTGCGAAAGACGCGCGGCGATCGATTACGCCGCGTCGCTGGTAACGATGAAGCTGACGGTGGTGGTCGTCGATCCGCCGATGTTGAGCGTTTGCACGGTTTTGGCGCCATCAACCTGGTAATCGCCCGCCGTGCCTGTCACCTGTTTATAGGCATCCAGCGCCATGCGGATGCCGGTGGCGCCGACAGGGTGCCCGGTGCCGATCAGGCCGCCGGATGGATTGATCGGCAGGCTGCCGCCGATTTCGATGCTGCCGTCCTCAATCGCCTTCCAGCTTTCGCCAGGCGCGGTGATGCCCAGATGATCGATCGCCATATATTCGGTGGCAGTGAAGCAATCATGGGTTTCAACGACATCGATCTGGGCGATGTCAGTGATGCCGGCCCGATCGCGCGCATCGATGATGGCGCGGCGAACCTGGGGGAAAACATAGTCGGCGTCGCGGCTGTTGCGGATTTTCTGGGCATAGGAGATCGGTGCTGACCGATGGCCCCAGCCGCTGATGCGCGGCAGGCTGTCGAGCGGGATGCCGCGTTTTGCCGCATATGCGGCGGCGCGTTCGGGCGATGCGAGAAAGACGGCGCAAGTGCCGTCCGTCACCTGGCCACAGTCCATCTTGCGGGTGCGGCCCTCCACCACTGGGTTGGCTTCATTGTCGGCGGTGAAGCTTTTGTCGGTGAATTGCCAGGCCCGGGTTTGCGCGTTGGGGTTCTTTTTCGCATTGCCGAAATTGATCTCGGCGATGCGCATCAGATGGGCATAGTTGATCCCGTAACGCCGGTCATATTCCTCCGCCAGATCGGAAAACGCCCGCGGCCAGAGAAATTTTGCTTCGATGAATTCATGGCCGGCCCAGGCGGCGGCGCCCAGATTTTCGGCGGCCTTTTGCCCCGGCACATTGCGCATCTGTTCCAGCCCGATGACGCACGCAAGGCCATAGCGGCCGGCCTCGATCTCTGCCGTAGCCGCCAGCATGGCGACGCTGCCCGACGCGCAGGCCGCTTCGTGGCGGGCGGTGGGCAGACCATCGAACGCTGGGTCAACCAGGCCGAAAAAGCCGCCGAGCAGCCCCTGCCCCGCGAACAGGTCACCAACGAAATTGCCGACATGGCCGGTATCAATGTCTTCAGGCTGCAACTGCGTTGCTGCCAGCCCTTCGTTGACCGCTTCGGCAAAAGCGCCGGCCATGTCCAGGCCGCGCCTGTCCCAATTTTGTGAAAAATCGCTTTGCCAACCGCCGAGGATATAGGTCATTTCTGGTCTCCGACCCCAAGCAAGTTCGATAATACAAGTATCTATCGTGTTGGCAATCGGCAGCGCGGCGGATGACATTCGACGCGGCGCGCGCTAGTGGCTCGCCATGCCTGATTCAACGACTGATCCGTTTCCCCTGTTTGCCGAATGGTTTGCCGCTGCGACGGCCAGCGAACCCGGCGACCCCAACGCCTTTGCACTGGCAACTGCCGCACCGTCAGGTCAGCCGGCAGTGCGGATCGTTTTAATGAAGGCATGGGATGATCGCGGCTTTGCCTTTTATACCAACCTTGACAGCCGGAAAGGCCGGGAACTGGCGGCGAACCCACTGGTGCAGATGGATTTTCATTGGAAATCGCTGAAACGGCAAATCCGCATCGATGGCCGTGCCGAACTGGTGCCAGATGTGGAGGCCGACCTGTACTTTGCCACTCGCCCGCGCGATTCGCAGATCGGCGCCTGGGCATCGACGCAATCGCAGCCGCTGCCGGATCGTGCCACATTCGATGCAGCGTTCGCCGCCGTGACGGCTCGATTTGCCGGCGTTGACGTGCCGCGGCCGCCGCGCTGGTCAGGTTGGCGGGTGGTGCCGAGTGCCATCGAATTCTGGCAGGATCGCGACAATCGTCTGCACGAGCGCACGCTGTTCACCCGCACCGCCAATGGCTGGAACAGCGGATTGCTGTATCCATGATGCGGCTGCCCTTTACCCAGATCGATGCCTTTGCCGATGCGCCGTTCACCGGCAATCCCGCTGCGGTCATGCCATTGGCAGCCTGGCTGCCCGATGCGATGATGCAGGCGATTGCCGCGGAAAATAATCTCGCCGAAACCGCCTTCATCGTCCCCTGCCCCGACCCCGAAACCGCCGATTTTGACTTGCGCTGGTTCACCCCCGGCGTGGAGGTAGCGCTGTGTGGCCATGCGACGCTAGCGGCGGGGCACCTGATCCTGTCGGCATTGCCAGCAATGGCGGCGGTGCGGTTTTCTACGACAAAGGCCGGAATTTTGACGGTAGCGCGCGAAGGTGCCGGCTATGCGCTGTCGCTGCCCGCCTGGCCTGCCGAAACGCCGATCACCGGCGATCGGCTGGCGGCGGTTGCAGAAGCGCTGGGGGCAATGCCCGCCGAAGTCTGGGCGCGCGGCGGTGATTATTTCGTCGCGGTGTTGGCCAGCGCTGCCGATGTCCGTGACCTTGCGCCGGATTTTCGGGCCATCATCGATCTGCAACGCGGTGCAGACATCATGGTGGTGGCGACGGCGCCGGGTGACACCAGCGACATCATCAGCCGGGTGTTCGTGCCTGAGGCCGGTATTGACGAAGACAGCGTTACCGGGTCTGCCCATGCCATAATCGCGCCCTATTGGGCGGCAAGGCTGGGCCGTCACAGCTTTACCGCCTATCAGGCCAGCCGGCGCGGCGGGCGGCTTGGTTGCCGGCTGGATGGCGACCGGGTCATTCTGTCGGGCAATTGCCGGACGGTGATCGAGGGGGAATTCATTCTTGGCTGATCTGCGGCCGTTCCTGAAAATGCATGGGCTGGGCAATGATTTCATTGTCTTTGATGCGCGCGCCGAACCGCTGGAATTGTCGGCTGCCCAGGTGCGCGGGCTTTGCGACCGGCATACCGGCATCGGTTGTGACCAGTTGATCGTCGTTGAACGCAGCGACAGCGCCGATGTACGGGCCCGATTCTGGAATTGTGACGGCGAAGCGGTGCCATCGTGTGGCAATGGCAGCCGCGCCGTCGCCGTGCTGGTCGGCGGCAACCCCAGCATCGAAACCGCCGGCGGGCCATTGCTGGCCAGCGCCGATGCAGGTGGCGCGACCATTGACATGGGGCTGCCCCATTTCGATTGGGATGCGATTCCGCTCGCCTATCCGATGGACACGCGAACGCTGCCGCTCGCCTGGGGCGATCTCGCCCAGCCTGGCGCTGCCAATGTCGGCAATCCGCATGTGGTGTTTTTTGTGAACGACCCCGCCGCAATCGACATGGAAAGTCTGGGCCCGCTGATCGAACATGACCCGGTGTTTCCCGCCCGGGTCAACGTCGGCGTCGCATCGCTGCCAACCCGTGACCATATGATGCTGCGCGTCTGGGAACGCGGCGCCGGGCTGACCCGCGCTTGCGGCACCGGCGCTGTCGCGGCGGTTGCGGTGGCGCAGCGGCGCGGGCTGTGCGACGCGCGAGTGACGGTGACGCTGCCCGGCGGCGATCTGGTCATCAGCCGCGCCGAAACTGGCCATTTGCTGATGGCAGGCCCTGCGGTGGTGGCGTTTATCGGTAGCGTTGATCTGGGGCTTTATCGATGAGCTGGCTCGACAGGCTGAAAACCGGGCTGACACGATCAACAGCGAAACTCGGCGACAATCTGGCCGGGCTGGCGACCGGCACGCTGCCGCTGGATGAAGCGCGGCTTGATGAGATCGAGGAGGCGCTGATCGGTGCCGATCTGGGCCCGGCGGTTGCGGCGCGCATTCGGGCGCGACTGGGCGACGCGAAGTTTGCCAAGGGGATCGATGAGGCCGGGTTGAAGGCCGCCGTTGCCGCCGAAGTGACGGCGGTGCTGGAACCTGTTGCCAAGCCATTGAGCATTACCGCCTTTCCGCGGCCGCATGTGATTCTGGTGGTCGGCGTCAACGGATCGGGCAAGACAACGACAATCGCCAAGCTGGCGCGGCGCTTTACCGAACTGGATTATACGGTGATGCTGGCCGCTGGCGACACGTTCCGCGCTGCCGCGATTGCGCAACTGCGCATTTGGGCGGATCGGATTGGCGTGCCCGTGATTGCCGGAGAACAGGGCGCCGATGCGGCCGGGCTGGCCTTTGAAGCGTTGCAGGCGGCGCGGGCGGCGGGCAGCGACGTGCTGATCATCGACACCGCCGGCCGGTTGCAGAACAAGGCCGGGTTGATGGATGAACTGGCCAAGATGCGCCGGGTGATCCAGAAGCTCAGCCCTGCCGCGCCGCATGACACCGTGCTGGTGCTGGATGCGACCACCGGCCAAAATGCGCTGAACCAAATCGAGGTGTTCCGCGATGTAGCAAAGATTACCGGCCTGGTGATGACCAAGCTGGATGGTTCAGCGCGCGGCGGCATGCTGGTCGCGGCGGCGGACAAGTTCCGGCTGCCGATTCATGCGATTGGGGTTGGTGAGGGGATGGACGATTTGCGCGCCTTTGACGCGGCGGCGTTCGGGGATGCTCTGGCAGGGGTGTAGCCGTTACTTCCCCCCGCGCGACCTGTGGTCGCCTCCGGCGACGCGGGGAGAGGTGGCAGGTTTGGCAGGTTGTGCGCAGGGGCTTGCGGGGTCACAAGCGCCGCATTGACCTGGGGATGCACCATGGATTTCAACCTGCCGCCGGAACTGACCGCCTACCTCGCCGAGCTTGATGCCTTCATCGACGCCGAAATCAAACCCATTGAACAGCGCGATGACAATATGCGGTTTTTTGACCATCGCCGTGAATATGCGCGGACGGATTGGGATGCGGGCGGCCTGCCGAAACACGAATGGGAGGCGCTGCTGGCCGAAGCGCGCGAGGTTGCCGACAAGGCTGGGCATTACCGCTTTGCCTGGCCGGTCAGTATGGGCGGCAAGGGCGGCAGCAATCTGGCGATGGCGGTAATCCGCGAACATCTGGCGGCCAGGGGCCTGGGGTTGCACAACGACCTGCAGAACGAACATTCGATCGTTGGCAACAACCCGTTCATCCTGTTGTTCAAGGAATTTGCGACGCCGGAACAATATGCGCGGGATGGCGAAGCGGTCATGTCGGGCGCCATGCGGACGACGTTTGGACTGACCGAGCCCAATCATGGATCGGACGCAACCTTCATGGAAACCAGCGCCGTGCCCGAAAGCCGCGACGGCGTGCCGGGCTGGCGGATAACGGGCGAAAAAATGTGGTCCACCGGCATGCACGTGGCGACGCATTGCATGGTGTTTGCGCGGACATCGGGCAAGGATGGCGATGCGACCGGCATCACCTGTTTTATCGTGCCGGCGACCGCAGCGGGCGTGAAGGTGGAGGAATATCTATGGACGTTCAATATGCCGACCGACCATCCGCGGGTTCGTTACACCAACGTCTGGGTGCCGCAGGAAAGCTATTGGGGACAAATCGATCGCGGCCTGGGCATCGGGCAATCCTTTGTCCACCAGAACCGCATCCGCCAGGCGGCATCATCGCTGGGGGCGGCGCATTTCTGCGTTGAGGAATCGGTCAAATACGCCCGCGCGCGCAAGCCCTTCGGCAAGCCATTGTCAGACAACCAGGCCATCCAATGGCCATTGGTGGAATTGGCGACGCAGATCGAAATGCTGCGGCTTTTGATCAGGAAAACCGCCTGGCAGATGGACAATATGGAGCACAAGGCGGTCGAGCGCGAGATATCGGACAAGGTTTCCATGTGCAATTACTGGGCGAACCGGCTGGTGTGTGAGGCAGCCGACCGGGCGATGCAGGTGCATGGTGGCATCGGTTATTCGCGGCACAAACCGTTTGAGCATATCTATCGCCACCATCGCCGTTACCGGATCACCGAAGGCGCCGAGGAAATTCAGATGCGCAAGGTGGCGGCGTTCCTGTTCGGCTATCTGGGGCCAAAACGGGCGCTGTTTCGGGATGCAGAAGGGTGATTGTCTTGCCGGCCTGCGCTTCGCCCCCTATCGAATAGGCGTGGCGGGGTAACGGGGACGCGGCTTTGACGATCGCAAACATGGTGCGCAGCCTTGCCCTGCTGACATTGCTAACTGCTGCGCCGGCGGTGGCGGTCGATCTGGCCCCCGGCGTGACCCCGGTAACACCGGTATTCACCGCCAGCGGCCGGCCGCGCATCGGCCTGGTGCTGGGCGGTGGCGGCGCCAAGGGGTTCACCCATATCGGCGTGCTGAAGGAACTGGAGCGCCGCCACATCCCGATCGATGTGATCGCCGGCACCAGCATGGGGGCGGTGATCGGCAGCATCTATGCCACCGGCGAGACTGCCGAACAGGTATCAACGATTGCCCATGGCATCGATTGGTTAACGGTGTTCAATGACAGTTTGAAACGCCGCGATCTGTCTTTTCGGCGCAAATTGGAGGATCGACAGATTTTGCTGGGTTACCGGCTGGGCATTGAAAACGGCAAGCCGGTGCTGCCCAAGGGTGTGCTGGGCGGCCAAAAGCTGTATGCCACCGTCCAATCCGTGTTGGCGCCTTGGGCGGCGACCGATGATTTTGACAATCTCGCCATCCCCTATCGCGCCGTCGCGACCAATATCGCCACCGGCGAAGTCGTGGTGATGGGCAATGGCAGTCTGACCACGGCAGTGTTCGCCAGCATGTCGATCCCCGCCGCCTTTGCGCCGGTGGAGCGTGACGGCAAATTGCTGGTCGATGGCAGCCTGTCGAACAATCTGCCGGTTGATGTGGCGCGCCGCATGGGCGTGGACGTCGTGATCGTGGTTGATGTGGGTGAAGCACCGCGCCCGGCCGAAAAGATCAGCAGCGCCATCGACGTGTTTGCGCAGATGCAATTGCTGCTTGGCTATGATGGCATTCGCCAGCAGCGGGAATCGATCAAGGCCAGGGACGTGCTGATCGAGCCTGATATCACCGGCCTGTCGGTGACGGCGTTTGACCAGCTGGACGAAGGCATTGCCCGCGGCCAGGCGGCGGCGGTGAAACAGGGCGAAAAGCTGGGCGCGCTCAGCGTCAACGATGCGCAATGGGCATTGTATTTGCAGGAACGCGAGGCACGGCGGCCACCTGCCCCCATCCGCATCGACCATGTCACCGTCACCAATACCAGCGTGTTGCCGGTCAGGGACGTGACAAAGCTGGTGACGACCAGGCCCGGCGACATCCTGAACGGGCCAGCGATGCAGCGCCAGGTGGCGGCAATCTACAAGCTCGACAGCTTTGATCGGGTGCAATACGCCCTGAACGGGCAGGCGGGCGATCGCACTTTGCTGGTCGAGGCAAAGGGCGCCCGCGGCGAACAGAAATATGCCCAGTTTGGCATCAATCTGGGCAGTGATTTCGGCCGCACCGCCGATCTTGCGCTGGCGATGGGCTATACCGATCGCAATTTCCTGAGCACGGGGGCGGAATGGCGCGGCTATGGCCGGGTTGGTTCCAACGTGCTGTTCGATGTCAGCCTGTACAAACCCCTTGGCGCATTTTTCGTCGAACCGGTCGCTTTTTATCAACGCTTTACTTCGGTGCTTTTGCAGGTTGGTTCAAATCGGCAACAGCAGATCATCCAGATTGCAGCCGCCGGTGCCGGGGTAGATACGGGCATGGTGTTCGGCAATTGGGGCGAATTGCGCGTTGGCACGCGATTGGGCGGGGTCAATCCGGTGGACGGTATTCCGCTGGCCAGCGGGTTGAAGCCCGGCTGGAACACCGATTCCGACGTGCGCGCCGGTTTTACCTTTGATACGCTCGATTCGCCCGACTTTCCGACCCAGGGCGGATACGGAAATATCCGCCTTACCCATCATGTCGATTGGCTGGGCGGCAAATTCCGCCGCAATGAACTTGTCGCTTCGGGCGTCAAGCCGTTTACCCGGGGCCGCGATACGCTGGTGCTTGGCGGCCGCCTTGGCCTGACATCACGGGCGGTGGATGATTTCATCGGCACATTCCACATGGGCGGGTTCCTCAATCTGTCCGGCCTGCCGCGCAATTCGCTGCTGGGGCAGCAAAGCCTGTTGCTGCGGACAGTCGGCTTCCACCGCCTGGGCGGCAAATCGCCGATCTTTGACCTGCCATTTTATGTTGGCGCATCGATCGAAGCGGGCAATGTCTGGAATAATCAATCCGACATCTCGCTGGGCAACCTGCGCACCGCCGGCAGTATTTTTGTCGCCGCCGACACGCCACTGGGCCCGGCGTGGCTGGCCTATGGCCATAGCGGGGGCAATGGATCGATCTATCTTGTTCTGGGCCGGGTGTTTTAGCGGCTGGCTGCCGGGTGTTCTTGACCCCTCCACCGCTTTCCCCTATGCGCTGTTCATCCCCAGACGGGGGGTGCGCGTCCACGGATGCACGCTGGCCGGCGAGTTTTCGCCCGCCGGCGTTATTTCGTTTGGACGCGTAGAGCGTTTTTTCCGGGATATTTGACCCTTTGTTTGACAGCCTTTCAGATCGGCTTGGCAGCGTATTCGAAAAACTTCGCGGGCGCGGTGCGTTAACGGAGCTGGATGTGCGCGCCGCCATGCGCGAGGTGCGGATCGCGCTGCTGGAGGCCGATGTCGCGCTGTCGGTGGTCAAGACGTTTATTGACGATGTGACGGCGCGGGCGATCGGCGCCGAGGTGGTGCGGTCGGTCACGCCGGGGCAACAGGTCGTCAAGATCGTCAATGATGCGCTGGTTGAATTGCTGGGCGGCGATGCTGTCGGCCTGAATGTCGATGTGACGCCGCCAGCGGTCATCATGATGGTTGGGCTGCAAGGATCGGGCAAGACCACGACCACCGGCAAGCTGGCAAAATATCTGACCGAAAAGCAGGGCAAGAAATGCCTGATGGCCTCGCTCGATGTGGCGCGGCCCGCGGCGCAGGAACAGCTGCGCGTGCTGGGAGAACAGACCGGTGTCGCGACCCTGCCCATCATCGCCGGGCAGCAGCCAATTGCGATTGCGGAACGGGCGCGGCAGGCGGCGCGGCTGCAGGGCTTTGACGTTGTGCTGCTGGATACCGCCGGGCGTCTGAACGTCGATACCGCGCTGATGGCCGAAATGGCGGCGATTGCGGCGGCGACGGTGCCCGACGAAATTCTGCTGATCGTCGATGCGTTGACCGGCCAGGATGCGGTGAACGTCGCGACGGCGTTCAAGGCGGAAGTGCCGCTGACCGGCATCATCCTGACCCGCATGGATGGCGACGCCCGTGGCGGTGCGGCGCTATCGATGCGTGCCATCACCGACCGGCCGATCAAATTTGCCGGGACCGGCGAAAAACTTGACGCGCTGGAGGCGTTTGATCCGCAGCGCGTCGCCGGGCGCATCTTGGGCATGGGCGACATCGTTGGCCTGGTCGAACGCGCGGCGGCCAATTTTGAGGAAGCCGAGGCCGAAAAACTGGCGGCAAAGCTGGCCAAGGGCCAGTTCGATATGGAGGATTTGCGGACCCAGTTGCGCCAGATGAAGGCGATGGGCGGGCTGGGTGCGCTGGCCGGCATGATCCCCGGCATGGGTGCCGCCAAAAAGGCCATGGCCGATGGCAAGGTCGATGATCGCGTGCTGGGGCGGATGGAGGCGGTGATTGGTTCGATGACGCCAAAGGAACGCGCCAAGCCGGAGATTCTGACTGCCAAGCGCAAGATTCGCATCGCCAAGGGCGCCGGCACAACGGTGCAGGAAGTCAACAAAGTCATCAAGATGCAGATGGACATGGCCACCGCGATGAAAAAACTGCGCAAGATGGGCGGCATGAAGGGCATGGCATCGATGATGGCCAAGATGGGCGGTGCCGGTGGCATGGCCGGTGGTTTGGGTGGCATGCTGCCGCCGGGTTTCAACAAGTTCAAAAATTAAACGAAGGAAGACAAGACAATGGCAATCGCAATTCGCCTGGCACGTGGCGGCATGAAGAAACGGCCCTATTATCGCATCGTTGTCACGGATTCGCGCAACGCACGTGATGGCAAGTTTCTGGAAAAGATCGGCACCTATAACCCGCTGCTTCCCAAGGATTCGGCCGAGCGGGTGAAGCTGGATGGTGAGCGCGCCGCCTATTGGCTGGGTGTTGGCGCCCAGCCTTCGGATCGCGTCGCCCGTTTCCTTGATGCCGCCGGCGTCCGCACCCGCGAAGCCCGTGTGAACCTGAAAAAGGGTGAACCAGGCGACAAGGCCAAGGAACGTGCCCAGGTGAACGCCGACAAGGCCGAAGAAGCCGTCAAGGCCGCAGCCCAGGCCGAAATCGACGCCAAGGACGCCGCAGAAGCCGCAGCGGCAGCAGCCGCCGAAGCCGCGGCAGCGCCTGTTGTCGAAGACATTGCGGAAGAAGCCGTAGCCGAAGCAGCCCCGGCGGCTGAAGCCGTTGCGGAAGACGCGCCGGTTCCGGATGCAGCGCCGGATGCCACAGCGGCACCCGCCGAAGACGAAGCGCCGGCAGCCTGATCGGACGCGCGAGGGTGACCACAAAACGCGTCACCCTCGCCGCCGTAGCCGGGGCGCATGGCATTACTGGCGAAGTGCGGCTGAAACTGTTCGGGCAGGATCTGGACAGTTTGCGGCTGCACAAGGCGTTCGAGGCCGATGGCCGAACGCTGACGCTGGCCAGCATCCGCCCCGACAAGATCGGCGCGGTGGCGCGCTTTGCCGAAATCAAGGACCGTAATGCCGCTGAGGCGCTGCGCGGCACGCTGCTCACGGTTGATCGGGCCAGCCTGCCGCCCTTGGCACCCGGTGAATATTATCACGCCGATATCATCGGGCTGGCAGTGGTAACGACCGAGGGCGATGCGGTGGGGGTGGTCACCGCCATCGAAAATTTCAACGCCGGCGACATTTTGGAAATCACCCTGTCCGACGGCAAGACCGCCATGATCCCCTTCCGCGCGCCGGCTGTGCCCGAGGTCGGGACGCAGGTTGTGGTTGATGCCGGGTGGTTGGTATAGTAGACCTTGGGTGTATATACGGAGGATGCTGTTAGCGCGCATTATCAGGACGAGCTGACAGCCGGCGAAAACAAGATAGGCATTCGCCGCGTTTTCGGTCCCGCGCCTTGGCTGAAAACGTCCGACAAGAAACACTTCCGTGCCAAGGTGTCCAAATCGGGCAATTCGCTCGCAGTGCGCATCCCTGCGGGCACCGAGCTGTCGGCGGGGATGGAAATGGATTTGACGATCGAAGACGGTGCTTATCTGTCGATGCAGCCAATCGACCCGCCAAACCGCAAATTCAATATCGCCAAGGTCGCCGGGTCGGCACAGCCGTTGAACCCTATTCGTGATGAAGATCGCCGGTTCGAGGCGCGGGCGCTGCTGTGGGATGGCGCGGCGACAAAGCCGTGAAATATCTGCTCGATAGCAACGTCATCATCGCGCTGTTCCGGAACGCCAACGCTGGCGTTGTGGCACGCGCTGCGGAATGCGACGAAGGCGACATGCTAACGTCGGCAATCGCTTATGCGGCAGTCATCTATAGCTCGATCAACAGCAAGCCGCCGTCGGTGGAACAAATGCGCACCTTTGTCGAGGAAGTGACGATCCTGAATTTCGACTATAAGGCGGCACTGGCCAATGCGACGCTGCCGTTCCGCAGGGCGAGTTATGACCGGCTGATCGCCGCCCATTCGCTATCGCATGATCTTGTTTTGGTGACGGACAATGTGAAACATTACGCCGATGTGCCGGGGTTGACGGTTGAAAACCGGGCTTTGTGATGGAAGACACGATCGCCCGAGTCATCCGCATCGCTGAATCCTGCTCGGGCCGCAAGAACCTCGACGCAATTTCCGCCGTTGACCAAGATATGAAAATCTGTGGTGACGACATCAGCTGGTTTGCCTTACAGCTTTCTAGAGAATTTGGTGATCAGGTTTGGCAATGGCCTTGGCAACGATTCGCTGGCCTGAACGAAGGTTTGCCGCTGCTGGCGCCTTTGATATTGATATGGCAGCTTATCACTTGGCCAATTCGTGGTTCGTTTGAATATCCAAACATGCTGGAAAGACTGGAGCTTGGTCATATTGCCAAAGTGCTCGACGCCGGGCTTTGGTTCGAGCCATGACCTGGTCCGCGACTATCCTGACGCTTTACCCCGAGATGTTCCCGGGAACCCTTGGCCAAAGCCTTGCCGGGCGGGCGCTCGAAAATGGTATCTGGTCATGCGAACCCTGTAACCTCCGCGATTTCACCACCGACCGGCACCGCACAGTTGATGACACGCCGGCTGGCGGCGGGCCGGGCATGGTGCTGCGGGCCGACATCGTTGCCGCCGCCATTGATGGGGTCGCTAATGGCACCCCGGTCATCGCACTCACCCCGCGCGGTGCTCCCCTCACCCAGGCGCGCGTTCGCCAGCTGGCGGCTGGGCCGGGCGTCACCTTGCTCTGCGGCCGGTTCGAAGGTTTCGACGAGCGCATTTTCGCCGCCCGCGCCATCGAACAGGTCAGCATTGGCGATTACATCCTGTCCGGCGGCGAAGTTGCGGCCACTGTGTTGCTCGATGCTTGCGTGCGGCTGCTTCCCGGTGTAATGGGCGCGGCCTTGAGCGGTGTGGACGAGAGCTTTGAATCAGGGCTTCTTGAACATCCGCACTACACCCGGCCCCCCGCATGGGAAGGCCATTTGATCCCCGAAGTGTTGCGATCGGGGGATCACGCGAAAATCGCCGCCTGGCGATTGGCGCGGTCCGAACAGGACACACGGTCACGGCGGCCGGACCTTTGGCAGCGTCATTCCGACGCCGCGGGTCCACCGCCCTCTGGCGCGCGACAACAGAAAAAGGAGGAATGAGATGAATCTCATCCAGCAGATCGAAGCCGAAAACATTGCCAAGGCCGTTGCCGTCCGCGCCATCCCCGAATTCCGTGCCGGCGATACGCTGCGCGTCGGCGTGAAGGTTGTCGAAGGCGAACGCACTCGCGTCCAGAATTACGAAGGCGTCTGCATTGCCCGCAGCAATTGCGGCATGGGATCGTCATTCACCGTCCGAAAGATTTCGTTCGGTGAAGGTGTGGAGCGCGTGTTCCCGCTGTATTCGCCATCGATCGAAGCCATTGAAGTCGTCCGCCGCGGTGTCGTGCGGCGCGCCAAGCTGTATTATCTGCGCGGCCGTTCGGGCAAATCGGCGCGCATCGTTGAAAAGCGCCTGCCGCGCCCGGAGAAGGTCGAAGCGTAAGCTTTCGCCAATCCGGCCCGAAAAACGCCGTTCCAGGAAACCCCCGGGGCGGCGTTTTCGTTTCAAACGTGCGTGTTGTTAAAAACGTATAGCCGCATTTCGCGGCGCACTGAAAACCCCAGCGCGGTATATAGCTGAACTGCCGCGACATTGCCGGCGTAGCAGTGCAGAAAAGGCGCCAGCCCCTGTGTTTGCAACCTGGCCGCCACGAGCCGGCTGAGGCGCGCCGCATACCCCTTGCCCCGCGCATCGGGATGGGTGCAAACGCCACTGACTTCAGCAAAGGCGGGCATACGCATCCGCGTCCCGGCCATTGCTACCAAACGGCCACGATCAAAAACGCCGATGAAATCACCGATGCGATGCGTTTTGGCCAGAAATGGCCCCGGTGCGGTCAATGTCGCCAATTCTCGCATCTGGGTGGCATCGTCATCGCCCAACTGCCGCACACCAAATTCATCAGGGGCCATCATTTCAGTGTTTGCGACCATCTGGAGCAAGATGGTCTCACTGGTTTTGATCCCAACCGGAAGTGGTGGGGTTGCTGTTTCGACCAGCCATAACAACTGGCCATCTGCGGCCGACGTCCGCAAGGTTGCAGCACCGGCAATCGTGCCATCGGTTGCAGAAAATGGCCCATATTCAGGATCAAGCCATAGAGCCTGGGCATTGCCATACGCCAGGTCGGCCCAGCCGCTGTGCAGTGCGTTCCATACCGGGCGGTCAAGCAGGTGCGGCACGGCCCGTGGTGCCGTTAGTTTCCGGCCTTTGGCAGCACCACCTTCGGCGCTGCCGCAAACGGCTTGATGCCAAAATTGGGATAGACTTCGGCGGGGTAATAAAATGTGCCATCCTTGACCACCATGGCAATCGTCTTGATCGCCTTGATATCCTTGACCGGATCACCCGGAATCAAGAAGAAATCCGCCAGCTTGCCCTTTTCGATTGACCCCAGGCGCTGGTCAACCCCCAGATATTTCGCCATGTCCAATGTGGCGCGGGTCAGCACTTCGCCATTGCTGAATCCGGCCTGGGTATAAAGTTCAAGTTCACGGTGGTAAGTCAGCGCGCCGCCGGTGTCGGTGCCCGGCACGATAAACACACCGCGATCGTGCAGCATTCGGACCGTCTTCAAAATCTGGTCATAGGCGCCGCGATAGGCGGCATCATCGCCGGGTGCCGACGTATCGATCCAGGCCTTTTTCAGGCCGCGCTGCTCGCCGATCGGCATGTGATCGAAATAATCGACTGCGCCCGCCGGAATCCGGCCATCACGATTGGTCAGCAGGTTTTCATGGATGCCAACGGTCGGATCGATCGCCTTTTTGCCATCGACCATCAGTTGGATCGTATGCTGCACCGGCGCCGATTGCAGATCGAGCGCGGGCAATCGCTTGAGCGCGGTCAGGCGAAACAGCGTGCGGGTATCTTCGCTCGGCTTGATCACCCAGCCCAGCATGAACTGGTTGATATGGGTCATTTCATCATAGCCCGCCGCAATCATCTGATCAGCGGTGGCAAACGCCGGCACATGGCCGGCAACGCGCATGCCGAGCCGGTGCGCCTCTGCAACGATCGCCGGCACCCAGGCCGGGTTCATGCTGTTATACACCTTGATCTGCCAGAACCCATGCGCGCCATACCAGCGCACCGCATCAACCGCCTGCTGCTCGCTGGCGGCGATGATGCCGTTGTTGGCGCTAAACGGCGACTTGCCCTCCAGAAAGCCGCTGCGCACGACTCGCGGGCCGCCGATAATGCCCGAATCCATGCGATCGATCAGCGTCGCCAGAACGGCATTGTCATTGCCCATGTCACGCACAGTGGTGACGCCGGCAACCAGATTGAGCAGTGCACTGTCCTGGCCCAGATGGCCGTGCATTTCCGTCATCCCCGCAACCAACGTGCCGCCGGCGCCATCGATCGCCACTTCACCGGGCGTCGCCGGGCTGTCATTCGGCTCCACCGCGGCGATGGTGTGGCCGTTGACCAACACCGCCATTGGCGCGGTCAGCTTGCCCGTCGCCGGATCAAAAATATGGACGTTGCGGATGCGCACCGGCGCACCATAATTGTGCGCCACCTGTTTCTGGATGGCGACATAGCGTTCAGTGGACCATTTTTCGGCCAGCCCGCGCAGCCGCACCTCCTCCGCCTCGTAACCCTTGCGGATGATGATGGAATCGGGCGTGACATAGGCAAATAGTTCGTTCGATGCATCCAGCAAAACCGTGTCCGGCTGGGTTTCGATGCCGCTGATCGAATAGGCCGTAACCACCAGTGATCCGGCCAGGCCGGCAACCGTGACCGCATCGCCCCGCGTCAGCCGCAGGTCGCCGCCGGGAAGGGCCGGGATTGTGCCGCCCGCCTTTAACAACGCCCGGGCATATAGCCCCAGCGACCAGGGGCTGCCACTTTGCGCCACATAGATGCTGGCCTGGGTGACCTTTTTCGTGCCGGCTCCGGTTGAATCGGTCCAGCGCGCCGTGCCGTTTGTTTTGACAAAACTTTCACTGACCTTGCTGCCAAAGGTGGTTGCGCCGCTGATATCCCATTTTACCGGCAGGCCTGTCGCATCAACGTCGAGCGTTTCCTTCATCGTCGGGCCGCGACCGTTGTTCTTGTAGTCAAAATCAATGGCGCTGTGACTGCCGCTGGTATCGACATTCAAATGGCCGACGTCCTTTCCGCCAAAAATGACGGTGAAGTTTTCTGTGGCCGCGCAGGCAGACACGGCGATGGTGGAAACAGACGCCCAAAGCGCCAATCGGATCATGGTTTTCATCCGCACACTACATCACACCATGGCGTGCGAGGGAAGCCATGATTGGCACCGCCAGCCGTGGCGCAAATGCGACCGGCCGCCCTTCCCTGCCCCCACCCGCTCCTCTAAGACAGCGTTGTGAATGCCGACACACCGTCAACAGGCCGCATCGAGGCAGGTCGTCATCTGCTGCCGGTGCGTGTCTATTTCGAAGACACTGACCTGACCGGCATCGTCTATCACGCCAATTATCTGCGTTACATGGAGCGTGCCCGCACCGAAATGCTGCGCCACGCCGGGGTCGATCACAATGCCGCGATGGCGGCCAATGACGGGTTTTGGGCCGTCCACGCCATGAACATCATCTGGCACCGCCCGGCGCGTCTGGACGATCAATTGCTGGTCGTCACCGCCGTAACCCGGGTGCGTGCTGCCGCCAATGAATTGTCCCATGAGGTGATGCGCGGCGACGAACGCCTGTGCAGCGCCACCGTCACCGCCGCCTTCCTGTCGATGGATGGGCGGCCCCAACGCCAATCGCGGTTGTGGCATGATCGCTTCACCGCCCTGATGCAGCAGAGTAAGATCGACTGATGGACCCCATTGTCAAAGCCGCCGCCGACCTGAGCCCATGGGCACTGTTCCTAGAGGCCGATATTGTCGTCAAGCTGGTGATGCTGGGGCTGCTCGCGGCCAGCATCTGGTCATGGGCGATCATTTTTGAACGCTCGCGCCGCCTGCGCGCCATCCAGACCCAGGCCAAGCAATTCGAGGAATGGTTCTGGAAGGCCGAAAGCCTGGATACGCTGTATGATCCGGCGGCCAAGGCCAACCACCCATCGGCAAAGCTGTTTGTCGCCGGGATGAACGAATGGCGGCGGTCGCTGGCGCGCGGCAAGGTCGATCGCGAGGGCGTGCGGTCGCGGCTGGCATCGGTGGCGCAGGTCAGCATTGCGCGGGAAATTGATGAATTGGGGGACAGGCTGAACGTGCTGGCGACGATTGGCGCTGTCGCACCCTTTGTCGGGCTGTTTGGCACCGTCTGGGGCATCATGCGCAGCTTTACGTCGATTGCTGCCTCACAAAATACGACGCTGGCAGTGGTGGCGCCGGGGATTGCCGAGGCGTTGTTTGCCACCGCGATCGGCCTGTTTGCGGCCATTCCGGCGGTGATCGGCTATAACCGCCTGCTCCACAATGTCGGCCGGCTGGAGGCGCGGCTGGGGGCATTTTCGGAGGAATTTCAAGGGCTGTTGTCACGGCAGCTGGATGGGATGGACGGCAAGTGAGCGGAACATCCTGATGGGCCCGTCGCAGCGCCGCGGCCGGCGGCAACCGATGGCGGAAATCAACATCACGCCGATGGTCGATGTGATGCTGGTGCTGCTGATCATCTTCATGGTGACGGCGCCCTTGCTGGTGACAGGTGTGCCGGTCGATCTGCCCGACAGCAAGGCCAGGGCGCTGAAGAACGATGAAAAGCCGATACAAATCAGTGTGGATGCCAAAGGCGCGGTGTTTATCGATCAGATGCAGGTGGCGCCGGCGGCGTTCCCGGCAAAACTGGCGGCGCTGCGCGGCGCACGGCAGGATGATGCTCGCGTGTATGTGCGCGCCGATCGCCACCTGGATTATGGCCGGGTGATGGAAATTGTCGGCGAAGTTTCCGCCGCCGGATTCCGCAAGGTGGCGCTGGTTTCCGACAGCAAGCCGCCGGAGCGCGCCGCAAAGTGAATGGCGAAAACCGCGCGCTGCTGGGTGCAGGTGTCGCCCATATCGCGCTGTTCGCGGCGCTCAGCCTGGGCTGGCAATGGAGCCAGAAACCGCTCGCCCCGGCCGATGAGATGGTGCCGGTCGCGTTCGTAGATATCGCCGATGCGCCGCGTGTCGTTGAAGCGCCAAAGCCATCGATAAAGGCCGCACCGCAGGAAACGGCAGCGCCGCCGCCCACGCCGCCAGTACCGGCCGAACCCACTCCGACGGTCGCAACCGATGCCGTGCCGACGCCGGATGCAAAGCCGCAGCCGGAGAAAAAGCCCGCCCCGGCCAAGCCCAGCGAGGCAAAACCGCTCGACATGTCAAAGTTGAGCAACCTGATCGACAAGGCGCTGCCCAAGGCGCCGGTCAAAACGCTGGACACATCGAACCTGGCAAAAACCATCGCCGCCGCCGCGCCCAAGGCCGCAACGGTTGATCCGCGCGCCGCCGCCACTTTGGCCCAGGCCATTCAGGCCCAGGTCGCGCCCTGCTGGAACCCGCCGATCGGCGGTGCCGATGTGCGCGGCATGACGGTGGTGATCCGCGCCGATTTTGCCCGGGATGGCAGCGTCGTCGGCACGCCGGTGGTGGTCAGCCAAACCTCAAAAACCGCTGCCAATGGCGATTATGCCCGGGCCTTTGCCGAAACCGCGCGGCGGGCGGTGCTGCGCTGTTCGCCGCTGAAATTGCCGCCAAAACTATATGATTTGTGGCGGTCGGTTGAGATTAATTTTGACCCGGAAAGCATGACTTAGAGCAGGGTGCCGAAAATCTGATCCATTATCCGTCACACCCGCAAAGGCGGGTGTGACGGATAGGGTGAATGCGCGAATCAGATTTTCAGCGCGGCTCTAAAACGCATAGACCAGCGTCAACCGTGTCGTTGTATCGCTGTTCTTGCGGCCCAGTGGCGGGTTGGATTCATTGTTGAACTGCACCGATGCCCGGGCCGACAGGGCGCCATTCAGCTTGGCAGTCAGCGCGGTCAGCGACTGGAAGCTGGTGTTGAAACTGTCATAGAACACCGTCGCGCCTTCGGTCAGGCTGATATTGGGGTTGAAGTGCCACCAGATGTTGGCGGCACCACGTGCTGCAAAGCTGTTTTTGTCGAGATGGTTGGTATACAGCGTCTGGCGCAGCGCCGGGCCGCCTTCCACTGCAAACCGGAAATTTTCGCTGTCCACAACCTTGTAGCCAATGCCCAGCGATTCCGAAAAACGCCGGTTGAAACCGGAAAATTTGTCCTTTTCATACGCCAGGGTGCCGAGTGCATACAGGCGCCGAGTGATGTTGTAATTGCCCTCATAGCCGGCGAAATAGCGTTCTTTCGAGGTGACGCCATTGTCGCGCTGATAATCCACCAGGCCGCGAACGCTGTGTTTCCACTTGCGGGTTTCCTTGGTCAGCGACACGCCGATGGCAACGCCGGTGTTGCTGGTGTTGCCGCTGCTCGTGAAACCGCCGGCTTCCCCCGAACCGCTCCAGCCCTCGCTAAAGCTCTGGTGCGCCAGTTTGTCGGTTTTGGCGTCGGCCTGGGCCTTGGTCAGCGCGGCAACCCGCGCATCGATTTCGGCGGCGGCGGCGGGGTTGGTTTTCTTGGCAATGGTGGCGATGGTCGCCAGCTGCGCCGCGTCACCGGCGGCCGCGTCGAGCATGGCGCCGATGGCATCGGGCATTGGCGCGGCATGGACAGCGGCAGCGAGCAGCAAGGCGCTGCTGAAGATGGCGGATTTGGTCATGAAGTGCCCCGATTGACGTTTGCCCGCTGCCGATAGCCGAAGCGGTTCGCCAATAATATCCAGAATAATACAATTGCCGGCATTTGCGGCGGCGGCGGCTTTGGGGCAAACACCGGCCATGCTGTATGCCGATATTACCCCGATTCCCCTTAGCCTGGTGGATGATGACCTGCCCGCCGCCGCCGCCGCATTTGGCGATGCCTTTGCACGAACCGGGTTTGCCGTCGTCAGCGATCATGGCATTCCGCAAGCGGTGATCGATCGGGCGATGGCGGCGACCAAGGCGCTGTTTGCGCTGCCCGATGCGGTAAAGGCGGGCTATGTCGTGCCCGGTGGTGGCGGCCAGCGCGGCATGACGCGCTTTGGTGTGGAGGCCGCCAAGGGCGCCGAAAAATCCGATCTGAAGGAATTCTGGCACATTGGCCGCGATGTGCCGGTGGCGAATATCTGGCCGACGGAAATTGCCGATTTTCGGGCGACGGAACAGGCGCTGTTCGATGCGCTCGATGCAACAGGCGTACGACTGTTGCGGGCGATTTCGGTGCATCTGGGGCTGGTCGCCGATTTTTTTGACAGGCCGGTGCACGGCGGCAATTCGATATTGCGGTTGCTGCATTATCCGCCGGTGGCGAATGCCGAACCAGGCAAGATCCGGGCCGGGGCGCATGAGGATATCAATGTCATCACGTTGTTGCTGGGGGCGGAGGAGGCCGGGTTGCAATTGCTGACCCGAAATGGCGAATGGCGGGATATTGCCGCGCCGCCGGGCAGCCTGGTGTGCAACATTGGGGACATGCTGCAACGGTTGAGCGGCGGGCGGTTGCCGTCAACCACCCACCGGGTCGTCAATCCATCGGCCGAACGCGCCGCCTTCCCGCGTTATTCCACGCCGTTTTTCCTGCATTTCCGGCCGGAATATCTGATTCGAACGATGCCAGGCGGGCCGCAGCATTGGCCGCCGATCACGGCCGACGACTATTTGCAGGAACGGCTGCGTGAGATCAAATTGCTGTAACACGTTTGAAGTAGAAGCGATCAAACAACCACCGTCATGCTGGCGAACGCCAGCATCCACTGCCGGGCAAACGGCAGGCTGTTGCTGCAACCGGCGCACGCCTGGCGCAACAACGGCCATACAAAGGGGACCAACATGAAATACGCAATACTCGCAGCGGCAATGTTCGCCGCTCCCGCCCTTTCCGCCCCCACACTGAACAGCCCGATGCTGAACGACAGTTACTGGCAGGATGGCCGCGCCGCGATTGACCAGCGCCTGGCCGCGGTCAACCGGCCCAAACACGCCAAAAACGTCATCCTGATGATCGGCGATGGCATGGGAATCGCAACGATTACGGCAGCGCGCATCTGGGACGGGCAGAACCCCGGCGATGGAACACCGCGGCGATCGGGCGAGGAAAACAGCCTGGCCTTTGAACGGCTGCCGCATGTCGCGCTGGTCAAAACCTATAACAGCAATGCGCAAGTGGCCGACAGCGCCGGCACCGCAAGTGCGATGAACACCGGCGTCAAAACCCGCATTGGCGTCATCAATTTCGGCCAGGATCAGACGGCGACCGGTTGCAAGACGCCGGCCCTGCTGCCGCACACCATCGCCGATATTGCCAAGGCGCGCGGCATGGCGGTCGGTGTGGTGACGACAACGCGGATCACCCATGCCACCCCCGCCGCAGTGTATGGCCATGTGCCGAACCGCAATTGGGAGGGGGCAGACAAGGCCTATCCTGTCGCAGATCGCGCCGCCGGCTGCCCCGATCTGGCGACGCAACTGGTGGATTATGCGCCGGGTGGCAATGTGTCCGGCGGGCTGGATCTGGCGATGGGCGGCGGCCGGGCGCGATTCCTGCCGTTGAAATCCGGTGGCTTGCGCGATGATGGGGTGGATCTGGTGGCGCGCTGGCAGGCGCGGTTTCCAAACGGCCATTATGTGGCGGATGAAGCCGGGCTAAAGGCGTTGAACGCCGGCGCCCCTGGCCCGGTGCTGGGCCTGTTCAACGATGATCATCTGAATTTTGAAACCGATCGCGACCCGGCAAAGGAACCCAGCCTGTCGGAAATGGCCAAATTCGCAGTGGCGCATATGAAGGCCGCCAGCCCGAAAGGCTATTATCTGATGATCGAGGGCGGCCGCATCGATCATGCCCATCACGCCACCAACCCCTATCGCGCGCTGAGCGAAACCCAGCAGTTTTCGCGCGCAGTCGCTGCCGTGCTGGCCAGCGTCGATCTGAACGAGACGCTGGTGCTGGTCACCGCCGATCACAGCCATGTGATGACCATGGCCGGCTATCCGGTGCGCGGCAATGACATATTGGGCTATATCAAAAGCGCACCCGGCGATGAATCGCATGGCGGCGGCAGCAAGGAAGGCTGGGCGCTGGATGACCACGGCCAGCCGATGACGACGCTTTCCTATGCCAATGGGCCGTTCATGACGCCCGGCCTGTCACGCCTGCTGCCACCAACCGACAAGAATTATCTGTCGGACAAGACGCATGGCACCGACAGCGAAACCCATGGCGGTGAAGATGTGGCGCTGTTCGCCGATGGCCCGCACGCCGATCTGGTCAGCGGCGTGATGGAACAGAATGTGATTTTCCATGTGATCGCAACAGCGCTCGGCTGGCGGTGAAACAAGGGCCCTGCGCCAGCGGCAACCCGGCCTAATGGCCGACTTCGCCCCCGCCTGCCTGTGCGGTCACCGGCGCGGGCGTATTATCGGTTTGGGCGATACGAATCGCAGCAGCAGCCCCGGCAGCGATGCCCAGCGCAAGGCCAGCAACCCATAACAGGCGGGCGGCTCGTGGCCGTGGCGACTGCGCTTGATTACGGCTTGGCATGGTGGTGGAAAATTCCTGGCAGATTTCTTTGCGACACTATCGTTAGATAAAGCAAGAAACGTGCCAATGGCGGAACCATCTGATTTTGTGGAATGTCGCAGGTGCAACATATAATTTACTGTAAACTGTGCCGACACTTAAGCATAACAAGCCTTAACAAACGTCAACCCATCGGGGGGCGCGTTAAGACCCAGAGTCGTGCGATCACGCGCCGCCAACGCCGCCGCCAGGTCGCCGGCAGACCAGCGCCCTTGCCCGACGAGCTTCAAACAACCGGTCATTGATCGAACCTGGTGGTGCAGGAAAGACCGGGCCGCAGCCGCCAATATCAGCTGGGTGCCGTCGCGATGCACGCTGAGGCTTTCCACGGTTTTGACCGGCGATTTCGATTGGCAATGCGCCGAGCGGAATGTCGTGAAATCATGGGTGCCGACCAGAATTTGTGCTGCGGCGTGCATCGCATCGGCATCCAGCGCTTCGCTGACGCGCCAGGCCAGGCCCGCCTGCCAGGTCAGCGGGTGACGGCGATTGATGATGACATAGCGATAGCTGCGGCCCAGGCAATCAAAGCGCGCATGAAAATCCGGCGCTGCGATGGCGCAATCAATGATGGCAATTGGCGCCGGACGCAGATGAGCATTGATCGCGCCGATCAGGCGGAAGGCGGTGAGCGATTTTTCCATGTCAAAATGCGCCACCATGGCGGCGGCATGGACGCCTGCATCGGTACGGCCCGCCCCGTGCACGGCAATGGCTTCACCGCTGATGGCGTGCAGCGCCGATTCGATTGCGCCCTGCACCGATTTGCCATTGTGTTGCCGTTGCCAGCCGCAAAATGGCCGGCCATCAAATTCGATGGTGATGCGCCAACGGGTCATGTGACCCGCGTGGCGGCGGGGATCGGCCAGCCATTGAGCAGCGCTGCTAGCGGCATGGCTGGCTTGCCGGGGCGTTGGAGCAGTGTCGGTTGCAGCGCGCCGTCACCCGTGCCGATGGTCAGCCGGTCATCGGCGGTCATGCCGGGGGCAAATTGGCCGGGGATGATGGTTGCGTACAGGATTTTCAGGCGCTCACCGGCAATTTCACACCAGGCGCCGGGGGCCGGATTATAGGCGCGGACGGCACGTTCCAGATCACCGGCGGGCTGGGTGAAATCGAGATGCGCCTCTACCTTGCTTATCTTGGGCGCCGTGGTGACGCCATATTCTGGCTGGGGTATCGCCGCCAGGCTGCCGGCCAGCGCCTGCACCATCAGCCGCGCGCCGATCATGCTGAGTTCGTCGGTCAGTTGACCTGCTGTCTTGCCGGCGATCGGCGTCGATCCGGCCAGGATCATCGGGCCAGTGTCCAGGCCCGCCGCCATCTGCATGATGGTGATGCCGGTTTCTGCGTCGCCCGCCAATATGGCGCGCTGGATGGGGGCCGCCCCACGCCAGCGCGGCAGCAACGAGCCATGAATGTTTAAGCAGCCGTGTTCGGGCGCATCCAGGATGATCTGGGGCAGCAGCAGCCCATAGGCGGCAACGACGGCAACATCGGCGGCATGGGCGGCGAACGTCGCCTGTTCATCGGCATCGCGCAGGGTGCGCGGCGTGTGGACGGGGATGCCCAGCGCCTCTGCACGGGTATGCACTGCGGATCTGCTCAGCGCCTTGCCGCGGTTGGCGGGCTGTGGCGCGCGGGTATAGGCAGCCACAATCTGGTGCCCGGCGGCCACCAGCGCATCCAGCGCCGGCACTGCAAAGCCCGGGGTTCCCATGAAAATGATCCGCATGCGGAGGATTTAGCGGGTTTTGAGGAGATTGGAAGGCAGGAAGCGGCCACTGCCCCCACCCCGAAAACGGGGCGGGGGGAATCGAAAACCTCAGTTCGCTGCAACCACCGTCATGGCGCGGCGGTTCTGCGCCCAGGCGGTTTCATCATTACCATCAACCGCCGGGCGTTCCTTGCCATAGCTGATCGTCGTCATGCGGCCGGTATCGACGCCCTGGGCGGCGAGGAAATTCTTTGCCGCGGTGGCGCGGCGATCACCCAGTGCCAGATTATATTCACGGGTGCCGCGTTCATCGCTATGGCCTTCGACCGTCACCTTGATCGCCGGGTAACGCGCCAGCCATTCGGCCTGTTTGCCCAGCACGCTGCGCGCCGTTTCATCAAGTTCATAGCTGTCATAGCCGAACAGCACATGATCGGAGCCCGATTGCGCGACAAAATCCGCAGCAGAGCCTGGCACGTTGGCGGTGCCGACCGGCGCCGTTGAAACGCCCTCATTCGGGTTGGCCGGGGTCGATGGCATCATCGGCGGTGCAACCGCAGTCGGCGGCGGCGGCGGCAGGTCCTTTTTCTTGGTGGCGCAGGCCGAAAGCCCCAATGCGACGGCCATCACAAGCGGCAGGGCCATTGAACGGTGCAACATTGCAAAACCTTCCTTCGAACAACACACGCCCCTGGCTGCCCTTCTAGCCATTCGCGGCTTCAGGGCAAGAGCGGAGACCAGGCCGGATCGGAACCATCAAGCGGCGTTGGCACTGCGCGTTCGTTCTGGCCGGACAAATCAACCGACCATAAATCAACGGGACCGCCGCGTGCCGATCGGAAAAACAGGATAACGCGGCCATTGGGGGACCATGTCGGGCCTTCGTCCTGATAGGCGTTGGTCAACAGGCGTTCGCCGCCGCCATCGGGCCGCATCACGCCGATCGAGAATCGCCCGCCGCCGATGCGGGTAAAGGCAATCAGGTCGCCGCGCGGACTCCAAACCGGCGATGCGGCGCGGCCTTCGCCAAAGCTGATGCGCTGCGGGTTCGATCCGTCGGCGGCCATCACGTAAAGCTGCTGCGACCCGCCGCGATCGCTTTCAAAAACGATGCGGCTGCCATCGGGGGAATAGCTTGGCGCGGTGTCGATGCCGGGCTGGCTGGTCAGGCGGGTCAATTTGCGGCTGGCAATGTCCATGCGGTAAACATCGGTGTTGCCGCCGATCGACATCGAAAACACCAGATTGCTGCCATCGGGGGAAAATCGCGGCGCAAAGCTCATATTGGGAAAATCGGCGATGGCCTGCTGCCTGCCAGACCCCAGGGTGTACAGCCAGACGCGCGGCCGATTGCCCTCGAACGACATATAGGTGATGGTCTGGCTGTTGGGCGCAAAGCGCGGCGTCAGCACCAGATTCTGCCCCGATGTGAGGAACCGATGCCCGGCACCATCCTGGTCCATCACCGCCAGCCGCTTGATTCGTTTGGTCTTTGATCCGGTTTCAGAAACATAGACGATCCGGCTGTCGAAATAGCCGGCTTCACCGGTCAACCGCGAATAAACCAGATCGGCGCATTTGTGCGCCGCTCGCCGCCAGCCGGCCGCGGTGGTGACAAAACCATTGCGTGCCAGTTCTTCGGCCGAAAACACATCATAGGCATAACAGGCGAGCGTGATACCGCCATCCGGGTTTCCCGTGACCGTGCCGGTGACCAGCGCCTGGGCGGCGACGGTCCGCCAATTGGCGAATTGCGGGCGGACGACATCGGCGGGGCTGACTGTGGTGGTATAGGCTGCAGGGTCGATCGGCCGGAACAACCCCGATGATTTCAGATCATTGGCGATGACCTGGGCAACGCGGGCGCCCAATTCCGCCGTGGTGCCAGCCTCTGTCGGCGCGGCAACGGGGGTGGAAAAGCCTGGCACCGCGATCGGCAGTGGTTGGGCAATGCCAGAATTGATATCAACCCGAATGGGCGCAGCAGCGGCAGGGATGGCAAGCGCCAGAAGCACGGGGACCAGGATACGCATAAGGGATGTTTAGCGCCGGAAAGCCCGATCAGCAATCAATCCGGCTATACCGCCGCACCGCCGCCCGCCGGGCGAGCATTTCGCACGACAGATCGCGTCCATTGACGCTGACTCGCGCCAATATCCGGTCATATTTGTCATAGCCCTGCGGGCGGACCGTCACCGGACCGCTGGCCATCAACCGGCGCAGCAAATCCTTTGACGCATAGCCATTGCCCGGCGTGCATTGCCGGCCAGGGTTGCAATGGCCGGGCAATTCCGGCGCATCAATGCCCAGCATGCGGATGCGCACCGGCAAATTGCGGCAGCGAATGGTATCACCATCGCTGGCGTATGGCCGTTCGCAGATTATGGCGGGGGGAATGGGCATCGGCGCCGGCCTTGCGTGGTAGCGGAGGAGGGATTTGAACCCCCGACCCCAGGATTATGATTCCCGTGCTCTAACCAACTGAGCTACTCCGCCAAAAGCGACGCATGTCCACGCGGGAGCGGCGGCTATAGGGCGCGGGCATGGCGATGGTCAACCGCTATGGTGACGAGCCGGGAATGATCGGTTAGGGCGGGGCAATGGAAACGCAAAACTGGGGCCTGGCACTGCACGGCGGTTCGGGTCGGATGAGCCGCGCCGCGCTTGCGGCCTCCACCGATGCCGGCTATCGCGCTGGCCTGCACGCGGCGCTCGCCGCCGGCAGCGCGGTGCTGGCCGGCGGCGGCAGCGCGGTGGATGCGGTGGCGGCGGCGGTGTGCGTGCTGGAGGATGACCCGCAGTTCAACGCCGGGCGCGGCGCGGTGTTCACGGCGGAAGGGCGCAACGAACTGGACGCCGCAATCATGGACGGCGCGCGCCGCGCCGCCGGGGCCGTTGCCGGCGTGACGCGCACCCGCAACCCGGTGCTGCTGGCGCGGGCGGTGATGGATCACAGCCCGCATGTGCTGCTGGCGCGCGATGGCGCCGATGTGTTCGCCATCGAACAGGGGCTGGCACAGGTTGAGCCCGGCTGGTTCCGCACCGAAGACCGCTGGCAGGCGCTGGCGGCGATGAAGGCAGCGGCGGCGCGCGGCGAATCGGTGTTCGACAAGACGCTGAAATACGGCACCGTTGGCGCAGTGGCCCGCGACGGCGCCGGGCATCTGGCGGCAGCAACATCGACCGGCGGCCTGACCGGCAAACGCTGGGGCCGCATCGGCGACACCCCGTTGATCGGCGCCGGCACCTGGGCCGATGATCGCAGCGTCGCGATTTCGGCGACCGGATCGGGCGAAGATTTCATCCGCATCGGCGCCGCCCATGAAATCGGCGCACGGGTGCGGATGCTGAGCGAAAGTCCGCAGGTTGCGGCAGACGCGGTGATTGCCGAACTGCGCGCGATCGATGGCGACGGCGGCGTGATCTTTGCCGGGGCGGATGGCAGCCTGGGCTGGGCCTTCAACACCCCCGGCATGTTCCGCGCGCGCGTTGCAGCCAATGCCGCGCCGGTGGTGGCGATCTATGATGACGAGGGCCGGGGCGCGGTGGCTGGGCCAGATGGTGCTTCGTTTTAAAGTCGGCATTTCATCATGGTTGGCTCTTCATGCTGGCGACGACCGGCATGACGGTCGCGCTGCGGACCACGCCCACCCTAAACCTGTCCTACACGCCCCAAAACTGCCATGGGAAAGCATGGCCTTTCGCAGCATCAGCCAGCAAAATTGCCTCACGCCGACATCGCCGGCGCACACGCCAATTTGGAAAGTTAGTAATAAGCCTCTTGGCACTAACTTTCCAAATTTTATGCCCTGGAATCAAGGGATGAATTGGCTCCCGAATTGCCCCGAATCTGCCCGAAACGCCCCGAAACCCTGTATAACGCGGCAAAACATCGGCATTCGGGCGCCCATTCGCAGGCAAAAATCCGGCGCAAAACTCGTATCTGGCGATTTTCCCCGGTCAAATCCGCCGCACCTGACGGAAATCAGATGCTGGCACGTGCCCCAACCAAACCCTATTGTCGGTTCAAATCTGCTCCGGAGTTCGTTTCAATGACCATCCCTGCCCAATTCCACGACCGGCTTTCCATTCCTGTTATCGGGTCGCCACTGTTCATCATTTCCGGGCCGGAACTGGTGATGGCGCAGTGCCGGGCCGGCATCATCGGCAGCTTCCCCAGCCTAAATGCCCGGCCAATCGAACAATTTGAGGAATGGCTGCAACGGCTCAACACTGAACTTGGCCCGCAGGATGCGCCCTATGCGGTCAATCTGATCGTCCATAAATCCAATGACCGGTTGATGGCCGATCTGGAATTGTGCGTGAAATACAAGGTGCCGATGATCATCACTTCACTGGGCGCGCGCGAAGACGTCAACGCCGCCATCCACAGCTATGGCGGCATCGTCATGCACGACATCATCAGCAACAAATTCGCGCACAAGGCGATAGAAAAGGGCGCCGATGGCTTGATTGCCGTCGCTGCGGGCGCCGGTGGCCATGCCGGGACTATTTCACCGTTTGCGCTGGTGCAGGAAATTCGCGAATGGTTTGATGGCCCGTTGGCGGTTTCGGGCGCGATAGCGAGCGGTGCGGCGGTGCTCGCCGCCGAAGCCATGGGCGGCGATTTCGGTTATATCGGGAGCGCCTTTATCGCCACAGCAGAGGCTCGGGCCATTGACGGCTACAAGGACATGATCGTTGAAAGTGCCGCGCAAGACATTGTTTATTCAAACCTATTTACCGGCGTGCATGGCAATTACCTGCGCCCATCGATCGTCCGCGCCGGCATGGACCCCGACAATCTGGCGGTCAGCGACCCCAGCGCGATGAATTTCGGCAGCGGCGGCAACACCGATGCCAAGGCCTGGAAGGACATCTGGGGCTGCGGCCAGGGCATTGGCGCGGTGAAGGAAGTGCTGCCGGCCGGCGCACTGGTAGCACGGTTGATTCGCGAATATGATGATGCAAAGGCGCGGCTGATCGGCGGCAACGCCGCGATGAGGATTGCAGCGGAATGATGCATGCCATGCTTCAAAACGGCGAATTGACCTGCCGCGGCCGGTTGGCCTGGCTGTTGGCGGCGCTGCTGCTCGGCGTTGCCAGCCAATATTGTGTCAATTTCGGGGTTTGCGCGCTGCCGCTGTAAAAAGCGGCGGCGAAGCAGGGAACATCGGCCATTCGCAGCGGTTGTTGCCGGGTTAGAGTGTATCGGCAACGAAAGGCCCCCGCCCCATGGAACTGAACATCCCGGTTGAAACCGTCTGCCGTATCATTTTGCGGGCGCGGGAATTTGAAACCCTGGTGCCCGATACCGACCCGGATGAGGGATCGAACGCCAGCGACGACGGCGCCGCCGACGAGATCGAGGATGACGGCAACAACCCGACCGAGGCCGAATTGCGCGCCATCATCGATGATCTGGCCGAAGATGAACAGGCCGAACTGATTGCGCTGGCCATGGTCGGCCGCGGTGATTTCGATGCGGCAGAATGGGCCGACGCGCTGGAGGAAGCCACAGAGGAATCCGATGGCACGGCGGACTGGGTGCTCGGCCAGCCGACGTTGAGCACGGATCTTGAGGCCGGGCTGGCCGCATTTGATCTGAGCTGTGATGGCGTAGGGACGCTGGTATAGGTCCTTTCCTCCCCCGTACCGGGGGAGGCAGTTCCGCTATCGCCGTACGACGCGTTCGGCGTTGCTCTCGGTCGGTGCCGCGCGTGACTTCACGCCCAGTGAAATCAGCAACGACGATGAGACAAAGATCGACGAATAGGTTCCAACGACAATACCCAGCAGCATTGCCGCGGTGAAGCCAAAGATCACGTCAGGGCCCAACAGCAGCATCGCCGTCAGCGCAACGATCATGGCAAGCGAGGTCATCACCGTCCTCGGCAGGGTTTCGTTGACCGACAGATCGATGATCGGGCCAATGTCCATCGTGCGGTATTTGCGCAGATTTTCGCGGATACGGTCATCAATGACCACCTTGTCGTTCAGCGAATAACCGATGATCGTCAAAATGGCAGCGACGACGTTCAGATCGAATTCCAGTTGCGTCAGCGCGAAAAACCCCAGTGTCACCAGCACGTCATGGACCAGCGCAACAACAGTGGAGACCCCAAAAAACCATTCGAAGCGGAACCAGGTGAACAGCGCCACGGCGGCCATCGACAGCACGACCGCCAATATGCCCTTTTGGATCAATTCACCGGACACCTTGCCAGAAACCGATTCCGTACGACGAAACTTGACGTCGCCATAGTCCGCCTTCAGTCCGGCCTGAACCTTTGCGACAACCTTTTGCACGGCCGACTGATCGCCTTCGGGCAAGGGCAGCCGGATCAGGATATTCTTTGGATTGCCGAATTCCTGCAACGCCGATTTGCCGACGCCCAAGCCATCGACCTTGACGCGCAGGCCATCAAGGGCAGGCGGCGCTTTGAATTCAACCTCCATCGTCAGGCCGCCGACGAAATCGACGCCAAGGTTAAGGCCCTTTGTCGCGAGCAGCCCGATCGAACCAAGTGTCAACAGCACAGTCAGCGCAAAGGCGACAAATCGGACGCGGACAAAGCCGATGTTGGTATTATCGGGGACGAGTTTCATTGGCATCTGATTGGCCCCTAAATGTTCAGCGCCGCCGGCCGCGCCTTGGCAAGCCAACGAGAGGCCATCAGGCGAACGACGGTGACCGCGGTGAACACCGATGTTGCAATGCCGATCGACAGCACCACAGCAAAGCCCTTGATCGGGCCCGAGCCAAAGCTGAACATGATGACAGCGACAATGATGTTGAGCGAATTGGCGTCCCAGATGGTGCGCGTCGCATCGCGAAAACCAACCTCGACCGAGGCGATGACGCCCCTGCCCTTGCGCTGTTCTTCGCGGATGCGTTCATTGATCAGCACGTTGGCATCAACTGCGGCGCCAATGGTCAGCACAAGCCCGGCGATGCCCGGCAGCGTGAGAGTAAAACCGCCGATCGACATGACGCCCAGGATCAGGACGATGTTGATCACCAGCGCCAGCACCGAATAAACGCCGAAACGGCCATAGCTGGCGATCATCAACGCCGAAACAGCCAGAACCGCAACAATGGCGGCGATGCTGCCGGCACGGATCGAATCCGCCCCCAGATCGGGGCCGACGGTGCGTTCCTCGACAACTTTCAGCTCCACCGGCAGCTTGCCCGATCGGAGCAGAATGGCAAGTTCATTGGCGGTTTGTACCGTATAACTGCCAGAAATAACGCCGGAGCCGCCCAAAATTGGTTCATTGATATTCGGCGCCGAAATGACCTTGCCATCCAGAATGATGGCGAACGGCTTGCCAACGTTTTCCTGGGTTGCCTGGGCAAAGCGCCGCCCGCCGGTGGAATCAAACCGGAACGAAACGGCCGGCGAACCATTTTGATCCTGCGACACCTGGCTGTCGACCAATTGGTCGCCAGTGATGATGGCGCGGCGTTTGACGACGATGGGCCCGCCCGTCAGGCTTGGCAAAATCTGGCTGCCCGGCGGCGTGCGGCCCGCGGCGACCTCGGTCGGATCGGCGCTGACATCGACCAGCTTGAATTCCAACTTTGCCGTCTTGCCGAGCAGTGCCTTCAGTGCCGAAGGATCCTGCAAGCCGGGCACCTGGACAACAATGCGGTTGGCACCCTGGCGCACAATCGTCGGTTCGCGGGTGCCAAGTTCGTCGATGCGCTTGCGGATGACTTCGACGGCCTGGGCCATCGCATTATCGATCGATTGAGCGATACCGGCATCGGTTTCAGCCAGCACGATGCGATTGCCATCAACGACATTGACCTCCACATCGCGACCACCTGACAGTCCTGATAGCGGCCGGGTCACCTTGCGCAGCGCCTCGACCGCGGTGTCGAGCCGCGCCGGGTCGCTGATGATCAGGCTCAACTGCCCATTGGCTGTCGACATGTCGCTAAAGGCGATGGCGCCGCCATCGGCCTGGCGCAATTCACTGCGCACGGTGTCTTCCAGGCTTTCCAGCTTGGTTTTGCGCACATCATCGGTGCTGGCTTCGAGCATCAGGTGCGAACCGCCGCGCAGATCCAGTCCCAGGCTGATCTGTTTGGATGGCACGAACGACGGCAGCGATGCCGCTTGCCGTTCAGTCAGGAAATTCGGAGCGGCAAACAGGAAACCCAGCGCGATCGTGATCAGGATCGACCAGACTTTCCACGGCGGAAAATCAAGCACTGTGGATCAGGCCTTTCCGGCTTTGGCGCTGTCATTGGCGGCGACAGGCAATTTCGGTCCCCGCACATCGGAAAGGGTGGATTTCAGGGCACGGACCTTTACCCCCGTAGCGATTTCGATTTCGATTTCGCCATCATCGATAACGCGGGTAACCTTGCCGACCAAACCGCCGCCGGTGATAACTTCATTGCCCTTTTGCACCGCATCGATCATGGCGCGATGCGCCTTTGCCCGTTGCTGCTGCGGCCGGATCATCAGGAAATAAAAGATCGCAAAGATGGCGATATAAGGTGCAAAGGCGATCAAGCCAAAGGCGCCACTGCCGCCAGCAGCGCCTGCCACTTGGGCATAGGCCGGGGATTCAAACATCGAAACGGAACTTTCATTTCGTCCGGGCTGGACAAGTCGCGGGCTTTAGCGGGTTGCGAGCGGCGGTGCAACGGCAGCGGTCACGCGGCTATGACGGGGGATGACCGGCCGTCGCGGGTAGCAAAGTTGCGCTTTGCAGCTAAATAGCCTGCATGATCGACCCCCTGCACCGTATTGCCGACGCGCTCGAACGGTTGTCTCCACCACCAATAACAGTAGATGCTGAGGATGGTCATTGGTTTGTCTGGACGGCACGCGGATTGGAAACCGTGCCAACACCGCGCACGACGCCTCTCGCGCTTTATGCCGGTGTTGATGCCCAGCGATCGCAACTGCGGGAAAACGCGCGGCGACACGCGGCTGGTCTGCCCGCCCATGATGTGCTGCTATGGGGTGCCCGCGGCATGGGCAAAAGCTCGCTGGTGCGTGCCGTGCAGGCGGCGCTGATCGCCAATGGCCGGGATGTGGCGCTGGTCCAGGTGGCGCAGCCCGATCTTGATAAATTGCCGTTGCTGTTCAAGGCGCTGGCCGGCACGGCACGGCGTTTTACGATTTTCCTTGATGATGTTTCCCTGGATGCCGAGTCCGGCGGCGGACAGGTGCATGCGCTGCGGTCGCTGCTTGACGGAGGGGTAATGGCACGGCCAGATCACATCCGGCTGATCGTGACCTCCAATCGCCGGCAACTGGTGCCGCGGCGGCTGTCGGAGAATGATATTGACGCCATCAACCCGCGCGACGTCGCCGATGACCAACTGGCGCTGGCCGATCGTTTTGGGCTGCGGCTGGGCTTTCATGCTTGTGACCAGGAAACCTATCTGGCCATCTGCAGGAATTACGCCAGTGCGCATGGCCTGGTGTTTGATCCTGCGGCGGCGTTGGCATGGGCGGTGGGGCGTGGGGCTCGATCGGGGCGCGTCGCGTGGCAATATACTGTCGAAAGCGCAGGCGCCGCCGGAAAATCCCTGTAATCTGGCAATAATCGCATTGATAATGCCGCGAGGTTTGTTACCATAATGACAGGGTAACCGTTGGGGAAACAGCGCGATGATCAGATTGATCCTGTCAATTGGATTGTTTTTCAGCAGTCTGACGGCGCTGCCGACTCCGGCACTCGCCCAATATGGCGGCATGCCGACGATGCAATGTGCGTCATTCAATTATCAGACGACGCGCTGTAATGTCAGGCTATACGGCGGCGGAGCAGCATTTTTGCAGCGGCAGATCGGCGGCCAGTGCGGGCCACTTGGCACCAATTGGGGTTGGGATGAAAATGGTGTTTGGGTCAGAAATGGCTGCCAAGGGCTGTTTGCGATCAAATATCCGCCCGGCGGCGGTGGCAATGGCGACGGGCCCAATCCGGGCTATGGCTATGGCGGCAATGGTGGCGGTTATGCGCCTCCACCACCGCCAGCCGGGCGCATCGTCCGCTGCGAAAGCATGAATTATCGGCCGGCGCGATGCGCGGTTGATGTCTACGGGCCGCCAGTGATCCAGCAGGTTCTCTGGGGCCCATGCATCCAGGGCCAAAGCTGGAGCTGGGATCGCGGCGGCATAAACGTCAGCAGCGGTTGCCGAGCGAATTTCCTGTTGCCCGTCCGGCCGAATTTCGGTGGCGGCTATCCCGGCGGTGGCATTGGAAATGGAGCCGGCATCGGGGGCGGCATGGGCGGCGGAATGCCGGGCAGCGGCCAGGTGATCACCTGCAGCAGCTGGAATTTTCAACCCGCTCGCTGCGCGGCCTTTACCCGCAACGGCATAACGCTGTTGTCGGTCAACGGCGGCGAATGCATTCGCAACCGGACCTGGGGCTGGGACGGAAACGGTATCTGGGTAAACAACGGCTGCCGAGCACGTTTTCAGATAAATTGATCGGCAAATCGGGGGCAAATTCATGAAACGCTTTTCAAATGCGGTCGGCGCGGTCGCGTTGATGACGTCTCAAATGGCCGTGCCGGTGATGGCGCAGCCGGCGCAAATGAGCGGTATGGCGGTACCGATGCAATCGGTTCCGCAACCTCAGATCCAACCAACCCGGCCGGCGCCGCCTGCGCCCGGCAATTATACACCGCCGCCGCCACGCCCGAATCCGGGCTTTGGTGGGGGCAACGGTGGCATTGGCACCGGCGCGGGCACTGGCGGCGCGCAGGGCGGAAATGGCATCGGCAATGGTGCCGGCTGGAATGGCGGTGGCCAGCAGGGCGGAAACGGAATCGGTAATGGCGCCGGCTGGAATGGTGGCAACAACAACCCCAATCCCGGCTATGGCTATGGCTATGGCTATGGCGGCAATGGTCGCCCGCCCGGTGGCGGCAACAATGGCGGCATCGGCAATGGCGCCGGATGGGGTGGCGGCATTGTCCGCTGCGAATCCTGGCAATTCCGCTATGCTGAATGCCGCGCCGATACCCGCGGCGGTGTGCGTATCGTCCGCGTTCAGGGCGGTGATTGCCGATCGGGAAACTGGGGGTGGCGCAGCAATGAAATCTGGGTGAACAATGGCTGCCGCGCCGATTTTGAAACGCGCCGTGGCGGCGGCTATTATCCCGACAACAATGGTCCCTCGGCTGGCGCAATCATCGGCGGCGTCGCCATTGCTGCCGGCCTGGTGGCATTGCTGGCAGCCGCATCGAAAAAATCCACTGCTCCGGCCGCTGTTGCACCATCAGCGCCGGTGCCGGCAAAAATCGAGGTTGATCCGTTCATGGTCCCCTCCGATGCGCGTGCATCGATGGCCGTCTGCCTGGCAGAAGCCGCCAAACAATTGGGGGCAACCGGCGCCAGTGAAATCCGTATCAACAGCATCGACCAGATTGAAAGGGGCAATGGCGGCTATCGCTATCGCATGAAGCTCGAAGCAATCTACCCGAATGAAACCCGAATCGTACCAACCTTTTGCCGCGCCACCGGCAATAATTTGATCGAATTGACGTTCGGTTAGGGCGTGTTGGGCGGTCAGGGCGCATCAGGGCCTGCGGCAACTGGCGCCGTCGGCCCTGTTGCCCCCGGGCCCACCCTGCCGCTATGACGAGTTCATGATTATCATTGTCGTTTCCCGATGAACTTTGCCCGCACCGCCTGGCGTTTTGTCGTCGGGGTCAAGGATCTGTTGGTCCTGCTGTTGTTGCTGTTGTTTTTTGCGGTGCTGTGGCAACTGCTGCAATCGCGGGAATCGCACAGCGTGCCCGCCGGATCCGCTCTCGTGCTCAATCTGGATGGCGCCGTTGTCGATCAGGCGGCGGAACAATCGCCCTTGCAGGCTGTCAGCGGCACCAATATCGGCCACCAGCGTGAGGTGCGGGACATCATTCAAGGCATTGATACCGCCGCCGGAGATGACCGCATCAAAGTGTTGGTGCTTGATCTGGATACCTTTGTCGGCGCCGGCGAAGCCAATCTGCAATCGATCGGCAGCGCCATCCGCACGTTCCGCAAATCCGGCAAGCCCGTTTATGCCTATGCCACCGCCTATACCGATGATGGCTATTATCTGGCAGCACAGGCCAATAAGGTCTGGGTCAATCCGCTGGGGGGCGTCCTGTTGACGGGGCCAGGCGGCAGCAACCTGTATTTCAAGAAACTGCTCGATAAATTTGCCATTGATATCAACGTGTTTCGCGTTGGTACATACAAGGCGGCGGTCGAACCCTTTACCCGCAACGAATCGTCACCCGAGGCCAAGGCGGCGGAGCAGGCTCTGGTCGATTCGCTTTGGAAAACCTGGGTAGCGGATGTCGGTACCGCACGTCCGGGTGCCGATGTGGCGGCCTTTATCGCGCAACTGCCACAGCGGCTTGGTGCCGCCGGTGGTGACCAGGCCAAGGCAGCGCTGGATGCAAAGCTGGTTGATGTCATCGGCACCCGCAGCGCCTTTGACGCGGCAATGGTCAAGCAGGTCGGTGTGGGCGAACAGAAAACATTCGGCACCTACAAGGGCGTCGGGCTGACCAATTATCTCGCCGCCTCGGCTTCGCTGTTGCCGGCCAAGGGTGATGCGGTGGGCATCGTCTATGTCACCGGCAATATCGTCGATGGCGAGGCGCCGCGCGGCACCGCTGGCGGCACGACCATCGCCCATGCCATCGCCGATGCGGTGGCCGACAATTCGGATTTGAAGGCGCTGGTGGTGCGGGTCGATTCGGGCGGCGGTTCGGTGCTGGCGTCGGAAGAAATCCGCCAGGCGCTGGTGGATGCAAAGTCCAAAGGCTTGCCGGTGGTGGCGTCCTTTGGCCCCGTCGCCGCATCGGGAGGTTACTGGCTGTCTACGGCCGCCGATGAAATCATCGCCCAGCCTTCGACGATCACCGGATCAATCGGGGTGTTTGCCATTATCCCCAGTTTCAACCGGGCGCTGGCCGATTATGGCATTGGCGTTGATGGCGTGAAATCAACGCCTTATTCGGGGGAACCGAATATATTGGGTGGCATTTCGCCCGAAACCAAGGTGGTGCTGCAAAGCGGCGTCGAGGATATTTACCGGCGCTTTACCACGCTGGTCGCGCAATCGCGCAAGCTGCCGGTGGCCGAAGTCGATCGCATCGGCCAGGGCAGGGTATGGGCCGGCAATGCAGCGCAACAACTGAAACTGGTCGATAGCCTGGGTGGCCTCGACGCCGCCGTCGCGGCCGCCGCCAAACGCGCCGGCATCAAGGGCAAGGTGCGGACCATCGATGTGGAGCGGCCGCAATCGCCGTATAGCGCCGTGCTGCAAATGTTTCTGGGTGGCGGCGAAGATGAAGACCAGGCGGCGCGTGATCCGTTCGCCAAGCTGGCTGCAGCATCCCGGCTGCGCCTGCTGGCAGCCATGGGTGATATCAGCGCGATGGCCGATGGCCCAGTAATGCAGGCAAGCTGCCTGGAATGTGTGGCGCATGGATCACCGCGTGTTGCACCGGCACGGCAGGGTTGGGGTTGGCTGGCGCGGTTGTTGGGGCCGGCGAAATAGCATTGTTTCGCTGTTTCCCACCTGACCCAGCACGCCGTTTCGGATCGAATAAAGATCGATTCGGGACGATTCGGGAGCGTTTCGGGCGCGCTCGCAGCCGATTTCGCAGCTGATTCTGCCCAGTTTCAACCGTTGATTCCGTGGCATAAAATTTGGAAAGTTAGCCCCGGGAGGCAAAACACTAACTTTCCGATTTGGACCACATCTTATACCAACTCTCGTTGCTACCGACTCATACTCGAGACAACAGAGCCTCAGACAGATCGAGCCGCAGGCCCCAGACCCAGATCAATGAGTTGCCGCTAATTCTAGCGGTTCAGCCGCGACCCGATAAAATGGAGTCTGAAGCCGGCGGCCTTGTCACCCTCACCCGGGCGGGGGCAATCGATGTCTTGTGATCGCCCGTTGGAATCGACTTCATTTTCGATTGAAACACCGCGGTCATGATGGCGAAGCCCAGAATGGCGATTCTATCAAAATGAAATCAACCCTGAGTTTCAGCACAAAAACGATCCAGAAGCGGGGATATTTCATAGTATCAATGGATGCGTAGAGCCGCACAAAATCTGGATATAATCGACGATGAGAAAGAGCGGCCGTGGTTCAGGCCATAGCCGAATCCGCGCCTGTAGGACAGGAAGGCCCGTCTGCATGTTCGTCTGCCATCCGCCATGCAGTTGAAGGCGGAAGCAATCACCCATCGTCCCGATACCGTGGCAGCGCCAACCCGCGGGCAATCGCCAACGCTCGCAGGGTAAAGCCCGCCGCCGCCCCGCCGACGCCGGCGATGATCGTGCCGACGCCCATTTCGGCCAGCGCGACAAATGTCGTCGCCCCCAGCGCCGCCGCCGAAACATAGATTTCGCGGCGCAGCAGGATGGACGGCACGCCGGCCAGCACATCACGAACGATACCGCCAAAGCTGGCGGTGAGCACGCCCATGACGATGGCAGGCAGTGGCGGCAAACCGTAACTGATCGCCTTTGCAGAGCCGATCACCGCATAGGCCGCCATGCCGAGGGCGTCGAACCACAGCAGTGCGGGCAACCGCCAGCGATCGGCGCGGAGCAGCCACACCGCGCCGGCAGCGACCAGGCAAACGCCAAGGTAATCCGATCGCCCGACCCAGAACACCGGCGCCCCGATCAACAGATCGCGCAGCGTGCCGCCGCCGATGCCGGTGATGGCGGCGAAAAACGCAAAGGTGACGATGGTCTGCTTGCTTTGCGCCGCCGCCAGCGCGCCGGACACCGCGAACACCGCGACACCGGCCATATCGAGCCACGACAGCAGCGGCAGGACCGCTTCGAGCGCCGGGGGTTCGATCATGCGGCCCAATCCAAACCGGGCGGGAGCAGCGAAGCACAAAAATCGATTTGCAACACGCGCCGCCTTGATGGGCGTTGCGCACGCTGCGCGGCGTGGATGATTGGCGTGCTGTAGAGCCACACATTACCCGCAGCGGCGGTGCAGATGGTGATGATGCTCTTGGCTGCAATTGCGGCGGCCTGTGCAGCGGGGTAGCGTTGGCGATGGGTGCCGGTGGCAGCGAGCAATGGCGCATTTTCCACCGGGCAATCATCAATGTGCAGGCGCATGGTTATCATTCCCGCCAATAGCATGAACGGCGGTTCGACGTGGTCGATGCCCTGCTTGATCGACCAGGGACCGAAGCCGTCCACCTCCACTCGGCCCGAAACTGCAATCGCCCTGTCCTGATGCCACGGCACCAGCCAGTTAGTGTAAGCAGACTTGTCGAACAGGACGCAGCGGACGGCCCGTGTTGCGCCATGCCAATCCGTAGCGATGGGCCAAAGACAAGACATGGCCGCAATCACAATCGGCGCATCGATCGGCAGGCGCGTGGCCGCCCCCGCCGACGGCGACAGCGCGGCAAGTTCAGCAATGGCATTTTCCGGGATGACGCCTCGCAGATGCACACAGCCAACGTCTAAAAGCACGGCGCGGTTCGCCGCTGGCGGGGCGATCACATGTGAATCGGCTTGCCCGTCACCGCCATCGCCGCTTCCTTCAAGGCTTCGGGATGGGTCGGATGGGCGTGGCAGGTCATGGCGATGTCTTCGGATGATGCGCCGAATTCCATGGCAATGGCAGCCTCTGCAATCATCGTGCCGGCCATGCTGCCGATGATATGGACGCCGAGCACGCGGTCGGTCGCGGCATCGGCAAGGACCTTTACAAAGCCTTCGGTGTCGCGATTGGCCTTTGATCGGCTATTGGCGGCAAAAGGAAATTTGCCGGATTTATAGGCGATGCCGGCGGCTTTCAGCTCTTCCTCGGTCTTGCCGACTGTTGCCACTTCGGGGTGGGTATAGACGACCGCGGGGATAACGGCGTGGTTCACATACCCCGTCAGTCCGGCGATATTATCGGCACAGGCAATGCCTTCGTCCTCGGCCTTGTGCGCCAGCATCGGGCCTGGAATCACATCGCCGATGGCCCAGATGCCGGGGACGGCGGTCGACAGATCGGCATTCACCATGATGCGACCACGATCGAGCACCAAGCCGGTTGCTTCGACGTTCAGGCCGTCGGTGTTGGGCCGGCGGCCGATTGACAGCAGCACGACATCGGCGGCGATTTGCGTGGCGGCACCGCCGGCGGCGGGCTCAACCGTGACAATGGCCCCGGCCCCGTCGCGCTTGACGCCGGTGACTTTGGTCGATGTGTGGATTTCAAAACCCTGTTTGGTCAGCACCTTGGCAAAGGCATTGGCGACTTCGATATCCATCGCCGGCACAATGCGTTCGGCATATTCGATGACGGTGACTTTTGACCCCAACCGCCGCCAGACCGACCCCATTTCCAGGCCGATATAGCCGCCGCCGATGACGACAAGATGGCCGGGGACTTTGGTGAGGGACAGTGCCTCGGTTGAGGTGACGATGACATCGCCATCGGGCGCCATGCCGGGCAGCAGCGCAACCTCGGAACCAGTGGCGATGATGAAGTTTTTGGCGGTGATGCTGCGGTCATTGACGGTGATCGATTTCGGCGAGGTAAATTTGGCTTCGCCCTTGATCCATTCGACCTTGTTTTTTTTGAACAGGAACGCGACGCCATCGGTCAACTCCTTGACGGCCTTGTCCTTTTCATTCAGCAGCGCCGGCAGGTCGAGTTCGACCTTGCCGAGCTTTACCCCGAATTTCGCCAGTGCGCCGCTATGGGCTTCCTCATAAAATTCACTGCCGTGCAGCAGTGCCTTTGACGGGATGCAGCCGATATTCAGGCAGGTGCCGCCCAGCCGGTCGCGTTTTTCAACACAGGCGACTTTTAGCCCGTGTTGCGCAGCGCGTATGGCGGCGACATAGCCACCCGGACCACTGCCAATGACGACAACGTCAAAATCTGGGGCAGCCATGGTAATTCCGTTCCTTAAAGATCGATCAGCAGCCGTGCCGGGTCTTCGATCGCATCTTTCACCCGCACCAGGAAGGTCACCGCCTCACGCCCATCGACGACGCGGTGATCGTACGACAGCGCCAGATACATCATCGGGCGGATGACGATCTGGCCGTCGCGCACCACCGGCCGGTCTTCGATCCGGTGCAGGCCGAGCACGCCGGATTGCGGCGTGTTGAGGATCGGCGTTGACATCAGCGAGCCGAAGACGCCGCCATTGGAGATGGTGAAGTTGCCGCCTTGCAGATCGGCGATGGTCAGCTTGCCATTCTGGGCGCGCTTGCCGAAATCGGCGATGGCCTTTTCGGTGTCGGCAAAGCTGAGTTTATCGGCGTCGCGCAGGATTGGCACCACAAGGCCACCGGGCGATGAAACCGCGATGCCGAGATCGGCGTAGTTGCGATAGACAATCTCCTCACCCTCGATCGAGGCGCCGACCGCTGGCACATCGCGCAGCGCGAGCACCACGGCCTGGGAGAAAAAGCTCATGAATCCAAGCCGGACGCCGTGCTTTTTCTCAAACAAATCTTTATACTTGAACCGCGCCGCCATCACCGCAGTCATGTCGACATCGTTGAAGGTGGTCAGCATCGCTGCGGTGTTCTGGGCTTCCTTCAACCGGCGGGCAATGGTCTGGCGCAGCCGCGTCATGCGGACGCGCTCTTCCTTACGTTCGGTAACTGCGGGGGCAGTGGCGTCTGGCGCGGCGGCGGCGCGGGTTTTTGCAGTGCCCGCCTCGATGGCGGTGAGCACATCGGCCTTGGTCAGCCGGCCATCCTTGCCGCTGGCGACAATGCTGGCGGGGTCGAGGTTGTAGGTGTCGACCAGAATGCGGACGGCGGGCCCCATGGCGTCGAGGGGCCTGGTGGCGCTGGCGGCGGGCGCAATCGGGGCAGCGACGGGCGCAACCGGGGCAGCGACGGGCGCGGCGGCCGGTGCGACAGTGATCGGCGCGGCAGCGGCAACCGCCGCCTTTGGTGCGGGCGCAGTGGCAACGCCGCCGGCCTCCACAATCGCGATCCGCGCGCCAACTGCGACGGTGTCACCAACCTTGAACAATTGTTCGCCCATGACGCCGGCGACGGGCGACGGCACTTCGACCGCGACCTTGTCGGTTTCCAGCGATACAATCGGTTCATCGGCGGCAACAGCTTCGCCTGGCGCCTTCAACCATTGGCCGACGGTGGCCTCGGTAATCGATTCGCCCAGGGCAGGAATGATGACATCGGCCATGGTTTATGCTGCCCTGGATTTGGTTTTGAGGCCGCCGCGAATGGCGGCAGAAACTTCGGCGCGGTTGGCGCCCAGCGCTTCGGCGATCAATTTTGCCTGTTCGGCGTTGTGGCGGCGCAACAGGCCGGTCGCGGTCGCGGCGGCGGCGGCTCGGCCGGCGTAATAGGGCCTGCGGCCCAGTGCCGCCTCGATCAACGGCGCGAAGAACGTCCAGGCGCCGGCGTTGCGCGGCTCTTCCTGCGCCCAAACGACCTCCTCCAGATTGGGAAAGCGCGCTGCGTAGTCGATAACGACGTCGGCCGGGAACGGATAAAGCTGTTCGACACGCAGCAGATAGACATCGTCGCGATCAGTTTTTTCGCGAGCATCGAGCAGATCATAATAGACTTTGCCGGAGCACATGACGAGGCGACGGATCTTTTCCGGGTCACACGGCGCCAGATCATCAAGGCAACGGTGGAAACTGGTGCCGGCGCCCATATCGGCCATGGTCGAAACGGCGCGTTTGTTGCGCAGCAGCGATTTCGGCGTGAAAATGATCAGCGGCTTGCGGAAATCGCGGAGCATCTGGCGGCGCAGCAGGTGGAAATAATTGGCCGGCGTTGTCGCATTGGCGATCTGGAGATTATCCTCCGCACATAATTGCAAAAACCGTTCCATGCGGGCGGAGCTGTGTTCCGGCCCCTGCCCTTCATAGCCGTGCGGCAGCAGCATGACGAGGCCATTGGCACGCAACCATTTGATTTCGCCCGATGCAATGAACTGGTCGATGATCGTCTGGGCGCCATTGACGAAATCACCAAACTGCCCCTCCCACAGCACCAGGGTGCGCGGATCGGCAAGCGCATAGCCATATTCAAAACCGAGTACGCCAAATTCCGACAATGGGCTGTCCAGCACTTCAAATGCCGGGCTGATCGATTGCAGCGGCGTATAGCGATGGCCGTCAAGCTGATCGGTCCACACCGAATGACGCTGGCTAAAGGTGCCGCGCCCGGAATCCTGGCCCGACAGGCGCACGCCGTTTTCGTCGTGCAACAGCGAACCAAAGGCCAGCGCCTCCGCCGTCGCCCAATCGATATTTGCGCCGGCGCGCAGCGTTTCGGCCTTGGCCTCCAGGATGCGCGCCAACGTCTTGTGGATATTAAAGCCTTTTGGAATCGTCGTCAGCGTGGTGCCGATGGCGCGCAGTTCATCCTCTGCAACGCCGGTCAGCGCCGCGCGCCGGGCACCGATTTCGTCCTTTGGCTTGCCCAGGCCGGCCCAGCGGCCTTCGAACCAATCCGCCTTGTTGGCCTTGAAGCCGACGGCGGCTTCAAAATCGCCCTCCAGCATGGCGGTGTAACGTTCGATCGCCGCGGGCAGGAATGCCGCATCGATGACATTTTCGCGGATCAGCCGCGCCGCATACAGCTCACTGACGGGCGGATGATTGGCAATTGCGGCATACATCAGCGGCTGGGTAAAGCTGGGTTCGTCGCTTTCATTATGGCCAAAGCGGCGATAGCACCACATGTCGATCACGACATCGCGGCCGAATTTCTGGCGGAATTCCGTGGCCACCTTTGTAGCAAAGGTCACCGCTTCTGGATCGTCGCCATTGATATGGAAAATCGGTGCCTGGACGATCTTGCCGACATCGGAGGGATAGGGCGATGACCGGGCAAATTGCGGGCTGGTGGTGAAACCAACCTGATTGTTGACGATAAAATGGATGGTGCCGCCGGTGTTGTAGCCGGTGACGCCCGAAAATCCGAAACATTCGGCCACAATGCCCTGGCCGGCAAAGGCCGCATCGCCGTGCAGCAGCACCGGCAGCGCGTGGATATGGTCGGTATCGCCGGCCATCGTCTGAATCGCGCGGACCTTGCCAAGCACGACCGGATCGACCGCCTCAAGATGCGAAGGGTTGGGCGCCAATGACAGATGCACCTTGTTGCCATCAAATTCACGATCGGTGCTGGCGCCGAGGTGATATTTGACATCGCCGGAGCCGCCAACATCATCGGGATTGGCCGAACCGCCGCCAAATTCATGGAAAATGATGCGGAACGGTTTCTGCATGACATTGCCGAGCATGTTGAGCCGGCCGCGATGCGGCATGCCAAAGACGATTTCGGTGATGCCCAGCGCGCCACCGGTCTTGATGATCGATTCCATCGCCGGGATCATCGATTCGCCGCCATCCAGGCCAAAGCGCTTGGTGCCGACATATTTCTTGCCCAGAAACCGTTCAAACTGTTCGGCCTCCACCAGCTTGTTCAAAATGGCTTTCTTGCCGTTGCTGGTAAACTGGATTTCCTTGTCGCGGCCCTCAATCTTGTCCTGCAGGAACCGGCGTTCCTCGACATCATTGATGTGCATGTATTCCAGGCCGACATTGCTGCAATAATTGCTGCGCAGGATATCGACAAGTTCGCGAATGGTGGCAGTCTGCAGGCCCAGCGCGCCGCCAATGTGCACCGGGCGATCAAGATCGGTATCCCGAAAGCCATGGTATTCCGGGGTCAAATCCGCTGGCAGATCGCGCTTCATCAGGCCCAGCGGATCGAGATTGGCGGCAAGATGCCCGCGGACACGGTAGGTGCGGATCAACATCAACGCCGAAATCGAATCCTGCGCGGCGCGGGCGATCGCTTCGGCATCCGCGCCGCCGGCCACCGCGATTGCCACCGCCTTGGCCGCAACCTTTGCCGGCACCATCATGTCTGCGGCATCGAGCGCGCGCGTCAGATCATCGGTCGGGATCGGCGGCCAATCATGCCGTGCCCAGGTTGGGCCGGCCGAATCCTCGGCCGTGGGCAGCAGCGCTTCAAAATCCATTCCGCACGTCCTTGCTCTACCGGGCGCTGATAGACCCGCGCGTCCGGCATGTCACCGCCGTTTAACGCATGCCTGACATGTTTTACGGCCGGATTTGCGCTTGTCTGACAGACGGTTGCCAGATCAGGCCCCGATCAAACCGCCAACCCGTCCATCCTGCACGCGGATTTGTTCGACATAATTGAAAACCCGGGCCTGCAACGGACCATCGATGACCTGATTCCGGCGCAGAGCCGTCGCCGCAAGGGATGTTGCATCGACGGGCGAACCCGCGGCATCGATTATCATCAGTTGCAACCCATCTTCACCGGGCCGGCATTCAACGGCGACATGGCTGCGGTCTTCACGGCGGCTGCCATCGCCCCATGCGCCAAAGATCAACCCGATTACCGCCGCATGGGTGCCATGGGTGCCGGGCGCCCATTGGACGACATAGGCGGTGGTGCCATCGGCATCGATCAGATTACCCCACACCCGGCGCGGCGGCACCCCGCAACAGGCGCAGGGCGGGAAATCCGCCTGGCCGATCAGTTCGATGGTGCCGGGCATGCGCTCAGCCCTTCAGCAACTCGGCCAAGGTAATACCGAGCAATGACGGTGACGGCGAAACACGAATTCCCGCCGCCTCCATCGCTGCCATCTTGCTGGCTGCATCGCCCTTGCCGCCCGAAACGATCGCGCCGGCATGGCCCATGCGGCGGCCGGGGGGGGCCGTCGTGCCGGCAATAAAGCCGACCATGGGTTTCTTGCGGCCACGCCGGGCTTCGTCGGCAATGAACTGCGCGGCTTCTTCCTCGGCGCTGCCGCCGATTTCGCCGATCATGATGATCGACTTGGTCGCGTCATCGGCGAGAAACAATTCCAGCATGTCGATGAAATTGGTGCCGTTTACCGGATCACCGCCGATACCGACGGCCGTCGTCTGGCCCAGGCCGACAGCAGTAGTCTGGTGGACGGCCTCATAGGTGAGCGTGCCGGAGCGCGAGACGACACCAACCGAGCCCTTGGAAAAGATATTGCCCGGCATGATGCCGATCTTGCATTCGCCCGGCGTCAGCACGCCGGGGCAATTTGGCCCGATCAGCCGCGATTTGGAGCCGCTGAGCGAGCGCTTGACGCGCACCATGTCAAGCACCGGAATGCCTTCGGTGATGCAGATGATCAGCGGCACTTCAGCATCAATGGCTTCGCAGATTGCGTCGGCGGCGCCGGGCGGCGGCACATAGACTACGCTGGCATCGCAATGGGTTACAGCGCGCGCCTCATGCACAGTGTTGAACACGGGCAGGCCGAGATGGGTCTGGCCGCCCTTGCCCGGCGCGGTGCCGCCGACGACATTGGTGCCATAGGCGATCGACGCCTCGGTGTGGAACGTGCCTTGTTTGCCGGTGAAGCCCTGGGTGATGACCCGGGTGGATTTGTTGACGAGAATTGACATCAGGCAGCCTTTTTCACTGCGGCAACGATCTTTGCCGCTGCATCACCAAGATTGTCGCCCGAAATGATGGGCAGACCGGATTCGGCGAGGATTTTCTTGCCGAGTTCGACGTTGGTGCCTTCCAGCCGGACAACGAGCGGCACGCTCAAATTCACTTCCTTCGCCGCGGCGATGATGCCTTCGGCAATGATATCGCAGCGCATGATGCCGCCAAAAATGTTGACCAGAATGCCCTTTACCGCCGGATCTTTCAGGATCAGCTTGAAGGCGTTCGTCACCTTTTCCTTATCGGCACCGCCGCCAACATCGAGGAAATTGGCCGGCTCGGCACCGTTCAGCTTGATGATATCCATCGTCGCCATGGCGAGGCCGGCGCCATTGACCAGGCAACCGATGCTGCCATCCAGCTTGATAAAGGCGAGATCGTATTTAGACGCTTCGACTTCGGCAGGGTCTTCCTCGGTCAGGTCGCGCAGCGCGACGAGATCGGGGTGACGATAGAGCGCGTTGGGATCGAAGCCGACCTTGGCATCAAGGACCATCAGTTTGCCATCATCGGTAACGGCGAGCGGATTGATTTCGATCTGCGAGGCATCGGTGCCGACAAAGGCATCATAGAGTTTCGCCACGACATTTTCGGCCTGTTTGGCCAGATCGCCGGTCAGGCCCAACGCGGCGGCAACGGCACGGCCATGGTGGGGCATGACGCCGGTGGCAGGGTCGATGGTCAGCGTCTGGATTTTTTCGGGCGTGTCATGGGCGACGGATTCAATATCCATGCCGCCTTCGGTCGAAACCACCAGCGCGATGCGGCCCGTGGCGCGATCGACGAGCAGGGCCAGATAGAATTCCTTGGCGATATCAACACCATCGGTGACATACAGCCGGTTGACCTGCTTGCCGTGCGGCCCGGTCTGGATGGTGATCAGCGTATTGCCGAGCATGTCGGTGGCGGCGGCGCGGACATCGTGTGCGCTGCGCGCGAGGCGAACGCCGCCCTTGGCCTCTGGCGGCAGTTCGACAAACTTGCCCTTGCCGCGCCCGCCAGCGTGGATTTGCGCCTTCACCACATACAGCGGCCCGGGGAGCTTGCCGGCAGCGGCAACCGCCTCATCAACTGTCAGCGCGGCGAACCCTGCCGGCACCGGCACGCCGAATTTGGCGAGGACTTCCTTCGCCTGATACTCGTGAATGTTCATTCTGGCCCCTCAGGCGATAAATGGATTGACGACACGCACGCTTCCGTAGCTCTGTCGGTGGTTCAAGTCTTCACTGTAAAGCGTATCAGCACCGATTTCTTCGGCTGCCGCAAGAATGGCGCCATCCCAATAGCTGAGTTGATACTGCGCAGCGAGAGCGGCGCCGCGCGTCACAAGGTCGGCCGTTACTGGGACGATCGGGAAGCGACGAAAGTCGTCGAGCCAATCGATCGCAACCGCGTGCGGCAGGTTCAGTTTCTGCGCCCGTGTTGCGTTGAAATAGAATTCGGCGAGCACCTGCCCCGACATGGCGCAATCACCGTCAACCAACAATTGCAGCGCCGTTTCACGCTTGCGAAGTTCAAGCTGTTCATAGCCCGCTGCATAGAGCAGGACGTTGGTATCGATGAACTTCAAAACCGCGGGCTGTCGTTGCAATCATAGGTCTCGGCGCGAGTCGGTGCCGGACCTTGGGCACGCCCGGCCCAGGCATTGCTGCGGGCGATCATCCGATCGATGGCGGCCTGCTGGTCGGGCGTAATCGCTCGTAGTTGCTGCGCAAGAAAGTCGCGCACCATCGCATTGACGGTCGTTCCGCGCTCGGCCGCCAGCTTGCGCGCGCGGGCGAGATCAGGGTCAGGGATCGAAAGTGTCAGATTGGCCATCACTGCCTCCAGTCGCACAGGTTATGTGCGACTGGAGGCCAGATCGTCAAGTGCCAGCCGAGCGAGGGATAAGCGGCATAGCCCGCCAGCATCGGCACGCCGAATTTGGCGCGGACTTTGTTGCATTCGTAATCATGGATGTTCTTTAGAATCTTCGATCGCTATGTAAGCCGAATGGATGAAACTATTTACTGGACACAGATCGGAGCGATTGGACAAATCGCAGGGTCGATTGCCACTTTTATTGCTGTCGCTGTCTCGTTGTGGATAGTTTTGTCGGAAAGAAAAGAAAACATCAGGTTAAGTGTTGGAGAAAGACTGATCGTCCCTGGCGATCTAAATGGCCCACTCTCCGTAATATCGTTCAACGTGATCAACATGGGTCTAATCCCAGTTCGGATAACGTCATTCGGCTGGCAGATTGGTTGGCTCCGTCGTGGGCCTTCGTTTCTGAAGGTACGTTATGCAATTCAGACTGGCGGACAAGGCTTACCAGGGCAAGAACCGCCCTTCGATTTACTACCAGGTCACAGCCAGTCTTTTTTGATCGATAGAAAAAATTTCTACGAAAATTTAAATAAAAACGACTTCTTTGGATTTCGGAGTTCAAAACATTTTAGACCAATTTATCCAAAGGTATGCGGGTCAGTCCACACTGCAAGAGGCACCACCGTTGTCGTAACGGTTGAACAGACTCTAAAAAATTCGCTGAAAGGTAAAGTGGTTAGGCCAAGCTAGGATCAATCGCCTTGCACGCCACCAGCAATTCCTTGACCGCATCCACACTTACCGTGAAATTGGCCTGCGCCTCCGCCGTCAGCACGATCTCGACCACCTTCTCCACCCCGCCCGCACCGATTACGCACGGCACGCCGACATACAGGTCGTTGACCCCATATTGCCCCGTCAGGTTGACCGCAGCCGGGATGACGCGCTTCTGGTCATACAGATACGCCTCCGCCATGGCGATGCCGCTGGTGGCAGGGGCGTAATAGGCGCTGCCGGTTTTGAGCAGACCGACGATTTCGCCGCCGCCGCTGCGGGTGCGCTGGACGATGGCGTCGATGCGTTCCTTGGTGGTCCAGCCCATTTCGATCAGCGCCGGGATCGGGATGCCGGCGACGGTCGAATATTCGATGACTGGCACCATCGTATCGCCATGGCCGCCGAGCACGAATGCCGTCACGTCCTTCACCGACACCTTGAATTCATCGGCGAGGAAATGCCGGAAGCGCGCCGAATCCAGCACGCCGGCCATCCCCACCACCATGTGATGCGGCAGACCCGAAAACTCGCGCAGTGCCCAGACCATCGCGTCCAAGGGATTGGTGATGCAGATCACAAATGCGCCCGGCGCATTGGCCTTGATGCCCTCGCCCACCGCCTTCATCACCTTCAGATTGATGCCGAGCAGATCGTCGCGGCTCATGCCCGGCTTGCGGGCGATGCCGGCGGTCACGATGATGACATCCGCGCCAGCGATATCGGCGTAGTCGTTGGTGCCCTTCAGATTGACATCAAAGCCTTCGACCGGGCCGCACTGTGCCAGGTCGAGCGCCTTGCCCTGTGGCACGCCTTCGACCACATCAAACAGCACGACATCGCCCAGCGCCTTGGCCGCCGCCAGATGCGCCAGCGTGCCGCCGATATTGCCAGCGCCGATCAGCGCGATCTTGTTGCGTGCCATGGGACGTGTCCTTTGTTCAGGTTCCGATTTGCCGGGTTCGGATAGGCCGGTTGCCAGGGACGCGCAACATCATAGCTGCGCCCGGCGATACGCGCTGCCTATCGCGCCCGTTCCGCCACCAGAATCGTCAACGCCGGCACAAGGCGATCCACCGCGCCCGGCGACGTAAACAACGACGGCGTCACCCGGATGCAGCCACCGTCCGTCAGACCGGTGCGCTCTACCGTCATGATGCCAAAGCGTTCGAGCAGCACATCGGTAATGGCGATATTGTCGGCGCTGCTGGTGTTGCCGGCAATGCGGAACGATGTCGAACTGGCATAGATACGGGGATCATCGGAGCCGAGAATTTCCAGCCCGGCCAGCCCCCGCAGCGGTTTCACCCAGCGATCGCGCAGATATTGCAGCCGGGCGAGCTTTGCGGCGGGATCGATGCCGGCCTGGAAATCCAGCGCCGCCGGCAGCGCCAGTTGCGCCGAAAAATCGACCGTGCCCTGATGGCAGCGCGATTGCACGGTATCGCCATCGGGTTCCTGTGGCGACGGCGCAATCGCATTCATCCGGCCCGGCGCGATCCAGATCGCCGCCACTCCCAAGGGCGCGCCCACCCATTTGTGAAAATTCAGCCCGACGAAATCTGCACCCAGATCGGGCAGCTTGAACGGTAGCTGGTAGAAACTTTGCGCCGCATCGACGATGACATCAGCGCCCGCCGCCTTGGCGAGCGGCGCGATTTGCGCCACCGGCAAGACAAGACCGTGGCGGTGGCTCATATGCGTCAGCAACACCAGTTTCAGCCGCGGGGTGGTGGCAATGGCGGCGCGATAGGCCTGGATCACACCATCATGCGTCAGCACGCGCGGCATCGTCAGCTTTATTGCCTCTGCCCCGCGCGCCCGGGCCAGCGAGATCATCGCGCCCTGCATCGCTTCATAATCCGTATCGGAATAGAGGATGCGATCGCCCTGCCCTACGCCGCGAAACTGGCTGATCAGGGCCGAAAGCCCCTGGGCAGCATTGCCCGCGAGGCCGATATCCTGCGGCTGAACGCCCATCGCGGCGGCGGCGCGTTCGATAACAGCCTTTTGATCCTTCAGCATCGCCCGGCGTCCATACCAGCTGGTGTTGCGGTTCAGCTTGTCCAGGATCGCCCGGTGAGCCGCGATCACCGGGCTGGCCATGCTGCCCCAATAGCCGTTTTCCAGTTGGGTGATGGCGGTGGTGACGGGGTATTGCGCGGCGATTGCTGCCCAGCCGGCCTCATCATCCGCAGAAAGCGATGGACTGGCGCGTGACGGGACTGGCGCCATCGTGGCCGCTGCCGACCCTATCAATACTGTCCGCCGCGAAACCTGCATCGTCATTGCTCCCCTGCCGCTGCCACTATAGGCATCAACCCTTGGGAGACACCATGATGACCGGGCCATTATCAGGCGTAAAAATCGTTGATCTGTCGCAGATCGTGTCCGGCCCGATGGCGGCCGCGCTGCTGGCTGACCAGGGCGCCGATGTCATCAAGGTGGAAAGCCCCGGCGGCGACCCGGTGCGCGGCATGGGCCCGGCCAAGGGTGATTTGTCGGCCATGTTCATCGCCGTAAACCGGGGGAAACGTGGGCTGTCGATCGACCTGAAAACCCGCGGCGGCCGGACGATTCTGGAACGGCTGGTCAAATGGGCCGATGTGTTAATTGATAATTTCCGCCCCGGCACGATGGAACGGCTGGGTTTCGGCTATGAACGCTGTGCGGAATTGAATCCAAACTTGATTTTCGCCTCCATTACCGGATTTGGCCAGACAGGCCCCTATATCCACATCCGGGTCTATGATCCGGTGGTGCAGGCTGTCAGCGGCATTGCGGCCACCCAGATCGACAACGCCGGCAAGCCTTCGCTGGTGCGAACGTTGGTGGCCGACAAGGTGACGGCGATCACCATGGCCCAGGCAATCACTGCGGCGCTGTTCCACCGCGAACGCACCGGCGTGGCGCAGCGGGTGGATGTCGCGATGCTGGATGCGGCGCTGGCGTTCAACTGGCCGGAAGGCATGTACAACCACTGCTGGACCGAAAACCCGCCGCCGGCCTGGCCCGAATATGGCGCGCTGTCGAGGCTATGGCCCTGCGCCGACGGCCAGGTGGCGATCGGCATGATGCAGGGGGTGGAATTTGTCGCGTTGATGCGGGCGCTCGGGCTGGATGATCTGGCGGCCGATACGCGGCTGCATGGCGCCGGGGAACGCATGCGCAACCAGGCCGATTGGGCGCCGCGCGTTGCCGCCGCCATTGCCAGCATGACGATGGATGATTTGATGGCGGGCTTCATCCGCGAAGGCGCAGTGGGCGGCCGGGTCAATTCATGCGCCAATGTCGCCGATGACCCGCAGGTGGCGCACAATGCGATGGTTGTAACATTGCCTGATGGCGCCGGCGGCAAGGTGCGGATGGCGCGACCAGCGGCGGTGTTCAGCGCATCCCCCGCCATTGCCGCTGCCGGTGCCCCACATCACGGCCAGCACAGCCATGCGGTGCTGGCCGATCTGGGGTTTGATGCAGCGGCGGTGGCGGGATTTGTGGCGGATGGGGTGTTGGCGGGCTAGGGTCAGGACCCGTTAAAATCCTGCTCCGGCACCATGAAGGGGCAGGATTTTAACAGGTCCTGACCCTCGGCCAACTGTTCCCACCGCCATCAGGTCTGTGTCGGCTGGGCGGAAAATCTGGCTGAAGACGCGGCAATCACACGGGGTTGAGACAGCCCCCGCAACTCGCTATATGCAAGGCCAAGGCGGTCGCTTCGGGCCGCCTTTTTGCGTTGCTGAAAACGCGCAGCGGAGTTTGGTACGATGACGATCACCCCCCTGATGCCCGTCTATGGCCGTTGCGAGGTCGAGCCGGTGCGCGGGGAAGGCTGTTATCTGTATGATGCCGATGGCAAGGAATGGCTGGATTTCGCCAGCGGCATTGCTGTCAATATCCTGGGCCATAGTCACCCGCACTTGATCGGCGCCATCCAGAAACAGGCCGCCACGCTGATGCACACGTCAAACCTGTACAAGGTGCCGGCACAGGCGCATCTGGCGCAGCGTCTGGTCGATCTGACCTTTGCCGATACGGTGTTTTTCACCAATTCGGGCGCCGAAGCGATCGAATGCGCGGTGAAAACCTGCCGCAGCCATCACTTCGAGGCAGGGCATCCGGAAAAATCGCGGATTCTGACGTTCTCAAACGCCTTTCACGGCCGCACACTGGCAACGATTTCAGCGACCAACCAGGAAAAAATGCGCCAGGGTTTCGAACCCCTGCCGGATTGGTTCACCGTATTGCCGTTCAACGACCTGGCGGCCGTCGAAGCGGTGATGGCCAGCGATCTGGGCGCCACTGTTGGCGGTATCATGGTCGAACCAGTCCAGGGCGAAGGCGGCATCCGGGTGGCGACACCCGAATTTTTGCAGGGTCTGCGCCGTATTGCCGATGAACACGGCATTTTGCTGATATTGGATGAAGTGCAATGCGGCGTTGCCCGCAGCGGCACGCTGTTTGCCCATGAACAATATGGCATCACGCCGGACATCATGGCGATTGCCAAGGGCATTGGCGGCGGTTTTCCGGTCGGCGCCTGCCTTGCCACCGAAAATGCCGCCAGTGGCATGATCGTTGGCCGCCATGGCAGTACCTATGGCGGAAATCCGTTGGCCATGGCGGCATGCGAAGCCGTGCTGGATGTGGTGACGGAGCCGGCGTTCCTTGCCCATGTCAACGCCATGTCGGCGCGGCTGCGGTCCAGCCTGGAACAGATGATCCCCAACCATGATGATCTGTTTGAAGGGGTGCGCGGCATGGGGTTGATGCTGGGGCTGAAAATGAAATCCGACAGTCGGGCGTTTGTGAACCATGCCCGAAGCCATGGCCTGCTGGCAGTCGCGGCCGGTGACAATGTCATCCGCCTGTTGCCGCCGCTTATCATCACCGAGGATCATATTCGCGAGTGTGTGGACAAATTGTCCGCCGCCGCGCGGGCCTATGCCCCGGCGGTCGCGGCGTAACGCATCGATCCTCCTCTCTCCACGTCTGGAGAGGGGAGAAGTCCAGAAACCCACCCCCGACCCCTCCCTGAAAAAGGCAGGGGAGAAGGCTATTGTTATGCCCCACTTCCTCGATCTCGCCAGCGCCAAAGCCGCAGGGCTGCGTGCCATCCTCGATGAGGCGCACCGGCGCAAAGGTGCCCGCGCTGGCTGGGCCAGGGGCCGCGTTGATGCGGATAACCCGCTTGGTGGCCATGTGCTGGCAATGATCTTTGAAAAACCCAGCACGCGGACGCGCTTCAGTTTTGACATGGCCATCCGCCAGTTGGGCGGCAGCGCCATCGTTACCAGCGCCGGCGAAATGCAGCTGGGCCGCGGTGAAACCGTTGCCGATACCGCGCGGGTGCTGGGTCGCATGGTCGATGCGATCATGTTGCGCGCCAATGCCCATGAAACTCTGGAGGCGCTGGCCGAAAGCGCCGGAGTGCCGGTGATCAATGGCCTGACGGATATCAGCCACCCGGTACAGGTGCTGGCCGACATCATGACGTTTGAAGAATCGGCCGGCCGCCCGGTGACGGAAAGCTGCTGGGCGTATGTTGGCGATGGCAACAACATGGCCAATTCGCTGATCGAGGCGGCATCGGTATTGAAATTCGATCTTCGGTTGGGCGTGCCGCACGGCTATGATCCAGATGGCGCGGTGATGGCCACCGCGTGTGCGCGCGGTGGCAGCATTGATCTGGTACGGTCGGCGGCGGCCGCGGTGGAGGGGGCCGATGTGATCGTCACCGACACCTGGGTGTCGATGGGCCAGGCCGATACCAAGGACAAGATGGCGGCAATGAAGCCATTTCAGGTCAATGACGCATTGCTGGCAAAGGCCGCCCCCAATGCGTTGTTCCTGCATTGCCTGCCGGCACATCGCGGTGAGGAAGTGACCGACAGCGTCATCGATGGCGCGCAATCGCGGGTCTGGGATGAAGCCGAAAACCGGCTGCACGTGCAAAAGGCGATCCTGTTGTGGTGCCTGGATCGATTGTGAGCGTGAAGGAAGGCCTGGCCCCGGTTCGCGATCGCTGCCTGTCATTCACCGTGCCGGCGCGCAATGTGCGCGGCCGCATCATCCGCCTCGATGCCTCGATCAACGCCATTCTGGCGGCGCATGATTATCCATCGGCGTTGGCGCATCTGCTCGGCCAGGCGCTGGTCGTCACTGCCATGCTGGGGGCGACATTGCGCGAAAATGGCGGCGGGCTAACGCTGCAGGCGCAGGGCGATGGCCCGGTCAGCCTGCTCGTCTGCGATTACAACGCCGGGCAGTTGCGCGGTTATTTGCGCGGCGCCCCGGATACACCGGCTGGCGATCTGGCCGAAATGTTTGGCGCCGGGCATCTGGCGATCACGCTTGATCCGACCGATGCCAGCGAACGCTATCAGGGCATTGTGCCATTGGAGGGCGCCAGCATCGCCGCGGCGATCGAGCAATATTTCAAGGACTCCGAACAATTGCCAACGCTGATCCGCACCGCCGTACAGGGTGATGCGGTGACCGGTTACAGCGCAGGCGGATTGCTGCTGCAATACTTGCCACGCGGAGAGGAAGGCCAGAGGCGATTGTTTGCCGAGGATGACGGCACGCCCGAACCGGAAGACTGGCAGCATATGCGAACGCTCGCCGAAACCGTGAAGGCCAATGAACTGACCGACCCCGAACTGACCGAAGAGGTGCTGCTTTGGCGGCTGTTCCATGAGGAAGAGGTGCGCCTGCAACCCGGCCCGACACCCACCCGCGGCTGCCGCTGTTCGCTTACCCATATCCGCGATGTCATCGCATCCTTCCCAGAGGCCGAACGCGCCGATATGTGCGGTGAAGACGGCATGATCGGGGTGGATTGCCAATTTTGCTCGCGGGTGTGGAAGGTGGCGGCATGATGGCTCGGCTTGCTGTGGTCTTGCTGTCTGGCGGCCTCGATTCCACCACGGTTGCCGCCATGGCCAGGCAGCAGGGCTATCGCCTGTTGGCGCTGACCATCGATTACAACCAACGGCACCGCATTGAACTGTCGCATGCCGCACGCGTGGCCCAGGCACTGGGCGCGGATCGGCACATCGTGCTGCCGCTCGATCTGCGCGGCTTTGGCGGTTCGGCGCTGACCGCCGATATCGATGTGCCGAAATCGGGCGTCGAGCCGGGCATACCCGTCACCTATGTGCCGGCGCGCAACACGATTTTCCTGTCGGTGGCGCTGGGCTGGGCCGAGGCGGCTGGCGCGCGCGACATTTTCATCGGTGTCAACGCGCTGGATTATTCGGGCTATCCCGATTGCCGGCCGGAATTCATCCAGGCATTTGAAGCGATGGCCAATACCGCGACCAAGGCGGGGGTGGAGGGCGAGCGATTCCACATCCACACCCCGCTGGCGGCAATGACCAAGGCCGACATCGTGCGGGCGGCAGCAGCGGTGGATGCGCCGCTGGCATTGACCTGGAGCTGTTACGACCCGACGCCGGCCGGCAAGCCATGCGGAGAATGCGATTCGTGCCGGCTGCGCGCCAAGGGATTTGCCGAAGCCGGCTGCTGCGATCCGGCGCTGTAGGGCAGGGTCGCTGCAGCCGCGACGACGATGCCCGATGCCCCGGCGTTCCGGCGTCGCCCTGTCAGCAACGATGCCCTACCCGTCCGCCGCCGGCAGGATCAGCCGCACCAGCAGCCCGCCCAGATCCTCGGATTCCTCCAACGCGATCGATCCGCCGTTTAATTCGGTAACATCCCGGGCAATCGCCAGCCCCAGGCCAGTGCCGGGCTTGTCGGTGTCCAGCCGCTCACCGCGGGTAAACAGCCGGTCACGATCGGCAATCGTAATGCCCTGGCCGTCATCCTCGATCAAAATCTCCAGCATCCCCGGCCCGCCACCGACGGTGACAAACACCCGGCCGCCGCCATGCAGCGCGGCATTGTCGATCAGATTGCCGGCGATTTCATCCAGATCCTGGCGTTCGCCGCGGAATATCTTGGTCTTGTCACCGGCCAGATCGATCGTCACATCGCGGCCACCGTGAATGCGGCCCACTGTGCGGGTAATCGCCTGCAAGGCCGGCCACACATCGGTCCGCGCCGTTGATGCGCCGCGGCGGCCTGCTGCCCGCGCCCGGGCCAATTGATGATCGACATGACGGCGCATCATCTGCACCTGCGCCGCGACGGTCAGCGACAGCGGATCGGTTCGCCCTTGCGTGTCGCCGATCAACACGCTCATCGGGGTTTTCAACGCATGGGCCAGATTGCCGGCATGGCGCCTCGCCGCCTCGGCCTGGCTTTCGCCGAATTCCAGCAATTCATTGATTTCACTGACCAAAGGCGCAATTTCCTGTGGAAAATCATCGGGCACCCGGCGCGCGCTGCCCGAACGGATTGCGGCGATTGCCCGGCTGACCCGGCCCAACGGCGAAAGGCCATAGGTCGATTGCAGCGCTGCCAACGCCAGCAACCCCACACCCAATACCCCGAGTGACCACCATAGAATCGCCCGCAGATTCCGGATTTGCGCGTCCAGATCGCGCGTCGATTGCGCCACCTGGAAGTAGAACACCGTTCTTGCTCCCGGCATTTTTACATCGCGGCCGGCCACGCGAAGTCGCTCACCGGGAAAGCGTGCGGTGTCATAGCGACAGGGCTTTATACAGCCCGACGCTGGCGGGCCGGACAGGAACCGATCCCATAATGATCGCGACTGAAACGGCGGCTGATTCTGTGTCGAAACCTGCCAATACAGACCGGAATAGGGTTCGGAAAAGCGTTGGTCACCCAACTGCCGCAGAAAACGCACTTCGCCTGCGTCACCCAGATCAGCCGAATTGATCATGCCCGCAAGCGTGAAATCGAGCTGGGCGTCAAAGTTGCTGGTGATGGTGCCGACCATCACCCTGTCCAGCGCAAAGCCGCCTATGCCGAGCAGCGGGACGATCCAGATCGCCGCCAGCGCAATCATCCGCAGCCGCAATGAACCTGCCAGCGACCAGCGCCGCCGCGCCTGCGGTAACACGAGCGGGGTCAGAGGGTCAGCCTGCGGGGCCAGCGGCTGAATTAATGTCGTTGAGGCTATAGCCAAGGCCGCGAGTCGTGCTGATCAGATCCGGCCCCAATTTCTTCCGGATGCGGGTAATGAAAACCTCGATCGTATTGGAATCCCGATCAAAATCCTGATCATAGATATGCTCGATCAATTCGGTGCGGCTGACCACCTTGCCCTTGTGGTGCATCAGATAGCTGAGCAGCTTGAATTCCTGCGCCGTCAGCTTCACCGGTTCCCCGTCCAGCGTCACCCGGCCGGATCGCGTATCCAGCCGCACATCGCCCGCGGTCAATTCCGACGTCGCCTGGCCTGCGGCGCGGCGGATCAGCGCCCGCAATCGTGCGATCAATTCCTCGGTCTGGAATGGTTTGGCCAGATAGTCATCGGCGCCAGCGTCCAACCCCGCCACTTTGTCGGACCAGCTGTCGCGCGCCGTCAGCACCAGCACCGGCATCACCCGGCCATCGCGGCGCCAGCGATCAAGCACCGTCAGCCCGTCAACCTCTGGCAGCCCCAGATCGAGCACCACGGCATCATAGGTTTCGGTCGCACCCAGATATTGGGCATCTTCGCCATCGGCGGCAGTATCAACTGCATAGCCAGCCCCCTCCAACGCCGATTTCAACTGGCGCAGCAGATTGGGTTCGTCTTCGACAACCAGAATACGCATCAATTCGCCCTGTTAACCATGGCCTGTATAGCGACCATCAATAGTTCTGGCGACCGGTTAACCTGCGTCCGGTACGCGCATCGACATCGACATTGACCAAAGTGCCATCGACAAGGAATTTGAATCGATAATGCCGGCTGGTCACATCGAATTCCACGCCAACAAAATCACCGCGCGTGCTGGCAATTACCTGATTCCGAATCGCATCCAAGGGCAGAATTTCGCCCGCCCTGACCATTTCGTTCACCGTGCTTGCCGGTTGTGACAAGACAGGGCTGCTCGCCGCAAGGCCAAGTGAAAAAGCTGCAAGGAAGATTGGGGAACGCATGAAATGATCAGGTCTCTACAAGGCACTTCTTTGCACCGATGGCGCTGAATATCCGATGAATGTCATGCGTCATGCCAATTGTCGATGGCCCAGGTGACACTTCTACAATGATGAAAAAACCGCTAGCAAACGCCGCGTGAACCAGATGCAAGCCACTGCCGCTCGCCCGGCCATGATCGAAGACCCCAGCAATTTGTGGCTGGTGCATCCGCTTGCCGATCAACTGCTGGCACCTGCGCTGCGGCTTGGCATCCATCCCAATACAGTGTCGTTTACCGGCATGGGGTTCGGGGCGCTGGCCGGGCTATGTTATTGGCACTGGCAGAACCCCGTCGCCGTCTTCGCCGGATTCCTGCTGATGACGGCCTGGCATGTCATGGACGGACTGGATGGCAAACTGGCGCGCGCCAGTGGCAAGGCCAGCCCGCTGGGGCGCCTGATTGATGGCCTGTGCGACTATCTGGTTTTCGTCCTGGTGCTGTTGCCAATCGCGTTGAGTTTTGATGATTGGCCTTCGGTGCTGGCGCTGGCGATCCTGTCGGGTGCCTGCCACGCCGCCCAATCGGCTTGGTACGAGGGCGAACGTGAGGCCTGGAAACGCCGGGCGCGCGGGGTATTTTTTGGCGAATCCCGGCCACCGGCGCGGTTTTGGGGAGAGCGTCTTTACAATGGCTTTGAACAGCGCATGGGCAGCGGCACGGGGCGGATCGATCTGGCACTGTCCGCCCACCCCGATCGTCTGCCCGCCTATCTGGCCCGCAGCGCGCCGCTGATCCGGCGCCTGTCGGTCCTGTCTGCCAACAACCGCACCATTGCCATCGCCCTGGCCTGCCTGGCCGGCGATCCGCATTATTATTGGTATTGGGAAATTTTCGGGCTCAGCGCGATTGCAATAATGTTCGCGCTGCGTCTCCGGGCGTGCGAGACTCAGTTACAATGAACGAAGAGGAAATCGATCTGCCGCGCCCGCAGCGCTGGCCATTGGTGCTGGCGGCGCTGGTGACCCTATTATGGCTGGCACTGATCGTCATTCTGGGTGTTGCCCTGGGCCAGCCGGGCAGCATCGCGGGGGCGCTGGGCGTCGATGCATCGGCACTGACGATTGCACTTGCGATAATCACCATCGCCGCCATGCCAGTGGCGTTGCTGTGGCTGATTGCGGTGCAATTGCGTGATCGTACCGGCACACGGACACGGCAGGCGGTGCTGCTGACGGCGCAGTTGCAGTTTGCCGATCGTAACCTGTCGAGTGGTGACACGGCGATGGCCGCGCTGGAATCGCGGCTGGAGGCGCTGTTCGCGCGGATCGAAACACTGTCGATTCCTGTCGCTGCACACGCTGCTGCGCTTGATGACGCCGCTGCCCGGCTCGATGCCAGCAACGCAGGGCTCGGCGCTGCTGCCGCCGCGACGCTTGCCGCCAGTGCCAGCCTGGCTGATGCGACGCCCGCCGCCCATGCCCAGGTCACCAGCCTCGCCGCGTTACTGGAACAGACAAGGGACAAACTGGGTGCCCAGCTTGCCGACACTGAAACCCTGCTCGCGGCCCTGTGGAGCCGGTTGACCGATGCCAGCGCCGCAGCCAGCACCGCCAGCGCCGTCGCGACCGTGCAGATTGACAGCCTGACCACCGCGGCAAAGACTGCTCATGCCGCGCTCAGTGCGCCGATCTTGGCCATTTCAGAAGGCGCGGATGCCGCCTTTAGCCGCACCGCCGCCGCCGCCGATGCGACCCGCGATGGCGTCCATGCCCAGACCAGCGCACTGTTGGCCAGCGTTGAACAGGCACGCGTCACCTTTGATCATATCGGCAGCGAATCCAGCCGCCAGATCGGGGATCGCATTACGACCATGTTGGGTGCAGCCGACACATTGACGGCGCAGATTGAGGCGCAATCCGACCGCTATCGCATCCTGATCGAACAGGTTGAACGCGGCTTTGCCGTGCTGGATGCGAAACTGGGCAATTCGGTCGCCACTGGCAACAACGCGCTGGAATCCATCGCGGTCAGGATGACCGACGCGCGCGACGCCATTTATAAACTCGGCGAACCGATTGCCGCCACCGATGCGGCGCTCGTCGCTGTCGAACAGCGGCTTGCCGATCTGGACGCCACCACCACCAGCGCGCTGGGCACTATCGGCATGCATTTGCCGGCCGCGCTGCCGCAGGTCGCAGCGTTGACCACCAGCCTTGCGGACCTGCACGCCAGTGCCGCAGCCTTGGCCGCCCCGATCAGCGGCAGCGGCGCCGCGATTGCGGCGGCCGAATCGCAACTGGAACTTGCGCGCCGCTCACTGGACGGCGCCGCAGTAACGCTGGCCAGCGAATTGGCCAGCGCCCGGGCGACCCTTGGCGATATTGAAATGCTAACGGGCAGCGCCTCGCTTGCCGCCTCCACCCAGCTGATCGATGTGTTCGGCCGCATCCGCGATGTCGCCAGCCAAACGGCCGGCACGATGCGCGAAACCTTGGCGGCCGTGGTGTCAGAGGCTGAGTCTGCATTGGAACACGCTGGCACCTCGCGCGCCGAATCGGCCTTTGCCGTACCGATCCGTGCCCAATTGGCGGATATTGAATTGGCCAACACCGCCGCCGCCAACGCCGCGCAAAGTGCCACCGAACGCGTCACCCAGCGTTTGCTGGCCCTGACGCAGACGATCGCCACGGTTGAAGCCCGCATTGATGAATCCGATGCGCATTACGACATGCGACTGCGCGACGACATTGCCAAACGCAGCGCCGCCTTGCTCGATTCGCTGAAGGAAGGCGCAATCGACATCTCGAAGCTGCTGTCGATCGATGTCGATGACAATAGCTGGGCGCGTTACCTGCGCGGTGACAAGGGGGTGTTCGCCAGGCGGGCCGTCCGCCTGATCGACAGCGGCACCGCACGGGCCATTGCCCGCCTGTACCAGCATGATCCGGTATTTGCCGAGCAGGCGACGCGCTATATCACCGAATTTGAAATGCTGATCGCCCGCGTGTTGCCCGATCGTGAGGGCAAGTCGCTGGCGGTGACGTTGCTGTCATCCGACGTCGGCAAGCTGTATGTCGCACTGGCTCAGGGGACTGAGCGCCTGCGCTGATCACTTGCCGCGATACGGGCCTTTGTCCGCCCAGCCTGGAATATCATCCAGCGTCAGCCATCCCGCCTCATAATTGGCGTAGAACAGCGCAAACAACGTCGCCGAAATCACCGTGGTCCAGAACAATTTCTTGCCCATCATCGGGTTATGCGGCGCCGAATCCGCCTCCCCCGCAACCGGTTCATGGCCCATTTCGCGGCTGGTTTTGACGCCGAACGGCAGCACCGCAAACAGGGTCAGCGACCAGAACAATAGATAAATGGCTATGGCGGAGGCGGGTTTCACGGCGCGCTACAGTTGCACCACCTGCACGTCCGTCACCGGCTTTTTGCCAGTCCATTCGCGCGCTACTTTGCGCACCGCAACGCGGATGCTTTCCGAATATTTCTCGGCTTGGCGTACGTCGCCCTTTTTGGCAGCCGCCGCCGCCGCCGCCGCGCATTGCGCCAGGAAATCCGCCTTGTCTTCCTCAACCGGCACACCCTGGGCGGTAATGGCGGGCGTTGCAGCCACCTTGCCATCGCGGCCCAGCACAACCGTCACGCCCATATGGCCGTTCAGCATCAACCGGCGCCGTTCGACAATCGTCGCGCCATTGGCTGGCAGGATCACATCGCCATCCAGCACCAGCCGCCCGGCCTTTTCATGGCTGAGCAGTTTCGGGCCATCGGGCGCCAGCCGGATGGCGCTGCCGTTGATCGGCACCATCGTCCGCGGCACGCCGGCGGCGAGCGCCAGTGCGGCGTGCGCCTCCATATGGCGGCGTTCACCGTGCACCGGAATGGCAATCTCGGGTCGAATCCAATCGTACATCGCCTCAAGTTCCGGCCGGCCGGGATGGCCGGAGACATGAACATGCGCCTGTTTTTCGGTGATCACTTCGATGCCGCGTGTGGCCAGCGCGTTCTGCACCCGGCCAATCGCCAATTCATTGCCGGGAATTTGTTTCGACGAATAAACCACCAGATCGCCCTTTTCGAGCTTCAACACCGGGTGCGACCCATCGGCAATCCGGCTGAGCGCCGCCATTGGTTCGCCCTGGGCACCAGTGCACAGGATCAGCAATTTCGACGGGTCCATGTTCGCTGCGTCCTGCCATGACAAGGTTGGCGGCATGTCCTTCAGATAGCCTGTCGCCTTTGCGACTTGCGTGATCCGGTCCATCGACCGCCCGGCCAGCACCAGATGCCGGCCGGCTTCCTTTGCCACCCAACCCAGTGTCGCCAGGCGTGCTGCGTTCGATGCAAAGGTCGTCACCAGCACGCGGCCCTTTTTGCGTGCCTTGACGACCTTCAACAGGCCTTCGCGGACATCGGTTTCGCTGCCGCTGGCTTCATTGTTGAAAACATTGGTCGAATCGCCGACCATTGCCAGCACGCCTGAATCACCGATGGCGGTGAGTTCGGCCGCCGATGCCGGGGCGCCGAGCAACGGGCCGTCATCCAGTTTCCAGTCCCCGGTGTGGAAAATCCGGCCATAAGGCGTGTCGATGACCAGCGCATTGCCTTCTGGAATCGAATGGGCAAGTGCCACATAGCGGAAACCGAAATCGCCCAATTGCAGCGTGCCACCCATCGGGATGATGTTCAGCTTTACGTCCTTGGCAATGCCTTCTTCTTCCAGTTTTTTGGCAATCAGTCCGGCGGTAAAGGGGGTCGCATACAGTGGCACGCCCAGATCATTGGCCAGATACGGGATTGCGCCGATATGATCCTCATGGCCATGGGTCAGCACGATGCCGAGCAGATCGGCGGCCCGATCTTCGATGAAGCTTAAATCCGGCAGCACCAGATCAACGCCTGGATAGCTGGGGTCGGCAAAGGTCATGCCGAGATCGACCATCACCCATTTGCCGTTGCAACCATAAAGATTGACATTCATGCCAATCTCACCCGACCCGCCAAGCGGCAGGAAAATTAGTTCTTTACCCGGTTTCATGTCTATCTTTTCTATTTTTGGCCCGAATTCAGGGCATGGATGCGGATCAGGCCGCGAATTGTAAGGTCTCCATCAACACTGTCGATGGCCGAAGTATGACGATTGAACAATGTGGCAAGACCGCCGGTGGCGATCACCGTGACCGGCCCATCTGTCTCTGATATAATGCGTGCGACCAATCCTTCAACCAGCCCGATATAGCCCCAGAACACACCGGACTGCATGGCGTGGACGGTGCCCTTGCCGATCACACCCAGGCCATCTGCCGGCGGCTCCACCGCAATGCGCGGCAATTTGGCCGCCGCCTGGTAAAGCGCGTCCATGCTCAGGTTAATGCCCGGTGCAATAACGCCGCCCTGATAGGCACCATCTGATGATACCACATCAAAGGTGGTTGCGGTGCCGAAATCGACAATGATCAGATTGCCAGGGTGCATGGCATGGGCGGCGACGGCATTGACCAGGCGATCGGCACCAACTTCGGCCGGATTGGGCAGATCGATGCGCAGCCCCAGATTGACGCTGCCGATGGCGACCACTTGCGCTTCGACGTTGAAATATTTGCGGCACAGGCGTTGCAGATTGAACAGCGTCGGCGGCACCACGGTGGCGATGATGGCAGCATCGATCAGGGTGCGTTCAACGCCCTCCAGCTGCATCAGCTGGTGCAGCCAGACGGCATATTCATCGGCGGTGCGTTGGCCATCTGTGCTGATCCGCCAACGCCATTTGATGGTGTCGCCATCACAGATGGCAAAGACGATATTGGTGTTGCCGACGTCGATGGCGAGCAGCATCTAGAGTCTCCCGCTTGCGGCCGCGGACGCTTTTGCAGCCATCATAACGCAAACACCTCGCCAGCATGCACCGACCGCACCGCGCCGTCGTCCAGCCGCAGCGCCAGCGCGCCATCGGGTTCCAGCCCTTCGAACACACCTTCCAGCGTTTCGGCTCCCAGCCGCGCCGCAATCCGGTCACCCACCCCGGCCGCATGGGTCAGCCAGCGGCTGCGGATCGGTTCAAAGCCCTGCGCCGCCCAGAGCGCGCGATATTCGGCAAAGGCCGGTATCAACCGGGCAAGCAAGTCGATTGGCATGGGGATGGGCAGACCAGCCGCCGCCAGCGAAATCGCCGGGCGTTCGGTGTCATCCGGAGCATGGGCGATGTTGACGCCGATGCCAATGACGAGTGCGTCGCCGCTGCGTTCGAGCAGGATGCCTGAGAGTTTTTGGCCGTCGAGGAGAAGATCATTGGGCCATTTCAGCCTGAGTCTACCTCCCCCCACCTGGGGGAGGTCGGACTCGCCGCTTGGCGAGCCGGGAGAGGGGCTGTTTTCAAGCCCGGCAGAGAACCCCTTTCCCGGCTCGCGCAAGGACGCGACTCCGACCTCCCCCAGTGGGGGGAGGTAAAAGCAACAATCGCCGCCCTTAACGCAATCGCCGCCACAAACGAAAGCTGCTGCACCGGGCCATCGGCCTTCACGAGGACCGACGCCATCAAATTGCCAGTGCCGTCACTCCACACGCGCCCACGCCGGCCACGCCCCGCCGTCTGCCGATCCGCGATCATCCAATGCCCATCCGGCAATTCCTGTGCCCGGGCCAGCAGCCAGTCGTTCGTCGAACCCACCTCGGACAGGTGTGTAAAGCCAGCCAAGTTTAGCCACCCGCCAGAAACAGCGCCGCCGCCGCCCGGCCCGATGCGGCCACCAACGGCGTGATCGCCAACATGCCGACCGGCGAACAGAACAACGCGGCCGCCGCAATCATCACGCCATTCGCCAGCCCGCCATCGCTGACGACCGCAACGCCCGGTTCGTCAAAATACATGATCTTTACCAGCCGCAGGTAATAATAGGCGCCGATGACTGATGTGATGAACCCGATCACGGCCAGCGGAATCAAGCCGGCCGCAATCGCTGCCTGAAACACCGCGAATTTCGGCCAAAAGCCAAGCAAGGGCGGAATGCCGGCCAGCGAGAACATGAAAATCGCCATCGCTGCAGCAAGGCCGGGCCGCACCTTTGACAAACCGGACAGGTCGGTCAGCAATTCCACTGCCACGCCATCGGCCCGGCGCAATTGCAACAGCACCAGGAAACTGCCGAGCGTCATCGCCAGATAGACGGCGAGATAAAACAGCAACGATTCCACGCCCTGTGGGCTCGCCGCCGCCAGCCCGACCAGCGCAAAACCGATATTGGCGATCGACGAATAGGCCAGCAGCCGCTTGATATTGGTCTGGCCGATGGCGCCAACGGCCCCCAACCCCATCGAGGCGATGGCGAGAAAGATGATGATCTGCTGCCAATCGACCAGCATCGGCCCAAACGCCTGCACCAGCACCCGCACCATCAGGCCCAGCGCCGCCGCCTTTGGCGCCGCCGAAAAAAACGCCGCGACCGGTGTCGGCGCACCTTCGTAGACATCCGGCGTCCACATATGGAATGGCACCGCCGAAATCTTGAACGCCAGCCCGGCGAGGATGAACACCAGCCCGAACAATACGCCCAGTGATCGCGTCGCCTGGCCGGTCAGCACATCGCGGATGGCATCAAAGCCCGTTGAGCCGGTGAAACCGTACACCAGCGTGATGCCATAGAGCAGGATGCCCGAGGCCAGCGCTCCCAGCACGAAATACTTGAGCCCCGCCTCCGATGATCGCGCTTCCCCCCGGTGGAACGCCGCCAGCACATAGGACGCAAGACTGGTCAATTCGAGCCCGACATACAGCGACAGCATATCGTCAGCCGACACCATCATGCACATGCCAAGCGTGGCCAGCATCAACAGCACGGGATATTCAAAGCGGCCGGTTTTTGCGTCCGCCAGATAGGGCAAGGCCAGCAGCATCGAAGCAGCGGCGGCGCCCAGGATCAACACCTTCAGAAAGCCTGAAAAACTGTCCGCCACATAAAGCCCGTCAAAGCCGCGCTGAATGCCAATCGGATCATCGAACAGCGTCAGTCCGGCCAACCCCAGGATGATGACACACACCCAGGTCAGGCCCTTCAGCGCGCGATCACCACGACCAAAGGTGCCGATCATCAGCGCCAGCAGCGATCCGGCAGTCAGCACGGCTTCTGGCCCGGCCATGGCGATTGAAACAAAGGTCGGGTTCATTTGGCAACTTCCGCAGCGTTGGCAGGCGCCGCAACAGCCGGCAACCCGGGCAGCAGGGTCATGTCTGTCGGCAAGGTCGCCAGCGCCTTGCCATCCAGCCGCGCCACGATGCTGGCAATCGCCGGCTTCATCGGTGCCTGAAAACTCGCCGGATAAATCCCCATCCAAAGCACCGCGGCGGCAATCGGCGCAAGAATGGCGATTTCACGGAGCGAAAGATCGGGCATCGCCCGTGTATCGTCGCCAGCCGCCGCTCCGAATGCCACGCGGCGATACAGCCACAGCATATAGGACGCCCCCAGGATGATCCCGGTGGTCATCACCAAAGTCGCCCAGGTGCTGGTCTGGTATAGGCCGATCAGCACCAGGAATTCCGCCACAAATCCGCTGGTCGCCGGCAGGCCAACGCTCGCCATGGTGAAGAACAGCAACAACACAGCGTAGCGCGGCATGGTATCGGCCAGCCCGCCATAGCGCGCGATTTCGCGGGTGTGCAGCCGATCGTAAATCACCCCGACACACAGAAACAGCGCGCCGGAAACCAGCCCATGTGACAGCATCATCACCAGCGAGCCCTCGATACCTTGCGTATTCAGCGCGAACAGCCCGGCGGTGACAAACGCCATATGCGCCACCGACGAATAGGCGATCAATTTTTTCATGTCATTCTGAACCAGCGCCACCAGCGAGGTGTAAACCACCGCCACCATCGACAGGCCAAACACCAGCCAGATCAGTTGCGCCGAGGCATCGGGGAACATCGGCAGGCTGAACCGCACAAAGCCGTAACCGCCCAATTTCAACAGCACCCCGGCAAGAATCACGGAGCCGGCTGTCGGCGCCTCCACATGCGCATCAGGCAGCCAGGTGTGCACCGGCCACATTGGCATCTTGACCGCAAAGCTCGCAAAAAACGCCAGGAACAGCCAGATTTGCGCATGGGGATCGAAATCATAGGCAGACAGCACGCCGATATCGCTGCTGCCCGTCTGGCCGACCATATAGATCATCCCGACCAGCATCAGCACCGACCCGAGCAGCGTGTAGAGGAAAAATTTATAGCTGGCGTAGATCCGCCGTGCCCCGCCCCAGATGCCGATGATCAGGAACATCGGGATCAACCCGGCTTCAAAAAACAGATAAAACAAAAAGATGTCGCGCGCCGCGAAGGTGCCGACCATCAGCGATTCCATGATCAGGAACGCCGCCATATATTCGGGAACGCGTTTTTTCACGCTCTCCCAACTCGCCAATATGCACAGTGGCATCAGGAAAACGCTGAGCAGGATCAGCATCAGCGCAATGCCATCAATGCCCAGATGCCAATCGAGATAAGGTGCAAACAGCGGCAGTTTTTCAACAAATTGAAACGCTGGGCCGGCATTATCAAATTTCTGCCACAGCATCGCACCCAGCGCGAATTCGACCAAGGTCGTCACCAGCGCGACAATCCGCGCCCGGCCAGCATCGACGCCGGGCAGCATTACCAACACCAGCGCCGACAGCACCGGCAGCAAGATCATGATCGAAAGCATCAACGACCCGCCAACGCAAAGCCGCTGGGCAGGAACCAGGCCACCGCAGCTGCCAGCCCGATCAGCATCACCAGCGCATAGGAATAGACATAGCCAGATTGGAACCGGCTGGCCGCGCGCGCGCCGCTGGCCACCACCGCCGCGGCGCCATCGGGGCCAAAGCGATCGATGATCTGTTGATCGCCACGCACCCACAGGAACCGCCCGATGGCAAACGCCGGTCGCACGAACACGGCGTCATAAAGTTCGTCAAAATACCATTTGTGAACAAGGAAGCGGTACAGCGCCGGCACTGCGCCCGCGACCTTGCCCGGCAAATCCGGCGATTTCAGATAGGCGAACCACGCCACCAGCAGGCCGACAAAGAACGTGACGGCCGGGGCCCAAACAATCGCCGCCGGAACATGCTCCATGGCTTCCATCAAATCCGCCCGAAACGCGATGCTGCCGCGCCAGAATGCGTTTCCTGCTTCGGCGCCGACGAAATTCGAATGCCAGACCCAGCCTGCAACCAGTGCGCCTGCCCCCAGCAAGACCAATGGGAACACCATCGACATCGGGCTTTCGTGGGGGTGATAGCCACCGCTACCATTTGCCGGCGCGTGGTGATCATCGTCGTGGTGCGCATCGTGAATCGCGTGCTGGATGTGTTCCGAAGCCGCCCAGCGCGGTTGGCCATAAAAGGTCAGAAACACCAGCCGCCACGAATAAAAGCTGGTCAGCAGGGCGACCAGTATCCCAACCAGCGACGCGAACTGGGCATGGGTGGTGCCATTCGCCCAGGCTGCCTCGATGATCGCATCCTTGGAATAATAGCCGGCGGTGAAGAAAAACCCGGTCAGCGCCAGCGTGCCGACGGTCATCAAGGCAAAGGTCAGCGGGATATGTTTCCGCAGACCGCCGTAAAACCGCATATCCTGTTCGTGGTGCATCGCGTGGATCACCGACCCTGCCCCCAGGAACAGCAGAGCCTTGAAAAACGCGTGCGTAAACAGATGAAACATCGCCGCGCCATAAGCGCCTGAACCTGCCGCAAAGAACATGTAACCGAGCTGCGAGCAGGTCGAATAGGCGATCACCCGCTTGATATCGGTCTGCACCAGCGCAACGCTTGCCGCGAACAATGCCGTCGCCGCGCCGATATACGTCACCACCGCCTGCGCCACCGGGCTGGCTTCAAACATTGGTGACAGGCGGCAGACCATGAACACACCGGCCGTCACCATGGTTGCCGCATGGATCAGCGCTGAAACGGGCGTCGGCCCCTCCATCGCATCGGGCAGCCAGGTGTGCAGGCCCAGTTGCGCCGATTTGCCCATCGCACCGACAAACAGCAGAAGGCACAGCGTTGTCATCACATCGACGCGGGCACCCAGGAACGAAAATGTCGCCCCGGCCTGCCCCGGCACCGCCGCCAGAATGGCGTCGATAGAGACGGTGCCGAACACCAGAAAGGTCGCGAAAATCCCCAGCGAGAAACCGAAATCCCCTACTCGGTTGACAACAAACGCCTTTATCGCGGCGGCGTTGGCACTGGGTTTGTGATACCAGAAACCGATCAGCAGATAAGACGCAAGGCCGACGCCTTCCCAGCCAAAGAACATCTGGACCAGATTGTCCGCTGTCACCAGCATCAGCATGGCAAAGGTGAACAGCGACAGATAGGCAAAGAACCGCGGCTGGGAATTATCCTCCGCCATATAACCCCAGCTATACAGATGGACGAGCGCCGACACGCTGGTGACGACGACCAGCATCACCGCCGTCAGCGTATCGACCTTCAGCGCCCAGTGGACGTGGAGATCGCCCGATTGAATCCAGTCAAGCACCGGAACGGTGGTGGCGCTGGCGCCAGACAGCCAGAACTGCGCAAAAATCACCCAGGCGAGGCCGGCGCTGGTAAACAGCCCGGCGGTGGTGATGACCTTTGACAACAACCGGCCAATAACCCGACCGCCAAGGCCGGCGATGATCGCGGTGATCAGCGGCAAAAAGACGAGAAGCTGGATCATGGCAGAACCCCCTTCCCCCCAGTAAGCGAAGCGAACCGAGAGTGGGGAGGGCTGGGGCGGGGGTCGTGCAAGTGCGGACCGGCCTGTGGCGCACAGAAGCCCCCACCCGAACCCTCCCCACTCTCCGCTTCGCGGGGGGGGAGGGAGAAGAGTTGAATCACCATCATCCCTTCATCATCCCGGCGTCATCAACCGCAATGGTGCCGCGATTGCGGAAATAGATGACCAAGATCGCCAGCCCGATTGCTGCCTCGCCCGCCGCCACGGTCAGCACGAACATCGCGAAAATCTGGCCATGAACTTGATGCAGAAACGCCGAAAAGGCGACGAAATTGATGTTCACGGCCAGCAGGATCAACTCGATCGACATCAGAATGATGATGACGTTCTTTCTGTTGATGAAAATGCCCAGCACGCCAAGCACGAACAGCATCGCCGAGACAGTCAGATAGTGGGTCAACCCGATCACAGCTCCACTCCCTGGCCGATGCCGGGCCGTACGCCGCGCACCGCCTTTGCCGGGGTCATCGCAACTTGCTTGCCGATATCCTGACGTTTGGTGCCGACGCGCTGGCGATGCGTCAGCACAATCGCGCCGATCATCGAGACCAGCAGCACCATTCCCGCCGCCTGAAACACGAAGAGGTAACGGGTGTACAGCACTGACCCGATCCACTGCGTATTGGTCATGCCCGGCGGGGAAGCCCCCACCGCATCGAACATGGCAACGCCAGTGCCTGGCACCCAGGTGCCAACGGCAAACAACATTTCGACGAGGATCACCCCGGCGACGCCCAGCCCCAGCGGCAGATAATTGAAAAAACCCCGCCGCAATGCGCCGAAATCAATATCCAGCATCATCACCACGAACAGGAACAGCACCGCGACGGCGCCAACGTAAACGATGAGCAAGGTCATCGCCAGAAACTCCGCCCCCAGCAGCACGAACAGGCCGGCAGCATTGAAAAACGCCACGATCAGCCACAGCACCGAATGCACCGGATTTTTTGATGAGATCACCAGAATGGCGGCGGTGATCAGCACGCCGGCGAACAGGTAAAAGGCCAGAACGGCGGCGGTCATCAGCGCCACTTCGCATCGGCTGCGAGGTTGGCCGCAATTGCGCGTTCCCATTTGTCGCCATTTGCGATCAATTTCGCCTTGTCGTAGATCAATTCTTCGCGGGTTTCGGTCGCAAATTCGAAATTCGGCCCTTCAACGATCGCATCGACGGGGCAGGCTTCCTCGCACAGGCCGCAATAGATACATTTGGTCATATCGATGTCGTAGCGCGTCGTGCGGCGGCTGCCGTCATCGCGCGGTTCGGCCTCGATGGTGATCGCCTGCGCCGGGCAAACCGCTTCACACAGCTTGCAGGCAATGCAGCGTTCTTCGCCATTGGGGTAGCGCCGCAGCGCGTGCTCGCCGCGGAATCGCGGGGACAGCGGGCCTTTTTCATAGGGATAGTTGAGCGTGACTTTGGGCTTGAAAAAATACTTCAGCGTCAGGCCGAGTGCGCCGATGAATTCGAGCAGCAGCAAGGATTTGGCGGCGCGGAAGATGGCGGTCATCGGTTGCGTCCCGACCCAATCAGCCTGGTAACCGCAAACGATAATGCCCAGCCGCCGACGGCAGCAGCGATCAGCAGGGTATCAGGCCAGGCTCCCATCAGCAGACGTGACAGCAACGCGAAAGCCATCGCTACAGTGCCAGCGGAGAGCAGAATTTTCATAGCGCGACAGCCCCCGGCACGACGGCAAATTTATCCGTAAAAAACATCAGCCAGCCGCTGACCACGACAACCCAGAACAGGCTGAGCGGCAGGAAGACCTTCCAGCCCAGCCGCATCAGTTGGTCATAGCGATACCGCGGCACGGCGGCCTTTACCCAGGCGAAGACGAAAAACATGAAGGCCATCTTTGACAGCATCCAGACAAAGCCCGGCACCAGATATAGCGGCGCCCAATCCAGCGGCGGCAGCCAACCGCCCAGAAACAGCACCGGGATCAGCGCGCACATGAACAGGATATTCGCGTATTCACCAAGGAAGAACAGCGCGAAGGACATCGACGAATATTCGACCTGATAGCCGGCAACCAGCTCGCTTTCCGCCTCGGGCAGATCGAACGGCGGCCGGTTGGTTTCGGCGAGCGCGGTGATGAAGAACATGATGCCCATCGGAAACAGCAATGGGTTGAAGATGTTGCCGTTGAGGATACCTAGCACATTGCCTTTCTGTGCCAGCACGATGTCGGACAGGTTGAGGCTTTGCGCATAGAGCATCACTGCGACCAGGATGAAGCCCATCGACACCTCATAGCTGACCATCTGCGCCGCCGACCGCAGGCCCCCCAGAAACGGATATTTCGAATTTGACGCCCAGCCCGACATGATGATGCCGTAAACCCCCATCGAACTGATCGCGAAGACATAGAGCAGGCCGACATTCAGATCGGCCAGCACCAGCCCGGCGGCAAACGGCATCACCGCCCAGATCGCCAGCGCCAGTACGAACGAAATCATCGGCGCCAGAATGAATACCGCCGTGCTGGCCCCCGATGGGATGATGGTTTCCTTCAGGAACAGCTTGGCCGCATCGGCAAAGGTTTGCAGCAAACCAAACGGCCCGACCACATTCGGCCCGCGCCGCATCTGCATCGCCGCCCAGATTTTGCGATCGGCATAAACCGCCATGGCGACGCCGACCATCACCGGCAGCACGATGGCCAAAATCAACACGGTATTGCCGACAAACCAGCCAAGGCCGTCGCCAAGATGATCCTGGAACCAGCCGGTAAAGGTCATTCCGCCGCCTCGCGCTGCGGCGCCTGAATCTGCGCGACGCATTCGGCCATTGTTGCGCTCGCCCGCGCGATCGGGTTGGTCAGGTAATGATTGCCCACCCCCCGCGCCAACGGCCCGGCGATCTCGCCGCCCTTGCCCGGTTTTGAAAGCACCGCCGCCGGCGCAGATGCGCCCGCCAGATGCGGCCATTCCGCCGCAATGCGCGCTCGCAGGCTTGGAGCGTCATTATAGGGCAGCGCCTGTCCAAGCACCGCCGACAGCGCCCGGAAAATCGTCCAATCCTCACGCGCTTCGCCGGGCGGGAAAATGGCGCGCAACGACCGTTGCACCCGGCCTTCCAGATTCACCCAGGTCCCGGGCTTTTCGGTATAGGCGGCACCCGGCAGAATAACATCGGCATGGGCGACGCCGCGATCGCCATGGCTGCCAATGTAAACCGTCAATCGCCCGGCATCGGCGGGCACCGCGACCTCATCCGCGCCCAGCAGGAACAGTGCCCGGGGTTTGGCCGCCAGCAACGCCGCAACGCCGCCATCAACCGTCAACCCCACATCGAGCGCCCCAACTCTGGCCGCCGCATTGTGCAACAGGTTCCAGCCATTCCAGCCATCACGGACAATCTTGTGCCTGGCGGCCATCGCCTGCGCCGCCGCGAACAGGCCCGGCGTTTTCAACGCTCCCATGCCGATAATGAATGCCGGCCGTTCTGCCTTGGCCAATGCCTCCGGCAATTGCGACGAACCGAGCAGCGCTGCATCATCGCCCAGCCAGTTCACCGGATAGGTCAGATCCACCGCAGGCCCAATCCCGAATACGCCGGTTTTGCCCCGCGACGCCCCCTTGCGCAGCCGCACGTTGAGCAACGGCGCCTCGGCACGCAGATCGGCACCGATCAGCAGCACCGCATCCGCCGCCTCAATCCCGGCCAGCCCCGAATTGAACAGATAGTCGCCGCGTGCGCCCGTACCGTAATCCGCCCCATCCTGCCGGCATTCGATCGCATGCGATCCTAGTGTCGCCAGCAAATCCTTGAACGGCACCATATCTTCGACAGCGCATAAATCACCAACAATTCCAGCAATTTCGCTGCCGGCAACTCCGGCAAGTCCGGCCTTTATCGCAGCAAAGGCCTCGGCCCAGCTTGCCGCCTGCAAGCGGCCATTCGTCCGGACATAAGGCCGGTCCAGCCGCCGTTCACTCAACCCATCCAGCGCAAAGCGCGCCTTGTCGGAAAGCCATTCCTCATTCACATCATCGTTGATCCGCGGCGTGATGCGGAGCACCGCTGGCCCGCGCGAACCAATGACAATGTTGGAACCAAGCGCATCCATGACATCGATGCCGTCGGTTTTCTTCAATTCCCACGGTCGCGCCTGAAAGGCATAGGGTTTTGCCGTCAGTGCTCCGACCGGGCACAAATCAATGATATTGCCTGAAACTTCGGACGTGACAGCCTTTTCCAGATACGACGTGATCTGCATGTTCTCGCCGCGGCCGATGGCGCCGATTTCCTCCACCCCCGCCACTTCCTCGGCGAAACGGATGCAGCGCGTGCAATGGATGCAGCGCGTCATGATCGTTTTGACCAGTGGTCCCATATTCTTTTCGGTCACCGCCCGCTTGTTTTCCTGATAGCGGGTAAAGCCCTTGCCATAGGCGATGCTCTGGTCCTGCAGATCGCATTCGCCGCCCTGATCACAGATCGGGCAATCGAGCGGATGGTTGATAAGCAGGAACTCCATCACCCCTTCGCGCGCCTTTTTCACCTTTGGCGTCGTCGTCATCACCACTTGGCCATCTGCGGCCGGCATTGCGCAACTGGCTACCGGCTTTGGCGATTTTTCCATTTCGACCAGACACATTCGGCAATTGCCGGCGATGCTCAGGCGTTCGTGGTAGCAAAAACGCGGCACTTCGACGCCAGCAGCCTCACACGCCTGCAGCACCGTCGCGCCGGCCGGCACCTCAACCTCCATGCCATCAACGGTCAGCTTCGGCACGGTTCAGCGCCCCAACCGTTGCAGGGCGAATTCAGTGGTAGACGGTGCACAGCGGCGGTTCGCCATCAATCATTCCAACAGGGTCATTTTCCGAACCTGTGGCCCGGTGTCCGGCCGGCTATAGCGAGCGCAGTGCAACATGGGAAGGAAAAGCCGCCGGTTTCTGTGCTCAAAAGCCGAAATCACTGCACCTTTCGCCAGCCAGGAGCTGGCATTGCGCTGCAATCCCTTGTCAAACAAAGCCCGGGTTGGACGCGCGCCGCCTTTCGCGGCATACCGCCCCGCATGAACCCCATCCACATTGTCGGCGGCGGCCTGGCCGGATCAGAAGCCGCATGGGCCTGCGCCCGCGCTGGCGTGCCCGTTGTCCTGCACGAAATGCGCGGCGTGCATCAAACCGATGCCCATCATACTGACCAGTTCGCCGAGCTCGTCTGTTCGAACAGTTTCCGCAGCGATGATGCCGACCATAATGCTGTCGGGCTGCTGCATGCCGAAATGCGCGCGCTGGGTTCTTTGGTGATGGCCAGTGCCGATGCCGCCCGAGTGCCTGCCGGATCGGCACTCGCCGTTGATCGTGATGATTTCGCCGGACGGGTCACGGCCGCCATTCTGGCCGAACCGCTGATCAAGGTGCGCCGTGAAATGGTCAGCGGGCTACCACCCGCAGACTGGACGAACGTCATCATTGCGACCGGACCATTGACCGCCGCACCGCTCGCCGAGGCCATCCGCGGGCTAACCGGCGAGGACAGTCTGGCGTTTTTCGATGCCATCGCACCAGTTATCCATCACGATTCGATCAATCTGGATATCGCCTGGGCGCAATCGCGTTGGGACCGGCCAAACGAGAATGGCGACACAAAGGATTATCTCAACTGCCCGATGAACAAGGATGAATATAATGCCTTCATTGATGAAATGCTCGCCGCCGAAACCGCCGCGTTCAAGGACTGGGAAGCCAACACGCCCTATTTCGATGGCTGTATGCCGATCGAGGTGATGGTCGAACGCGGCCGCAATACACCGCGGTTCGGCCCGATGAAGCCCGTCGGCCTGACCAACCCCGCCACTGGCCGGCGCGCCTGGGCGGTGGTGCAGTTGCGGCAGGACAATGCGCTGGGCACGCTGTGGAACATGGTTGGATTCCAGACCAAGATGAAACACGCCGATCAGGTGCGGGTGTTTCGGATGATCCCCGGCCTGGAAAATGCCCAATTTGCCCGGCTGGGCGGGTTGCACCGCAACACCTTCATCAAATCGCCGGTGTTGCTGGATGAAACGCTACGGCTGCGAGCCGATCCGCGCATTCGTTTTGCGGGCCAGATCACCGGCTGCGAAGGCTATGTCGAATCCGCCGCCATCGGGCTGGTTGCTGCGCGTTTCGCCATTGCGACAGCCTATGGCCAGTCCCCCGTACCGCCGCCGAACACGACCGCCCTTGGCGCCCTGCTGGCTCATATCACCGGCGGTGCCGATGCCAAAAACTTTCAACCGATGAACGTCAATTTCGGCCTGTTCCCGCCTTTGATGCCGCCACCGCAAACCAAGGATCAGCGCAAGCCGGCGCTGGTGGCGAGGGCCCGTGCCGACCTGGCCGGGTGGATGACGGGCTGACGCCTAAGTTTCAGGAACGCACGGCACAGCGACTTTGCTTTTCTTTTTTATGGCAGTGGTTGCAAATTCCTTTGCTGCCAACACACCATCGCCATTCAAATCGGCTTTGCCGAATTTTTTGACAGTTGCAGCCGAATATTCGTCAAAATTCAGCTTGCCATCTCCGTTCAGGTCCAGCTTCGCAAACGCCTTTTTCCGGTTGGCCAGATATTCATCTCGGCTGATCCGATCATCCCTGTCCTTGTCATATCGTCCAAAGCGTCTTGCCTCACGCTCAGCAGGCGTCACCATGCTGACAGGCGCCGTCAGCGGTTCAGCTTCGGATTCTGGCTCCGCCGCTACTGCCTCGGCTACCGAAGGTGCCTGATACGCCGCCGCTACCGGCCGGTCCCGCGTCCAGAAAAACCCGGCAGCAATCAGCGCGATGAGCGAAACCCCAAGTGACAGCCAACGCCGGATCACAGGGATTGCGCGCCTGTTCCACAGCCTGCTGCCACCATATCACCCAAATCAGCACGACCCCATGGCGTTTCTGGCGCGTTCACCGCCCAAACGCAACCGCCACGAGCAATCGCCACTGCCGCCCGGCGCTGCCGCGAATTTCCCGCGGCTTCCCGGCGCGCGCACGGGCCGCATCGCGCGCTGCAAGGCGTTGCAGGCCTAGCATTGGTCGCAAGGGCGGTGGCACGATGCCGACAAATTTATCGCCAACTGACCAGGCGTGCCCCAACCGCTGTGCCAGCCCGGTATCGCTGCACAACACCATTGCCGCCATCGCAAACAGATCGCCACCGCCCGCAATGTGCGCCGCCGGCACCTCAACCGTCCCGATCAAGCCCATCCAGCGATCTTCCAGCCCGGCCAGCATCGCCCCTGACACACCGCGCGGCAGCACCGCAGTCGCCAGCAACCCCAGCAACGGCTGCGCCGGCACCCGGCCCTCATCCAGCCCAAGCAAAGCCTCGCGCCACCAGGCCAGGCGGATTTCGCCGATCATTATATCGGTGGTCCCCGCGACAACGGCCGCCAGTTCCAGGTCCAGCCCCCATAGCGCCATCAACGCCGGCCGCATCGCCGCCGGCGCATACAGCACGCTCAGATAACGGTCACGGTCCCGCGCACGGACGCCTGCCGCAACCAGATCATAATCGTTCAGGCCGGCCCTACCCGAAACGCGCACAGCTTGTTGCCATCCAGATCGCGGAAATAGGCACCATAAAATGCCTGGTCACCTTCATCACCGCGCACACCTGGCGCACCCTCATCGGCGCCGCCAGCCGCGATCGCCGCAGCATAAAGTGCATCGACCTTGGCCCGCGTATCCATCGCCAGGGCCAACATGCTGCCATTGCCAACACTGGCCGGTTTGCCATCATAAGGCGGGCCGACAGCGATCATCGGCGTGGTCCAGCTCGCTCCATAGGCGACGGCCCCGGTCGGAAAGGTCATCAATTGGCCAACCCCGACCACAGCAAATATCGCGTCATAAAATGCCGTCGCCCGAGGCAGATCGTTGGTGCCCAGATTCGCATAGCCAATCATTGCTTTATCCCCTGCCTTGTGTTTCGGCTGCCCTTCTACCGCCGCAATGCTGATGCCGCCAGATCCTTCAACACCGCCTCCTCCACCCCAAAGAATGCTGAAACATGGGGCGCGTTTGCCGGCTCGTCTGCCGTCCCGGAAATAAGATAGACCAGCACCCGGTCATGCTCGGCATCGATCCACAGCCCGCCGAGCAAGCCATAGGCCTCCCCCAGATGGCCCCACCATTTGGCACCCGCCACCGGTTGGTCACTGGCCCCCGCCCGGCCCGACAGGCATTGCAGCCCCAAACCAAAGCACAGCATCTCGCCCTTGTAATTGTCGCCGGCCTCACCATCCTGCCACACTGGGGTCTGCATCGCCTTGACCGTTGCCGGCGACAGCAAGCGAACGCCGTCCACGTCACCGCCGCGCAACAGCATCCGGCCGATCTTTGCCAGCCCCAGCGCCGAAATTCGCAGGCCACCCTGGGGGCTGAACAACGTGCCGTTGGTGCCCGGAACATAGCGATTGATCGCGCATGGCCCGCCATCGATCGCCACCGGACAAACGGGCCTAACACCCTGCAAATCATCAACTTGCGCCATCCATGGTCCGGCCGGATCGATTGCGGTTTCATCCTTGCCGCGGCGATACAGCACCGCCGCCCGCGCGAGCGTGGCATCGCTGACCCCGCTCCAATTATAGCCGGCATCAAGCTTTAACGGCCGCAATACCAGCCGGGTCATCAAGCGATCAAAGCGCTGATGCGTCGCCGCCTCCATCACCGTCGCGATGATGCCATAATTCAAATTGGCGTAGGAAAAACGCGTGCCCGGCGCGGCACCCCAATGATCGAGCCTTGCCACTTCATCACGCAGCGCCTTGCCCAACGGCAAACGATAGCCCGGCCCATCCTCAACCCCCGAGGTGTGCGATAGCAGTTGCCGAAGCGTGACCGACGCATCGGGGAACGCCGGATTTCGCAGCGGCCAGCCCAGCCAGTGCGAGACATCGCCATCCAGATCCAGCGTCCCCGCCTCGACCAGCCGCATCACCCCTATCGCCACCACCGCCTTTGATATCGAGGCGACACGCATCGGCGTATCCGCGGTCATCGGTCGGCCGCCGACCACCGCATCACCATAACCGGCAGCGCGTATTGCGCCTTGACGATCGGCAACCACAACCGCCAGCCCGGCAATGCCCGGTGTCGCCGCAGTCTGCCCTGCGACAAGGTCGTTCAACGGTGCCGCGGCCAGTGGAACAGCCGGAAACAGCAACAACAATCGCAACAGCCAGATCATTGTGCCGACCCTTATTTGGCTCTGCCTGAATTTGAAACCAACATCGCGGACAGAGGGCGCTTCATGGTGGGCCTTGTGGTTTGCCAAGCTGTGCACAACTGGCCCTATTCTGGTCATGAATCACCTTGAATGGCGTCGATTGACACGATTTGAGCCATGTTCGGGCCAATTTTCGTACCACAGCGGACGATAAATCGTTAATCCTACCGTGGGAGGATATTTAATATTTTCGTGATTTTCCGATTTTGAGCATTTTTCCGGTTTACGCGGCGCCACTGTCCGCCCGACATCACTCCAAAACGTCAAGATCGAAGAGCTTGGCGACGCCTATAGGCGAATAGGGCCCTGTAGGACAGCAGCATGGGTGCGGTCGGTCACCAGCAATTCGGAAAATCATTCGGGTCGGTGTCATTTGCCAAGTCCGTTTCACCGTCGCATACCGCCACGATGAGCGTTGCCTTTACCAAAGAATCCGATGCGGAAGCCGTCGCCGCCAATTTGCCCGATCGGCCGGTCCCCGCCCATACCAATCTGGTGACCCCAAACGGCCTTGTTCAGATCGAATCGGCGTTGACGGCCGCCCGCGCCGCCTATGATTCGGCGCGGGCAACGGCTGGAATCAGCGAGAATCGCAGCGCCATGGCGGTTGCCACACGGGATCTGCGCTATTGGTCTGCTCGCCGTGCCAGTGCGCAACTGGTCGAAAGCACGCCCATCGACGCCAGCGCCGGTTTTGGCAGCACCGTCACCTTTGATCGGACGGATGGCCGCCGCCAAAGCTATCGTATCGTCGGCGATGATGAAGCCAATCCGGCTCAGGGCAGCGTGTCTTATGTGTCCCCTCTCGCCCGGGCCGTCACGGGCAAGCGGGTTGGGGAATGGGCAATATTGGCCGGGCAGGATTTGGAGATCGTGGCGATTTCCTAGCGGGATTGCTGGCTGAACGGAAACGATGCGCTTAACGAAAAAGGGCGGACCCTGTGGCCCGCCCTTTTCCGAGTCGTTTCGATCGAACCCTAGTTGGCGTAAGCCTCGTTTCCGACAAAACCCATCTTGGTGATGCCGGCCTGCTGGGCTTCGGCCATCACCTTGTCGACCACTTCATATTTCGCGAGGCCTTCCGGGCGCAGGCGCAGTTCTGGCTGGGTCGGCAGCTTTGACGCCTGGCGCAAATAGGATTTCAGCGTCGGCAGATCGACCTCGGTCTTGTTCCAATAGATGTTGCTGAGGAAATCGATATCAATCTGGTTGAAAACCGGGTCCACCTGGGTGGGGCTGTTGTTCGGCGGCGGCAAATCCAGCTTTACGGCATGGGTCTGCACCGGGATGGTGATGATGAACATGATCAGCAACACCAGCATCACGTCGATCAACGGCGTGGTATTCATGTCATTCAGTGGGGCGTCTTCGCTGCCCTCACCGCCTACTGCCATCGACATTGCAACTACTCCTGAAATTCTGGTGCGAGTGTTGGGGGCGGCATTACAGCCACCCCCGGCACAATCAGCGTGTGGTAAAGCCCGGGATAGGTTCCGAAATGAAACCGATCTTCAGGAAACCGGCGCGCTGCAGGGTATAGATCACCCCGCCGACACAGCGATATTCCATATCCTTGTCCCCACGGATATGCGCCTCGGGCAATTCAATCTTGCCGCCCTTGGCTTCCTGGACTTTGATTGCGGCCTTGAGGAACGCCACGCTGCGATTGAGCAGCTCTTCCTTGGTCTCTACCTTTTGCTGGCCCCAAAAGGTGTCGCAATTGGCATCGACCGACAGCAGGGCATTTTCCGGCTTGGTCGTCGTCGGCAGATTGGTGACAGTCGGCAATTTCAACGGAATGGTCTGGATGACGACCGGAACCGTGATCAGAAAGATGATGAGCAGCACCAGCATGACGTCCACAAGGGGCGTCGTGTTGATTTCTGTCATCGGGCCTTCACTGCCGTCTTCGCCTGGCGATCCGATGTTCATCGACATAGGTCAAAAGCCCTTTTCTGGCCTGCGCCCAAGCTCAACGTGCGACCGGCTTGGCAGCAGCGGGAGCCATCGAAGGCACGGCGACACGGGCACCCGACACCAGCGCGCCATGCACATCGGACGAAAAATTGTTGAGCTTTTCCGACACATCCTTGTTGCGGCGGATCAGCCAGTTGTAACCAAGCACGGCGGGCACGGCGACAGCAAGACCGAGTGCGGTCATGATCAAGGCTTCACCCACCGGGCCGGCGACCTTGTCGATCGATGCCTGGCCGGCAAGGCCGATGTTGATCAGGGCGCGATAAATGCCGACCACGGTGCCGAACAGACCGATGAACGGCGAGGTCGAGCCGACCGAAGCGAGAAAGGCGAGACCGCCCGACAGCTTTGACGACACGCCGGCGTTCGAACGGTTCAGCGCCATCGTCACCCATTCATGCTGGTCGATCTTGTCGGTCAAACGGCCTTCATGGTGATCGGAAGCGCGCAGGCCATCATCGACGATTTGGCGGAACGGCGAATTCTTGTCGAGCTTTGCAGCACCGGTCTTCAAATCGGGCGCCGACCAGAATTTCTTTTCCAGTTCAGCGGCTTCTGTCAGCACTTTGCGCTGATCGATGTATTTGGTGATGATGATATACCAGGATACCAGTGACATGAACACCAGGATGCCGAACACCGACTGGGCAATGATACCACCCTGCTGGAGCGCGGCCATCAGGCCATAAGGATTCTCGACTGCAACGGTTTCCATTTTAACTTCCCTCAATGATTTCGTTTGATTGCCTGAAACGAGATCGCCGCGCCCGGGCACTGGCCCTGACGCGGCGTCATAACGCTAATTCTTCAACTGCCAACGCACCGGCTGGGTTTTCGTTTCGGTCACTGGCTTGCCATCCACGGTCGCCGGTTTGAAACGGAACCGACGCTGAATGATCTTGCAAGTGGCATCATCAAGCCGCGGAAAGCCGCTTGATTGCGTCACTTGGCAGCTTTGGATCTTGCCATCCGGCCCGATCACATAGCTGACCCGGGTAACGCCCGCTTCTTCCGCACGCCGCGAGGCATCGGGAAAATCGTCATCCGAGAACACATTCCCACGTGCCCCGACGGCCGGTGAGGGCGCGACAGACACTGCTGCCGGCGGCGCAGGCGGAGCCGGCGGTGTAAACACCGGGGGCTGCGGCTGTGGCACCGTCGTCTGGGTGGTGATGGTGGGCGCCGCTTCCGATGCCACCGACACTTCCGGCGGCGGGACAAACGGCGGGATTTCAATGTCTTTCGGCGGCGGCGGAGGCGGTTCCTCCGGCGGCGGCTTTTCTTCCTTCACATTGACGGTTTCGAGAGGCTGCACGATTGCCTTGACGGCTTTCAATGCGAGGCCGGTAATGAATGCATAACCCAGCGCGATATGCAGGAGGCCAACAAGCCCCAATGCAATCATGCGGTTTCTGCTCATTCCTTGATCAGCGTATGCCATGAGCGCTGCGGAACTCCTAAAGAAAGCCTAACCATGAACAGGAAGACGCCAGGACCCGAATGGTTCCCTCAGCCCGTCAACGCTCCCTCTCCGCCATCTGTCTAACCGCATCTGGCGGAGGCTCGCAACCTCTTTGTCGCCACAATCTATGCAAAGTTTGCCGTTATTGCGCCTAACACGCTAAACCGAGCCATATGATGACCCGTTCAAAGCCCCCACTGATATTATCTTTTGCAACCTTGTTGCTGGCGTCGGCCGCGCCGGCTGCGGCAAACCGCTATGCCGATCTTGCCGATCTGACTCTGGCAGCAGCCGCGTCTGGACCAACGATCGTTCGCGCGACGATCACCGGCACAGAACGTATCGCAGATCATGACAGCCCTGGCCTTGCCGGCGGCCATACCAGGCTGCTGGTCAGCGCCCATGTCGATGCGGCGATCGTGGCGCCCGGCGCGACGCCAGCCATGCTGAGCTGGCTGTGGGACGCGCCAAATGACGCCCGCGGCAAAGCGCCAAAGCCCAAGAACCTGATCGTCCTCGCCTGGCTGACCCCGCCCGCCGCCGACGGCAAGACCCGGCTGACAACTCCAGATTCCCAACAGCCATGGGATGCCGCCAGCGAAGCACAGATACGGGCCATTGCCACAGAAGCCCGCGGTGGCAGCGTGCCAATCATTACCGGTGTTGCGAACGGTTTTCGCGCTGATGGTACTGTTGCAGGGGAAAGCGAGAGCCAGTTTTTCCTGACGGCAGTCGACGGCAAGGGCCTGACCATGGTGGTCACTGCTCGCCCCGGTGAGGCCCGCCGCATTACCGTGGCGCGAGGCGATGTCATTGATGAATCAGCGATACCAGTGCGTGGTGAAACATTGCTCTGGTATCGCCTGGCGTGTTTCCTGCCGACTGTCCTGCCCGATTCGGCTGGCGGCAAGGACAAGGCGCTGGCCGGCGATTGGCAGGCAGCCCTGGCCAGTTTGGGGCGGTGCCGCAACTGATACCCTGCGCGCGAGCTGGCTTCGCGTCAGGTAACGGCGCGGGCAGTGTTCAGAAACTCGCGATCTCCACGCCCACCGCCGCGCAATCCGGGTAAATATCGGGCTTGCGCGTTGACACCCGCACCGCCTTCACCCCCTGCCGCGCGCCCACCAGCGCATAAATTTCATGCGCGACGGTTTCCTGCAGGTTGAACCGGCGGCCGGAAACCAGCGCGATCACCGAAGAGCGCAGAACGTCATAATCCCACGCTTCATCAACGGTATCGCAGCGCGGGAAATGCGTTTCTTCCAGCCACGCCTCGATGTTGACACGCAGCCGTTGCGGCGTGCCGATTTCGAAATCGTGAAAACCGATATCCACTGGCAGATCGAAATCCTCCAGCATGATCTTTCGGGTTTTCGGCGCCAGGGCCGCCGGCACAAGGCCTTTCAACACGGGGTTTTGGGTCAATTCATCGATCATTTTTCCACCATGTACGCAACATCACGCCGCAGACCCATCAGTCGCTGGCCGCCATCCAAGACGATCGTTTGGGCGTTGAAGCTCGGCGTGGCAATGATGAAGAGCAACGCCGCGACGATCTCATCCACCGCGACACCACGCCGCAGTGGGTTCATGCCATGGACTTTTTCAAAATTTTCGCGGGTTTGCGGACCACTGACCAGGGTGACCGCGGGGGCAATGCCGGCGCAGCGCAGCCGAGGCGCATAGGCACGCGCGGTCAGCTCGGTAAGCCCAGCAAGGCCTATCTTGCTCAAAGTATAGGTAAAATAATCCGGATTGAGCGATTCAAGCTTGGCATCCATCAGGTTGACAACCAGTGCCGGATCGCGACCATCGGGGATTGCAGCGGCGAATGCCTGGGTCAGCAACGCCGGCGCCCGCAGATTGACCGCCATATGCTCGTCAAAATCCGCAGCGCCAAACTCCGGCAGCGAATCATAGACGAATCGCGATGCGGAATTGACCAGCAGTCCCAGCGGCGGCAGCCCTGTCGCCGCCCCGACGATCACCGCGCCGCAATCGGCATTGGCCAGTTCGGCGACCACGACCGTTGCGCCGGCCCCCTGTCCGCGCAATTCCTCGGCGAGCGCATCGGCATCGCCACGCGAATGATGGCAATGGATGAGCACATGCCAGCCATCGGCGGCCAAAGCACGGACCATTGCCGCACCAATGCGGCGGCCGCCGCCGGTGACGATGGCGGTCTGATTGCGGGGGGTGTTCATGGCCCAGCCGTTACCCGTCATGGCTGCAACGAGCAAGCATCGCCAAGGCCAAAAGCCTGGCGCAAATCCTTGTGGAGTCGCTTCGCCGTTGCGCTGACCGGCGATTCACGCCACTTGGCGGCTACGCTTGTTCCCGCTGATCGGGTACGACACCGACAACAGGATCGCAATGCCCGAACCCATTCTCACGCTTGAAAACGCCGGCCTGCGCCAGGGCGGTGCCTGGCTGTTCCGCGGGCTGGACCTGACGATCGATGCCCGTGACCGGCTGGCGTTGATCGGCCGCAATGGCGTTGGCAAGACAACCTTGCTGAAGCTGATCGCCGGCGAGATCGAGCTGGATGAGGGCCGGCGCGCCGTCTCCCCTGCCCTGCGCATCGTCCGGCTGGAGCAGGATCCGGCGCTGACCGGTTTTGCCACGCTGGGCGATTACGTGCGGGCCGGGGCCAATCCGCCGGCCGATCATGTGCTTGATTCGGTTGCGGACCGGCTGGGAGCCGATCTGAACCGTGAAGCCAGTACCGCATCGGGCGGGGAACGTCGCCGCGCTGCGCTGGTCCGGGCGCTGGCTGATCAGCCCGACCTGCTGCTGCTTGATGAACCGACGAATCATCTGGATATCGCCGCCATCGAATGGCTGGAAAACTGGCTGGACCGGTTCAACGGCGGGTTTCTGTCAATCAGCCATGACCGGACGTTTTTGACCCGGCTAACCAGGAATTGCCTGTGGCTGGACAGGGGCGTGCTGCGGCGGGCCGAAGTCGGCTTTGGCGGATTTGATGCCTGGTCGGACCGTCTGGCAAAGGAGGAGGAAAAGACGGCCTCGCGTCTTGATGCCCGCTTGCGGCAAGAGGAACATTGGCTGCTGCGCGGCGTCACCGCCCGGCGCAGCCGCAACGAGGGCCGGCTGTCAAAACTGATCGAACTGCGCGCCGAAAGGAAGGCGATGGTGACCGGCGATGCTGTGGCAAAGCTGGCGACCAGCAGCGACGACGGCAAGACCAAGGTGCTGATCGATGCCGTGCATGTGTCGAAATTCTTTGGCAACCGGCCGATATTGCGTGATCTGTCATTGCGGGTGCGACGCGGTGATCGCATCGGCATCATCGGGCCGAATGGCGCCGGCAAATCGACGCTGATCCGGCTGCTGCTCGGCCAGATGGAGGCCGATGGCGGCACCATCAAGCGGGCGAAAACGCTCAACCCGACAGTGATCGACCAGCGCCGGCAACGGCTGGACGCGGAGGACGGTGTCGGCAAAACGGTGCGTGACGTGCTGGCGGATGGTGGAGAATGGCTGGAGGTTGGCGGGGTGCGCAAGCATGTTGCCGGCTATCTGAAGGAATTCCTGTTCGATCCCAGCATCATCGATGCGCCGATCGATGGCTTTTCCGGCGGCGAGCGATCACGCCTGCTGCTGGCGCGCGAATTTGCGACGCCATCAAACCTGCTCGTGCTCGATGAACCGACGAACGACCTGGATATGGAGACACTCGACCTTTTGGAGGAAGTGCTCGACGATTACGCCGGCACTGTGCTGCTGGTCAGCCATGATCGCGAATTCCTCGACCGTGTTGTTACCATGGTTGTCGCGCTGGACGGTGAGGGCAATAGCGAAACCGTGGTTGGCGGCTGGTCCGACTGGGCAGCGTTTTCAAAGGAAAAGGCGGCGGCTGCCCGCAGTGCCAATCGCGCCAAGGCAACCAACGCAAACGCCCCGGCGACACCCAAAAAAGCCGCCGGCAAGCTGAGCTATAACGACGCTCGCGAACTTGCCGATCTGCCCAAGAAGATGGAATTGCTCAACGCCGCCATCGCCCGCCACGAATCAACGCTCGCCGATCCGGCACTTTACAGCCGCGACCAGAAGCGCTTTGCCAGCATCAACGCCGAACTGGAACGCGTGCGCCACGATCTTGCAACGGCGGAAGAACGCTGGCTGGCGCTAGCCGAAAAGGAAGCGGCTATAACGGCCTAGAATCAGGCGACTTCCACACCCGGCACCACGGCTTCGCGGATACGCTTTGGCAATTTGATGACCTTTGGCACCGGCGAAAGCTGGGCCGGGTCGTGCTTGCGAATGAATGCCTCGACAATCGGGGCGATACTGTCGCGCCATTTGCTGCCGTTGAAGATGCCGTAATGCCCGGCGCCTTCGGCCATATAATATTGCTTTCTGGCGTCATCCAGGCCGGTTGCAAGTTCAAGGGCTGCCTTGGTCTGGCCCAGCCCGGAAATATCGTCCCGCTCGCCTTCGATCGCCAGCAAGGCGGTGCGATCAATGCTGGCCGGGTTGACGGTTTGGCCGCGGTGGACAAATTCGCCCTTGGCGATGGCCTGGCGTTGAAACACCACATCGATGGTCTGCAGATAGAATTCTGCTGTCATGTCGCTAACGGACCGGTATTCCTCGTAAAATGCCTTGCTGGCATCAGCGCTTTCGCCATCGCCGGCGACCAGATGTTTATACATGTCCCAATGGGATTTCATGTGATTGGCCAGATTCATCGACATGAAACCAGCCAATTGCAGAAAACCGGGATAGACCTTGCGACCAGCACCGGGATAATTGCTGGTCACCTTGGCGATAACATTCTGTTCAAACCAGGCGTAAGGGCGTTCGGTCGCCAGATCATCGACCGATGTCGGCGCCCGGCGCGTATCCACCGGCCCGCCCATCATGGTCAGTGTCAGCGGCGTTGCCGTATTGTTGTTCGCCGACATATAGGCAACTGCCGCATAAGCCGGCACGGCAGGCTGACACACGGCCAGCATGTGTGACCCGGGGCCGACGATTTCGGCAAATTCGACGATATAGTCAATATAGTCGTTCAGGTCGAAACGCCCGGCCGATACTGGTACTTGCTTCGCATCACGCCAATCGGTGATGTAAACCTCGTGATCGGGCAACAACCGTTCTACGGTGCCGCGCAACAGCGTTGCATAATGGCCCGACATCGGCGCGATGACCAGCACGCGCGGATCGTTGCGGCCTGAAATCGCCCGGTTGAAATGCTTTAACTGGCCAAATGGCTTGCGCGCCACAATCTCCTCGCTGACCGCGACGCTGGTGCCGTCGACGATTGTTGTGTTCAGGTTAAACGGCGGCTTGCCGCGCGGTGCCGCGGCATGGGCAAATACTTCCAGGGCGCGCGCCATCATCGGGCTGGTGCCAACGTAAGACATCGGGTTTGCCGGGCTGAGCAGCCAATCCGACGTTGCCTGTGCCATTGTACCCATGCCGCCCAACCAGGCGCGCTGCATTTCATGTGCGGTGTAAAGCATGGAATTCCTTTGCCGCCGACTGACCAACATCGGCACCCGCCGCGCCATATCGCAGGTGCAGCATAAAACAGCAACGGCCGCAGCGCCATGGGCTTTCGCTGGCCCTGTCACTTCAACAAGGCTGCAGCGTCAACCCGCCACGCATTGAGCCGCACTCAAAGGCCTGCTATCGAGCCCAATGTCTGAAAATAATCGCCATCCTGACGTGCCTGTCGGTGTTGATGCCCAACATTTGGCGCTGCAAGCATCGCCGCCCGCTGCATCTGTTGAACAGCGCAAATTTTCGCGCCTCGCACTGCTCTGGCGTTTTGCCCGTGCCTATCCGGCGCAGCTTGCGGCCGCATTGACGGCGCTGGTGATCGCCGCCCTGTCCACGTTGGCGATTCCGCAAGGGCTGAAGCTGATCGTCGACAATGGTTTTGCAAAAGGGTCTGATCCGGCCGCCGTTGCTCCCTATTTCTGGGCGATGCTCGGCATTGTCGTGCTGATGGGCATCGCCACGGCGTTTCGATTCTATTTCGTCAGCTGGATCGGCGAACGTGTCGTTGCCGATCTGCGCAAGACGGTGCAAGCGCATCTGGTGACGCTTGACCCGGTGTTCTTTGAAGAAAATCGCCCGGCCGAAATCGCATCACGCCTGACCAGCGACACGGCGATCATCGAACAAGTGGTTTCATCGGGCGCTTCATTGGCACTGCGCAACGCTGTGATGGGCATTGGCGGCATTGCCTATATGGCGCTGCAAAGCCCCAAATTGACCGCGATGATGCTGCTGGTCATCCCGATCACCATTCTGCCTATCGTCTGGCTGGGACGGCGGGTTCGAGCGATGTCAAAAACCAGCCAGGACCGTATCGCCGGCGTTGGCACGATGGTTGCGGAGGTGCTGGGCGCCATCAAGATCGTCCAGGCCTTTACCCAGGAACGCCGCGAAGCTGCCCGGTTTGGCGATGCTGTCGAGGCGGCTTTTGATGTTGCAAAACGCCGTATCCGGCTTCGCGCCGGCATGACGGCGGTGGTCATCACCCTGATTTTCGGGGCGATCACGCTGGTGCTGTGGCAGGGCGCGCTGGATGTGATTTCCGGCCGGCTCACCGGCGGCACGATCGCTGCCTTTGTCTTTGCCGCCGCCATTGTTGCCGGAGCATTCGGGACACTGACCGAAGTTTACGGCGATTTCATGCGCGCCGCCGGGGCCAGCGCGCGGATGGAGGAATTGCTTGCCGCCCGGCCTGGCATTCGGGCGCCCGAACATCCAACGCCGTTGCCGATGCCGGCGCGTGGTGCCCTGTCGCTTGACCATGTCACCTTCCATTATCCGTCAAAGCCCGAAGGCGCGGCGTTGATCGACTTCAGCCTGGATATTGTTGCGGGCGAAACCGTTGCCGTTGTCGGGCCATCGGGAGCAGGCAAATCGACGTTGTTCCAATTGGTGCAGCGTTTTTATGACCCCGAAAAGGGCCAGATCCGGCTGGACGGGGTCGCGTTGACCGCCGCCGACCCCGAAGAAGTCCGCGCCCGCATCGCCGTGGTGCCGCAAGAGACCGTGATCTTTGCCGCCAGTGCGTTGGAAAATATCCGCTACGGTCGGCCATCGGCGACCGAGGCCGAAGTCTGGGCGGCTGCAGAGGCGGCTCATGCCGATGATTTCCTGCGGCAATTGCCTGATGGCATCAACAGTTTCCTCGGCGAAGCCGGAACGCGCCTGTCTGGCGGGCAACGCCAGCGGCTTGCCATTGCCCGCGCGATTTTGCGCGATGCGCCGATCCTGCTGCTTGATGAAGCGACCAGCGCGCTGGACAGTGAAAGCGAACGGCTGGTTCAGCATGCGCTGGAAGGATTGATGCAGGGGCGCACCACGCTGGTGATCGCCCATCGCCTTGCCACCGTGCGCAATGCCGATCGTATCATCGTGATGGACCAGGGCCGGATTGTGGCAGAGGGCACGCATGACCGGCTGATTGCCGGCGGCGGGCTTTACGCCAAGCTGGCACGGCTGCAATTTGAGGAATTCCGTCCGCAAGTGGCGTGACAGACGGACAAAATCGGCTAACGTCGGCCAAAGAGCTTTTCGATATCGGTGCGGGCCAGGCGGACCCAAGTTGGGCGACCATGGTTGCATTGGCCACTATGGGGCGTTACCTCCATTTCGCGCAGCAGGGCGTTCATTTCGGCAATGCTGAGCGCTCGGCCGGCGCGCACCGATCCGTGGCAGGCCATGGTGGCGGCGATCTGATCGAGCTTTTCGATCAGATTCACTGCGCGGCCCCAGGCTGACAAATCATCGGCGAGATCGCGGATCAACGCGGCGGCATCGAGAGTGCCAAGCAACGCCGGCGTGGCGCGGACAAGAACGGCGGCGGGGCCAAAGGCTTCAACCTCCAGCCCCAGCGCCGCCAGTTCGCCAGCGCGGGCTGCGATGCGCCCGGCGGCGATTTCATCCAGATCGACAACCACCGGCATCAGCAGCGCCTGTGCCGCGACCCCGCCGCCGGCAATGGCGGCGTTCATGCGTTCCAGGGTCAGGCGTTCGTGCGCGGCATGCTGATCAACCAGGATCAGCGCGTCATCGGTTTCAGCGACAATATAGGTGTTGGCAATCTGGCCGCGCGCTGCGCCCAACGGATGATCAATGGCCGTTGGCGCGGCCATTGGCACAAGCGATTGCAGCCCGGCATCGGGCGCGACGAACGCCGGCGGGTAACCAGCGAACAATTGCCGGGCATCTGCGAATCCGGGTGCGGGCACAGTCTGGGAAGCAGCTGGCCAACCCGGTGGGCTGTCGGGCGACTGGCTGTGGTGTGGCGGCACTTGAAACGCCCCCAGTGCGGCCGCCGACACATGGGTCGACGCGCGGTGGCCGGCACTGTCGAGCGCCCGGCGCAGCCCGGAAACGATCAGCCCGCGGACCAGCGCCGCATCGCGAAACCGCACCTCGGTTTTGGCGGGATGGACGTTCACATCGACAAAATCGTGCGGCACGTTCAGGAACAGTGCCGCGACGGGGTGACGATCTCGCGCCAGCAGATCCTGATAGGCCCCGCGCAAGGCGCCGATCAACAGGCGATCCTTTACCGGCCGGGCGTTGACGAACAGAAATTGATGGTCGGCAATGCCGCGGTTGTAGGTCGGGATGGCGGCGAGCCCGCCCAGCGAAATGCCTTCGCGGTCCAGATCAATCGGCACGGCATTGTCGGCAAAATCCGGTCCAAGCAGCGCCGACAATCGCGCGACCAGCGCTGCTGGGCTGGCATCAGCGCCAGCAGGCACCGACAGCAACCGGCGACCATCATGGCGCAGTTCAAATCCGACATCGGCGCGCGCCATGGCCAACCGCCGGACCACATCCAGGCAGGCCGCCAATTCCGACCGCTGCGATTTCAGGAATTTACGCCGCGCCGGCACCAGCGCAAACAGTCCGTCAACGGCAACGCTGGTGCCCGGCGGCGCGGCGGCAGGGGCATCATGCACCGGGCGGCCATTGTCGATGACAATGCGCCAGCCTTCATTGCCGGCGGCGCGGCTGGTCAGGGTCAGCGTCGCCACGCTGGCAATCGACGGCAGTGCTTCACCGCGAAAGCCCATCGTGTTGATCGCCGACAAATCGCTGTCCGGCAATTTTGAAGTGGCATGGCGTTCGACCGCCAGCCGCAGTTCGGCGGGCGCCATGCCATGGCCATCATCGCTGACCGACAGATGATCGATGCCACCGTTTTCCAGCGCGATGCTGATCTGCCGCGCCCCGGCATCAAGGGCGTTTTCGACGAGTTCCTTCAACGCCGCCGCCGGGCGTTCGACGACTTCGCCAGCAGCGATCTGGTTTACAAGCGTGTCGGGCAGGCGGCGAATAGGCATTGCCACCTGCCCTAGCCGATTATCAAGCGCCCGTCAGTCAGAGATGCGACCAATCAGGCGAGAATGCGGGGGCAGCGTTACAGAAACGCGTTGCGAACGCGCTTGATGCCAGGGCAGGTTTCAAACATTTTCGAGTGCCGCGAGCACAAATTTACGCTGGCCTGAAGCAACAGGCGACGAAGCGAGCGCAGGCTGCTTGCGTGAGGGGTGCGGTGGCGACTAAAGCGGCCTATAGTTTCCGATTATCGCCGCCACCTCCAATTTGGTCCCCCCAAAACATGTCAATTTTCAGCCGGATGTTTTCGTTTCTCAGCCAGGACATGGCAATCGACCTTGGGACGGCAAATACGCTGGTTTATGTGCGGGGCCGCGGCATTGTGCTGAACGAACCGTCGGTTGTCGCCATCGAAACCATTCGCGGCACCCGCACGGTAAAGGCAGTGGGCAATGAAGCCAAGGTGATGATGGGCAAGACGCCCGGCAACGTCGAATGCATCCGGCCGCTGCGCGATGGCGTAATCGCCGATATCGATGTCGCCGAACAGATGATCAAATATTTCATTGCAAAGGTGCACACTTCGCGGCTTCCGCGCTTTCCCGAAATTGTCATCTGCGTGCCGTCGGGTTCGACCAGTGTTGAAAAACGCGCCATCCGCGACGCTGCCAACAATGCCGGAGCCAGCCAGGTCTATCTGATCGAGGAACCAATGGCCGCCGCAATCGGTGCCGGAATGCCCGTGACCGAGCCGATTGGCAGCATGGTTGTCGATATCGGCGGCGGCACCACGGAAGTCGCAGTGCTGTCGCTACGCGGACTTGCCTATACCACCAGCGTTCGGGTTGGCGGTGACAAGATGGACGAAGCAATCGTTTCCTACGTGCGCCGCAACCATAATCTGCTGATCGGCGAAATGACAGCGGAACGGATCAAAAAAGAAATCGGCACCGCCAAAAAACCTGCCGATGGCATCGGCCTGACCATGTAAATCAAGGGCCGCGACCTGATGAATGGCGTGCCAAAGGAAATCACTATCAACCAGATGCAGATCGCCGACGCGCTGGCAGAACCGGTTGCGACGATTGTCGAAGGTGTACGCACCGCACTGGAAAACACCCAGCCGGAACTCGCCGCCGATATCGTTGACCAGGGCATCGTGCTGACCGGCGGTGGCGCCCTGCTGCGCGACATGGATGTGGTGCTGCGCGAGGCGACCGGCCTGCCCGTGACAGTTGCCGATGATCCATTGACCTGTGTTGCCATCGGCACCGGTCGCGCGCTGGAAGACCCGATGTATCGCGGTGTGCTGACAACGGCGTAAACGCCGAAGCCGAGTATCGTTGCGCTGGCGTGATTTGCTGGCATAAATGTTTAACAATGCGTTGGGCAACGCCCTGCCCCATCTGAACGAGTCGCCGCAATGGACTGGAATCCCGGCCCAAGACGATCGAGCGCAATGCGGCGCGAGCAGAATCTTGCGCTGATCGGCGCGGTGGTCACTGGCGCGGTGATCGCCGGTGGTGCCCTGATGTTGCTGCTTTCTCGGGTGAACCCGGATGCGGGCGACAAATTGCGCGGGCTGGCGTTGGATATCGTGACCCCGGTGTGGAGCGTGGTGCGGGCGCCCTTTGACGGGGTGGGGCGCGCGCTTTCGTTGGGCAGCGATTATTTCGGTGCCGTCAGCCGCAGCCGCCATCTGGAAGTCGAACTCGACAAGGCCAATGCAGAATTGCATCGCGCCGCTGCCGATCGCCTGACGCTGAAACAGTTACGCGTTCTGGACAAGGTTCACGATCCGGCGCGAACAGTGCTGGTGACGGCACGGATTGTATCGGCAACGTCGGGATCGGTGGTGCGATCGGCGATGATCGCGGCCGGCGCCAATGATGGGGTGGTGCCAGGCCTGCCGGTGATCGGCGCCTCGGGCCTGGTCGGGCGCACGATCGAGGCCGGCAATCATGCGTCGCGGGTGTTGCTGCTGACGGATCCATCCAGCCGGATTCCAGTGGTCATCCAGCGCACCGGCCAGGCCGCGCTGGCGGTCGGGGCCAATCGACCGGCCCTGGAACTGCGGGATCGCGTCGGGGCGGAAATCCCGTTGCGATCAGGCGACCGGGTGGTCACATCAGGCGATGGCGGCATTTTCCCGCCTGGGGTGCCGGTCGGTACGATCATCGCCGGCGGGGTGGAACCGCCGCTGGTACGGCTGGCCGCGACCGCCACCGGCGCCGCCTATGTCACGATCGAGGCGGCATGGCTGCCTTTGCCGGCAGAGGTGCCCGCCACCAATCTTGCCGCCCCGGTGCCGATCGAAGCGCAACACAGCGGGGCAAAGGCACGACCTGTTCCGCCGCCACCTGCGCCGCTGCCCTGACATGGCACGTCAACTTCCGCCCTGGCGACTGATGAATGGCGCTGAACGCCGGCGATACTGGTGGGGCCATTGGCGGCTGGGCGCGCCGGCAGGCGTCACGCTTTTGCTGCTGGTGGCGATGACGGCGCCGTTGCCGGTGGCAGTGCCAGTGTTTCCGCAATTGGGTCTGCTCAGCATCTTTGTCTGGGCGATGTTTCAACCCGGGCTGATGCCACCTTGGTCAGCGTTTCTGCTTGGGATGGTCGCCGACCTGCTGTTTGCCCAGCCGATCGGGGTGAACGCGACCCTGTTTGCCGCCACCGCCGGCTTTGTCAGGCTTTTTGAAGCGCGATACGGACATCATGCGCATGGTTTTGACTGGGGTATGGCGAGCGCGGTGATCGTTGTATTTGAATTGCTGACAGCGCAATTGATGAGCCTTGCCGGCCGACCGATCCCGTTGATGCCGCTGCTCTGGCAGGTGCTGACCAGCATCATCGCCTATCCACTTGTGGTCGCATTATGTGCCGGCGTGCAGCGCCGGGTGTTCGGCACCGGGACATGAACAACGGCATGCGCCGCGATGGGGTACGCGAACAGCAATTCAGCCGGCGTGCACTCGTCCTGGGCGGCGGCATGGCGGCCGTGGGCGCCACGTTGATCGGCCGCATGACCTGGCTTTCGATTTTCGAAGGTGAGCGATACCAGTTGGCGTCGGAGGAAAACCGAGTCCAGTTGCGCCTGATCCCGCCCCGCCGCGGCTGGATCGTTGACCGGAATGGCAAACCGCTGGCGCTCAACAAGCCTGACTATCGACTGGAGCTTATTCCGGAACAGGTCACCGATCTTGACCAGGTTCTCGCCCAGGTCGCAAAAGTGCTGCCGCTGTCCTTCGACGATGAACTGCGCATCCGCGCCGATATTGCGATCCAGCCGAGCTATATGCCGGTGGAAATTGCACGCAATCTTGATTGGCCGGCATTTGCGGCGCTGAATGTTCAGATCGCCGATGTGCCGGGCCTGCAACCGGTCAGGGCCTTCGCGCGCGTTTATCCCGATGGAGAGCAGTTTGCCCATCTGCTGGGCTATGTCGGCGCGCCAACGCCGGCGCAGTACAAGGAGCAGAAGGACCCGTTGCTGATCTTTCCCGGCTTTCGCATTGGCAAGGATGGCATCGAACGCCGCGAGGACAAAGCGCTGCGTGGGCGGGCCGGGGCACAACGGGTTGAAGTAACCGCCCGCGGCAAGGTCATTCGGGAGCTGGACACGAAAGGCGATACACCGGGTGACACGCTGAAATTGACCATTGATCGCGACCTGCAAAACTATGCGGCGCGCCGGTTGGGCGATAACAGTGCCAGTGTAATCGTAATCGATTGCCAGACCGGCGATGTGCTGACCATGGTGTCAATGCCAGCGTATGATCCCAATATTTTTTCCACCCGAGTGCCGACGGCACTGTGGAAGGAACTGCAGGAAAGCGACCATAATCCGCTGCTCAACAAAAGCGCGATGGGATTGTATCCGCCAGGTTCGACATTCAAGATGATCACCGCGCTGGCGGCGCTGGGGGCGGGCGTGACCCCAGATCAGGGTGTGCGCTGCACCGGCAAATACCAATTGGGCAACAACACCTGGCATTGCCATTCCCGCCGTGGGCATGGCTTTGTCGACATGCACACCGCGCTGCCGAAAAGCTGTGACATATATTTCTATTCCTATGGGCGCCAGATCGGCATCGATGCGATTGCGGCAATGGCGCGGCGGCTCGGGCTGGGCCAGAAATATGATCTGCCGCTCGCCGGCCAGGCGGCTGGCATCGTGCCCGATACGGCGTGGAAGCAAAAGCGATACCACAAGGCTTGGGAGATTGGCGAAACGCTGAATTCCAGCATCGGCCAAGGCTATATCATCGTCAATCCGTTACAATTGGCGGTCATGGTAGCGCGGGTGGCAAGCGGCCGCGAAGTGGTGCCACGATTGCTGGCGCCCAAGGGCGCCCCGGCCCCGCAGTTTGCGCCGCTGGGCATTCCCGAGGATCATCTGGCGATCGTCCGCCAAGGCATGTTCGATGTTATCAACAGCGGTTTTGGCACCGCCCATGCCGGCCAATCCCAGATTCCTGGTGTGCATTTCGCCGGAAAGACCGGCACCGCCCAAGTGCGCCGCATTTCGGCAGACGAACGCAAGCGCGGCGTCAAAAAGAATGAATCGCTGCCCTGGAAACAGCGTGACCATGCGCTTTTCGTTGCATTCGGGCCGACGGAATCACCGCGCTATGCCGTTAGCGTCATTATCGAACACGGCATCGCCGGCGGCAAATATGCGGCCCCGATCGCTCGCGACGTTTTGACATTCCTGTTCGAACCCGAACGCGCCCTGGCGGCATTGGGGCCGATCGAAGCCAAAATGCGCGCCACGAAAGAGGCGGACGAACGCGCCAAGAATGCTGTCACGCTGCAGGCCGAGAATGATCGGCTGATGCCGGCCTGGCTGCGCACCGATGCCCCCACGCCACCAGTATTCGAAATCGGCCCGCCCGATGCACCCGCACCGACGCGGGAGGACAACTGATGTTCAACGGCCCATGGCTGCGCGAACTAGCCCGGCTGCCTTGGGGCATCGTGTTGGTTATTGTTGGCCTGGGCAGCTTCGGGTTGGTCGTGCTTTATTCTGCGGCCGGCGGCTCGCTCAGCCCTTGGGCGCTGAAACAGGGTATCAGGTTTACCATCCTGCTAACCGCAATGCTTGGGCTGGCTCTGGTGCCGACAGAACGCTGGAAAGCCTGGGCTTGGCCGATTTATGGCACGGTTCTGGTCGGGCTGATCGGTGTAGAATTGATGGGCGGCATCCGCGGCGGCAGCCAGCGCTGGCTCGATATCGGCATCATCCAGCTGCAACCATCCGAATTCATGAAGCTGGCCATCATTCTCGTTATGGCGCGCTATTATGAATATCTTCCGAGGGGGTATGAGACAAAGGCCAACGCGCTGTTGCCGGCGCTGGCGCTGATCGCCGCGCCTGCTGCGCTGGTGATGCTGCAACCCGATCTCGGTACGGCGCTGTCGATCACCTTTGGCGGCGTCGTGATGATGTTTGCGGCCGGCGTCAGGCTGTGGCTGTTCATTGGCGCCGGCCTGGCGGGCCTGGCGGCGATGCCGCTCGCCTGGTCGATGCTGCACGATTATCAACGCAACCGCGTGCTCATCTTCCTTGATCCCTCCACCGATCCGCGCGGGGCAGGTTACCATATTACCCAATCCAAAATCGCCATCGGCTCAGGCGGGCTGGATGGGAAGGGCTTCCTCAACGGCACGCAAAGCCATCTGGATTACCTGCCGGAACTGCAAACCGATTTCATCTTTGCAACAATGGCTGAGGAATGGGGGCTGCTTGGCGGACTGTTCATCATCATCGGATTTGGAATTATCCTGGCTTGGGGAATTCGCGTCGCGTTGCGAGCCCGCAGCCAATTTCAACGGCTGCTGGCGCTGGGGCTGACGGCAACGCTGTTTTTTTATCTGGCGATCAACATGATGATGGTAATGGGCCTCGCACCGGTGGTCGGCATTCCTCTGCCGCTGATAAGCTATGGCGGGTCGGCGATGATGACCGTGCTAATCCTGATCGGCCTGATCATGGGAATATCGCGGCAAAATACACCGCCGGGGAATTAGAGCATCGCGCTTTTAATCTGCGCCATATCCTGCGACTTTGAGGTCGTTGTAGTATTCCTGCAGTGCGTAGAGTTCGCAGATTGAACCAATCGCTTTCCACAGCGCGTCGATGGTTCGGGCCTTGGCTTTTCGCAGATGAGCTTTAAGCTTGGTGAAGGCCATTTCGATGGGGTTGAAATCGGGGCTGTATGGCGGCACAAACAGGAACCTGGCACCGCGGGCCTTGAGGATGGCGGCGGCCTTTGGGCTTTTGTGGCTGGAGAGATTGTCGAGGATGACCGTATCGCCTCGCCGCAGGGTCGGGGCGAGCTGGGTTTCGATATAGGTTTCAAAGATATCCCGGTTGATGGTGCCGCCGATGACCCAGGGCGCGGTCAGTCCATCATGGCGCAGCGCTGCGATGAACGTCTGGGTGTCCCAATGGCCAAAGGGAGCCTTCATCTTTAGCCGCTTCCCCCGGCGCGACCGACCACGCAGCCGCGTCGTCTTGGTTGTCGTCCCGGCCTCGTCGATAAAGATCAGCCTTGCCGGCCGCTTCTTCATCCGCGGCTGGCGGTGTTCGGCCACACCCGCCGAGCGCGAACGACATCAGCGCGATCGATTTCGCTCGTCAGCAATGTTTTTTCGAAGCTGAACCCGTTCACACGCAAAACCGCGACAGCGAAGCCGGATGCGCCGTCACGGATTTCTCCGTCAGCAACCGCGCTGCAAGCTCAGGCATGGTGATATCGCACTCGTCATCACCCACCGGATCAGCGCTTCCAAATGCGCGGCAAGCCGACCGCTGCCGGTTGGGCGACCCCGCCGCGCCGGTGCCGACGATCCCGTCTGCGCCTTGCGCTGTGCCAACCGGATCGCTGTCGGCGGTGCTACTCCAAACCGACGCGCCGCCGCCCGGCACGACTGCCCCCGCTCAATCTGCCTGACAATCCGAACCCGAAGCTCCGACGAACTGCTCTTGCCCATAATCCACCTCCAAAAACGGTGAATCACAACTCAGGCCGCCAGGGATCCCCGACAATTCAGACTCCAGGTTCGATGCTCTAACCGCCGGGAAACTGATGGACACCCCCCGCCTCCACTGCTAACAACCCTTTTCAAGGCAAGTTCCTGCGCGCGGACGTATAGCTCAGTCGGTAGAGCAGCTGACTCTTAATCAGCGGGTCCCAGGTTCGAACCCTGGTGCGTCCACCATAATTTCATACACTTAGACCATATCCGACAAGCGCCGAAAATGGTTTTGGCACTGTCTTGGCACTGACGACTCCACAGGTGCTCGTGGTCCAAAAAGAAAGGGCACCCCATTGCTGGGATGCATTCTCGATTAGCTTCACCGCACGATGCCGGCGAACCATGAAGCCAAAAGGTACAAATTGCACCCTATGGCCAGACGGTACGACGCACCGTTAGGCTGGCTGGCTTCGATAGTGATGCACACCATGGTGTCCTCCTCTACCTTGCACAGACCCATGTAGGAGCCGATCATATGCACTAGGCCAGCGGTTGAGGTTTTTTCCGGTTTATTTTGCCTTTCGGGGTGACTCAAACGGACTCGAAAAGAGAGTTTGGTTGGCGTTCCAGCGAAACGCAAAATGTTTGCTTTCGTAGAAGTTCGCCGATATGCGATATGACGTTCACATTGCGTGATGACAGCTGAGATTTCTATATCAGAATTTCAGAGATTGTTAATAATTTCCGGGGCTTAACGGGTCAAAATGAAGGATAAAAATTACCCGCAGTCGCAAATAAGTGAAATTAATCCTTTCCCTGTTGTTTTGAGAGTGAAAGCCACTAATCGCTTATTGTTTTTAGCTATATTTCTTTTGGCACTGATTCCGTTATTAATCACGCCCGTGTTGCCACTGATTGATTTTTACAATCACATTGCACGTTATTTTGTGCTTTCGCATATAGACTTGATCCCTGTTTTGAGCCAAAATTATGCTGCTAATTGGGTTATACTTCCCAATATTGGTCTCGATGTTCTCATAACCGGCTTAATGCTTTTCGTGCCGACATACCTTGCTCCGCATATCACCATAATTTTGATTTTTGCCGTGCAATATGGCGGCATACTCTATTTTAGCAGTGCTTTAACCGGGCGCGTCTCGGTTGTGACCGCGCTATTAACCGTTCCGCTGCTGTACAGTTTTATCCTGAATTGGGGCTTTGCCAACTTTCTGCTTGGTATGGGGCTGGTTTTCTGGGGCGCTGGGTGGTGGCTGCAGCAGCGTCGGCGTGTTCCCAATCAAATGCTTCTCACGCTCCCCGTCGCCTGCCTGCTCGCGGTGGTGATTTTCTTCGTCCATGGCGTCGCATTTGCCTTGTACGGGCTGTTGCTTGGCGCACTTGAGATTGGTTTATTTCGGGAGTCGCCATCGCAAAAGCTTGGCGAATTTTTTCGTGCGATGGCGGCGCTGCTGCTTCAAGCCGTGGTGCCAGTGACGCTGTTCCTTTCGTCGCGGATCAGCGCGGTTTCGGGCGGCGTCAGCAATGCTGACGAAAGCGCGAGCAGACTTTCGCGTACCGGACAGCTTGGCCAGCGGATCTGGGAATTGATCGACTACAGACTGACAACGATCGTCAGGGTTGCAGAGGGACCGTCGTTTTTATTCGATATTCTTACACTGTCCGCCATGCTTGGGCTCGTCCTGGTTTTGGTTTGGCGAGGCCGGCTACGGGTGGTGCCGGTCGTTTGGCCGGCGCTGCTGCTGGCGGGGTTGCTGATCGTGGCGGTGCCGCCAACGATGTTCGGCATTGGCTATATTTCCGACAGGATGCCGTTGTTTGGTGCATTTCTGCTGGTTGCTGGATTGCAGCCGATACTCAGGGGCGACCGGCATGAGCGATGGGTGCTGGCCGCAATGACGGCACTGGTTGGCGTGCGTCTGCTGGCGATCGGGGCAGGTTGGCACGCTTATGGTCAGGATAGGCTCGACTTTGCTGCTGTCGCATCCAGATTGCCGCCGGGCCAATTGGTGGAAACGATCGTTGTCGGCGGTGGTCGGCTGGATACCGTCAATCGGCGTTGCCAGATGTTCGGCCCGTTGCTGGTTGCCGAACATGGTGCGATTTCGCGGCTTTTTGCTGGAGCAGCATCGCAACCGATAATCATTCGAGGACCTCTGCTTGCCGCGATCGAGTCGACGCCAAGGGACCAGATGAACCAGCTGAAAATCAATGTATCGGCCTATGATGATTGGGTCGCCGCGGTCAGCCGATCCAAGTTTCCCTGGTTGCTGCTGTGTGATGCCAGCCGCCTGAAACGGCCGTTGCCCGCAGGGCTTGAAACAGTCGCTGCCAAGGGTCGCTTTACGCTGCTGCGGGTGACGAGCGCCGCCGGTAACAACTGATCATGGATACTGTCGATTGCATCGTCATCGGCGCCGGCGTTGTCGGTCTTGCCATAGCACGAGAGCTAGCCGAAGCCGGCCGAGAAGTCGTGATTATTGAACGCGAGCGTGTTATCGGCACTGGCGTTAGTTCGCGTAACAGCGAAGTCATCCATGCCGGCATTTATTATCGTGCCGGGTCGCTAAAAGCGATATTGTGTGTCGAAGGTCGCCGGGCGCTTTATGATTTCTGCGCCCGATATGGCGTGGCCCATCGCCGCTGCGGCAAGTTGATCGTCGGTAGTAACAACAACCAAATGACGGAATTGCAGCAGATTCTGGCCCGCGGGCGCGAGAATGGCGTCGAAGATTTGGTATTCGTCGATGGTGCCCGCGCAAGGGCGCTGGAACCGGCCATACGATGCGCTGGCGCGATCCACTCGCCATCGACCGGAATCATTGATTCGCACGGGTTTATGCTGGCGTTGCAGGGCATCGCCGAGGACCATGGCGCGATGCTTGCGGTAGGTGCCCGGGTGGTCGATCTGACACCCGCGAAAGGCTGCATTATCGTCACCACCGCTGATGGTACCCAAATCACGGCAGCCCTTGTGGTCAATGCCGCCGGATTGTCGGCGGCGGCGGTCGCAGCGATGCTGCCGGCGTTGCCGCAGCGCTGGCGGCCCGAGCCAGTTTTTGCCAAGGGCAGCTACTTCGCGCTGGCGGGTCGGTCGCCATTTTCGCGGCTTATTTATCCTGTTCCAGAACCGGGTGGCCTTGGCGTGCATCTCACGCTTGATCTGGCGGGACAGGCTCGTTTTGGTCCTGATGTCGAATGGCTGACAACCACCAACCCCGATGATATTGACTACAACGTCGATGAGGCTCGCGCGCCAACTTTTCTGGCGTCCATCCGGCAATGGTGGCCCGATCTTGCTGCTGATCAAATCACGCCCTCCTACACCGGTGTGCGACCCAAACTTGCGCATGGGGGGGTCGTCGCCGATGACTTTCAGATTGCCGGCCCGGCGGAACATGGCGTGCCCGGCTATATCGGACTGACAGGTATCGAATCGCCCGGCCTGACAGCGTCGCTGGCGATTGCCGCCAGAGTTGCTGCCATGGCTGCGGTGACCAGAGGCTGAGGCGCGGAATATGGAGGACTAATTCATTGAAGGTGGATTGGTCTGGGTTGCCACAGTGGCGCAGATCAAGAGCAATAACTCGTTTCTGACGTGAGCCGACCCCATGTTTGGCTGACAGTGCTGCCGCGTCGGTGATGCACCATCCTGTCAACGGTAAGGCCGCCGAGCCATCCCGTGGCCGCCTTGCCGCCTTTGGCATATGCGAAATTCCTTCGGGTGGGTTCCAATTCGTAAACCTTGCCCGAGAATGGCGACTCGACTTGGTCTTCCAGCCATTGAAACAATGGCCAAATCCATCGACATCACATGTTTGCCATGGCGTGCCAGGGACAAGGCCACTTGTGCGTTCACCTAAGCTGGAATATAGCTGTTTAATCGATCAACTGACATGAGCAAGCCTTGAAAACTTAGTAAATAGCTAAGTTTCTGATAGATACTTAATTGCTAATTGATATAAATTTCTAATTCCAAAAGTGCGTATAATTCGTTGGTGGATGGGCAAAGGACAAGAGGCTGTAATGGCAGATATAGATAATGAAATTGCCTTTTTTGGAGGCCATCCTGTATTTGACAAGCCAATGCATATTGTTCGGCCGCGTATGCCTGATCCGACGATTTACCTCGACAAGTTCCAGGCTGCCGTGGCATCGGGAATGGTCACCAACAATGGCCCTTGGGTTCAACAGTTTGAACGCGAACTAAGCGCCTATCTCGGCGCACCGACGGCGGTTTTTTCAAGCGGCCAAACGGCGCTGATGACCATGTTGCACGCCGCAGACATTGTTTGCGGCGAAGTTATCGTTCCGTCTTTTACCTTTTCGGCAACCCCGCACGCCGTGGTTTGGGCCGGCGGTCTGCCGGTGTTCGCCGACATTCTCGACGATGGCTCGTTTTGCATCGATCCAGAAGATGTTGAACGTCGCATCAACTCCAATACGCGCGCCATTCTGGGCGTTGATGCCTATGGCCTTTGTTGCGATTACAAGGCCCTTGACGATATCGGACGGCGCCATGGCCTAAAGGTATTTTACGACAGCGCGCCGTCTTTTGGTTCGCGCGTCGATGGCAAACTCGTTGGCGGCCACGGCGATGGCCAGATGTTCAGTTTTCACGCCACCAAAGCGTTTGCAACCATGGAGGGCGGGTGCATTTCGTCCAACAACGCGTCACTGATGGCGCGCATAAAGGCATTGCGTAATTTTGGTCAGGACAATGGCGCAGACTGTTCAATGGCGGGCCTTAACGGCAAGATGCTCGAAGTGTGTGCACTGATTGGCATTGAGCAACTAAAGGTGTTTGAAGAGGCTGCTCGTATCCGCCGCGCCGCCGTGGATCGCATGATTGCCGGTATCGAGCGGCTGCCCGGGCTTACCGTGTCACGAGCGCCCGCCGGACAGGACCCCATCTGGCTGTACCTGCCGGTTGTTGTCGAAAAGGCAGAGTTTGGAATTGACCGCGAACTGCTGGCCGCTGCGCTGGAAAAGGAACAATTGTTCGTCCGCAAATATTATTCGCCTCCCTGCCACCATATGGGTGCCTATTCGCGATCGCGTGACGTGTCATTGCCGGTGACGGAACATGCCGCCTACAACGTTATAGCGCTGCCGGTTTATAATGATATGACCGAGCGCGAAGCTGATGGCGTCGTTGCTGCCTTTACACGAATTCACGCACAGGCTGCCAAAATCGCTGCGAGCGTTGCCTGATCTTATAAGTTTCTAATAAGGACAATAAAAATGGCGAATATTCTGGTTGCCGGAGCCGGCGGCTATATCGGCATACCATTGTGCGCATCATTGCTCGAGCGCGGGCATTCAGTTGTTGCACTTGACCGATTTTTTTTCGGGCTGAACCGTCTGGATTTTTTAACTGATAATCCCAACTTTCGGACGTTGGTCGAAGATATCCGTAACGTTACGCACGATCAGTTGAAAGGCATCGATGCCGTTATCGATCTTGCCGGCCTCAGCAACGACGCGTCGGCAGAAATTGATCCGGAATTGACCCGATCGATCAATTATGACGGCGGCTGCCATCTCGCCCGCACTGCGAAGGAAGCCGGCGTCAAACGCTATGTCTATGCCAGTTCAGCATCGGTATATGGCCATGGTGTAAAAGAAGAACTTGTTGAAACCGACGATTGCCGCCCGCAAACCATCTATGCCGAATGCAAGGTGCGGATGGAAGAATTTCTCCACACGCTGTCATCACCCGAATTCGAAATTGTCATGTTCCGCAACGCCACAGTTTTCGGTCTTGCGCCACGGATGAGGTTCGATCTCGCAATCAATATCATGACGTTGCGCGCCTGGAAGGAGCGTAACATCTATATCATGGGCGGTGGTGCCCAATGGCGGCCTTTTGTCCATGTATCGGACGTCGGCCGTGCCATGATCCACGGCGTTGAGGAAGCATCGGAACTGGTTGCGGGTGAAGTGTTTAACGTCGGCAGCAGCGACATGAATTACCAGATTCAGCAACTCGCGCAGTTCGTTGTCGATATTATTCCCAACGTTACCGTGCACCGTATTCCAGATGAGGCTGACAAGCGCACCTACAGCCTGTCGTTTGCCAAGATACATCAGCGGTTGGGCTATCAACCGGTCTACCGCGTCCATGAAGGCATCGTCGAAATCAAGAAGGCGCTTGAATCGAGCACGACCAATGGCGATGATCCAACGTGCTATACGTTGCAATGGTATCGGTCGCTCATCGATTGGGAACAGCGGATTGCCAAGCTGTCTCTGCACGGCCGGATGCTTTGACGCATGCCGTCACGCGCCGGCACGAGTAACGAACCGGCGGATTTGCTGGTCGATGGTGTGCAGTCTGCGCAGCGCGATATGGTCAGCGTGGTTTTTGCCGTTTATAATGAGCAGGATGCGGTGCCGCTCCTGCTTGACCAATTGAAGGATGTTCTGGACACGATCTCCCTAGATTATGAAATCGTCGCAGTCGATGATGGTTCAAAAGACCAGTCTCTGGCGATTGCCCGTGAAAAAATCCGCACGATTCCAAAATTGCGCGTCGTTGAAATGTATCGCAATTACGGCCAGGTTGCCGCCGCGAGTGCGGGGCTGAGCGTAGCGCGCGGCAAGTGGGTCGTCACCATGGATGGAGATTTACAGCATGATCCAAAGGACATTCCGCGTTTCGTCGCCGAAATTGCCAATGGCCATGATCTGGTTGCGACCTATCGCGCCAAACGTGATGAGTCGCTGCGGCGCAAGATAATCAGTTTCGTCGGCAATCGGGTCAATCGTTTCCTTGTTGGCCTGCCGATCATGGACTTTGGTAGTTCTTTTCGACTTTTTTCAGCGCGATTGCTTGATATGTTTACGGACGACGCTGGCTATGTTCATTACAATACGCCGGGGCTGTACGGGAATGCCAGGTCCTACGTCGAATTGCCAATTACCCAGGCGGCACGCCCCTTTGGCAGCAGCAAGTGGGGCATCATGGCGTTCATCATGTTCAACATCGATTTTTTCGCCCATTCGAAAAAACTGGTGCAGTTCCTTCTCAATGTCGGCATCCTTGGCATGATCACGGGCCTGGTGCTCTATCTGCTGACCGTGCTGGGATTTGGGGAGCCTTCGCGGGCGATCTCGGCACCGATGACGATCAGCTTCACATCGTTCTTGGTCATCATCCTGACGGTCATCTGGCGGGAAGTCATGGTATTGCGACGCGATGCGCTGGGCCAGCCGCCCTATCTTATCGCTGGTGTGTGGATGGCAGGCAGCAATGGCAGCCCGGAACGCGATGATGCGCCATTGTTGCGCGCCGAACTGCGGCCGGCCCGCAACGCCCGCCCGTGACCGTCAGTCTGTGCAGTAAGGGACTTGAACGATGACACAAAATCCATTCTTGCCAGGCTATTATGGCGATGATGAATTGGCGCACTTTGGTTTTAAGTCCCTTGGTCGCAATGTCCAGATTGCGAAAAACTGCACCATTATCAGTCTTGAAAACATCGTCATCGGCGATAACGTGCGCATCGACGGCTATACGACGATCAGTGCAGCCGGCGGCCATCTGACGCTTGGTTCCTACATCCATATCGGAGGCTTTTGTTTTCTTTCAGCTGGCGCCGGTTTGGCAATGGCCGATTTTTCCGGCCTGTCGCAGGGTGTGCGCATTTACACAAAGACAGATGACTACAGCGGCCAGGCGTTGACCAACCCAACCGTCCCGGCGCGCTTCCTGAACGTCAAGGGCGGCCCCGTCAGCCTGGGCCGCCATGTGATCATCGGCAGCAGCAGCGTTGTGTTACCGAATCTGACGATCGGTGACGGCGCATCGGTTGGCGCGCTTTCGCTGGTCAACAAATCACTTGCCGAATGGGGCGTCTATTTCGGTACGCCCGCGCGGCGTTTAAGCGATCGGTCCCGGGAAATGCTTAAAATGGAAACGGAACTGCTGGCCAGTATCGACCGATGACACGAAACTGACCGGCCACGGCAGCCTTTGCGCGCGCTGTTATTGACGGACATGCCCGGTGCTGGCTACAGCGCGATGTCGATGACCTGATTTTCGTTGGTTACGTCCGGCAACCAACCGATCACCTGATCCTTTGCCCTCAAGCCAATGCGGCGGATAGCCATGTCGACGCTTTTGAAATTGCTTGTTGCGGCCGGGTTGATCGCCCTCATCGCCAGCAAGGTCGATCTCGGGCTAGCTGCAAACGAGGTGGGCCGCGCCGGGCTTCTTGCGTGTCTTTTCGTGATTGCCGCCAATCTGTTGCAATTTGTCGTGCTCGGCTGGCGCTGGCACATGATCCTTGTCGCGTCCGGCATCAACATCGGCTTTCGTGCCGCCTGTCGGATCGTTCTCGTCGGCACCTTTTTCAACCAGTGCCTGCCAACCTCGTTGGGCGGGGATGCGGTCCGCATACTGGCGCTGCGCCAGACCAACATCCCATTAAAGGAAGCGACGAACTCTGTGCTTGTCGACCGCTTGTCGGGTATCGCAGCGCTTGTCCTTCTGCTTCTCGGGGGCCTGCCCTGGTTATTTGCCTGGGCGCCGGCCACGCCGATGTTTTTCGGCGCCTGCCTTGTCACAGCCATTTTCATCGCTGTGCTGACAGTCTATTTCCTTGGTGATCGAATCCTCGCATTGTTTCCGTTTCTGGCGCGGTTCAATGCGACACGCGTTGTCAGCGAGGCCAGTGCCTATGCTCGGCGCATCGCCTTTGGCGGGCCATCGTCGCTGACCATCCTTGCGCTGGCGTTGCTTGTCGCCCTTTCGACGGTGGGGATCGTCGCAGGGCTCGCGGCGATCCTCAATGCACCGCTGACATTATTCCAGGCGGTTGTGCTGATTCCGCCGATCATCGCTGCAACCATGCTACCGCTGTCGTTTGGCGGCTGGGGCACGCGCGAGGTTGCCATGGTGGCCGGCCTTGGCATCGCTGGCGTGGCGCCGGCGACGGCGCTGGCCATGTCATTCCTTTTGGGGATTCTGCTGCTGATCTCATCACTGCCGGGCGGGTTCCTATGGCTGATCGGGCGTGATCAATATGGTCGTGAAAAAGCCCGGACAACAGGTATGCCGCCAGCATAGTGGGCGGTGAGGCTGAAATAGCCGGTAAAATGGCAGTGAAAAAAAGCTGAGCCGATCATGCGGCTTTGCCTCGCGACATAATTTGGCGATGAAACCGAATGCCGTGCAAGGCCGCATGAACGGTTACAACCCGGTGTGCGCCACGAGACGATCAAGGGGCCTGTCGTGATTTCCGCAAGTCGTCGGGCATTTGAACATTACGCCGCCATGGCCCGCATAAAGCACTCGCCGAAGATGACGACGAACTGGGCCCTTGCCATGGACCACTTTCGAGGTGGCTCCACTCCTTCTCGGATCGATTCAAGATCGGGTAAAGCAGCTTGATTGCGGGGTCGTGGCTGGCGATGCAAAGGCGGAATTCGCCCGAAACCTTGCCATCGTGTCAGATCGCAAGGCCAAGAATTCGGACCGTGCCGTGGCGCTGTGCTGGATTTTCCACATCGTCGGCGACATGCACGAACCATTGCACGCAGGGCATCGGCTGCACTGGCAATTCCCACTTACGGATCGTTTGGGCACAATCGCTTGGGTGCGGGCATCGAGCCAGGCACCTCCGATCAGCCTGCACGAATATCGGGATGGCGCGGCGGTCGATTTCCCAGGCAAAGAAGCGGCGGCTGCCGGTGCCCTGTCAGCGGCCATCGAAAATCGCCATCCGCTCCCGACATCGGTGCGCCTTACCGACGCGCCGGCAATTGCCTTTGCCGGCTGGATCGAGACCAGCCGCAAATTTTCGGCAGACGTTGTTTTCCAGGGTTCTGGGCTGGCTTCATCAAGGGACCCTGCCGCCGCACCGTTGGTATCGCCCGCTTATCAGCAATCGGCTCGCCGGCTGGCGATGCAGCGCGTTGGCCAAGGCGGATTGCATCTGGCAGACGTAGTGAAAGCCATTTTTGCGGGTCATCCCGGTCCCGCCGATCTCGATTAACGTCCGAACCGGGCACCTTCGAACCCACGCATCGCACCGGGAGGTCCGACGGCGGCAAAGCTCATCTGCAGATTTGACCATCCTGACTCTAGCCTGCAAATTGATGGCCGGCCACACCAGCGGCGCCAGGCTCCACCTCGAACAAAGCGCCGGCCAAAGGATCATCAAGCAGGCCATCCGCCGCCGAGGTCACGAACATGCGTGTCAGCCCGTCGCCAGCGAAGCAGACATTTGTGACCTGCGGAGTCGGCAGCAGGATTGTGCGGTCCAGTTGGCCATCGGGGTGGAAGCGGGCGACACGGGCGCCATTGTAAACAGCAATCCAAAGACCGCCGTCACGGTCACATGTCATGCCATCGGGGGCGCCTTTGCGGGTATCAAAACGAATATGCTCCACGCGCGGGCCAAGACTGCCATCATCCCTGACGGCAAAGCGCCAGACCAGTCCGGCGCGGCTGTCGGTGTGATATAGCGTGCTGCCATCAGGGCTGAATGCCGGGCCATTTGCAATGATCAGCCCATCCTGGTGGCGACTGACCTGTCCGTCGGGATCAAGGCGGTAAAGCGCCCCCGTTGCAGGCCATTGGTCGATCGGCAGGTCCGAACGCGGCATTGATCCGGCCCAAATTCTTCCCCGGGAATCGGCCTTGGCATCGTTCAGCCTGTTGCCTGGCCGTTCCGGTTGCGGATTGCCGATCGGCGTCAGCGTGAACGGATCAAGATGAAGGTAATGGAACCCCGATTGTAGCCCAACGACAAAACCGCCCGCGGCCCGTTCAATGATCCAGCCAATCATTTCCGGCATCGGCCAATGGCTGATGCGGTCGTCGGCAAAATCCAGCCGCCACAACATCTGCCCGATGATATCGGTCCAGTAGAGCGCCTGGTCGCGGGCGCTCCACATCAGGCCTTCGCCAAGCGTGTCGCGGCTGTCGCGCGGGATAATGCGGAAGTCCATCACGCGCGCTTAATGGCTATCACGCGGCAAGCCTTTGGTCTGGGCGATACGCTGATACTGTACTGCCGTTTCAATCACGGCGCCGCCGGGATATTGGCCGGTGATGTCGCGGTGCAATTCCTGCCAGGGCGTTTGCGGCGGCGGGATGACAAAACCACCGGCCGCCGCAAGAGCTTCATTGCGGCGCGCAACTTCATCCGGCGCCACCAGCATGTTTGCGGTTCTCAGTCGCAGATCGATGCGGATGCGGTCGCCGGTCCGGAGCACAGCGAGGCCACCGCCCAATGCTGCCTCGGGCGCGGCGTTAAGAATGGAGGGGCTACCGGATGTGCCCGATTGGCGGCCGTCGCCGATACATGGCAAGGCATCGATGCCGGCACGGATCAACGCCGCCGGTGCGCGCATGTTGACGACTTCAGCGCCGCCAGGATAGCCGATCGGGCCGACCCCGCGGATGACGAGAAAACAGTGTTCGTCAACAGCGAGTGCTGGATCGTCGATGCGGGCGTGATAATCCTCCGGGCCGTCGAATACGATTGCCCAGCCTTCAAAGGCATCAGGATCGTCGGGGTTAGACAGATATCGGTCGCGAAATGACGCGGAAATGACGCTGGTTTTCATCACCGCCGATTCGAACAGATTGCCGCGAAGCACTGTCAAACCGGCATTGGCCAGCAGAGGTTCCGCGAGCGGCCTGATGACCTGTGTGTCTTGGATGGTGGCGCCAAGATTATTGTCGGCGAGCGTCCGACCGTTGCAGCCGATGGCATTGCCGTCGAGAAGCCCGCCACGCAGCAGTTCCCCGATAACAGCCGGAACGCCGCCGGCGTGATAGTAATCTTCACCCAGATATTCGCCCGCAGGTTGCAGGTTGACGAGAAGGGGCACGCCCGCACCATGGTCCTGCCAGTCATCAAGCGACAATTCGACGCCCATGTGGCGGGCAATGGCGTTGAGATGAATGGGGGCATTGGTCGAGCCACCGATTGCACTGTTGACCCGGATGGCATTCAGGAACGCGGCGCGCGTCATGATGTCCGACGGCTTGCGATCAGCGTGGACCATTTCAACGATGGCAAGGCCGGTTTCATAGGCGGCCTGCTGGCGATCCCGATACGGCGCCGGGATCGCCGCCGATCCAGGCAGCGACATGCCAAGCGCCTCGGTCAGCGAGTTCATTGTCGTTGCCGTGCCCATTGTGTTGCAGAAACCCGTCGAGGGCGCAGAAGAAGCGATCAACTCGATAAAACCGCGATAATCGATTTCGCCGGCCGCGAGCATTTCGCGCGCCTTCCAGATGATGGTGCCCGATCCCGTGCGCTGCCCCTTATGCCAGCCGTTGAGCATCGGCCCGACCGACAGCGCGATCGCCGGGATATTGACAGTGGCGGCGGCCATCAAGCAGGCGGGGGTCGTCTTGTCACAGCCGATGGTCAACACGGTGCCGTCGATCGGATAGCCGTACAGGACCTCGACCAGCGACAGATAGGACAGATTGCGGTCCAGCGCCGCAGTCGGTCGCTTGCCGGTTTCCTGGATCGGATGAATTGGGAATTCAATCGGGATACCACCCGCGTCACGGATGCCGTCACGAACCCTGTCCGCAAGTACCAAGTGGTGGCGATTGCACGGCGCAATATCGCTGCCGGTCTGGGCGATGCCGATGATCGGTCGATCAGACTGCAATTCGGCAACCGACAAGCCAAAATTGAGATAACGCTCAAGATAGAGCGCCGTCATGTCTGGATTGGCCGGATTGTCGAACCAGGCGCGTGACCGTAGCCGCGGCGCCGACGATTGAAGGCCATTGTCAGTCATGTGCGTTTGCCCTTACAGTGCAAATGGCTTGCGCCATTTCCGACCGTTCCATCGTTGACGCCCCCCGTACTGGCGGTGCGGATAGGTCTTTATGTTTGTTGATCGCCATTCACTCGTCAAACAGTCATTTCTGAAATATAACATATATATCCGATAAAAGAACCCTGGGTGGAGGATCGAATGGCTGCACGTCGCCGTATCGCGGTTATTGGCATCGGCAAGATCGCGCGCGACCAGCATCTGCCGGCAATCGCCGCCGATGCGGGATTCATTCTGGCGGCGGCGGTCAGCCGACATGCCACGGTCGATGGCGTTCCGAACTTTGCCGATATCGACGCCCTTGCCGATAGCGGGCTGGAAATCGATGCCGTGTCATTGTGCACCCCGCCGGTCGGCCGTCACCTGATTGCGGCGCGGGCGCTGGCGGCGGGTTGGCACGTCATGCTGGAAAAGCCACCTGGCGCCACGCTGTCGGAAATCCATGCGTTGCAGGCCCAGGCGTTGGCAGCGCGGCGCAGCCTGTTCGCCAGTTGGCATTGCCGCCACGCCGCTGGCGTTGCCGCCGCACGCACCTGGCTGTCCGACAAGCGCATCACGGCGGTGCGAATCGATTGGCGCGAGGATATTCGTGTCTGGCACCCGCGGCAGGAATGGATCCTCGCCGCCGGCGGCCTTGGCGTTTTTGATCCGGGGATCAACGCGCTTTCGATCGTCACCGCCATCCTGCCGGGAACGTTGCGGCTGAATCACGCACAGCTGCTGTTTCCGGCTGGGCGCGGCGCACCGATTGCCGCGTCGCTGGGGCTGATTCACGACGAGGCGGCGGCCGTGCAGGCCGAATTCGATTTTCGCCAGACCGGCGAGCAATGCTGGGACATCATCATCGAGACTGATGGGGGCACACTGGCGCTCCACGACGGCGGAGCGCGCCTCCAAATCAAAGGTGTGGCACAGCCGATTGGTGACATTGGCGAATATGCGGGCCTGTACCGGCGCTTTGCAGCGCTGGTCGCCAACGCCGAAAGCGATTGCGATCTCACGCCTCTGACTTTGGTCGCCGACGCTTTCCTGTTGGGCGAACGCGCGGAAAGCGAAGAATTCACCTTTTGATGTGACGCCGCGCCGCTCAGTCGGTTCGCCAGATCGCCAGATCGCGTGGCCCCACGGTCCTGGCGCCGAGCAGAAAGGTTGCTGCGTCCGGGGCCGGTGCCGCAGCCGGCGTGTCACCATAATTGATGGCAAACGTCAGCGGTCCCCGCCTGCGCAGGCGCAGGCCGCCACTGATTGGCGTGATCGGCAGCCCGACCTCAGCAGCCATGGTAATCAGCAGCGCGGTCAAGGCCGCATCGTCTGTCAGCGTCGCAAGATAATGCACGCGTCCGTTGCGCACGAACGCCGGAGCACCGTCTTCGTATCGGCCAAGCACTTCGCAACTGCCAGGGTCAATGGTCTCGCGCCACCGGCCGCTGGCAAAGCACGCGTCACCAATGGTGATGGTACCAGGGCAATCCGGCCGCAACGTTTCAACCGCCAGCACGCGGATCGGCATGATCGCGCGCAGCATTCCTGGCGGCAGACCATCCGGAATGGTGACATCCTTCGTTTTCGCACCGGAGCGCGGCCCGATCAGCACCAGCGCGTCGCAATCGCGCAGCTTCGCCACGGCATCGGCCGTCGGCAGCGCCAGCGCCGGGGCCAATACCAGCGCATAACCAGCGAGATCGGCCCCTGGTGGAACGAAATCGACATCGAGCCCCAACCGCCGCACCGCGCCATACCAGGCGGTAACGACCGCCTGGTAATCATAGCCCCGGCCCTGCCGTTCGATCTGCGCCAGCCAGTCCGATTCATGATCAACGATGATGGCGACCGGGGATTTGTCCGGCGCCGGCAATTCGATCTCGGCGAGTTCTGCGGCGAGCTTCTGAATTTCCGGCCAGGCTTCGGCCTCGCTCGAATCCGGCCGCAGTAGCCCCGCGTGCATCTGTTCCTGCGCGAACGGCACCTGACGCCAGCGAAAAAAACTGACAACGGCGGCGCCATGGGCAAAGGCCTCCCAGCTCCACAGTCGTACCATGCCGACCGCCGGCCGCGGATTATGGCCCGCCCAGTTCACCGGGCCAGGCTGCTGTTCCATCACCCAGAATGGTCGCCCGGTCAGCCCGCGCGTCTGGTCGAACAGGATTGCCTGGAAATCCGGATGTCCGGTGCGCATCCACGGACGAAACGCGTCAGCGGGCAACCGCGCCATGGCCAGATCGGCGCGGCCCAGTGGATAATTGTCGTAGGATGCGAAATCCAGCGGTGCCGCCAATGCATGATTATCGACCCCGGTTTCCGGCATCGGGATAAAATTATGGGTCACCCAGCGCCCCGGCGCGTGCGCGCGGATGATCGCCACCATTGCATCGTGGAAACGCACCACGGCGTCTGACGAATAGCGCCGCCATGCCATGCGATGCGCGGGGCTGGTCTCTGTGACGGCGCCCACCGGCAAGTCAATGGCATCGAAATCGCGATATTCCATCGACCAAAACACGTTGCCCCAGGCGATATTGAGCGCCGCGATGTCGGTATATTGGCCACGCAGCCAGGCCCGAAACCCATCCCGCGCGGCTGGCGAGGCACTGAACGTCGTGTCGTGACAACAAAGTTCATTGTCTGTCTGCCAACCGACGACGTGCGGATTGCTGCCATAACGCGCCGCCACCGCCGCGCTGATCCGCATCGCCTGTTCGAACCAGACGGGGCTGGAGAAATCGCTGTGCCGGCGTGAGCCGAAACCGCGCGTCCGCCCGGTGGCTGGATCTGTGGGCAAGATTTCGGGATAGGCATCGATCAACCATTTCGGCGGTGTCGCCGTTGGCGTGCACATCACAACCTTCAGGCCGGCATCGCCCAGCGTCGCGATGGCGCGATCGAGCCATTCCCAATCGAAACGGCCGGGAACAGGTTCGATGCGGCTCCAGGCGAATTCAGCGATTCGCACATAGGTCAGGCCAAGCGCCCGCATCCGGCGGGCATCCTCCGCCCAAGACGTTTCGGGCCAATGTTCGGGGTAATAACAGACGCCCAGCATGGCAGCGATAATCCTTCGTTCGATCGCAGTTCGGCATCGACACTGAACCTGCGGCAATCAATATTGGATAGCGCGGCACCGATGGCCTGCGATAGACAGGTTTGCAGCATTTATCATATAAATATCGCGTTGCTAATGAAAGCTTGCCATGCCCGCCGCCGGTTCAGTCTCACGTCCCGCTGCCTTTCGCCTCGACGACACGCACGTCACATTGGTTGTAGCGACCATCGCGGCCGTGCCGGTGATCAGCTATTGGGGGCCAAGGCTGCCGGACGGGCTCGATCTTGCGCAACTGGCGTTGCTGTCGGCACGCGCTGAGGCAAATGCCTCGCCGGCGATCGAAGCACCGCTGGCACTGACACCGCAGGCCGGCCAGGGTTTTCCAGGCAGGCCCGGCATTGCGGCGCACCGTGACGGCCGGGACTGGGCGACATTTGCGCTGCTTGTGGACGTACAGGTCACCGACGATAGCCTGCGGTTCACCAGCCAGGACGATGACCATGGGATCACCATCGTTCACCAGCTACAGCTGTCAAACAACGTGCTCGTGGCCACGACACAATTGACCAACAGCGGCGTTGAACTACTGACCGTCGACCATCTCATGGCGCCCGTGCTGCCGTTGCCTGGTTTTATCAAAACGGTCATCGGCCTTGAAGGCCGATGGGCCGGCGAATTTCAGACCCGCCGTCACGACCTTGGCATGGGCAGCTGGGTTCGTGAAAATCGCCGGGGTCGCACCAGCCATGACGCCTTTCCCGGTCTGTTTGCAGTCGAGCTTGGCACCAACGAGACGCGCGGGCTTTGCCACGGCGTCCATCTTGGCTGGAGCGGAAATCACCGCCTTGCCATTGAAACCCTCGCGGATGGCCGCCAATCGGTAGCGATGGAGGCGCTGTATCTTCCCGGCGAAATGCGGATCGCGCCGGGTGAAAGCCTGATCACGCCAGCCCTGTATGCTACTGTGTCCGAGGCGGGGCTGGGTGGCGTTTCGCGTCAGTTCCACGCCTTTTTGCGCGCCCGCCCGGAACATGCCCGCCTGCGCCTGAAACAACGCCCTGTACACTATAACAGCTGGGAAGCCGTATATTTCAATCATGATCAGGCGACCTTGATGGCGCTTGCGGAATGCGCGGCCAATGTCGGCGTCGAACGCTTTGTCCTGGATGACGGCTGGTTTCTCGGCCGCCGCAACGACCGGGCCGGGCTCGGCGACTGGACAGTCGATCGCGCCATCTATCCAGATGGCCTGGGCCCGCTGATCGAAAAGGTCCGCGGGCTGGGCATGGAGTTCGGGCTTTGGGTCGAGCCGGAGATGGTCAATCCCGACAGCAATCTGTTTCGTGACCACCCCGACTGGGTGCTATCAACGCCGCCGGCGCCGCAAACCGAGTTTCGCCACCAACTTGCACTGGATTTCGGCCGCGCCGATGTGTGCGACCGTCTGTACGCAGATATCGCTGCCCTGCTCGGTGAATATCCGATCGCTTACCTGAAATGGGACATGAATCGCGACCTCAGCCAGCCAGGCAATGCCGATGGACGCGCCGGCGTTTGCGCCCATGTCAAGGGCCTGTATGCCGTGCTCGACCGGCTGCGCACGGCGTTTCCGCATGTCGAGATTGAAAGCTGCGCATCCGGCGGTGGCCGTGCGGACTTTGGCGTGCTCGGGCGCACCGACCGAATCTGGACAAGCGATTCGAACGACGCGCTCGACCGGCTGGAAATCCAGCGCGGCTTTTCACGCTTTTTTCCCGCCGAACTGATGGGCGCCCATGTCGGACCCACGCGATGCCATATCACTGGCCGCCGGCTGTCCATGCCATTGCGCGTGGCGACCGCGCTGTTCGGTCACTTGGGCATCGAAGCCGATCTGCGCGAACTCGATGCTGGCGAAACTGCCGAACTGGCCGCCGGGGTGGTGCTGCACAAGGCGCACAGGAAGCTCATCCACACGGGCGAACTGCATCGCATCGATGCAACCGAAGGCGTCAATGCCTTCACCATAATCGCTGCAGACCAGAGCGAGGCTCTGCTGTCCTATACGCTCATCAACGAACAGCGCGGCTATTTCGCCGAGCCGCTGCGCTTGAATGGGCTCGACCCGAAAGTTGACTATGCAGTGCGGCTGGTGTGGCCGCCCAAACTGAAGGCGCAATGGCCACTGACGGGTGGCGGGGTGTTCCGCGGCGCAGTGCTGATGCGGGCCGGTTTCCAGCCGCCGCGCCTGCACCCGGGCACCGCAATGATCCTGCACCTGGAGCGCATCGCCTAAAGCGCGAACACCCGGAAATTCACCTCCGCCGCCAGCGCCTCCCCGGGTGCCAGCCAGACAAGCCCCGGCTCTTTGGGCCGGTGGATCGCATCGGGGCTGTGGCTGACCGGTTCCACACAGAAAAAGTCAGCTGCGGCCGGCACATAGACATGGGTGAAGGATAGCAACGCGGATGGCGCCATGGCCAGCGCCAATCCCCGGTCCGGCCAGTTGATCGTCAGGTGACCATGGCGGCCGGTGTAGCACGTGTCGGATATCTGGCTCGCAACCGGGGCGCCGTGCCACCAATCCTGCGGCGCCGGCAGCTCGATCAGTTCCCGGGGCAATTGGTCATCGCCCATCTGCCAGCGGCCGCGGTGCAGCCCGCGGTAGACTGTCGCTGATGTCCGCGGCAGCCACGGGTGGAGGCCAAGGCCTGCTGGCATTGGTGTTTCACCCAGATTGATCAGCCTGAGCGTGTGGTGATAGCCATCCCCCGTGATGCGCAATTCTTGCCATGCCTGATAGCGCCAGGGCCAATTGTCAGCCGGATGGTGAAAGGACAGTGTGGCATGGTCGCGGTCAATATCCACCACATCCCACGGCGAAAGCCAGCCATCGCCGTGGAGCGCATGCGCTTCGCCGTCCAGGCGCGGCAGCACAATCTCGCGGCCAGCGACCGTGAAACGGCCGCGTGCGATGCGATTGGCAAAGGGCAGCAGCGGCACACAAGCCATGTCGGTCGGCGCGTCACCGCGAACATCGGCAAAGACCGGCTGGCCGCGCCAATGAAAGCTGGTCATCCCGCCGCCACGCCAAGGGTCAACGGTGACGCTGGTATCGCCCCCGTGCAGGCGCAAGACCGTCAGCGTGCCAACGCCATAAACGCAGTCCAGACCGTCGCGGCGCGCACCGCAGGTGTTTCCACAGCGATGCCAAGCGTAAAATATGCTGATCCGATGGCAACCGTATTGCCGGTTGGCGACATCAGCAGATTGCCCGATTTGGTGCCGCGCGTTGATGCTTGGGCGGCAAACGCGCTGCCGACCATCGCCAGAATGCAAAATGCGTCGCGGTTGTTTTCCACCGGCGCACGATCGGCGTAAAGCGCGAACGCCTGACGAATGGTATCGCACCAATCGACAGCAAGACAGGCCGCAATCATCAACGTCCCCAGCCCGCGAGCATTTCCTTTATCGTATCTATCTGACTTTTTCATGGGCAGGAATTGAATAGCGCACGGCTTGCGCCTAAACTTGTTGTGGTTCGCTGCACAAATAAGGGTCCCGTCATATCCACTGAATCCCCAGCGGCCGAAATGCGGTCCAGCCTTGGCCGCAATCTCACTTATGGCATGCTCGATGTGATCGGCAGAGCCATTGTTATTGGTGACTATGATGGCATCGCGTTCCCGACAGAGGCCGAATTGGCCCGGAACCACGGTGTCAGCCGGTCGGTGACGCGTGAGGCGGTCAAGATGCTGACCGCCAAAGGACTGCTGAGCGCGCGGCCGCGCCAAGGCACGATCGTACAGCCACCGGGATCGTGGAATCTGTTCGACAGCGATGTGCTGCACTGGCTGCTCGAACGCAAATTCTCCATCGATCTGTTGCGCCATTTCAACCAGTTGCGCGTCGCCATCGAGCCCGAGGCGGCGGCGCTGGCAGCGGTTGCGGCGACCGACTCTGAACGCGCATCAATCTGTTCCGGTCTTGCCCGCATGGTCGCCGCCGAGGCCGGGGCCGACGACACGTTGGCCGCCGACATTGCCTTTCACGTGGCCATTCTGGAAGCGTCAGGTAACCCTTTCTACAAGCAATTTCGCGACATGGTTGCAAGCGCGCTGGCAACGTCGATTCGCTATACGAACCGGATCAAGGGCCGATCGGCAAGCATCGCCGACCATCAGGCCGTTTATGATGCGATCGTGAAACGCGACAGCGCCGCGGCGCGCAGCGCGATGCGCGGGCTTATCGGTGATGTGCTTTCCTTGATCGATGAGGCAGATAACACACGCTGACTGCAAACTTGGCCGACGCGGCGTGAATCGCAAGATTTTCGGCGATTTGCCGGCCCGGACAAGTAATGTCGACGCGCCCTTGTTATTGCGCTGGAGAGTCCACCGGCGTCGCCGAGACCAGCGGATCGGCGTCATGCCCCTGCCCCTTCACCCAGATCGGCACCGCGGTCTTGCCCAGCACGAACCGGTTGACCGCCAGCGAAAAACCGATTGAAGCAAACAGTGTCACCGTCATCAAATGAATATAGTGGATCGGCGTCCAGGCAAATGTAAAGATCGCATAAAGCCCGATACCAAAAATCAGGCCTGCGATCGCAGCGCGCGCCTCCACGCCGCGGAACAACAGCCCGACGACAAAGACCGACAATACCGGCATGCTGGTCAGGCCGTTGAGTTGCTGGACCAGGTTGATGATGCTGGCGGCACCGTTATAAACCGGTACCAGCGCGATCGCGATTATCACGAAGCCAGCGCTGATAACCCCGCTCAACCGCGCAACATTGGGATTTTTGTCGATATAAGTTTCGTGGATATCGCACACATAAAGCGCCGCAGACGAATTGATGATACTGGCGAAATGCGCCAGCACAGCCGACGCAATCGCCGCTGCGAACAGCCCGGAAAGCCAGGTCGGCAACACCGCCTGGACAATACGCCCATAGGCCTGATCGCCGATATGCCCGAATAATTTGTATGAGACGATGCCGGGGATCACGACCATCGGCGGGATGATCAGCACGCGCAACAACATCGCGGCAAACAATCCCTTTTGCGCCTCTTTGAGGTTCGGCGATCCCATCGCCTTCTGGGTGATCGTCTGGTTGGTCGACCAATAGAACATCTGGATGAAAATCATGCCCGTGAACAACGTTGGCCACGGGATCGGGCTATCCGGTCCGCCGATCATCGTCAGCCGCTCGGGCGGGATTCCGCTGAAATCATAGTTGATGGCGCCGAGTGACAGAAAGACGACCAACGTCCCCATGCCCAGCAACAGCACCCCGCTGAATGTGTCGGTGATCGCCACCGCCCGCAGGCCGCCGATGATCGCATAAGCAGCACCGGCAATCCCGAAGATCGCAGCGAGGACGATGATCGGCGTGTCGAGCCCAAACATCGACTTCATCAGCAGCGCACTCGTATAGAGCATGATCGGCTGATAGATCACGATGTTGCCGACCAGAAACAGCCCGCCGATCACGGCGCGGACGTTGACGTTGTTGTAACGCTTTTCAAGCAGTTCAGTAACGGTGGTGCATTTGTAGCGATAATAGATTGGCAGAAAAACCAGGGCGAGCATCAGCAGGCCCGCGACCGCCGACAATTCCCACCAGGCGAGCAGCGCCATCTGGTTGCCATTTGATCCGACGAGTTGTTCGCTCGACAAATTGGTGATCGTGATCGAGCCAGCAACGAAAAACCAGGACAGGCCCTTGTTCGCGAGGAAGAATTCGCGCGCCGAATTGCCACCGCGTCCCCCGGTGCGATGGACCTGCCAGAAGGTCGCGACGGCGACGGCGAGCGTCAGCCCGATGCAGATCCATATCTGCAGGTTACCGAGTGCCATGCGCGCCATCCCCAGCCCGTGTGTGATGCAGTTTTAATCCCAGCGCCCAGCGCCGTTGGAAGTGGCGCCAATATGTTGGCGCCGTATCGGTGGAATGTGCGGCGCTTGCGCCGGCAGGATTGTCGTGGCGGCAAGATGCCAACAGTGCTTTGCTCCCCCGCCATTCCTGGCACCCATTGCCATGATGATAGCAGCCGACCAGCACAAACTTGCCCTCCTGCACTTTTCTCTGCCTGGCAACGCTTGTTGGCGAGCGCGATCCGAAAGGTCGGGCATCAATCGATCGTCACTCTCACACCAAGCGTGCCGACAAAAAACAATCCCCGCATCATCTAACATTTATCGTATAATTAACCGCGGTCAACTCTGACGTCAGACGTTACGTCAAAGCCGACGGATGCCATCTTGTCGTTCACCCGCTGTCGCTTCGCCAAGGACAGATGAAATACGGATGCTGACCACGGCGCCGGTTCTGAATCCGAACTGCAAGTACGAGGCGGGGGCGCCACGTTGCGGCAGCGCCCCTTTCCATATGCTGGTCAGGATCGGTTAGAAGTTGAAGCGGGCACCCAGCGCATAACGAGCGCCGGTGTCGACGATCGAGAGGAACTGATTTTGATACTCGCCGCGGGTCTTTGTCCGCGCACCCGTCACGTTTACGCCTTCAACGAACAGTGTGGCGTAGCTTGTCACTGCGAACGATGCGGAGACATCGAACTGGCCATAAGCCTGGAAATAGATCGGTCGACCACCGGTGCCATTGGCGAGCGTCTGAACGAATTCGTTGCGATGGTTATAGGCCACTCGTGCCTGCAGCGGGCCCTTTTCGTAAAACATAACGGCATTCTGGCTATTGCCAAGGCCCTCCAAGGCCAAGGTTGTGCCAGCCAGGGTCGTCGGGGCGCCGCTGCCGACAAACGTCGCATTGGCGGTCACGCCCAGTCCATCGAACGGTGCCGGCAGCCAGCTAAGATTATGCTGGAATCCGATTTCCACACCATAGACATCAATCGTGCCAAGATTTCGTGGTCGCTGGACATTGAACGGCGCTTGACCATTGGCAAAAATATTGTCGGCGTTTGCAACGGTAAAGTTTTCGGTCGCGACGGCGCTACCGATGAAATTTTCAACGCGCTTGTAGAAACCACTGACGGTGAAATAGCCGCCGGGCTGGTAATACCATTCGCCGGTCAGGTCGAAGTTGGTCGACTTGTAGGGCTTCAGATCGGGGTTGCCACCCGCCGCCTGAAGATTGCCCGGGCGCAGATTGGTGTAACTTACACGCGGTGCGAGCAAGCTGAGGTCAGGGCGCGTGACGGTCTGCGATGCCGCAAATCGACCAATGATATTATCGGCAAAATCGAGCTTCACGTTGAGGCTTGGGAGGAAATTATCATAAGTGGTGGTCCGGGTGACCGCCACAGCAGTTGGCGCATAAACACCGGTGTAAGACGTTGTATCGCCCGGCACGACACGCAGGTCGAGCAATTGCTGCTGCGAACCGCGCGATCTGACCTGTGTGTGCGTATATCGCAGGCCAAGATTGCCACTCATCGGCAGGCCACCAAGTTCAGAGGCGAAATCGAGTTGGGCATAACCGCCGATCACACGCTCTTTGACGCCGAAACTGTCCGGATAGACGATCGCGGCATAGCCGTTCCTGGCTGCGAGGAAACCGGCAAGGCTGCCAGCGGGCCGGCCGACAGCCGCATCTTGCGCATTGGCTGCGGCAGTTGATTGGAGGAAGCTGAAATAGTCCTCAGCATTGAACTGCAACCATTGCCGCGGAAAATTGCCCGAGGTGCCATTGAAGAAATTGCCGGGGTTGAAAGGCTGCAACAGGCCTGCGGCAACCGGAATCGCATAGCCGCAATAGGCGCAACCGACGTTGGCATCGGTGCGGACCAAGGTGTTCTTTTTCGTCAGATCCTGGAAATAACCGCCGACCTTCAGGGCATTAACGAATCCGCCACCAGTCTTGAAGGTCGCATCGATGCGTTCTTCATACATTTCCTCGCTGCGATTAAAGCCCTCACGCGTTGCAAAATGGGCGCGGCCGACAGTCGGATCAGTAAACCCGTTGGCCGCTGTCAGGCTTGGCAGGCCGGTGCCGGTGTTTGAAAAGGTCACCGGGTTATTGAACCCGATAACGGAAAAAATTTCCTTGCCGCCATTGTTGGAGGTCGCCTTGGAATAGCTGCTGTCGAAACCGATTTCGATCAGGTCTGTCGGCGTCCATTTCAAATTGCCGCCAAAGGCGATCAGCTTTGTGGGCCGGTTAAAAGTACGATTGATATAGTCGGTGTGCCCTGTCGCATTCTGCGCGAAGCCGGTGACGGTACGGTTGGAATCGATGGTCGCGCTGGTTGCGGAACCCGGCGAGAAGAAATGACCGACGCTGTTGGCCTTCGAACTGACCGTGAATTTGTTCCACAGGCCATCGACCGTCAGCAGCAAATTGTCGCTGGCGCGGAACTGCACCGTACCGTTAATGCCGATGCGCTGACGGTCCTGGGCGTCGGAGATCTGGTCGAAATTCTGCGGGAAATTAACGTTGGTCAGATTTGCGAGCGGCAGGTTTGTATTAAAATAGCCGTTCGTCGCAATGGTATTCACCAGCGCCTTGCGCCGTTGATAGCTGACCGAGGCGAGCACCCCCAGTCGGCCGTCGGCAAAGGTGTTGCTGTAAAGCGCGAAGCCGTCACCGGAGAACTTGTCCGACAGTTTTTCGTAATTGGCCTGACCCGATACGATGATCTTCTGACCGTTGTAGTCGAAGGGCCGCGCGGTCTTGATATTGATCGTTGCGCCGATGCCACCATCCTGGATGCGGGCATTGCTGCTTTTGTAAACGTCGGCGCCAGAAATCAGTTCAGGTGCCAGCAAATCGAAGCTGAAGGCGCGGCCGGCGTTTTCCGTGGCGATCGAACGGCCGTTGACCAGCACCGTGTTGAACTGCGGGCCAAAGCCGCGCACGGTGATAAACTGGCCTTCGCCGCCGGAGCGATCAACCGACACGCCGGTGATGCGCTGCAGCGACTCAGCGACATTGGTATCGGGGAATTTGCCCAGATCTTCCGATGCGATCGAATCGACAATAACGTCGCTGTTGCGTTTGACATCGATCGCGCGCGCCAGGCTTGCCCTGAGACCGGTGACGACGATCTCCTCACCCGAAGTCGAGGCCACAGCAGTATTCTGCGCGGCAGCCGGCACCGCCATCGACAGACCCAGCGCAAAAAGCGCCGAGCCGGACAGCATGATGGTCGAAGTCCGCAAATATTTTGGATAGTGCGACATGACAGGTCCTTCCCCTTATCAGCTGCCGTATGACTGCAGCCGAGTGTTCCAACGTCGGCTTGCCGCCGATCACAATTCTGTGATTTATAATATCAATCCGCTAAAGTCAAATGGCGGTGCGCCATTCAGGCAAAATGTCATGGCGGTGGAATTGCCGGGCACAGCCAAAAGGCAACCGGATCAAAGATACACCGGGAGATCGGGAATGCGGCTGCGACGCTTGCCCGTTTGCTGCTAAGCGACTGGTTTCAGGACGAAGCGCTAACAAGGGCGCGCGTTGGCGGCCTTGGCTGACCGTTTCCCTGATGATCATCAAATGCAATGTCGAACATGGCAATGGCCAAAGCTGGCTGGCTCAGCCAATTCGGGCAATCACCACCAATTTATCAACGGCAAAAGGGTGGAGACCGACACGAGACAAGCCTGTAACATCGATGGGATTGAAGCTTGCCGATGATCCCGCCGGGCCAGCGGACATCCCGATTGCCGTGGAATCGCTGTCAGGCATCCGCTTTCGCAGCGGCCGTGCCAGGAAGGATCATTGCCGTCACCGCCTGTTGATGGCGGCGATCAGGCGGTCGGATAGCAAGCCGCGGCGGTCAGGGTGATGGTCCGGCTGGTGATCCATGGCATGAAAAACCGGAACGGCAGGCTGCCGGTAATCCGGATGCCGCAGGGGGCCGTGGCCGAGGCAAAGGCAGACGTCGGCACGGTGGTGCCAAACATCTGGGTGACGGCATAGGCCTGAATATTGGCCGCCGATCCGCAGGTCGCAGCGTTGATCGCCGCACAGCGCGCGGCTGCCTCCACCGCCCGGTCCAGTGTCACCTGCAACCACATCACCCGCCCGGCATCCATCGTGCCCAGGATGATCATCAGCAGGGCTGGCAGCACCAGCGCATATTCCAGCGCAGCGGTGCCGGCCTGGCCAATCGGGTCCAATCGCATGTTAGGGCAATCGCACGATGGATTGCCGGGTCAGTGTCGCTGGCAGGCCAAGATGGGCATCCAGGATGCTGGTGCGCGCAATCGATGCGCTGATCGTCACATATTGGCGCGCCACCCGGCCATCACTGCATATCGCCGCGCAGCCCGCTGCGGTGATACCCGTCGCCGTCGGGCAACCGCAGGATTGCAAAGGGGCAGGATTGGCGGTCAGCCCGGTGGCGCCGGTGCCATTGGTGACGGCGGCAGCAATCTTTGCTGAATCGAATCCGTGCTGCATCGCATAAAATCCACCCGCCGCCGCCGCAGCCTGCGCCCGCAACGAATCCCGCGTTGCCAGGCCAAGTTCGATGACCGCAGCGACCAGGAGGATCAATACCGGCGCCATGATGGCGAATTCAATCGCCGCGACGCCGCTTTCGGAGCGTAATCGGTTGGCGCGCAACACGTTATTCAACCAACGTGCTGGATGATGTGCCAATTGACCTGACCCCGACCGGGCAGTTGTTCTGGAACTTCGAACCGCCTTGAAATATGATGGACCCTGCCACGAGTTGCGTGCAGCCCGAAGGATTGGTGATGCCATTCGCAAAGGTCACCCCGGTCGAGGGAAAGTACAGCGCGCCGGTAAAGAACATTGTCGCGCCGCCGCCAAAGGTTGCCATCGTCGCCGGCGGCGCGCGGCGATCGCCAAAGAAAACCAGGCCCGCAGTCGCGTTGGTGGTCGGCGCGCTCAACGTCACCCTGGCGCCGTTGCCGATATTGACCTTGGCATAGTTGCTGCCGGTGAAGCTGGTCAGAAAGATCGTGACCCCTGTCCCCGTCAGCCTGACAGCGCCGCCAACGGCAAATGTCCCCCTGTCGAGGACATAGACGCCCGGATTCATCGTGACGACCGCATCATTGGTGAACGACATGCCGTTGCAATAGACCCCTGGGTTGATCGTCTGTGTCCCGGAATTGGAATGCTTCCATTGCCGGTTGGATCCACCGGCACAGCCGGAAGCCGAAGGCGCGGCGACGCTGGCATAGGGATCGGCCATTGCCGGTTGCCCTGTCTTGAGCGCAGACGATGGATTTATCGTGGCGCCGTTCCTGACTGTTGCGCCGCCGACGACAGACACAATCGGCGATTTCAGATTTGCCCCTCCGGTGACCGACAAGGCGGTAGCACTATTTGAATCGACCGCCAGTCCGCAGGACGAAGCATCAACCACCGCACCATTGCTGATCGTCACGCCGACGGCCGGCGCGCTGTCGAGTTGCAGAACGCAAAAACTGCCGCTGGTGACAAGCGCCGCGACCGAGCGCACCTTGTTGGTGAACGTTCCCGACCAGACGACGTTTGCCAGCAGCAGCGACTGCGGCTGGGCCAGCGTCACTTCGACTACACCGGCAACCCCGGCACGCGGCCCCGACACCGGCGGGCTGTTGACGGTGATCGTCACCCCCTTGATACCAGGGGTGAAGCCGCTGGCGCTGGCCACGGCGTCGGCTTCGATGGTCATTCCATTCGGGTTGCCGCTGGCCAATGCCCCTGCCCCTGCCATCGCGGCGGCATCGACGACGGCCTGCATCTGGCGGTGCTTTAACAGCACATAGGTCACTTCAACACCCAGCGACGCCATGGCGATCATCACCGCCAGCGCCAGCGCCACGGTCACAGCGACACTGCCCCGCCGGTCTTGCCAAAGGCGCTTGGGCCCCGGGCGCTTGGTTGGCTGGCGCCGGCTGGCCATGGCGCGCCTTACCGGGCGGGGCCGCCCGCGGCGGCGACAAAAAATTGTGCGTTGGCCTGCGCGGTGGCTTCATCAAGATCGACCCGGCTAAGCGCCAGCGCCGCGCTGCCATCACCCTTTAACCCATAGATAAAGGCCAGGTTCTGGCGATCGGCTGCGGTGGCATCGGCGGATCGGGCGATGGGCGACAGGATGGCGATGGCTTCATCGCTGCGGCCGCTCAACGCCAGCGACAGTGCCAGATCATTGCGGGCGGCGATGCTGCGCGGCGTTATCGCCAGCGCGGCGCGGTAACTGGCCTGAGCCTCCGGATGTCGGCCCAGGCGATCCAGCGCAACGCCGCGGCCGATCAGGATGTGCGGATTGGCCGGCGCCATCGCGATGGCGCGATCGATCAACGCCAGCGCCTGGGCCGGTTGATTCATCTGCAACTGCGCCCGCGCCAGCCCGAACTGCGCCTCTGCCCCAATCCCCGATGTGGGCGGGATGGCGGTAAAAACGCTGATCGCTTCATCAAACAGGCCCGCCGCCATCAACACCTGGCCAAATTCCAATTGAATGTCCGGCGTGCTGCCCTTGGCGGCCACCATGCGGCGATAGATTTGGACAGCGGAGCGCGGGTCCCCCGCTGTTCTGAGCGCGCGTGCGATGCGCAGCGACGCTGCATCATCGGCAACAGGCACAGCTTTGATCGCGTCGCGGCCCGCCGCCCCGCCGGCGGAAAGCCCGAAAAACACTGCGATAAGAGCGAACAGCAGGCGCAACGAAGCTGGTGCGGGCAAAGTCAACTTTACGTTAAACATGTTACCAGTCCGTTTAAATTCTGCCGGGCATCGACAGCCATCGCTGCCAAGGTAAATCAATAGACAATAAATAAAAAACTTCGTTGATATAAATCAAGGTTCGCATTGTCGTTCCGATTATTATCGGTTTTCGACGACCATCAACAAGGATGACATCATGTTGGAACCCTTTGTACAAAAATTGACCAGCCTTTTTTCCGCCGGGAACGAGAAAGGTGTGACTGCGGTCGAATACGGCCTGTTGGCGGCGCTGATCGCACTGGCAATCATTGGCGGCGTGACCCTGCTGGGCACCAACCTGTCGGCTGTTTTCAATGGCGTTGCCACCAAGGTCGCTGTGCCAGCAGCACTGTAATAGTCTAGAGGCTGGGCAATGTGACGGCAATTCGTGAAATTGCCGTCACGGTCAAATCATGCCTAAAAATATTTTCGGTGGCACCTAGTCTCGATCAACGTCCACAATAGGCTGTGATCCCAGGTGACCTGTATCAATGCTTACGCACATAATATGATTACAATCATTTTATGAAGATCGACAATAAAGGATAATATCATGTTGAAACCATTTGCACGAAGGCTGGCTGGTCTTTTTTCGATCGAGAATGAAAAGGGCGTCACCGCCGTCGAATATGGCCTGCTGGCGGCGTTGATTGCGCTGGCAATCATTGGCGGCGTGACCTTGCTCGGCACCAACCTTTCGGCCGTGTTCAATGGCGTTGCCACCAAGGTCAAACTCCCAGCTGGTTGATGGAGGGATGGCATGGCTCCACAGCTGGTCGTGCTGTTGTTGCAGGGTGGCGCGGTGGCAATTCTGGGAATTGCCGCCGCCACAGACGTAAAGGTTCGCATTATTCCCAATCGATTGGTGATTTGCATTTGCGTCATCGGCAGCCTGTTGCGGCTGCTGGACGGCGGCTGGTCTGTTTTGCTGAGCATGGTCATCGCCATGGTGGTTCTGCTGGCGCTCGTCGCGCTGGCCAAACGCAGCCACATTGGCGGCGGCGATGCAAAGATGATCGCCGCGTCAGTGCTTCTCGTCCCGCCGGCGCAGGTGCCGGCGTTATTGGTCGCGATTGCCTGTGCCGGCGGCGGCCTGGCCGCGATTTTCTGGTTCAGCGCCCATGTGGGGCAGCGGGCCGCACCGGTGCCGGCAGCAATCGCTGACGACACAGCTGGCCTGCCCTATGGCGTGGCAATCCTCGCCGGTGTCGCCTTTACCCTGATGGTGCAGCCATGACTCCGATGCTGCGCAACCTGTTGTTCGGCATCGGGGCACTGGCGCTGGTCGCCGGCATCATTGTCGCCGTGCTGTGGCTGCGCAGCAGCAGCACCACCCGCGCGCCGGTGGTCATCGATACAACAGCGGCGGTGATCGTTGCGGCGCGGCCGATTGCGGCCGGATCGCTGTTGCGCCCGACCGACATGATCTGGCGGCGGCTGCCGAATGCGCTGCCGCCGGGCGACAGTTTCGTTCGCGGTGTCAATTCGCCTGCCGAACTGGTCGGCTCGCTGGCCCGGCGCAATATTGCGGCAGGTGAAATACTGGTGCCCGCTGCGCTGCTGCGGCCGATGGAGCGCGGCTTTCTTGCAGCGACGCTGGTGCCTGGCTATCGCGCGATGACGATCAATGCCGATGCCCGGCAAAGCGCCTCGGGCCTGGTGCTGCCCGGTGACCGGGTCGATGTCATTCTGATCCAGGATCTTGCCGATACAAGCCCGGCCTTCAAGGCGGTGGGCGAAACCGTCCTGACCAATGCCCGCGTTATCGCCACCGGCCGCCTCATGGCGCCGAAACCGCCACCACCGGCGGCAAAGCTGGGTGAAGCGCTGAACACCGACACGACAATCCCGCAGACCATCACACTGGAGGTGCTACCCAACGACGCCCGCCGGCTGCTGGTCGCCGGTGACCTGGGCAAGCTGGAACTGGTGCTGCGCCCGATCGGCGAACCGGCAAGCCTGCTGCCCGATACGGCCGCGGCGCAAGTTTCGGTCTGGGCGGGTGACGTGTCCAACGCGCTGCGCATGGCGCGGTCGCGCCCGGCAGTACAGGTCGCGCCGATTGCAGTGGCGACGCCGGTCTCACCCTTTACCCCGGCGATGGGCGCCCAGCCAGCGCCGGCGGCCCGCAATCCGGATTCCAACACCGTGCTGATCATCCGCGGTTCAAAACGAGGCGAGCAATGACCGGCAGCGCACGCGTCCATCCGGGATCATCGGCAGTGATGTGGCCGTGGCGCCTGTTTGTGATCGCGGTTGTGCTGATGCTTGCAACAGCATCATCGGCGGCAGCAGCCGCCGAGCCGCTGCGCCAAGGCAGCGTCATCACTGTAGAGGTGGACAAGGCCCGGGCGATTGTTCTGACCGTGCCGGCGATCACGGTTTTCATCGCCAGCCCCGATATCGCCGATGTTCAGGCCGAAGATCCGAAACGGATCGTGGTCTATGGCCGCAGCAGCGGCGAAACATCGCTGTATGTGACAACGCGCGGCGGCCAAGTCTATGCCTATACGATCAATGTGGTTCGGGGCAGCGGACAGGCGCAAAAGGCGCTGTCGGCACTGGCCCCGGCTGCGGGTGTCCGTGTCAACAGTGCGCCAAAGGGACTGACGGTCGACGGGCAAGTCGTCACCCCGCGAGAGGCCGAGGCGTTGAAGGCGCTGGCGCAGCAATATCTTGGCGACAAGGACAATTTGAATTTCAAGGTTGGCGTCACCGGCGGGACGCAGGTCAACCTGCAGGTCAGGATCGCCGAAGTTTCGCGATCAATGTCACGGTCGTTCGGCTTTAACTGGGGGGCCATCGTCAACAACGGCTCGATCGCGGTCGGCCTGTTGACCGGGCGTCCACCCGTTGGCATCGGCGGCTTTGGTGATTTCACGCGTGACACATCGGTCAGTCAGCTTGGCTCGATCGGGCTTGGCTATCACAGCAATTCGGCCAATATTTCGGCGCTGGTCGATGCCCTGCAAGCCGAAGGGCTGGTCAGCATCCTGGCCGAACCCAATCTGACCGCGACATCGGGCGAAACCGCCAGTTTTCTCGCCGGCGGCGAATTTCCGGTGCCAGTCGCGCAAAGCCTGAACCAGATCACCATCGAATGGAAACACTTCGGCGTCAGCCTGGATTTCACGCCGACCGTGCTCGATGCCGGCCGCATCAGCATAAAGGTCCGGCCCGAAGTCAGCCAATTGTCTGACAAAGGAGCGGTGACGATCAACAACGTCAAGGTGCCGAGCATCGCGGTGCGGCGCGCCGAAACCACCGTGGAGCTTGCCAGCGGCCAGAGTTTCGCAATCGCCGGGCTGTTCCAGAACAATGCTGCCACCAATGTTGCGCGCTTTCCCTGGCTGGGTGACATCCCGATCTTTGGCGCGCTGTTTCGTTCGACAAGTTTCACTCACGACGAAAGCGAGCTGGTGATCATCGTCACGCCCTATATCGTCCGCCCGGTGGCGCGACCGGGCGATCTGCATTTGCCGACCGAAGGCATGGTATACGCCAATCAGCTCGAACAGGTGCTCAACGGCCGCATGCTGCACAAGCCGGCAACCGACGCCGCCCAGCCGCATTTGTCGGGGCCAGCCGGCTTTATGCTGGAGGAAAAACCATGAGCCATGCCTGGGCTGCCATCGTCGCGGTGCTGGTCCTGCTGTGCGGTTGCGCGGAGCACGACCGCAAGCCGCTTGCCGTAGAACGGGCCGCAGCCCCCGATTGCCCGAATACCATGGGTTCAACAGCCGGGCTGGTGATCGGCTGTACCAATCGGGCCAATCTGCGCGCCATGGTTGCCGATCAGGCAGACCTTGATCACGGACACGCGTTATCCCCGGCCAGCGGCACCCAGGAAGCCCGCGGCGTTGAGGCGTATAAGCTGGGCAAGGTGAAAAACCTGCCGGCCGGGAACCAGTCCCAATCGTCGACACCGGCACCGACTCCAGCGGCGCCGAAATGACCCCTGAATCGCCGAAACCGGCTGCGGATGGCCTGGCTGCATCGCCGCAGGTGATGATCTATACAGCCGATCAGGATGCCGCCGGGGTCATTCGTCAGGCGATCAGCGATCTGGCGCCGGACACGATCTACCGGACCGAAGGGATAAAGGCCGCCCTGAACGACATGGCCAAGGGCCCGTCTCCGCACTTGCTGATCGTCGATTCGAGCGGCGAGGAGGATCCGGCCGGCCGGGTTCGCGATCTGATCAACATGTGCGAGCCTTCGACGGCGCTCGTCGTCATCGGCGATACCAACGATATCCGGCTGTATCGCGGCATCACCGAAGCGGGGGCCATTGATTATTTCTTCAAGCCTCTGGTCAGCACATTGGTTGCGCACACGTGCCGCGAAATTCTGACCGGAAAGGTCGATACCGTCAAAAAACGCACCGCCCGGCTGATCTTTGTGGTTGGCGCGCATGGCGGCTGCGGTGCGACAACGATTGCGATCCGGACGGCGCTGCGCCTGTCGGAATCACCCCCCAGACCGGTGTTGCTGATCGATCTTGACCTGCGCTGCGGCGACGCTGCACTGCAATTCGATGTGACGCCCAGCCATGCCCTGCGAGAGGCACTGGCCCAGTCGGAACGTGTCGATGACCTGTTCCTGGAACGCGGCCTGACCCATGTCACCAAACGGCTCGATCTGATGGCGTCGCTGGAACCCATCGATTCGCCGACCGATTTTGATGAGGCAGCACTGCTTGCGCTGCTGGAAAAGGTCTCCAGCCGCTATCGCTACATCGTTGTCGATGTGCCAGCCTATCGCGTGCCGGGCCTGAACCAGTCGCTCCACATGCCAAGCATCCTGTTGCTGGTCAGCGATGGCCGCCTGGTTTCGGCGCGTGAGGCGGCGCGCTGGCGGGCCTGGCTTGGTCCCAATACTGCCGAACGCACGATGATCCATATCGTCAACAACAGCGGCGCGGCCGGCTGCCTGACGCCAGAGGATTTCACCCGCGCCGCCGGCGCCGCCCCCGATGTCGTCATCCCCTATGGGCGCGAGGTCGCCGACGATGCGCTTTTGGGATTAAAGGCCAAGCCCGACTGCCCGACGATGGACCGCGGCCTGGAACCGGCGCTGAACCTTATTTCGGGCGGCGGCGCCAGCCACAAGCTCACCTTTCTTGAACGCCTGTTTGCCAAGACATGAAATATGTCGGGCCCATCGTGTCGGCGGCGGCGACGGCGCGCGATGCCATTCGTGATCTGGTATTGCTGCGCATCGAACCGGCCGCAGCGGTGCGGATGAACGCTGGTGAGCTATCGGTCAGGATCGACCAACTGGTTGCCGCAATTGCCGACGAACGCCACATGCTGCTCAACGCCGTCGAACAGCGCAGCCTGACATCTGACATCGTCAACGACATGATCGGGCTTGGTCCGCTGACCATTCTCCTTGAAGATGATTCGATCAATGACATCCTCGTCAACGGGCCGTTCAGCGTTTATGTCGAACGCAAGGGCAAGCTGGAATTGACCGCAGTCAAGTTCCGCCATGATGCCCATGTCATGCACATCGCCCAGCGCATTGCTTCGGCGATTGGCCGGCGCGTCGATGAATCCAGCCCGATGCTGGATGCGCGCCTCGCCGACGGCAGCCGCGTCAACATTGTCATCCCGCCGCTCAGCCTGCACGGCCCCTGCATTTCGATCCGCAAATTTTCCAAGAACGTCGTCGATTTTTCCAAATTCGTCGGCCTCGGAACCTTGTCGCCGCCGCTCAGCCGGGCACTGGAAATCGCCGCGCGCTGTCGGCTGAACATCATCATTTCGGGCGGCACCGGTTCCGGCAAGACCACGCTTTTGAATGCGCTGTCGCGGATGATCGATCATGGTGAACGGATCATCACCATCGAAGACGCCGCCGAACTGCAACTGCAGCAGCCGCATGTCGTGCCGCTGGAAATGCGGCCGGCAAATGTCGAAGGCCGCGGCGAGGTGACCCAAGGCGATCTGATGCGCAATGCGCTGCGCATGCGGCCCGACCGGATCATCGTCGGCGAAGTCCGTGGTTCGGAGGCTTTTGACATGATGCAGGCGATGAACACCGGCCACAATGGATCGATGTCAACAATCCACGCCAATTCGGCGCGTGATGCGCTGGCTCGCATCGAAAACATGATCCTGATGGCAAACGCCAATCTGCCGATGCCGGCCATTCGCGCCCAGATGACCAGCGCCCTGGATCTGTTGGTCCAGATCGAACGAATGCGCGACGGTGTGCGGCGGATCACCCAGGTTGAAGAGGTCGTCGGGCTGGAAGGCGATGTTATCACGTTGGGGTCGCTGTTCACCTATCGCTATATCGGCGAAAATCCCGATGGCACGCTCAAGGGCGTTTTTGAAGGCCGGCCGATCCGGCCGCGCTTTATGAAACGATTGGATTATTTTGGCCTGGGCGATGCGTTCATGCGCGCGCTGGGTGGCAACGTCGATCCAGAGCCATGAACATCCTTGTTCCCGCCATCGCGCTGGTCCTGCTGCTGGCCGGGGCGACGCTGCTGGTGGTCATGATACTTTCTGCCCGCAACAAAAGGCGCGCGGTCGAACGGCGCATCGATCTGGTTGCCGCTGTCCGTGTTGACCGGGCGCGCACCAAAGGCCTGGTTGCCCGCTGGATCACGCAATCAGAGATCGTGCTCCAAACTATTTTCAGTTTCAGCAAAACACCAAATTGGGGCACCCATAGCGGCGGCCTTGCCTTGCTGTTGTTTGGCCTCGTCGGCGGCGCGGCGATCTGGTTCATGGCAAGATCGTTGCTGGCCCTGCCTGTTTGGGCGGCGCTGCCATTGTCCATTGCTGCGGTTATTGGCACCGGCCATTTCAAACTGTCACGCGAACAGGGCGGTGCCGATGCGCGCTTTACCGACACCTTTCCCGACGCGATCGATTCCATCATTCGGATGCTGCGTGCCGGCCTGCCGATCAGTTCAGCGATCCGGGCAGTCGCCACCGATTCCACCCCGCCGGTCGACACCGTATTTCGCAGCGTCGCCGATCAGATGGACATCGGGCGCCCGCTGGAGGAAGCCCTGGCCAACGCCGGCCAGCGCATCCATCTGGCGGATTTCCGGTTTTTCGCAGTCGCTGTGGCCTTGCAGCACTCCACCGGCGGCAATCTGACAACGACGCTGGATATTCTGTCGGAAATTATCCGCAAGCGCCGCGCGATGCGATTGAAGGCGAGTGCCGTCACCGCCGAAGTCCGCATGAGTTCCTATGTGCTGGCGGCAATCCCGCTGGTGATCGTCGCCGGGCTGCTGGTGGTCAATCCGGGCTACCTCAGCCCGATGATTCATGACCGGCGCGGCAACTGGATCGTGGCAGCGGCCATCGCCAGCCTCACCACCGGTTTTCTCGTCATGCGCAAGATGATGCAGATCGCCATCAGGATATAAAACGGGATGGGCCAATCACAGATATTGCCGGGCGTGCTGGCCTTTGTCCTGCTGATCGGCGGCTTTCTGCTGGTGCTCCAGGTGTTGCGGGAACGGCGCAAGATCATCGCGGTCCGCGTTGCATTTGTCGCGCCCCAAAGCTTTGCCGTTGCGACCGCTGGTGATTATTCGGCGCGCTCCGACGCGGCATTGTTACGGATGTCGGTCAGCGGCCTGCGCGATTCCGATCTCGCCGAGATCGGAAGGATCTGCAATTCGCTTGGCATCAGTGCGGCCAACACGCTTGCAGCCTTCGCGGCGTTGCGCCTGTCGTTGGGCACCGTGTTCGGCATTGGCGGGCTTTTTCTGCTCAGATGGCTGGATCTAAGCGGGTTGATGGCCATCGCGGGAATGTTGCTGGCACCTGCAGCAGTCGTCCTTGGCTGGTATCTTCCGTTAAGGCTGGTCCGGACCCAGGTCAGAAGCCGCGCCAGTTCGGTCACGTCGGGGCTGCCCGAGGCGCTGGAGCTGCTCGTCATCTGCGTCGAGGCCGGATTGGCGCTCGAAGACGGGCTGGACCGCATTACCGGCGAACTTTACAAAACCCAGCCGGCACTTGCCGAAGAACTTGAAACCACATCGGCCGACCTGAAAATCCTGCCGGACCGCGACGAGGCATTCCGCAAACTTGCCGACCGGGTCGATTCGCCCTCCATCCGAACTGTCGTGACGACGCTGTCGCAAACGCTGCGCTATGGCACACCGCTGGCGGGCGCCTTGCGCACGGCATCGGCGCAGATGCGCAGCGATTCACTGGTGGCGCTTGAAGAACGGGCCAACCGCCTGCCGACTCTGATGACCCTTCCAATGATTTTTTTCATCATGCCGACGATTTTTCTGATCGTCGGTGGCCCCGCCGTCCTGCGCCTGATGGATCTATTCGCCAGCCGGAGTTGAAACGGCAGCCTGATCTTTATTCGGCGGCCGCTGCCGGCTTGTCCCTGGCCGGGCGTCGTGGTCGCGCTGGACGGCTGGGCGGCAATTTTGCGCGATGTGCCGCCGGGTGGCCTGCCCCCGACAATATCCGGTCGCCGCGCAACAGGGCCGTGGTTGCATCTGCCGTCAACGGCTGGGAAAAATGGAATCCCTGTGCCTGGGGGCAGCCCCAGCCTTGCAGCAGATCGCACTCCTCGATCGTCTCGACCCCCTCGGCAATGATCTCGATCCCCAGCGCCTGCGCCAGGCCGATGGTTGCCTTGACGATCGTGCGATTGCCGGCGGCTGCGCCAAGGTGGATGATGAATTCCTGCGCGATCTTGATGCGATCGACTGGAAATTGCCGCAAATAATCGAGCGATGAATAACCGGTCCCAAAATCGTCGATCGCCAGCCGGAACCCGTAACCACGCAGCCGGATTAGCATGTCATTATTGGCTTGTGACACCTTCATCAGCACCGATTCCGTCAATTCGATTTCAAAACGGTTCGGCGTCAGCCCGGCCTCGGACACCAGCGCCCGAATGTCTCGCTCAAGCTTGAGGGGCACCTTGAATTGCTCGCCGGAGAAATTGACAGCAACGATACATGGTTCGATCCCGGCATCGATCCAGGCGCGAACCTGCCGGCACGCCTCCTGCATCACCCAGTGCCCCAGCGCCAGGATCAGGTCACTGTGTTCCGACAGGCCGATGAATGCCGTCGGCCCAACCACGCCGCGCTGCGGATGGTGCCACCGTACCAGAGCCTCCAGCCCGATGACCAACCCGGATGCCATATCGACCTGCGGTTGATACAGCAGGAACAATTGGCCGGACTGGATGGCGACACGCAATTCCGCAGCCATGGAAACACGGGTGCGAACCTCCAGATCCATGGCGTCGGTAAAGAAACGATAACTGCCGCGCTCTTCTGATTTTGCGCGATAAAGCGCGATATCGGCATGTGACAGCAAATCTTCGGCATTTGCCGTTTCGGCGCCGAACATGGCAATGCCAACGCTGGTGGCGCAGCGGATTTCGCGGCCACCAATGGTAAAGGGCTGGCGCAATGCATCCACGATCAACTCGGCCAGTCTGGCCGCATCGTCGGGCTCACAAACCGCGGTGGCGATCACCGCGAATTCATCGCCGCCAAAGCGTGCAATGGTGTCGCTGCGCCGAACAGTCGATCGCAGCCGCTGGGCGACAGCGCGCAGCAAATCGTCACCCACCGGATGCCCCATCGTATCGTTGATATCCTTGAAATGATCGAGATCGAGATACAGGACTGCAAAGCCTTCGCCAACGCGGTTGGCCAGGGCAATGGCCTGTTCCAGTGCATCGACAAAAGCCCGGCGGTTGGCGATGCCGGTCAGCGCGTCGGTGCGCGACATATCGACAAGCCGTTGCTGGATTCGCTTGCGATCGGTGATGTCGCGCACGATGGCGATCGCATGCCATTGGCCCTCGACCCTGGCGCTGGCAACCGAGATTTCGATGGGTATCTCGCTGCCGTCCTTGCGCACCGCCAGCAATTCCTGGGTTCTGCCGACCATTTTGCCGTCACCAGTCACGCCGAATTGCTGCATGCCGCGCAGCACATCCTGTTGATCGCGTTGCGGAACCATCATCGAATGGGCCGTCCTGCCCAGGGCCTCCTCTGCGCTCCAGCCGAAAATCCGGCTTGCGGCGCGATTCCAGTGCCCAATCCGCGCCAATTCATCGATCGTAATGATCCCATCCTGAGCAACGTCGCTCATCACCCGGAACCGGCCTTCGCTCCTTTCCAGCGCAAGGCGGGTTTGGGCGCGCAATATCAGTGCACCGGTCACATCCGCAAAGGTCTTCAGCGCCGCCAGTTCACCATCGGTCCAGGTGCGGGCAACCGCACAGGAATAAATGGCAAAATTGCCCCATAGCGTGCCAGAGACAAAGATCGCCATCAGCAGGCAGGATTGGACGCCTTGCGATTCCATCAAAGTTCGAACCGGCCCTGACGCTGTGGCGCGCTGATAGGTGACCACGGCGTCCGCGTAGAGCGGATCATACCAGGTTTCAAAGGCCGCCATGGCAATTTCCGGCGCTGGAAAGCTATTTTGATCGGGTGCTTTTGTATTCGGACTGACCCATTGATGGCACACTATCGCCCGCGGTATCTGTTCCGGCTGCAACTGCAGGATCATGACCCGATCAGCGCGAAGGCATTCGCCGATGAACGCCAGCGCCTCCGGCATGCCCGCTTCCAATGTTTCCGCCTTGGCAAGAATGGCCGCGCCCAGCGTCACGGCATGCAGCAGGCTGTCACGATCGGCCAGATCGGCGGCGGCGCGCCTGGCCTGGGTAATGTCACGGAAAATCAACGAGGCGCCGATCATCTGCGCCGCAACATCATAAATCGGTGACATGGTAATCGAAACATGGATACGCGCGCCGGATTTGGTCATCAGCTCGCTGTCAAACGGCGCAATGCCCCTCCCTCCGGTGAACAGCGCAAATTTTGCGGCGATTTCCCCACCCAGTTCATCGGGGATCAACCGGTCGCGGGTCTGGCCTATCATTTCGGCGGCGGAATAACCGAACAGGCGTTCCGCGCCACTGTTCCAACTGGTAATCTTGCCCGATTGCGTTTCCGCCATGATCCCATCGACGGATGAATTCACGATCGCTGCGAGCAATGCTCGCGCCGCCTGGGCCTGCTTGCGTTCGGTAACATCAAAGGCCATGCCTTCGATGGCGATCAAAGCGCCTTCGCCATCAAACACGGCGTGCATCATGAAATCATACCAGACCAGCGAGCCGTCATAGCGATAGGCGCGGCATTCCTGCCGGGCCGTTATGGCGGTGCCATCGGTGATGGTCTTGATCGCTGCCATCAGGCCAGGCAAGTCATCCGCGTAGAAACTGATGTTTCGTTTCCACTGGGTAGGGGCCTTCAGCAGGTCTGCCGCGGTGGTTCTCGATTGGCGGATATTGTCCGATATATAAAGCAAAGGCAGATCCGGCGTGACCCCGATGCGGAACAGCACTGTCGTGCTGTTATCGACAATCTGCACCGCATTCGCCAGCGCCGCCACCTGGGCCTTGCGATTCAGCGCACTGCCGATCAGTTCGGCCAGCGTCTTGACGGCGTCGATCTCGCCCGGTGTCCACACCCGGTCGGATTCACAATTGTCCAGCCCGATCTGGCCCCACCAGACCGCATCGACCATGATCGGAACGATAAGGATCGTGCGGACGCCCATGCCGTGCAGATCGTCGCGCACTGACGCTTCGAAATCATGGATGTTGCCGGCAACATGTTCACCGCGCGCCAACGGTTCCAGCCATTTGGCAAACCCGGCTTTCTGCGCGTCCCGTTCGAAAAAAATCTGTCTTGATGGCAGTGGGGGTGCGCGCGGTCCGTTCCAACGGTGAATTTCAATGTCGATTGCCAGGCCGGCCGCATTTGTCCTGCGTTCAAAAACATAGGCGCGGTTGGCGCCTGCCGCGGCCCCCAACATGTGCAGAACGTCCGCCAGCACCAGCCCAGGATCGACGGCCCGCACCAACGCCGTCGCACAGCGCGCGATGGCGTTCAGCAATGCCGACGGGCGCAGGGGAACCGCCCGTGTCCCCGTACCCGCCTCTGCACCTGCTGCGGCAGGCTGTTTTGTCGTCGCCCGGCGCCGGATCATCTCTCTAAATAGCCTGAAACGAGCCTGGCAGCATTGATGTGGATCATGCGAGCACAAGCCCGCGGCCGCCCGGATGCCGGGCTGCTATGCCGCAAGAAGCAGCAAGGCATCCCAGCGCGTCACATGGAAATGGCGAAAGCTGGTGAATTCGACGATTTTCAGCGCCTGCAAATGGGTGATCATCCGGGATACGGTTTCAATGGTCAGGCCCAGGTAATCGGCCATGTCCTGCCGGCTCATCGCCAGCGATGGCCCGCTGCCATGCTCATGCTGTTCCAAACCCTGGTTGGCGATGTTCAACAGAAAACTGGCAACGCGTTCACAGGCCGATTTGCGCCCCAGCACCAGCAAATGCGCCTGGGTGCGTTCCAGTTCGCGACGGGTCACCGCCCACACCGCGCTTTCAAATCCGCCGTCAACGCCCAGGGCACGCAATGACGACAGCCGGACGGCACGGACGGTGCAGATATCCAGCGCTTCTGCCGAAAATCGGTGCTGGGCACAGGTTTCCAGGCCGATGACGTCACCGCTATAGTAAAAATCGCCGATCTGCCGGCGCCCATCGCTGAGCATCCGTGTCGTGCGCGCCGCGCCGGCGGTCAGGCCATAGATCAGATCTGCCTGCTGATCCTGGCAAAAAATCTCAGTGCCCTTGGCATAGGTGGTCGGCACCCCCAGCCGTTTCAGCACCACCGCCATACCCAAATTGGCCGGCAAGCCAGCAATCGATCCGTCATGAGACATAATGCTGTGCAAAACAAAATCCAACTGGCTTGGGCGTTGCGTCCTGTTCAGCTTGAACAGTCTAGAAACGCTTGCTTTGGTATTTTGTTCCAGTTTGCTGCGGTGATTGTGCACCCCGGCATGTTACGCGCGTGGCTACACTCATATTCAAACGTCCTGCGTCGACGCGATCGCGTCGACAACTATCGGAACGATCCGGCCTGTCGCGGCGGCTGGGCTGCGACCGCGGCAGCCATGATCAGACGCGCAACCACCGCCTGGTCGAAAGCGGCGCACGTGCCGTTGCGCTTCTCATCATGCGCCATCGTGCCGATGCGGCCTTTCTTCATCGGTAAGCCCGGTTGCGTTTGCTGCAGCGCCTGTATCCGGCCTTTTCGTCGAACGACAACGCAATGGCGTGCGCGGGCGGGCCGATATACAAGCCGACGATATCGTGGAGCTTTTCGGCAAATATAGGATCGTTCGACAGCTCGAACTGCCGATAACGGTGCGGTTGCAGCCGTTGCGTTTTCCAGATGCGGCGCACCGCGCTGGCGCAGATCTTGCTCGCGGCGGCCATCATGGCAGCGGCCCAGTGTGTGGTCTCGCCAGGCCGATCGGTCTGCGTCAGCGCCACCACGCTATCGCTCACTGCCGACTTCAAAGGCGCGATACCGGGTGGCCGGGTCTTGTCGCGCAACAGACCCTGGACACCGGCTGCCATGTAGCGCTGCTGCCAACGCCGGGCACAGGACTTCGATTTGCCGGTCTGCCCGCTGCAACACCGCTGTCCTACACACACCTGTTTGGTTATGGATCATGAGGATATACCCGCCTTCAAAACTGGTAATGCGATTTTCGGCGGTGGATGACAGCGCGATTCCGTAAAAAGCGGATGAAATCGGAAAATAAGGAAAATATTAATCTTCTGTCCACGGTAGGATTAACCATTTGCCCTCCGTCTTGGTGCGAAGTCTAGCTTGAAAGTGGCGTAAATGCTGCGAAATGCGCCCATAAGCTGCAGTTTCGAACCATTTGCGCACATTTCGTGCAGCACCCCGAAATGCAATCTGGAGTCGAGGGTTACAGCCGCCGGGGTCTCTTCCCCTCCGCCCTGTCCGGCAGCGCCTGCATCCTGCAGTTGGGCAGGAATTTTATGGTGGCGAAGCTGATGCCGCTGGGGGCAGGGTTGGAGTTTTGACCAGCGGCGGGGCGGGCCGTGGTTCATACCTCTCCGCCGCGCGGCGATTAGCGCTGCATTGCGCCAGCCGCCGCCTCTGCTACACGCAAGACAGCATGACAGCCGAACTCTCCCTTATCCGCAACTTCTCGATCATCGCGCACATTGATCACGGGAAATCCACCCTCGCTGACCGGTTGATCCAGACCACCGGCGGCCTCACGGCGCGCGAAATGAGCGAACAGGTTCTCGACAATATGGATATCGAGAAGGAACGCGGCATCACCATCAAGGCACAGACGGTGCGGCTCGATTACCCGGCCAACGACGGCAAGACCTATATCCTTAATCTGATGGACACGCCGGGGCACGTCGATTTCGCCTATGAAGTGTCACGGTCGCTGGCGGCCTGCGAAGGTGCGCTGCTGGTCGTTGATGCGGCGCAAGGGGTTGAGGCGCAGACGCTGGCCAATGTCTATCAATCGATCGAACACGACCATGTCATCGTCCCGGTGATCAACAAGGTCGATCTGCCCGCTGCCGAACCGGAACGCGTCAAGCAGCAGATCGAGGACGTCATCGGCCTGAGCACTGAAAACGCCGTGTTGACCAGTGCCAAATCCGGCTTGGGAATCGCGGATGTGCTCGAAGCCATCGTGACCCAGATCCCGCCGCCAAAGGGTGACATCAATGCGCCGCTAAAGTGTATGCTCGTCGATAGCTGGTATGATCCCTATCTGGGAGTCGTCATCCTGGTGCGGGTCATCGATGGCGTGCTGAAAAAGGGCCAGCAGATTGCCATGATGGCGGCGGGCACCACGCATCTGGTTGATCGTGTCGGCTGTTTTCGGCCCAAGATTGAGCTGCTCGATACGCTCGGGCCGGGCGAAATCGGGTTTATCACGGCGCAGATCAAAGAAGTTGCGCAAACCAATGTCGGCGACACGATCACCGACGCGAAACGTCCGACCGCGACCGCCCTGCCCGGCTTCAAGGAGGTCCAGCCGGTGGTGTTCTGCGGGCTGTTTCCAGTCGATGCCGCAGATTTCGAGAAGCTGCGAGACAGCCTTGGCAGGCTCCGCTTGAACGATGCGTCATTCTCATTTGAAACCGAAAGCAGCGCCGCGCTGGGCTTTGGTTTTCGCTGTGGATTCCTTGGCCTGCTGCATCTGGAAATCATCCAGGAGCGGCTGACCCGTGAATATGATCTGGACCTGATCACCACGGCGCCGTCTGTGGTTTACAAGATGCTGCTGCGCGATGGCCGCACGCTGGAACTGCACAACCCGTCCGACATGCCCGACCCCAGCACCATCGAACTGATCGAAGAACCCTGGATCGAGGCAGTTATTTTCACGCCGGACGAATATTTGGGCAGCATTTTGAAGCTCTGCCAGGATCGGCGCGGCATCCAGAAAAACCTGACTTATGTGGGTGGCCGTGCCCAGATCACCTATGAATTGCCGCTCAACGAAGTGGTGTTCGATTTTTATGATCGGCTGAAGTCCATCTCCCGCGGCTATGCCTCATTCGATTATCATCAGATCGGCCACCGCGAAGGTGATCTGGTAAAAATGTCGATCATGGTCAATGCCGAGCCGGTCGACGCGCTCAGCATGATCGTCCACCGCGGCGCCGCCGAAGCCCGCGGCCGCCACATGTGCGAACGCATGAAGGACCTGATCCCTCGGCATTTGTTCAAGATACCGGTGCAGGCGGCGATCGGCGGCAAGGTCATTGCCCGCGAAACCATCGCAGCGATGCGCAAGGACGTGACGGCAAAATGCTATGGTGGCGACGCGAGCCGCAAACGCAAACTGCTCGATAAACAGAAAGAGGGCAAGAAGCGCATGCGCCAATATGGCAATGTCGATATTCCTCAGGAGGCATTTATCGCGGCCTTGCGCATGGGTGATGACAACTAGGGTCAGCACCTATTAAAATCATGCCCTGGCACCATGACGGGGCATGATTTTAGCAGGTCCTGACCCGAGCCCAATCTCCCCCCGTTGACGCGGCGTATCGGCGGTCGCTGCAGAGGGATTTGTAGTTTGAGTGTTACCAAACTTTCACCCACCGGCCAGCCCCCGTTTGCCCGGTGCGTCGCATAACGGCCGCAGCGGCAGCTCACCGCTGCTGTGTTGCGTTGCGTAGGAGGGGTGTTTGCATGCGTATTTCCGTCATTCAGCCGGCCATTGCCCTGTCGGGCGCCACGGCGGCGGCTGCGACCCCCGCCAAACAGGTGATGGCACCGCTGACACAAGCCAAGCGCGCTCATAAGCCAGTCAAGATTGAGCGGGCAAAACCCGCGGGGAAATAATACGCTTGACCGCCGCTCCACGCCCTTTGTGGGCCGTTCTGGTATCGTCGCGGCAACGACCGATTCGAAGAAAGATGACAAGCACGTCAGAATGGTGTTGCTGTCAAAACGACGTAAGGAAGTAACATGGCCCGAATCCTTTGTGTGGAAGACGATCCGACAACCGCGGACTATATCGCCAAGGGGCTGAGCGAGGCGGGCTTTGCCGTCGATATTGCAGCGGACGGCCGCCAGGGCCTATTTCAGGCCAGCGACGGTGGCTATGACGCCATTGTGCTTGATCGGATGTTGCCCGGTATGGATGGCTTGTCGGTGCTGTCGGCGTTGCGCGCCGGTGGCGTCACGACTCCCGTCGTCATGCTTTCGGCGCTCGCCAGTCTGGATGAACGTATCAAGGGCCTGCGCGCCGGATCCGATGATTATCTGCCGAAACCCTTTGCCCTTGCCGAACTGCTGGCGCGCATCGAGGCTGTGCGCCGGCGCGCCGCCACGCCGATGAATGGCGAATTGCCGGTCACCAAGCTCAATTTTGATGATCTGGATGTCGATCTCTTGTCGCGCAAGGTAACGCGGAGCGGCCGCCGGATCGAACTGCAGCCCCGCGAGTTCCGCCTTTTGGAATTCCTGCTCCGCCATGCCGGCCAGGTTGTCACCCGCACCATGTTGCTGGAAGGCGTCTGGGATTATCATTTCGACCCCGGAACCAATGTAATCGACGTGCATGTCAGCCGGTTGCGCAAGAAACTGGATGAAGGCGGCGCGCGATCGCTGCTCCACACCGTGCGCGGCGCCGGCTATCGGCTGGGTGAGAGCTGAGCTTGCCGCAATCCGGCGTGGCGATCATCGATAAGGCCCGCATCGATCGAACACGCCGACGCTGGCCGCGATCCACCATCGCGCGAATTGCAATGATCGTGTTTTTGGCGCTGCTGGTCAGCGGCATGATCCTGCTCGGCTTTATCGCGCGTGTGACGCAAGGCCAATTGGATGCAGACGCCCGTGCGCTGATCACGGCCGAACGTAGTGCCATCGTGCAGGTGTTTGATCGCGATGGCATCAGCGGCGCGCAGGCGGTTATTGCCGGCGAAATGCGGGTTCCCGGCCCTTTGGCAATGCTACTGGTTGGCCCCCAGGGCCGTGTCCTGATTGGCAACATTGCGGCCTGGCCGCAGGACCTTGCCAGCGATGGCCAGATTTACCGGCGAGACTTGCTGCGCCTCGACCATGGCCTTGCAGAGACTTTTGCCGTGTCAGGAGACATGTTGCCAGGAGGCTATCGCTTGCTGGTCGGTCGCAGCCTTGAAGAGCAGGAACGACTGACCGCGACCCTCACCACCAGCGTGCTCGCCGCCATTGGCCTGGCTCTGGCGCTGGCGCTGGTGATCAGCGTGTTGTTGACTCGGATCATCGCTACCCGCGTGCAGGATATTGCCAATGTGGCAGGTGCCGTCGCAGCCGGCGACCTGTCGCGCCGCGTCGATGCGCCAACCGGTGGATCAGGCGATGCCTTTGACAGTCTGGGGGCGGCGCTGAATGCCATGCTGTCGCGGATCGAGGCATTGCTGGATGAATTGCGTGCCGTGACCGATGGCCTTGCCCATGACCTGAGATCACCACTGACCCGGATGAAGGCCCGCATCGATCGGGTGTCACGCACTGGCGACCCCAGCGGCAGCGAAATTACTGCGATTGGGGCAGAGGCCGATGCGCTGCTGGCGATGCTGGAAACCAGCCTTGAAATCACCCGGCTGGAAGCCGGCATCGGCCGCGACGGCTTTACCCGGATCGACCTGGCGGCGTTGATCATCGATATGACCGAAATGTATGAACCGCTGGCCGAGGACAATGGCGTGCGGTTGACAGCCCATGCACCGATGCCGGTGCCAGTGCTCGCGCATCGAGAATTGCTGGGACGGGCGCTGTCAAACCTGATCGACAACGCCCTGCGCTATGGCGCTTCAGGCGCCATAATCGATGTCAGCGCCGAATTGACGGCCGGTGGTGCCCGACTGTCGGTTGCTGATCACGGGCCTGGTATTTCACGCGCCGACCATGATGATGCGCTGCGCCGTTTTGGCCGGCTGGATGCAGCACGCACCGCTGGCGGTGCCGGGCTCGGGCTGTCACTGGCGGCCGCCATCGCCCGGCTGCACGGCGGCACCTTGCGTCTGATGAGCAATCTGCCGGGACTGCGCGTAACGATTGATCTGCCGGGGTAAAACGGCCCGCTGCGGCCACTTTTAAAACTACTGCATAAACCAGCCATGGCTGACGACGATCGACTGCCCGGTCAGCGCATTTGATGGAAAACCTGCCAGAAATACTGCTGTCTGTGCCACGTCATCGACGGTGGTAAATTCGCCATCGACAGTGTCTTTCAGCATCACAGTCTTGATGACCGCGTCTTCACTTATGCCCAAGGCCTTGGCCTGTTCCGGAATCTGTTTTTCGACCAGCGGCGTACGCACAAAGCCCGGGCAGATGACATTGGCACGAACGCCGTGCTTGGCACCTTCCTTTGCCACTACCTTGCACAGGCCGATCAGACCGTGTTTCGCCGTGACATAGGCCGATTTCAGCACCGAAGCTTCCTTGGAATGCACCGACCCCATGTAGATGATGCTGCCACCTCGCCCTTGCGCATACATCACCTTTAAACAGGCTTTGGTCGTCAAAAATGCCCCGTCGAGATGGATCGCCAACATCTTTTTCCAGTCGCTGAATTTATAATCCTCAATCGGTGCGACGATCTGGATACCGGCGTTTGAGACAAGAATATCGATACCGCCGAATTTGGCGATGACCGCGGCGATGCCGGCCTCAACCTGCGTTTCATCGGTCACGTCCATCGCGACGCCAACGGTCTTTGTGCCCGTCGGATCGAATTCCAAGGCGGTGGCGTTGGCACCGTCGATGTTCAGATCGGCGATGGCGACCAACGCGCCGGCCTTCAGATATTCCTTGGCGATGTCCTTGCCGATGCCGCTGGCGGCACCGGTGACAATCGCGACTTTGCCGGCAAGTGTCATGGGTCAATCCTTTGGCTGGTCTTTGGCAATGGGTGGTTGGGTAAGGCAACAATGATTGGGTTTATCCATCGGTTCCCCGGTGATTGGTGCAGAAATCAAAGGTCTGTACGCCCTGAGCCTGTCGCGGCCGTTTGAAGATTTGCGGATGTTTTAGCGTGCGTTTGGCATCGCCGTAGCCGGTTTTCCAATGTTCAAACATCGTCGCGCGCGAAAATTCATAATCTTTTGATTGCAATTCCCAAGGCGGCGATTTGTAGATCAGCTGGACGATATTATATACGCAAGGGTCGGCGATCCCGGCGAGGTATTTTGCCGCCGCATGGTCCCTAATTTCAGGCGGCAGCATTGCCAACACCTCCATCAGCGCGCCGCGAACCTTTTGCAGCTGCATGAAATTATCGGTGCTGGCGCGGGTGCGGCTGGAAAATTGCACCTCTTTCAACCGCGACGCGACTTCTCCCAGATTGCGGGGCAGATTGCCCCTGGCGCTCCACAGATCAACTTGAAATGCGAGCGTATCATTCAGCGGATAAGTGTTTAAAATCCAATCAAGCGGCGTATTGGAAACGACGCCACCATCCCAATAGAATTCACCATCGATTTCCACCGCTTCAAACGCCGGCGGCAGTGCGCCGCTGGCCATGATATGCTCAGGGAGGATACGCACTGATTTGGTATCGAAATAGGCGAAATTGCCGGTGCGGACGTTCACCGCGCCAACGCTGAACCGCATCGATTTCGCAGCATTGATCCGGTCAAAATCGATCAGCCGCTCCAATGTGGTCTTCAGATGCTTTGTGTCATAATAGCTTGCGGCCCCCGGCGCGCCGCTGGGCATTAGCGCCGGGGGCGGAAATCGTGGTGTGTAGAATCCGGGCACACCTGCCATCATCGCGCGGCCAGCGGCAACGCGATTGGCCATGCGCCGTCCATCATCGCCCAGCCACAGCCCCATCCACATGTCGGCCCAGCCAAGCTCACCGGCATCGGTAACGGTATTCCAAAAATCGTGCAGGGCATCCAGGCGCTGGTTCGGCGCATTGCCGGCGATAATGGCGCAGTTGATGGCACCGATCGAAATGCCGGCGATCCAATCCGGCTCAATCCCCGCCTCGTGCAGCGCCTCATACACGCCGGCCTGATAGGACCCGAGAGCACCGCCGCCCTGAAACAGCAGCGCCACGGTTTCAAACTGGGCGGTGCGCCGTTTCAATGACCGGTCATCGCCTGTCGTCGCCATCTTGCACCTTTCGCTGACGCGGCTGTTATTGCAATGCAGCACTGGCGAAACTGGGTCGCATTGGCAAACCACAATCCCGCAATGTACTGAAAATGGCGCAGGATGAACGTTATCGCACGCCCAGCAATTCCACATCGAAAATCAGCGTCGCTCCCGGCGGAATGTCGCCGCCAGCACCGCGATCACCATAGCCGGCGCTGGCCGGGATGATCAGGGTGCGCTTGCCGCCAATTTTCATGCCGGCAACGCCCTCATCCCACCCCTGGATGACTTCGCCGGCACCCAGGTTGAAATCAAATGGCGCATTCCTGTCACGCGATGAATCAAATTTTTTGCCGCGGATACCATCGGCGTACAGCCAGCCGGTATAGTGGACGAGCACCTGCTGGCCGGGCATCGCCTGGGCACCGGTGCCGATTTTGACTTCGGTGATCGATACACCACTCGGCAGAACGATTGGAGCAGCGGCGGCGGCGACGCTCATCACAGCAGCAGTGGCAGCAATAACTGGCTTCATATGCGATTCCTGATTGAAAAGACGATGCCGAAAAAAAGCGATGGTGCGGACTTCGGCGGCCTTGCCGGGGCCGTTTTCGGGTAAATGGATGGTCAGCACCGAATGCGGCGCCATGCCGGAATCCTGACGGGCGTCTTCGTCATTCAGCTCGATCGCTTCGAATCGTTCACCGAATTCCTGAGCGTAGCGGGCAAATCGCGCATCAGGGACAAGAGCGTCGGATTTGTAGCGCAGGCCGAGCAGGCTGAGATCTTCATTGACGAAGCGTTCACGGGCACAGGCGATTTCGGCCAGCGAGACATCGATCGATCCGGTCTTGCCACCGGCCAGCGGCAGCGATGGCTGCGACAGAACCGGAGCGATCACCGATGGTTCGGTCATCATCGCCAGCGCGAACCCGCCGGTAAAGCACATGCCGACCGCGCCGACGCCCGGCCCGCCGCATTCGGCATGGGCATGACGAGCCAGCGCGCGGAGCCAATCAACGATCGGCGAGGATTTGCCGCCAGACCAAGTGTGGAATTCACGGCGGATACAGATATTAAGCAATATCTGCTGCACGGCATAGGGCTTGCTGGCCGGCTTGCCCGGGGTGCCGAACAAGCTCGGCATGAACACCGTCATGCCAGCTTTGACCAGCCGGTCGGCAAAATCGACCACAAGTGGATGCAGGCCAGGAACTTCATGGATGACGATGACGGCCGGACCGGACCCGCGGCGATACACGGGGCGGGTGAACGGCGCGGCGGTAAAATCGGAAAGCTGATAGTCTGCCAACGGCATTTTGCTCTCCAAACGAGAATATGGTGGGCCCAGCGGGATTTGAACCCGCGACCTAGCGCTTAAAAGGCGCGCGCTCTACCGATTGAGCTATGGGCCCGAACGTTTTGCAACGTGGCCGCGCCGTTTAGGACGCATTGCGCGCTGGCGCAACTGCCTGACGGTCGCATGCAGCACAGGATGACGCCAATCAGGCGCAATTTCGAGCAAGGGATCAAGGACAAAGCGACGGCTCGCCATGCGCGGATGGGGAATTTGCAAGGATTTGGTCCGATAAATCACAGCCCCTGCGCCGATAATGTCCATATCGAGCACCCGGTCACCCCAAACTTGTCCGCCGCGCCGGCCGAAATCTGATTCGATTTTTTTGATCGTGCGCAGGATTTCGGGCAGCGGCAGTGCGCTGGCGACAATTACAACGGCATTGGCGAACCGGCGCCCACCGGGCCCCAGCGGCGCCGTGGCATGGATGCGCGAACGGCGTAGAACCGCCAGGTCGGCACCATCCAGCGCTGCCATTGCCGCCATAACCACACCTGCGGGCGCGCCATGGCGCCCATGGCGTCGGTTTGATCCGATTGCGATCAGGATATTTGCAGTTGGCATCATGGCAGGCGATAGGCTTTTGCGATGGATACGACCACTCCCGCTGATCCGCCGCGCGATTGCCTGATTTGCCCTCGATTGGGGGACTACCGCGCTGCCAATGTTGCCGCGCACCCCGATTGGTATAATGCGCCCGTGCCGGGCTGGGGCGATCCCAATGCTTGGTTGTGTGTTACCGGCCTGGCGCCAGGGGTATCGGGTGCGAATCGCACCGGCCGGCCGTTTACGGGCGATCATGCCGGCGTGCTGCTGTATGATACGCTCGGCGCGTTCGGCCTTTCCCACGGCAATTATGCCTCCAGCCCCGGTGATGGGCTGGCTCTAGACGGCGTCTTCATCACCAATGCCGTGCGCTGCGTACCACCTGGCAACAAGCCGACATCGGAGGAGATTCACGCCTGCCGGCCCTTTCTGGTTTCGCAATATGCGGCGCTGCCAAAGCTGAAGGTGATAATCGCGCTCGGCCAGATTGCCCATCAATCGGCGGTAAAGGCATGCGGCGGTAAACTACCGAAAACACCGTTCGGCCATGGTGCTGTGCACCGGCTGCACACCGGCTTCACGATCATCGACAGCTATCATTGCAGCCGGTTGAACACGAACACCGGGCGCCTGACCCCCGAAATGTTCGCCAATGTGTTTGCACAGGCGCTGGCCTTGCGATGAACTATCGCATCGTTCAACATGACCAGGGCAGCGCCAAATGGTTGCGCTGGCGGCATGACGGGATCGGTGCATCGGATGCGCCGGCGCTGATGGGGGAAAACCCGTGGAAGCGGCCACAGCGGTTGTTCTCCGAAAAAACCGCGCCGCCACCCGCGGGCAATTGGGGCGGCGGTGGCGGCAATATGGCCGGCGGCGCGGCGGCGCGCGGCACGGCGTTGGAGCCCTATGCCCGCGACCATTACAACCGGCTGGTCGACGCCGAAGCTGTGGCTTTGTGTGTCGAATCGATCGATCGGCCATGGCAGCGCGCCAGCCTTGACGGAATTTGCACGGCCACACGGCGATTGGTGGAGATCAAATGCGGTGACAAGGTTTATGCGCACAGCGCCGAAACCGGCACGGTGCCAGGCTATTACACCGGCCAATTGCAGCATCAGATGGCGGTAACGGGCCATGATCAAATCGATTTTTTCGTCTGGCTGCCGGGGCGCAATGCCGTGTTGATCTGCGTGCCGCGCGATGATGCCTATATCGCGGCCATGACAGCGCGGCAGGCGGAATTCTGGAACCGGGTGCTGGCGGCGCGGGGGGAATTGCCGCTGCCTTGAGGGGGCAATGCCCGTTGGTATCAGCCTAGATATCCTGCGCCAGCCGGCCATAAAGTTCTGGCCGCCGGTCGCGGAAAAATCCGAATGCGGCGCGGTGCTTGGCGGCCAGATCGAGATCGAACGTCGCCATCACCCGGCCTTGCTCGCTGTCATCTAACTCGCTGACGATATCGCCGCGCTGATCGGCGATGAAGCTGGTGCCATAGAACCCCTGCGCGTGCGGTGTGCCGGCTTCCTCCACCCCGACCCGGTTGCACGCGACCACCGGCACGACATTTGACACGGCATGGCCCTGCATCGCCCGGCGCCACATACGGCGCGTATCCAGCCCGGGATCATGCGGTTCGCTGCCGATGGCTGTCGGAAACATCAACAATTCGGCACCCATCAGCATCATGGCGCGGGCAGTTTCTGGATACCATTGATCCCAGCAAATGCCGACGCCGATGACGCCATACCGCGTCTCCCACACCTTGAAGCCGGTATTGCCAGGCCGGAAATAAAATTTTTCCTCATAGCCCGGGCCATCGGGAATATGGCTTTTGCGGTAAACGCCCATGATGTTGCCGCCATCATCGATCATCGCCAGGCTGTTGTAATGGTGCGGGCCATCCTTTTCAAAAAAGCTGGTCGGGATATAGGTTTTCGTTTCCAGCGCCACTTGCTGCATGGTGGTGACGGCAGGGTGCACGGCCATTGGCAGGGCATTGGCAAACAGCGCTTCATCCTCGTGCCGGCAGAAATAATGGCCTTCGAACAGCTCTGGCGGCAAAATCACCTGCGCGCCCTGTGCCGCCGCGGCGCGCACCGCCAGCGCCGTTGCGGCGATATCGGCATCGCGGTCGCCGGTGAAGGCCAGTTGCAATCCGGCGGCGGTGATGGTGCGGGTCATGGGGTCTAAATCGCAATGCCAAAGCGCGACAACAGCGCCGCGGTGGCGATGTAGAGTGCCACCGTCAAAGTGCAACCCAGCGCCAACCCCGGCCAGAACCCCAAACCATGCCGCCACAGCCACGGCATGACCAGAAACATCGGCAACGATGGCAACACATACCAGAAGGTCGCCGCAGCATGGTTGGCCAGCCGTTCGGTGTCATGGGTGTCGCGCCACAGCCAGATCATGCCCAGCACCGACACCAAAGGCAGCGAGGCGAACATCGCCCCCAACGCCGCATTGCGCCGCGCGGTTTCCGATGCGACGGCGACGATTATGCCCGATATCAGCGCCTTGATCAGCGCATAGAGCATTTCAGGCCGGCTGTTGCTGGGTGATGCAATGGAAACTGCCGCCGCCGGTCAGGATATGGTCCGCCCTCAGCCCGATGCAATCACGGTCCGGAAACAGGGCGCCGATGGCAGCAACCGCAGCATCATCCGAAGCCCCGCCATAGGTCGGCACCACGACGACGCTGTTGCCGATGTAGAAATTCATATGGCTGGCCGGCACGATTTCGCCATCGCGCAGCACGCGCCCGGCCGATGGAATTGGCGCAATCGTCAGGCCAAATTCGCTGGCGCGTTCATGCGCGTCGGTCAGCACGTCGCGGTTCGGATCATCCGCCGTCGGCACCGGCAGCGCCAGCACGCCGGGCGCCACAAAGCGCGCGATATTATCAACATGTCCATCGGTGTGATCGTTGCGCAAGCCTTCGCCAAGCCACAGCAGCCGATCGATCCCCAGATCGCGCCGCAGATGCGATTCAACCTCCGCCCGGTCCATTTTCGGGTTGCGATTGGGGTTTAGCAGGCATTGCTCGGTGGTGACCGCCAGCCCGCTGCCATCGCAATCGATTGCGCCGCCCTCGAGCACCCAATGATGCCGCGCCAACGGCACGCCGGCGGCCGCCGCCACAAAGGCCGCGACGCCATCGTCACCGGGCAGATCATATTTGCCGCCCCAGCCATTGAAGCGGAACCCCGCCGCCGCACCGCCCACCGGTGACTTCATGAACAAGGGACCGGTATCGCGCAGCCAGATGTCTCCAAAGCCATAGGCATGAAAACCCACGTCACAGCCCGCCAACAGGGACTTTGCCGCCTCCATCGCCGCATCATTGGCAACCAGCAGTTCAACCCGTTCGCCCGCTGCAATCGCCCGTACCATCGCGGCGACTTCGGCCTGCGCCGGCGCCAGATCTTCCAGCCAAAGATCGTCAGCGCTGGGAAAGGCCGTCCAGGTGGCAGCATGCGGGCGCCATTCGGCCGGCTGGCGTGCGGTCATTTCAACGTGCTCATCATGCCGGGTTGCTTGCCGGAAAAACCACTGCGACGCAACGCCGGGGACATCGACGACAGCCGGGCCGCCGCGCTAGAACCGGCACGCCATCGGCGAAACCTCGGCAACATCTGCCGGCAGTGCACCGGATGCCGCCTCTCGCACATCGATCGCGCAAAAATCGGGCCGGGTCGCGTCCGCCTCCTGCGTGATCGTATAGGTCCTGCCCGCTTCCGGTGCGAATTCGACAATGCGCGTGCACCAGGAATATTGCTCCGCCTGATAGCCCGCAGGATCCTGTTTCTGCACGGCAGCGATGATACGCAGCTTGTGGCCGGCTTCGATCGGCATCGAATTTTCTGTCGTATTGCCGCCAATGCCGGCGTCGTAAACTGTCAGCCTTTGTGCGGAACTGCACGCCGCACCGCGCAACACCCCGTAATATTGAGCGTCGCCGCGGTTGATCGACAGTCGCAAATGCCCTTTGGGAAAACGAATGATGGCTATTTTAACCTGATCGGTAGGGACCTTGTACTTTTTGTAGTTCAGGTCGGCATCCCCAGCGACGGCGGCGGTCGAACAGGCGCAAAAGAGTATGACGGCCCGTCTCATCCGTCGCTCGCCGGTGGTACCGCCGCGCCCTTAAACCCCTGCGCCACCACATACCATTCGCTCGAACCCTTGCGGCTGGCCGGTGGTTTGACGTGCTTGACGGTGGTGAAGGCTTTTTTCAGGGCGCCGGTCAGCGCGCCATCGCCGCCGCCGGCCAGCACCTTTGCCACGAACGCCCCGCCGGGGCGCAGCAGCCGGGTGGCCATATCCAGCCCGGCCTCGATCAGCCCCATGGTGCGCAGATGGTCGGTCGCCTGATGGCCGACAGTGTTGGCTGCCATGTCGGACAGCACGATATCGGCCAAGCCGCCCAGCGCCGCGGTAATCACCGCCTCGCTATCGTCATCCAATATGTCTTTTTCGAACAGGATGACGCCGGTGATCGGCTCGATCGGCAACAGATCGATGCCGACGATTTTGGCGCGTGGCCGGCGTTCCAGCACGATCTGGCACCAGCCGCCGGGGGCCGCACCCAGATCGACAACGCGCTCCACCTGGCCGAGCAGCGAAAATTGCGCGTCGAGCTCTTTCAGCTTGAATGCGGCGCGGCTGCGATAGCCGGCGGCCTTTGCCGCGATGACATAGGGATCGTTCAACTGGCGTTCGAGCCAGCGATTTGACGAACTGCTGCGGCGCTTGGCGGTTTTCACCCGCACCTTGCCGCCGCGCGATCGGCCGCCGCCGCCGCCGCCGCCTGCGCCTTCTGCGATGCTCATCGGCCGGCCGCCCAGACCCCGTCGCGGCCCATCAGCGTGCGCAAAATGCCTTCGCGGATGCCGCGATCCGCGACCCGCACATCCCCGCCCGGCCAGCGCGCCAATATACCGTGCAGTATTGCACAGCCGGCAACGATCAATTCGGCACGATCTGGCCCGATGCAGGCAAGGCGTGACCGTTCCTGGACGCTTTGCAGGGCGATTTTCTGGCACAGCGCCATCAGCGGCGCGTGGTTGACAGCACAGCCATCGACACGGCGGCGATCATAGCCGGGCAAGCCCATTTCGACACTGGCAAGGGTGGTGATGGTGCCCGACGTACCGAGCAATTGCACACCAGTTACACCGCGCGCCGCCAGACGCATTGCAAAATTATCCAGCATCGGCGCCACCTGGCCGAGCATGCGGTCATAAGCGCGGACCCGGTCTTCGGCGGCTGGCCATTGTGGCTCGGTTTCGGCAAGCGACACCACCCCCCAAGGCAGGCTGACCCAATCGAGGATTTCAGGCTCACCGCCATTCACCGATCCCGGCGCGACCAGCATCAATTCGGTGGACCCGCCGCCGATATCGAACACCAGCGCCGGTGGGCCATCAGCGGCAATCAGCATGTGGCACCCCAGTACTGCCAACCGTGCTTCCTCTGCCGCGCTGATCACATCTAGCGCAATGCCAGTTTCAGCGAACACCCGCTCGACAAAACGCGCGCCATTCGACGCACGGCGGCAGGCCTCCGTGGCAACATTGCGGGTCAAGCGTACATCACGGCGTCCAAGTTTATCGGCGCAGGCAGCCAGCGCTGCGACGGTACGATTCATGGCGGCATCGGACAGGCGTCCAGATTCGAGCAAACCTTCGCCCAAACGGACAACCCGAGAGTAGGCATCGACGATGATAAAGCCTTCGGGGCCAGGCCGGGCGATCAGCAGCCGGCAATTGTTGGTGCCCAGATCGAGCGCACCATAGGTCCGACCGCGACGAGAAGCAGGCGGGCGCGGCACATAGCGGGCAGGTGCCGCCAAAGCGGGGCTGGCCGTATCGGACGGCGAAATGGCCGGGGCCGACATTCAAAAATTCCCATCACATCACTGCCAGCCCGAAACAGGGCGGCAGCACCTGACCTGAAACGTAGTGCGAGACACCAAATATTGCAAATTCGCGGCGAGGACGAATGCAGCAAAGAATTGACTTCGCCGTCGCCACTGCCTAGACGCGCCGCTTGCATCGCACACGACATTGCCCTGTCGTCTAACGGTAAGACAACGGACTCTGACTCCGTTTATCGAGGTTCGAATCCTCGCGGGGCATCCAGCGGTTTACTTGCCACTGCCGGTTTGCGTTGCCGTGACCGACGGCCCGGCACTGCCACAACCCAAAGTTGCATCGGGTGGGCGTGCTGCATATAACAGGCTTCTGCCGTCGGGCGGGGGCAATAGCTCAGATGGGAGAGCGCAGCAATCGCACTGCTGAGGCCGGGAGTTCGATCCTCCCTTGCTCCACCAATAATTTCAATGGGTCAGACGAAATCTCGGGGCCGAACCTTTTGCCTTGCTACCCTGGCGTCAACATTGGAGTGAAAAGCACCGCCTTTGTCGATATAAACCAAACACAGGCGATAGCTGCCAGCCAGTCAAACCCTTCATCGTCGTCATCATCCCAGCGTCTGCGGCATTGGCCAGCGCTGGCATGCCGACGCCGCCACGATCCTGCCGCCCGACAACGGCTTGTCGAGGCCGAAGAATGGCGCTCTATTGCTGCCGAAAGTACCAAGGCCGCTACCTGCCAGACCTTCACCGTACACATGCGATTGGGCTGACCCTTTAAAAACTGCCAGCTAGGCAGGTGGCCGTGGCCCGGGCATCTGGTGAATTCACAACCTGCGCCAAAGGGGCCCATCATGCCAGACGCCTACATCATCGACGCTGTCCGCACACCGCGGGGCATTGGCAAGGCGGGCAAGGGCGCGCTTGCCGATATGCACCCCCAACACCTCGCCGCCGCCGTGCTCAAGGCGCTGGCGACGCGCAACAATCTCAACACAGTTGATGTTGACGACATTATCTGGTCAACCAGCACGCAGAAGGGCAAACAGGCCGGGGATCTGGGGCGTATGGCAGCGCTGGATGCCGGCTATGACATCCGCGCCAGCGGCACGACGCTGGATCGGTTTTGCGGCGGCGGCATCACCACGGTCAATTTTGGTGCCGCCTCGATCATGTCGGGGATGGAGGACGTCGTCATCGCCGGCGGCACCGAAATGATGAGCCTAACCGCAACAATGGCTCAGGCCGAGGCTGCCGCCGGCTTTGCACCGATGATGATGGGCTCGGGCAATGCCAGACTGCAAAGTGTGCACCCCCAGTCACATCAGGGTGTCTGCGGCGATGCAATCGCCAGCATGGAGGGTATCAGCCGCTCTGATGTCGATGCGCTCGGGCTAATGAGCCAGCAACGGGCCGCCATTGCAATCGCCGAAGGGCGCTTTGGCAAATCAGTGATCCCGGTGTTTCGCGAAGATGGAAGCCTGGCGCTCGACCATGAAGAGTTCCCGCGACCGCAAACCACGGCTGAGGGACTGGCGGGGCTTAAAGCGTCATTTGAAGGCATTGCCGATCTCTCGCTAGACGAAGCCGGCACGACATTTCGCAAGCTGATCAACCGCGCCTATCCAGACCTGAAGATCGAGCACGTCCATCATGCCGGCAATTCATCGGGGGTTGTCGATGGCGCGGCTGGCATTTTGATGACGTCTAAGGCGTATGCTGACAAACATGGCTTGAAGCCACGCGCCCGCATCGTCGCCATGGCCAATATGGGCGATTGCCCAACGCTGATGCTGAATGCCCCAGTGCCGGCGGCGCGTAAAGTGTTGGCGAAGGCTGGGCTGAGCGTGGACGATATCGACTTGTTCGAAATCAACGAAGCTTTCGCAGTTGTCGCCGAAAAATTTATCCGCGACCTGAAGCTTGATCGCGACAAGGTCAACGTCAACGGCGGCGCCATCGCACTCGGCCACCCAATCGGCGCCACGGGCTCCATCTTGATCGGCACGATCCTTGATGAATTGGAACGCCGCGGTTTGCGCCGTGGCCTCGTAACGATGTGCGCCGCTGGTGGCATGGCCCCCGCGATCATCATAGAACGCGTATAGCGCCAAACCGCACCAATCCGGAACGCCGCTGGGCCTATCTCTCGAATATCGAGAGATAGGCCTTTGCATATCCATCGCCAAGCGATTGCGTCCGAGCAACAACACAAAAAAAGGGCCGCCCCTGGGGACGGCCCTTTCCTGTTCGTCGTTTGCGTCCAGCTTACTGCGGAGTGCAGGGGCCTGTCGCAGGAGCAGGTGCACCGCTGAAGGTGATTTCCACGCGACGGTTCTGCGGTTCACGCACACCATCGGCAGTGTCAACCAGCGGACGGCTTTCACCGAATGCCTCAGTGGTCATCGACGTATCAGGCACACCCTTGGTGGCGAGATAAGCCTTCACAGCATCAGCACGGCGCTGCGAAAGCTTGACGTTGTAATCGTCCTTACCCGACTTATCGGCGTGACCGGCAAGCGCGACACTGGTCTGACCCGTTGCTGCATATTGCTCAGCAGCGCGATCAAGGATCGCAGCGGCTTCAGCAGTAATCAGCGACTTGTCCCAATCGAAGAACACCAGGAACGGTCCAGGTGTGACAGCGGCAGGCGGGCACGGCGGCAGTGGTGCTGCCATAGGGGCCGGCGCGGGAGGAGCAGGAGGAGGAGGAGGCGGCGGTGCCGGCTCGAAGAAGTTATAGGTCAGCGTCAGCAACAGACTGTGGCTGCGATACCGTGTTTCTGTGGCCAAGCCATTGGTCGTGAACGTATTCACGGACGGCACATTAAAGAAACGATACTTCAGGCCGACATCGACATGGTCTGAAATCGGTTTGTAAATACCAGCCAGAAACTGCCAAGCGAATCCAGTATCGCTGTCATTGATGAAAGCCTGACCAAATTTGGAAAGCTGATATTGGCTATGCTGGACGCGGGCGATACCGGCACCACCGCCGACAAATGCGCCAATGTCGCGATCCTTGCCTCCAAAGTCAAACAAACCATTAACCATAAACGACAAAACGCGAGCGTTGCCATCGGCAAGGTTGTAAGATTGCAAAATTGGGACACCAGTGACTGCGCCATAACGAATAGCCGGGATGGCCTGTTCGACGAACACGGCATCAAGATTGTTATTCTTGTAGGCGACTTCAAACTCACCGCGGAATGCACCGAAGTCGTAACCGATATTGCCGCCAACGTCATAACCGATTTCATGACGGACCCGCACGCCGTCGGCAACAACCACACCTGGCGCTGCACCAACAGCCGGGCGCGTAATGTCGAACAACTGATTCTGTGTCAGGTTCGGGCCACCTTCGAGACCAACATACCAACTTTTATCGCGTGCAAGTACCGGCCCGGCGAGCGCCGTGGTGGCGAGTGCCAGTGCTGCTGCAAATTTGCGCATTGTCATCCCCTTCAACTCCAATTGTCTATCGAACTGCCTCATCGCTTTAACCCAGCCCAACGGATCGGCGCAAGCGATGAATGGAGCAGTCTGTTGCCCGCAAGCAACACAATCGAGTGGAATGACAGTTTTTTAAGGGAAAAGCGCGCTAAGCGATCAAACCCTGCGCCCGCAGAGCAGACAGTAACGTCCCAATCGCCGCCCGACATTCCGTGTCAACCGTGGCGCCGCCGGTGGGCGCGTCGATCAACACCGGATCGGCGCTTAATACTGTCCTGCCGGAAATGCGCAGTGCCGAGACCGGCCAACCGCCGGCCTGCCAGCCGCCATCAAACACGCTGAACACCGCTTCATCGGCAATCCAGGCGAGACATCCACTTTTCGGGACAATGAATATCCAGCCAAAGCCATCATAGCTGGCCAATCTATCTTGCTTGTTAGCCCAGGCCCCCGTCGCGCCGACAGGCACGATATAACAATTGCCCGCTAACGGGGTCGTGGGTGGCGTCGCGATTTGCCGGCTGGCGACACCCAATTGCAGCAGGCGATCAATCGCCAAAAGCGACTCGTTGTGGGTCACTTCCTTCTGCGCTTGGCCCGCTTCAAGCAGCGGCAAGCCCAATCGGGCGGTTTCAGTCATCCAATTTCTCCCACTATCATGCAATGTCGATCGTCGCTGTCGCAGCATCACCCGGGCCAACTGTGGCGCTCATCTGGCTGACAACAATGGTAATCGCGCCATCGCCGCCGTCGGCAAGGCGATCGCTGGCGCGATAAGCAAAGACTGGCTCTGTCACCACGCTCCGGCGGCGCACCATCACCCCGCTGCGCAATACCTCTACCTGATAGACCTCATTGGCCTCGCCCAGCGGTGCATCAACGAAATCGGTCCAACCAAAGCCCGTTCGGCTACGGCGCACCCAGCGCGCCATCACGTCACCGGAATCGACTGACAATCGCAGATGCGCCGGCGCCAATGGCCGAAACACCCGGCCGGCAATCGTAAAGGGCACCGCCAACGTATCAGCATCCCCAATGCCATCGGCGCGCGCCCGGCCCGCCCGGGCCAGCAAATCCAGTGACGGGTCGAATGCCAGCATCCGCGCCATATCGAGCAACACAAAGCGCTCACCCACAATATGGTCTGACACGAGCGCTTCCGTCCCACGGCGACCGCGCAATAGCCCGCTTAGCCTGAATCGCCGCGGCGAGATTGCCTCAACCGCAGCAAATTGGACGATCTCGGCACCCACCAGCGCAAGATTGCTGCCGGCAAGCACTGAAGCCTCGGGCCGACTTTCCAGCCACATCGTATCCGAGAGCAACTCAACGTCGATCACGCCGAACCGATCCCAGCCCGTCCACATCCCGGCCGGCAGACGATTGCGCGTCACGCCCATAACTGTACCGACGTCAATTGAACCAATCGCAGCGTAGGTTACACCATCATCCAGGCTGACACGCACGCCCGCCCGCCGCCAACCAGGCGAAGCCCCTGCCGCCGCAGCCCACAAACGTGGCTGTGCTGGTGCATCACCGGGCAAGATCGGCAAATCGAGCATATGCAGCATGGTCGAGCCGGCCGGCTCATCCGGCATTACGAGCGCTCGGCCGCCGTCGCTCGCCGTCACAGGCACCGCACTGCCGGCCGGCAGCCTTTCCAATTCCAGGTGCAGGACAAAAGCCTCAAAACGGGTCTCACGGATCCGCCACGATTCACGGGCACCCGCAATCGCAATCCGCAGTCCAGGCGTCAGCCATAAATACCGCCAAGGCAGGCGCAGCGTCGCCCGCACCCTGCTCGCCTGGGCACCCGCCAACAATTGCGATGCCAGCGCCTTGGCCTGGTCGGGCGCCATCGCAGCCGTAATCGCGCGTTGGTCGATGCTGCCCAAGCCAGACCGCCGCACACGTTGCAGCCCGGGCTGGTAATCCCGGCTGGTATCGTAAAACCCCAGTTCCAACGCCCCCGCCTGCCCATCTGCACTGGCAATCTTGCGGCGTTCCGGGGCACGATTGGCGTGCGGCGCCTGGGCATCGCATTCATGCGCCGCAACCGTCACCGCTATTGCACCGCCGGTCGCCACGATCAGCCCTGTCGTCACCGCCGCATCACTGATCCCAACCAGCGGTGCCAGCGCCTCTGCCAACGTCCCCGTGTGCCCTGAATAATGGCCAGCCAGCCCCGGAAACATACCCGATGTGGTCACATCCTGCCCCGCCGCCAGCGCCAGCGCGCGCACCGCCACGCCGGCATCCACCGCGCCGACGTCTGCAATGATTTCAAATGTTAAATTTGGAATACGATTGCCATAATCCGCCAGGGGCATGTCCTCGAACACGGCGTAAGCCAGGCCGCGATAGGCCGGAGCCGCCCCGCCCTCTGCCGCCGAAATCAACGGATCGACTGGCTGATCCTCCGCCCCCAAATGGACCCGCATTGTGATCGGTGACAAAAAAATGCCGCCTCTTTCACGAACCAGTTTGCCATCGGCCCAGATGCGGCCAACGCTGGCAATCGCCCGCCCCGCCAGCCCAACGGCAAAGCTGGCTGAATAGCTGTAACTCGTTGTTGCCGGGCCTGATCGCTTGCCACCGCCACTTTGTGTCGTGCCTTCCAATATTCCCGACGTCCAAATCAAATTGCCGGCCGCCCGAATCTTGCCGACGATGATCGGGATTGGTTCGCCATAGGTCGCGCTCTGGATCGCCAGATTGCCTACCCGCCCGGTTTCCCGGGCCCCACCGCCGCCACCGAACAGGCTGCGGTCGACAAGCCCGCCAATCGCAGCCCCGACAATCCCACCCAGCGGACCGCCGAAAATCCGACCAACCGTGCCCAGTACCAATGTCGCCATATCAGCGTGCCCCCGGAAAACGCGCCGCGCCAACCACTGCCCAGCCGCTGTCAATCGGTCCCTCGACGATCCGTCCCAGACCGGCATGGGCGTGGACAATGCCAGCTGGCGTCACCACGCCAAAATGCCGTTGCCATCCACCCGGCGCGAGCACCAGCACATCGCCGGGCAGCGCCTGCGCAACCGATTTGCAGCCATTTGCCAACAGGAAACGCCCGACATCGCCGTGATCCCCGCCCAGCGCATAAGCCGGCACCTGCACGTCATCCATCCCCGCCGCCCGCGCCGCAACCAGCACCACCCCGACACAATCCAGCGCCAATCCAGGCACTCGCCCCTGTGCCCGAAATCGCGTGCCGGTACACGTTCGCACAGCAGCGACGATTGCTGGCCAATTCGCGATTGCGAGGGGTGATGTCATTGGTTTTCCTGTTTTGCTTAGGGACAAGCGCCGGCGGCGGCTGGGGCCTGTGGCCCCGGCCTCGGTAACGTTCTGTCGCCGATGCGCGTCGCAATCTGCCGCCATTCCTGGGACTTGCTGCGAAGTGTAAACGGCACCCCAACCCATGAGAGTTTGTCCCGATACCCGCTAAAACCCGCCAAAGCGCGTCAGCACGTCGCCGCCCGGCACATGCGGTTCACCGCGAAAATTTTCAGCATTGCCAAACCGTCCGGCGCACGTTGCAAATCGTTTGTCACAGCCCTGCACCAATTCCAGCATCGTCCCCGCCGGCAGTGACAGCGCATCGTCAAGAACCAGCGCTTCGTCAGCAACCCCGATGATCCGCCGCTCGACACCGGCAAGCGCGCCGGTCATCACCCGCATCCGTCCCTCGGCATAGTCTGCGGAATCGCCTGCCCCCGCGGCGACTGAAACCCGATCACCCACAGCCCACAATACTACTGCCCGCTGCCGTCGCCCGCGCACATCGACACGGCAACGCTTGTCGCCCAGTTCAGCCCGGCATTCGGGCGAATAACTTTCGACAGCCGTCGCCAGCAGCGCCGCGGTCGGCCCGCGCAATGAAGCCGTAAAGCCTGCATCTGGCCCCAACCCAATCTCGACATTGCCCAATGTACCAGTCGCCAGTTCCTGGGTCCCGGCGTTCGGCACCCGCCAATCGACCAGAAACAGCGTCACCGCTGCCCCGTCATAGCGGCCGGCGTCCAGATCCGCCGCGGTAATCGCCTGCGCCGACAACGCACCCGCCACATCCATCGTATCAATGTCGATACCATCACTGCGCACGACGGCCGATGGCGCCATCCCCGGTGCCGAATCATGCCGCAACCCGCCGATCAGCAACGGCCTGTCATGGGTGGTAAACCCCAGTGCAACCCCATCCCGCCGCACGATCCGCCAGCACAGCGCCAACATCGTCAGATCATCGGCAAGCCTGGCGCCCAAATCGGCCATCTCAATCCTCCCGAATTTCAACAAGCGGAACAGACGGCAAATCACCCGCCTGCCAGCCAGCAATCGATACATCGATGCGATCGGCAGCAAACCGGACCGGCACATCAAAATCGAACCCGGCCGTGACAACAGCCCCAGCCAAAGGCGGTGCGATGAAATCGATATGGCCCAGTTCGCCCAGATTCCACCCACTCGGCTGAGCAACGCCATTCACAGCCACGACCACGCTGCCAATCACCGGGCGGGTTATCCGCCGCGATTGCAGCATGTCAGCATCGCCATAGTGCTTCGTCAGCGCAAATCGCGTCGCGCCGCCATCACCCGTGCCAATCACCTGGTCAGTCGCCGCCGCGGCCGCACCATGCGCGGCCGAGCTGCGATCGATCGGGTCACTGAACCGAAAGCCATAAGCCTGGCCCCGCCGCGCCCGGAAAAACCCTAGCAGCGCCGCCAGATCGGCCTCGGATCGTATCCCGACTCCGGCATCATAATGCACCCGCGCATCGCCCCATTGGCTGTTGCGCTGTTCATGCCCTGAACCCGTCACAACCACCTGCGTTGAAAATTCTGGGCCGCCGGCGGCGCCATAGCCCAGCCGCAGCGGGAACAGCACATCATGAAATCCCGTCACGGAATCCTCGCTTTCATTCGTTATATCAATGTCAAAGCCGGTGAAGCCATCCCGCGCCGTCTGTGGCCAGGCCCAGACAAACACCTGGGCCACCCCGCGTGCCATTGCAGCCCGCGCCGCGTCTGCAATCGCCGGCCAATCCGTGCGTGTTGCCGCAAACCCCGAAAAATAATGCTGGCGAGCGAATGGATAGCCAAGCCGCTCGCTGATCGCCGCTCGCGCCCGCGCCTGCCCGCCAGCATCGCCGCCGGTCACAAATTCATAGTCTTCAAGCTGCAGCACATCGAACGCCGGGTGCGCCCACGCGCCAGGCAAATTTGCCCGGATCATTTCGGGCGCCGCAGCATTCAAGACTTGCGGTGCGTAAAACAGCAGCAGAGTTTCGGCACCCGTCGCCGCGACGACGGCGTTACGCAGTGCAATCGTCGCGCGGCCCAAAACCAACCCGCACCAATCCAGATAGGCACGTTCAGCCGTAGTGCTGACATTGCGGATATCGCCAATCACCGCCGCAGAACCGCCAACCTCTGACGCATGCAAGGCGAGTGCAGCTGCGTCATAAAGGCAGGGCTTTGAATCCGCACCGACCCACCACCAGGGTTCGCCAATCTGAAATCGCGGCACTTGCAGAAGGGCAACAAAGGCCAGCGCCGCTACCCGAACCCAGGCCATTGCCGCCACATTTGCCGGTGACAAAACCGCCGACGGCGGCGAATATCCCGTCAATGCCCGGCCGCCATCGCTATTGCGCTGCGCCCAGGCAGCGGGGCAATGCTGATCGAGCAATTCAAACGACAGGGAGGCGATCGGCGCAAAGCCCAATTCCTCCGCCCGCGCAAAGAAATCACGGTGCCAGGCCAGAGCCGGACCACAAATCACCACATCCGGATCGGGCAGATAGCGCGCCTCCCCCGAGTCCCAGCGCAATCCCGGGAAATGGCTCATGCCAACATAGTGAACAATATCATCGCGATAACCGAGCGCAAACATTGCCTCGACCAACCGCTCCGGTGTCTGGTTATAGCTATCGTCATAGCTGCTTGCCATGCGCAGTCGCTGTTCAGGCAAAAATGCGTCGCCGGCCTCCAGCATCGAGCTCGGCCCTTCACAGTGCAGCGCGCTCAGCACCACGCGCCCATGCAGCGGCGTCGCCAGCGGTGTCTCACTGCCATCATAGCCCGGGGGCGCCAGTGTGATCATCATGCGATCAATATCACCCCCCCACACGGGGTCGGCTTCGGACGGCAACAGGAATCCGGCAGCAAGCGCATCAAAGTCCAGGCTGATGACCGCGTCGTCGCCTTCGCCAACCGCATAGTTCCATAATCTGACATACCAACTGCGCGCGGCGCCGACCGCATCGCGGCCCTCGATGGTCAGCACCGGGCCGTTCACCGCACCCAGCGGCAAGATCGCGCCTGTCGCCTGCCACCGGAACGTCAACCGCGTGCCGCGATAATCCCGCCCTGTTGCCAGCGCCAACAGCGGATGGCTCCATCGGTCGACCGATTCCCAGATCAGGCCGCCCAGATCCCCGACGCGCAAAAACGTCACATCGACCGCCAGCCCATGATCGCCAACCGTTGTCACGGCCGCCATCATCGGCCGCGGGAAATCCACCGTCCAATAACGCGGGTCAAAGCGCTTCACGGCACGCTTCCGGCGCTGATCGCCGGCAGTTGCCAGCCAATGCTGCATCATGCGTCTGCCCTCGCCAGCGCCTGGCGCACAGCCCGCGCCACCTGGTTTGCGGTTTGTGTCATCAGCGCCGGTGACGCCTCCCGCGGCGCCGCAACATTGATCGTGACATTGACCCCAGAACGCCCGCCCCCCGCCGGCTCGATCCGGCCAGCGGCCGTTGGCACAAACAGTTCCGGCCCACGCTCGCCAACCATATAGGCGCGCCCACCATTCACGGGACCACCGATGGCCCGCCCCGGTTTACCCCCCAGCAGCGCGCCCGCCACGCCGGCAATCGCGCCGATGATGCCGCCCCCGCTGCTGCCACTGCCAAGATCGGTTTTCAGCGCCGCCGATGCGATGTCGGAAAGCGCCGCCAACGCCACCTTGCGCAAATCCTCAAATCCGAATTTGCCATTGCCGGCGGCACGGATCAGCGCGCGCTCGATGGTGCCGCCGGCGCGGTCAACGCCCTGCGCCAGCGGCCCATCCAGCTCGCGCCGTACATCGCCGATTCCCGCCATGAACCCGCTGGTATCGGCGCGCACCTGCACCACCAGCGTATCCAGATTCACTCCATCATTTTGCATCAGGAAATGCCTCCATCAATCGCGCCAGCATCGCGCCATCCGCTGGCGCCGCAGCGTCCGGCACACCCAGGCCCAGCGCAGTGCATAGTTCTGCCGGTGTCGCCGCCCAGAATTCTACCGGCCGCCAGCCAAGCTGGTTCGCCGCAACAAAGCTTGCTCGTCGCGACGCTTGGGCAAAACTCACCGCCCAGCCAGAATCTGGCCAAGCAGCGTGCGCAACGCCGGCGTTACTTTTGCCAGCCCCGCCGCCAACATGGCCTCAGAGAATTCATCCCGGTCCATCGCTGCATCATCCAGGCAATGCCACAGCAGAGCCGCCATTTCAGCCAGCGTCAGTCCACCGGCCGCAGCGCGTTCAACCAGCGCGAACAGCGGGCCCAGTTCGCCCTCTGCCGCCACCAGCGCGGCAAAGCTGGGGCGCAACACCAGAGAATGGATGCCCAGTTTCAGCGCCACTTCGCCGCGTACCGGGTTGGCCAGCCTCATGCCGCCACCACCACGCCGGAACTTTCCAGCGCCAGCGTATAAGTGCGCTCGCCATTGAAATCGCCGGCATAATCCAGCCGGGTTATCAAAAATTTCGCCGTCACGGTTTCACCGCCTTCAAAACTGACACGATAGTCATCGATCAGCCCGGCCAGGGCATTGGCCTTGATCCGTGCCTCGGCCGCTGAGCCGGTGAACACGCCCGAGCCACTGAGCGACACTGACCGGACTCCGGCGCCGGTCAGCAATTCACGCCAGCCACCCGATCCCTGGTTGGTCACCACCACCGTTTCGGCATTGATCGCCATCTGCGTCGTGCGCAGCCCGGCTACGGTGGTAAATGCCGGCGGCACCATGCCATCGCCAACTTTCAACAGAAACGCGCTGCCCTTTTCGATCGCCATCACATCACCCTTTCGGTTAAAATCCGGAATTCGATAATCCCCTGGCTCCAGCCTTCGGGATCGGTCAGCACCAATTGCCGCGCCAGCCGCACCAACACGATGCGATGGCCGTCATGGGCGCCGGTCAGGTCCAACAGACGCGCCTCGACTGCCGCCAGCAGCAATTTGGCCCGCGCCGCGCCTGGCCCTGCGTCCCAGACATTCACCGCAACCCGATGTTCATGCCCCACTCCGGTTTTGTTGCTCCAATCTGTAACCAGATCGGCACCCACAACCAGGTAGGGCGGCACCGCATCGGGCGCCGGCCCGTCAAACACGCCGGAAACGCCCGGCACATCCGCCAGCGCCGACACCAGCATCCGCTGCACCGCCAGGCTCGCACTCATCGCAATTCTCCCACCATCCCGGCCAGCCGCGGATCGCCCGCCCGCTGGCGGCTGCCAAATGCCCGCGCCACCAACCCCGGTGCGCGCAGCACAACCGCGTCAGCCTGGGCTTCAACTGCGATGCCCGGAAATTCCGCCGTTGCACGCGCTGCCAATCCCGCGACCGCCGCCGCCACGCCGGCGGAGGCGGCGCGCTGTCCCGCCGCCTCCAGATCGCCGATCACGGTCATACGACCCGCGCTTCGCAACGCAGCACAATCCGGTCGGCCACACGCGGGTCATCCTCCACCGCCAACACTGCCAGCAACTGCCCCTGCCAGATCAATCGAGACGTCAGCCCCACTACCAGCCCGCGCCGCAATATCACCCGCCAGCGCCGGTGTGATCGCCGCGCCTGCCCTGCCGCCAACCCGGCACCATCGGGCAACACCGCCGCCCAGGCATTGCCCGATGCCTGCCAGTGCCCGGCGTCGGCCCCTGCGTCGTCCCGGGCGTCTACCCAGCCTTCGATGGCGACCCGATGTGACAGCAATCCGGAAAATTCGTTCAACATATGAAACCCCTCCGAGGTCCAGGGGTCAAAACCCCAAACTTCATTTTTGCTGGATTCAGTCTCTATTTCGGGGCATCGGCATGGCGCCGTCGATGGGTCTGCAATTTCGGCCCGGAACGCAAAAGCGCCCTATATCCGCAGCATCCGCCATGGCCGCCACATCGCCGCCACAGCCGCTGGCGGTGGCCCCGAGTCTGCCGCATCACGATGCGTGAACAGGTGTACAACCAGCCGGATGATGCCCTGCCGCAAGGATTCCGGCACACCGTTCCAGTCCGCTGCTATCCCCGCGGAAAAAAGGGCCCGCGGCCGCCTCACGTCGCCAGGCACTAACAGCCGCACCCAGCCGGTGCCCGCTTCATCTATATCGGTTTCATAATCACTAGCTGACAATGTCCCGGCTTGCCCCGACACCCCGGATATGGCGATCACCGGGTTGGTCAAAATCCGCTGCCAGCCGCCAATCGACGCCAGCCGCTGTTCGCCCGCCCGCACGATCAGCCATCGTCCGGTAAATGCCTCGCACAGCGCCATCGCGGTACGAATAAACCCGGCGATCTGCGCGTCTTCGTCATTGCTCTCCAGCCGCAGATACGCCTTGCATTCGGCAATGCTGACCGCCAGCGGCCCCAGATCATCCGCCATCACCGGTCCTCCACACGCAACACCAGGGTTCGATCGTCGATCCGTCCATCGGAAAATGTCACCCGATTGGTAATCCGATAGACCGAACCCGCCTGCCCGCCCGACAGCGTCGCGATGGCCCGGCCGGGCTCAAACCGGTCCGCCACCACCGCCACGCTGCCGGCCGGGGCGACAATCCAGGCCGATGCGGCAATCACTTGGCCCGTCAGATAACCGGCCGACCAGTCAACGGCGTAATCGATCACCGCCGCCGGATCCTTTACAAAGATCGTCATGGCACAATTTCCCCTTCCACCAACCAAATGGGGTGGATTTATCGAAATCCTGTGCCGGGCAGCGCACCCGCCCGGCAACGGCTTCTGCGATCAACCGATCAGGAAGGCGCGCCGATTTCGATGCTCCAGCCGGCAATGCTCACTGTGCCGCCGGAAACCAGCAGCTGTGCCGGGCAGGTTGTGACGTACAACAGCCGCGTGCCATCCAGCAGCGCGACATGATCGGCCGTGCCAGCCGCCACGACCGCCAGCCCGGATTTGGCGGCAATCGTCACCTTGCGCCCCGAAATATCACCCGCGGCCAGGGAAAAATCGCCACTCACCAATGCGGCTTCCGCCAGGCGTCCGCTGTCGGCGGCGGCATAGGTCGCCGGTTGCCCGGCGGTCGCCACCATCCGCGTTGCAGCCCGCACGATATTCAGGCTGCCATCCAGCACGTCGCTGCTTGCAAATTTTGACATCGTCTTTCTCCTCAGGGTTTCTTTACCAAAACGGTTCTCATGTCGGCCGCAACCAACAAGGTCGTCACCACGTCACTTTGGGGCAGCACCAAGGCCCCTGCCGAAATGAGGTTGCAGCGCGGGCTGCCGGGTATCAGCACCAGGCCAGAAAATGCCGTCACCAGGCTGTCACCGCTGGTGATCGTCATGCGCACGCTCACCGGGGCCAGGGCGCTGCCAACTTCCAAATTGCAGCCCAGCGCGACTGACAGCATCCGCGCATCCCGGGCGGCCAACACTGTGTTCCAGCCCGCCAGCGCGGCACCGGCGCTATTATCCATAATGCCCGATGCCGGCACCAATCCTCCGGCCCAACCCAGCGTTAAAATCCGGGCCAGATGGTCATGGCGCGCCAATGCGGGGGTCACGTCGGCAGCCCAGCCGACCCGGGCCTGCCCGGCCTGCTGCGAATGCCCCGATCCCGCCGCCGCCAGTGGCAACGCCAGCCCCAGGCTGACGACCGCACACCGGGTAGCCGACGCGGCTGTTGCTGGTGCCAATTGGCTGGGCATTGCCTGGAGAGCCCCCGCCGTTGCCGGCAACAATCGGGCTTCGCCGGCAAAATCACGATCGCTATTGCCGCGCAACGGCCGCGCCGTCAGTGGCGAATTCGCCGCCGGCCGATAATCGCCGCCACCCGTTACCGTGCCGCCGCTCAGCAGCGATTTGTCATTTGCGAAACCAGGCACCCCGGTGGTGGTCTGGGCGCTGCGCAACCCCATCGATTCCAGCCTGAAATTGCCGGCACCGGTGCGCCCGGCATCATAATTGCCCTCATGCCCGACGCCGTACAGCATCGACCAGGCCTCGATCATTTGCGGGCGATACCCGGTGGGGCTGGATACGCCACCGGCGCTGCGCACCGCCAATGTGGTCGGATCGCTGAAATCATCGTGTTTGGTCGGCAACCAATCAAAGAAATTGCCGGCGACGCGGTTGATATAGGCCTGATTCAACTGGGTGTTGGTATCGGCCACGATGGATGGCAGTGGGTCACTGTAAAGCGTATTCGCCCGTTCCCCGACAAAGCTGTTGGCCTCGATGATGTTGTAACTCATCGTCGCTGATGTATCTTCGCCCAATGAATAAAAAGGCTGCGGGTCCGCGCCAATGCGTTCACAAATATTGCCGATCAATACCAGACGTCGAATACTCGGGTTGGGCGTTCCCGCCACTGCGGCTGAAATGCTGCTCGCACTAAAGACCCGCGCCCCCAAAAACCGGAGATCGTTGAACCCAATGATGATATCTTCGGCCTGTCCAAGCTCGATCGGGCTGGGCCAACCCGTATAGGCTTGGGCATTCACGGGGGTATATCCATCCTCGCTGCTGCCGATGAAACGGTTTTTCAGCGTGCACAGCGCCTGCACCGTACGGCTGTGTTCATTGGCGCGAAACAGGCCCAGCCGGCTGTTGCCGCCGCTGAAAGTGCTGCCATGCCGCCAATATCGGCTGCGGGTGACGGCGATGTTCCACTGTCCGCCGGGCGGGCTGGCCGTAAACATTGCGGTGGTATTGGCCTCACTGCCAGCCTTGGCCTTGATCGCGACATTGTCGAAAAACACATAGGGCGGACCGCCATAGGACGTGCCCCCAACCTCGCAGGCCAGGCCCTGCATTCGATAGCGGGTGGGGCGTTGAATACCGCTGGCGCCGGTCTGCCAGATGCAATTGGCACGCGGTGCGGTGTCATCGGGGTCGCCCATGATCACAACAGGAATTTCGGCCGCCGCAACCCCGGTCGTGACGCTGGTTGAACCGGAGCCGCTGTGGATACCGGGTGCCAGCACGATTTTCATGCCATCGATGCTGCGGGTTTGCGCCGCCTGGCCATTGCCCGCAGCCAAAGTGCGGTTGGCAAGATAGCCGGCTTGCTGGGCGGTGTTGATGTCTTTTGGCCGGCTTGCCGCTGCGACAGCCTTTGCACCGGCCAGGGTCGTGGCGACCATGGCGGCGCTGGCCGTGACGGTGCCATTGACCGGATCGACATAGGTCCATTGCGCGCCGTATCGCGTGCCAGCAGGATCATAGCCGATGACCCAGGGCGAAGCGGCCCCCACCAGAAAGCCATCGGTGCGCAGCGAGACCATGGATTTGGTGCCGGCGGTGTCGGTCGCCCGCATCGATCCCAGCCAAGGGTAAACCTCTGCGTCGCAGCGCAACAGGCCGGCGGTGAGCGCCGTTGCGGTGGTTGGATCGATGGTGACGCTGTAGCAACGCAGATTGTCACCCAGGCTGTTGTCGGTGTTCAACGCCGTCGCCCAGACGGTTTTGGTCGTCGTGCCATCGGTGGCGGTGAATTTGACACCGGCAACCGGATCAAAGCCCAAGGGGTGGTGCGACGCGACAAACAGCGACAGCCGGAAACTGCCGGAGGTGACATCATAGGGGGCCAGCGCCCAGCGCATGATCGGTATCGGCGCCACCGCGGCCGAATTGTTGGTAACACTGATGCCGCTCGCCGCGCTTTCACCCGCCCGCCAGCCGGCCAGCACTGCCAGTGCCAGCCCGCTATCGCTGGCATAGATATGCTCCGACAACGCCAGCCGGACGCGGATCGAACCGCCGCCCAGATCGGTTTCATCGATGACTTTGGCGGTCGGGCTGGCCGGGTTGACGGCCAGGCGCAATGGCTTGGTCGCCACCAATGATCGCGCCAGCATGCCGGCAACCGCCGTGCCGGCCGATTTGAAGAAACCGGCGTGCGAAGCTGCCAGCACCACCCGCGGGCTGCCATCCGGATCAAGCGTGTAACTGGCAAAGCTGCCGATACTGCCCGTCAGCGTGACGCGCAGCACCCAGCCGTTCGCCTCTACCGACGCGGCGGTTATGCCCATGAATTTTCCTTAGAAACCGAATTTTGGGTAAAGTGACGCCGGCCCCGACCCCTCAGCACCGGCGTCACAGTCTTACCGTGGGTTAGACGGCAAACTTCATCAGCTTGATCGCGCGGCTGTCGACCACCGTGCCGCCAACCCGTTTGGTTGCATAAAAATGCACGAACGGTTTGTTAGAGAACGGATCGCGCAACACCACCGTTTCCCGGCGCTGGGCGATCAGATAGCCTGCGCGGAAATTGCCAAAGGCGATCGACAGGCTGTCGGCGGCAATGTCGGGCATCGCTGCGGCTTCGACCACCGGATAGCCGAGCAACGTCGCCGGCTGATCGGCGGCCAGCGCCGGCTGCCAGATAAAGGCGCCATAACTGTCCTTCATCTTGCGGATGCGCGCCAGCGTGCTGGAATTCATCACCCAGCTGGCACCCTGGCGATAGGGGGCGGCCAGGCTGTGGACCAGATCGATCAGGCGATCCTGCGGGTTGGTCGCGGCAAAGGCACCGGCGGCGCCCGATGTGACGAACTGCAGCGTGCCAAAGGCGCGGCTGCTGTCATCGCTGGCACTGTTGACGGCCGACAGGAACCCCTTTGGCTTGTTAGTGCCATTGCCGCTGACAAAGGCGATCCCTTCGGCACGCGCGAATTCGCGGCCAATTTCCTCGCCCAGCCAATTTTCGACGCTGAACATTGCATCATCCAGCATCGCCTGGGTCGCCGCCGGATTGGCATACAGCTCACCCATCGGCGGCGCGATTTCGGCGAAATCCGGGGTATCGGTTTCCGGCCGGCCGGCAGTTTCGCTAACCCAGCCCGAAACCACGCCGCTGGTGGTGATCAGCTTGCGATAATTCGCGGTGCCGATGTCAACCACTGTCGCAATCGCCCGGATCGGCGAATCGGCCAGCAAAACCCGATCGATGACCGCATCGATTTCGGTCGCCACGGCAACACCACCCTTGGATGGCGTTGCGATACTCGCCGATTTGACTTCGTCGCCGCCGGTGTCACCCTTGCGCAGATAATTGCCCATGGTTTCCGCCGCCTTCGCCCCCGTCAGCGCCGGGCGTTCAACGCTCCGCGTCGTAACCAGATTGGTCAGTCGTGCCACTTCCGTGCGCAGCGTCGCCACATCGGGCGCAGCCGCTGTTTCAAACACCGTGTCCAGCGTGTCGGCCTTGGTTTCATAATTCATTCGTCAGTTCCTCTTCCACCGTTGAAAAACCCAATACGCGGGCCAGCGGCTGCATCGGAAATGTCACCACCGACACTTCAATCAACTGCAATCGCTGCAATTCCCGTACCCCGCGCAGCCTGTTCGGCCGCGACGCCGTCACCCGATAGCCAAAGGACAGGCCGTCTATCGCCCCGGCCCGCAGCATATCCGCCGCCACCGCGCCACGGCCACTGGCGACAACTCGCGCCACGACGCGCAGCCCCCGCGCATCCTCGCTAATGCGTTCGACAAACCCAATCGGTTCCTTGGCGTCATGCTGCCACAACAATGGCACCTGCTCTCCGGCCCCGGCGAATGCCCCCGGCATCACCACATCACCGCCGCTGTCAGGCACGCCAAACACGCTGGCATAACCAGCGATCATCAGATCATTCATCGTTGGATGCCCTTTCAAAAGGCGCACTTGTCGTTGGATCAGCCCCGCGCCCGCTCGATCAGGCCCAGCTTGAACGCCAGCCCCAGCAGCAGCAGCGCCACTGCGCTGCGCACCACCCAGGCAACCACAGCTGACAGCGCGGATTTCTTCGCGTCGCGCCAACCCTGGATCAACTGCCGCAGCTCGGTGATATCCGGCCCGGCGCGTTCATCCATCAGGCCGATGGTGCGCAGCGCCCGCGCGGCGCCCACCTCACAGGCTTCCTCCACCAACGCCCGCAAGGTGACGCGCGCCGCGCCCTGCGCCTCGGCCTGCGCCACCAGTTCTTCCAGCATTGCAGTCATCGGCCAGCCTCCAGCCCGAGCATCGCCCGTTTTTCCATATCGGTGAGAAACGCAGCACCCGAAACCTGCGCCCACAGGCGTTCGCGGTCTTCGGACAGCGCCGGCACCGCATCGCGATCAACGCTGATCTCCAGATCGGGCCACCAATGCCGCAATTGGGCAGACAGCGCCGCCAATATCCGCCCCGTCAACGGCAACAGCGTCAACCGCCACAGCGCCACATTGGCTTCCTTGTAATTCGAATAGGTCGCATCCCCCGGCAGCCCGAGCAGCACCGGCGGCACCCCGAATGCCAGGGCGATTTCACGTGCTGCGGTATCCCGCGCGCGGGCAAAATCCATCTCCGCCGGCGTCATGCTGATCGCCTGCCAGCTCAGCCCGCCTTCCAGCAGCATCGGCCGCCCGGCATTCGCAGCGCCGGCAAAGCCCGCCTCCATTTCGGTTTTCAACCGTTCAAACTGGTCCGGCGACAGCGTCGATCCATCCCCCGGCTGGTATATCAACGCCCCCGATGGCCGCGCTGCATTGTCCAGCAACGCCCGGTTCCATTTTGCCGCCGCATTGTGAACCGAAACCGCGCCAGCAGCCGCCGCCAGGCAGCCGGCACCATAATGATCATCCAGCGGATGATAGGCGCGAATGTGCAGCAAACCGGCACGATCACCAATGGTTTCCGCCGGGTAGCGCGCCACCATGTCACCGGCGCGATAAACATAGCCCACCGGCCAGCCGCGCGAATCCGCCTCCACCGTCACCCGTTCGGGCCGCAGTGCAAACAGCGCTGCCGGCAGGCCATCGGGGCCAGTCGCGGCCTCCACATAGGCATTGCCGTGCAACAGCAGTTGCGCCGCCAATACCTCCAGCAACCCAGGCCCCGATGCGCCAAACCCGGCACTCTGCACCAGTGCCAACGCCGGGTGGCCCGGCGGATTCGACACCAATGGCGCGCCGCCCGCACCCTCACTGATCAACCGGATCGCCCGCGCCGCCACCGGATTGCCCAGATAGGATTCGCGCACCTGCGCCTCATAACTCCGCGGCGCCTCCCCCCCTTGCCAGGGCGTCGCCCAGCTGGGAATCCGCGTCGGCGCCACAGCCGATTTGGTCCGCCAAAATGGCAGTTTCATTGCATCTTCCTTTCTATCGTCTACCTTCCCCTCAGGGGGGAGGTCGGAGTCGCTGGTGAACCGGGAGAGGCGCAGTGCGCGCTAAAGCCCGCGCACCTGCGGCACCGCCGCCTTGTCCCCCAGCATCAAGCCCCAGATCGCCCACACCAACGCGTCGGCATGGTCGGGTGAAGCCCCGGGCCCGGCATAACCATCGGCCATGAATCCGCACAACTGGTCCTCCAGCGCCGGAAAGCCGCCCATATGGAACACCCGTCCCTCACCATATAGGCTCGCCACCGGCTCTGCTCGCGCGACCTTGCCACGCGCCGCCCGCACCGCCTGCACAGGCAATCCGGAATCCACGCTTTTCAGCAGCGCCGTCACCATGTCGCCGCCGTTGTTGATTTCGGCGATCACCTTGTCGGCTTCCCAATAATCCGCTGCCGCCACCACGGCGCGTGCCCAGCCTTCGGGCCGGCCACCCGCCACACTGACATCGGCAAGCACATAGCCATGGCCATCATCGCCCAGCCCGGCAACGATGATGCCGCACACGCCCTGGGCGCCGCCGGCAGGGGGATCGACGCCCACCACCACCCGTACCAGCGCCGGCTTTTGCGTCACCCGCTGCCGTTCGATCAGGCCGCGCGTCCATAGCGCGCCGGCCTGATCGTCGATGATTTCGCCAGCCAATTCCTGCCGGCCGATTGCGGTGGCGGCATAACGCCGTTCCATCGTAGCAATGAAATTTGCCGGCAAATTCAGCCTGTTGTCTTGCGTTCTCCCCCGCGTCAGCACCACGCCCGGTTCGGCGAGCAACGCCTTTAACCAGGCCCTGGGCAATGGTGTTGTGGTCAGCAACAGCCGCGGGTGAACCCCCAGCCGCGTTGCCATGCGCAGGTTGGTCAATACCGCCTCGGCCTCAGGCCAATGCGCAAATTCATCGCCCCAGGCGAAATCAAACTGGCCGCCGCGCAACGCATCCGGCTCGCCCCCGGAATACAACCGCGCCTGTGATCCATTCGCCCAATTCAACTGGCGCAAGCTGGGGATAAAGGTGACATCGCCCCCCGGCGGCAGCCGCGCCAACAGGCCGGATTCGCCCTCCACCATCACCGCCCGCGCAATATCCAGATTTGTCGCCACCAGGGCGAACCTCCGGCCCGGCGTCGCCGCCAGCGCGTGAACCCATTCGGCACCCGCCCGGGTTTTGCCAAACCCCCGCCCGGCAAGAATTGCCCAGATTGACCAATCGCCTTCGGGCGGCAATTGACTGGCCCGCAACTGGCCAGGGCCGTTCAAGCCTGCATAAGCATTTTCCGGCCCGAACTTGTCGATAAACAGCAGCTGCGACCGGGGCGAATAGTCGTTCCACAATTGCGTTACCGATTGGTCGCGTGCCTGCTTCGGGCGGTCTGTCATGCGCGCCGCCTCCTTTTGCCTGGTGAATCGCAATCGTCATGCCGGCGAACGCCAGCATGCTCTGCGGGGCCATACACAGGCCGCGCAATCAGGGTGGCTGTTGGTGCGCCAAAGACACTTTTCAAATTTCGGCAGTCAGGCCTTTGCCCGGCAGTGAATGCTGGCGTTGGCCTTGGGTCGCCTTCGGCTCACCACCATGACGACGAGGATTGCGTGCAACCTGATTGCCGTCGATCCTACCCGCCCGGCGCGCCGCCGAGCGCTGCAACCTGCGCCAGATATGACGTGCCCGCCAACCTGCGGATTTCACGCCGAAATTCGTCCACCCTGGCTGCGTCCAAAAGATTGGGCGCTGGTTTTTTCAGGCGATCGGCGCGTTTCTTTTCGCGCCACACTAGGGCCCCGGCAATTGCCGACCGCTTGCCCTTCAATGCGGCCAGCATCGCACCCATGGCGTCATGCTCGATCTTTTCCATTACTGCTTCGAACGCGCTGGCAAATTCGGCCGCGAATTCCGGGTCACGGGCCCGCATCACATAGGCGCTGCCGGCGCTGCGTTCGATCAGCTTGGCCGAAGCCTCAACATCGCCACTGCCCATCAGCGCATCAAAGAACGTCCGGCAGTCGGACGGCGACCAGCGCCACAGCGGCAATGTCATGCGCGGTCCTTTCCGGTGGGCCGCTTCGCCGTCGCGTTGACGGTCGATTTTGCGGCGGATTTCTGAAGCGTGGACTTTCTCTATCCAAAAGCGTTGCGCTTGTCAACAGAAAAACACCGATATGGTTATTTGTTTCTGCCCCCCTCCCTGCTTCAGAAAGGGGTCGGGGGTGGGTTCTTGCGTGATACTTTCGCCTCAACTGCCGCCAACCTCCTCAAAAATAAGTCTCTTCCTCCCACCATGGATAGAAATCCGGCATGTCCTTGCTAACCAGATCGGGATAGACCGGCGGCCGTTTCTCCAGGAATGACACCACACCCTCTTTGGCATCACCAGACCGCCCCCGCGCATAGATCGCCCGCGAATCGAGCCGGTGCGCATCCCAGGGGCTGGCGGCGCCGGCCATCCGCCACAGCATCTGCCGGGTTAGCGCCACCGACACCGGCGCGGTATTTTCGGTAATTTCCATCGCCAGCGCCCGCGCCGCCGGCAACAGATCGGCCGCCGTATGAACGGACCGCACCAGCCCGCCCTTCAACGCTTCGTCCGCACCAAACACCCGCCCGGTCATGCACCATTCCAGCGCCTGGGGCAGCCCGACCAACTTCGATAAAAACCAGCTCGATCCCGCCTCGGGCACAATACCGCGCCGGGCAAAAACGAAACCGAACTTCGCCATGTCCGACGCCATTCGCACATCCATGGCGAGCTGCATCGTCGCGCCAATGCCCACCGCCGGGCCATTTACCGCGGCGATTACCGGTTTCAACGATTTGAAAATCCGCATTGTCACCCGGCCACCGCCATCGCGCACCGCATCATCGGCATAATCGATGCTGCCATCGGCGCGCACCGGGCCGCCACGGCCCCCACCCAGTTTTTCATAGTCAAAGGTCGCAGCGCCCGCCGATAGATCCGCCCCGGCACAAAACGCCCGCCCGCGCCCGGTAACGATCACCGCCCGCACCGCATCATCGGCATCGGTCACATCAAACGCCGCGATCAATTCCGCCATCATCGTGCCGGTAAAGGCGTTCAACTTCGCCTCCCGATCCAGCGTGATGGTGGCGATCGGGCCATCAATGTCGAGGCTAATCTGGGTGAACATGCGTGTCCTTTCTTCCAAACCCTCTCCCGCAAGCGGGAGAGGTCTGATGCTACAGCGCCTCGACAATCGTCACATTGGCCAGCCCGCCGCCTTCGCACATCGTCTGCAATCCCCAGCGTTTGCCCCGCGCGTGCAGGGCGTGCACCAGTGTCGTCATCAGCTTCGTCCCCGATGCGCCGAGCGGATGGCCAAGCGCAATCGCGCCGCCGTTGACATTCAGCCGGTCCGGGTCCGCCCCCAGCACCTGCAACCACGCCGCCGGCACCGAAGCAAACGCCTCATTCACCTCATACAGGTCAATATCCTCCAGCCGCATCCCCGATCGTTGCAGGGCGCGTTTGGTGGCACCGATCGGCGCTTCGAGCATGATGACCGGGTCTTCGCCCACCACTGTCATATGGTGGATGCGGGCCAGCGGCTTCACCCCCAGCGCCTTCAGCCCGCGTTCGTTGCAGATCATCACCCCCGATGCACCATCACAGATCTGCGATGCCGTCGCTGCGGACAGCCGGCCATCCTCCAGGATCAGTTTGACGCCGCTTATGCCCTCCAGCGTCGCATCGAATCGAATGCCTTCGTCAACCGTGTGCAGCCGCGTTTCGCCATCGGCCGTCACCACTTCGACTGGCACGATTTCCCGGTCAAACGCGCCAGATTTTGCCGCCGCCGCGCCGCGCCGCTGCGATTCATAGCCGAATGCATCGAGCATAGCCCGGGAAAGATCGTATTTGCGGGCAATCATTTCGGCGCCGGCAAACTGGCTGAACTGGATGCTGGGGTAGCGCGCCCGTATTCCCGCACTGCCAAACGGTGATCCCATGCCGGCATCATGCGCCAGCTTGCCCGGCGCGCCCATCGGCACGCGGGTCATGCTTTCCACCCCGGCGGCGATGACGATATCCATCTGGCCGGCCATCACCGTGGCAGCGGCGAAATGCACCGCTTGCTGCGAACTGCCGCATTGCCGATCAACGCTGGTGCCAGGTACCGATTCGGGCAGGCGCGATGACATGACCGCGTTGCGCGCCACATTGCCCGATTGCTGGGCAAATTGCCCGACGCAGCCCATGATGACATCTTCGACCAGCGCCGGGTCGGCGCCGGTGCGATCGACCAGCGCATTCAACACCTGCGCCGCCAGATCGGCCGGGTGCCAATCGCGCAGCGCCCCGCCTCGGCGCCCCCCGGCGGTGCGCGCCGCGGCAACGATATAGGCTTCATGCATGGTCCAAACTCCCTCACCTTGATGCAAAGGCTTTACCCCAAAGCGCGCACCCGGCAATGAGAGCAGAATTGAGAGGGGGGACACCCCTGTTTTGGGGAATCACCATGCGGCACATCAACCTGATTCTGGCGGCCCTGCTGTTATCCGGCACTGCCAATGCGAAACCGGCAGCAAAACCGTCAGCAAAGGCGGCCGCAACAGCAAAAGCACCGGCAAAGCCGGCTGCACCCGCCGCCATCATCGCCCCGCTCCCGGATACACCCGAAATCGCCGAACTGCGCCGCGCCTTCCGCTTTGCCTTTCCAATCTATGAGATGATGCGCACCCGCAGCCTGCAATTGAACACCGCGGCGGCAAAGGGCCTGCCCAACGCCGTCAATTTCATCCTGCCGCGCAACACGCTCGCCGATGCCAGCAGCCGCGATGTGACGACGCCCAACAACGATACGCTGTATGGCAGCGTCTGGCTCGATCTGGCCGGCGGCCCGGTCATCGTCACCGTGCCGCCATTGCCCGGCCGCTATAATTCCGCTGCGTTGATGGGCATCACCACCGATGTCACCAGCATCATCGGCACCCGCACCGGCAGCAATGGCGGCCGCTATGCCATTGTCGCCCCAGATTATTCGGGGCCAACCCCGGCCGGCACCGAACTTATCCGCAGCGCCAGCACCGATGCCTGGTTGCTGATCCGCGTGCTGGTCAACGGGCCCGATGATCTGTCTGCCGCTGCTGCCGCCATCCAGGGCTATGATATCGGGCTGGCCGATGGCCGCGCCGCGCCGTTGCCAGCAATTACCGCCGTGCCAGCTGCCCCCGATGCCAAAACCTTCCTCGCCGTGGTCAATGAGGCATTGCTGCGCTCCGCCGCCAATCCGGCGCTTGCCGCCAAGGCAGCGGCATTTGCCGCGCAAGGCATCACCGCCGCCGCAGACCCCGAAACGACCGCCTTATGGGCCAAATCGCTGCCAGCACTGCGCGCCGAATTGAAATCCGGCCTGGTCAATGCCGGTGAAGTCGCCGACGGCTGGTCCTACCCCAAACCCGCCATCGCCAATTATGGCGACGATGATGATCTGCGCAGCTATGTCGCGCTGGGCGGCCTGGGCGCCTTGCCGCGGATCGAGGCGATGTACCTGTCTGCCCGCACCGACAAATCCGGCGCGCCAATGACCGGCGCACAGGCCTATACCGCGCATCTGCCGCCCAAGCTGCCGGTGGGGGCGTTTTGGTCGCTGACCATGTATCAGATCGAATCCGATGGCCGGCTGTTCTTTGTTCCCAATGAAATCAATCGGTTTGCCGTGGGTGATCGGTCCCCGCAACTGCGATCGAACCGCGACGGCAGTTACGACATCTTCATCCAGACCGGCAAACCCGGCGGCGAACGCAAGGTCAACTGGCTGCCGGCGCCAAAGGGCCGCTTTGCCATCGTTTTCCGCGCCTATCTGCCCCGCGCGCCGCTGCTCGACGGCAGTTTCCATTTGCCGGCTGTCGAGGTGACCGAAGTGATCGCCCCAGGGGAATGATCCAAAACCTCCCCCCCGCGCGATCTGTGGTCGCCGCCGGCGACGCGGGGCGGTAACTCAGTTCGATTTCGTCCAGATCTTGATCTGCTGGTCCAACTGCGTCCCCACCGCCTTTGATGCGGCGACCAGCCTGTCCATCGCTGCATATTGCCGGGTCAGCGTGTCCTTGTATGTCACCAGCCGCGCCTCGATCTTGGCCAGGTCGGTCGTCACCCCGGTCTTGCGCCGCGTCAGCCCGGCGGTCGCCGGCGTCGCCAGTTCGGCAATGGATTGCAGGGATTGGGTCTGTCCACGTGCCGAACTCGACAGGCTGCGCAGCAATAGCTCTGCATCCGCTGCCCGTGCGGCCGGCAATGCCGCCAGCCGTGTTGCATCAAATTCGATCACGCCAGTTCGGCTGACGCTGACGCCCAGATCGCGCAACCGCAGCCCGTTGGCAGCAGCGACCGGCGCCCCGATCAAATTGGTGATGCGCTGGTCGATCGTCCGCGCTGTCGCATCGGTGGCAAGCGCGCCAGCCGCCGCATCATCGGTCGCCCCCTTTCGAAAATCCCCGATCAACGATCGCATCGCCGCCAGCGCCACCGTCATGTCGCTGACCGTTGCTGACAGGTTGGTCGCATCCCGCGCTGCATCTAACGTCACAGCGCCAGTCGACTGCAATTGCAGCCGTGTGCCGGTCAACAGATCGTCGATGACATTGCTGCTGCGCGTCACGCTGACGCCATCGAGCACCATCGCTGCATCGGCAGCACTGCTCGACAGGCTCAACTGCGCGTTGCCAGGCGTATAGCCAAAGCGAGCCAGGCCCGGCGACGCGACATTTTCCGCCGCGCTGACAACATAGGCAAAATCCGCGCCATCACGGCCCTTCAGGCTTAACGCCGCACCGCTGCCGGTGTTGACGATACTGGCGGCGACAGGCCCACCAGCGGCGTTGATCGCATCACGCAGCCCGGTCAGGCTGTTGTTGGCCGCAGTGATCGTCACATCCATGCCGGGCACGCTGCCACTGGCAAAACTGAACGATCCATCCGGCAAAGCCGTGCGCCGGCCAAAGCCGAAACTCAAAGTGCCCAGCCCAACCGGGGCATCGGCACCCGCCAGTGGTGCCGCGACCAATCGCTGGCCCGCTGCCAGCGCCGTTACCGTCAGTGACGAACTGAACGGCGCCAACGGCCCGGTCCCGCGCCGTTCGACGGTCGCCACGCTGCTCGCGCTGCTTGCCGGCTGCAACCCCAGCGCGCCGCTGCTCACCCGGCTGGCCAATGATGTGCCGATGCCGGCCAGCGCCGCCTTGATCTGGCCCAGCGCCGAAATCTGCGCGGTCAGCGCGTCCGATCTTTTGGTCAACGGCGTTGTCCGCGCCTGCCGGTCGGCATCGACCAATTTGATGATCAATGCCGCGGTATCAATACCGCTGCCGACACCCAAAGTGGAAACGATCGAATCCATGATACCCCCTACAACGGCAGCGGCGCCCCTGGCTTGCGCCGCGCCCCGGTTTCATCGAAATCAAAATCTGCCGGCACAAAGACCGCCGGCACGGCGGCGTCTTCCGGCGCATCAAACCGCATCACAAACGCCAAAATTGTTGCGACCGCCGCGAACAGCTCCTCCCGCACCGGCGATCCGCGCGGTGCGGTAAAATACAGCGCTCGGGCCAAACGCGGCGTCCGCAACACCGGGATCTTCAGCTCTCGTGCCACCGATATGATCGCCTGGGCCATTTCGGCCTGGCCTTTCTCTGTCACCACTGGCGCCGCATCGGCCCCCGGCCGGTATCGCATCGCCACGGCAAAATGCACCGGGTTGACCACTACGACCGACGCATCGGCCATCGTCGTGCGCATCCGGCGTGAGGCGGCGGCAAATTGCGCCCGCTTGATCGCTGCCTTTACCTCGGGCGCGCCATCATTTTCGCGGGATTCGCGCCGCACTTCATCGCGGGTCATCGCCAGCTTGCGCTCGCGCAGCACCCAACTGATGCCGCCCTCGACAATTGCCACCGCCAGCAGCAACAGCGCCGCCGCGCCCAGCAACCGCACCACCGCATCACCAATGACAACCAGCGCGCCGCCATCATCGCCAATATTTGCCAGCCGCGGCAGCAACGGCGGCACCACCACCAGCGCCAGCGCTGCCACTGCCGACAATTTCAAAACCGCCGTCAGCCCATTCGCCAGCCCGGCCGCCGAAAATATCCGCCCCAGCCCTGCCACCGGGTTCAGCCGGCCGAATTTGGGCGCCAGCATCGCCAGCGAGACATGCCGCGACGCCGCCACCGACACCCCCACCGAAACCGTCGCAATCGCCACCGCCAGCCCTGCCGGCAACAGCACCGGCACCCGCGCCAGCAGCGCCAGCACCGGCAGGCTGTCATCCCGCATCGGCACCGCATCGCCCAGCGTCAGCGCCAGCCAATCGGCCAGCGCCTGCCACAACAGCGCCCCGGCCGCACTCGCCGCCAGCGCCGCCACCAGCACCGACACCGCCGCCCCCAGCTCCTTTGGCTGCCAGATATTGCCTTGCTCAACCGCCTGTTGGCGGCGACGCGGCGTGGCACTTTCGGTGCGTTCGCCGGGGGAATCAGCCATCGGCCGCGCCTGTAGACAAGCACATTAGGGTCCCTCCCCCCCCGCGCAGCGGAGAGCGGGGAGCAAGGCCCTTCACAACAACCCCATCGCGGCGTTCAGCGTCACCACCGCCCGTCCCATCAGCGCATCGAACAACGACGGCAGCATCCAGACAAAGCCCAGCAGCAGCGCCGCCGGCCCCACCGCCATCGCGCCAAGCTGCGGCGCCGATCGCGCCGCCACCGCCACCAGCAGATTGCCGATCAACAGCAGGGCCGTCACCGGCAACGCGATCCGCAGCCCACCGGCAAACATCACCAGGCCAAAACCGCCAATCCTGTCCAGAGTTACCGCCCCCGGCGGCATCACGCCCTGCCCGGACACCAGGCTGGCAAACAGCAGCAGATGGCCATCCGACCCCAGAAACGCGCACCACATGATCAGGGTGAACAGCCCGCCGATGACGGTGACATTGCCGCCCGCCCCCGGCACGCTGGCAAAGCCCAACCCCATCATCTGCGCTGCAACCTCGCCGGCCAGTTGCGCCGCGCCGAACGCCAGCGCCACCGCCAGCCCGGCAAGCAAACCCGCCAGCATTTCGCCCGGCAGCATCGCCAGGGTCAGCGCCGGCGGGTGCGGGCCGAACGCCGTGAACACCGACAACGACGCGGCGATCGCCAACCGTGCCCGCCATGGCAGCGCCGCCCCGGCAAATCCCGGCAGCAGCGCCAGCATCGTCAATGGGCGAACCCCGGCCAGCGAAAACCGCGTCATCGCTGCCAGGCCATCAAATTCCGGGATGCCGCTGATCACCGGATCGCCCCGACCATGTCGATCAGCCCGCTGGTCATGAAATCGCCCAGCGCCCGCATCACACCCTCGCCCGCCACCGCCATCACCACCACCAAAGTCAGCAATTTCGGCAGGAACGACAGGCTTGATTCCTGCACTGACAGCACCGTCTGAATCAGGCCGACCACCACTGCAACGATCAGCACCGGCAACAGAAACGTTGCCGCGCTCTGGGTAAACAGCATCACCGCCGTTCGCGTCAGCGCCGACAGCATCCGGTCGTCGGGCATATCCATCATCCGCCGAAACTCTTGGCCAATGACCCCAGCACCAAAGTCCAGCCGTCGATCGAGACGAACAGCGCCAGCTTGACCGGCAGGCTGACAGTGGCCGGCGATACCATCATCATCCCCAGCGACATCAGGATGGATGACACGATCAGATCGATGATCAGAAACGGCAGATAGACGACGAAACCGATCTGCATCGCTGTCTTCAATTCGCTTGATACAAACGCCGGCAGCACCACCGGCAGCGGCACCGCAGCGGGGGATGCATAGGGGCCATCGCCGGCGATTTCGGCAAATTTGCGCAAATCCGCCTCGCGCGTCTGGGTCAGCATGAACGCCTTCAGCACGTCCCCCGCCCGGCCCAGCGCGACATCGGCGCCCAATGTGCCAGCCACCATCGGTTTGTATGCCCCATCATAAATCCTGTCCAAACTCGGTCGCATGACGAACACCGTCATCAACAGCGCCATGCCGACCAACAGCTGGTTTGGTGGGCTTTGCCCCAGCCCCAGCGCCTGCCGCAGTATCGCCAACACGATCAAAATCCGCGTGAAACAGGTCATCATCAGCAACGCCGCCGGCAACAGCGTCAACGCCGACATCAGCAGCAGAATCTGGATCGATGACGACAGCGTTGGCAACGCAGCCGCCAGGTCGGGAACCGGCCCCGCCATCAATCCTCACCCGGTGCTTCAGCAAGTCTGACGAGCCCCGTCCGCGCCTGGCCGATCAACAGCCGCTGCCCGGCAAATTCCACCACCAGCAACCGGCTGCCCGGGCCCAGCGGCAGCGCCTGCACCACCCGCGCGTGTTTCATCCCCGCCGCACGCAGCCCGGCAAAGCGCCCGCGCAACTGCACCAGCCAATCGGGCGCCGCAGTCTCGCTCACCCCGCCACCCCGCCTGGCACGATCTCGGTCAGCTTCACCCCAAACCGGTCGCCGATGGTCACAATCTCACCGCGCGCGATCAACCGGTCATTGATCAGCACGTCCACCGGTTGGTCCACCCGCCGGTCCAGCGCGTGCAGCGCCCCGGCCTGCAGGCCCAGCACATCGCGCAGGCTCATCCGCAACGCGCCAACCTCCACCGACAGCCGCACCGAAATCGCCCCGAATGCACCCAGGTCGGCCAGCTCCGCCGGCTCTCCCGTCATCGCGCCAGGTGTTATCGCATTCATATCCGTCCTCCTTGGGGTTCCACCCCGATGGTCAAGATTTCCGCCTGTTGGCGGCCATCAGGCAGGGCGCTGATCCGCCCCAGCCCGATGCGGTGATGCCCGATGATCAGCGGCATTTCGGCGGCCGGGCTGATCGGCAAGACAACGCCAGCGCGCAGCGGCAACAGCCCGGTGATCCCGGTCATATCGCACGCCAGTTCGACCCGCACCCGGATTGGCAGCGCCAGCACGGCGGCGCGCAACGTCGCCAGTGGCAACGGCACGGGGCGTGGCGGCCGCGGTGGCGCAAGGATTCGCGCCGCGCCAACCACCACGGCATCCCCCACCGCGCAGGAAATTTCGATATCAAAATCCGGCATTCGGCATTCGGCCGGCCAGGCATCAACCGCGGCGCAATCCAGCGTATCGGCAATCGCCGCCACCTGCCGGGCAAACACCGTTCCAACCCCGCAAGCCATCGCCCGCGCCGGATTGCCACCCAAACGGATCGTTGCCAGCAAATCCGCCAGCATCGCATCGGCGCGCGGCAGCACATCGTCGGTAATCGGCCGCCGCCCCGGTCGCACCGTCACCAACAGCCCGAACAAGCCGGTCAACGCCCGCGCGCTGGCAGCGAGCAACGGCCCGAAATCGCTGTCAAAATCCTCCATGTCGTCCGCCGCCACCCGCGCCGCCGGCGGCAGGAACGGTGCGGACCAACTGCTGTCGGGCACCGCTTCCGATCGGATCCGAAGGTCGGTCACTGCACGACCAGGCTGGTGAAAAACACCGCATCGATCCGGCCAACGACGCCGTTTTCTTTCAGCGTCGCGTTGATCGTATCCTTCAACCGGTCACGCAGGCGATCCTTTGCGGCGCGGTCCGCCACATCCGCCTCCCCCATTTCGCCGAGGACGGAAAGGATTGCCGACACCAGCGCAGGCTTGTGTTTGCCCATCGCCCCGATCACCGCCGGGCCACCCTGGGTCGATACCGAAATCCGGATTTGCAGATAACGCCCGGTATCGATCAGATTTGATGTAAAGGCTTGGTCGATTTCGACATATTCCACCGGCGACACGGCCTCTGCCGCCGGTTTCGCCGCCTCCGCATGGCCACCACCGCCGGCCAGCCCCAGCCGGCTGACCCCGATCACCGCGCCAAACCCCCCCGCCGCCGCGCCGCCCACAAACGCCAGCACGATCAACAGCATTTTCATGATGCCGCCGCCTTTGCGCCCGGGTTTGGCTGCTTTTTCGGGCTTGGCGTCGGCGGCGGTCGGGGGTGCAGTGCTCATCGGCAATATCCTCAAGCGTAACGGTCAGGTTGCGGGGCTTCGCGGGGGGGTGGGGCACGCAGCGCGGCAACTGCGACACCGGTGAAAGCCTGTGGCTGACGCGGCTGGCCAGACGGGCCCGACCCGGATGAGCCAACGCCTGCCCCGCCAATATCCAGTGATTGCAACCGCACCCCGGCACCGGCCAGATCAGCCACCAATCGCGGCACATCGGCCGCCACCAGCGCCGCCCCCGCCGCGCCCAGCCCCAGTGACACCCGCAAATCCTGCAAGCCCCCCTCCACCGCAATCCGCACCGGGCCCAGCCTGTCACTGGTGACGGTCGTTGCGGTTTCGGCTGGCGCGGTGGCGCGCGGCGCAGCGGGCGTTTCGATCCTGTCTGCCGCCGGCAAAGCTGCCGAAACAGGCGCTCCGCCCGGCATGAATCCCGCTGCCGGTTCAACAATGCGGTCCCGCGTCCGCAACTCCCCGGCCGAGGTATCGCTGCGCACCACCAGGCCACGCGCCAGATCGGCAATGACCGCAACCGGCGCCGCTGGACGCATCGGCATTTGCAAGGCCACGAAATCCGCCAGCGTCACCAGAGCCGGTTTTGCCGCCGCAGTCGTTGCCTTTGTCGCATCCACCGGTATCGCAACCGGCCGATCACCGGCGCCAACCGCTGCCCTGGTCAGTGATCCTGTCGCCACATCAATGACAGCCCGTGCCGCAATCACCGTTGCGCCCGCGCCGTCAGCGGTGGGCAGACCGGGGCCTTTGTCCGGCGATGTCCCGGAATTGGCCGTCACTGCCGGGGCGCTGGCGGCTGTCGCCGGCCTGAGATCGTTCTGAACGGCCAACTTTCTCTCGGCCGGCGGCATCGCCAATGATGAAGCCGGGGAGACAATGCCAATCGGGACGCCAAGAACCAGGACAGGCGCAACAATACGACCTCCGAAACCATCAGCCACACCCGTATTCATCAGATCATCGGCAGATGTTTGATCCGTACCGGCATCGACCGGCTCGCCTTGCTCTACCCTGCTCGCATTTCCCGGCCGGGCGTTTGCCGCCGGCGGCATTTCGCCTGTATTCGCTGCAACACCCACCGCCGCAACGCCTGCCACAACCGGGTTGCCGCTGATCGCAACCGAATGTGGCAACACCGCGCCTGCATCCGACGATCCGGCGTCCCGCACTGCCCAACCAGCAGTATGACGTGGCGCTGTGCCTTTGCCATCGGCTGCAATCCGCGGCGCTGCCAGCGGCGCCGCAGACGCCAGCATCGGCGCCATCGGCACCGGCAGCACGACAGGCACGCTCTCAACCGGGGCGCGCCGAACAGCGGATTTGCGTCCGCTCGATGCGGTCAGGACGGCATCGGACAAGGCGGGCCCGGCGGGCGCAATCGCCGGGCCTCGCACCGTCGCCACCGCCGCACCCGGGCCAACGGCACTCGGGTCATCGGCGGCGGGCAGCCGCGCATCGACCAGCCCATCCGCAACCATGGCTGAAATCGTTTCAGCCGGATTTCGCGCCGCATCGGTATCGTCAATCGCGGGCATTGCCGGCGCCACCGGCTCTGCTGGCCCAGATACCGCAACTGCCATCGGCAACGCCGCCGCCAGCACATCGCCAAATCCCGGCCCCGCATCCGTCGCCACGGTCAGCAACCCCGCCGCGCCCGGCACCACCACGGCTGCCGGCATTCCGATCGCCCCAACGCTCATTGTCCCGCCTCCCGGTCGCTGCGCCGGGCGATCGCTGCGTCGACCGCCGCCCGCGCCCGCGCCAAGCCTTGCGCCAGCCGGGCCTGTTCGATGTTCGTTGCCGCCAGCCGCGCATCAGAATCCGCCGCCAATGCCCCCAACAGCGCATCGCTCGCCGCCCGGGCATTGGCGGCCGCCGCCGAAACCGCCCCCACCGCTGCGCCGCCATCACCGATCAGTGCCAGCACCCGGCCATGCAAATTCGTTTCGGCTGCGGCCCGCGCCTGGTTGCGGCCCAGCGCCGCCATCGCCTGCCGCGCCCGCACCTTGCGCACCCGGATCAAGCGGTCGAGCGTTGCCAGCGTTTGCTTGCCGGTCATGCCATCAACTCCGCCAGCGCATTCAGCGATGCCGTGGCCGCCATGCGCACATCACGCGGCTGCGCCCGAAACCCCTCCAGCGCCGGGGCAAGCGCCAGCGCTGTATCCAGTTCCGCATCGGCGCCTGGCGCATAGGCCCCCATCAGCACCAGATCACGATTGTCCTCGATCATCGCCGACAGCCGCCGGAACCGCGCAGCCGCGGCGAGGTGCCGCGCGTCGCAAACATCGACCATCACCCGGCTTGCCGACGCCGCCAGATCAATTGCGGGAAACTGTCCCCGTCCGGCCAGCTTGCGTGATAGCAGAATATGCCCATCCAGCACGCCGCGCGCCGCATCGACGACCGGATCTACGCCATCATGGGTTTCTGCCAGCACCGTCACGATCGCGGTGATCGCGCCGCCGCTGCGCCGGTCGCCGCCCGCCCGTTCGACCAGCGCGGCGATCAACGCCAGTGCAGATGCCGGATAACCATGGCCGCCCACCGCTTCACCCCGCGCCAGCGCCACGTCGCGCGCGCCGTGCACCACCCGGCTCATGCTATCCAGAATCAGCAGCACGTGGCGGCCCTGATCGCGAAAATGTTCAGCGATCGCAAAGGCGCGTTCGGCACCGCGCACCCGCAGCAGCGCCGGTTCGCCCGCCGGCACCGCCACTGTCACAATCCGCCCGCGTGCTTCGCCGGCCAGTTCGCGTTCGATGAAATCGGTTATTTCGCGGCCACGTTCGCCAATCAGTGCGACGACCACCACATCCGCCGCCGCCCAGCGCGCGATCTGGCCCAGCAGGATCGATTTTCCGACGCCTGTGCCGGCCATGATACCCACCCGCTGGCCACGCCCCAGCGTCAGCAAGCCATCAATCGCCCGCACCCCGGTTTCAATCGCTTCGGTCACGCGCAAGCGATCGCCCGGCAGCGGTGCCGCGCCGCGCAGTGCCCGGCGTGCCACTGCCCACACGGGCCCCAGCCCATCCAGGGCATGGCCCAGCCCATCGATCACGCGGCCCAGCAAGCCATCGCCGACGGCAACATCATCATCCACGCCATCGGCAACCACCGCCGCGCCCGGCACCACACCAACCAGCCGTGACAGCCCCATCAGCAACGCCCGGTCATCGCGAAATCCGATAATTTCCGCCGCCTGCCCCTGCGTCCCGATCAGCGCCCTGCCACCAACCGGCGCGTGCAGCCCCACGGCCTCCAGCACGCCACCGTCAAACGCCGTCACCCGGCCACCGCGCCGCACCGGCAGCGGGGCGACCATGGCCGCACACAGCGCCTCCAAAACATCGCTGACGCTCATGTGACCACCCCCAACACCCGGTCCAGCCGCGCCGTCAGCGCCACATCGATGATAAAATCCGTGCCTGTCACCGCGAAACCATCGCCCGCCATGCCGCCATCCGCCGCTGTCATCAGGCCGGGCAAATGCCCCGCCACCACCGCCAGCACATCGGGGTGGGCCACCAAGGTCGGCAAATCGCCGGGCCTCACCGCGCCAAGCGCTGCCTCCACCAGCGGCAGCAGCACCGCAGCGCCAGCCCCCAGTTCCGCCGCCAACACCGCCTCGGCCACCGCCCGCACCAGCGCGGCAAACACCGGCCGCAACCGGTCCACATCGATGATGCAGGCCGCATTCAATGCCTCTGCCGCTTGCGCCAGGTGCAGGCGCAAGGGCGCCAGCGCGAGGTCTGCCGCCGCCTCGCCCGCGGCATAGCCCTGATCCCAACCGGCGCGGTGCACCGCCACCACGTCAATCGGCGTCGGCGCCACCAGTGGCGGCGGCTGCAGGGCGCATAGCAACGTGGCCAGCCCCTCAGACATAGGCACCCGCCGATCCAGGCATCATGATCGCGCCGCTGTCGCCCAGCCGGCGCACCAACTGGCACAGCTCCAATTGCGCCGCATCGACTTCGGCGCGCTTCATCGGCCCGCGTTCCGCCAGTTCATCCTGCAACTGTGAAGCAGCGCGGCTGGACATGGCCGAGAACACCAGCGCCTGCAGCGCCGCATCCGCGCCCTTCAGCGCCACCGCCAGCAGCTGCGGATCGGCCTCACGCAGCACCATCTGCATGTCCTTGACGCCCAAACCGATCAAATCGGCAAAGACAAACTGCTGCGCCGAAATCGCCGCCGCAAGATCGCCATCCGCCTCGCCCAGCGCCGCCAGCAACAGCGCCTTGCTGGTGGAAAATTTGATCAGTCGCGCTGCAAAATCCGTCCCCGCCAGCGCATTGGTGGTGGCTGGCGCATCACGCACCGCCAGCTTGGCGTCGATTTCGGCCTCCAGTTCGGCAATCATCTGTGGGCTGACGGGCCTCAGCGTCGCCAACCGAAACACCACATCGCCGCGCATCGATTCCGGCAGCGCATCGATCACCGCTGCTCCCATGGCTTCCGCCAGATGCGCGATCACCACCGCCACCGCCTGCGGGTGTTCATCGGCAAGAATCGCTGCAATACTGGGGGTATCGATCCAATCAAAACCGGCAAATCGCCGCGGTGCTGCCGGGGGGCCAATATGGTCGATCACCCGTTCGGCGCGCGGCGACCCCAGCGCGCGCGACAGAACCGCACGCACCTGGCGGCCCTGGCTGTCCAGCGCCGACACCCCGCGCGTGCGTTCGATGAATTCATCCAGCACCGCATCAATGGCGATCGGATCAATCTCGGCCACTGTCAGCATCGCTTCGCCCACAGCGCGCACTTCATCGGCATCCATGCGGCGCAGCAATTCGGCGGCCTGTGCCTCCTCAAGCAGCAGCACCAGGATGGCGCATTTCTGTGCGCCGGTCAGATCGGCAACGGCCAGCATTGTCATGGCGCGGCCAGCATCTGGCGCGCCACCGCCGTTGCCCTGTCGGCATCATCGGCAACCATTTCGCGGGTTGCCTCCAGTTTTTCGCTATAATCGACCAGGCGCGGTGGCGGCGCAGGAGTCAGCACGCCGCCATCGACAGCCGGCACCTCCTCGCCACCGTCCGCCGGTTCGGCCTGGGCCTTTTCAAAGCTCGCCCGCCGCCGTTCGCCACCGCGCCGTACACTGCTGCGCCAGTCATTGGCCTGCGCCGTTGCTTCCTCCGCCGCCGCACTCGCCGCTGCTGCCAGGCTGGCTGCCAGCGCCTTGGTTTGGCGTGCCCGAAACAGCAGAAACCCGGCAATGCCGATCGCCGCCAACCCCAACGCCACCCCGGCAAACAGCGGCACATTGTCGGCAACCTGCAGCTTTGCCAGCAAGCCTTTCACCGGTTCGGCCGGCGGCGACGCAAAGGCGCGAAACTGCACCTCGACGGTGTCACCTCGGCCGGCGTTGAATCCGATCGCACCGCGCACAATCCGGGTCAGCGCCGCAATATCCCGGCCATTTTTGGGCAGCGCCGCCGGATCGATCACCACGGCCACCGACAGGCGTTGCAGGCGCGGTGTATCGCCGCGCGTGACAGACACAGCCTTGCCGATTTCCCATAACCGGTTGGTGTTTTCGTTCGTCACCGGCGGCGCAGCAGCGCCCGCAGCCGCTGTTGCGGCTGGCGGCGTCGTGCTCAAACTGGCCCCTGCCGGTGCGGTGTTGCTCAGCGCACCGGGAATGCCGCGCGCCGGCAACGGGCTGCTGTCCTGCGTCCGCGTTGCTGCCTCACTGCGCAACACGCTGTCGGGGCCAAACCGTTCCGATGAGCCTTCATTGCGGGTGAAATCCAGATCCGCTGCGACTTCTGCCGTAAATTTCCCCTGGCCGATCAACGGCGTCAACAGCTTGAACAGCCGCTCGCGCACCATCGCCTCAACCTTGGCCTGATAGCCCAGTTGCGCCGCATCCCCCGCCGTTGTCCCGGCTGACAGCAGCGCGCCGGATTGATCGACAACGCTCACCTTGTCAGGCGCCAGCCCCGCCACCGATGTGCTGACCAGCCAGACAATGGCGCGCACCTGCGCCTCCCCCAGCACACGCCCCGGTGCCAGCGTCACAAACACTGATGCCGTCGCCGGCACCTTGTCGCGCACAAACACCGATGGCTCCGGCGCTGCGACATGCACCGTCGCGTTCTTCACCCCGTCAATCGCCTTGATCGATTCGGCCAGTTCGATTGCAGCTGCGCCCTGCAACCGCGCTGCCTCCACCGCCCGGCTCAGCCCCAACGGCATATCGCCCACCGGGTCCGCCGCGCGTGCCGATTTCGGCAGGCCCTGCCCCGCCAGCAAAATCCGCGCCGCTGCGGTTTCGCCGCCAGCCACTTCGACAGCGCCGCTATCGGGGTTGATCCGCGCCTGATAATTGCCGGCCTGCAACGCCGTCATGACCGCTGCCTTGTCGCCATCCGACAAATCCGCATACAGCGGCCGCCATTCCGGCGACCGCAGCAACACCCAGGCGAGCAGCAGCGCCACCACCGCCAGCCCCGCAAAAATCGCCGGCCGCGCTCGCTTTACGGCGGGGCTGGCGAGCACCGTGCGTGCGCCCTCCAGCGAGGGCGTGATGCTGGCCAGCGTCGCGGTAAGGGTGGCATCAGCCATGGCTAATCACGCCCCCTCACAGCGGCATGCTCATGACGTCCTTATACGCCCCCAACAGCTTGTTGCGGACTTGCAACGTCGCTTCAAAGGCGATCGATGCCTTTTGCCGGGCGATCATCACACTGGCCAGATCGTGGCTGTCACCGCGTTCAAACGCCGCCGACGCCACCCCGGCCTGGTCCTGCACATCGCTGACCGCCTTCAATGCATCGGTCATCGCCGTATCGAATCGCGCCGGCGCCGCAGCGGCCGCTGGCACCCCCAACGCGGCGCTGCGTTGCAAAATCTGCGCCCGCAGCGCCAGCACACTGCTGGTATCGACAGGCGGCAACATGGCTATTGCACGCTGTGCATGGCGGGCGCATCAGACATGGCGGCGAGTTTATACCGCAGCGTCCGCTCGCTGATCCCCAGCCGCTGCGCCGCCGCGCGCCGGCCTTGCGTTTCGGCGAGCACGCCGCGGATCACCCGGTCCTCATGGTGCCGCACCATCCCCGGCAGATGATCGATCAAGGGCTGCGCCAACCGATCGAAAACAATCTGTTCCACCCCGATCACATCGCCATCGGCCAGCACCAGCGCGCGATCCAGCACATTGCCCAGTTCGCGCACATTGCCCGGCCAATCATGCGCGATCAGCCTGGCCAGCGCCGCCGGGGTTGGCCAGCACAGCGCGCCGCGCGTCGCCTTCAGCAACCAATGCGCCGCAATTGCCACCACATCCGCCCGCCGGCTGGCCAGCGGCAACGTCCGCAGCGGAAACACCGCCAGCCGATAGTATAAATCCGCCCGAAACCGACCGGCCGCCACCTCTGCCGCCAGATCGCGATTGGCCGCAGCGATAATCCGCACATCGATCTTTTGCGGCCGTGTTGCGCCGATCGGCAGCACTTCGCGTTCCTGCACCGCGCGCAGCAATTTCGCCTGCAAGGCCAGCGGCAATTCCGCGACCTCGTCCAGCAGCAAAGTCCCGCCGTTCGCGGCGCGAAACAGCCCCGTCGCATTGCTGATCGCGCCGGAAAAGGCGCCGCGCTCATGGCCGAACAATGTCGCTTCCAACATCGCCTCCGGGAGCGCGGCGCAGTTGACAGCGACGAATGGTCTGTCGCTGCGGGGGGACAGGGTGTGAACCAGATGCGCCAGGCCTTCCTTGCCGGTGCCGGTGGCGCCTTCGATCAATACCGTTATGTCGCTGCGGGCAACCCGCGCCGCCAGCGCCAGCAAATCGCGGCTGGCCGGGGCAGCGCCGGCCGGCGCATGGCCCGGCGCGACAAAGGCCGCCACCAGTGCCCGCGCAAAATCATCGTCACCCGGCGCCACGGCCAGTTGCAGATGATCGCCATCGACCACCGCCGATGATTGCCGGGCCCGGGTCATGACAATCCGCCGCCGCCCCACATCAATATCGCCCAACCAATCAAAGGCCGGATCGATGGGAGCGGGGGCGGGCGCAGTGTTCATGCGCCTCGCATTGCAAAACCCGTGCCAAGTCAAGCAACCACCGCGCCATGCGGCCGTTACAGGGTCAAAAAGCGGTTGTTGACCTCAGGGTGTCAAAAATTTGACGGTTACAGCGTCAAATTTTTGACAAAACGTCATTTTTTTGACGGGGGCGAAAGTGCTTTTGACCAGATTCGTCATCCCGGTCGGCCGCCAGCGACCGCAATTCTTCGCCGACATGATGACAGCAATCGCGCCCGTTATGTCCGGCAGGCAATCTGCCCATCCGCGGTCACGCCGCATTCCGCCCGTTGACCGCCGCGGTTGAAACGCAACGACGTTGCGCCCTTCAGCGCCTGTGCCTTCACATCGGCAACCGTCTTCACCGGCAGGCCGCCAACGGCTTCGATCAGATCTCCGGGCTTCAGAAACCCAAAGCGTGCCGCGGGGGCCGTGCCCAGGATCTCCACCACCACCACGCCCTGTTCGGGCAGGCCGATCCCCAATTCCTGGGCATAGGCCGGCGAAAGATTGGCGACCGTCACGCCATTCAGGATCGATTGCGCCAGAATCGGCGTGATCTGCCGGGCCGGGGTTTCCGGCGGCGGCGCCAGCGTCACCGATACCTGCTGTTCCTTGCCGGCGCGCACCAGTGCAACGTTCAGCGCCTTGCCAACCCCTTCGGTGGCCAGGGAATAACGCAGCTGGCCGCCATCGGCGACTTCCTTGCCATCAACGCTGCGCAACACATCGCCCACCTTGATGCCGGCCGCCGCACCCGGGCTGCCCGGCACCACCGCTGTCACCAACAGGCCGCCAGGGCGATCCATCCCGGCCAGCCGTGCGCTTTCGGCGGTCAGCGCTTCACCTTCAACCCCGATCCAGCCGCTGACCAGCTTGCCCTTGTCGGCGGCATTCAAGAACACCCGCACCATTTTGGATGGAATGGCAAAACCAATGCCGTTCGATCCGCCATCCTTTGAATAAATCGCGCTGTTGATGCCGATCAACCGGCCCTGGCCATCCAGCAAGGCGCCGCCGGAATTGCCGGGGTTGATCGCTGCATCGGTCTGGATGAAAAACTGCCAATCGGAAACCCCGATGCCGGTGCGGGCAATCGCCGAAACAATGCCGGTGGTCACCGTCTGGCCAACGCCAAACGGGTTGCCGATGGCGATTGTCACATCGCCGACTTCGGCGCGGTCGCTGTCGCCCATGCGGATCACCGGCAGCACCGCGCCCTTGGTATCGACCCGCAACAGCGCCAGATCGAGCCGTGCGTCGGCAAACACCACCTTTGCCGGATATTCGCGGCGATCGTTCAACGACACCAGAATCTCATCCGCCCCCGCCACCACATGGTTGTTGGTGACAATCAGGCCATTGGCACCGACGATCACACCGGAACCCAGTGATTGCTGCACGCGCGGCTGGGCCGGGGCACCGCCATTGAATTGCCGCATGAACAGATCCATCGCGCTCGGCCGGCTGCGATCGACCCGGGCGGTATAGACATTGACCACCGCCGGCGCCGCCGATTTGACGATCGGCGCATAGGACAGCGTCACCTGGCCAGCCGTTGCCGGCACCATGCGGGTGATCGGCGTATTGTCCACCGGCGGTATCTGCGCCGAAACGCTGCGATCGCCGGCCCAGCCATGCACGCCCAGCGCCAACGCGATGCCAGCCATCGCCCCCACCAGAATGCCGCCTGCGGTTTTCAATCTGCCCTGCATGATGATCCTGTGCCTGTCTCGATTGCCCAATTGCGCAATCCCGGTGAAGCGATGATGAATGGCGATACATTGGGGAGAATTTCAACCATGAAACTCTGGCATTGTCAGGATGCCCGTTCCTTCCGCGTGCTGTGGACACTGGAAGAATTGGGGTTGCCCTATCAGCTTATCAAGCTGCCGTTTCCGCCGCGCTGGAACGCGCCTGACTATCTGAAGACCAACCCGCTCGGAACCATCCCCTATTTCGAGGATGGCCCAGCAAAAATGACCGAAAGCGCCGCAATCTGCGAATATCTGGCGGTGAAACATGGCCAGGGCACGCTGGCGGTAGCCCCCGATGATCCGGATTTCGGCGCCTGGCTCAATTGGTTGCACCACGGCGAGGCCACGCTGACCTTTCCGCAAACCCTGGTGTTTCGCTACCTGCGCCTCGAAAAGCCGGAAAACCGCAATCCAAAGGTCGCGGCGGACTATCTGAAATGGTTCGTCGCGCGCACCATCCTCGCCGAAACAACGCTGGGCGATGGCCGGGATTACCTTTGCGCCAACCGTTTCACCGTGGCGGACATTTCCGTCGCCTATGCCCTGCAATTCGCCGAAACCCTGGGGCATATCGATCAACTGGGTCCAAATCTACAGGCCTATTGGGCCCGCCTCCAAACCCGCGACGGCTTCAAACGCGCCAAGGCCGCGCAAGCCGGTGGCCCCTCCCCATTCACCAACATTTGACACTTTAGACGACACAAGAAACAATCGTGGCGGTTTCATGCACGATCAATTCAGCCATCAATTTCGCCTGGTGCTAAAGGCCCTGTCCCTCAGCCGTGCCCAGGTGGCATCGGCATTGCGCATCGACAAATCGGTGGTTGGACGCTGGGCCACCGGCGCCGCCCGGCCCAGTGATCACAATCTGGCGGCGCTGACGGCGCTGGTCGCCAGCCACCACCCGGGCTTCAAATCCCTGGATTGGGATCGCAGCCCCAATGATTTTGCGGCATTCATGGGCGCCCCCAGCGCCGGCGCAGCAGCGGCGCTGGGGCTGCCGATCGCCTTGCTCGATCAGATTCGCGCCACCACGGCCCTGCGCGGCGCCGCCTATGAAGGTTTTTTTCGGTCCACCCGGCCCTATGTGCTGCGGCCCGGCCTGTTCGTCCATGATCATGGCATGCTGCGCCGGGATGCTGATGGCCTGCTGGCGCTGCGCATGGGAACCGGCGGTACGGTGGTCGAGGGCTGGTTTCTGCCGCTGCACAACCAATTGTTCTGCATCGCCACCGATATCACCAGCGGCGCGTTGCTGTTCGGCATCTTTCACGGCGTCGCGACGGCGCGGGCCCAGGTTCTGGATGGCATCGTGCTGGCCCCGGCACTTGATCCCGGGCGCACGCCCACCGCGCATCCCCATATGTTTGAACGCATCGGCGAACTTTCGGGTGATCGCGCTGCCGATGATGCCCATCTGGAATCGCTGATGGCACTGCCCCCTATCGCGCCTGAAGGGTCGATTTCGCCAGAATTGCGCGCCCATCTGCTGCGTGATGTCGGGCCGGCGCAATTTGCCCTGGGCGGCGACATGCTGTTGCAGCTGCCAATCGAACGGTCACGAACCCGCGGCCCCGCCTATGGTGAAACCGGCTGACGCTGCACCGCCGTGCATCGTTGTGCACAAAGCTGCATGCCATAACCACTAACCGCACACGCTGGCTGCGCGCATTGCCCCCACAGCGACCATTTTTCGGGGATCAAACCATGCGCCAACCTTTTACTATCTTTGCCGTGCTGGCCGGCCTGCCGGCAATGGCCAACGCCCTGCCCGCCGTCACCTTGGCACCGGCAAAATATATCGTCGGGATAAAGGACGGCGCCACCAACCAATATCTGAACGTCGCGGCGCCCGCCGCCCTGGCCAGCAGCAGCATTTATGGCAATGTCAGTTCAACGACGGCCGCGCTGCCGCGCCCGCTGGCGCAGCTTTCAAACGAAAGCACCGCCATCGGTTTTGGTGTCATCGCCAACGCCTATATGACCTATCAATTCACCATTCTGAACCCGGCAAACACCGCGGTGCATGTGCTGATCGATTCGCTGGCAACGGCAACCGGCCATGGTTCCTTTTACACCGAGGCCGAGATTGCGCTTTATGGTTCCGGAATCAACAAAACCCTGGCCTATGCCCATGTCTGCAACGCCATTGCCTACTGCAACACCTTTGCCAATGTTTACCACAGCGGCGGCAACAACCCGTATACGCTGAATACCAACAAGGCCTATACGATCCGGTTGAACCTGAACGCCCATACCTCGAACGCGTCGAGCGGGTTTTCGGTGCTTGCCGATCCGGTGATCAGCTTTGATCCGGGCTACACCGTTCCCGCCGGTTCGACGCTGCGCTTCAGTGCCAACCTGCCAACCACGGTGCCCGAACCGGCCAGCTGGGCGATGCTGGTGCTGGGCTTTGGCCTGGTGGGTGCGGTGCGCCGGCGGCGTCAGCCCGCCGTTGCGGCATAGGGCACGGCGGCGACAACCTCATCCAACTGTAACGCGCGATACAGATGCGGAAACAATACCCCGCCGCGCGCCGGTTCCCAGCGCAGATCGGCCCCCAGCGTCTCCGCATCCAGCGTCAGCGCCATCAGGCCGGCCTCATCGGCGAACCATTTCGCCGCCGTCGTCGCCACTTCGGCCGGCGGCGAGATATGGATATAACCATCGCGCCGATCATCCGTCGAACCGGCGAATACCCCGCTGGCCTGAAAATCGGCCCATTCCGCGGCCCGCAACAGTTTGATAATTGGCGTCATTTCACGCGCCGCACCGGCACCTGAACGTTGCACAAATCCGTCGCCCCCGCCGGCCGGACGAAGAACCCGGTGCGATTGGCGCGCGCCTTCAGATAGGCGGCAAATCTGGCGCTGGCTGTATCCATCACCTCAAACCGCCCATCGGCCGCCGTCGCAAAGCGGACTTTGGCGATGATCGTCTGTTCCGCCGGTGTTTTGTAAAACCCCAGATCGGCGGTGCCACGCGGCAGGCTGGCATAATCCGACAGGCCCGCCACCACCCGGCCGACCATAGTGATATTGCGGTCCAGATGGCGCGGGCCATGGCCGATTACCGCGTATAATTCGCTGCCGTCGCCTGTATCGGGCGCCGTGTCACGGCCGACACCGACACTGCCATAGCAATGCGCCAGCCAGACCGTGCTGCCCTGCCGCGCCGCTGGCCAGCCCTTTACAAACCCGGCAACCGCATAGGCATCACGAAACCCCAGCGGCGTGAACTTCAGGCCGGGCAATGGCCTTTCATATTCCGCCGGCAGCGGCTTTGCCTTTACGCGCGATACCGGCACCGACACGCCGCCCGGGGTTGCCGTCGCGCCTTGTGCCACTGCCGCTGCACCGCCCGCGGTCAACACCGATTCCGGCCCCGGTTTCGCCGCCCATTGCACCACATAATTATCCTGCACCCGGGTGATCGCCCCGCCGTCGAATCGCCCGGCAGCCACCAGCGCCCGAATGGCGGCGATATGGGCCGGCGCGAAATCCGGCGCCAATTCAATCGCCATGGTGCCGCGCGGGCTTTCGACCAGCATCAGATTTTCCGGCGCAATGGCGCGCCAATCCTGCGGCGGGGCAGCCGCAACAATGTCAGCGGGAGACGCGATAGCGAGCAAGGCAAAAAGGATCATGGAGGCAGAATGTGCGAGCCCGCCCCACAACGCAACCTCCCCCCGTCGCCGGAGGCAACCTCAGGTCGCGCGGGGAGTGGTTACCCCTCCGCCTCAAATTCCAGCGCCAGCCCGTTGATGCAATGCCGCTGTCCGGTCGGGGCCGGGCCATCGGGGAAAATATGGCCCAGATGCCCCTTGCATACCGCGCAATGCACTTCCGTCCGCACCATGCCGTGCGTTGTATCGGTGGTCGTCTCAACCGCCCCCGGCACTGCATCCCAGAAACTCGGCCAGCCCGAACCGCTCTCATATTTGGTGTCGGAAACATACAGCAGCGCACCACATCCAGCGCAGCGGAACTCACCAGCGCGCTTTTCCGCATTCAATGGCGAAGTGAACGGACGTTCCGTCGCATGTTCGCGCAGCACGGCACGCTGCGCCGCCGTCAATTCCCGATCAGTCATCTCTATTCTCCCAAGGGCTGGCGCGTTTTCGTTTAAGTCGACGCCAGCCCGCTCCCCCGCCCGACCGCCCTAACAGGATAATTCCATGGGCGGTCGGGCGAAGGAGCGGGCTGGCGTCGACTTCCTACAATGACGTCAGACGGTCGATTGCACCCTGTAATATATAGGCTGCTGCCAACCGATCCACCCGCTGCGACCGTGTGGCGCGCGATAAATCTTCGGCGATCATCCAGCGCTCCACCGCTTGCGTGCTCCAGCGTTCATCCCACAGCAGCAACGGCAGCCCCAGCACATCCAGATTGCGCGCCAGCGCCCGCACCGATTGGGTGCGCGAGCTGTCGGTCCCATCCATGTTCAGCGGCAGGCCGAGCACCAGGCCCTTGATCCGCTCATTGGTGACAAACGCCCTGATCAACCCCAGATCGACCGAAAACTTCCCCCGCACGATCGTCGAATGCGCCGATGAAAAGGCCCAGCCGGCATCGCAGGTCGCCAGGCCAATCGTCTTGGTGCCGGCATCCAGCCCCGCCAGCCGGCCGCCATCGGGCAGCACCGCCGCAAATTCGGCCGGGCTGGCGGCGATCAATCGGCGCTCTCGATCTTGGTCGCGGGCGCGCCAAACGCCCCGGCCCGCCGCTCCACATCCGCCCGCAAATTCGCCCAGAACAGCGGATAATCATAAACATGGTAGTTATTGCCCGGCAAGATATAGGCCGGGTAACCCCCTGGAGGATCACCAATATCCAATATACCGCTGGCCAGGCATTGCGCGCCAATGCCATGGGCGATCAACGTGCCGCTGCTCAGATCGTCATTCGGCACCAGTGATCCCAGATTGGCCGAGGCCGGCACTGCAACCGCGTTGCTGATGCCGCTCATCGGGTTGCTGCACAGAATGGCGCTGCCCTTGCGCGGCGCACCGGTCAGGCCCCGCCCGCGATCAAATCCATCGCGCACCGTATGGTAATTCGCCGGCCGCCCAAAGCTTTGCCAGGACAGGATGCATCCCGTCTGATCCGCCGACGTGCACGCCGGCAGGCCCAGCGCCGGCATATCCGCCGTCAGCGAGATCGGCCAGCCCGCCGCGTAAACCGCAACGATCCGCTCGGCCAATCTGGTGCCCGCCACCCGCTGCTGCAACAGGCGCAGCAGGTGCAAACTGCCCTGGCTGTGCCCCGCCAGAATGATCGGACGATCGGCCGGCTGTGCCGCCAAAAACACATCAAACGCCGCCAGCACATCGCGATAGGCAAGATCCAGCGCCTGCGCCGCCTCTGGCCTGTCCGTCAGAAACGCGCCAAAGGTCGCCTGGCGGTATTTCGGCGCCCAGACCGCCGCCACACCATTGAAAATGCTGGCCTGGCTGCGCAAAAACATCGCCATGCGCTTTGTGGTTTCGGCATCGTCCAGCGCCGCATTCCAGTGCCCACGATCAAACACGCTGGTCGGCAGCACATAGAATACCGCAACGCCGGGCTTTGGCGCCGCCGTATAGCCGGCCGGGGTCCAACGCGCCGGGTCTGTTGGCAGATCAGGCCGCGCCAGCCAGTTTTTGGCCTGGGTATAATCCGGCGCGTCCGACGGTTTGGGCGCGGCAAATTCCACCGTCGGCACCAGCGCCACCCGCAGCAATTGTTCGCCAAAAATCCGATAGGCAATCGCCGCAGCAATCACCAAAATCGTGATGATCGCAATCACCCACAAAAACTTGCGTGCCAGCATATCAGCCCTTCAACGCTGGCCGGGCCAGCACAAACACCGCCTGTTCGGCCAGCAAATTCGGCAGCAATGCCGATCGCCGCACCCCGCCCGACAGGTAACTTTCGGTTTCGATCCGCAGGCCCATAGCCGCCGCCAGCGCCCGGAAATCGTCGATGGTGCATAGATGAATATTGGTCGTTTCATGCCAACTGACCGGCAGCGTCCGCGTCACCGGCATCCGCCCACCCAGCAGCAAGGCCCGCCGCACCCGCCAATGGCCGAAATTCGGCAGGCTGATCACCGCACGCCGGGCAATGCGCAGCAATTCGCCCAAGACCGCCGCCGGTGCCTGCATCGCCTGCAACGTGTCCGACAGGATCGCCATGTCAAAACTGTCGGCCGGATAATCTGCCAGATCGCTGTCAGCATCGCCCTGCACCACCGAAAGCCCGCGCGCCACGGCCGCCGCCACATTGGCCGCCGCCACATCGATGCCGCGCGCATCAACACCGCGCGTATCGCGCAGATGCGCCAGCAATGCCCCGTCGCCGCACCCAATATCGAGCACGCGCGCGCCCATCGGCACCGCATCGGCAACCGCGGCCAGATCGGGCCGCAGGGTCATGGCGCGGCCCTCAAAAACCCATCGACAACGCGCAGCATGTCGGGCGTATCGAGCAGAAACGCATCATGGCCGAACGGGCTTTCCAATTCGACAAAGCTGACCGCTGCGCCCGCTGCATTCAACGCCCGCACGATCCGCCGCGATTCCGCCGTGGGATACAGCCAGTCGCTGGTGAAACTGATCAGCGCAAAACGGGTTTTTGTGCCGGCAAAGGCCTGCGCCAAAACGCCATCATGCGCCGCACCCAGATCAAAATAATCCATCGCCCGGGTGATATACAGATAGGAATTGGCATCAAAGCGTTCGACAAATGCCAGCCCCTGGTGGCGCAAATAGCTTTCCACCTGAAATTCCGCGTCAAAGCCAAACCCCAGCGCATCCCTGTCCTGCAACCGGCGGCCAAAACGCTCGGTCAGGCCCTCCTCCGACAAATAGGTGATATGCGCCGCCATCCGCGCCACCGCGAGGCCTGCCACCGGCGGTTTGTCCCCATACAGCCCGCCGCACCAATCGGGATCGGCCATGATCGCCTGGCGCCCAACCTCATGAAAGGCGATGTTCTGCGCCGAATGTCGGGCCGCGCTGGCAATCGCCACCACCGATCGCACCCGGGCCGGATAGGCCACCGCCCAATCCAGTGCCTGCATGCCGCCCATCGATCCGCCGACCACCGCCGCCAGCGCGCCCACCCCCAAATGGTCGAGCAACCGCGCCTGGGCATTGACCATATCCCGGATGGTGATCACCGGAAAATTCATCGCATAAGGTGCGCCGGTCGCCGGATCGGTGCTGCCCGGGCCGGTCGATCCGCTGCAACCGCCCAGAACATTCGAACAGATAACGAAATGCCGCGCCGGATCGATGGCTTTCCCCGGCCCCACCAGCCGCGGCCACCAGCCCGTCTTGCCGGTGCGCGGATTATCGCCGGCGACAAATTGATCCATGGTCAGCGCGTGGCAGATCAGGATCGCATTGCTGCCATCCGCCGCCAGCCTGCCATAGGTTTCATAGGCGAGTTCAAGTTGCGCCAGGCTTTGCCCCGAAACCAGCGGAAACACGCCGTCCAGCGTCACGCGGCGGTTCAGCCCGAAACGGCTGTCATCGGATAGGGGGTCAGCCAGCATGATGGCTGCCGGTTACGGTCTTCAACGCCGCTTGTCACCCCGGCCATGCCTTATGCCGCAGCCAGCCCGGCCGCAGCGGCAGCACCGCGCGCGGCGAATTCAATTGCCGCATTTCAATCTGGGCCAAAATCCAGCTACAGGCAGCGCCATGTCAACATCAGCCGCCCCCGCCCCAGCCATGAAACCCTGGATCGCTGCGATCCACGCCTATGTTCCCGGCAAGGCCGGGTTCGATTCGCGGCCAATCGTGGCCAAATTGTCATCGAACGAAAATCCGTTCGGGCCGTCGCCGCACGCCGTCGCCGCGATGACCGCCGTGCTGGGCAACAGCAACCTGTACCCCGACCCGGCCGCCACCGCCCTGCGTCAGGCATTGGCGGCGCTGCACGATATCGATCCCGATCGCATCATCTGCGGCACCGGATCCGATGAATTGATCCATCTGGTTGCCGGCGCTTTCGCCGGGCCGGGTGATGAAATCCTGTATGTTCGTCATGGCTTTGCGGTTTACGATATCGCTGCCCGCCGCGTTGGCGCGACACCGGTGATCGCGCCTGATAAAGATTATACTTGCGACGTCGATGCGGTGCTTGCTGCCGTCACGCCGCGGACGCGGGTGGTGTTCGTCGCCAACCCCAACAATCCGACCGGCACGCTGATCAGCGCCGCCGAAATCCGCCGGCTGCATGCCGGCCTGCCAGCCGATTGCGTGTTTGCGCTGGATGCCGCCTATGCCGAATTTGCCGAAGGCGAGTATGAGGACGGCCTGGCGCTGGCCGATGCCCATGCCAATGTCGTTGCGCTGCGCACCTTTTCCAAAATCTATGGCCTGGCCGCCCAGCGCATCGGCTGGGGCTATGCCGCAGCACCGCTGATCGATGCGATGCACCGCATCCGCGCGCCATTCAACGTGCCGACCACCGGCCAGGCCGGCGCGATCGCGGCGCTCGCCGATGGTGATTGGGTCGAAAAAACCCGCCGCCACACGATCGAATGGCGGCAGTGGCTGACCGGTGAAATCCAGGCGCTGGGCAATTGGGGGCTGCGCGCCATTCCGTCCGCCGCCAATTTCGTGCTGGTCGAATTTCCCGAACATGGCCCGGTCAACGCCGCCGCCGCGAATGCCGCGCTGCTGGATGCGGGCATCATTGCCCGCTATCTCGCCGTCCAGGCCATGCCGCGCTGCATCCGCATTTCGATCGGCACCCAGGCCGAAACCCGCGCCGCTGCTGCGGCTTTGCGGGCGTTCGTTGAATCAGCGGCGCCATTTGCTGGCGCCGAAAGTGGCGCCGGCTGATGCTGCCATTTTCCCGCGTCGCCATCATCGGAATGGGGCTGATCGGGTCATCCCTTGCGCGCGCCATTCGCGCCGAAATGCCAACGGTGCGCCTGACGGTCAGCGATGGCGACCCGGCGGTGCGCGACCGCGTGCTGGCACTGGACCTTGCCGATGATGTAACCGAAAACGCCGGAGCGGCAGTGGTTGATGCCGAACTCGTCGTGCTGGCGGTGCCGGTCGGCGCGATGGCGGCGGTGGCGGCCGAAATCGCCGGCGAACTCGCCCCCGGCGCCATCGTCTCCGATGTTGGATCGGTGAAGGAAAAGGTGCTGACCGACCTGGTTGCCGCCCTGCCTGGTGTGGTTGTCATTCCGGCGCATCCGGTGGCGGGCACCGAAAAATCCGGGCCCGACAGTGGCTTTGCCAGCCTGTTCCGTGATCGCTGGTGCATCCTGACACCGGCAGCCGGCACCGAAAGCTGGCAGATCGAACGGCTGGCGAGTTTCTGGCGCGCGCTGGGCGCCAAGGTCGAAACCATGGACGCCAACCACCATGACCGGGTGCTGGCCGTCACCAGCCATCTGCCGCATCTGATCGCCTATTCGATTGTCGGCACCGCCAGCGACATGGAAAGCGTCACGCGCAGCGAAGTGATCAAATATTCCGCCGGTGGTTTTCGCGATTTCACCCGCATCGCCGCCAGCGATCCGGTGATGTGGCGCGATGTGTTTCTGAACAACCGCGATGCCGTTCTGGAAACGCTGGGCCGTTTCACCGAAGATCTGGTGGCGCTGCAACGCGCCATTCGCTGGGGTGAAGGCGACACGCTGGAGGCGCTTTTCACCCGCACGCGCGCCATCCGTCGATCGATCATCGACGAAGGCCAAGATACCGAAGAGCCGGATTTCGGCAGAAAGCACTAATCGATTTCCCCCGTCAGGGGGCAGGCCGCCGCATCACCGGACATGCCGCCACCTGCCTCCGCACCGCCCGCGTCGCCAGGTCAGCCGGCACACCGCTGACCACTACAGCCCCGTTTCCGCCCGAAAACGCCAGCCGCACCGGCGTCCGCAGCCGGGTCTCCGCACCCGCCGCCACGCCGGCAAACGCCGCTGCCACGCTGGCCGGACAAACCGTATCGACCGTGCCGGCAAACCGAAGCCCGCTGCGGCCCAGCGGCACCAGAGTCGCCCGTACCCGCGCCACCTCGCCGGCCGCATCGCCCAGCGTCAGGCTGGTCACCTCGGCGGTGCCATTCGCCGCCCAGTCATCATAGCTGCTCAGCGGCTGCGTTCCGGTCAGCACCAGGTCCGCTGCCAGGGTCAGCGCATCGCCGCCGCCCAGTCGCAGGCGTTCCCCGGCAAGCACCAGCTGTCCGCGCACCGCGCCGGATGGCGCCATCAAAGCCGCGCCGGGGCGCGCATCCGCAATCGCCCCATTTTCGCCGGTCCTCTCCCGCAGGTGCAGTTCCAGCGCATCCGCCGCAATCGCAAACGGCACAAAGCCTAGCGTCACCATTGCCGTCTGGACGATAGTGGACAGGCGCGCCAACCGGCCGTCCAAGACATGCACACTGGTCAACGCTGTGTTTCCAACCACTTGGGCACGCAGCACCGGCCCGATGGTGACGCCAAAATGCGGGCGCTCCGCCTGAATCACCGTCAATTCCGGCTGCCATGGCCCGCGATTGATCCGGGCCAGATCGGCGCTGGCCGAAAGCCGCACAACATCGCCACGGGTGAGATGCGGCGATAGAATCTCACCCTCCATGCGATAGGGAAAACCGCTGATTTCAAACGCACTTTCGGGCAGCCAGCCTCTCAGCACCGCCTGAAAATCTCGCGCCCAGCCGGACCACAGGAACCAGTACAGCCCCACCCCCGCCAGCAACGGCAGCACTGACAACCAAAGCGATAGCCGCCGCATCAGCCGACCCGCAAGCTGTTGATCGCCGCCAGCACCCGCGCCTCGATCTCCGCCCGCGGCAGGCCCGGCGGAATCGGCGCGCCAACCCGCATGTGGACAATGCCCGGATATTTGATGAACGCCTTGGGCCAAGCAGTGCCACTGTCCAGCGCGACGGGCACCACCGGCAGCTTCAATATCTTGTAAAGCCCGGCAAATCCTGATGCCAGCGGCAACACCTCCCCCACCCTTGCCCGCGTGCCTTCGGGAAAGATGACCACCGGGCGATCATGCGCCACCGCCGCCGATGCCGCACGCATCATGGCACGCAACATCGTCGCCGATCCCTCACGATCAACCCAGATCGAACCATGCCGATGGGAAGCAGCCCCCCAGATTGGAATCTGGCGCAATTCGGCCTTCATGACCACCGCTGGCCGGGTGAACCACCACAGGGTCATGATCGCTTCAAACGCCGATTCATGTTTCAGCGCAAACAGTTGCGGCCCCGGCGGAATCACGCCCTCGATGTCCACACAGACGCCGGTTATCCAGCGCGCGCACCCATAAAACCAGCCGGCCCAGATTTTGGGCCCGATGAACAGGAATCGCGCCGGGGCAACCGTTCCCGTAAGCAACACCAGCGGCACAATGATCGCCGATCCGCCATAAAAGGCCAGCAGGAACAGGATCGTCCGCAACAGCGCCAGGGCCGTGCGCAATGCCGCCATCAAACCGCCCCCAGCGCCAGAGCCATGCGGCGCAGCAGATATTTGCTGTATTCAAAGGCAATACTGGGGGCTTCCGGCTCCACCGGCACCGCATCGGGAACCACGACAACCGAGGCTGGCAGCACCCGTGACAGTTCCAATCGGGCTCGCCGCATATGGCCAGATGATGTCACCAGACGGATCGATTTAAAACCGTGCTGCGCCACCCAGCGCATGGTTTCCTCAGCATTTGATCGCGTATCGACCGCCTCATACCCTAGATCCGTGGTGTTCAGCCGGGCGATCTGCAGCCCGGCTGCTGCTGCCAATTGCTTTCGCGTCGTGTTGCGTCCCACTCCCGATACCAGCATCCGCCGGGCGCTGCCTTCATCCAGTACCGTCAATCCGCGCGACAATCGGCCAACGCCGCCAGTCAGCACCACCACGGCATCGGTTTTCGTATGAAGCGGCGCCGGATCGGGCAGGGTCAGCGTGAACCATATCCAGCCACCGCCCCAGGCCAGCGCGACGACACCAATCAATCGCCCCACCCAGCCCGCCAGCCCGATCCGTTGTTGTCGCCGCGTTTCGCGGATCACAGGGGCCTTGCGTTGCGGAGGGCGGCTCACATTTCACCGCGCTTGTGGCGCAGGGCGAACCATTTGGCCACATTGGCATTATGTTCGGCAAGGGTCGCAGCAAACACATGGCCGCCACTGCCATCGGCAACGAAATACAGCGCATTTGTGGTCGCCGGATCGAGCGCCGCAGCAATGCTGGCGCGGCCAGGGTTGGCAATCGGCCCCTTGGGCAGGCCGGCCTTTACGTAGGTGTTATAGCCCGTATCCGCGTCGAGTTCGGATCGCTTTATGCGCCGGCCAAGCGGGCGGCCCTTGGTGATCGGATAGATTATCGTTGGATCGGCATCCAGTCTGATCCCTTGCCGCAGCCGGTTCGAATACACGCCCGCAACCAGGCGTCGTTCATTGGATTTGCCGGTTTCCTTTTCGACGATGGAGGCAAGAACAATTGCGTCTGCTGGGGTTTTCACCACGGCCGCCTTGCTGCGTCTTGCCCATTCAGCGGCCAAGGTCTTTACCATCGCCGCCTGCATGCGGCCCAGCAATTTGCTGCGCGGTTCGCCAGGCTGAAAGGCATAGGTTTCGGGCAGCACCGATCCTTCCTCCGGCACGGCCACATTGCCCGTCAGACGAGGTTCGGCACGCAGGCGATCGGCTATCATCACCGATGGCATCCCTTCCGGAATTGTCACCGACGCCATCGCCGTTTTGCCCTTTTGAAGGGCGTCTAGATAAAGGCCCCAAGCAGTGCCGGGGGTTAGCCGATAACTGCCCGCCTGCACCGGGGCGTCGCTGCCAAACATCCGCGCCAGGAATCGGAATTGCCGCGGCGCATCGATCAGCCCGGCCTTTTCCAGGCCGCTGGCGACCGCGCCCAGCGTTTCACCCTTTTCCACCGCAAATGCGATCGGCTTTCCCGGAATCATGCCCCAGCCAAACCATGGCGCCACAAAAAACGGCACGCCAATCACCAGCAACAATGCCAAAAAGGCCAGGATGATGCGGCGCGCCATGGCGGCATTAAACCCCGCGCATCACCAGCGTCGCATTGGTGCCGCCAAAGCCGAAACTGTTGTTCAGCACTGCCTTGATCGGGCGTTTTTTGGCAAAATGCGGCACCAGATCGACGCCGACACAGGCATCGGACGGATTGTCGAGGTTCAGTGTCGGCGGCGCCACCTGATCACGCAGCGCCAGCAGGCAAAAGATCGATTCCACCGCACCGGCCCCGCCCAGCAAATGTCCGATCGCCGATTTCGTCGATGACATGGATACGGTTTCAATGGCGCTGCCGAATAACCGGCGGACGGCCCCCAATTCGAGTTCGTCGCCCATCGGCGTCGATGTGCCATGAGCGTTGATATAGTCGATGTCACCGGGGTTCAGACCCGCCTTGCGCAATGCCATCTGCATGGAACGGAATGCGCCCGAACCCTGGGGGTGCGGTGCGGTAACATGATAGGCATCACCCGTCAGGCCATAGCCGATGACTTCGCCATAGATTTTGGCGCCACGCGCCTTGGCATGTTCATATTCTTCCAGGCAAACGATACCGGCGCCTTCACCCATCACAAAGCCATCGCGATCCCGATCATAGGGCCGGCTGCCGCGTGTCGGTTCATCATTGAAATGGGTGGATAACGCCTTTGCCTGCGAAAACCCGGCAATGCCGAGCGGACAGATCGCGCCCTCGGCGCCGCCAGCCAGCATCACATCGGCGTCATCCAGCGCAATCATTCGCGCCGCGTCGCCTATCGCATGGGCCCCGGTCGAACACGCCGTTACCACCGCATGATTCGGCCCCATCAAGCCGTATTTGATCGAAACCTGCCCCGAAATCAGGTTGATCAGCCGGCCATGCACGAAATGCGGCGAAACACGACGCGGACCCTTGGTGTAGAGCACGATCGATTCTTCCTCGATCCCGGGCAGGCCGCCGATTCCGGAACCGATCGAACAGCCCGCGCGAAACCGTTGTTCCTCGGTCATGTCGGTCAGGCCGGCGTCTTCCAGCGCCTGACCCGCCGCATCGATCCCATAGGTTATGAACGGATCAACCTGGCGCTGCACCTTGTAATCTACTCGCGTGTCGGCATTGAAGGTCTCGCCCGATCCATCGCCGCGGATGACTTCACAAGCGATACGGCAGACATAGTCGGTCGGATCGAAACGCGTGATCGTCGCCGCCCCGGATTTTGACGCCAATATGTTCGCCCAAACGGTTTCGACATTGGCGCCTAGCGGCGTCACCATGCCCACACCGGTAATCACAACACGCCGCATTGGCAGGCTTTCCTTCCCCAGAACGTTCAATCGTTTTTGGCAATCGCCATGACCCAATACCCTTATACGCGAAACGGCCCCCCGCATATCCGCGAAAGGCCGTCTGGCATTGGCATTACAGCGTCAGACGGCATGCGCCGCCAACGTTACGCCTTTTGGTTGGCAGCGATGAAACCGATCGCATCCTTCACCGTCAAAATCTTTTCGGCCGCGTCGTCTGGAATTTCGACGCCGAACTCTTCTTCAAACGCCATCACAAGTTCAACCGTATCAAGGCTGTCAGCGCCCAGATCATCGATGAAGCTGGATTCGTCAGTGACCTTGTCGGCCTCAACGCCCAGATGCTCAACGACGATCTTTTTCACGCGCTCGGCGACATCGCTCATGGGATTCCTCTTTCGTTCGGACTTTGTTGTTTGATTCTGAAGCTCAGGCGATAGCGATGTGCGGCTTGAGAGGCAAGACCCCGAGGCTTTAGATCATCGCCATCCCGCCGTTCACATGCAGCGTTTGCCCGGTAACATAACCGGCCTCTCGCGACGCCAAATAGACAACACCTGCCGCAATATCGGCGCCCTCACCCAGCCGCCCGGCCGGAATCCGCCCCAACAGCGCCGCCTTTTGCGCGTCGGCCAGGGCCTTTGTCATCGGCGATTCGATGAACCCCGGTGCGATGCAGTTGACCGTCACATGACGCGACGCAACCTCTTGCGCCAACGCCTTTGACATGCCGATCAGCCCGGCCTTTGACGCCGCATAATTGGCCTGACCGGGGTTGCCGGTCACACCGACGACCGATGTGACGGAAACAATCCGGCCAAAACGCTGCTTCATCATCATCGGCTTCAACGCGGCGCGTGCCAGCCGGAACGCCGCCTCCAGATTGATCCGGATGACCGTGTCCCATTCCTCATCCTTCATGCGCAGCGCCAGATTGTCCCGCGTTACGCCGGCATTGTTGACCAATATGTCGAGCCGTCCCAGCGCCTCCAGCGCTTCGGGAACCAGCGTATCAACTGCCGCTGCATCGGACAGATTGCAGGGCAAAATCACCACATCGCCACCGATTTCGGCCGCAACCGCCGCCAGCGCATCGGCACGCGTGCCCGACAGCGCAACGCGCGCACCCTGTGCAGCCAATGCCTTGGCAATCGCACTGCCAAGGCCGCCAGAGGCGCCCGTCACCAGCGCCGTCATCCCCGAAAGATCAAACATCGTTGCTCCTATAATCCTCGCACGCTCTTAGCGAAGGAGGGATCATAGCTGCGCCGCCAGCGCCTCTACCCCCGCCATATCCCCCGCACTCAACATCGTTGCATCGGGTGTGATCCGCCGCACCATCGGGCCCAGCACCTTGCCGCCCAGTTCCACGAACCGGGTCACGCCCATATCCGCCATCGCCAGCACCGATTCGCGCCAGCGCACCGTGCCAGTCACTTGCGCCACCAGAAGGCGACGGATCTCATCCGGATCGGTTACGACCCCTGCCGTCACATTCGCCACCAGCGGCACGAACGGTGCGCGCACCGCGCTATCTGCCAAAGCCGCAGCCATCGCAACGGCCGCCGGTTGCATCAGAGCGCAATGGAATGGCGCCGATACCGGCAGCAGCACCGAATGCCGGGCACCCCGGGTCTTGGCCAGGGCCATCGCCCGCGCCACCGCCTCAACATGCCCGGAAACCACCACTTGGCCCGGCGCGTTGTCGTTGGCCGCTGCACAAACCTGGCCCTGCGCGGCCTCAGCAGCAATTGCCTGCACCGCTTCAAATCCCAGCCCGAGCAGTGCTGCCATCGCCCCTTCCCCCACCGGCACTGCCGCCTGCATCGATCGACCGCGAAGCCGCAGCAATTTTGCCGTCTGCGCCAGCCCTAGCGACCCCGCGGCGGCAAGCGCTGTATACTCTCCCAAAGAATGCCCGGCGACAAACGCCGCCTTGTCGGCCAGGCTCATGCCACCTTCAACTTCCAATACGCGCAGCGCCGCGATCGACACTGCCATGATCGCTGGTTGGGCGTTTTCGGTCAGGGTAAGTTCCGCCTCGGGCCCTTCCCACATCAGCACACTCAGACGCTGGCCCAGGGCGTCGTCAACTTCCTCAAAGACTGCGCGTGCGGCCGGGCTGGCATCGGCCAGCCCCTTGCCCATGCCGATGGATTGGCTGCCCTGCCCCGGAAAAATGAATGCGCGGATGGTCGCCTCCCCCAAAAATGCATTGGCCATTTCGGCCTGCGCGGCGATTAGGCGGTTCAATGCAGCGGCGCAACATGCGCGAACCCCGTTGCACAGCGCGCCGGTTTCGATAAGGGTAGCGTTGCTTGCAGTGCGGGGGCGGGATGCGGCGCGTTCATCCCCGGGCCAGCCATGATGGGCCATTATCAGCTTTTCATGTCCGACCAGATGTTGCCAACGATGTTTTTGTTTCGAACCACAAGAGGGATTTCATGCACCGCACCGCTCGTTTCGGCCTCGTAAACCTCGCTGCCCTGGCGCTTGTCACGGTTTTGCCGGCGCTGCCCGCCGGCGCTGCGGTATCGCCCGCCGTTGGCAAGGCATTGAATCAAGCTGCGTCGGCCGCCAAATCTGGCAACAGTGCGGCCGCCATCGCTGCGGTCAACACTGCACGCGCGGCTGCCTCTACGGCTGAAGAAAAACAGAAATCGGCGCAAATGGCCGGTTATGTCTTCACCCGCGCCGGCCGCTATGCCGATGCGGCCGCAGCCCTGCAAGGCGCCGGCGCCAGCCCGCGCCAGATCGCGCCGCTTTATTATCAGGCCGGCCAATTTGACAAGGCAGTCGCGATGGCCAAACAGGCTGGCGGCGAAGACATGCAGATTCTGATCGCCCAGGCCGCCCAGCACCAAGGTCATTATGGCGAAGCCGTCACCGCCTATAACAACTTGATCAAGGCGAACGGGCCAAAGCCGATCTATCTCGAAAATTTGGCGGCTGCCCAATATAAATCTGGCGACAAAAAGGGCTACCTGGCCACCACCGAACGGATGATTCGTGTCGATTCGTCGCCAGCCCGCTGGAAGGCACTGCTGGTCAATTTTCAACAGAATCAAATGCGACCAGAGGCCAAGCTGGCCCTTTACCACCTGATGAGCGCCACCAGCACACTGGAGCGCCCGCAGGATTACCAGGAATTTGCCAAACTGGCCCTCGTCAATAACCAAGCCGGCACTGCCGTACAGGCGCTCGCCAAGAGCGGCGGCGGCTCGGGAGACGCCATGGCCCAGAAACTCGCCCAGGCGGCATCGGGCATGGCGGCAAAGGCCCCGACCGAAGCTGCAAAGCTGATAGCCAGTCCGGCCACAGCACTGCGCGGTGCCAACGCCTATTTTGGCATCGGCCAATATTCGCAGGCCATTGCGGCCTATGACAAGGCGATTGCCGCCAACGGCACTGACGCCGATCAAGCACGATTGTTCAAGGGCATTGCCGCGTTGAAGGCTGGCAATGTGGCCTTGGGCAAATCCAGCTTTGCCAGCGTCACCGACAAGAACGGCATGAAGGACATTGCCGATCTGTGGGGCCTTTATGCTTCGACCCGCGGGGCGATTGCAGCACCAACGGCTGCCAAGACCGCGTGACGAAGTCCTCGCCTCTGATTAAAGAGATCAGATAAACCGGTTGGCGAGCCGGTTGTGCAGTAAGCATGCTGACAAAAGTCGTAAGGCATAACCTGGCTCGCCGACGGGGATCACTTCGGTCCCAGTTTTTATTCGCTCTTCAACCGCGCCGAATAACCTTTCCGAAACTTCGCCAGTTTGGGCGCGACCACTGCGGCGCAATATCCGTTCGCAGCACCGTTCCGTTCAAAATAGCGCTGGTGATAGGCCTCGGCCGGATACCAGACAGCATCAGGCTCGATCGACGTCACAATCGGCGCCTCCCAGACCTCCTGGTTGCGAACAATCGCCGCCTCGGCGTCGGCACGTTGTTCATCCGAATGCGGAAAAAGTGCCGATCGATATTGTGTGCCGGCATCTGCGCCCTGCCGGTTCAGCGTTGTCGGATCGTGGGTATGAAAGAAGATATCAAGCAGATCGGCATAGGAAATCACCACCGGATCAAAGGTGATACGCACCGCTTCGGCATGACCGGTTCTGCCGCTGCATATGGCCTCATAGCTCGGATTAACGGCGCCGCCGCCGATATAACCCGATTCAACGTGCGCGACGCCCTTCAGTTCGTTGAACACCGCCTCGGTGCACCAGAAACATCCCCCTGCAATGGTTGCGATTGCGTCAGCCATCTTGTCACATCCCTTCAGCCACGGTGGGCAAGCAATTGTATCACGGTCCCTATATAATTCTTTTTGCTGCTGCTTGCAGTGCCATTCGGCGGAAATCGCGACGCTGTTACAATCTGTCCCCTTTGCCCACCAACGGCATCGCCTATTGGTTAATAAATTATGGTGGCGCCGCGATTGCAAAAATGTTATCCACAGGTCGCGACTCGGGGTTAGCACATCGGAGCAACATGGGGCGGTGGTTTTGCCATCGGTTGTTACCGCGGCAAAGCCGGTTCCCTGCGCCGCAAAAAAGATAGGGCGCAAAATCGAACTGATCGGGCTGGGCAATGAATCCGTATGAGGCAAATTTTTCGAATATGGCGACGCGTACGTCCGCCTGGGTTCGCGGCTTGTTGCGCATCTATCGAAAGCCTCTGCTGATCATCTTGGCCGCCACTGCCACCCTGGCTGTCGGCGTCGGTGCTGCCGATGCACCGGACCGCAGCGAAATCGCCAGCCGCTGAACCGCCCACTTCCCACCTCCCCTCCCCGCTGCTAGCCTTTGCACCAAGGCCGTCAGAGCCAGGCGCGGGGAGTGAGATTTTGAACATCAGTGAGACGACTGGCCTGACAGCCAGCGACAACGCCACCGAGAACGCCACCGATACAAGCAACTTCCCGCCTGTCGGCGGGCTATACGCCAAATATGTGCTCGGCGTTCTGATGCTGGTTTACGTCTTCAATTTCATCGACCGGTCGATCCTGACCATTTTGGGTCCCTATATCCAAAAGGACCTGGGGCTGTCAGATGGCCAGCTCGGCCTGCTGTCCGGCACCGTCTTTGCGTTGTTCTATGGATTGTTTGGTCTGGCACTGGGGCGTCTCGCTGATGTCTGGGTTCGAACCTGGACGATCGCGCTCGGCCTGTCGATCTGGTCCGGGATGACGGCGCTTTCGGGTTTTGCCTCCAATTTCGGCGCGCTTGCCATTGCACGGGTCGGCGTCGGCGTCGGCGAGGCCAGTGCAAGCCCTGCCGCCTATTCGCTGATCAGTGACTGGTTCCCCAAGGCAAAGCGCGCCACGGCGCTGGCGATCTATTCCAGCGGCATCTTTGTTGGCGCCGGGCTGTCGCTGATGATCGGCGGGATTGTCGTCAAAGGTTGGGACAATGCCTATTCCGGCGGCAGCGCGCCGCTGGGCCTTGCCGGTTGGCAGGCGGCATTCCTGATCATCGGATTGCCAGGTCTGTTTTTGGCGGCGCTCGTCCTCACCCTGAAAGAACCGCCACGTGGCCTGGCCGACGGCCTGATTAGCAAGGCACCGCGGGAACGCCACCCCTTTCGCAAGACAATCGCCGAACTGGGCACGGTGTTGCCGCCATTCACCCTCATCAATCTAAAGCGCGCCGGTGCCAGCCCGGCCACAATCCGCAACAATCTGCTGGTCATGGCGCTGGTCATCGCCGCTGCGATCGGCCTAACCATCTGGACCGACAGCCTAGTGCCGGCCGATAAACTGAAAACCATCGCGCAAATCGGCGATACCGCCTTTACCTCAAACGCCCTGCAATGGCTGGCAATGGCCATTGGTATTTATGGCGTTTTCAGCTGGGCCCAATCACTGGGGGTCAGGGACAAACCATTGCATGCGCTTACATGGCGCACGCCGGCGTTCATGCAGGTCATGGCCGCCGGCACATTGATTTCCTTTGGCAGCTATGCCGTCGGTGCCTGGGTGTTCATCTATGCCTTTCGCAATCTGGGTGCGACGCCAGCCACCGCCGGTATCTGGCTCGGCTTTGGTTCTGCACTTGGCGGGCTCATCGGCACCTCGATGGGCGGCATCGTCGGTGATGCCTGGCGCAAGCGATCACCAACCGGCCGTTTGAAGCTTTCGTTGCTGGCCGTGATGCTGCCTTTTCCCATCACGATTTTCGCCTATTCAACCGACAGCCTGAACGCCTTTTACATCAGCGTATTCATGATCAATCTGATTGGCACCTTCTGGCTGGGCGGCATCACCACATCGATGCAGGACATGGTGCTGCCGCGTATGCGCGGCACCGCAGGCGCATTGTTTTTCCTCGGCACCACGATGATCGGGCTGGGCAATGGCCCCTATGTTGTGGGCTTGATCAGCGACATGACTGGTGACCTGCGCTTTGCCATCCGGTGCACCTTTGTTGCAGTTCCGATCGTCTGGTTGCTCATCGTCCTTGCCATCAAGGGCCTGCCGAAAGCCGAATCCACCCTGATTGAGCGCGCCCGAATGGCGGGCGAACCGATTTAGCCCCGATCCCAATCACAAACGGCGCTACCGAGTGCCGCGCGGGGCGAACGTTGACCCGCATGCAAATTTTCAAAGGAACAGCCATGAAGATCGAATCGCTATTCTCTGTCACGGGCAAATTCGCCGTTGTCACCGGCGGCAGCCGCGGCATCGGCGAAATGATCGCACGTGCCTTGATTGAAAACGGCGCCCGGGTCATCATCACCGCCCGCAATGCCGCCGTCTGCGACGGCCTGGCCGCCGAACTTTCAAAGATCGGCGAATGCACATCTATACCGGCAGACCTTTCAAAAATGGCGGAGATCGAACGCTTTGTCGCGGCCGTCGCAGCACGCGAACCAAAAATCGACATCCTGTTCAATAATGCCGGCGCCAGCTGGGGAGCGCCGTTCGATGATTTCCCGGAAAGTGGCTGGGACAAAATCATGGATCTCAACGTCAAATCGATCTTCTTCCTGACCCAGAAGCTGGTAAAGCTGCTCGAAGCCGCAGGCACCGAAACAGATTTCGCACGCGTCATCAACATTGGCTCGATCGACGGCCAACATGTGTCCGACCTCGAAACCTACAGCTATGCCGCGTCAAAGGCCGCGGTGCTGCATTTGACCAAGATGATGGCCAAATATCTCAGCCCGCGCCACATCGCCGTCAACGCCATCGCGCCAGGGTTCTTCCCCTCCAAAATGACCTCCGCCATCCCCGCCGAATTCAGCAAGGCGCTTCTGGAAGAAACCCCGTTGAAACGCTGGGGCAACGCTGATGACATGGCCGGAGTCGCGCTGTTTCTTTCCAGCCGCGCCAGTGGTTTCATGTGCGGTTCGGTGGTGACGGTTGATGGTGGCTACGCGACCACAGTTTGATCCAGGCCCCGGTCGGAGAGAGGCGAATCGAACCCCCCAGATGCGGTGCGTGTTAACGATCCCAAACGTGCCGAAAACGCGCCGAACATGCCCCATTTTCAGGCAGGTGACGGTCTTTTCGGCACACTCCATGCCCAAAAAGTTGCACGCCGCTTGCGGAATCGCCTAATTTCCCTTCAGTTGCGGGCTGCGGCGAATCTGGCACGAATTTTGCTGGACCAACATCAAATCCATGGGGTGTGCAGTGAAAAAGATCGAAGCGGTGATCAAGCCCTTCAAGCTCGACGAAGTGAAGGAGGCTCTGCACGAGGTTGGTGTCTCAGGCATAACGGTCACCGAGGCAAAAGGCTTCGGCCGCCAAAAGGGGCACACCGAACTCTATCGCGGAGCCGAATATGTCGTCGATTTTCTACCCAAGGTTCGGCTGGAAGTCGTCGTCGATGATGACCAGGCCGAACGTGTGGTCGAAGCCATCGCAAACGCGGCCCGCACCGGCCGCATCGGTGATGGCAAGATTTTCGTGTCCGCCATCGAAAGCGCCGTCCGCATCCGCACCGGCGAACGCGATTCAGACGCCATCTAGTTCTTCAGCAACCAAATAGCAGCAACCAGACAAGGGCAAGCAACACATGGGCAAAAAGGCCGCCGGCATCCTCGACATGATCAAGGAAAAGGAGATCGAATGGGTCGATCTGCGTTTCACCGATCCCAAGGGCAAATGGCAGCATCTGACAATGGTGGCCTCGGTCATCGATGAAGACATGCTGACCGATGGTTTCATGTTCGATGGATCATCGATTGAAGGCTGGAAGACGATCAACGAATCGGACATGATCCTCGCGCCGGATCTGGACGCGGTTTATGTCGATCCTTTTTCCGCGACCCCAATGCTGATCCTGATCTGCGACATTGTCGAACCATCGACCGGCCAGCTTTACGCCCGCGATCCGCGTTCAACTGCCAAGCGCGGTGAAGCTTACCTCAAATCCACCGGCATCGGAGACACCATTTATATTGGGCCGGAAGCCGAATTTTTCGTTTTTGACGATGTGCGCTTTGGGCTCGGTTATGGCGAAGGCTTTTACCATCTCGATGACATCGAACTGCCGGGCAATTCGGGCAAGGAATATGAAGTTGGCAATATGGGCCATCGGCCGCGCGTCAAGGGTGGCTATTTTCCGGTTGCGCCGGTCGACAGCGCCGTCGATCTGCGCGGCGAAATGGTCTCCACCATGATCGAAATGGGGCTGCCTTGCGACAAGCACCACCATGAAGTCGCCGCAGCCCAGCACGAGCTCGGCCTGACATTTGGCACCATGGTCACCACCGCCGATCGCATGCAGGTCTACAAATACGTCGTCCACCAGGTCGCCCATGCCTATGGCAAGACCGCGACGTTCATGCCGAAACCGATCAAGGACGATAACGGCAGCGGCATGCACACCCATTTGTCGATCTGGAACGGCAAGACGCCGCTGTTCGCCGGGGATCAATATGCCGGTCTGTCGGAAATGGCGCTGTTCTTCATCGGCGGCATCATCAAGCATGCCAAGGCCTGTAACGCCTTCACCAACCCATCGACGAACAGCTACAAACGTCTGGTCCCGGGTTTTGAGGCACCAGTGCTGCTGGCCTATTCGGCCCGTAACCGTTCGGCCTCATGTCGCATCCCGTTCGGTGCGGGTGCCAAGGCAAAGCGCGTCGAGGTTCGCTTCCCCGATGCGATGGCCAACCCCTATCTGGCCTATACTGCGCTATTGATGGCCGGCCTGGATGGCATTGAAAACCGCATCCACCCTGGCCCCGCCATGGACAAGAACCTGTATGACCTGCCGCCAAAGGAACTGAAGAAGGTCCCGACAGTATGCGCTTCGCTCCGCGAAGCTCTAACTTGCCTGGACAAGAGCCGTGCCGTGTTCACCAAGGGCGGCGTCTTCACCGATGACCAGATCGACAGCTACATCGAGCTGAAAATGCACGACGTCCAACGCTGGGAAACGACCCCGGCACCGGTGGAGTTCGACATGTACTACAGCTCGTAAGCAATTCGCCTGCAATCTGCATCAGCCCCGGCCAGGCAACTGGCCGGGGTTTTTGCGGGTGTCGATTGTCACGCACAAGCGCTGCAACAGGCACCTGAACTTTGCAGGCACGATGCCGGAATTATCCGCAAAATCCAATTTTTTTGCTGCGTCGCAATAATTCCGTTTTGCGTATTCAACAACCACCCGAAACCTTCGGCTTACCATAGAGAAACCGAAAAAAGGGCCGGCGTTTTCACACCGGCCCTTGAGTAAATCCTTGGGGAGGATCGCCATATTGGCCTGCTCGTTGTGCACTGCAACAAATTCTATTGCAACGCAAAAAAACAGAAAATTACCGATTTTTCATAAATCGTTCGCTCACTCCGCGTTCTTCCCCTGTTCTCGCGACGCCGCAGCCCCTATAACGCCGTTATGAGTGACTTGTTCGCCGCCACGGCCGCCCCCAGTGACTATGACGCCAGCCATATCGAAGTGCTGGAGGGGCTGGAACCGGTCCGCCGCCGCCCCGGCATGTATATCGGCGGCACCGACGAACGCGCCCTCCACCACCTCGCCGCCGAAGTGCTGGATAACGCCATGGACGAGGCGGTTGCCGGCCACGCCAGCCGCATCGAGGTGACGCTGGAGCCGGACGGCAGCCTGACCATCACCGACAATGGCCGCGGCATACCGATCGACCCGCACCCCAAATACCCCGACAAATCGGCGCTGGAGGTCATCATGACCATGCTGCATTCCGGCGGCAAATTCAGTGGCAAGGCCTATGCGACATCGGGGGGCCTGCACGGCGTCGGTATCTCTGTCGTCAACGCCCTCTCTTCGGAAATGATCGTCGAAGTCGCCCGCAACAAGGAATTGTTCGCCCAAACCTTCTCGCGAGGCCATCCAACGTCCAAGCTCCTCAAACAAGGTGCCGTGCTCAACCGCCGCGGCACCAGCATCCGTTTCCTGCCCGACACCGAAATCTTTGGATCGGATGCCAAATTCCGCGCCAGCCGCCTGTATAAACTCGCACGATCCAAGGCCTATTTGTTCGGCGGTGTCGAAATCCGCTGGAAATCCGCGCCCGCCCTGCTCGATGGCGACACCCCGGAAACCGCCAGCTTTCAATTTCCCGGCGGCCTTGCCGATCATTTGCGCGAACGGCTGAGCGACCGTGAAATGGTCACCGCCGATCTGTTCGCCGGCCGCGCCGACCTCGCCGACTCCAAGGGAGCCGTCGAATGGGCCTGCGCCTGGCCGCATTATGGCGAAGGCGCTGCCAGCTTTTATTGCAACACCATCCCCACCCCCGATGGCGGAACCCATGAGACTGGCCTGCGCACCGCGCTCACCCGCGGGCTTCGCAACTTCGCCGTCCTGACCGGCAACAAAAAGGCCGGCGAACTCAGCGGCGAAGACGTCTTTACCGGCGCCGAAATCATGCTGTCGCTGTTCATCCGCGATCCGCAGTTCCAAAGCCAGACCAAGGACCGCCTGACCTCCCCGGAGGCGGCGCGGCTGGTTGAAAACGCCATCAAGGATCATTTTGACCATTGGCTGACCGGTTCCGGCGAACGCGGCCGCGCCCTGCTGGCCTTTGTCATCGAACGCATGGAAGACCGCCTCCGCCGCCGCGCTGAAAGTCTGGTCAAACGCAAGACCGCGACCAGCAAGCGCAACCTGCGCCTGCCCGGCAAGCTGACCGACTGCGCCCGCAATGACAGCGCCGGCACCGAATTGTTCATCGTCGAGGGCGATTCGGCCGGCGGCAGCGCCAAGCAAGCGCGGGACCGGATGACCCAGGCGATCCTGCCCATCCGCGGCAAGATCCTCAACGTCGCCAGCGCCAACGCCGCCAAGATCAGCGCCAACACCGAAGTCGCCGATCTGATCCAGGCGCTCGGTTGCGGCACCCGCGGCCAGTATAGCCCCGAGGCGCTGCGCTATGAACGCATTGTCATCATGACCGACGCCGATGTCGATGGTGCCCATATCGCCACGCTCCTGATGACCTTCTTCTTCCAGGAAATGCCCGGCCTGGTCCGCGATGGCCGCCTGTATGTCGCCCAGCCCCCCCTTTACCGCCTCGCCGCCGGCGGCACCGTCGCCTATGCCCGCGACGACGCCCACCGCGCCGAATTGATGAAAACCACCTTCGCCGGCAAAACCAAAATCGAGGTCGGCCGTTTCAAGGGCTTGGGCGAAATGGCCCCCCAACAACTCCGCGAAACCACCATGGACCCGGCCAAACGCACGCTGCTCCGGGTCATGCTGCCCCCGGATGCCGACGGCCGCGCCGGGGTTGCAGACCTGGTAGAACGCCTGATGGGGCGCAACCCCGAACACCGCTTTGCGTTCATTCAGGCGCACGCCGATGCGGTGGATGCCGAGGCTTTGGACGCTTGAGTGGAGGGCCTCCGGCGGCGCTTTAAGAGGCCTCCGGCGGTTGGGGTATAAAGCCCAGACCCGATTTTGCAGAATGCCCAGTCCTACTCGTCATAAAACTGTCATTTTTACAAATCGCGCGACAAATCAGCTATTTGACATCCAGTTGCGTAGCGCTTGGGTAGCGCCAAACGCATATATTTGTAGGTTTTCGTTTGTCCTGAAAATTCGCGACACGTTTGGCGCCTTCATATCGTGACTTGCTGCCTTTTAACCTATAAGGTGAAAATTGTCAAGAATGCACCGTAAAATGGCATATTCGCATACGCTGGCCTGTTGGAAACTCAGGATGGTTTAGCAATACGCTTGCGCTGCAGCATCATAGCCAGGGTCAGGACCTGTTAAAATCATGCCCCGGCACGATTTTAACAGGTCCTGATCCTAGGTCACCCCATCCGCCTTCAAACGGGTGCGCAGCCGGCTCAAGCCGGTGAAATGATGGCCCGCAAAGCCGCTTTCCCGCGCGGCGCGGACGTTTTCCAGGCGGTCGTCGATGAACAGGGCGGTGCCGGGCGTGAGGGCGAAGCGGCGGCGGGCGAGGCGGTAGATTTCGGGTTGGGGTTTCCACATGTGTTCGGCGCCGGAGACGATTATGCCCTGGAATCGATCGAAGATTGGCGCGGTGGGGCGGAATCGATCCCAGAATTCGGCGGAGAAATTGGTGATGGCGTAGAGGGGGATGTTGGCGTCGGCCAGTTCGGTGACGAGGTCGAGCATGCCCGGCACTGGCCCGGTGATGGTTTCCAGCCAGCGCGGGGCGTAGGCGGCGATCAGATCGGCCTCGGCGGGGAATTTGGCGGTCAATTCGGGGATGGTTTCCGATGAGGGTCGGCCGCGGTCATGCTGAAAATGCCATTCGGGGGTGACGACGTGGCTCAGAAACCAGTTCAAACGGGCTGGATCGGGGATCAATTTGCGATAGAGCGCGCCGATGTCCCAACCATAAAGGACGTGGCCGACGTCAAAGACGACTGCGCGGATGGGAGCGCGGATGGGGGCGCGGATTGCGGGCGCGGCGGGCGTTTTGGTTGGCAACATTGGTTTTGTGCCGACAAAGAACCCACCCCCGACCCCTCCCGCCGACGGAAGGCGAGACGGAAGAAGGGCGGGAGAAGAAGGCTTAGCCCTGGCGCGCCTTGAAGCGGCGGTTGGTCTTGTTGATCACATAAGTGCGGCCATGGCGACGCACGACCTGGCAATCGCGGTGGCGATTCTTCAGCGACTTGAGGCTGTTACGGACCTTCATGGGGATTCTCTAAACCGGAATTGCTGGGGAATGAAGGCGCTGGCTAGGGAAACACGCGCGAAAAGTCAACGCGATTCAATCTGACGCCGCACTGCCAGTGCCGATAAATTGCTGTATAGGATGTCGCAATATTCGTTGCGAGGGAATTTGGTATGGCGTTCAAACGGCAATTTGGCGTGGTATTCGCATTTGGCATCGCGCTGGCGGGCTGTTCAACCACGACTCCCAGTGCCGAAATCACCCGATTCCACCTGGGCCAGCCGATCCCCAGTGATACCATCATGGTCGTGCCATCGACGGGCGCCATGACGCCGGGCACATCAGTGCCGCTGGAATTTTCAACCTATGCCAACATGGTGGCGACGGAGCTGGACCGCGTCGGATTCCACCCCGTCAGCAGCGGGCCGCATGCCTATCGCGCCGTGCTGGGCATTGAACAGACGACGCGCGCCGGCGTGCCAAAGCCGCCGGCACTGCAGATCGGGCTGGGCGGCGGCACGTCATCGGGCGGCGCCGGCCTGGGCGGCGGCATTTCCTTTCCCATCGGAAAGCCGCGCAACACTGATGTCCGCGTCAACATGCTGAGCATTCGCATCGCCCGCGAATCGGATGGCAGCGCAGTTTGGGAAGGCCGCGCCGTGCAGGAAATCCCAGCCGGTGCGACGGGTGCGACATTGACCGCGGCGGTGCCCGAACTGGCGCGGGCCTTGCTCACCGGTTTCCCCGGGCCATCGGGCCAGACGGTGAGGGTGAAACTAAAGCCATGATCCGCATCGATTCGGGGTTTGATTCGGGCAATATCGCCGTCCGCCGCTGCAATGGCCCGGACGATATCGAGCTGGCGATCAACAAGGACCAGCTTTCCGATTTCTACCAATGGTTCCATTTCCGGCTGTCGGGCGCGCGAGGGCAGGCTTGCACGATCCGCATCGTTGATCTGGCCGGCAGCGCCTATCCCGGCGGCTGGCCGAATTACCGCGCCGCGATATCCTCTGATCGTCAGCACTGGACGCGGACAGACGCCAGCTATGACGCCAAAACCGGCAATGGCACGCTGACCATCACCCTGACGCCCGACAGTGACAGCGTCTGGCTGGCGTATTTTGCACCCTATTCGATGGAGCGGCACCACGACCTGATTGCGCGCACCGCCGCGAGCCCCGGCGCCCGCAGCGACATTTTGGGCCATAGCCTGGATGGCCAATCGATTGACCGGCTGCGCATTGGCGATGGCCCGCTGCAGATCTGGCTTTATGCCCGGCAGCACCCCGGCGAAACCATGGCCGAATGGTGGATGGAGGGGGCGCTGGAGCGCTTGATCGACCCCGCCGACCCGGTGGCGCGGGTGCTGCGGCAGGCAGCAACGCTGCACATCGTCCCCAATATGAACCCCGATGGGTCGCGGCGCGGTCATTTGCGGACCAATGCGGCGGGCGTCAACCTGAACCGTGAATGGGCCGCGCCGACGCCCGAACGCAGCCCGGAAGTGCTCGCGGCGCTGACCGCCATGCAGGCCAGCGGCGTCGATTTCGCCATGGATGTGCATGGCGATGAGGCGATTCCCCAGGTCTTCATCGCCGGATTCGAGGGGATTCCATCGATCACCAACCATCAGCTTGATCTGCTCCACGACTACAAATCCCGGCTGGAGGCGCAATCGGCGGATTTTCAGACCCGCATCGGTTATCCGCCCGCATCCGCTGGCAAGGCCAATCTGACGATGAGCACCAACAGCGTTGCCGAACGCTTTGGTTGCCTCGCCATGACGCTGGAAATGCCGTTCAAGGACAATGACGATCTGCCCGATGCGGCGCATGGCTGGTCACCGGAACGCAGCAAGGCGCTGGGGCGCGATTGCCTGGGCGTTCTGGCGCAGATGTTGCCGCGATTGCGGTGATTGCCGGCACCGATATGGTTGCCATTCCCGGCGGCCGTTTCCTGATGGGCGCCGATGATGGATACCCTGAGGAAGCGCCGGCGCATCTGGTGGAGGTGGATGCGTTCCGGATCGACCCCACCCCCGTCACCAATCGGCAATTTGCGGCATTCGTTGCTGCCACCGGCCATGTCACCACCGCCGAAATCATTCCCGATGCCGCCGATTACCCCGGCGCGCGGCCCGATATGTTGTTTGCCGGCAGCCTGGTGTTTCAGAAAACGCGCGGGCCTGTCGATACCGGCGACTGGCGCCAATGGTGGGATCTGCGGCCTGGTGCGTCCTGGCGGGCACCCTATGGCCCGGTGTCGTCGATTGCCGGGTTGCAGGATCATCCCGTCGTCCATGTCGCCCACGCCGATGCACAGGCCTATGCCGATTGGGCCGGCAAGGCGCTGCCGACCGAGGCGGAATGGGAATTTGCCAGCCGCGGCGGGCTGGAGGGGGCACGCTATGCCTGGGGCGATGTGTTTCGCCCCGGCGGCAAGGCATTGGCCAACACCTGGCTGGGCAAATTCCCCCACCAGAATTTGAAGCCGGCGGGGCAACAGGCGACCAGCCCGGTCGGCAGCTATCCGGCCAATGGCTATGGCCTGTTCGACATGATCGGCAACACCTGGGAATGGACGCAGGATTGGTTTCGCAGCGGCCATCGGGCGAACCCGGCAAAGGCCTGTTGCATCCCCAAAAATCCGCGCGGGCCCGGCAGTGGCAGCCTGGACCCGGCATCTTCTCCGGCTGCTCCCATCCCCCAGCGCGTGCTGAAGGGAGGCAGTTTCCTCTGCGCCCCGAGCTATTGCCAGCGCTATCGCCCTGCCGCCCGCCATGCCGAATCGATCGACACCAGCACCTGCCACATCGGCTTTCGCTGCGTGGTGCGATAGGCGCTGCGCGTTTGCCCCCCTCTTTTGACAATGCCGGCGCCGCCAAACCCGGCTATGACGTGCGCGTCAACCGATAGGAAATTCGCCATGGCCTATGAACATATCATCTTTGCCGAAGCCGCCGGCATTGCGACGCTGACGATCAATCGGCCCGAACGGATGAACGCGCTCCATATCGGTGTCATCGCCGAAATGATCGATGCAGTGGATCGGGTGCGCGACGAAGGCACGGCGCGGGTGCTGTTGATGACCGGCACTGGCCGGGCGTTTTGCAGCGGCGCTGATCTGGCGGGTGGCGGTGCCGGGGGCGGTGCACAAGGATCTGGCCCGATCGATGCCGGCAAAGTGCTTGAGACGCATTTCAATCCGCTGCTCGAACGGCTGTTTGCGCTGCCGGTGCCGTTCATCACCGCAGTCAATGGCGCTGCCGCCGGGGCCGGCTGTTCGTTCGCACTGGCCGGGGACATCGTCATCGCCGGGCGCAGCGCCTATTTCCTGCAGGCGTTCGTCAATATCGGCCTGGTGCCCGATGTCGGTTCCACCTGGATGCTGCCGCGGCTGGTGGGCCGGGCGCGGGCGCAGGCGATGATGATGCTGGGCGAACGCGTGCCGGCCGAAACTGCGCAGGATTGGGGCATGATTTACAAGGTTGTCGATGATGCCGACCTGATCGCCCAAGCCCAGGCGCTGGCCGAAAAATTGGCAAAGGGGCCCACCCGAAGTTACGCGCTGATCCGCCAGGGCATCCGCGATTCCCTGGACCAGACACTGACCGAAGCGTTGATGACCGAACGCCGCAACCAGCGCACCGCCGGCCGCAGCCCGGATTTTGCCGAAGGCGTTACGGCGTTTTTGCAGAAACGCCCCGCAGTGTTTGGGGGGAAATGACGTTAAACCTCCCCCATTGGGCGAAGGTCGAGAGACGCCACTTGGCGTCCCGATAAAGGGGCGTTGTTTGTGGGCGCAGAAAAGCCCGTCTCCCGGCTCAGCCAAGCGGCTGAGTCCGGCCTCCCCGCGGCGTCGGCGGCGACCACAGGTCGCGCGGGGGCGGTTTTTTTAAGAGTCCATCATCAGGACTGGCTTCACGACCAGCCCGGCCTTCATATCGGCCATCGCGTCATTGATCCGGGCAAACGGATAGGGCGTTATCAGCCGGTCGTGCGGAAACCGCCCGGCGCGGTGACGGGCGATCAGCCACGGGATGAACACCTGCGGGTCGGCGTCGCCTTCGACCGCACCGCGCAGCGCCCGGCCGCCAAGCAGCATATTGGGGTTTATGGTGATTTCCGTGCCTGGCGGCGTTACAGCCACCATCGCCAATTGGCCGCGTGCGGCCAGTGCCTCCACCCCCGCCCGGATCACCGGGCCGACGCCGGTGGTATCGACAATGAAATCCAGGCCTGTCGGCAGAATAGCGCGCAGGGCGGCTGTCAGGTCGCTGCCATCGGCCAGGATGGTGTGGGTCGCCCCCAATTCGCGCGCCAGCGCCAGCCGCTGCGGATTGCGATCCACCGCGATCAGCGGCGTGCAGCCGATATCCGCCGCTGCCATCAGCGCCGCCAGCCCGACACTGCCGGTGCCGAACACCGCCAGCGATTGCCCGGCGGCGGGTTTCAGGCTGTTGTAAACCGTGCCGGCGCCGGTCTGCATGCCACAGCCAAAGGGCGCCAGATTTTCAAAGGCCAGGTCATCGGCAACCTTTACCGTGTTGCGTTCATAGGCAATGGCATGGGTGGCAAATGATGATTGCCCGAAAAACGCCCCGTAAACCGGGCCATCCGCCCCCTGCATCGGCGGCCGGCCGTCATCCAGCGACCCGGCATAGTTCAACAGCATGAATTGCGCACAATATTGCGGGGCATGATCGGCGCAGTTGGCGCAATGCCCGCAACTGGCATAGCTGAGCACGACATGATCGCCGGGCACCACGCTGGTGACGCCCGGCCCCACCGCCTCGACAACCCCTGCCCCTTCATGGCCCAGCACCTGGGGCAGTGGCAGCCCCTGTTCATAGGTCGCCACCCCGACATCGGTAAAACAGATGCCGCAAGCGTGGATCTTGATGCGAATCTGCCCCGGTCCCGGCGCCGCCAGATCGACCGATTCCAGCGCATAGGGCGCGCCGCGAGTCCGAAGGACGGCTGCTGTTGCCTGTGTCATCGTCATTCTCCTCGATCCGATTGCCGGCACCGTCTGCGTGCGTTGATGACTTTGCAACGCACAAAGCCAACAGGTGAACCTTGACCCCCACCCCGCGCCCGTTCAAACACGCGCCATGGATGCCACCGAACTTGCCGCCCTTGGTTTCGAGGATGCGTTGAAACGCCTGGAAGCGATTGTCCACCGGCTGGAAAGCGGCGATGCAAGCCTGGAAGATTCGATCAGCCATTATACCGAGGGCCAGGCGTTGAAGGCACATTGTGAAGCAAAGCTGGCCGATGCGACGGCGCGCATCGAGGCAATCCAGCAAAATGATGCCGGCGCCGCCATTGGCACAAAGCCGTTTGGCGCATGACTGCCGCCGCTGAAATGCCAGCCCTGTCCGCCGCCCTGAAGCCTGCCCTTGATGCCATTGGCAAGGCGATAGACCAGCGGTTTGACCGTCTGCTGCCAGTGCCGGATGACAGCCGGGCGCAATTGTTTCACGCCATGCGCCATGCCGCGATCGGTGGCGGCAAGCGGATGCGGCCGTTGCTGGTGGTCGCTGCCTGCGATTTGTTCCACGTCGCCCGTGAACGCGCCCTGCGCGTCGCGCTGTCGATCGAATGCATTCATGTCTACAGCCTGATCCACGACGATATGCCGTGCATGGATGATGATGACATGCGGCGCGGCAAGCCGACCGTGCACAAGATGTTTGATGAAGCGACCGCGGTGCTTGCGGGTGATTCGCTTCACGCGCTGGCCTTTGAACTGCTCGCCGACCCGGCAACGCATGAGGATCCGTTTGCCCGCTGCGAACTGGTCACAGAATTGGCGGTCGCCTCTGGCCCATCGGGCATGGCCGGCGGCCAGATGATGGATCTGGTTGCCGAACATGAATTGTATGACCTGTCGGGCGTCACCCGGTTGCAACAGCTGAAAACCGGCGCACTGATCGGGTTTTGCCTTGAGGCTGGTGCCATCATGGGCCGGGTGCCCGAGGCGCAGCGCACCCCGTTGCGCGGCTATGCCCGCGATCTGGGGCTGGCGTTCCAGATTGCCGATGATCTGCTGGATGTCGAAGGCAGTGCCGAGGCGGCAGGCAAGGCCGTTGGCAAGGATGCCGCGGCCGGCAAGGCGACGTTTGTTTCGCTGATGGGCGTGGAAAAAGCCCGCACCCAGGCAGCGATGCTGATCGATCAGGCCATAGCCCATTTGCACAATTTCGGCACCGAGGCCGATTTGCTGCGCGCCATTGCGCGCTTTGCCATTGAACGCGATCGATAGGACCCCATCATGCGGATCGGCGTTTATCCCGGCACCTTTGACCCGCTGACGCTGGGCCATATGGATATCATCCGGCGCGGTGCGCACCTGGTGGATCAGCTGGTCATCGGCGTTGCCACCAATCCGTCCAAATCGCCGATGTTCACGCTGGCCGAACGCAAGGCCCAGGTGACGCGCGAAATCGAAGGCATCGGCAATGTCACCGTTGTTGAATTTGACGCGCTGCTGATGAAATTCGCCGAAGAACAAGGTGCCAGCATGATCATCCGCGGGTTGCGTGCCGTCGCGGATTTTGAATATGAATATCAAATGGCCGGCATGAACCAGCAATTGAACGCCCGCATCGAAACGGTGTTCCTGATGGCCGATGTCGCGCTGCAACCGATCGCTTCACGCCTGGTAAAGGAAATCGCGGTTTATGGTGGCGACATCCGCAAGTTCGTGACGCCGCGTGTTGCCGCCGATGTGGTGTCGCGCGTCGCCGAAACCGGCCGCAAGGGATCATGATGCTGCACCGCCGTCTTGTCATTATCGCCCTGTTGATCGCCCCGACTGCCGGCTTTGCCCAGCGCGGCCCATCGGCAAAGGACCTGAAGGCACCGCCTGTGCTGCCCAAAATGGAAGCGCCATCGAACGTGGCCGGCATGCCGGCAGTGATCGACGAAGAAAATGTGCTGGTGCTCGATCTGTCGACAGGTGGCCGGGTGCGCATCGTCATGCGGCCCGATGTGGCGCCAAAGCATGTCGAGCGCGTTCGCACCCTGGCCCGCCAGGGGTTTTATGACGGCACGGTATTCCACCGCGTCATCGATGGTTTCATGGCGCAGGGCGGTGATCCGACCGGCACCGGCCAGGGCGGATCGAAGCTGCCGGATCTGACTGCCGAATTCAATGAACTGCCACATGTCCGCGGCGCGGTGTCGATGGCCCGCGCCCAAGGGCTGGACAGTGCCAACAGCCAGTTTTTCATCGTATTCCAGCCGGTGTTGAAACTGGATCGCAGCTATACCGTCTTTGGCCGGGTGGTTTCGGGCATGGAATGGGTGGATGCCATCGAACGCGGCGAACCGCCGGAAAAGCCATCAAAGATCGTCAAGGCGTCGATCGGCGCCGATCATCTGCCACCGCCGGCGATTACGCCAATTCCAGCCGAGGCGCTGGCGCCACCTGTCGTGGAAACGCCGGCTGCCGTCGTGCCGGTAAAGACCAAGCCAAAACGCAAATAGACCCGCCTCCCCCTTGAATGGGGAGGCAACTTGCGCGACTTCGTGCGGCGGGTGGGTGCCTCCTCCCTCCCAAGCAAAAGCACCCAGCCCATGCGCGTCAGCGATTTTGATTTTGATCTTCCCCCCGAGCGCGTCGCGTTGCGCCCGGTTTCGCCGCGCGATTCGGCTCGGATGCTGGACGTGCGCGGCACCATTCGCAGCGATCATCATGTTTATGACCTGCCACGCCGGCTGAACCCCGGCGACGTCCTCGTCATCAACGACACGCGCGTCATCCCGGCGCAATTCCATGGCAGCAAGGGCAATGCCCGCATCGGCGTTACGCTGCACAAGCGCGAGGCTCCCGACATTTGGTGGAGCTTTGTCAAAAATGCCCGCCGCATCAAAACCGGTGACAGCGTAGATTTCGGCCATGGCCTGATCGGCACTGCGCTGGACCGCGGGGTCGACGGCGCGATACTTTGGCGCTTCACCACCGATACCGCGCTGGACGCCGCCATGGCCGCTGCCGGCCAGATGCCGCTGCCCCCCTATATCGCCAGCAACCGCGCCACGGACGCGCAGGACGCTGCCGATTATCAGACGCTGCACGCCGCCAGCGATGGCGCGGTTGCTGCGCCAACAGCAGGCCTGCATTTCACGCCGGCGCTATGGGCCGCCCTTGCTGCCGCTGGCGTCGGCTGCGAAACCGTGACGCTGCACGTTGGCGCCGGCACGTTTCTGCCGGTGAAGGCCGATGACACCGACGATCACCAGATGCACGCCGAATGGGGCAGCATCACCGCCGCCGTTGCCCAGCGCCTGAACGCCGCCCGCGCCGCCGGCGGCCGGGTGATCGCGGTGGGCACGACGTCATTGCGCTTGCTCGAATCGGCGACGGGCGCCGATGGCATCATCCGTCCGTTCACCGGCGACACCGCAATTTTCATCACGCCAGGTTACAAATTCCGCGCCATCGATGGCCTGGTTACCAATTTCCATTTGCCGAAATCAACGCTGTTCATGCTGGTGTCCGCCCTGATGGGGCTGGATGTGATGCAGGCCGCCTATGCCCATGCGATTGCGCAGGGATATCGGTTTTACAGTTATGGCGATGGCAGTTTGTTGGTGCCGTGAGCGACTGATCGCCAGCAGCAGGACGCGCCCGTCAGGCGCAAGGGTGCAACCCATCGTTCATTCCGGGGCGGCAGCAACAACATCGGAAACGCTTCCATGTTGCCAGTTTTCACATCCGCATGGGCATGCGCGGATCGCAAGAAAACATCCAGGCCAGCGTCAGGCAATCTGTATTTTCAACATTTCCAATATGTTACAGTTGCCTTACTTATGTGTAACAAGATTAACTTTATTCACGAATTTATAATATTAGGCTTTTGCTATGCGATAGTAGGAGCCAATCATGGGTGCCTTTATAAATCGGCCGGTTTCAAACGAACTTTCTGCCGGGCAGCACAACCTTAGGCCAACGATTATATCGACCCTGGCAGCTGCCGCTATCGTGTTTTCGGCGTTCGGCGCGGCACCGGCATCTGCCCGGCGTTTTCACCGTCCGCACTTTTCATTTCATCCGCATGTCCCCCGGCCCCATATCCCGCGCCCACACCCGTTTCACAGTTTCAGCAACAAGCAACAAACCCAGACTGTGCTGACTTATGCTGATAATACTGGGCGGATTTTGGGAATTGCCGGTCTGTTCTATCCGCCGGTCGGTGCGATTGGCACCTATTTGCGATATGCCGTACTGACGGTTCGCTTCCTTGATCCATCGTCCGATACGTTGCTGTCGGGCCGTGCGACCATTCAACTTGCACCGGATGAACAGATTGTCGCTGCGGGCTGGTTTGGTGAATTCGGCGCCGATCCGCTGTTGCCGGCGCCGCCGACATCGCTGGCAATGAATGATCCAACCTGGTTGCAGTCCGACCCCAACCCGGCGATGATCAGTTCCAGTATTGCGATTGATAACAATAGCAACCGTGTGGTTTTTGCCTTTGACTGGGGGGCTGGTGGTTTTGCGCCAACACGCAACACCGATGATTTTGGCCATTTCAATTTCGCCGCGATTTATAGTTTCAGCCCCGATCCTGACGCAAGGCATCCGTTTGGCGAAGTCGAGAGCGAGCAGGATATTTTCGACAACGGCATCAACGCCGATACCTATGCACTGTGTTCATTCGGATTTTGCAGCTCGACGGTGCCGGAACCGACCAGTTGGGCGATGTTGATTGCCGGCTTTGGCCTGATTGGCGCGGTCACGCGGCGGCGCAGATGGTCTATGGCTCAGGGCTGATCGGCTCCGCAATGGCTGGCGCTGCGGGCCGGGCCGGGTATAAGCCCTGCCATGGCCGAACCCATCCTCCATGCAGCGGAAACCCCGCCCGAGGCGCTTGAAGAAGGCCGGTTGAGCCGCGTCTATGTCAACAACGTCATCGCGGCGCTGGATGTTGATGACGATGAAGCCGCAACCGCGCTGGTTACGCCGCTGCACCCGGCCGACATCGCCGACCTGTTCGGCCTGGTGCCCGAGGCGTATCGCGCCCAGCTCGCCCGCGCCATTGGGGAGGCGCTGGATGCCGAGGTTATCGCCGAGCTGGACGATTATGTCCGCGAAGATGTGCTTGCCGCGATGTCGGTCGGGCAGGTCGCCGATTTCGTTACCCAGCTGGATACCGATGATGCCGTCGCGGTCATCGAGGATCTGGAGGATGACGAGCAGCGCGAGGTTCTGGACGCACTGACCCCCGAAGATCGCGCCGATATCGAAGCGGCGCTGAATTACCCCGATGAATCCGCCGGACGCCTGATGCAGCGCGAACTGGTGGCGGTGGCAGAGGATGCCAGCGTCGGCCAGGTGATCGATCAGGTCCGCGCCACCATCGACCCGGCGACGGATTTCTGGGAAATTTTTGTCATCGATGCCGAACGCCGGCCGATTGGCACGATGCGCCTGTCATGGCTGTTGACGACGCCGCCGGCAATCCAGGTGACGGATATCATGCAGCGCGAACAGACGCTGATCCCGGTCGATATGGACCAGGAGGAAGTGGCGCTGCTGTTTCAGAAATATGCGCTTATTTCGGCGGCGGTTGTTGATGCCAATGGCCGGCTGGTCGGGGTCATCACGGTCGATGACATCGTCCATATCATTCAAGAGGAGGCCGGAGAGGACATCTTGCGGCTGTCCGGTGCCGGCGATGGCAGCCTGAACGAGCCTATTTTTGACACGTTCAAGGTCCGCGTTGTCTGGCTGATCATCAATCTGGGCACCGCTGTGCTGGCGGCCATGGTGATCGGCGCCTTTGAAGCAACCATTGCGCAGATGGTGACGCTGGCGGCGCTGATGCCTATTGTTGCTTCAATGGGCGGCAATGCCGGTACCCAAACCATGGCGGTGGCGGTGCGGGCGTTGGCAACCAATGATCTGTCATCATCAAATTCGCGGCGCGCGGTGTGGCGCGAATTGCGTATTGCGGCGATGAATGGCGCGACGCTTGCGGTGCTGATCGGCTTTGGAGTCGGGGTGATATTTCACTCTCCGGCCTTGGGCGCGGTGATTGCGGCGGCGATGATCATCAACAATCTGGTGGCGGGCCTTGCCGGCATGCTGATTCCGCTCGGGCTGGAACGCGCCGGTGTTGATCCGGCCGTTTCATCGGCGGTGTTCGTGACCATGTGCACCGATATCATGGGATTTCTGGCGTTTCTCGGGCTGGCGACATTGGTCGGCACCCGGGCCTTGATGTGATGCCATGCTGCACCTGACCAAGGTCGCGGTGGGTTGCCCCGACATTGAAACCCTGGCGCGGCTGCAACGCGAACGCTGGGGCGATGATTGCTGTTCGATGACGCGATTCATGCCGAAACGCGCCGATGAACTGATCGGCGGCAGCCTGTTCTGGATCATCCGCCACCGGCTGGTTTGCCGCCAGACCATCCTGTCCCTGGATATGGTCACCACCGAATGGGGCGTCAAATGCCGTATCGGCCTGGCGCCCGGCGCTGTCCCGATTGCACCGGTGCCGCGCCGCGCCCACCAAGGCTGGCGCTATCTGGCCGCCGAAGCTGCCCCGGCCGATGGTGATGGCCAGAGCGATGGAGAGGCACTGCCGATCGGGATGGTGCGCGAATTGCAATCCCTGTGGTTGATGTAATTACCGAACGCGTTTCACCAGCACGACGCGCTTTTGCTTCACCAGCGTCAGATTATAGCCCCCCAGCGCCGCCCGATCGATCTTCACTGTGTCACCTGGCCGTACATTTGGCAGGTTGACCGTATCGGCCTGCCGCCACAACTGGCCGTTTTCGAGCAGGAACACCGCCAGCCCGGATCGATTTGTCAGCATTTCCGTAACAGATGATTCAACGGTCTGAACTTCGTTCGCGTCCAGCTTGAACCGGTCCGGCCGTGACTTTACCCCCTCCGCACCAAAGGCTTCGCGCTTGGCCAAGGCCGCTGCTGCCGCCTCGGCCGCGACGATCTTGGCGGTTTCCTTGGCCCGCACTTCGCTGGCGGCGCGCGCCTGGGGCGAACTGTCGGCCACGGCAGCATCATAACAGGCCAATCGTTCGGCATCGCGGGCGATGGCAGCGCATTTGACCAGATCGGCCATCTGGGCCAGCGCCGGGGCCGGTAAAATCAAAAGCAGCGAAGCAAACATCAGACGCATGATCGAAATCCCCTTTGCGATGCGCCACCTTAAACCAGTGCAAAGGCTTTGTCAGGCACCTTGACCGCAGACTGTCTCACTGTCATAAGACAGTGATGTATTCGAACGACCGCCCAATCTACCGCCAGATTCGTGACGTCATCGTCGGCCGCATCCTTGAATCGGGCGATGGCGCGCTGCTCCCCTCCGTCCGTGCCCTGGCGGCCGAGGCTGGGGTCAACCCGCTGACTGTCGCCAAAGCGTATCACGACCTGCAGACCAGCGGGCTGGTAACGGCGAAAAAGGGCGTGGGCCTGTTCGCGGCCGATGGCGCCGGCAAGGCGCTGCTGAAGGCCGAACGTGCGCTGTTCATCGCCGAAGAATGGCCCCGCGTCCGCGCCCGCATCGATCTGCTGGGCCTTTCGACCGAGGATCTGTTCGAACGCGCCTGACGCTCAGGGGATCGCCGCCAGCACCGCCTTGGCAAACGCCAGCGGATCAAATGCCGATCCTGGCCCATCAAAGCCGCGCCGAATGACAATGACGCCCCGCGACGGTATGATCACCGCAAATTGCCCGCGATTGCCGATCATCGCATAGGTCCCGTCAGGCATGCCATCCCGCATCCCGAACAGCCAGAACCCCACGCCATAACCGCCCCGCCCCGGCGTCGCCGGCATCGGTTGCGCACCTTCGGGGCTGCTGACAAAACGCGTCCAATCCGCCGGCAATAGCTGTGTTTTGCCGATCCGCCCGCCATTTTCATAAACCAGTGCCAGCCGCGCCAGATCGCGCGCTGTCATCCAGACCTGGCTCGACAGGATGAAATGCCCCCGCCAATCGGTTTCCGGGGTGGTTCGCGTCATCCCCAGCGGCCACAGCAACTGGACAAAGGGAAAGCCCAGCGCACGGCCCGGCATTTTGACATTCAGTGCGTTTTCAACGCCATAAGCCGCCAACATCATGTCATTGTTGGAATAGTTGAAATGGCTGCCAGGGGCGGTGTCCAACGGCATGGACGCCGCCGCCTCGGGCACCGTCGCGCCGCCCAGATAGATGGTATCGGTGCGGTTGCCCGCACCATTGGTCCATAGCCCGGAATTCAGGCGCAGCAGGACCGCCAGCGACAGCCCGGCACGCGGATCACCGGGGGTCTGCCATTCCGGCACCATCGCCGGCGCATTGATGTCCACAGCGCCCAATTGCACCGCGCGGCCAACCAGCGTTGCGGTCAGGCTTTTCGCCACAGACCAGGTGCGTTGCGGCGTGTGCATGTCATACCCGGCGCGATAGCGTTCCGCGACGATCCGCCCGTCCTTCAGGATGATCACCGCCGTTGTCGATGCCATATCGGCATTGGCACCGCCGAATTTCGTCGTGAACGCCGCCGCGACAACCGCATCCAGCGCTACGCGCCGTGGCAGTTTCGCGATCGCCTTGGCATCCCCCAATGGCCAGGGCGCGGCATCCACCGCCGCCAGATCGGGCTGTTTGAAATCGGGGGTCAACCGCGGCACCACCGCCGTATCGGTGCTGCCAATCGGCAATTGCGCGCAACCGAGCAAGGGCCGCCACACCGATATGCGCGGCGGCAATCTGGCATCGAACGTCACGCTGACCGTTCGCATTTCTTGATCGACCACCGCCGGCAGATCGGCGATTATCGCCTGATATTCGGGGTAAATCCCGGTCAGGTCATCGGCGGCAACCTGCGCCTCTGTCTGCCCGGCGTTGAAAATGCCCGAACACAGGAATGCCGCCTTGTATCCCGCCGCCAGCGCCAGAGCATGGGGTCCGGGCGGTGCCGCCTGTGCCGCGCCGGCAACGAGCAATGCCGCCCATAACAGCCTCATGCCGCCAGGCCCTGCCACATCGCCATCGCCAGGCCAAAGGCGCGCAGATCGCCAACCGTCGTCGATGCCATCTTGTTCATTGCATAGGCAAAGGTCGTTCGCGCCTTCAAATCATTGATCACCAGTGATCCGCCATAGCCGCCCCAGTAACAACATTCATCATTGGGCAGCGGCGTCAGCCCGCCATTCAGGCCCAGCCCGAGGCCGTAATGCACTTTCATCCCCAGCACGAGATCATCGCCCAATATCTGCGATTCGAGCACGCGTCGCGCGCCCTTTTCCGACAGAATCCGCTTGCCGCCCGAAACACCGCCGTTTGAAAACAGCGTCTGGATCGCAGCGACCGACCGGGCGTTGCCCTGGCCATTGGCGGCCGGAATTTCTGCCCCTCGCCAGGCCCGGGTCCGCGTGGCGCGCGGATCAACCGCCGGGTTGGTCGCCATGTTGGCCGTCAACGGCCGGTCTGTCATATCGGCGATACCGCCCCCGGGCGGCGGCGGGATCAGATCGGCGACGCGGGCGTCTTCGCTGGCCGGCAGCCCGATGTGGAAATCCGCCCCCAGCGGTTCTGCAATTTCGGTGCGAAACAGCGTGCCCAGCGTTTGCCCGCTGATGCGCCGCACCACTTCGCCGACCAGATAGCCTTGCGTAATCCCGTGATAGCCTGGCGCCGTGCCGGGTGCCCAAAATGGTTCCTGCGCGGCCAGCAATCCGGTGATCCGATCCCAATCATAAAGCTCGGGCTCGGTCACCGTCTCCCGAAACCCGGACAGACCGGCGCTGTGCGACATCAATTGCCCAACCGTCACCTCGGCCTTGCCGGCGGCGGCAAATTCCGGCCAGTAATGCGCAACAGGCGCAGCGAAATTCAGCTCCCCCCGGTCAGCCAGCAGCAGCGCGGTCAGCGCGCACATCGTCTTGGTCGTGGAATAGACATTGACGATGGTGTCGCGTTCCCATGGCCGGGTTTGCGCTGCATCGGCATGGCCGGCCCAGATATCGACGACAGTTTCGCCCTCCACCGTCGCGCAGAAACTCGCCCCGACATCGCTGCCATTGGCAAAATTGGCAGCAAAGGCCTGCGCCACCCCGGCAAAGCGCGGGTCATAGGTTCCGTGAACGTCTGTCATGCTGTTCCCTTCAAATTGCGATGTCGGCAGGCAGGGGCGATGGCCCGATAATGCGCTCATAGGTCTTTAACGCATAGCGATCGGTCATGCCGGCAATGAAATCCCCAATGTGCCGCGCCCGGCCGGGTTCCGCGGCGGGAGTCGCCGCGCCCCAGTCACCGGGCATGGCGGCAGGGTTAGCATGCAACGCCGCAAACAGCCGGCTGACGACAATCTGCGACGGATCGCGCAGCGCCGCGACGCGGGGGTGGCGATACATGCGGGCGCGAAGAAATTCCTTCAACACGCGCGTTTGCGCCGTCATTTCGGGCGAAAAGCCGGCCAGCGGGCGCCCGGCTGCGCGCACATCGGCGACAGATTGCGGTGTTGCCGCTGCCAGCCGGATGCGGGTTTCGGCCAGCAGGTCATCAACCATCCGGCCGATCTGATCGCGGACCAGTTCGGGCACCAGGCGGCGGCGGGCGCTCACCCCCGGCCAGCGCGCCGCCACCGCCGCGTAACTGGTTGCGCTGAACGGCACCGCCGCGACCAGTTCATCGATGGTGAACAGCCCGGCGCGGATGCCATCATCCAGATCATGATTGTCATAGGCGATATCGTCGGCCAGCGCCGCCACCTGCGCCTCCAGCCCGGCATGGCTGGCAAGATCGAGGGGCAATGCTGCATCCGCCTCGGCCATCGCCCAGCCGGGTTGCAGGATCGGGCCATTGTGCTTGGCCAGCCCCTCCAGCGTTTCCCAGCTCAGGTTCAGCCCGTCCCAGCCGGGGTAGCGATTTTCCAGCCGCGTCACGATGCGCAGCGTCTGGGCATTGTGATCAAAGCCGCCATAGGGCGCCAACGCCGACGCCAGCGCATCCTCACCCGAATGGCCGAATGGCGGGTGGCCAAGATCATGCGCCAGCGCCAGCGCCTCGGTCAGGTCTTCATCCAGCCCCAGCGCACGGGCCAGGCTGCGGGCAATCTGCGCCACTTCCAGGCTATGGGTCAGGCGGACGCGGAAATGATCGCCATCCGGCGCAACAAAAACCTGGGTTTTATAGCGCAGCCGGCGAAAGGCGCTGCTGTGGACGATACGGTCGCGGTCACGCTGAAAGGCGGTGCGGGTGGCGGCGGCGGGTTCGGCGTGCAGGCGACCGCGCGATTGGGCGGGGTCGGTGGCGTAGCGGATCATTCCCCCTGCCCTTGAAGGGGGTGGGGGTTCACTTGCCCAATCCTGCATCAAACACCGTCGTCATCACCGGCACATCGCATTGCGTCACCGAATACCGCGGGGCAGGTGCCGGCTGCATCACCCCGCCCACTTCGATGAACGTGCCGCGCGCCGCGTTGTGCGGGTGGGCCGGCGCCTCCGCCATGCTGAGCACGGGCGCAAAGCACACATCGGTCATTTCCATCAGCGCGCACCATTCGTCGCGGCTTTTGGTCAGGAACAGCGCGGTCAGTTTCGCCTTCAACGGACCCCAGGCGCTGCGATCCATCTGGGCGTCGAAATCCGGGTCGGCCTCCAGCCCGGCCAGTTTGCGCAGCAGCGCGTAAAATTGCGGCTCGATGCTGCCGATCGAAATCCATTTGGCGTCGGCGGTTTCATAGGTATCGTAAAAATGCGCGCCGGTATCGAGCATGTTGGTGCCGCGATCATCGCTCCAGATGCCATTGGCGCGAAATCCCCAGATCATGCTCATCAACACTGCGGCGCCATCGGTCATCGCGGTATCGATCACCTGGCCAACCCCGGTTTTCTGGGCGTGGAGCAGCGCCGACACCATGCCAAACGCCAGCATCATGCCGCCGCCGCCAAAATCGCCCACCATGTTGATCGGCGGGGTGGGCTTTTCGCCGGCGCGGCCATAGGCGTGCAGCGCGCCGGCCAGCGCGATATAGTTGATGTCATGGCCGGCGGCGTGGGCATAGGGCCCAAATTGCCCCCAGCCGGTCATCCGGCCGTAAACCAGCCGCGGATTATCGCCGAGCAACACCTCAGGCCCCAGCCCCAGCCGTTCGGTGACGCCGGGGCGAAACCCCTCGATCAGGCCATCGGCGGACCGCACCAGTTCGCGCACCTGCGCTTTGCCATCGGCCGATTTCAGATCAAGCCCGATCAGGCGGCGGGATCGCAGCAGCGGATCGCGCGCATCGATCCGCGCGCCGGGCCTGTCGATGCGGATGACCTCGGCGCCATGGTCGGCGAGCATCATCGCCGCAAACGGCCCCGGCCCGATGCCCGCCAGTTCGATGATTCGCAACCCCGTCAGCGGCCCGGCCATATTTGTCTCCTGTCGAAAACCCTTGGTGCCACGCTGGCGGCCGGGGTCAAGGGGCAGCCGCCTTGACGCAATCGCCCGGCGCGGCAAAATCACCAGAAATGACCGTGCCCACCGCCCGACTGCATCGAATCCGCAGCGCAACACCTGTTGATGCGGCCGCCATCGCCGCCGTTTATGCGCCCGAGGTGCTGGCCGGCACCGCCAGTTTTGAAACCGAACCACCCGATCCAGCCGAGATGGCGGCGCGGATGGCGCGCATCGCGGCGAGCGGATGGCCCTGGCTGGTGGCGGAGAGCGACAGCAGCATCCTCGGCTATGCCTATGCGGCGCAGTTTCGCGATCGCGCTGCCTATGCCCGCACCTGTGAAAATTCGATCTATGTCGCGGCTGCCGCCCAGCGCAGCGGCATCGGCCGGGCGCTGTTGCTGGCGCTGTGCGACGCCGCCCGCAGCATCGGTTTTGCCGAAATGATCGCCGTCATCGGCGATGGCAGCAACAACCATGGATCGGTGCAGTTGCACAGCGCCTGCGGCTTTCGCCCGGCCGGGCTGCTGATCGGCATCGGTATCAAATTCGGCCAGCGACTCGATGTCGCCTATATGCAGAAAAGCCTGTGAGCGTCAGGCGCGCAGCAGGCCGTGCATGGGCGCCACTTCTGCTCCATTGAAGGCGCGCCGCATCACCAGCGCCGGATCGACGCCGAAATGCTCACCCGCCAGCCCCGCGAACAGCGCCCGCAGATCGGCGGTGGGTTTCAGATCGCGGCCTTCGAACAGCTGGCCAGGGGCAAGGCCCGGCCAATCGGTGATCGCCCGGCCGCCTTTCAATGCGCCGCCCGCCAAAATCGCTGCGCCCGCCGTGCCATGGTCGGTGCCGCCGGTGCCGTTGGGGGCCGCCGTCCGCCCGAATTCCGTCGCAGCGATCACGACGGTTTTTGCCCAGTCATCGCCAAGGCCGATGTGCAGCGCGCCGATTACACCGTCCAATTGTTTCAACACGGTGTTCAGCCGCCCGGCCTGGCCGGAATGGGTATCCCAGCCTTGAATTTCGATAACCGCGACGCGCGCGCCGTCGGGTTTGGCCAAAAATGTCGCCGCCAGCCGCGCCAGCGCCACCGGGTTGCTGCCGCCGCGTGCATCATCGCCGGCCATCATCCGGGCGTCGATGGCCTGGGACCACAGCGCGTGCAATTGCGGGTCACCGGCATACAGGCTGCCGACCCGCGCGATCAGATCGGCGTTCGCATCGGGCAGCCGCGATGGCGCATAGGATGTGACCGGCGCACTGCCGCGCAGCGCCATCGGCACGGTGGGCGAAATCGCCACTGCCGGTTGATGCGCCGCCGGCAACAATGGCAACAGCCGGTTCAGCCAGCCATCCTTCAACGCATAGGCCGCGGTGCCGCCGGTTTCGAGGACGTTTTGCGCATCAAAATGCGATCGTTCGCGATAGGGCGAAGCGATGGCATGGACAAAAGCCGCCTGACCCCTGGCATATAGCGCGCCGGTTTGTGCCAAAGCCGGGTGCAGGGCGAAATCGCTGTTCAGCAGGATCGCCGCGCCAGCATTTGGCGGCGGCCCGAAATTGCCGCGCAAGGCCGCATAGGCTGGATCGCCCACCGGCATGACGACCGACAGCCCATCCATGGCGCCGCGCAAGATGATCAGCACAAACCGCCGATCGCTGGGTGCCGCCGCCAGTGCCAGACCGGGCGTGAGCAAGGCACCGCCAACCAGCGCGGCGCGGCCCAGAAAATTCCTGCGATCGATCATCTCATCGCCTCATGAATTCAGGGGACGCCAGCAGCAATGCCAACCCCTGTTGCGGGGTTTCGGCGCGGGCGATGGCCTGGGTGGTGGCGGCCCCCAGCACCCCCGGCAAAATCTGCGGCGCCAACGCCCGGGCATCGATGCGGTCACCGACCACCACCGCCAGCCGTCCGGCGGTTTCAACGCGGCGCAGCAGGGCATCGGGGGCGGCCCAGGATGCGGAACTATCATCCCAACCCGCCGGCGACCCCGGCCGCCAGATTGGTTGGCCCAATTCAGTCAACGCGCCGACAATCTTCAAATCCGGCGCATCACGCACGCCAAGGGCACGCAAGGCTGATATCGTCCAATCCCACGGCGTCTTGAATTTGGGCTCCGGCGTTGCCCAGCTTTCGGGTGCTGCAACCAACATCCGATACAGCACCATCAGGTCACCGCCACTGGCGATATGCGCCGCCGCCAGCCGATCGACCAGCGCCGGCGGCGGCACATCCGCGACGAAATGCCGGGCCAGCTTGGTCGCCAGATGGCGCGCCGTGGCCGGGTGCACCGCCAGCGCCTGCAATATGGCCCGGCCCTGATCCTCACCCGATTGGCGATAGGTGGTGCCCGCCACCGTCCGCGCGCCGGGTTCATGCCAGCCTGGTTGAAACACGAATGCGCCATCAGGGGCCTCGATGCCCACCGGACGGCGCACGAAACCGCCGATGCTCCAACCGGTCAGCGCCCGCGCCAGTTCGCCAACATCGGCCTGGGCGTAATCGCCGGCACCCAAAGTGTGCAGTTCCAATATCTCGCGGGCCAGATTTTCATTCAGGCCCAATGGCCGGCGCCGGTTGCCGCGCAGCGCTGCCGCCTGAGCCACAGGCGATCCGGGGCCGATCGATTGCGCCTGATCCAGATACAACAGCATCGCCGGGTGGCGGGTGACGGCCATCAGCAGATCGCCAAATTTGCCGGCGATATGCGGGCGCACCGCCTCAAACTCCATCGTGCCAGCCAGGCCGATGGTTTGCAGCTTGTCAGCCGAAACCGCGAAATGATTGGCCCAAAAATGCACCAGACGTTCGGGAAACGGCGCCGGCGTCACCAGTGCCGAAACAATCCGCGCCCGGGCCTGGCCGCCGTAATTTGCCTGATATTGCTTGCGAAGTTCGGTGCGAACGGCCTTTTCAGCATCGGCGGGCGGGGTTGCCGCCGGGATGGCAGGCGCCATTGCGGCGCTATTATTGCCCGGCACGGCAAAGCCATTGGCGCGCAACAGCGGCCTGATTTGCGCCAGATATTCGCGGAATTGCCGGGCCATCACATCGCTGCCAGGCACCGCCGCTATCGCTGCCGGCCGCACGTCAAAATGCGAAAACTGCCCGATCAGCCAAGCCCTGGGGTCGGCAATTTCGGTCGCCCCCGGCCCGGCCCCCAGGCCAAAGCGATTCAGCGCAACAGCAAGATCGGTGCTAACCATGCCGGCAATACGCCGGCCGGCGGCATTATCCCCCGGCAGGCCCTGTTCAGTTGTTCACCTGCCGCTTGAAAAATGGCGGAATGTCGACATCCGGCGCGCGTGCTTCGGGGTCGGGTGCCAGCGTCACCGGGGCCGCAGGTGCGATCTTTGGTCCGCGTGACAGGCCCAGCATCCGTTCAAACAGGGTCTGCGGGCGTTCTTCCTCCACCGGCGGCGGTGGCGGCGTTACGGCAACGGGCGCGGCAATTGGCGTTTCGCGCGGCGTAAAGCGGAAACTGTCCGCCGGACAGACATCTTCAATCCGTTCCGCGGCAACGCCCAGGTCAATCTCGTCCTCATCATCCACCGCATCGCCGACGTCGATGGAATCCAGCCCGCGCAGCAGGGCTGCTGATGGCACAACCTCGGGCTCACGCTCCATATCGGGCAAATTATAGCGTTCAACCACTGGTTGCGTGGGTGGTAGCGGCGCGGGTGAGGTTGCAAAAATGCTTGTCTGCGCGGCAAAGGCGTTGTCGCGTGCCGGGCGCGAAGGCACCACGGCCGCCGGGCGAATTGCGGCATCGATCCCCGTCGCCACGACAGATACGCGCATGATACCATGCAAATCCTTGTTGAACGCGGACCCCACAATGATGTTGCATTCCGGGTCCACCATGTCGCGGATATGGGTCGCGGCCTCATCAACCTCCATCAGCCGCAAATCTTCGCCGCCGGTGATGTTGATGATAACGCCCTTGGCGCCGCGCATGCTGACTTCATCCAGCAACGGGTTGGCAATCGCCTTTTCCGCAGCCTCGATGGCGCGGCGTTCGCCCGATGCTTCGCCGGTGCCCATCATCGCCTTGCCCATTTCGGACATGACGGTGCGCACATCGGCGAAATCCAGGTTGATCAGGCCAGGCATGATCATCAGATCGGTGATGCCGCGAACACCCTGGTGCAGCACCTGATCGGCCAGCGCAAAGGCTTCGATAAAGGTGGTGTTGGCGTTGGCGATCAGGAACAGATTCTGGTTTGGAATGATGATCAGTGTATCGACGACCTTTTGCAGTTCAGCGATGCCTTCCTCGGCGGCGCGCATCCGCTTGCTGCCTTCAAAGGTGAACGGCTTGGTCACCACGCCAACGGTCAAAATGCCCTTTTCCCGCGCCGCCCGCGCCACGACCGGCGCGGCGCCGGTGCCGGTGCCGCCGCCCATGCCGGCCGCGATAAAGCACATGTGGGCGCCTTCAAGGCTGGCCTCAAGCTGGTCGAGCGTTTCCTCCGCCGATGCCCTGCCGATTTCCGGCCGGGCGCCGGCGCCCAGCCCCTGGGTGATTTTCATGCCCAGCTGGATGCGGGTTTCGGCCTTGCTGGCGGCCAGCGATTGTGCATCGGTATTGGCAACGATGAAATCGACGCCCTGCAGATCGGCGTTGATCATGTTGGCAACCGCATTGCAGCCGGCGCCGCCGACACCGATCACGGTGATACGCGGCTTCAGCTCGGTCAGCTCCGGGCGTTCAAATTCCAGCATTTCGTATCTCCCTCAATTTACCAACACTATATGAGCGATTCGTTCGTTCCAAGCACCATCACATGCTGCCGCGCAGTTTTTCGAACATTGTGGCAAATACTCCGCCGCCACCGCCGGTTTTCACCAGTGCGGGCACATGCCAGATGTCGGGCTGTTCACTGGCGGCAAACAATACCAGCCCGGCCAGGGTCGCAAAGGCCGGCCCCGATTGCACCGATGGCATACCGGTCAGCCCGCGGGGCCGGCCAATCCGCACATTGCGGTTCAGCGCGCTGGCGGCAAAATCGGCGATCGCCCGCAATTCGGCGCCGCCGCCGGTCAACACGACCTGCCGCGCCTGCGGGCCGACATAGCCCATCTGATCCAGCTTGATCGCCACTTCGCGGAACAGCAGATCCAGCCGGTGGCGGATGACCCCAATGATCTGGGCCTTTGGCACACGCATCGGGTCGGCCATGCCATCATCGCTCATCGGCGGGATATCGACGGCTTCGTGATTGTCCTTGGGCACCGGAATCGCCGATCCATCAACCGCGATCAGGCGTTCGGCGTGGCTGCGCCGGGTTGCAAACGCGGCTGCGACATCATTGGTAATGTCATGCGCGCCCATTGGAATCGCGGCGACGCCGACCAGCATGCCGTGAAAATGCACCGCGATCGTCGTCACCCCGGCGCCGATTTCGATCAGCGCAACGCCAATCTCCCGCTCTTCACGTTCCAGCGTCGAAAGGCTGGCCGCAAACGGCGACGCGACCAGGGATTTCAACCCGATATGGGCATTCTTGATCGCCCGATCGAGGTTTTTCAGTGGCGGTGTATCTGCGGTGACAACATGGATATCCATGCCCAGCCGATCGGCATGAAAGCCCAGCGGCGTTTCCACTCCCGGCTGGCCATCCAGCGCATACAGCGCCGGCTGGGCGTGGACGACGGTGCGCCCGCGCGGATCGATCCGCGCCCGCCCGGCCTCGCGCAATGTCATCATATCGGCCGCGGTGATGCTCGCACCGGCAATGTCGATTTCCGCGGCCACCACATCGCTGCCCAGATTGCCGGCGGAGATTGAGGCGTGGACGAATTCGATCTGAACCCCGGCGGCGCGTTCGGCCTGGTCCATGGCACCGCGAATCGCCGCCTCCGTGCGTTCAAAATCGGTGACCAGGCCACGACGCAGGCCGGCGCAGGGTTTCTGGCCGGTGCCGATGACGCGCGGTTCGCCATCCGGGCCGGCGATGGCGATCAACGCCGCAACCTTTGATGTGCCAACATCCAGAACCGCAATCATCCGCTCGCCGCCGCTTTTGGGCACGACCGACCGGACCAGGGGCAATTTCCCGGCCATCAGATTGTTGTCTGCTTTGGCGCCTTGGCGGCCTTTGCGGCGGCGTCCAGCGCTTCCTTCACCGCCGGGCCGCCAACGGTCATCTGGCCGGGCAGGCGCATGTCAAAGCGTTCGAAATGCCCGCCAAGCAGCCTGGCGTTTGGCTCCATGCCCGCATCCAATTGCGCAAATTTCTTGAACGCCGCCTTGGCAGCCGCCGGCGTATCCGGCAACGCCAGCACCTCACCCGTCTTGAATTTCACATTCCAGCGCCGGCCGCCAACCAGCACCGCAGCATCGACCTGCGGGCTGAGCGTCGGGGCCGCCGCAGTCAGCGCCAACATTTCGCGGACGTGCAGATTGGCGTTCTTGCCAACCACCCGCGGTAAGGCTGCAAAACGTTCCAGCCGATCATGGGTCAGTGGCTTTCCAGTGATGTCGATCGCTTCGTAACGGTGCTGAAACTGCCACAGCGCCACCGGCCGGCGTTCGACAATCGTGATCGCCAGCGTATCGGGCAACCGCCGGCTGACACTGGCATCGGCGACCCAGTCCATCGCCAGCAGGCGTTTGCGGATGGCGCCAATATCACTGGTCAACATGGCATTGTCGCTGCCGGGCAATGCCGCCTCATAGATCGGCAGCCGCGCCATTTCATGGGTGCCACTGATTTCGACGTGGCGGATTTCAAAGCCGGCATCGGCAGTGCCGCGAATGAAATCACCCCACAGCCGTTGCGGCATTCCCATCAGGCTGGCGACAACCACGCCGACGGCGGCAAGCAGGACAAGGATGGCAATGACGATATTGCGGCGCAAAGCCCGGGCGCTGACCGGCAGCGCGATGGTCGCGGCGGCCGGCTTGCGCAGCGCGCGGGGTTTCGCCCGGGGGGCCGCAGCGCCGCGTTTCAGGGCAACAGTCGTCATGCCGCCACCGCCGAATCAAGGGCGGCATCATGGGCGGCATCGATCAGGCGCTGCACCAGCGCATCATAGGAAATGCCGCGATATTTCGCCTGTTCGGGCACCAGGCTGAGCGGGGTCATCCCGGGCTGGGTATTGACCTCCAGCAGATAAAGCCCAGCCTCACCCGCGCTCGGATCCCAGCGGAAATCCGACCGCGATGTGCCCTTGCAGCCCAGCGCGCGATGCGCATCCAGCGCCATTTTCAGCGCCGCCGCCTCGACAGGTGCAGGCAATTCGGCGGGGCAGACATGCACCGTCAGGCCATCGGTATATTTGGCGTCGTAATCATAAAATCCCTTGGTCGGCAGCAATTCGGTGACAGCCAGCGCTTCATCGCCCAGCACGGCGACTGTCAATTCCCTGCCAGCGATGAACGGTTCGGCGAGCAATGACGCAAAAACCTGCCAAGGGCCGGCCACATCAAGGCCGATGGGGTTGCCGTAATTGCTGGCATCGGTGACGATGGCGACACCGACAGACGATCCTTCATTGACCGGTTTCAGCACATAGGGGCGCGGCAGGGGGTCGCCGGCATACAGGGTTTCCGACGCAACCACGCGCCCGCCGGGCATGCGAATGCCAAGTGGGACCAGGATCGCCTTGGTCAGTTGCTTGTCGATGGCGATTGCCGATGTGGTAACGCCGCTATGGGTGTATTTCAGCCCCATCAGGTCAAGCAGCCCCTGCACGCTGCCATCTTCCCCCGGCGTGCCGTGAAGAGCGTTGAACACGACATCGGGAGCAGCAGCCTTCAGCGCGCTTGCGACGTCACGGTCCATGTCAATTTCGGTCACGTCATGGCCCAGCCGTCGGCACGCCGCTGCAATACCGCGGCCCGATGTCAGCGACACCTCTCGCTCAGCCGACCAGCCGCCCATGAGAACGACGATCTTCATGCCACCCCTACCCGCAAAATCTCCCACTCCAATTCAACACCCGATTGCGCCAGCACGCGCGCCCGCACTTGATCGCCCAACGCTTCAATGTCGGCACTGGTCGCATCGCCGGTGTTGATCAGGAAATTCGTGTGTTTCTCGCTGACCTGCGCCCCGCCCAGCCGCAGCCCCCGGCAGCCGGCAGCATCGATCAGTGCCCATGCCTTTTGCCCTGGCGGGTTCTTGAACGTCGAACCGCCAGTGCGCGACCGCAACGGTTGGGAGGCTTCACGCTCGGCCGCGATCCGGTCCATCTCGGCGGTTATCGCCACCTTGTCGCCGGGTTTCCCGCGAAACACCGCCTCGACCACAACATCGCCTTCAGGCAGCGCCGAATGGCGATAGCTGAAGCCAAAATCCACAGCAGACAGCGTTTCGATGCGGCCATCACGCCGGACGATCGTTGCCTCCACCAGTATATCCGCCACTTCCCGGCCATAGGCGCCGGCATTCATCCGCACCGCGCCGCCGGCCGTGCCGGGAATGCCGCGGAGGAATTCGAGCCCGGCGAGCGATGCGTCGCGCGCCGCGCTGGCAACGCTTATGCCGGGCGCGCCGGCACCGGCACGTACGCACTCGCCTTCGATCGAAATCGCGCCAAAGGCCTTGCCCAGTCGCACCACGACTCCTGGCACGCCGCCATCGCGAACGATCAGATTGGAGCCCAGACCAAGCGGCAGCACCGGAGATCCCGGATTGATGTCAGCAAGAAACCACGACAGGTCGATCATGTCGGCAGGCTCGAACAGGATGTCCGCCCGACCGCCGGCCTTGAACCAGATCAGCGGCGCCAGCGGGGCGTTGCTGGTCACCCGGCCTCTTGGCGTCGACGACCGTGGGGCTCGACCGACGCTCATCCCGCCCGCGCCTGCTCGATCGTAACCGCCAACCCGGCAGCCCATTTGGTGATATCGCCGGCGCCGAGGCAAACCACCATGTCGCCGGGCCTTGCATCCACGGCCAGCAGCTGTGCCAGATCATCGGCGCCGGTGACGCTTTGTGCCGCCCTGTGCCCACTGTTGCGCAGGCCCGTGACCAAAGCATCGGCATCGACGCCCTCGATCGGCGCCTCACCGGCCGCATAGACCGGCGCCACATAGACCGCATCGGCATCGTTGAACGCCGCTTGAAATTCGGCCATCAGATCGCGCAGCCGGGTAAAACGATGCGGCTGCACCACTGCCAGCACGCGGCCTTGTGCACCCTCTCGCGCCGCCGCCAGCACGGCCTTTATCTCGACCGGGTGATGGCCGTAATCGTCGATGATCGTGATGCCACCAATTTCGCCAACGTTGGTAAAGCGCCGTTTTACGCCCCCAAAACGGGCAAAGCCGGCCCGGATCGCATCATCGCTGATCCCCAGTTCCACTGCCACTGCAACAGCCGCCAGCGCATTCTGCACATTGTGCCGGCCGGGCATCGGCAGCATCAGATCAGGGATGATGCGTTCACCATCGCGCATCCGTACCAGCACCGAAAAATGATTGCCGCCGGCAACGGGGGTGACGTTTTCGCCGCGAATGTCGGCCGTTGCCGAGAAGCCATAGGTGATGATGCGCCGGTCCTGCACCTTGGAAAGCAGCGCCTGCACTTCGGGATGGTCGATGCACAGGATGCCGGCGCCATAAAACGGGATATGGTTGATAAACTGACGAAAACCCTCTCGAACCTGATCAAAGTCGCCCCAATGGTCGAGGTGCTCCGGATCAATATTGGTGACGATGCCGATGGTGCCGCCCAGCCGCAGGAACGATCCATCGCTTTCATCCGCTTCAACCACCATCCATTCGCCGGCGCCCAGCCGCGCGTTTGATCCATAGGTGTTGATGATGCCGCCGTTGATCACGGTGGGATCGATGCCGCCCGCATCGAGCAGCGCCGCCACCATCGATGTCGTTGTCGTCTTGCCGTGCGTGCCGGCCACCGCGACACAGGATTTCAGCCGCATCAGTTCGGCGAGCATTTCGGCCCGGCGGACGATGGGGATGCGTTTCGATTGTGCAGCGACCACTTCCGGGTTGTCGCGCTTGATCGCCGTGGATGTCACGACTACCGCGGCATCGGCGACATTATCGGCGCTTTGCCCGATAAACACCTTGATGCCCTTGTCGCGCAGACCCTGGACAACATAGCCTTCGGTGCTGTCCGATCCTTGCACGGTAAAGCCCAGATTGGCCATCACCTCGGCAATGCCCGACATGCCGATGCCGCCGATGCCAATGAAATGGATGACGCCGATATCGGTGCGAAAGCCGTGCGCGCTCATGCCTGTCTTCCCGTCGCCATCACCAGATCGGCGAGCCGCGCCGCCGCATCGGGCACACCCACCGATCGTGCGCCTGCCGCAGCTGCCGCCAGCGCCGCCGGATTGCCCAGCCAATCGCCCAGCACACGGGCCAGCGCTGCCGCTTCAAATTCCGGCTGTGGCATGACGATGGCGCCGCCGACCACCGCCATTGCCCGGGCATTGTCGGTCTGATGGTCATCGGTGGCGATCGGCAACGGCACCAGGATCGCCGGCCGGCCGGCGACGCAAAGCTCTGCCACGGTCGATGCCCCGGCCCGCGCCACAACGATATGCGCCCGGGCAATCTGTGCCGGCAGATCGGCGAAATAGGCGCGAATATCAGCCGATACGCCCGCTGCCGCATAGGCCGCTGCCATCATCGCTGTGTCTTCATCCCGGCCCTGGTGCGTCACATCCAGCCGCGCCCGCAATGCCTGTGGCAGCAAGGCAACTGCCGCCGGCACAACGCGGTTGAGCACCGCTGCGCCCTGGCTGCCACCAGTGACCAGAAGCCGCAACCGCGCTGAGCCGGCGTCAAATGCCACTTCGCGCGCCGCCACAATCTCCGCTCGTACCGGATTGCCGGTCTGCACCGTCTTGCCCGCCCAGCCTGGCTCCATCCGCCGCACCCGCGCATAGCTGGTGGCGATCCGGGCGACCCGCGGCGCCAGGAATCGATTGACCCGCCCCAGCACCGCATTTTGTTCATGGACCAGCGCAGGCAATTTCAGCGACAGCGCCGCCAGCAGCGACGGCAGCGCCGGATAGCCGCCAAAACCGATCACCGCATTCGGCCGCAATTCGCCGAACAGCGCCCGTGCCGCGCTGCGACCCCGCAAGATACTCAGCAACACCGACGGCACGCTTCGCCAACCCGATCGCCCCGGCCGGTTTGATGTTGTGCCGCTTTCCACCACCGTCCGCGGCACGCCGTCAAACAGCCCCGGAAAGCGAAGCCCCCGCGCATCCGTCACCAAATGTACCGCGGCGCCGCGCGCCTGCAGTTCCAATGCCAGAACATGCGCCGGCACCATATGCCCGCCGGTGCCGCCCGCCGCGAGGACATACAGCCCATTCACGCCGGCCGCCGCTCGGCATAGGGCGAGGCCTTCAGGAACGGATTGCGGCGGGTAAAGGCCAGCAACAGCCCCAGCCCGACGCACACCGCGATAAACGATGATCCGCCATGGCTGATCAACGGCAACGTCATACCCTTTGATGGCAGCATTTTCAGATTGACCATCATGTTGATCGTCGCCTGCAGGCCGAACTGAGTCGCCAGGCCGGTGGCGGCCAGAAATACAAAGGGTTCATCTTCGTCCAGCATGACCAGAAACACCCGCGTGACAACGCCGATGTAAAGGCCGGCAATCAACAGACAGGCAAACAGGCCAAATTCTTCGCCGATGACCGAAAAGATATAATCGGTATGCGCTTCGGGCAGGCGGAATTTCATCAGGCCTTCGCCCGGCCCCACCCCGAAAATTCCACCGGCGCGAAAGCAATCCAGTGCCTTGTCGATCTGATAGGTGTCGCCGCCGCCGGTCAGGAACTTGTTGATGCGGTCCGCGACATGGTCGACGGTGAGATAGGCGATCCCCAGCCCGGCAGTGCCCAGCGCCGCCAGCGCGGCAAGCACCCACAGCGACATGCCCGCCAGCAAGGCCTGCACCAACCACACCGCCATGATCAGCGCCGTCTGGCCAAAATCCGGTTGCTTGATCAACAGCACCGCAACCAGCAGCAACAGCGCAAAGCCCAATTGCATCGTCGGCAGACTTCGATCTTCAAACCGCAGCGCCAATAGCCAGGCCGTTGTCACGATGAACATCGGCTTGAAAAATTCCGATGGCTGAAACTGAAACCCCGGCACCGGCAGCCAACGCTGCCCGCCATTGGCACCGACGCCAATGAACGGCACCAGCACCAGTGCCAGCAGAAACACCACTGTCCCCGCCAGCGCGGCGCGTTTCGCCCAGTTCACCGAAAGCATTGAAATGCCCAGCATGACTGGCACGCCGGCCATGGCCCAGCCGATCTGCCGTTTCAAAAAATACAGGTCATCATATTTGAATCGCGCGCCGGAAAGCCGCTGCGCCGCCGCAGGAGACGCTGCCGCCACCGCCAGGATGCCGCAACCGATCAGCGCAAAGATCAAGGCCAGCAACATTTTGTCGATGGTTGAAAACCAGCGGCCCAGGCCGGTGCGATCGCTGCGCGAAAATGCCTGAGGCGTGCTGCTCCAGGGCGGCGAAACCAAGCTCATGGCAGCGCCTCCACCAGGGCGCGGAATCGGTCGCCGCGCGCTTCGAAATCCTTGAACTGGTCAAAACTGGCACAGGCCGGGGACAGCAATACCGTGTCGCCCGCCACTGCTGCCGCGGCCGCATCGGCCACAGCACGTTCCAGCGTGCCCGACATGACAAGCGGGACGTGCGCCGCCAAAACCGGCGCAAACACCGCCGCCGCTTCGCCGATCAGGTAAGCAGCGCGCACGCCGGGCAGATGCGGCAATACCGCGTCCAGATCATCACCCTTGGGCCGTCCGCCAACAATCCAATGCGTGCCAGGATAGGCCGCCAGCGCCGGTGCCGTGCTGTCTGGGTTGGTTGCCTTGCTGTCATTCACCCACAGCACGCCGTGTTTTTCGGCAATGCGTTCCATGCGGTGCGGCAATCCGGGATAGCTGGCAAGGCCCGCCGAAATCTGGTCCATCGTCAGCCCCAGCGCCGTGCACGCCGCGGTCGCTGCCTTGGCGTTTTGAAGGTTGTGTGGGCCTTGCAGCGCCGGCCAGCCCGCCTGGTCGCCGGGTGTTGCATCCTCCAGAAAGACGACGATCGGGTCTTCGCCGTCATCCAGCACGCCAAAATCGGCCTCGGCCAGTGCGCCGACGATCGCGGTTTGCCCCGCCGATTGCATGGTGAACAGCCGCGCCTTTGCCGCCGCATAGGCCGCCAACGAGCCATGGCGATCGATATGGTCAGGCGTGATGTTGAGCAACACCGCCACCTCGCAATCAAGGCTGAAGGTCAGATCAAGCTGATAAGAGGAGAGTTCGAGAACATAAACGCCGCCCGCCGGCAGTGGATTCTGCGCCAGGATCGGCAGCCCGATATTGCCGCCCATCGTCGCCGGAACCCCTGCGGTTTGCAGAATATGATGGATCAGCGCCGTGGTCGTTGATTTGCCGTTGGTGCCGGTAATGCCGACGACGCGGTGCGCCGGCAACGATGCCCGGGTCTGGGCAAACAATTCGATATCGCCGATCACCGGGATGCCGGCTTCGACACCTGCTGCAAACAGCGGCGCCGAATGGGGCACGCCGGGGGATACCACCAGCGCCTCCACCGTCGTCATTTCGATGCCGTGCAGATCGGTCAGCGCGCCGCCAAAGGCTTTGCGTGTTGCCTCGCCATCATCCCAGCACACCACCTCTGCCCCGGCCGCCAGCAAGGCCGCCGCAGACGCACGCCCGCTGCGCGCCAGGCCGTAAATGCCATAGGCCTTGCCAGCAAAGACGCGGGAGGTGATCACCGCAGTTTCAACGTTGCGAGGCCGGCAAGCGCCAGCACGATTGCCACAATCCAGAACCGGATGACGACGGTCGATTCGGCCCAGCCTTTTTTCTCATAATGATGATGCAGCGGCGCCATGCGAAACACCCGCTTGCCCGTCGTCTTGAAACTGAGCACCTGGACAATCACCGACACCGTTTCCAAAACGAACAGCCCGCCGATGACCAGCAACACCAGTTCATGGTTGGTGATGACGGCGATGGTTCCCAGCGCGCCACCCAGCGCCAGTGAACCGGTATCACCCATGAACACCGCAGCCGGCGGGGCATTGTACCAGAGGAACCCCAGGCACGCCCCGATCAGCGCCGCGGCAAACACCGCCAGTTCGCCTGACCCCGGCACATGATGGATGCCCAGATAATCGGCAAAGCGGATATTGCCGACCAGATACGCAATGATCGCAAAGGCGCTGGCGGCGATCACCACCGGCATTGTCGCCAGCCCATCCAGACCATCGGTCAAATTCACGGCATTGCCAAAACCGGTGACGATAAAGGCAGCAAAGGCGATATAGGCAATGCCCATCGCGACGCCAAAATCCTTGGCAAACGGCAGATACAATGTCGTGCCTGTGCGGCTGGCAATCCAGGTGCAGGCGATGCCGGCCACGAAAAATTCGATCAACAAGCGTGTGCGCCCCGAAACGCCCTTGTGGCTTTGCTTCGTCACCTTGTCATAATCGTCCATGAAACCAATACCGCCAAAGGCCAAAGTCACGAACAGGCAGGCCCAGACGAAACCATTGCCAGTATCCATCCACAGCAAGGTCGAAATGGTCAGCGCGATCAAAATCATCAGGCCGCCCATCGTCGGCGTGCCCTTTTTGGTCAGCAGATGCGATGCCGGTCCATCCTCGCGGATCGGCTGGCCCTTGCCCTGTTTGACCTTCAGATAGCCGATAAAGCGCGGGCCGATGACCAGCGCGATTGCCAGCGCCGTCACCAGCGCACCCACCGATCGAAAGGTGATGTAGCGGAACAGGTTGAGGATGCCCTCAAACCCCGCCCAATAGGCAATCAGATTGATCAATGCGCGGCCTCCCGATCTTTCAGCGACGCCACCACATCGCCCAGCCTCAGGCTGTTTGACCCTTTGACCAGCAAAACATCGTCTGCCCCCAACAGCCGATCAATCTCGGTCTGTGCGGCAACAGCGTCGGCGACGTGCCGCACATCTAGCCGCCGGCCAAGCGCCGCCGCCAGCGGTTTCATGTCGTTACCCACAACTATTATCGCCGAAACGCCCGCTTCGATGACATGGGGGGCCAATTCGGCATGAAACTGATCGGACAGCGTGCCAAGTTCGCGCATACCGCCCAGCATCGCCAACCGGCGTCCACTGCGTTGCGGGGTGATTTCGCCCAGCACCGCCAGCGCTGCCGCCATTGATGCCGGGTTGGCGTTATAGCTTTCATCGATAACGACAGCCTGGCCATTTGCCGCCGCCACGCGCAGCCGTTGCCCGCGTCCTGGCAGATCGGACAATTCCGCCAGCGCCAGTCCGGCCAGCGCCAGATCGCCGCCCGCTGCATGCACTGCTGCCAGCACCGCCAGCGCATTGCCCACCCAATGCCGCCCGGCCATGCCGATTTTGAACGTCAGCCGGTGATCACCGACGCGCGCCGTGACGCACGAGCAATCGGGGTGGAGGACAAACCGTTCCGCAATTACATCGGCGCCGTCGTTCAGGCCAAAGCTGACAATCCTCGCGCCCTGGGCCTGCGCCGCCGCGTGCAGCAGCGGATAATGGATGTTGTCATGCGGAATGATCGCGGTGCCGCCGGATGGCAATCCTTCAAAAATCTCTGCCTTGGCCGCAGCGATATCGGCTTCGCTATCGAAAAATTCGCGATGGGCAGAGGCAACCCAGGTGACAATGGCAATATCCGGCCGCACCAGCCGCGTCAGCGCTGCCAATTCACCACTGTGATTCATGCCCATTTCAAACACGCCAAATCGTGTTTCGCGCGGCATCCGGGCAAGGCTGAGCGGGACACCTGTGTGGTTGTTATAGCTTTTGACCGAGGCATGGACAGCATCGGGGGCAAAGCGGCCCAGCGCCAGCCGCAGCGCTTCCTTCACGCCGGTTTTGCCGACAGAACCGGTAACGCCGATGCGCAGCGCCGTGGTGCGATCCCGCGCCGCAACCGCCAGCGCGGTCAACGCGGCACTGGTATCGGTGACACGGACGTGCGGGTGATCGACTGGTTCTGATACCAGCAGCCCCGATGCACCGCGGGCGACCGCCTGTGGCAGAAATCGATGGCCATCGGTCGCTTCACCGCCCAGCGCGACAAACAGTTCGCCGCCGATGACTTCGCGGCTGTCAAAGGTCACGTTGCTGGCCGTGAAATCGCCATGCGCGGTGCCGCCGGTGGCTGCGGCAATTTCGGCTGCGGTCCACAATGGGGTCACAGCGCACAGTCCCGCGCAACCTGCACATCGTCGAACGGCAACACACGGTCGCCGACAATCTGGCCCTGTTCATGCCCCTTGCCAGCAATCAGCACCACATCGTCGGGCCCCGCCGCCGCAATCGCTGTGGCGATCGCACTGCGCCGGTCTGCAATCTCGACGGCCCCTGGCGCCGCCGCCAAGATCGCCGCGCGGATCAGCCCGGCATCTTCGCTGCGCGGATTGTCATCGGTGACGATCACGCGGTCGGCGACCGCCACCGCGATCGCCCCCATCAGCGGCCGCTTGCCCATGTCGCGATCACCGCCGGCACCGAACACCAGATGCAGCCGCCCCTTTACATGGGGGCGCAGCGCCGCTGCCGCTGCTGCCATCGCATCGGGGGTATGGGCATAATCGACATAAATTGCAGCGCCTGATCTGGCGATAGCGGCGCGTTCCAGCCGGCCGCGCACCGGCTGCACCCGCGCCAGATTGCCGAGCGTCGCCGCCACTTCACCGCCCGTTGCAATCACCAGCCCCGCCGATACCAGCGCGTTTGCCGCCTGATAGGCCCCGATCAGCGGCAGCAGCACCATGTGAGTCCTGGCGCCGGCCACAATTTCCAGCGTCTGGCCCAAAACCGTTGGGGTCCGCGACACCAGCCGCAGCGTTTCGCCGCCCAATCCCACCGTCAACACCCGCAGCCCGCGCGCCGTCGCCGCCGCGATCACCCGCGCCGACCAATCGCCATCATCGGCCCAGACAACCACCGCGCCATCGTCATCCACCACGTGCGTGAACAACCGCAGCTTGGCGGCGAAATACGCCTCCATATCGCCGTGATAATCCAGATGGTCGCGGCTAAGATTGGTGAACGCCGCCGCCGCCACCGGCAGGCCTTCGGTGCGATATTGATCGAGGCCATGGCTGGAGGCTTCAAAGCTGGCGTGGGTGATGCCTTCGCGTTGCAACCCGGCCATATTGGCCAGAAATGTCACCACATCGGGCGTCGTCAGGCCAGTGGAAAGCTGGTCATGCGCTGTCGTCACCCCCAATGTGCCGATGCTGGCCGCCACGTGCCCGGCCTGATGCCACAATTGCCGGGTCAGTTCGGCGGTCGAAGTTTTGCCGTTCGTTCCCGTCACCGCCACCGTCACTGCCGGAAATGGCGCAAAAAACCGTGCGGCGAGCCTGGCAAACACCGCGCGCGGTTCATCGGCATGGACCGCCAGCGCACCATCCACCGCAACGCCGGGCCGCGTTACCACCGCAATTGCCCCGGTCTTGACCGCCGCTTCGATGAAATCCTCGCCATTGACCCGTGCGCCGCGAAACGCGCCAAACACCGTGCCGGGCGCCACCTTGCGGTGATCGATGGCAAAGCCTGAAACCGGGGCATCGCCGCCGCCAGGGACCAGATCGCCCAGCCGCACCGGTTATTCCTTGGGCGCGCCGGCGGTATTCGCCAGCAGCCCCGAAACATCGACATCCCGGCTTTTGTCCGGCGCAACATTCAAAATCGGCGCGATACGTTCCACCAGCCGGCCAATGGCAGGGGCAACCGTCATCCCGGCGGTTTTAAAGCCAAAGCTTGATTTGCTGCCGCGCGGATCATCGATCATCGCGATGATCACATAGCGCGGTGCATCCATCGGAAACACCGCGGCAAAGGTCGAAACATTGGCGTTGCGGACATAATGGCCGTTGACGATTTTTTCGGCGGTGCCGGTTTTGCCGCCCACCCGATAGCCCGGCGCATTGGCCTTGCGCCCGGTGCCGTTGGTCACCACCAACCGCAGCAAGGCGCGCATCTGATCCGATGTGGCGCTGGTAAACACCCGCCGCCCGGCCGGCACATCACCCGGCGCGCGTTTCAATATCGTCGGGTCGCGATAAATGCCGCCGTTGACCAGCGTTGCATAGGCATTGGCCAGGTGCAGCGGCGTTACGGTGATGCCCTGGCCAAAGGCAATCGTCATCATTTCGATCTGATTCCAGTTTGCCAGCGATGGAAATTGCGGCCGCGCCCGTTCCGGCAATTCGATCACCGGGCGTTTCAGGAATCCCAGCGCATCGAGCATGGCACGCTGGCGATCACGGCCAACCTCCATCGCGATACGCACCGTGCCGATGTTCGATGAATGGATGAAAATTTCCGGAACGGTCAGCCAGCGTTTCAACCCGTCATGGTCATGAATGGCAAAGCCGCCGATGGGAATTGGCCGCGTCGCATCATAGGTTTTTGACATTGAAGTGATGGTGCCGGCATCCAGGCCCGATGCAATGGTCAGCGCCTTCAGCGTCGATCCCGGCTCATAGCCGCCATAGGTTACCTTGTTATACCGGCTGCCATCGTCGGTTTCCTTGCTATACCGGCTGCCATCGGCGGTCAGCCCCGGCGCATTCGGGTTGAAATCCTGCAACGATGTCATCGCAATCACTTCGGCGGTGCGCACATCCATCACCAGCGCGGCGGCACCCTGGGCCCGTTGATCAAGGTAAATGCCGCGCAATTCATGTTCCAGCGCCTGCTGGACGCGCACATCAAGCGACAAAACCAGCGGGCTTCCGCGCGTTTCCGGCGCCGAAAGCCGCTGATCAAATTGCCGTTCAATGCCCAGCGCGCCATGGCCTTTGTCATCGGCATAGCCAATGGCATGGGCGGCCAGATTGAAATTGGGATACAGGCGCTCCGCCTCGCGGCGCAAATAGATTGCCGGCTCGCCCAGATCATTGATCCGTTTGGCCTCACTGGGCAGCACCCGGCGCGAAACATAGCGGAACTCGCCCTTGTGGGTCAGTTCGGCATAAATCTCGGCTTCGGTTTTGTCGGTCAGAATCGCTGCGATCTGTTTGGCCAACACATGTGGATTGCCGGCCAATTTGCGCGGCTCAACCGAAATTGCATAGGCTTCGAACGTCCGCGCCAGTTCCACACCGTTGCGATCGACGATATCGCCGCGCGGCGGTGCGGCGCTGACGACGTCACGGGTCGCCGGCGGCCGTGCCTCCCTCACCGCAAGGTCGATCAGCCGATACAGCAGCGCGACCGGCACGAGCAGGAACAGCAGCAGCACAAATGCCATCCGCTGTCGTGCCACCGCCTGCGCGGTGCGGCGTGGCCCGGCAATCCGGACCGGCGGCACTGTCGCTGCGCCCATGATCATCGGACCGGCCATGCCGGTTATTGCTGCCCGGCGGGCAACAGGTCGGTCGGCGTCGTCATTTCCACAGGCATGATCGTTGCTGGCGCATAGGCGGCCCGGACGATCTGCGGCGCACGTTCGGCCGAACGCGGCGCATAGGCCACACGGACGGCCGGGTCAGCCGCAATCGGTGCCGCACCCGACGCCACCGGCGCCGTCACCGCATAACGCAGCATCGGCGCGGCGTCTGGTTGTTTGGCATAGCTGGCCAGCTCCATTGGCGACCGCAAAATCTGCGCCGCCACCGGTGCCGACATCAACAGCCTTGTATCGTTCCAGCGTTGCACTTCGGGCACGCGCGCTCGCATCCCGACTTCGGTTTTCAAATCGCTGATTGCGCGGGAATCGGCCGCCAGTTGCGCGCGCAATCTGTCCACCTCAGACCGTTCGCCCGACACCCTCAGATTGACGGTATAGCAGCCGACCAGCACGCCCAGGGTCGACATTGTCATCAGGATTGCGGCGGAATATTTCCTCATGCTGACACTCCAAAGCTTTTGGCCAATGAATTGGCGGCTGATGCCGGCCAGGCCGGTGCGCTGGTGCGCACCGCAGCGCGCAGGGTTGCCGACCGTGCTCGCGGGTTGGCGGCGATTTCGGCATCTGATGGCCGCACTGCCCGGGCCGGTCGTTCGAAACTGGCGGCGCGGGGTTTGGCTGCGACGGGAAAATGGCGTGATCCGGCCGGCGCGCCGCCGGACCGATCCCGCAGAAACAACTTCACCCGGCGGTCTTCGGCGGAATGAAATGACACCACCGCCAATCGGCCGCCCGGCGCCAGCAAATGCTCGGCCGCCGCCAGGCCGCGATCAAGCTGACCCAGTTCATCGTTCACATGGATACGCAACGCCTGGAAACTGCGCGTCGCTGCATCCTTTCCACCCGGCTGATGGCCCAGCACCGATCGCACCAGCCGCGCCAGTTCCGATGTGCGGGTCAGGGGGCGATCATTGACGATCGCCCGGGCAATGCGGCGCGCGCCGGGCTCATCACCCAAATGAAACAACACGTCGGCAATTTCGGCCTCGGTCGCAGCATTGATGAAATCCGCAGCCGACATGCCATCCTGCGCCATGCGCATGTCGAGCGGGCCATCGGATTGAAACGAAAAGCCGCGATCAGCCTGATCGATTTGCATCGATGATACGCCAATATCAAAAGCGATGGCGTTGACGGCCGTCACGCCAAAATCGGCCAGCCCGGCGGCAAGATCGGCAAAGGCACGGTGCACCAGCGTCACATCGGCTGCGCCTGCCAGATCGGCATTCAATTTCAGCGCCGATGGGTCGCGATCAAAGCCATAGGCATGGGCAATGCCAAAGCCCCGCGCGGCACGCAGATAGCCGCCGGCGCCCAATGTCGCATCGACGTAGATATCGCCCGGCCCCAGCCGCAGCGCTGCCATGGTTTCGGCAAGCAAAACCGGGGTGTGCGGCGCGGTCATGTGACCGGCTCAACATCGGGAAGGCTGCGCGCTTCCATTTCAAAGCGCAGGAACTCGACCAAAGTCGGATCGGCTTCAGGGTCGTTGCGATAGGCCCAGGGGTTCCAGGCTTCGAAAAAATCACCGGCGCCGATAAACCAGATATGGCTGTTGATGCGGCGGAGCTTTTTCAGCACCGGCGGCAGCACGATGCGGCCGGCGTCATCGATGGTCAGCGGCTGCGCTGCCCCGAAAATCGCCGTTGCATCCCGATCGCGCTCGCGGCTGGCCTGGCTGGCAAAACGCACGTCATGGTCGGCCTTCAACCGGGCGAAATAGGTCTTGTCGAAACCCAGCAGGCAGCCGGCATGACGGGACGGGGCGAGCCGCAAATCCTTGCAGCCCGAACGCGCCTGAATCACATCGCGATAGTCAGCCGGGATCGAGAGCCGGTTTTTCCCGTCTACGCCATTCAGAAAACAGCCGTGGAAAAATTCTTCGCTCACCAACCGCCCCAGCAAAAAGGGCGGTAAATCAGGCGAAATATGACCGGTTCATCCCGGCCCTATACTTCCACCCGATCACGCAGCAGCGTTTCCGCCCTCATTGTGGACAGAATGTAGCATGGGATTTTGTGGTTCTCAATGGTCTTTCATGGTTCAGACCCTCAATTTAGCCCGTTCTCCATGGGAAACGCACGAATCCAGCGGGTTGCGCTGACATAAAAACAGTCAACGCAAACCTGGGGATAAGTCTGTGAACTATATTGTTTTTGCAGCCGGGGCCTGTGGACTGGGCAACGGGCCCGGCCGCTCTGTGGCGCCTTGGTCACCGGTGAACCAGCAAGCGCATCAGATTCGCGACGGACGAATCGACGGCTTTGCCGGGGCAGCATCATGTGCCGGCAAGGTTGCCGCCGGTCCCGACCCCGGTGCGACGCCCAGCACCGCCAGTGGTTCGCCGGGGCTGCCGGCGCCCGCCAGCGATTGCGCCGGCTTGATCCCGGCCGCCACAGCCAACACCATCAGAAAAATCGCTGCCATGCCAGTCAATCCGACTCGCACGCGCTCGCCGTTTGGCCGCGCCGCGACCGATTCAGATATCCCGGATAGTCGTTTGCGCAATGCCATCGACCCTTGCTTTCTTTTCCGAAGCAATGAAATTTATCCTAATGATATAGGTGTGCAATGGGCATCTGTCACCCCCATGCGTTGCGCCGGCAGCGGCGGCAGGCGTTCACGACAGCCCCTTTGCCGCCAACCACCCCGCATTGTAGATCGTCGATAGATAGCGCAGCCCCGAATCACACAGGATCGTCACGATCACATTGCCGGGCCCCAGATCCCGTGCCAGCCGCACGGCGCCCGCCACATTGATTCCGGACGACAGGCCCAGGCACAGCCCCTCCTCCGCATTCAATCGGCGCACCCAGTGCATCCCTTCGGCATCGGGCACGCAATATTGGGCGTCGACGCTCAGCCCTTCCAGATTGGCGGTAATCCGGCTTTGGCCGATGCCTTCGGATACGCTCGATCCCTCGCCGCGCAGCTCGCCATGGGCGTACCAGTTATACAGCGCCGCGCCTTCGGGGTCGGTCAGCGCCACCTTGATATCGGGGTTTTCAGCGTGCAGCCCCAATGCCACCCCGGCCAAGGTGCCGCCGGTTCCGACGGAGCAGGTAAAGCCCGTCACCTTGCCGTCCGTCTGCGTCCAGATTTCCGGCGCTGTTGTTTTGATATGCGCCATGCGATTCGCAACATTGTCGAATTGATTGGCCCAGACAGCGCCGGGCGTTTCCGCCGCCAGCCGCCGCGAGGTGTGCACATAATGCGCCGGATTCGAATAAGACGCCGCTGGCACCAGCACCAGTTCCGCCCCCAGCGCGCGCAGCGTATCCTGTTTTTCCCGGCTTTGGGTTTCGGGCATGACGATCACCGTCCGGTATCCGCGCGCCGATCCGACCACCGCCAGGCCGATGCCGGTGTTGCCGGCGGTGCCCTCGACGATCGTGCCACCAGGCTGCAACAGCCCACGTTCCTCCGCATCCTCGATGATGCTCAGCGCAGCCCGATCCTTGACGCTGCCGCCGGGATTCAGAAACTCCGCCTTGCCCAGAATCGTGCAGTCGGTATCGTTACTGGGGCCTTTCAAATGCACCAGCGGCGTATTGCCGATCAGGGAAATGATATCGGGGGCAATGCTGTTGGCCATGCCATCAGGCTTACCCATGCTGGCAGGGCTGGGCAAGGAAGCTCTGGTTTCAGGCGCCTGAGGTGCGCTAAGGACTGGAAAAATGGAGATGCCGATGCGCGCGCTGTATTTTGCCCTTGCCCTGGTCGCCCTGTCTGCCACCCTGGCCGACGCGAAACCTGCCAGCCTGGCCGACGCCAAACCTGCCGCCACCGCGCCCGACCCGCTGCTGCGCGCCTATGTCACCACGTCTGTTGGCAGCTTTACCACGGCGGCACAGCACGACGCCGATCCGCGTTATGACGTCGCCGAAGCTGTCATAGCCGCGATCTGGCCCGGTTCGACCGATGGCGTCTGGCTATATCAGGAACAGGCCATCATCAACCGGATGGGCGCAGACGGCAAACCCACAGCTGCGGAAATCGCCCGCAGCAAACCCTATTTTCAGCGCATCGGCCATATCACCCGCCTGCCCGATGGCAGCCTGCGGCGAGAAAACCATGTCATCCTGACTCCGGCGCGCTTTGTCGGTCTCGGCCGCCCCGGCTATAGCGGCCCGCTGCCTACCCCGGCCGATCTGGGTGAGGCCGGCTGCCACAATATCATAACGCCGGTTGCGGCCGGGCATTTCACCGCCACAACCCAGAACTGCCGGAACAGCTATCGCGGCGCCGTGACCATGCTCTCGCTGGCCGTCACCACGCCTGACACCTATGCCAATTGGGATCGCGGCTTTGATGCGAATGGTGCGCGCGTCTGGGGCCCCGCGGATGGCGGCTATATCTTCCGCAAATTGCCATGAAGCCGTGGTGGGCGGCGTTTGTGCTGCTCGCCGCCTGCGGCCAAGGCGAGCGCAATGACACTCGCCTGCGCGTCACTGTGATCGGCACGCCGGATGGCCTGGCCCGCCGCCTTGCCGACGGATTGACCCGGCCAACCCTGGTGGCCCGCGACGCAGCGGGGCAGACCGTGGCCGGTTTCGCGACCAGCTGGCGCTTTGTCGATGATGGCCACAGCCTGATCCTGCGTCTGAAGCCGGCAGAATGGAGCGACGGCAAGACATTGGTGGCACAGGATATAGTTGCTGCCTTCCGCCGAGCAGACAATCGCACCAATCCGGCCTTTGCCAATGCCGGTATTTCCGAAACGCTGGCCCCGATCGCCCGAGTGGTGGAACTGCGGCTCGATGACGTCTCACCCTATCTGCTCGATTGGCTCGCTGAACCGGGCCTGGGCATCACCCGGCCCGACAAATCCAGCCTTGCCGCCTATCGCGAAACCGGGCCGGCTGAATCGCGCCTGCTGAAGCGCCGCGGTGACAGCACGCCAGATGCCCAAACGGCCGGCATCACCATCAGCACGGCGCCGGCTGACGCTGGAATCGCCGCCTTTATCAAGGGCCAAACCGATATCATCATGGGAGATGGCCTGGACGGGCTTGGCCAGGCGCGGGCGCTCGCCCCGGCGGCGGCACTGCGGATCGATCCATTGTTTGGCGTTTATGGGTACAGGTTGAACAGTTTGCGCGGCCCGCTGCAATCTGTGGCTGTCCGCAATGCGCTGACCATGGCGATCGACCGCCCCGGACTGACGGCCCGCTATGCCATCGCCGTCATCACCCCGCTCGAACGCCCGCTCCCCGGCACCGGCGCCGCACTGCCCTGGCAGGGGCTGGACCTTGCGGCCCGACAGACAGAGGCGCGGCAGACCTTGACCGGGCTGGGCTATACCATCGCCACCCCGTTGCGCCTGACATTGTTGATCCCCGGCGGTGCGGATACCCGCGCGATTGCCGATCGCGTTGCCGCAGATTGGGCGGCGATTGGCGTCAAACTGGCGATCAGCACGTTGGATCCGGAACAATTCACCAGCCGTTATGCACGTGCCGATTATGATCTGGCGCTGACCGAGGCCAGCTTGCCGATGCCAGATGCGGTGGCGCTGCTCGGCCGCTATCGCTGCGGCAAGGGCCCCTGGTGCAACCGGGATTTCGATGCCGCGCTCGACAAGGGGGATCTGGCCGGCGCGCAAGCGCTGATGATGGCTGATTCGCCGCTGGTCCCGCTGGTCCGTCCCGTCCGTTGGGCGCTGGTCGCCAACCGTGTCGGCGGCTGGATTCCCAATACCAGCGGCATCCACCCGCTGGGTCGCCTGGAATTGGACGCAAAATAAAGGCGCTGGTGGCACCCTGCCGCGAAGATCGCTATTGATTTGCCGTTCTGATCGCTCGCTCAAACAGCCAGACCCGCAGCGCACTGCTGAGGTTGGTGGTGCGGGCTTCGTCGATCTCGGCGACCAACGCCGCCAGCGCCTTGCCATCCTCGGCGGCGGCGGTTTGCAGCGCGGTCCAAAAAATCGGTTCCAGCGTCAAGGACGTGGCATGGCCGGCAATGGTGAGCGAGTGTTTCTGGGTCATGCAGCGCGGCTTGGCCCCTTCCCGGCTCGCATCCGACCTCCCCCGCCAAGGGGGAGGTATCAAATCAATACATGTGCTGCCCACCATTGATGCTGAGCGTGCTGCCCGTCACAAAACCCGAATTTTCGCCAACCAGGAACATCACGCCGCGGGCAATTTCGCTCGCCTGCCCCAGCCGGCCGGCCGGAATTTTGGCGACGATCTTTTCCAGCACATCAGCGGGCACTGCCGCCACCATATCGGTGTCGACATAGCCGGGCGCGATGGCGTTTACCGTGATGCCGAATCGCGCGCCTTCCTGTGCCAATGCCTTGGTAAAGCCGTGAATGCCCGATTTCGCCGCCGCGTAATTGACCTGACCATATTGCCCGGCCTGGCCGTTGATGCTGCCGATATTGACGATACGGCCGTGGCCGCGTGATTTCATGCCGGCGAACACCGCCTTGGCCATGTTGAAACAGCCACCCAGATTGACTCGGATCACCTCATCCCAGGCCTCATAGCTCATTTTCATCAGCGTGCCGTCGCGGGTAATGCCAGCATTGTTGACCACGATATCCACCGGGCCCAGCGCCGCCTCCACCGCCGCCACGCCATCCAGGCAGGCCTGATGGTCGCCGACATTCCATTTGAAGCTGGCAATGCCGGTGCGATCGGTAAAGGCCTTGGCCTTGGCATCATCGCCGCCATAATTTGCAGCGACGGAAACTCCTTCGGCTTGCAACGCCAGGCAAATCGCCTCACCAATCCCGCGCGTGCCGCCGGTCACAATCGCTACCCGTGCCATTTGTCATCCTCACCCAAGCTGAGCCCGCGTTGTGCGGTGCGTCGCCACACTTTAGCGGTTCATACCCAGCCCGCAAGTTCCCGCGCCACCAAAGTCCGCAACATTTCGATGCCGATGTCGCTGTCATTCAAGCACGGCAGATAGGCAAAATTCGTGCCGCCATGCTCGATAAAGGTCTCGCGCCCTTCCAGCGCGACCTCTTCCAGCGTTTCCAGGCAATCGGCGGAAAATCCGGGGCAGACGACGGCGATTTTGGTGATGCCTTCTTCTGGCAACGATTCCAGCACGCCATCGGTATAGGGCCGCAACCATTCCGCCCGGCCAAAGCGTGATTGGAACGTCACCTTTACCGGCAGGCCCAGCGCCTCACCCAGCAAACGCCCGGTTTTCTGGCACTGGCAATGATAGGGATCACCCTGGTCCAGCGTGCGCTGCGGCATGCCGTGAAAACTGGTGACGATCAGTTGCGGAACAAAATCCAGTTTTGCCACTTCGGCGCGCACGCTCGCGGCAAGCGCAGCGATATGGTCGGGGTTGTCATAATAGGGCGGCAGCGTGCGTAGCGCCGGTTGCCACCGCCAACTGGCAATCGCCGCATTCGCCGCATCAACGACCGTCGCATTCGTTGCCGCCGAATATTGCGGATACAGCGGCGCCAGCACGATGCGGTCACAGCCATCATCCATCAGCGCCTTCAGCCGTTCAGGGATCGACCGGGTGCCGTATCGCATGGCCCAATCGACAATCACCCGGGGGCCAAACGCGCCCTGCAACGCCATCGCCTGCCGCCGGGTGATCGCGGTGATCGGGGAACCCTCATCCGTCCAGACCTTTGCATAATTTTGCGCGGTGGTGCGCGGCCGGATGTTGAGAATGACCAGGTTGAGCAAGGGTTTCCACAAGAACCCGGGAATTTCGACAACCCGCGGATCGGCCAGGAATTCCCCCAAAAAGCGCTTTACCGACGGCACATCAGGCGCATCCGGTGACCCCAGATTGACCAGCAGCACGCCAACGCGGCCAACATGAACCGGCGGATGATCGGCGGGCAGCCGGGCAGTTGGTGCCTGTGGGGTGGGAAACGCGTTGGTCACGCCTTCACCAGCGGCAGATCACGCAAACGCCCGCCGCCGGCCGCCGCGATCGCATTTGCGACGGCCGCCGCGATCGGCGGAGTTCCCGGTTCGCCTGCCCCGCCTGGCGCTGCATCCGACGCAATCAGGTGCACCGAAATTGCCGGCGCATCGGCCAGCGACAGTAATGGATAGGAATCAAAATTGCGTTGCACCGATGCGCCGTTTTCAAAATTCACCCGGCCGTGGAGCGCCGCTGTCAGACCATAAATGATGCCGCTTTCGATTTGCGCCACCACCGAATCGGGGTTGACCACCCGCCCGCAATCAACCGCGGCCCACACCTGCCGCACGCGCGGCACGCCATCGACCAATTCGACTTCGGCCACCTCCGCGACAATGCTGCCGAAACTTTCGACCAGCGCCACCCCGCGCCCGACCCCCGGGGAGACCTGGCCCAATGGGCCGCCAGCCTGCAACACCGCCCGCAGCACCGCAGCCTGGCGGGGATTGTCCTTCAGCATTGCCAGCCGGAACTCGCCCGGATCGGCCTTTGCCGACAGCGCCAGTTCATCGACAAAACTTTCGGTGATGAACCCTGAAAAACTATGCCCCACCGATCGCCAGAACCCCAGCGGCACACCGCATTCGGCCAGGCAATGCACAACATGCACATTGTCGATGGCATAGGGCAGGTGCACCGATCCCTCGATGGCGCCGGCACTGGCCTTTGGCTTGCCGGCCATCGCCGGCACGTTTCGGCCGGCAAAACTGCTGCCCACATCCGGCACCGCGACGCGCGAATCCCAGGCGGTAATGCCTGCCGCCGTCGCTGCGCCCTTCAACCGCGCCGCCACCGCCGGTCGCCACATATCATGGCCGAAATCTTCCTCCCGACTCCAGATCAATTGCACCGGCTTGCCCGCAGCCTTGGCGATCAGCGCCGCCTGCACACAAGCATCCTTTTCAACCTTGCGGCCAAAACCACCGCCCAGCATCGTCGGATAGATTTTCACCGCACTCTCCGGCACGCCCAGCGCCTTTGCCACGGCCCAATTCGCCAAAGTCGCACTCTGCGTCGGCGCCCATACTTCAACCTTGCCGGCTTCGATGCGCGCCGTTGCCGTCATCGGTTCCAGGCAGGCATGGGCCAGGAAGGGAAGGCTGTAGGAGGCTGCAATCCCGCCGGCGGCATGGGCGGCAACAACATCGCCATCCTCCCGCACCATCTTGCCCTCGGCATCCAGCGCGGTTTGCAGCGCCGCCTCTTGCCACGGGCCGGCGGGCCTGGCGCCGGGCGCATAGCTGATCCTGATGGCTTCCAGCCCTGTTTTTGCAGCGAACCAGCCATCGGCGACTACCGCAACAAAATCCGTGGATTCAACAAGTTGCGCTCCCGCCGGCAGCGCCGATTTGTCGATGGCCGTGCGCTTTGCGCCGATCGGGCCTTGGGCGATCGCTGCATACGCCATGCCCGGCAACCGAACATCGGTGCCATACCGCGCGCTGCCGTCGGTCTTTGCGGGTATGTCCAGCCGCAGAACCGGCTTGCCCCGCAGCACCGGTTTGTCCCGCAGCGCCGGCGACGAAGGCGCATCCAGCAACGTCGCATCCGCCGCAACGTCACCAAAGGACAGACGTTTCGCCTGATGGACGACAAAGCCATTGGCCGTATCGCAATCGTGCCAATCCACACCCCAGCGACGCGCCGCCGCCCGACACAGCATTTCACGCGCCGCAGCCCCTGCCAATCGCAACGGCATTTCAAAGCCTCGCACCGACGTACTGCCGCCGGTGATCTGAAAATCAAAGCTTTCAACCAGCTTGCCGCCCGCCCAGTTGGCAACACCGTGCAGAGCCGCCGGCATGCCGGCCACCGGGTCGATCAACATGCCCTTGTTGGCGTAATCCGGCCCCAGCGGCGCCGGTTCGACACTGACAGCTGCCCAATCCGCGCCCAGTTCATCGGCCACGATCTGGGCAAGGCCCGACCAGATGCCCTGGCCCATTTCGGCCTGGGGCACCGCGACCACCACCTGGCCGTCCGTGCCAATCTTTACAAAGGCGTTGATCAGATGTTCGCCCTTGCCCGCCGTCCAATTCAGCGCCCGGGCGCGCGGCCACACCGCCCAGCCAATGGCCAGGCCGGTGCCGGCCCCGGCAGCGATCAACAGGTTGCGGCGGGTAACTGCCATCAGTTCAGAAGGCTCATCATATGTTCGGCCGACGATACGGCGAACGCACCTGGATCTTCAACGTTGAGATGGGTGACCTTGCCATCCTTGACGACCATCGAAAAACGCTGGCCGCGAATCCCCATGCCGAATTTGCTGGCATCCATCTCCAGGCCCAGCGCCTTGGTGAAATCGGCACTGCCGTCGGCAATCATGGTAACGTTTTCGCCGGCGTTGGCCGATTTGCCCCAGGCGCCCATCACGAACGCGTCATTCACCGACAAACACAGGATTTCATCGATGCCGTGCGCCTTGATCGCTTCGGCATTGGCGACAAAGCCAGGCAGATGTTTGGCCGAACACGTTGGCGTGAAGGCGCCGGGCACCGAAAACAGCGCCACGGTGCGCCCACCGAACAATTCCGCCGTCGTTACCGGTGCCGGCCCGGCGTCGGTCGCCTTGACCAATGTCGCTGCCGGGATCATGTCACCAACCTTGATCGTCATGGGCTTTCGTCCTCATCAGGAAATCTGTCGGGCAGCGATAGCCGCATGGCCCCCCAGCGTCCAGCGCTGCGCAGACCCCGGCAGGCACGGCGGGCGGGGCAGGTTGTCGCAACACCCCTATATTCGCCGCGCCAGCCCCCGTAAGAAGGAAACATGGAGTCCCCACCCTTCCTTGTCGGCCAATTGCTGTTGTCGATGCCCGGCATCGGTGATCCGCGATTCGAACGCGTCGTCATCGCGATGTGCCTGCATGATGGCGACGGCGCCCTGGGCCTGGTCGTCAATCGCCCGCATGACGAGCTGACGGTGCGGGCGTTGATGGAACAACTGGATGTCGATCCCGGCGAAACTGCTGCCGATGCGCGGGTGATGGTCGGCGGGCCAGTGGAACCGGGGCGCGGTTTTGTGCTGCACAGCAAGGACTATGAAGGGCAGAGCACGATCAGCGTGGCCGGCCTTTGGTCGCTGACGTCAACACTGGATATCCTGAAGGACATCGCTGCCGGCAAGGGCCCGCGCCGCTGGCTGTCGGCGCTGGGCTATACCGGCTGGGGCGCCGGGCAATTGGACGGCGAAATGACCCGCCATGGCTGGATTGCAGCACCGGGTGACGCCGGGTTGATCTTTGATTCGCCGATCGAAAGCCGTTGGCCGGCGGCCTATGGCGGATTGGGCATCAATGTCGGGCAGTTGAGCGGGATCGTCGGCCGGGCATAGCTGTGCCGTTGCTGATGTCCAACGTCGGCCAGCGGCGAAGCAATCAGAAATTGTTTTCCGGATTGCCGAATGCGGCAGAGACCGGGGCGGATGCCATCGGCGGGATCGATGGCGGCTCAGGTTGCGGTGAGCGGCACAAGGACTGCGCCCGCATTTGCCGACGCGGGGCAGTTCGCCTGCGAAGCGCCAACGTCAGGTCAACAGCGCGGCCGGCCTGAATGGCGCATCGAAAAACCGTAAAATGACTGGGATGTGCACCAATCGGATCACGCCGTGCCGGCGGCATCGACCACGCCATCGATCAGATTACTGCCAAACAGGCGTTCCTCCAGCGATGCAGGGTGGGCGACGGTGGTCAGCCATGCGGCAATTTCAGACTGGCTGGCGCGAGCCGCCACAATTGCTTCAGACACGGTGACGGCGGCAAAGCACAGCGGGCTGCCGGGCCGCAACTGCGCCAGACGATCAACATCGGCGCTGATTACCGTTGCGATGCGGGGGTAACCGCCAGTTGACTGGTGATCGGCGAGCAGCACAGTCGCGGTGCCCGAACCATTGACCTGGACCGTGCCTCGCACCAGCGGTTCGGACAGCATGGCAAGCGACGTCGGCAGCAGCGCCGGGCCGTCCAGCACCACCCCCATCCGATCAAACGCCGCACCGATGCGCCATGGCCCGGCGCCCAGCGCATCAAGCGCATCGGCTCCAAAAAAGCGTTCCTGCGGTCCGATAACAACGCGAATCGCACCGGCGCTGGCTGGCGGCAGTGGCAGGGTAGCCGGCGCAGCGAAACATGGGCTGGTACCGTCAATAACGATCGTCTGGCCAGCCACCACCCGCCCCCCGCCCAGCCCGGCCAGTGCATGGGTCGCCGCGCTGCCCAGCCAGCGCGGCGTGATCATCTGGCCGGCGAACCCTAGGCAGGCCCAATTGCCGGCATGGTCACCAGGGCCGGCATCACGAATCGTCAGTTGCCCACCGGATGGCAACACCGCGCAAACCCAGCTGCCAATGCTGACGCCGTTGATAGCAGCGGTGAAATCGCCGCCGGCAATCGCAAAGCCAACCGGCGCTTCGCCGCCACGGATGCTGATGCCGCCACCCGAAACTTCGATGACGCTGCTACCCTTGGGATTTCCCAGCGCCGCATTGACGGCGGCAAAGGCAAGCCGGTCGACAGGGCCCGATTGCGGCACGCCAAAGCGCATATGGCCGGGGCGGCCGCCATCCTGGATGGTGGTCAACGGCCCTGCTGCTTCGACACGGAACTGCATCATGCGTCGTCAAACCGCGCGATGCGGCGAAATCGAACGGTATCGCCGGGTTCGAACAGGAATGGCCGCGACGCCTCGGGCCGCAGGATGGCGGCGGGGGACCGGCCGATCACCCACCAGCCGGTCGGCATCGGCAGGGTGGTGACGATGCACTGACCGCCGGCGATCATCACACTGCCAACAGGCCGACTGCGCACCGGGACCGGCTTGCGCGGCAGATCCAGCAACGCCGGTACGCCGCCGAGATAGGCATAGCCGGGGGCAAACCCATACATGTAAACGCGGTATTGGCCGCCCAGATGGGCGGCGATGATGGCGTCGGTCCCAAGCCCGAGCATTTCGGCGGTGGCAGCAAGATCAGGGCCACATTCTGCGTCATAGCAGACGGGAATACTGTGTTCCGTCGGCGATGTAACAGTGTCGCCAGCGGCCGCGGCCAGCGGCCGCACAGCAGCGAGCAGCGTATCGAGATCCGTCAACAACGGGTCGTAGACGATCATCAGCGTCGCATAGCTGGGAACCGTTTCGACAACGCCCGGCAGTGACGCCGCCTGCACTGCGCGATCAAATGCGATGATGCGGCGGTGGACAGCCTCATCAATGCAATCGCCGAATTCAACCAGCAGCCCAATGTCGGCCAGCGGGCGATAGTGCGGCCAATGTGCCATCAGCGCGGAAATAACGGACGGGCTGGAATGGCGCCCTGGCTCACGCCGCGATCGGATGGAAAGACTAAAACGACCATGGCATTATCTTAGTCGCAAGCCTGGCGCATTTCCAGATTGCCCCCCGGAACAAGTGCAATTCCATTCAAGGCCATGGCCGGCTCCGGCACCCCCATGCGGCGGCCCCAGACCCCGATGCCGCGAATGGAAAACCCCGGAAAAGTCAGGCTTTTCCGGGGCTTTGGAATATATGGTGGGCACGACAAGGATTGAACTTGTGACCCCTGCGATGTCAACACAGTGCTCTACCACTGAGCTACGCGCCCACGCTGGACAGGCTGTTAGTCCGGCGCGCGAGCGGTTGCAAGTGTTGCATTCGGCCTTGGCGCCATTAACAGTCGATCATGGTCGATTCGTTCTTGCCGGGTTTCAGCATCAGTGGTGACAGCGACGGGCGCTGGCCGCTGGTGCTGGCGTCACCGCACTCCGGCCGGCATTATCCGCCGGCATTTCTCGCCGCGTCCCGGCTCAGCCTGCCGCAACTGCGCCGGGCAGAGGACGCCTTTGTCGACGAATTGCTGGACGGCGTGGCAGATATCCCAGTGATCAGGGCACATTATGGGCGGGCGTATCTCGATTTGAATCGCGCCGCAGACGAATTGGATCCGGCGATGTTTTCAGACGCGCTGCCGGTGCCGGTGCGGCAGACCGATCGCGTCACCAGCGGCCTTGGCGTGCTGCCACGCGTGGCAGCTCAGGGCCTGGATATTTACCAGCGGCGTATCAATCCGGCCGAAGGCGTGGCGCGAATCGCAGCGCTGCATCGCCCTTGGCACGATCGCATTGCCGAGCTGCTGGAACGGGCCCGCCGGCGGCACGGCTATGCGATTTTGATCGATTGCCATTCGATGCCGCAACCGGTGGGAATGCGGCCCCCGCAAATCGTTGTCGGTGATCGTTTTGGCAGCAGCGCGGCGCCGGCGCTTACGATGCTTGTCGAACGCCATTTTGCTGGGGCCGGCTGGCGGATCGCCCGCAATAGCCCCTATGCTGGCGGGCATACGACTGAATTGCATGGCCGGGTAACAGAAGGCATTCACGCCGTGCAGATCGAAATTGATCGCACCCTTTACATGGACCCGCGCAGCCTGATTCGCCATTCGGGCTTTGCCGGTGTCGCCGCACAAATGGCCGGGCTGGCCGCCCTGGTGGTAGGCGCGGCGCCCGCATTGGGGTTGGCGCCTGCCCTGCGCGAAGCGGCGGAATAGGCCATAAAAAACCGCCCCGTGCGTGAGCACGAGGCGGTCAAGGTTCAGGGAGGGGCGATCGGCGAGGCCGACCACCACCCGGCCGGTGCAAGGGGGGGGAGCACCGGGCGGTAAAAACAAGATAAGCAATGCCCTGCGAAGTTCAAGCAATTGTTGCGCGGCGCGGCAATTTAATGCGCAGGCAAGGCATTTTGTTGGTGCTGACACATTAAGCGTTACTGTTGATTGTCAGCAACTTAACCCCGAGCGCAGAACAATTTGTCACACGAGTCCGTCACGAAAGGCTTTGGCTGCGCTGCCCGAGCCTGGAATCGGCGAGAAGGAACGCAGGGCGCCTGTATGGCCCTTGTCCACCCCTGGTTGCCAACGCCACAGCGAACAAGGCTGTTCGGTGCGCCCCACGAAACGCATGGATTGGTGGGGCACACCGTAACCGGTCTTTGTGTGCCGAAAGTTGCGGCTAAAACTTGGTCCGCACTGTTACGCCATAGGTCCGGGGTTCGGCCGGGAACGTGATGTAGAGCTGGTTGGCGCTGGCCTGAATGCCATTTTGCACACCGCGAGTGGTGCCGCTGCCCTGCGCCGGTGCGTCAGCCGCAATCTGCTGATATGTCACATCAAACAGATTTTGCGCCCATAGTTCGATGCCCCATTTCCGCGCCGGGCCATAAAGACCAATGCGGGCATTGACCAAGGCAAAGCCGGGCTGGATCTTTTCAAAATCCAGGTCAGACCCGGTGTTGATCGCCGATTGATAACGCGCGTCGATATAGAACAACGTCGAATATTTTTCGCTGATCTGCGGCGTCCAGGCAAAGCTGGTGGTTGCCACATATTCCGGTGCATTGGAAAGCTGACGACCGGGGAGTTGGAACAGCGCCGTACCCAGCGGACTGCCGTTGGTGCCGGTCAAGTTGGTGCGATATGCGGTTTTGGCATAGGTCAGGCCGGCTGACACGGTGATGTCGCGCGCTGGATAGATATAGGCCTCGAGTTCAAGGCCCTTTGAGACCACGCCGTCTTTCAGCCGACCGGCGGCGCAGGCGCTGTTGCCAGCGGTGGCATCCGTATCGCGGCCGCCTAGATCATCCTTGCATGATTCGATGTTGGTGACTTGGAAGTTGGTGCCATTGAAGAGGTTGAGCTGAAAATCCCGGAACGATTCATAGAACAGCGCAGCATTCAATTTGAACTGCCGGAAATCCAGCTTCAAACCGATTTCATAGGCGTTGACGATTTCTGGCGAGAACTGCAGATCGAACGCGCTGGGTGCTGCAGGGGCGAGCGCGGCCGTATCCAGGTTATAACCGCCAGCCTTATAGCCGCGTGAGAAACTGGCATAGGTCAGAATTTCATCAGTCGGCTTGAACGACAGCACCGCCGTTCCCGTCAGTTTTTCTTCGGAACGTGTTGCGCCAGGGGCTGACGAAGCAAAACCCGGGCCCGACGTGCCATTGATGGCGCAGGGAATGCCCGCCAGGCCAACCAGTGCCGTTGCCCGCAGCGCGGCACAGAACACGTTACTGTGGTTGAACGTCGTATCCAGTTTTTTCTGGTCGTGCGTGTAACGCGCACCAAGCGTCAGCAGCAGTTTGTCGGGCACGAGTGAAATAACGTTATGAGTGAAAAACGCGTAATTCGTGCCCTTTTGCAAGAACACGTCATTCACCCCGGTGCCATTGAACAGGTTGGCACCCGCTGGCGGCACAAAGCCGATGGCAGCAGCCATGTTGGCATAGCCACCGCGCGGATCAAAACCGCCGGCACCCAAAGGCGAAAGGCCGGCCAGGCCGCGCACTGTTCCGCTGGGGCTAAGTGCGGCCGCGGTACGGTTGAAGCAACTTGTATCGGCAGTGTTGACCAATGCTGGGCCACCAAAGGCCAATGAGAACAGGCAGTTACCAAAGCGTTCAGCATCCTTGCCATATTTCAGATCATCGGTATTCGTCAGTTTTTCATTTGCGAAAAAGCCGCCGACCAGAAAATCCAGCCGGTCATCAAAGGCCGTGCCTTGCAAACGCAATTCCTGCGTAAAGGTCTGAAATTTGCGTACCGCTGCGGTCCGATACAAGATATCCAGGCTGTTGAAATCGCCATCCTGGGCGCCAGTGTTCTTGAATTCACGATAGGCGGTGATCGAGGTCAGATTGACCCCGCCCAAATCAGCGTTGATTTCAGCCGAAACGCCCCAATCGCGCGTGCGCTGGTCATAGCTGCGGCCTGGGGTGATGGCAGCAAGACGGGCATAGCGACTGCCATCGGTCGCCTCGGGGACTACGCCGCCCAGCGACTGGATGATCGGCTTGAGATTGTTTGGTGAAAAGATCAGATTGCCACTGGCATCCTTTGACAGATTTTGCGTCGGCGAAATATAGACGGCGCCGCAGCATTCCTCATTTTTCTGGTTGTAATCCGCAATCAGTCGGATCGACAGATCATCGGTCGGTTTCAACAGCAACTGCCCACGCAGCAGGAACCGGTCATTGTTGGCCAATTCACGGCCCGAAATGACATCCTTCAGATAACCATCACGTTTATGATAGACACCATCGATACGAAAGGCGATTTTTTCCGTAAGTGGCCCGGTCAGGCTGCCCATCGCGCGGATATTGTTGAAATTGCCGTAACTCAGTTCGCCCTGGCCGCCGAATTCAAACTTGGGCTTGGCCGTGGTGATGTTCAACAAGCCGGCAGAGGCATTGCGGCCAAACAGCGTACCCTGCGGCCCGCGCAGCACTTCGATGCTTTCGATCGGGCCAAGGTCGGTCAGGCCGACACCGGTGCGGGACCGGTAAACACCATCGATGAACACCGCGACCGATGATTCCAGGCCGGGGTTTTCGCCCACCGTGCCGATGCCGCGAATACGCGCCGCACCATTGGCTTCATTGGTGGCAGTCGATACCAGCAGCGACGGGGCAAGCTGGTTCAATTGGCGAATGTCGGTGCCGCCGCTATTCTGCAGTTGTTCGGCCGACACCGCGCTGACCGCGATCGGCACATCCGACAGCAATTGCGCCCGGCGCGTTGCAGTGACAACGATTTCATTTGAATCCCCCCGGTCTGCCGCCGCTGTCTTCGTCGCAGCAGTTTGCGCCGACGCAGCAATGGGCATCGCCACCGGAAACACAAACGCCGCAACCGACGCCAACCAGATGCTCTTCATAAAATCTCCCCAAGGTTTGGACGGTTTTCCGCCATTGCAAAAAAGGCTAGCGCATCAGAGGGGGGTCGCCAATGCGGCGTAGGAGGCCAAACATGGATTAATTGTTATGCTGTTGCCTGTCTGCCACAGTTTTAATGCTGCGCTTGCTGGACTAGGCCCGCATCGGCATGTTGCGCAGCATTTTGGGGAGAGAGTGAATGAACCGTCTGGCAGGAAAGATCGCGATGATCACCGGCGCAGCCCAGGGCCTGGGCGCCGCAATGGCGGCAAAATTTGTGTCAGAAGGGGCGCGGGTCTTGCTGACCGATATCAATGCCGCCGGTGCTGCGGCACAGGCGGCAAAGCTGGGCGATGCCGCCGCCAGCATCGGTCATGATGTCACGAACACCGACCAGTGGGAGGCTGCAATCGCACTGGCAGAATCGCATTTCGGCGGGCTTCACATATTGGTCAACAATGCCGGCATTGCGGCAGGCAGCAATGTCGAGGCGACGAGTTACGAAGATTGGCGCCGGGTGCATGCCATCGATCTCGACAGCGTGTTTTTCGGCTGCAAGCTGGCGCTGCCGTTGATGGCGCGCACCGTTGCGGCCACCGGCGTTCGCGGCTCCATCGTCAACATCTCGTCGATCGCCGGGGTCATCGCCGGCCACAACAGCGCCGCCTATAACAGCGCAAAGGCCGGCGTGCGGCATTTGACCAAATCTGTCGCGCTGCACTGTGCCAAGCAGCGCTATGGCATCACCTGCAACAGCATCCACCCGGTTTTCATCGACACGCCGATTCTGGATGCCCTGACCGGCGCCATGGGGCGTGAGGAAGGCCTGGCAAAGCTGGGCCGGCAGATACCATTGGGGGCAGTGGGAGAGCCTGACGACGTGGCGTGGGCGGCAGTCTATCTGGCGTCAGATGAAGCCAAGATGGTGACGGGGCATGGCCTGTATGTCGACGGCGGCATTTCGGCGATGTGAGGCGCGGCGCCGCGTGCGGGCAAACCCGCACGCGGCGTGGCCGCATCACGCGTTGGCCAGCGCTACGCCGCCATCGACGGCAATGGTTTCGCCGACCACATAATTTCCGGCGTTGCTGGCAAGGAAGATCGCCGCACCCGCCAGATCCTCTGCGATGCCAATGCGCCTGCTCGGGATATGGCTGGCCAATGCCTCGCCATGGTCGCGCGCGATGGTGTTCATGTCCGATGCAAACGCCCCCGGCGCGATCGAAGTGACATTGATATGGTCCCTCACCAGCCGCGCTGCCATGCGCCGTGTGAGATAGATCAGGCCGGATTTGGACGCGTGATAACTATAGGTTTCCTGGGGGTTCAGCCGGATGCCATCGATGGAGGTAATCATGATCACCTTGGCTGGCTGGGCTGGTGACGCCGCTGCCTTCAGTTGGGAATACAGGGCCTGGGTGAGAAAGAATGGCGACTTGAGATTCAGGTTCAAAACCTTGTCCCATCCGGATTCCGGAAATTCTGCAAATTCCGCCCCCCAGGCTGCGCCGGCATTGTTGACCAGAATGTCGAGCTTTTGCTCCCGCTCGGCAAAGGCCGCAGCCAGTGCCTTGCACCCGGCAACTGTCGACACGTCCATCGGCAGGGAATGACAATTCGGCCCGAGTTCGGCCGCTGTCGCATCGCATACGCCGGCCTTGCGAGAGGAGATATAGACCGTCGCCCCCTGGGCCAGAAACCCTTCGGCGATGCTGCGGCCAAGGTTCTTTGATCCGCCGGTGACCAATGCCACCCGGCCCTTGAGTGAGAAAAGCGCGCCAATATCCATCGCCAAAATCCTTGCCAAAACCATTGCAGTGGGGTGCATTTGGCACGCGATTGCAAAGCTGCAAAGGCGCCGCCTTTCTTCTGCCCGTCTCTCCCCCTATATGCCGGCAATGCAAATTCCCGGCCTTGTCGATCCCACCCCCGTTCCGCGCAAACCCGCCCCTGCCCGCGCCGATGGCAAACGCGCGCTGCTCGGCCTGTCAAAGGATGCCGTGCGCGCCGCGCTGATCGAAATCGGCATCCCCGAAAAACAGGCAAAAATGCGTGCCAGCCAGGTTTGGAACTGGATTTATCACCGCGGCGTTACCGACATTGCGGCGTTCGCCAATATTTCAAAGGATACCCGCGCGCTGCTCGACGCACATTTCGTCGTGGGCCGGCCGGAAATCGTCACCGCCCAGGTTTCAACCGACGGCACCCGCAAATGGCTGTTGCGCTTTGATGATGGGGAAGAGGCGGAATGCGTCTTTATCCCCGATGCCTATCGCGGCACTTTGTGCGTTTCATCGCAAATCGGCTGCACGCTGAACTGCCGGTTCTGCTTTACCGGCACCATGAAACTGGTGCGCAATCTGACTCCTGCCGAAATCGTCGGGCAAGTGATGCTGGCACGCGACGCGCTGGGTGAATGGCCGAACGCCAGCGCGCCGCAAATGCCGCGGCCAACCGTATTCGACGATGACGACGACAATGACGACGATACCCCGTGGATTGCCGGCCATAACCAGCCCGGCAGCAATTACACGTCCGAAGGGCGGATGCTGACCAACATCGTGATGATGGGCATGGGTGAACCGCTGTATAATTTCGAAAACGTCCGCGATGCACTGGCCATCGTCATGGATGGCGATGGGCTGGGCCTGTCCAAACGCCGCATCACGCTTTCCACCTCTGGCGTTGTGCCGATGATGGCGCGTGCCGGTGCCGAAATCGGCGTAAATCTGGCAGTTTCGTTGCATGCGACCACCAAGGAAATCCGCGACGAAATCGTGCCGATCAACAAGAAATACGGCATCGAGGAACTGCTTGCCGCCTGCGCCGCCTATCCCGGTGCCAACAACGCCCGGCGCATCACCTTTGAATATGTGATGCTGAAGGACAAGAATGACAGCGACGCCGATGCCCGCGAACTGGTGCGGTTGATCCGCAAATATGATCTGCCGGCCAAGGTCAATCTGATCCCGTTCAACCCATGGCCCGGATCGGCCTATGAAACATCGCTGCCTGAACGGGTGACGGCGTTTTCGGAAATCATCTTTCACAGTGGCATTTCCGCCCCGGTTCGCCGGCCACGCGGGCGCGATATCATGGCGGCGTGCGGACAGCTCAAATCCTCAAGCGAAAAGATCGCCCGGGCAGAACTGGACCGGCGCGCAGCGGAGAAAGAAGCCGCCTGGGTGAATTGAGGCGTCGCTAAAATTCGCCCTCGGCCACCGGCACCACACGCAACGCCCGCTGTGTGCAGACATAGACGAACAGCATCGCCAATGCGCCGGCACCCAGCAGATAGGGCAGCATCCCCCCGAACTGATACAGGCCGATGCCGATGGCCGGCGCAAAGACAAAGCACGAGCCGTTGATCGAGGTGACAGCCCCGGCAACACCGCCCTGTTCCGTGCGGCCTACAGCCAGGCTGGCACCGGCGGTAAAGCCCGGGCGGGCCAGGCCATAGCCCAGTGATGACAAGGCAAATGCGATGACCAACGTATAAAGATCGGGCGCGAACGCCACGCCGGCCGTGCCGATTGCAGCAATTGCAGTGCCCCAGCGCATCAGCAATGGCGGTGTCATCCGGAACATCGGGATCAGCCCCCATTGTGCCAGCAGCGTTGCCCCTGCGCCGGCCATGAAGATGATGGCGATTTCATGCTGTGCGGCAATCGCACCGCCCCCAATGCCGGCACCGCCGCCAAGCCGATCGATGACCAGAAAGCCCAGCGCCTGGCCGGTTGCCGCCTGGACCGAACCCGAACAGAAACCAAAAACCATGAACGGCAAGATGCGCGGATCACGCCATGACAGGCGTGGACCCCGCCCGGCGGCGGCGGCCTGGACGCTGGCGCCCGTCGCACCGCCGGCAATCGTCGGCTCACTCGCCGGCGCGCCATGGGCGGTGACCGGATGCAGGACAACGTCTGCACCCGCTCCTATTCGCCCCGGGAAATGCGTTGGGTCATCATCAGGCAACCAGCGCCGCACAGCCAGCAACACGATGACCGCGATGGCGGCAAAGGCGAACAACGGCCCCGACAAGCCGAATACGCCGATAATGAACAACGGCGCGATGGCCGGGCCGATAATGGTGCCCAACCCGAATGCGGATGACAGCGACGACAGCGCATTGGTGCGTTCGCCCTCGCTGGTGCGCGCGGCGACATAGGCCTGTGCGGCAGGGTTGGACGCCGAACCGAAAATGCCGAACAACGAACGCAGCGATGCAAACAGCGCAAACGTCGCCACTGGCACCAGCAACCCCCGCAGCCCGGCATAGATGGTGATCGCGCAGCCCAGCATCGATATGCCAAAACCGATGACACCAACCTCCATCAACCGCCGTCGGCCGCGAATATCCGATTGCCGCGCCCAATAGGGGGCGGTGAACGTCCACAACAGCGCCGAAAACGAAAAGATGATCGCCACCAACATATCGGGGATATGGATCACCCGGGCGATGGCGGGCAAGACGGTCTGCAGTGCGGTATTGCCAGCGGCAACCGTCAGCAACACGGCAAACAGCACGGCAAATTCGCGGCGAGGCATGGCAAAGCGCATGGCCGCTGCTAGGCTGTCAGGGCAGCATTTGCCAAGCCTTGATCGCGCGGCCTGTCTATTTCGCGGCAGGTTGCGAGCAAACAGCACGGTCGGCGAAATGGGCCAAGGCATCGGCAAAGACAGTCAGCAACCGGCCTGAATCAGCAATATCGGCGACGGGCAGTTTTTCATAGAAGCCCCGAATGACAGCTTCGATTTCGGCCTGCAACGCGCGCAGTTCTGCCAGCCGGGCATCGGGCAGGGCGATTTCCACCGATCGCCGGTCGGTACAGGATCGCCGGCGTTCGACGAACCCGGCCGCCTCCAGCCTGTCGAGCAGTGCCGTCACCGAGCCGCTGGTCAACCCGGTCTTGCAGGCCACTTCGCCGGGGGTCGCCGGGCCATGTTCCAGCAAGTGCAGGCAGCGCAGATCATTGCGATGCACCCCCAGCCGTGCCGACATGATCATGTCGATGCTGTCAACCGCTTCATGGATGCGCCGCCCGGCATCCATGATCGTCTGCAGATGCACGGCCTTGTCCAAAATGTCGCATCCCGAATGTGTCTGGCCAAATCTATCTTGACGATCAAGTTTCTCGATTATAAACATAATCATCCGGTTATGGATATGCAAGCCTGATGACATCGATCAAAGGTGCAGCTGTTCCGCCAAAAACGTGACAGGAAAATGACAATTTCGATGTCTGCATTTACGCCGCACTGCAACATGATTGGCATCGACGACGTACGAAAGCGAGGCCGCATGCGCAACAGCCCCACCCTGGTGCCGGTGATTCTGATGGTCCTCGCACTCGCCGCCTGTGGCAAAAAGGATGAAGGCGCCGCCGCCGGCCCGCCCGGCTTTGGTGGTCCGCCGCCACCGGTGACGGTGGCAAATCCACTGGTTAAACCGATCGTCGATTGGGATGACTATACCGGGCGATTTGAAGCGAAACAGTCCGTCGAAGTCCGCCCGCGGGTGTCCGGCTATGTCAAAAGCATCAATTTCCGCGATGGCGAATTTGCCCGCGCTGGCGATCTGCTGTTCGTCATCGATCCGCGGCCTTTCAATGCGGCACTGGCCCAGGCAAAGGCCGATGCGCAGAAAAGCCGCTCGTCGGTTGATCTCGCCCGTGCCGTGTTTGCGCGCACCGACAAGCTGTTGCAGCTCAACGCGGTTTCGCAACAAGAATATGACAATGACAAGGCATCGCTGGCCCAGGCCCAGGCAACCCTGGCGTCCTCTGAAGCGACGGTGGCAACGCGTGCCCTCGATGTCAGCTTTACCCGCGTCACTGCGCCAATTTCAGGCCGGATGTCGGATCGCCGCGTCGATGTTGGTGCCTATGTGACCGCAGGCACCACGCCAATGACGACGGTGGTGACGCTGGACCCGATCCATTTCGTCTTCACCGGATCGGAAGCGGTCTATCTGAAGTATCAGCGCGCCAATCAGGCCGGGACCCGGCCGTCGTCACGCGTCGCCCCCAACCCTGTCGATATCAGGCTGGCGGATGAAAACGAATATCGCTGGCATGGCCGCATGGATTTTGTCGACAACGTCATCGACAATGGTTCGGGCACCATTCGCGGCCGTGCTGTCGTCCGCAATCCGACCGGGTTCCTCACGCCGGGAATGTTCGGCCATATGCGGCTGCTGGGTTCAGGCGCGTATCAGGGCATGCTGATTCCGGAAGACGCGATCGTGACGGACCAGACCCGCAAGGCCGTGCTGGTGGTCGGGCCGGACAACAAGGTTGCGCAGCGCATTGTCGAACTGGGGCCGCTGGTTGACGGGCTGCGCGTCGTGCGATCGGGCCTGCTGGCGTCGGACAAGGTGATCATCGCCGGGGTCCAGCGCGGCCGGCCAGGCACGCCAGTCTCGCCGAAAATGGGCAAGATCGTGCCGCCGGCGCCCGGCACCGGGCCACAGGTACCGGCGATCACCGAACCGCCCGCCACATCAGCCACTGCCGCCGGCGCTCGCTGACATGCGCTTTTCGCATTTTTTCATCAACCGCCCGATCTTTGCCGGGGTGATTTCGGTGCTGGTCGTGCTGATCGGCCTGTTTTCCTACCCATCGCTGCCGGTGGCACAATATCCCGAAATCGCGCCGCCAACGATTGCGGTAACGGCATCCTATCCCGGCGCCTCTGCCGAAGTGATGGCCGATACTGTTGCCGCGCCGATCGAACAGGAAGTCAACGGCGTTGAAAACATGCTTTATATCACCTCGTCGTCGACGGGTGATGGCCGCGTTACGATCAATATCGTCTTCAAACTCGGCACCAACCTCGATACCGCACAGGTGCTGGTGCAAAATCGCGTGTCCTCGGCGTTGCCGCGCCTGCCGCAGGCGGTGCAGCAACTGGGCGTCACGACGCGCAAGAATACCCCCGACATCTTGATGGCGGTGTTCCTCACCTCCCCCGATGGCAGCCATGACATTCAATATCTGTCGAACTATGCAAATCTGCAGATTCGCGACAAATTGCTACGCCTTCAGGGCATTGGCGGCATCAATGTGTTTGGCGCCCGCGACTATGCGATGCGCATCTGGATCGATCCGGAAAAGGCTGCCGCCCGCAATCTGAACGCTGCAGAAATCGTTGCCGCGCTGCGCAGCCAGAATGTCCAGGTGGCGGGCGGCAGTGTCGGCGCAGCCCCCTTTGCGCCAGGCGGATCGGGCTTTGAACTCAGCGTTCAGACCCAGGGCCGGCTGACGACGCCGGCGCAATTCGGCGATGTCGTCATCAAGACCAATGCCAATGGCGCGATGACCCGGGTCAGCGATGTGGCGCGGATCGAGGTCGGGTCACAGGATTACACCACCAATGCCTATGTCAACGGCACTGCAGGTATCGGCATGGGTATCACCCAGTTGCCGGGTTCGAATGCGCTCGCCACCGCCGCTTCGATCATCAAGACGATGGATGAGGCGAAAAAGGATTTCCCGCCGGGCGTCGATTACAGCATCCCGTATAACCCGACGACCTATGTGCAGGAATCGATCAACTCGGTTTTGCAAACCCTGGTCGAGGCCGTGCTGCTCGTGGTCCTTGTCGTGCTGGTCTTCCTGCAAAGCTGGCGCGCGGCGATCATCCCGGTGCTGGCCATCCCGGTTTCACTGATCGGCACCTTCGCCGTGATGGCGGCGTTTGGTTATAGCCTGAACAACCTGTCGCTGTTCGGGCTGGTGCTGGCCATCGGCATCGTCGTTGATGATGCCATCGTTGTTGTCGAAAATGTCGAACGTGAGTTGAAAAACGGCCTCAGCCCGCATGATGCGGCCTTTGCGACCATGGATGAAGTGGGCGGTGCATTGATCGCCATCGCCCTCACCCTGTGCGCGGTATTTGTGCCCACCGCCTTCATCAGCGGCATTTCCGGGCAATTTTACAAACAATTCGCGCTGACAATATCAGCGGCAACGCTGATTTCCTGCATCGTGTCGCTGACACTGTCACCGGCGCTGGCGGCATTGCTGCTGAAACCGCATGATGAACATCCCCGGGAACCGCATGGTGTCATGGCACCGCTGCAGCGCGCCGCCAATGCCTTTAACCGGGGTTTTGACTGGCTGTCAGATCGCTATGGCCGGGTTGCGGCGCGGTTGGTGCGAGGCATCGCGGTGGTGCTGGTCGTTTACGCCGTGCTGCTCGGCATTGCCGGCTGGCGCTTTGCCGCGACACCCACCGGCTTTATTCCAGCGCAGGATCAGGGATATCTGATCGGCGTGGTTCAAATGCCGCCGGGTTCCACCCTGCAACGTACCGATGCCATCGCGCGCAAGGCCGTCAATATCGCGCTGAAGACGCCGGGTATCAACCATGTCGTCACGATCGCCGGGCTTGACGGCGCCAGCTTCTCCAATGCGCCGAATGCCGCGACGATGTTCCTGTCGCTCGACGATTTCCCGCTGCGCAAACAACACGGCCAAACCGGCGATTCAATCCTTGCGGATTTGCGCAAGGCAATGGGGGCGATCGATGCCGCCAATGTGCTGGTCATCGCGCCACCCCCCGTGCGCGGCATCGGCACCGGCGGTGGCTATAAAATGATGATCCAGGATCGCGGCAACAAGGGTGTGCGCGCACTGGAGGGGGCAACCATCGAAATGATGATGGCCGCCAACCAGACACCAGGCCTGACATCGGTTTTCAGCCTGTTCAACACCGGCACCCCGCGCATCTACGCCGATATTGACCGGCAAAAGGCCGAACAACTGGGCGTGACGCCGGACCAGATCTTTTCGACCCTGCAAACCTATCTGGGATCAAGTTACATCAATGATTTCAATCTTTTTGGTCGTACTTATCGTGTCACTGCGCAGGCCGATGCGCCATTTCGCGCCGCGCCCGCCGATATCGTCAATCTGAAAACCCGATCGGCGTCGGGCGAAATGGTGCCATTGGGCTCGGTTGCGACGTTGAAGAACGATTCCGGCCCGTATCGCGTTGTTCGCCACAATCTTTACACCGCGTCGGAATTGCAGGGCGATACGAAACCCGGCTTTTCATCTGGCCAGGCATTGGATGCGATGGAAAAACTGGCGGCAAAGCATTTGCCCGCCGGGTTCAGCTATGAATGGACCGAATTGGCCTATCAGGAAAAAACCCAGGGCAATACCGCTTCGATCGTCTTTGCACTGGCGGTGGTGTTCGTCTTCCTGCTGCTCGCGGCGCAATATGAATCGCTGGTGCTGCCGCTGGCGGTGATCCTGATCGTGCCGATGTGCCTGCTCGCCGCGATCGTTGGCGTCAATTTGCGCGGTTTTGACAACAATATCCTGACCCAGATCGGTCTTGTCGTGCTGGTTGGACTGGCCGCCAAAAACGCCATTCTGATCGTCGAATTCGCCAAGCAAGCCGAAGAACGCGGGCTGGAGCGACATGCCGCCGCCGAAGCCGCAGCGCGCACCCGGCTGCGACCGATCCTGATGACCAGCTTTGCCTTCATCCTGGGCGTGGTACCGCTGTTGATCGCCAGCGGCCCCGGCGCCGAAATGCGCCAGGCGCTGGGGACAGCGGTATTTTTCGGCATGATCGGCGTCACCATCTTTGGCCTGCTGTTCACCCCGGTTTTCTACGTCATCGCCAGTTGGGCGGCAGCAAAGGCAGCAAAGGTCCGCAGCCGCAACCGCGTACCAAAGGCGGAGCCGGCAGAATGAAGCGCCTCTTGTCCCTTGCCGCCTCGCTTGGCCTTTCGGCCTGCGCCATAGGGCCGGACTTTCACGCAGCGAAAACGCCAGCGACGGGACCGTTCATTTCGGCAACCCCGGTGATCACCAGTGGCGAAATTCCGCCCGACGCCTGGTGGCGGCTTTACAATGATCCGCTGCTTGATGATTTGCTCATCCAGGCCTTTGCCGCCAATACCGATCTGCGCAGTGCCACCGCCAATCTGCGCCGGGTGCGCGCCGTGCTTTCCGAAAGCCAAAGCGCCCGGCTGCCGACAACCACTGTCAGCGGCAGCATTTCGAAATCCCGGCTATCGGTTCCCACAATCAATGGTCCGGCGCCGTTTGACAGCGATTTCTACAAGCTCGGCCTTGATGCCAGCTATGAAATCGATCTGTATGGCCGGGTCAGCCGCAGCATCCAGGCTGCCCGCGCCGATGCCGAGGCACAGGCGGCAGCCCGGGATGCCGTTGCCATCAGCGTTGCCGCCGAAACCGCCCGGGCGTATGCCGATGCCTGTTCAGCCGCGCGGCAACTGGCCGTCGCTGAAAAAAGCCTGAAACTGCAAAGCGACAGTTTTGACCTGACCGAACGCCGCGTTGCCGCTGGCCGCGATTCGCCGCTGGATTCGACCCGCGCCCGCGCCCAGCTTGAATCCACCCGCGCAACGATCCCCGGCTTTGCCGCCGCACATCGATCGGCGCTTTTCCGCCTTGCGGTGCTGACTGGCAAACCCCCGGCGGCGGTCGATCCCCGCGCTGCCGCCTGCGCCGCGCCGCCGCAATTGTCACAACCCATCCCCACCGGCGATGGCACCATGTTGCTGCAACGCCGCCCTGACATTCGCCAGGCGGATCGCAAGCTTGCTGCCGCCACCGCGCGCATTGGCGTTGCCACCGCCGATCTGTTTCCCAAGATCAGCCTGGGCGGTTCGATTTCGGCGCAAGGCATCTCACCCGGGGCGGCCTTCGGTTCGCAAGGCTTTGGCTTCAGCATCGGGCCGCTGATCAGCTGGAGCTTCCCCAATATCACCGCTGCACGGGCGCGCATCAAACAGGCGAAATTCAGCGCCGAAGCCGCGCTGGCCGATTTCGACGGCACCGTGCTGGCGGCGCTGCGCGATACCGAAACCGCACTGTCTGACTATACCGGCAGCATCGATCGCAACAAGGCGCTGCGATCGGCGCGCGAGCAAAGCGCGGAGGCGGCCCGCATCGTCCGCCTGCGCTATGGCGCCGGGGCCGAAAACTTCCTGACGGTCCTCGATGCGGAACGCACGCTGGCAACGGCCGATGCGCAACTCGCCAACAGCGATGCGGCGCTGACCACGGCGCAGATCGCGGTGTTCAAACAATTGGGCGGCGGCTGGCAGATTGTGCCGGTGGCAAAGAAATAAGCTGCGCCGCCGAAAGCCAGAAAAACCGTTTTCTGCTTCGCCGTTGCCTTGTTCGAGCAGGGGGCGGGGTGGGTTGTTCCGGTGTCGATCATAACCGACCGGTGATCAATAGAGCCGCCGGAGGCGCCTTTACGACGAGCAAATTCCCGAACGCCAAGCTTTAGAAATGCTTGGTCACGCCGACAAAAAAGCCCTGGCGCTGGCCGAATTGCGGGGCGCCGACGCCGACGCCGGTGCCATCGCGAATTTCGTAAACATGATCGAACAGGTTGATGATGTCGAACCGCAGTTCCAACGGCCCGGCCTTGCCAAGATCGAGGGTTTGGGACGCCGAAATATTAACGGTTACATAGGGCGGCAGCTTCGCCCCGTTCGGCGTCGCCCCGTCGCTGCGCAGGCCTGAGCCATACAGCATGTCGATGCCCAGGTGATGGTCATCGGCGCTCCAGGACGCCCCGGCCGACCCGGTAAAGCGCTGGTCATGGTCCAGCGGGATAAAATTATTGGCGATATAGGCGAGATCACCCGGATCAAAGGTCGCCTGGCTGCTGGTAATGCCCTTGCCCTGGGCATCCGACACGGCGAAATTGCCATACAGCGTCCACGGCCCCTTTTGGTAATTGGCGGTGAATTCCACACCGCGCACCCTGCCATTGGCATAGTTGAACGGCGTCAGGATGATCGGCGCGCCAAACTGGCCTTCGTCGATCAGGTTGCGGGCAGTCTTGTAATAGCTGTCGATGCCAAAGCTGAAACTGCCGATTTTCTGGACAAAGCCCAGATCGAAATAGTTCGCCCGTTCGGCGCGCGGCGTGTCGCTGATCGTGCCATTCGGAAATTGCGCCGTGGTGCCGACAAAGCGGGCGACCGAAGCGTTGCTGACCAGTTCAAATGGCGGCGGGGTGAAATAGCGCGAATAGCCCCCGTGGAGCGTAAAGCCGGCACCCGGTTCAAGGATGAAATTGATCCGCGGCGACAGCTGCTGCTCACTGAGATAGCCCTGAAATCGATCAAAGCGCAGGCCATAGTTGATGGTCAGCACCGCAAACGGTTTCCATTCATCCTGCACATAGGCGGTATAGGTCCAGGCGGTGCTGGCGCTATTGTCGGTGATGGTGAACGGCACATCACCAGTCTGGTTGCCATTGCCATCGACGCCGAGCACATCCGACGCGGTATTGCTGGTGGCGCGATCGCGCTGGATGACGGCGCCGGCGCGCAGGATATGGCTATCGGACAGTTTATACTTGCCCTCCGCCTGGATGCCTGCGGCGACATCGCGCTTATAGGCGCTTTGCGAAATGCCATCGTAGAGCAATTGGCCAAAGCCTTTATCAGGCGTGTATTTCAACGCGGAATAACGGCCGAACAATGACACTTGCCCGGTGAAATTGCCGGTGTCGTGGAGATAGCTGGCAATCGCGTAATGGGTTGTTTCGCGCTGGCGGCCGTCCAGATTTTCCGATGGAAAGGCGCTGTTGCCATTGACGATCAGCCCCAGCGAGGGTTGTTCGCCGCGCCGATTGGGAATCTGGAATTGCTGGTTCGATGTGCCCAGGATCAACGTAACCTTGTTCTGGTCATCGATGATATGATCGAAATAACCAAAGCCTGACCATTGGTCGGTGCGATCATGCAGCGGCGTGCGGCTGCTGTCAGGCGATTCAATCCCGATGTTGCTGTGCAGGTAACTGCCAGACACGAAATAGCTGTTGCTGCCGCTGGTACCGCTGATTTCGGCGCTCGGCTGGATGATGCCATGGCTGCCACCATAGATCGAAATCGCGCCGCCATTGTCAAATCCGCTTCCCTTGGTCGAAATATTGACCACACCGGCCACGCGCAGGCCATATTGCGCCGGCAGCGCGCCGGTGATCAGCGTGACATTATTGGCAAAGCGCGGGCTGAGCGACTGACCAAAGACGTTCAGCCCTTCGGGCAGGATGACGCCATTGACCCGAAACTGGATGCCATTGTGATCGCCGCGGATGTGCAACTGGCCAAAACTGTCCTGCGCCACGCCCGGCGCGCGCAACAGCACCTGGTTCAGCGGCGCGTTACGGCCACCGGGCAGCGTATCGAGCGCGGCCGCATCAAAGCTGTAGGTCGAGGCGCCGGTGTCGGGCTGGATACTGGCGCGGGCGGCGTTGAGTTTGCGCGCCGTGACAATGATTTCATCGTCGGCGACCGGGACGGTGGCAGCAGCATCGGCAAGCGCCGGCGCTGCTGACCCGAGCAACAGGGCGAGAATGGAAACACGCAAACGCATTGAAAGGACCCTTTTGCGGCAAGAATGCTGCGCTGCGAAAGGGGTAAATGTGATACTATATCATGTCAAGAAGAATGCGCAGAGATGACGAATTTGTATGGACCATATCCCCCCCCATCGGGGGCAGGGTTCAACCCGCCGCTTCCAGTTTCTCGCTTGCCGCCAGCCAGGTCGCTTCGCTCGCTGCCAGCGCCTTGTCGGTTTCGCCGCGCAGCCGCATCAGATCGCCGGCCGTCAACCGCGCATCGGCGGGCGCTGCAGCTTTCGGATCGAACAGCGCCCGATCGATATCCTTCAGCCTGGCGGTCAACCGCGCCGTCTCGGCCTCTGCTGCCGCCACGGCCTTGCGGATGCTGCCAGCCGCTTCCCGCGCTGCGGCCGCCGCCTTGCGATCATCCTTCTTGTTGGCTTTCGATTTGCCGCCTTCCGGGCTGGCCGGCCCTTTGCCCAGGATGCTGTCGGTATAATCGTCCAGCGATCCGGCAAATTCCAGCGCCCGCCCGGCATCGACCAGCACCAGCCGGTCGGCGCTCGCCTCGATCATGTGGCGATCATGGCTGACGACGACAACGGCGCCTTCATAATCGTTCAGCGCCTGCACCAGCGCCTCACGCGTATCGACATCCAGATGGTTGGTCGGTTCATCCAAAATCAGCAGGTGCGGCGCATCGCGGGTGATCAGCGCCAGCGCGAGCCGGGCCTTTTCGCCGCCCGACATCTTGCCGACCTTTTGTTCCGCCATCGCCCCGGCAAAGCCGAAACGCCCCAATTGCGCCCGCACCTGCGTCGGGTTGGCGCCGCGCATCAACCGGCTCATATGCTCCAGCGGCGTATCGTCGCTGTCCAGTTCCTCCACCTGATATTGGGTGAAATAGCCGACACGCAGCTTGCCCGGGGCGTGTTTCGTTCCCTCCATCGGCGGCAACTGGCCGGATAGCAGCCGCGCCAGCGTTGTCTTGCCATTGCCGTTGCGGCCGAGCAGCGCCAACCGATCGTCAGGGTCCAGCCGCAGGTCGATCTGTTCCAGTATCGCCTTGCCGTCATAACCGACCGAGGCATGATCAAGCTGAACCAGCGGCGGCTTCAACGCCTGGGGTGACGGAAAATTGAACACCAAAGTCGGATCAGTCACCGCCTCGGCTATCGGCTGCATCCTGGCCAGTGCCTTTTGGCGGGATTGCGCCTGTTTTGCAGTGCTGGCACGGGCGCTGTTGCGGGCGACATAATCCTGCAATTTCGCCCGCTGCACCGCTTGCGCCTCGCGCGCGCTGGCCAGTTGTGCCAGCCGTTCGGCACGCTGGCGTTCGAAATCATCATAGCCGCCGGGGTATAGCGTAATCTTGCCCGCCTCCAGATGCAGGATCGAATCGACGACATTGTTCAAAAGATCGCGTTCATGGCTGATGACCACGATCGTGGCGCGGTACGTTTTGAGAAAAGATTCCAGCCACATCGTCGCTTCGAGATCAAGATGGTTCGATGGTTCATCGAGCAACAGCAGGTCAGGCTGTGAAAACAGCAACGCCGCCAGCGCCACCCGCATCCGCCAGCCGCCGGAATAACTGTCGAGCGGGCGATGCTGCGCCGCTTCATCAAAACCCAGGCCCACCAATATCCGGCTGGCCCGCGCTGCCGCCGTATAGGCATCGATGGCGATCAGCCGATCATGGATTTCGGCGAGCCGTTCCATATCGGGGTGATTGTCTTCCTCAACCATCAGCGCGGCGCGCTCGACATCGGCGGCCAGCACCGTTTCAAACGGCGTGCCCTGGCCGGCCGGTGCTTCCTGCGCAACATAGCCCAGCCGCGCCGATTTCGGCATTTCGACGCCGCCGCTGTCGGGGTCCAGCGTGCCGGCAATCACCTTCATCAGCGTCGATTTTCCGGCGCCGTTGCGGCCGATCAGGCCGATGCGGCCCCGCGGCGGCAGCGTTGCGGTGGCATTGTCAAGGATTGTCCGCCCGCCAAGGCGAACTGTCACGGCGTTGAGAGTCAGCATGGAGAGGGCCGTAGCATGGTGCAGTGCGGAAGGGAATTGGCCGCGCGATTCCTGACGCCCCCAACGCATCAGCTCATCACACTGACTCCATCACGCCATCCACCACCAACGCCGTCGCTTCCTCTGGCGGCATCGGCCGGCCGAACAGATAGCCCTGAACATTTTCGCAGCCCAGCGCCCGGCACAGTTCAAATTCCTCACGGGTTTCGGCGCCTTCTGCCGTCGTCACCATATCCAGTGAATGGGCGAGCTGAACGATGGCCTGGATGATGGCACTCGCTTCACCATTGGCCTGCGTTGCGCGGGCGACAAAACTGCGATCGATCTTGATCCGGCCGAACGCCGCCTTGTGCAAATAGCCCAGCGACGAATAACCGGTGCCGAAATCGTCCAGTGCAAAGCCGACGCCAAGCGCCTTCAGCGCCGCCAGTTTCTCGATCGTCGACGGTTTTTCATTCAAAAACAGGCTTTCGGTGATTTCCAGTTCCAGCCGTGCCGGGTCCAGGCCATTGTCGGCAATCGCCCGCGCCACCACTGCCAGCAATTGCGGATCATCGATCTGCGCCGGCGACAGGTTGACCGCGATTTTGATATGCGCGGGCCAACGCGCCGCCCATTCACAGGCGGTCTGGATCACCCAATGGCCGATGGGGACGATCAGGCCGGTGGCTTCCGCAATCGGAATGAATTTATCGGGGGCGATACGGCCCTGCACGGGATGCATCCAGCGCAGCAGGGCTTCAAAACCGACGATCTTTTCGTTGCCGGTATCGACCACCGGCTGAAACGCCAGCGCCAGCTCTTCGCGGTCCAGCGCCACCGCCAGATCACCCTCCATTGCTCGCCGATCCTCCGCTCGTTCGCGAATTTCCGGAACGTAGCGGCAGGCCGCACCGCGACCATTTGATTTGACTTCGTACAAGGCCAGATCGGCGCTTTTCAACAGGCGATCGACACTGGCGCCATCGCCGGGGCCCATGGCATAGCCAACGCTGCCGCCGATGCCCACCGACTTGCCATCAATGTCAAACGGCCGCGCCAGCGCTGTAACAATGCCGCGTGCCACCGTTTCCGCCCGCCGCGCCGATGCATCGGGCAGCATCACCGCAAATTCGTCACCCCCCAGCCGGGCAATCGTCGCGCCGCCACCAACCGCATCGCGCAGCCGGCCGGCGACGTCGCGGAGCAGCATGTCGCCGGTGTTATGGCCCAGCGTGTCGTTCACTGCCTTGAAGCGATCGAGATCAATGAACAGCAACGCGCAATTTTTGCCTGTGCGAACCGCCCGGGCCAGCGCATCGTCCAGAGTTTCGCGAAACAGCGCCCGGTTGGTCAGGCCCGTCAGGGGATCAAAACGCGCCAGTTGCGCGATGCGATCGTGGCTGCGGCGGGTTTCGGTCACATCCCGGCCAACGCCGCGATAGCCGGCAAACGCCCCCAACCCATCGATTTTGGGCGTGCCGGATATGGCCCACCAGCGGGTTTCGCCGGCCACCGTGACGGGAATGGTGATGTCGCGAAAGGCCCGGCGCGCGTTGAAACTGCCAGCGAGGGCCTTGACCGCGTTGCGCCCCTCCCGCCGGCGTTCATCGCCTAACAGGCCAAGCAGCGGTTGACCCAGCAATTCGGCCCGCGGGCGCTTTGCAACATCGGCGAGGCGCGGTGAAACATGAGTCAGGCAGCCCTCAACATCGACTTCGATCAGCCAATCGGACCCATTGGATTCAAATTCATTCAGCAACAGCCTGACGATTTCGGTGCGTTCACCCAGATCGGTCTGGGCGCGCATCCGCGCCATCATCGCAAAGCTGGTGATAACGACACCGCGGGCGATCACCAGCGCAAAGGATACAAAAGCCAGCCCAACCATCGGTGTTGCCAACGGCGATCCGGCTGGTATCCCGGTCAATGCCGCAATGCCGATGGTCAGCACCAGCGATAGCGCACACACTGGCATCACCGCAGCGGCAAAACCGCATGATCCCATCGCACTCAATGATACCAGCAACAGCAACGCCTGGTTTTCCACATTGGCAACCGGCAGCAGATGCAGCATCAGCACCGCCCAACACAGGCCAAAGGCGGCGCCTTCTGCGCTGACGGTCCAGAATGTTGATCCTGAGGCTTCATTCGCCTCGCCGTGGCGCACACCCCTGACAAACCGCAGTGTCCACACCAGTGCCAGCGCCGCCATCATGCCGCCCCAGCTGAGCACAAAGCCAAAGCCGGCGACATCGCGCAGTGCCCAGATCATCCCGGCGACGTTTAGCGTCATCAGTGCGACATTGCAGGGAACATAGCGGTTCATCGTTTGCAACTGCGCGGCGCGCACGCGGGCGAAAAACGTGTCACGCCCCTGTCTGAATCCGAAAACCTGCGGCCAGCTGACCGTTTGTGTTGCCGCAATCGGCGGTGGAAACATTGCTGACATGCGCGCTTTCCCCAACGGCGTATGGCCTGTGCAGGGAACAACGGCGGCGGCGCGGCGCAATTTAGTGATGCCTGGCAAGGGTTTGGTGCCATGCAGCGCAACAGGGGTTTCACGATTTCGGCGCGGTCTTCCGGATGACCGGCTTTAATCCCGACCAGGTCGCGTCAACCGCGCAGTCCTGTGGGTCAGACTGGTTCGATCGGCACCAGCAGCGGCGCATCACCAGCGATTTCAGCAGCAACCGCCGCAGGCATCGCCAGCCGCCAGGTCGGCTGGCCGGCTGGCACCCTGAATTTCCTGCACATTGGCGTGCCCGAATATCCTGCTGTCATCGTCGCCCTTCGCCCCCTATAGACGCCGCCATGAGCCACGCCCCTGACCCGGAAATGATCGCCAAAACCGAAACACTGATCGAAGCGTTGCCTTATCTGCAACGCTATGCGGGGAAGATCTTTGTCGTCAAATATGGCGGCCATGCGATGGGCGATGCAGCGCTGGCGCAGGATTTCGCAGAGGATATCGTGCTGCTCAAAACCATTGGCATTTTGCCGGTGGTGGTGCACGGCGGCGGGCCGCAGATCGGCGCCATGCTGAAACGGCTGGGGATTGAAAGCCGCTTTGTCGATGGCCTGCGGGTGACAGATGCAGCGACGGCAGAAGTTGCCGAAATGGTACTCGCTGGATCGATCAACAAGGAACTGGTCGCCTGGATCGCCCGGGCCGGCGGCCGCGCGGCGGGCATTTCGGGCAAGGATGCCGGGCTGGTGCGGGCGGTGAAGGTCAACCGCACGACGCGGGACCCAGATAGCGCGATCGAGCAAGTGGTCGATCTGGGTTTTGTCGGCGAACCTGAACATGTCGACACGACGATCATCCACACGCTGCTCGCCGCCGGGATCGTGCCGGTGATCGCGCCGGTGGCCGTGGGCGCCGATGGCCATACCTATAATATCAACGCCGACACCATGGCCGGGGCGATTGCGGCGGCGCTGGGCGCCGCGCGGTTTTTCCTGCTGACGGATGTGGCCGGGGTGCTCGACAAATCGGGCGCGCTGCTCACCGATCTGACACCGCCCGACATTGCTGGCCTGGTTGCCGACGGCACCATCACCGGCGGCATGATCCCCAAATTGGAAACCTGTGTAGCAGCCGTTGGTGCCGGCGTGGATGCAGCCGTGATTCTTGACGGCCGCATCGGCCACGCCATGCTGCTGGAAATTTTTACGAAGCGCGGGATCGGGACGTTGGTACGGGCGGGAAAATAGCTTCGATCCCTGCCGACGTATTCAGCTCGGCTTGACCGCCAGCAATTCGATGTCGAATTCCAGCACCGCGCCCGGCGGGATGACGCCGCCGGCACCGCGGGCACCATAGCCCAGTGCGGGCGGCACGACGAAATGATATTTTGACCCGGTCGGCATCAATTGCACGCCTTCGGTCCAGCCCGGGATCACCTGATCGAGCGGGAACTGCGCCGGCTGGCCGCGCTGATAGCTGCTGTCAAACACCGTGCCACTGATCAGCTTGCCTTCGTAATGGACAAGCACGGTATCGCTGCTGGATGGCTTTGGGCCCGCGCCTTCGCGAATAACCTGATATTGCAGGCCGCTGTGAGTGGTAATCACGCCCGGCTTTTTCGCATTTTCGCTGAGAAACTTCATATCCTCGGCCCGCACCGCCGATACCTGGCTTTGCGTTCCGGCCCATACCAACAGGCCGACAATTGCGATCAACGCCAGTGCGGCGACCAGCCATTTCGTCACGCCGCCGTCACCGGCAGCATTGGGAGTGGTGGTCGCCATCGCAGGGGTGCTGCTTATTTCACGCCATCGCGTTCGGCACGCTTGCGTTCCAGCTTGCGGGCGCGGCGGACAGCGGCAGCCTTTTCGCGGGCGCGCTTTTCGGATGGCTTTTCGTAATGACGGCGCAGCTTCATTTCGCGGTAAACGCCCTCGCGCTGCAGCTTTTTCTTGAGCGCGCGCAGCGCCTGATCAACATTATTGTCGCGAACCACGATTTGCATGCAGCCGTTCTCTCCATTCACGTCACCGGGGCTGGCACAGCCCTGATGCTTGTCATATTTAAGATAAGTCCGGCAAGCAGACTTGCCAGAGCGAATGGGGCGCATAGCAGAGGCCGGATAGGGCTGCAAGCCGAGTTCGTTGTTTAGACAAGCCCCAGTGTCCGCGCCTTGACGGCGGCATCGGTCCGATTGGCGGCGCCCATTGCAGCCAGCGTTTGTTCGATATGGGTTTTCACTGTGCCGGGCGCCACCCCCAATTCGCGGGCGATTTCCTTATTTGAGCGCCCTTCGCACAAAAGACCGAGCACTTCGATCTGGCGGCGCGTCAGCCGGCCGGGCGGCATGGCGGCGGGCATGTCGATGATTGGGGCAGTCGGCAAAATCGGCGGCGCCATTGCCGATGGGTTCGGCAGTGGCATTGTCGCAGCATGGTCAATGCTGGCCAGCGCCGCACGACGGACAATCCGGTGCATGTAAAACAGCGAAACGCTCGCCAACCCAAAGAAAACCGTCAGCGGCAGCGCATAGGGCGCGTGATGGAGCACAAGGTACAGCGCCAGCGACGCCGGTAGCCCCGCCAACGCGACCCAGACCTGGCTGTGTGGGTCGACCGTTGCCAGCACTTCGGTTGCACGAAACCAGAGATACATCATCATGATAATCGCCCAAAGCGCCGGCTCGGCATCGGGAAGCAGCAACCATGGGCTGATGATTGTCGCCAGGTTGAGTGCGCTGCGCAACATCCGGCCGACCGGAAGCCAGATACGGACGATTTCGCGATCACCGGGCTGGCGGACGAAAAATGCAATTGCCAGCCCGAAACTGGCAATGGTGATCGCCGAGGTTAACGCCAGCCAGATCAAAAATGGTCGCGGATCGCCTGCCGGGATAAAGCTGGTATACAAAAACAGCATCGACACGGCGACTGAAACCAGCCCGATCATGGCGGGCAGCGCTTCGCGCCGGCCGAGCGCCGCGAGGCGAAGTTCGCCGAGGTTGAAGGCGGCTGGCACGTCGCTGTTCCCCTGTGTCGGCCAATTGGCGGCCCTGGAACCCGCCTTCTCCCCCATTTGGCCGATAGAATAGAATGGTAATTCGTTACCATAAACAAGCCAACGGGCGGGTCAAATCGAACCGCCATTGGCTATGGGACGGTCGCACATGACATCAAGGACCCGAGATACATCGACGCGGTTGACGCTGGCCGGGATCGGCTTGTTGGCGCTGACGATAGTCGCCGTTCCGGCGGGAGCGGTCAATCCAGATCCAAAATTCAAATTTTCGGCAGCATACGCTGCAAACTATCTGAAGGTGCCGAGTGGAAGTATCGATGGGCTTGCACGTCAGGAGTTCAGGACGGGCGCCGATACGTCGAATCCATCGGCAGCGTCGATCAACGAGAGTTCTTTTGCAAATAGCCCCTGGCTTGGCGGCTCGGGGTACGCCTCGCTCGACCAACTTGCGCTAAAGACCAAAGCAAATATCCGCAGCGTTTCCAGCATCCGCAATGTCCTGCAAGGCAACGATTTCGTCTTAGACAATTTGGCGCTGACTTACGGCGCAGGTGTAGTCGCCACCCGACAGATATTTAAGCCGATTGCGTCCGGTCAGCAAAATGCGATCGGGACGTTTTTTGCCACGGCCAATCTTCTGTATGACCAGAAGATTACAGCCAAATATGGCAATGATATCAGTGCCGCCAACGATTACAGAATGCAGTTGGGTACTGCACAGCCGAGCAGCGGGCAGTTTGATATTGGCTCGTCTGTTTCCGCATCGCAGCTTATCATGTATATATACGATCTTGATGATGCTTCGGGGGCGCCGTTGCTGGTTGGCAGCCTTGGCGTTTTCAACGTTATTTTCGCTGGTAGTCGATTTGATGCTGATACCATGGAATACGATTTATTTAACGGCGGTGGTGAAGTTGGTGGTACATATTCGAATATTGGTAGCACAGACTTCAGTGAATTAGCCGCAGTCATTCCTGGCCAATTAGAAGTCGATTATTCTTCTTCAAGAAACATATCGTTTGATATAGAATTTATTGCCGGACATAATTATGCATTTGAGTTTTCGCAAAGCTGTTCCGCTAGTTTGTCTGGGATTGGCGTTTACGGCACAGGCAGTGAATCGAGCTGCGATGCATCTCATTCGGCCTATTGGAACGGATTGACCAATATTCGCGACGTTGCAGGTAACAAGATAGTGCTTGCTGCACCAACCGATGGCAGCTTTGATTTCCGCAACGCCAGCCCCTTCTCGCCCAACCCCGCCGTAGACACCCCATCAGCCGTCCCCGAACCCGCCAGTTGGGCGCTGCTGATCGCCGGATTCGGGCTCACGGGATTCGCAGCCCGCCGCCGCAGAATGGCGGTTGTTGCCGCCTGATCCAACCCAACCAAGGAGAGTCACCATGCACCGCTTTGCCCTGCTCCTCGCCCTAGCCGCCTCCCCCGCCGCCGCGACGTTAACCGGCTCGGGGACGGTGGACTTCACTTTCACCGCCTTCCACGGCCCATTCAGCCAGGATTTTGGCCGCTTTTTGTTCCAGGGCCGGGTCAATGGCGGAACCCCCGTCGACAATGGCACCGGCCAGCCATTTTTTCCGCGCAACGGCGATCTGGCGCTGAGCGGCCAATCGGTTAGCTTCAGTCCTTCGGTGATCCTCGGCGGCATGATCTTGTCAACCTCTACCAACAACATCATCAGCTTCATGCCGATCGCCTCCTTCACCAATCAGCCGCGCGGCGTGCCTTTCAAAATCGGCACATTCACTTTCACCAACGGCGAATGGTTCGGCGGTTTCTTGGGCAATCCGCTGCTGGCCATCCCGAGCTTTTTCGATTTCACGCTCACCACCCATTCGGCGACGCCCGAGTTCAATCAGATCATCAACGACAGCGTGAAGATGACGGTCAACGCCGCCGACTGCTCTCTGCCCCGCGGACCCGAGGATCAGGCCGACTTCATTTCCATCGCAGGCGCGCCGCAGCTCGGTTCGCTGCGGGTCTATGACAGCGGTGGGGGCGGCGCCTGCACCCCGGCCGGCTTCACCCAAACCGGTACCATCGACCTCTTCGTCAAGTTCAACTCGCTCGACTATGTCGCGCTGCGCAACCCGCAGGGTGGCTTTTTCAGTCCGAGCGCTGCACCCGGCCCGCTCGGCGGCGTCCCCGAACCGGCGAGCTGGGCGCTGATGATTGCCGGCTTCGGGCTGGTCGGTGCGACGGCGCGGCGGCGGCGCTCGACCTGCATCGCCGAAAGGACCGCCCGATGATCTCTCGTTCCGCCCTTGCAGCCCTGCTCGCGCTTGTCTCCGCCCCCGCCGCAGCGGCGACGACCGAGGCGCACATCACCTATGCCGCCGTCGATGCGTGGGACCCGGTGGTGCTGCTCGACATCGGCACACGACAGGTCCAGGTGTCGCGCGGCGATGAGACCGCCTATGACGGATCGAAGCTTTACGCCGATCTCAGCGGCTCCGGCGCGGGTCTGACGACGACGGCGCAGGCTGCCGTCGGTGCGCTCCACGTCTTCGCCAGCGCGCGGTTCACCGGATTCGGTCAGGCGGGCGATCTGCGCAGCGCCAATTTCAACGCCTATGCCGGGTGGACCGACACGCTGATGGCGCAATTCAAGCCCTTTGGCGCGCAGGACGGCTATGCCTTTATCGACCTGCTCGTCGCGGGCAGCGCGCAGACGACAGCCGGGCCGCAGAGCAGCGGTGGCTTGCCCTTCGCGCGCACCTATGCCGGGATCAGCGTCACCGGCACCAACGCCACCGATAGCATCCGCACGACGATCGCGGCGCTCGACAACGTCAACTACGTCACCCGCCATCTGGTCGACGACCCGGACTATGTCGGCGATGCCGATCATTTCGACCCGTACCGCGGCCAGTATTTCACCGAGGACGCCCCGGCGACGACCGGCGCACGGCTGATCTTCGAGGGTGGCAGCGACTATTTCCCCGATCCGACTCTGGTATCGGGCACGGCGTTCGCGACGCTCGGCCGCCGCTTCACGGTGCGCGTGCCGTTCACCGCCGGGGTGGACACCGACCTCGACGTTCGGATCAAGTGCGAGACCTATGGCGGCGCCGAACCCGGCGATGCGGCTGGGGGTGCCTGCGACCTGCTCCATTCGGTCTATTGGGGCGGCATCGACCATGTCACCGACCGCGACGGCAACGCATTGAGCGGAGTCACCTTCGGCTCGGCGTCGGGCTTCGACTATGCGCGTTCCTATTTCGATCAACCCGATAGCGGCGTTGTCCCCGAACCCGCCAGCTGGGCGATGGTGATCGCCGGCTTCGGGCTGATCGGCGCGGCGGCGCGGCGGCGGCGGGCGCTCGCCTGAGGCTTGCGGCAATCGCGGCGCTGGAGACGGCGCCGCGAACCGGCTATGCTGTCACGATGACCAAAGACATTCCCCTCGCCGAGCTTCGCCCGCGCCTGGTTGCGGCGATGCTGCCCAATGTGCCCTTCGATGGCTGGACGCCGCTATCGCGCGATGCCGCCGCTGATTCCGCTGGCATCGATCGCGACATTGCCGCCATGGCGCTGCCCGATGCAGCGGCGATGGTCGATGCCTATACGTTGCTCGCCGATGCGCAAATGGCCGATGCAATGGTTGCGGCCGGTGCCGATACCATGAAAATCCGTGATCGCATCCGGCTGGCGCTGCGCACCAGGCTGGAACACGCCGACCGCGAGGCGGTGCGCCGGGCGCTGACCGTGCTGGCCACGCCGCAGAATGCCGGCCTGGCAGCCCGCACCCTGTGGCGGACGGCAGACGCCATGTGGCGAGCGGCCGGCGATACGGCGACCGATTTCAACCATTATTCCAAACGCATGATCCTGGGCGGCGTTTATTCGGCCAGCCTTTTGTATTGGCTGGACGATGACAGCGCCGATCAAGCCGCCAGCTGGGCGTTCATCGATCGCCGCATCGATGGGGTGATGCGTTTTGAAAAAACCAAGGCAAAGTTTATGGGCGCGATGGGCAACCTGCCCGATCCGGCGCGCTTCCTTGGCCGGCTGCGCTATCCGGCGGTTTGATTCGCGGCGCTTGTCACTGGCGCTCACTGCCACCACATGATAACGCTTCGCACTAATCTTAGCGATTGGCCTGTAGTTTCCCATGTTCAACCCCCGTTTGATCGAGCGCCTGCTGCCCGGCGAGGTGGCAACCATCGCGGCGATTGACCGGGCCGGGCTTGATCCGTTGACGGCGCAGCGGCTGCACGAACTCGGCTTTGACGAAGGTGTTGATGTCGAATTGCTCCACCGGGCGCCCTTTGGGGGCGATCCACTGGCGGTCAGGGTCGGCAATATGGTTGTTGCGCTGCGGCTGGCGATGGCGCGGTTGATCGAGGTCGAGCCGGCCAGTCTGCCGGCCGAATAGCGTGAACGCCCCGCTGTTATCCCCGGTGGTGGCGCTGGTCGGCAATCCCAATGCCGGCAAAACCAGCCTGTTCAACGCGCTGACCGGGTCACGGCAAAAGGTCGGCAATTATCCAGGCGTCACGGTGGAACGAAAGGCCGGCCGCCTGCCGCTGCCCGATGGCCGCATCGCCGATCTGATCGATCTGCCCGGCACCTATAGCCTGACACCGCGCAGCCCCGACGAAGCGGTAACGCGCAATGTCGTGCTGGGGCATCTGGCGGGCGAACGCCGGCTGGATGCGATTGTCGCGGTGATCGATGCGACGAATTTGCGCAACCATCTGCGTTTCGTGCTGGAATTGCGCCGGCTGGGCCTGCCGATGCTGGTGGCGTTGAACATGGTCGATCTGGCCGAACGCGATGGCGTGACAATAGATACCGACCGGCTTTCGGCGATTCTTGGCGTGCCGGTTGTGGCAACAGTGGCGGTGCGGCGGCGCGGACTGGCAGAACTGGGCGCCGGGCTGGCGGCGGTACTGCGCGGCGAAGCGCCGGTGATCACCGCGTTTGCCGATGCCGACATCCGGCTGTTGCAACGCGAAGCCCGGGTGATCGCCGATACCGTCACGTTGACGCAAGGCGCGCCGCGGCGTTGGTCACAGCGGCTGGATGCGGTGGCGCTGCACCCGGTCTGGGGTCCGCTGCTGCTGGCGGCACTGCTGTTTTTCATGTTCCAGGCGGTATTCGCCTGGGCTGAAGCGCCGATGGATTGGCTCGCCGGGTTGGTAACGGCGGCGCAATCCTGGTTGACCGCGGCCATGCCCGATGGCGCGCTGCGATCAATGCTGGTCGATGGCGTGTTGGGCGGCGTTGGCGCGGTTGTGGTGTTCCTGCCGCAAATCCTGATCCTGTTCTTTTTCATCCTGTGCCTTGAACAATCGGGATACATGGTTCGCGCCGCGTTTCTGATGGATCGGTTGATGGCGCGGGTCGGGCTGAACGGCCGGGCGTTCATCCCGCTGATTTCCAGCTTTGCCTGCGCCGTTCCGGGCATCATGGCGACGCGAACCATCGATTCGCCGCGCGATCGGCTGACAACGATATTGATTGCGCCACTGATGACCTGTTCGGCGCGGCTGCCGGTCTATGCCGTCGTTATCGGGGCGTTCATTCCCGATCGGCCGGTGCTGGGCGTGATCGGCCTGCAAGGGCTGGTGCTGTTCGGCCTGTATATAGCCGGCGTCATCGGCGCACTGGTCGCCGCCTGGGCGCTGCGCCGCACGGTGACCAAGGGCGCCAGCCCGATGTTCCTGATGGAAATGCCGAAATACCAATGGCCGGCACCGCGTGACATCGGAATCGGGCTATACCAGCGCGCCAAGGCATTCGTGCAGCGCGCCGGCGGCATCATCCTGATTTCAACGGTGGCGCTCTGGGCGCTGGCAACCTGGCCGAAACCGCCGGTGGGCTGGACCCGGCCCGCCTTGGAATACAGCATCGCCGGCCGCATCGGCGCCGGTCTGGAGCCGATTTTCCGCCCGATCGGTTTCAACAAGGAAATCGCCCTGGCGCTCGTTCCCGGCATGGCCGCGCGCGAAGTCGCCGTTTCGGCGCTGGGCACCGTCTATGCCCTGCAAGGCGTCGATGACAAACACAGCGAAGGCCTGATCGAACGGTTGCGCGGCACCTGGAGCCTGCCAACCGCACTCGCCTTCCTCGCCTGGTTCGTCTTTGCCCCGCAATGCATCTCAACGCTTGCCGTCACGCGCCGCGAAACCGGCGGCTGGGCCTGGCCAGCCTTTATGTTCACCTATCTGTTCGCCGCCGCCTATGTGGCGGCTGGCGTGACATATTGGACAGCGCGGGCGCTGTTATAGGGCCACCGGCGGCGTTCTGCGCATCGCCTCCGGCCACGCCATTGTGCAGGCGCAGCGTGAGTAGATTCCGAATCTGTCCCAGGTTTGGCGTTTGTGCGCCATATCGCCGGAAAGGAAGGGATAGCAGCCAGGTGGCGATCAGCTTCACGCAGCCAGGGCTGCAGGCCAGCCTGGAGGCAGCCGATGCAGCGACTGTGGACGCATTGCCCTTTGGTGTCATCGCCATGACTCCAGATGGCGTTGTGGTCAGCTATAATGCCGCCGAGAGCGCGCTTTCGGGCTTGACGCCAGCCCGCGTGGTCGGCCGGCATTTCTTTTCTGCCGTTGCGCCTTGTACAAACAACTGCATTGTCGCGCACCGGTTCGAAAACGAAACAACGATGGATGATGCCATCGATTATGTCTTCACCATGCGCATGCAGCCGACCAAGGTACGGCTCCGCCTGCTCAAGCAGACCGGGCAGCCGCATATGTTTCTGATCGTGCAGCGACGTTGACCGACATCCCGCCTGGCGATGCTGATGCGTTTGAGGAGCTGCTGCAGTTCCTCTATCTGACGCCGGTCGGCATTGTTAAATTTGCTGCTGACGGCACGGTTGAACTTATGAATCCGGTGGCTTCGCAATTGCTCCAGCCGCTGGTTCCGGCGAACAATCTTGAAAATCTTTTCGATTTGCTGGCGCCGCTTGTTCCCGATCTGCGTCAGCTTGTCGCCGAATTCACCGCCGATACGGGTGCGATCATGGATCAGCGGCACCTGGAAACATCGGCAGGCGCCTCACGCCGGGTGCTGTCACTCACGGTCCACCGAGTGAACGAAAAAGTTTATATGGCGGTTTTGGAAGACGTCACCAAACTCGCCGAGCAGGAACGCAACCTGTATCGCGACCAGCAGCGGTTGCGGGCGATATTCGACAATGTCCGTGACTATTGCATTTATACCATGACGCCGGGCGGAGTGGTGGAAGAATGGAACGAATCGCTGCACCGCGTCGGAGGCTGGACGGCGGCCGACGTGCTGGGCCACCAGTATGCCATGTTCTTTTCGGGCAGCAATCCCGATCTTCCCCAACCGGACGCCTTGCTTGCCGAGGCCAGGCGCACCGGATCGATCGAAACCGAAGGTTGGCGGTTGAAACGGGATGGTTCCCGGTTCTGGGGCGATAGCGTCATCACCGTTCTGCCGGACGAGGACGGTGCAGCGCGCGGCTTCATCGTCGTGATGCGCGACATGACCGAACGAAAGCGCATGGAAGAACGATTGGTCCAATTGGCAACCGTCGATCCGTTGACGGGCGCCTTCAACCGCCGCCATGGCCTGGCGCGCCTGGGGCAGGAAATGGACCGACGCGCACGATCGGGGCATCCGTTGGCTGTGTTGTCGCTCGATATCGATTGGTTCAAACGGGTGAACGACAGTTATGGGCACGACAAGGGCGATGTCGTGTTGTGCGAACTGGTCCGCATCTGCAAGGCCGAATTGCGAACAATGGACATGCTGGCGCGCTGGGGCGGCGAGGAGTTTTTGATCCTGCTTCCCGAGACCGACGAAAAGGCGGCGTTTCTGGTTGCCGAGCGCATTCGACAAGCAGTTGCGGCGGCACGCATTTCCGCAGCAGACATGGACAGCATCGCAATCACCATCAGTATCGGGGTCGCTGTCGCGACAGATGCTGATATCGACACCCTGTTACGACGCGCCGATGGCGCACTTTATGCGGCAAAAGCTGCGGGCAAGAACCAAGTGATTTCCGCACCCTGACGCTTGGCAAATGCGGCGATTGGCAAATTATGCAAGCCCGTACCCCTCGCCCACCAGTCACGCCACCGCTGCCCTGCACGCGCCGTTTCGGTTCGGCGTCCCACCAAAGTTCGCTCGCTTTTACTGCTGGCACGGTTGCGGCGGGCAGCGGCCGGCCCAAATTGCGAAACAGCTCTGAAATCGGGAAATCAGGCAAATATTGGTCAACTATCGTCGCCAGGATCAACGATTATGCGTGAATTTCTGTGGTTCGATGCAGCGTGTGCGAGTCGAATAGCCGGCTTTTCGCACAATTTGAGGCAAAAATTGGCAGATTCTGTGCCAATCCGGCAAGAGGCGGGATGGAGTGAACTCACCAGCGGGATGGGGTACGATGTCGGCAGGATGGGACGAATCGGCGGCGGCGTGGATCGCCAGCCAGGGCGAGGATGGTGATTTCGGCCGGGCATTCGTGCTCGATCGGCCGATGCTGGAACGATTGGCGCTGCGTGAGTATCGCAGCGCGGTGGACATTGGCTGTGGTGAGGGGCGATTTTGCCGGATGCTGGCGGAACGCGGCATCGAAACCACCGGCATCGATCCAACAGCGGCGTTGATCAACGCGGCGCAAGCGCGGCATCCCGGCGGCGATTACCGGGTTGCCGCCGCCGAGGCATTGCCGTTTGCCGATGCCAGTTTTGATCTGGCGATCAGTTACAATTCGCTGATCGACATTGCCGATATCGCCGCGGCGATAACCGAAATGGCGCGGGTGCTGCGGCCCGGCGGCACGCTGTTGATCGCCAATCTGACCAGTTTCAACACGGCAGGGCAAAACCAGAGCTGGACGCCTGACGGGCGGTTCACCATGGACAATTACATGGATGAACGCGCCGAATGGGTCAGTTGGCGAGGCATCCATGTCCAGAATTGGCACCGGCCGCTCGGCCGCTATATGGCGCTGCTGTTGGCGGCCGGGCTGGAATTGCGGCACTTTGCCGAACCGCTGCCACATGGCGGTGATCCAGCGCGGCTCGCTCGCTATCGCCGCGCGCCATGGTTCCTGATCATGGAATGGCAAAAGCCGGGGTAGCCGGCGCTAAATCTCGACCTGGCTGCCCAGTTCGACGACGCGATTTGTCGGCAGCTTGAAAAAATCCATCGCGCTTTCGGCATTGCGCATCATCCAGCTGAACAAATGTTCGCGCCACAGCGCCATGCCGGGGCGATCGCTGGCCAGCAGCGTCTGGCGCGACAGGAAAAAGCTGGTTTCCATCATTTTCAACTTTGGCCCGCAGTCTTCAACCTTTTTCAGGATGGCCGGAATGTCGATTTCCTGCATGAAACCATAACGGATGATGATGCGGTAGAATCCGCCGCCCAGATCGCGCACGCCGATGCGGTCTTCATCCGACACATACGGCACTTCGTCGATGACCACTGTCAGGATCATCACCCGGTCGTGCAGCACCTTGTTGTGCTTCAGATTGTGCAGCAGCGCCTGGGGCACGCCGGTTGGCGATGTCGTCATGAACACCGCCGTGCCGGCGACGCGGGTGGCGGCAGAGGCGGCGGATTTGATGAACACATCCATCGGCATGGCACTTTCGCGCAGCCGCTCGATCATCAATTTGCGGCCCTTTGACCAGGTGGTGAGGAACGTAAAGGCCAGCGCACCAACCACCAGCGGGAACCAGCCGCCATCAACAATCTTGGTCAGGTTTGAAGCGAAATAAGCCGTGTCGATGGTCAGGAAGACAGTGGCGGAGCCGATCACCAGCCAGCGATTCCATTTCCACACCGTCAATTCCAGCATGATCATCATCAGCGTGGTGATCAGCATGGTGCCGGTGACAGCAATGCCATAGGCCGACGCAAGGTTGGATGAAGACTGGAAGCCGAGCACCAGCAGGATGACAAAGCCCATCAAAGTCCAGTTGACCAGCGGGATGTAAATCTGCCCAACCGCCGATGCAGACGTGTGATTGATCTTCATGCGCGGCAGAAATCCAAGCTGCACGGCCTGGTGCGTCACCGAAAAGGCACCGGAAATCACCGCCTGGCTGGCAATGACAGTCGCCAAGGTGGCCAGCACAACCAGCGGCAACCGCAGCGTTTCGGGCACCATCAGGAAAAATGGGTTCGCAACGGCGGCGGGATTATCGAGCAGCAACGCCGATTGGCCGAAATAATTGAGCAGCAACGCCGGCATGACAAACCACAACCAGGAAATCTGGATTGGCCGCCGCCCGAAATGACCCATATCGGCATACAGCGCCTCGGCTCCGGTCACCGACAGCACGACAGAACCCAGCGCCAGGAATGCCAGCGCCGGGTCATGTGCCATGAACCGCCAGGCCCAGATCGGGTTGATCGCCAGCAGCACGTCGGGGCGATTGACCAATTGGACGATGCCCATTGCCGAAATCACGAAAAAGTAGACCAGCATGATCGGCGCAAACAGCGCACCAACCTTTGCCGAACCACGTGCCTGGAGCAGGAACAGCCCGATCAGGATGCCAATGGCCGCCGGCAACACGAACCGCGCCATGCGGGCATCGACCACGATCAGGCCCTCAACCGCTGAAAGCACCGATACCGCAGGCGTGATGATCGCATCGCCGAAAAACAGACCCGTCGCCAATACGCCCAGCAAGGTCAGGTAACGCGTCCGCTCGCTGCCTGGCGTCAGCCGCGAAATCAGCGCCAGCAGGGCGAGGCTGCCGCCCTCCCCGCGATTGTCAGCGCGCAGGATCAGGATGACATATTTAACGGTGACGATCAGCGTCATCGTCCAGAATACCAGGCTCATGACACCAAAGATATGCAGCGAATCGACTGCCAGCTTGTGATGGCCGACGAAACTTTCCTTCAAAGCGTACAGCGGGCTGGTGCCGATATCACCGAACACCACGCCGATGGCGCCCATGGCGAGCTTCGCTGTACCCTGGGGGGCATGCGGAGAGCCGGCGGCATTGGCAGTGGACGTCGTGGCGGCGTCGCTCGACATGTAAATTAAAATTCCCGCAAAGGAAGCGCGCGGCGCGGTAGCACGGCCAGAACATTGCCGCAATGCAACACGGTTTCGCCGGTGTCATCCGGATTGTCGCAGTGTATGCTGCCACACAACCATGATGAGGAAGCAATCATGCGAATCGGCGTGCCAAAGGAAATCAAGGTCCATGAATATCGGGTCGGGCTGACCCCGCCCTCGGTCGCGGAACTGACGGCGCGCGGTCACAAGGTGGTGGTCGAAACCGGTGCGGGCGGCGGTATCGATTTCACCGATGGCGATTATATCACCGCCGGCGCCACCATCGCCGCCGATGCGGCTGCGGTGTTCAAGGCCGCCGAGATGATCGTCAAGGTCAAGGAACCGCAACTGCATGAATGTGCCTGGCTGCGCCCTGAACAGACGCTGTTCACCTACCTTCACCTTGCCGCCGACAAACCGCAGGCCGAAGCGCTGATGGCCAGCCATGCGACCTGCATCGCCTATGAAACCGTGACGGATGCGCGCGGCGGCCTGCCGTTATTGCGACCGATGTCCGAAGTCGCCGGGCGGATGAGCGTCCAGGTGGGCGCGCATTACCTGGAAAAGGAACAGGGCGGGCGCGGTATCTTGCTCGGCGGCGTGCCCGGGGTGGCGCCGGGAAGGGTGGCAATCCTGGGCGGCGGTGTGTCCGGTGTGAATGCGGCGCAAATGGCGGTCGGCATGCGCGCCGATGTGACGATCTATGATATTTCGACCAGCCGGTTGGCGGAAATCGACGATATGTTCGTAGGCCGGGTGAAAACGGCGTTTTCGTCGCGCGCTGCCATCGCCGCCGCCATCGCGCGAGCCCATGTTGTCATCGGCGCAGTGCTGATACCCGGCGCAGCGGCACCAAAACTGGTCAGCCGCGACATGCTCAAACTGATGAAACGCGGATCGGTGCTGGTCGATATCGCCATCGATCAGGGCGGCTGTTTTGAAACCAGCCGGGCCACGACCCACGCCGATCCGGTTTATGTGATCGACGGCATCATCCATTATTGCGTCGCCAACATGCCCGGCGCCGTCGCGCGCACATCAACCTTTGCCCTGAACAATGCGACGCTGCCATTCGTGCTGCGGCTGGCGGACCAGGGCCCGGCGGCGGCGATGGCGGCAGATCCGCATCTGGCGGCAGGGCTGAACGTCGCGGATGGCCATATCCGCCACAGGGCCGTCGCCGAGGCGTTGCACCTGCGTTTTCAGGGGTAAGGTGGCAGATCGTCCGCTGAGGTTCACGCGCTTCATAGGTATCGACTGGTCTGGCGCAATCGGCAACCGGCACCCGTCGGTACAGGTGGCGCAATGTCATGCCGGCGGCGATGCACCGGCTCTGGTGCTGCCGCCAGGCGGCGTGTGGTCACGAACCGGCGTGCTGGAATGGCTGAATGGCCTGTCGGGCGATGTGCTGGTTGGCATGGATGCCGGCTTTGGCTTTGCCGCAGTGCCGCCGTTTCTGGGCCCGGCGCGGGATTTATGGGCTGAAATCGATGCGATCGCGACTGGTGATGCCGATCTTGGCGGTCACGCCTTCATCACCCACCGGCGGGATAGTTTCTGGATGGGGGCCGTTGACGGCCCGCGGCATCTGCGGGCACATCTGCGCGTAACGGAACAGATCTATGCCGCATCCCGCCTGGGCACGCCGACATCCAATTTCGTGCTGCTGGGGGCGGCACAGGTGGGCAAGGCGACGCTGAGCGCCATGCGCCTGCTGCACCGGCTGCAATGGCCGGTCTGGCCATTCGACGCGCTGCCCGACAAGGGCCCGGTAATTCTTGAAATCTATGCCCAGGCCTTTGCCCGCATGGGCGGTGTGCGCGGCAAATTGCGGACGCGTGCGGCGCTGGATGGCACGCTTGTTGCCTTGGGAAGCCGCCCCATGCCGCCGGATTTTGCTGATCGTTTCGCGGACCATGTCGGCGATGCGCTGGTGACGGCCGCAGGCCTGCGGGCGATTGCTGACGATAGGGGCTGGTGGTCACCTCAGGCGCTGACGCCCGATATCGCCCGGGTCGAAGGTTGGACTTTCGGCGTCAGCTGACCCGCGCTAAACGCTTGCCATGCCCAGTTTTCAGATCGCCCAGATCAATATCGCCCGCCTTGTCGCGGCAAAGGATGCACCCGAAGTCGCCGATTTCATGAACGCGCTGGATGAGATCAACGCCATCGCCGATGCGGCACCCGGATTTGTCTGGCGAATGGAGGATGGGGCCGGCAACGCGACCGCGCTGCAACCGACAATCGACGACCGGCTGATCGTCAACATCTCGGTCTGGGACGACATCGCCAGCCTGTCAGGCTTTGCCTATCGATCGGGCCATGCCGGCATCATGGCGCGGCGGCGCGAATGGATGGAGCCGCAATCGACGACCATGCTGGCGGTGTGGCCGGTGCCGGTTGGCCATCGCCCAACGGTCGATGAAGGCCTGGCGCGGCTCTGGCACCTCGATCGCTTCGGGCCGAGTGCACGAGCCTTTGGTTTCAAGGATCGCAGCATCGCTGCCGGGCTGGATTTGGCGTAATCGACCATCCCGGGCTAAGGGGTTCCGATGCCCGCGCTTACCACCATCCCGCCGCTGCTGCTTGTCGCCTTTGGCGGCGGCTTTGGCGCGGTCATGCGCTATCTGGTCGGGCGCTGGACGTTTGAAAATCTGGGGTCGGGCCTTCCTGCCGGCACCTGGGCAGTCAATATCCTTGGCGCACTGGCGATGGGCCTGCTCGCCGGCTGGCTGGCGCAGCGGTCCGATGGCGGTGAACAGCTTCGCCTGTTGCTGGGCGTTGGTGTGCTGGGCGGATTCACCACATTTTCGGCGTTCAGCCTGGAAGTTTTCAATATGATTCTCCGCGGCGAAATCGCCCTGGCAGGCGCCTATGCTGTATCGTCGGTAGCGGGCAGCGTGCTGGCCGTGATGGCCGGCGTGTGGCTGGCACGCGCCTGATGCCAACAGTCACGATCGGCGATGATGATGATGGCATCCGGCTCGATCGCTGGTTTCAGCGGCACGTGCCCGATGTCAGTTTCAATGTCGTATCACGCTGGGCGCGCACCGGCGGTATCCGGCTGAATGGTGCAAAGGCCGCCCCCGGCGATCGCATCGCCGCCGGGCAGTCGCTGCTATGGCCCGACAATCTGCCCGAAATGGCGACCCCGCGCCCGGTGATGCCGGAACGCATGCCGCTGAGCCCCGAACAGGTCGATTACATCCGGTCGATGATCATCTATCAAGATGCCCATGCCATCGTCATCAACAAGCCACCGGGGCTGGCGACGCAAGGCGGCATCGGTATCACGACCCATGTCGATGGGCTGCTCGATGGCCTGCAATTCGAAGCCGCGGTTCGCCCGAAACTGGTACATCGATTGGACAAGGATACGTCTGGCGTGCTGCTGCTCGCCCGCACGGCGCGGGCCGCAGCATTTTTTTCAAAGGGTTTTGCCGGGCGCGATGCCCGCAAAACCTATTGGGCGCTGACCATCGGTGTGCCAAAGGTCGAATCGGGTGAAATCGATGCGGCACTATCGAAACAGCCCGGCACCGGCGGCGAAAAAATGCATGTCGATCCCGAAACTGGGCTAAAGGCCAAAACACGCTACCGCGTGCTCGATCGCGCCGCCGGCCGCGCTGCCTGGGTGGAATTCATGCCCTTGACCGGCCGCACCCACCAGATCCGCGTCCACGCCGCCGCCATCGGCCATGCCATTGTCGGCGATGGCAAATATGGCGGCAAGGAAGCGTTCCTGACTGGTGGCATCAGCCGCAAGCTGCACCTGCACGCCCGGCGGCTGGTCATCGATGCCCCTGACGGTGGCAAGATCGACATCACTGCCGATGTGCCGAACCATATCGCCGACTCGTTTTCGCTGCTCGGATTTGATCCCGATCTCGGCGCCCCCTTGGTCGAGGTGCACAAATCCGCGACACCAAAACCGAAATCGCGGCGGCTGTCGTCCGCGACAAGCGGCAATCGACGGGGTGAGCGGCGGTCGCGTGGGTCAAGTTAGTGTTTGAGCGCCTCCGGCGGTTCCTTTTGCGTTTGAATTCGAGCCGATTTTGCCCGCTGTCAGGCTCCCAGCGCGGAAATGCCGCCTTTTCGCCCACTGGTATCGCAGCGTCTTTGACGTCATAGTCATCACCATTGCAATCGGAGGTTTTCATGAAAAAGCTGTTTGTTGTTGCGGGCTCTGCTATTCTCGCGGTGGCGGGATTTGCCACCTATGAACTGGTTGGATCGCCAGCACAGGCTGCGCTGGCAATCGGCGCGCCGGCCCCGGATTTTACGGCTGATGGTTTTGTCGGCGAAACACCGTTCAAATTTCATCTGGCCGATGCGCTGAAAAAGGGCCCGGTGGTGCTGTATTTCTTCCCGGCAGCATTTACGTCTGGCTGCACGGTTGAGGCGCATAATTTTGCAGAGGCTGCTGAACAGTTCAACAAGATGGGCGCGACTTTGATCGGTGTCACTGCCGGCAATACCGATCGCCTGGCCGAGTTTGCCAAGCTGGAATGCCGGTCGAAATTTCCGGTGGCTGGCGATCCAAAGCTGAAAATTGCCAAATCCTATGATGCGACCTTGGCACTATACCCGGGCCATTCCAACCGCACGTCGTATGTTATCGGCAAGGATGGCAAGATAAGCGCCGTTTATTCCAACCTGTCTGCCAGCAACCATGTCGAAGAAATGCTGGCGGGGGTAAAGGCTTGGCGCGCGGCGCACCCGGGCTGAAAATAGCGGTGCAATCTGGCGGCATTCAGGCATAGGCTATCAGCCATGATCAAACCCATGCTGATTGCCGCCCTTGCCCTCGCCACAGCTGCAACTGCAGCCAGCCCGGCCGTCGCCGCGCCAGGCGATGCGGCCTATGCCAAATCGCTGCTGATGCAGGGCGTGGGCTTTGACACCGTAAAGGGCCGCGGCCGGGTGCCAGCCTATGCGGCTTTTTTAAAGGCACAGCTGGTTGCCGGCGGCTTTGCGGCGGTGGATATTGCTGTTGAACCGGTGGGTGAGACCGCGCTGTTGCACCTGATCTGGCGCGGGACGGGCACGAAACGCCCGATCGCCATCACCGGCCATATGGATGTCGTGGAGGCCAACCCAAAAGACTGGGTTCGCGACCCGTTTGTCGCGGTGGAGGATGCCGGGTTCATCTTTGGCCGCGGCGTCAGCGACGATAAATTCGATGTCTCGATGATCACGGCAACGCTGATCGCGCTGAAATCACAGGGCTTCAAGCCCGGCCGCGATGTGCATTTCTTTCTGTCGGGAGATGAAGAAAGCGGCGACACCGCCATTGTCCAGGCAAAGCAGGCCAAGGCAGCCGGCGTCGAATATATGCTCAACGGCGACAGCGGCGGAGGCAGCATCAACGCCGCCGGCAAGGCCGATGGCTATGGCCTGTCAGCGGCCGAAAAAACCTATGCCGATTTTCGGGTGCGGGCGACCAACCCCGGTGGCCACAGCAGCCGGCCGACCGCGACCAATGCGATTGCCGAACTGGCCGCCGCCACCGTCAAGATCCAGGCCTATCATTTCGTGCCCCAGAGCAACGAGATCACCCGCGCTTCATTGGTCGTCAGCGGCCGGGCCGACGGTGGCTCGCTGGGCCAGGCGGCGCTGGCCTTTGCCGCCAATCCCGATGATGCAGCGGCAGCGGCAGCTTTGCGGGCTGATCCTGGCACCGTCGGCCAGATCGGCACCACTTGTGTGCCAACCATGGTCAGCGGCGGCCATGCCGAGAACGCCCTGCCACAAGCGGCGGTTCTAAACGTCAATTGCCGGATTTTTCCGGGCGTGGCCGCCGAAACGGTGCGCGCTGAACTGGCGCGGGTTGTCGGCGACCCCGGCATTACCGTCACCACCGTCGGCGACCCGCCATCAACCCCGGCGTCACCGCTGCGCCCCGATGTCGTCGCTGCTGTGGCAAAGGCCGTCGCCGCCAGCCACCCTGGCATCGTGCCGACACCGGGAATGGATGCCGGCGCCAGCGACAGCGTGCATTACCGCTCGGTCGGCATCCCGTCCTATGGCGTCAGCGGATTGTTCATGAAATCATCGGATGTCTTCATCCATGGCCTGAACGAACGCATTCCCACCGCTGCCATCGCTCCGGCACTCGTCCATTGGCGAATCTTGATCACGGAACTGGCGAAATGACCGTCATATTGGGCGCCCGCATGGCCGATGATGGCCGCACCGCGAAACAGATTTTCGATGATGTCATGGCCAATCCGGCACGGGCGCGCTTTGGCTTTGGCGCGCGGCTGGCAATTGTGAATGTCGATTTCCAAAACGCCTATACCCGCATCGACAGATATAAAACCGCCTATGAGACTGACCCCCGGCAGATCGAATATGTGAACAGCATCAGTGCGCTGGCTCGCGCGGCGGCGATGCCCGTCGTCTGGAGCAGGGTTGGTTATGCCGACGACGCCGCCGACGCCGGGGTGTGGGGCACCCGCACCAACACGCCCGACAGCCTGCAAAATATCAAATATGGCAGTGACCGCCACGCCTATGATGATCGCTGCGATATCCACCCCGATGATGCGCAATTCACCAAACGCATGCCATCGGCCTTTCATGAGACACATCTGCAATCATTGCTGGTCTGGCACAAGGTGGATACGGTGGTCGTCACCGGCGGCAGCACTTCGGGGTGCGTGCGGGCGACCGCGGTGGACAGCCTTTCGCGCGGCTACCGCACCATCGTCCCCATCGAAACCACGGCTGATAAACTGGCCAGCTATCACTGGTCCAACCTCACCGATTTGCAGTTGAAATACGCCGATGTCGTGCCGGTGCAGGATGTGATTGACTGGTTCGATTAACCATCACCGCCGATGGGTAATACCGGTTTTCACTGCTGCTGTTAACCATCATCGACTGCTGCCGTTTCCTTGGGAGTAAGCAACTCCAAGGAACCCAGCCCATGCGCAAGCACCTTGTTACCATCGGCTCCAGCAGCATTGCCATGTTGATCGCAGTTGCGGCTGTAAACCATGATCGCATCCACCTGTTCGGCGGCGAACCGCTGGCGGCGGCTGCCACACCGGCGGCACCGGCCACCGCTGCTGTCGTATCGGCGCCGGGCGCCACCGCCGCACCGCAAACTGCTGCCGGGCCAGCGATGGTGTCGAAATTGCCGCTGGTGCGCTCGGCCGGATTCGCAGCTACGCCCGGTGCGACCGATAGCGATATGCCTGCATGGGATGGTGCAGGCGGTGCAGGTGACGACGTTATGGGGTCATTCCGACGTGCGCTGTTTGTCGCCAGCGATGGCGTCCAGGATGGCGGTTTCAGCGCCGATTTCGATCTGGCCGGGCAATCCGGAGATCGCGTCGCGCCAATATTGGCCAGTGCGCGGCGATTGCTCGACGGTGAAGGCGCGTCAGGCGGCGGCATTGCGGGCGGCGGCAGTGCGGGCGGCAGCAGTGCGAGCGGTGGCGGTGGCATCCCGCTGATCGCGCCGTCAACGGCGGTCAGCACGGTGCCCGAACCATCAACCTGGATGGGGTTGATCACCGGCATGACGCTGGTCGGCATGATGCTGCGCGGCAAACGCCGCGTCCGCTGGGTGGCTGCCTGACGGATAGCGCCGTTGCTGGGGCCTGTTCAGCAGCGGCGCAGGCGCTATGGTCGCCAGCGATGCTCGACGACCCCGGCCTGTATGACCCGAACCCCGCTGCGCCGGCGCTCTGTTGGCCCGGCGGCAAGACTTGCGCCGTCTGGATTGCGCCAAACCTTGAATATTACGAAATCGACCCGCCGGCGCACCCGCGCCGCAAAAGCTGGACCAAGCCGCACCCCGATGTTGTCGGCTACAGCCACCGCGATCATGCCAACCGCGTCGGCCACTGGCGGATGGCCGATGTGATGACCAAACATGGTTTCCCCGGCAGTGTCAGCCTGTCGGTGGCGCTGTGCGACCATATTCCCGATGTGGTCGCCGATGGCGTGGCGCGCGGCTGGGAGTTTTTCAGCCATGGCATTTATAACACCCGCTATGCCTATGACATGGATGAGGCGCAGGAGCGGGCGATCATCGAGGACAGTATCGCGACGGTGCAAGCGGCCACCGGGCAACGCATCCGCGGCTGGCTCGCCCCGGCGCTGACCCACACGGTGCGCACCATGGATCTGATCGCCGAATATGGGCTGGATTACACGTGTGACCTTTATCACGATGATCGGCCGGGGCGGGTGAAGACGGCGAAGGGTGACCTGATTTCGATGCCCTACAGCCTGGAAGTCAATGATCATTATGGCTTTTTCATTTATAATATGAGCCCGCGCGATTACGCCGATGCGCTGATCCGCCAATACGACCGGCTGGCGCGGGAGGGAGAATCGAGCGGCACCGTCATGTGCATTCCGCTGCACAGTTACCTGATCGGCCAGCCGCACCGCATCGGCGCCTTTGAACGGGTGCTGGCGCATATCGCCAACGATGGCCGGGCGTGGATCACAAGGGCGGGTGACATTGCCGATGCGTATCGGGGGCAGCAATGAGCCTTGATCCCGCCTATCTGGAATATCCAAAGCGGCGTCCGGGCATGGATCACGACCTGTACCCCTGGTCAAACATTGCCGACCGGCCACCGATCAGCTGGCCGAATGGCAAGCGCGTTGCCGTGGTCATCGTCATTTCCTGCGAGTTTTTCCCGCTGACCCCCGGCGACACGCCATTCCGCGCCCCTGGCCATATGCAGACAGCGTTTCCGGATTACCGGCATTTCACGGCGCGCGATTATGGATCGCGCCTGGGTATTCCCCGGCTGATCGCGGCGCTGGCGGCGGTGGGCGCCCTCGCCAGTTTTGCGATGAACAGCCGCTGGGCGGAACGCTTTCCCGATCTTGCCCGGCAGATTGTAGCGGCGGGGCATGATGTGATCGCCCATTCGACCGACATGAATGGCACCATCGCGACGGGGTTGGCGGAGGCCGAGGAAGCCGCGCTGATCGCCGGCAGCCTGGCCGGATTGCAGGCGGTGACCGGTGTGCGCCCCAGCGGCTGGCTGTCGATCGCCCGTTCCCAAAGCTGGAACACGCCGCGATTGCTTGTCGAGGCGGGGGTCGGATACTGCCTCGATTGGGTCAATGATGAGCTGCCATATCGCATGGCGACGCCCGCCGGGCCATTGATCAACCTGCCGCTCAACCATGAACTGTCCGACCGCCAGGTCATCGCCACCTGCCAGCAATCGGCGGACAGCTATGCCGAACAGATGCGCGATGCCTATGGATGGCTGGATGGTGAAGTCGATAGCGGCGGCGGCCGGATGCTGCCCATCCACCTGACCCCCTATATCAGCGCCCTCCCCTATCGCATCGACGCCATCGAGGGGTTGCTGGCCTGGCTGGCGGCGCAGCCGGGGGCATGGTTCGCGCGCGGCGATGAGGTGGTGGCGGCGAGCGGGGTATGAGGGATCTGCTCAGCCTAGCCTGACGTTATGCGACCGGTGCGACCAGGATGCTGTGCCTGCTTGTTTTGTCGCCACCAGAACTCAACGGTAACCGGAATACGCCATTTTCTGGCAATCCTGTCCGCCTCTTTCCAAGCATCTGTTGCCGATTGACCCTGCACCGAAATACCTAGGTTGGGATGATATTTAAACCCTTCCTCTTCGTAGCGAACGGCCTTCGACGGGACTGGTAATTCCAGCACAAGTTTCTCACCATCAAAGCCCCGTGATTTCAGCGCGGCAATCATTGTCAGCAGAATTCCTGACCAACGCGGACTTTGAACTGCCTAGTTGCGCCAAAGCCTCCCGGACAATGCGATCAATGGTGTCGCCGGGCGTCTTGGCTACACCCGCCGAATCACGCCCGCGGGTGGGCATTCCTATACACATCGAGCAGCTGTGCCGCATCGATTGCGGTGTATATTTGGGTGGACGACAGGCTGGCATGGCCAAGCAGTTCCTGGATCGAGCGCAGATCAGCACCCCGCGCCAGCAAATGCGTGGCAAAGCTGTGGCGCAGCGCATGGGGCGTTGCGCTGTCGGGCAGGCCCAGCGCCGGGCGGGCGGCGCGGATGGCGCTGCGGACAATGCCGGGGTCCAATGGCCCGCCGCGCAGGCCGCGAAACAGCGGCGCGTCACGGGATGGCGGCCAGGGGGCAAGCGCGACATAGGCCATCATCGCTTCCGCCACCACCGGCAGCAGCGGCACGGCGCGGGTCTTGTTGCGCTTGCCGGTCACCATGATCGTTGTGCCCAGCGGCAGCACCGCGCCGGTCAGCGACAGCGCCTCCGCGATGCGCAGCCCGGCGCCGTAAAGCAGCAGCAGAACGGCGGTATCGCGCGCCGCCGTCCAGGGGGTGCGGGCATCATCGCCAACCGCAGCAATCAGCCCGGCGGCGTCAGCGGGGGAAACCGGGCGCGGCACCCGGCGCGGGATTTTAGGGGATTTCAGCCCGGCGATACCATCACAGGCGATCGCATGGTGGCGGCGCGCCCATTCGAGAAAGGTTTTCAGCGCCGAGATTTCGCGGGCGATGGAGACGTTTGCAAGGCCGTCGCCGCGCCGATAGGCAAGATAGGCACGAAAATCAGCCGGCGTGAGGGCGGCGAGTTGCGCGGCCATTATGCTGCCGCCGATGTGGCGCGACAGGAAATCGCTGAACTGTTCCAACGTGCCCGCATAGGCGCGGACGGTGTGCGGTGACAGGCGGCGGGCGTCGGACAGGCTGGCGAGCCAGATGGCGGTGAGGGCGGCCAGCGTCGTCATGCTCCCGCCCCCCGGGTGAGCGCAGCGGACCGGGCGTGGGGAGGATTGGGGCGGGGGCGCTCTGGCATGCACACCCCCCGCCCCGCCCCTCCCCACCCGGCGCGGCGCGGGGGGAGGGGCGGCAGAAGGGGTGCGCCTGCCGGCATTACAGGATCGATTGGCCGGTTTTCGCCCAATCATCCATGAACATCGCCAGCCCCTTGTCCGTCAGGGGGTGGTTGGCCAGCGCCCGGATCACCGCCGGCGGCATGGTGGCGACATCGGCGCCCAGCTTTGCCGCCTGCAACACGTGCACTGGATGGCGGACCGACGCGACCAGGATTTCGGTGTCAAAGCCATAATTGTCATAGATGATCTTGATATCTTCGATCAGCAGCATGCCATCAAAACCAATGTCATCCAGCCGCCCAACAAATGGCGAAATGAACGCCGCACCAGCCTTTGCCGCGAGCAGCGCCTGGTTGGCCGAAAAACACAGCGTGACATTGACCATGACGCCGTCATCCGCCAGCGCCTTGCATGCCGTCAGCCCGTCCATGGTCAGTGGCAGCTTGATGCAGATATTGTCGCCCAGCTTGCGCAGCACTTCGGCCTCCCGCAGCATGTCGGCGGTCTTGCTGGCAACGACTTCGGCGGACACCGGGCCTTCGACCAGCCCGGCAATTTCCTTGATCACCTCCAGGAAATTGCGGCCGGATTTGTGGATCAGAGACGGGTTGGTGGTGACGCCATCCAACAGCCCGGTGGCGGCGAGCGCAGCGATTTCGGCGGTATCGGCGGTATCGGCAAAAAATTTCATCGGGCGTCCTTGATCGAGTCTGCTGTCTCTAACTCAAGCCGAGCGCAGCACCCAATCATAATCCAGCGGTGTGACCACGGCATTATAGCGTTCCTGCTCAACGCGCTTCATGGTGGCAAACATCTCTGCCGCGCGGCCGCCCCAATAATCGGCGATCAGGCGTGACCCTTCAAACAGCGCCAGCGCATGGGCCCAATCGGTGGGCAGGCGTTCTCCGGTGGCATAGCCATCGCCGCTGACCACAGGGCCGGGGTCGATGGCGTGGGTCAGGCCATGGTGGATGCCGGCCAGCACCGCCGCCATCGCCAGATAGGGGTTGGCATCGGCGCCGGACAGGCGATGCTCCAGATGCCGCGATTCCGCCGGGCCAACCGGGATGCGCAAGGGCACGGTGCGGTTGTTGACCCCCCAGCCAGCGCGCACCGGGGCATAGCTGTTGGGCCGAAACCGACGATAGCTGTTGGCGTTCGGCGCAAACGCCAGGATCGATGCCGGCATCAACAGCGATGCGCCGCCAATCGCATGGGCCAGCGCATCCGACCCCTGCGGGCGCGCGTCGGCAAAGATATTGCGGCCGCGTTCATCCAGCACCGAGACATGAATATGCAGCCCCGACCCGGACAGATCGGCAAAGGGTTTCGCCATGAACGTCGCCGTCCGCCCCCGCGCATCGGCAACCCCCTTTGCCGCGCGTTTGAAGCGCACTGCATCGTCGCATGCCGCCAGCGCATCTGGCCTGTGCGCCAGCGTCATCTCATATTGGCCGGCGGCATATTCGCCGATCGCGGCACCCGTCGGCAGGCCCAGCGCATCGCAGGCCGCCCAAAGATCGCGCAAATAACCGCCGTCCAGATCGACCGAATCCAGCCCGTACACCTGGCGATGCTGGGGCACCCGGCCATCGGTCCCCACCGGCAACTGGATGCCGCCATCGGCGCTGCGCCGCGCATCGACCAGATAAAATTCCAGCTCACACGCCACGACCGGCGTCAGGCCATCCGCGGCAAACCGCGCCAGCACATTGGCCAGCACCGCGCGGGGATCAAGATCGCACGCCCGGCTATCCAGTTCATGCATCGCCAGCATCACCTCGGCGCTGTCATCCCCCAGCCACAGCGCCTTCGCCAGTGTGCCGGCCACCGGCCAGGCCACCCGATCGGCGTCGCCATCTTCCCACACCATCCCCGATTCCTCGACATCCAGCCCGGTGATATCAACCACCAGCACCGACCCCGGCAGGAACCGCCCAGTTTCGAACGCGCTCAGAAACTCATGGGCCCGCAGCCGCTTGCCACGCGGCACACCGGCAAGGTTGGTGTAAAACAAATCAAGGAATTTGATGCCGGCATTCGCCATCAGGAATGCCGCCAGTTCGGCGGCAGGGGCTGCGGTGGGTGGCCGTTTCATCGGCCCGGGTTAGCGTGAAGGCGAAGCAGCGGCAACAAAGAGCCGATGGCGGCCCGTTAAAACAGCTTTCGCGTCACCAGCGTCCCCACCGTCGCTGCCAGGCCTGTCAACACAGTGCCCCAGATCATATCGAGGATCGTAACCTTGATGCTCCAGACTTTCAGGGTGGCCATGTTGGTCAGATCATAGGTCATATAGCAAAAGAACCCGAGCAGCGCGCCCTGGACGAGAGCGGTCTGCCAATTGCCATCCTTCAGGGCAGGCAGCACGGCAAATATCAGGATGCCGGCGATATAAAGCAGGTAAAATGCGACTGCCGGGGCCAATCGCATGCCATCCATCAGCATGGTGCCGATTTCGGGCTTGTACAGCCGATTATACATGCTGCCGAGCCAGACACTGTCGATCAGCGCAAAGGCGACACCGGTGATGACATAGGCGGAGAGGGTTTTTACGATCATGACCAGAGCATAATATGGGACGTCATCGCTGGCGAGGTGCAATGCGTCGCGGTGGCAGCGCAAAACGTATCTTTTGACATTGATCGCATTCATTGGTGATAGTTGTGATCGCGGGCGCATCCGGGGGGAGCGAAATGACAGCACTGCCGTTCGATCCGCCACCGGGTGCGGTGTCGCGGGCCATCCATGCCGGGCTATTGTGGCTGTACCAGCGCCACGGTTGGCGCGCCGAAACTGCCGGACCGATTCCGCGGCGGGCGGTGATCATCGCCGCGCCGCACACGTCGAACTGGGATTTTCTGTATTTCCTCGGGCTGACCCATGATCTGGGGGTGCACCCGCACTTCATGGCAAAGCAGGAACTGTTTCGCTGGCCGCTGACCAATTTTCTGCGCGAAAATGGCGGTATCGCCGTCAATCGCAGCACCGGTGGCCATTATGTGGACGCAATGGTTGCCGAATTCGCCCGGCGCGAAGATTTCCTGCTGACGATTGCACCGGAAGGGACGCGCGGCAGCGTCCGGCAATGGCGCACCGGATTCTATCATATTGCGCTGGCCGCAGGCGTGCCGATGATCTGCGGCCTGATGGATTATGCCCGCAAAGTGGGCGGGTTCGGCCCGGCGATCATGCCGACCGGCGATTACGCCGCCGACATGGCACAGGTCGAGCATTACTATCGATCGGTGACGCCGCGCCACCCGGCGCTGGCGATGCAGAGCATTACAGGGGAAATCGGATGATCTGGGGTCAATTGGGGCTGAACCTGGCGGTGATCGTCGCTGTCATGCTGTTGTTGTGGCGCTATGCCGTCGCAATCCGCGATGTCAGCTTCATCGACATCGTCTGGGCCTGGGGCATGGTGCTGCTGGCGGGGCATAGCGCGCTGATGGCGGCGAAACATGGCGGCATCAGCCCGACCGGCTGGCTGGTGCTGGGCGTAACCGCCATTTGGGGGCTGCGGCTGGGCACCCATTTGTTGCTGCGCTGGCGGCGGCTGGGGCCGGATCCGCGCTATATCCGGATCATGGCGTCGTTGCAGGAAAAACGCGGCTGGGGCTTTGCCAAGGCGGCGTTGATCCAGGTGTTCCTGTTGCAAGGGCCATTGCTGTGGTTTGTCTGCCTGCCGGCGCAGATCGGCATATTGGTTGGCGGTGATGCAGCCATAGGTGGCCTGGCATTGGCCGGCCTTGGGCTTGCCGCCACTGGCATCATATTTGAAAGCATCGGCGATGCCCAATTGGAGGCATTTCGCAAAAACCCGGCCAGCCATGGTCAAGTGCTCAATACCGGCCTGTGGCGCTATACCCGCCACCCCAATTATTTCGGCGATGCCTGCGCCTGGTGGGGCATATGGCTGATCGCCATCAGCGCCGGCGCGCCGATCTGGACCATCGCCAGCCCGGTCTCTCTGACCTGGACCCTGATGAAATGGAGCGGCGCCCCGATGCTGGAAAAGGGCCTGAAACGTTCGCGCCCCGGCTATGCCGATTATGTGGCGCGAACGTCAGGGTTTTTTCCGCTGCCGCCTAAATGACGTGGAACAGATAAAGCAGGATGATGACCGGAATGGGAATTCCGACAGCCCACAAAATACAACCTTTACCCATGGTGCGTCCTTTCGATTGACGCCGGGGTTAACTCATCAGGCGGCATGTGGTTCCGGCTGAACGCCAAAAGGCTTGCTTTCACCCCGTCCGGTGGCGGCCCTGCGGCGGCAACCGGCAGCGCCGATCAAACCAGCGCCGGCAACCTGCATCGCGCAACCGGACAATTCCGGCCCATCGCCTGTTGCCGACACCCGACCCGCAAACAAAACTGCCAAAGCCTGGCAAACCGCGAACGCTTTGCTGTCAGGCCCCCACCAGCTTCTTCAGTTCCGTTTTCAAAATCTTGCCATTGGCGTTGCGCACCAGCGGCTGGTCGCTGAAATGCACCGCCACCGGCACCTTGAATGCCGCCAGTCGCGCCGCAACAAAGCCGCGCAGTTCATCCTCGGTGGCGCTGCTGCCCGGCGTCAGGGTGACGAAGGCCACCGGTTCTTCGCCCAGCGTCTTGTGCGGCCGGCCAACCAATGCCGCGTCCATGATGGCGGGGTGTTCGCACAACGCGCTTTCCACCTCGACGCAATAGATATTCTCGCCGCCGCGGATCAGCATGTCCTTGGCCCGGTCAACGATGAAGCAGAATCCTTCCTCATCCAGCCGCGCCAGATCGCCGGTGCGCACCCAGCCATCAACAAACGTCGCGGCGCTGGCTTCGGGCTTGTTCCAATACCCCTTCACGACATTTGGGCCATAGCCCCAAAGTTCGCCCACCGTGCCGATGGGCAGGATATTGCCATCTGGATCGGTGACTTTCAGATCGCAAACCGGAACGGCGGGACCGCAACTGTCAGGCCGCGCTTCATAATCCTCGCCGATATGGCTGGTAAAGGTGGCGCTGGTTTCGGTCATGCCCCAGCCGTTGCCGGGCATCGCCTTGCCGAACACCTTCTTGATCTGGCGGACCAGTTCGGGCGCCGATGGGGCGCCGCCATAGGAAACCGTTTCCAGGCTCGACAGATCAAAACGCCCGCGTTCGGGGTGCTCGATGATCTGCCAGGCGATGGTCGGCACGCCGCCGCAGCCGGTGATGCGTTCGCGCTCGATCAATGCCATCGCCTCCAGCACATCCCATTTTCGCATCAAAACCAGCTTTGCGCCGGCAAACAGCGATGGTGACAGCACGGCGTGGCAGCCGGTGGCGTGGAAAAACGGCACGCTGAGCAAAGTCGCCTTTTGCGCCGCATCCGGGTCGGGCGTCGGCGGCATTTCCCCGCGGCGCAGATAGGCGCGGGCGCCGGACGCCGCACTGGCCATGATGTTCGATACGATGTTGCGGTGGGTGCCCAGCGCGCCCTTTGGCTTGCCGGTGGTGCCGCTGGTGTAAAAGATCGTCGCGTCGTCATCGGGCATGATGTCGACCACCGGCAACGGCCGATCGGCGATTGCCGGCCAATCATGCGGCGTGCCAATGATCGATTCCAGCCGCACCTCACGCGGATCGCCCAGCGGTTCTTCGGTGCTGCGGTTGACATAAATGCGTTCCAGCATCGGCAGATCGGGCAGATGCGGGGCGATCCGGGCCAGCCGCTCGGCGTCACAGATCAACACCTTGGTGCCCGAATCGCCCAGGCCGTATTCCAGTTCCGCCCCCGTCCACCAGGCGTTCAGCGGGGTCACGATCGCGCCAGCAAGGGTGGCAGCAAAAAACGCCACCGGCCATTCCGGCAGGTTGCGCATGACGATGGCCACGCGATCACCCTTTTTGACCCCATCGGCGACCAGCTGCGCCGCCAGCCGCAGCGCCGCGCGCCCGAACGCATCAAAACTGACGCGTTCGTCCTCATGCACCAGGAAAATCTTTTCGCCATGCGCCCGCCCGGCGAGGAACACCTCACGCAGTGTCGGCGGCACGTTCTTCCAGGTGCGGGTCGGCAGCCCGCGAATGGTGATGGTTTCCATTTCCAGCGGCGATCCGGGCGCGGTCAGCAGGGCATGCGCTTCAGCGATTGTCATCGCTGGAAATTGGGCCGGAAATGTCATTCAAAGTCCCCAGGTCATTTTTTGTTGCGCCCTATCAAAGCGCAAGATCCATCGCCGCGCCAGTGTGTTTCGCAGGGCTTGAAGGTCTCAGCCGCGATGCTAGGTTCAAGCCGGAAAAAGGGGGCGTAACCATGACACGCATTTCACTTGTCGCACTTGCGGCAACACTGGCCATGCCGGCCAACGCGGCGGTAACCTCCGATGATCCACAAATCGCAGCGCTGAAAGCAGAGGCGGTTGCCGGCGTTGTTGCGCGGGCCAAACAGGCACAGATTATCAATGATATGGTGTTCAGCTTTGGCGAGCTGGCGTTTCAAGAGGTCGAAACATCAAAATATCTGACTGGCGTGCTGGAAAAGGCCGGTTTCACCATCGTGCGCGGCGTCGCCGGCCTGCCAACCGGCTGGACGGCAAAATGGAGCAATGGCAGCGGCGGCCCGGTGATTGCACTGGGCAGTGATATCGATTGCATTCCAAAAGCGTCACAGAAACCCGGTGTTCCGACGCGCGACCCGATTGTGCCCGGCGCCCCCGGCCATGGCGAAGGCCATAACAGCGGCCAGGCGCTGAACATTGTGGCAGCGCTGGCGCTGAAGGATCTGATGATCAAGCACAAGATTGCCGGCACGCTGGTTTTATGGCCCGGCGTTGCCGAGGAACTGGTCGCCGGCAAGGCGTATATGGTCCGCGACGGGGTGTTCAAGGGCGTCGATGCGACGATCTTTACCCATGTCAGCGACAATCTGTCGGTCGCCTATGGCCAGCCCGATGGCACCGGCAATGTTTCTGTCCGCTATCATTTCCACGGCACATCGGCCCATGCTGCGGGCAAGCCCTGGCTTGGCCGCAGCGCACTCGACGCGGTTGAACTGATGGATGTCGGCTGGAATTTCCGCCGCGAACACCTGCGCCCCGAACAGCGATCACACTCTGTCATCACCGATGGCGGCGATCAGCCCAATGTCGTGCCATCCGAAGCCACCGTCTGGTATTTCTTCCGCGAACAAAGCTTTGATCGCATTGCCGCCAATTTCGCGCTGGGCAATAAAATGGCCGATGCGGCGGCGATGATGACCGACACCACCGTCGATCATGAAATTGTCGGCACCGCGGCGCCGCAATATTTCAACAAACCGATGGCAGAGGCCGCCGCCGCCAATATGGCGATCGTCGGCCTGCCGGTGTGGGATGCCGCCGATCAGGCGCTGGCGCACGCGGTACAGGCATCGATCAAATCCGACAGGCAGGACGGGCTGGCGACCAAGATCGAAGGCCTGAAACCGCCACAGGAAAAACCCGAAAGCGGCGGCAGCGACGATATTGGCGATATCAGCTGGACGATGCCAACAATCACCATCCGTTACCCGTCAAATATCCCCGGCCTGCCCGGTCATAATTGGGCCAATGCCATCGCCATGGCAACACCGATTGCCCATAAGGGCATCATCGCCGGCGCCAAGGTGGAGGCGATGACGCTGGTCGATCTGCTGATGAAGCCCGAGCTACTGCCCGCAGCCAGGGCCTGGTTCAAGGACGTCCAGAACAAGGACCAGCACTACCAGCCGGTGCTGACCGCCACAGACCAGCCGCATATCGAAATCAATGCCGATAAAATGGCCGAATTCCGACCCAGGATGGCGAAATTTTATTACGATCCCGCAAAATATCCGACTTACCTGGACCAGTTGGGGATAAAATGGCCCTCAGTGCCGGTTTCAGCGGGAAAATAGGCCCGCCGTTTCCGGCATCAATCGCGGTTTGGCTGCGCCCCTTCCCGTTCCCGCCCCCCTGGCCTAAGCTTGGCGCAAACCAATCCAAGGAAACGACACATGGCCACCACTGCTGCCTGGGACGCGCGCGACGCCGCAGCGATGCTCGACATTTTGCATCGCCAGCGTGCCGCTTTCACCGCCGAATTGCCGGTGACAGCGGCCAGCCGCAAGGCGCGGCTCAGCCGGGCACTGGCGGTGCTGCTGGACAACAAGGATGCGATTGTGGCGGCGCTGTCCGAAGATTTTGGCCATCGCAGCACCGAAATGTCGCTGGTCACCGATATCATGTCATCGGTGAAGCCATTGAAGCACGCCATCAAGCACCTCGATGCCTGGATGAAGCCCGAATCCCGCCCGCTGGATTTCCCGATGAAATTGCTGGGTGCCCGGGCCCGGGTCGAATTTCAGCCAAAGGGCGTCATCGGCATTATTTCGCCATGGAATTTTCCGGTCAATCTGACCTTTGGGCCGCTCGCCGGAGTCCTGGCTGCGGGCAACCGCGCGATGATCAAGCCCAGCGAGTTCACCCCCGTCACCTCCGCCCTGATGAAGCAAATCCTGGAGGCCGTATTCGACACGACCGAGATCGCTGTCATCACCGGCGGCGCCGAAGCCGGCAAGGCGTTTTCCGAACTGCCGTTTGACCATCTGGTGTTCACCGGCGGCACCGGCATTGCCCGGCACGTGATGGCGGCGGCGGCAAAGAACCTGGTGCCGCTGACTCTCGAACTGGGCGGCAAATCACCGACGATCATCAGCCGGTCGGCCGATATCGGCACTGCCACCGAACGCATTGCCATGGGCAAGATGATGAACGCCGGCCAGATCTGCCTGGCCCCCGATTACCTGCTGGTGCCCGAAGAAAGCGAAGGGGCGATTGTCGAAGGCCTCAAGACCGCCACGGCCAAAATGTATCCGACACTGCTGTCCAATCCCGATTACACATCGGTGCTGGGCGCCCGCCACCGCGAACGGCTGGAGGCGCATGTCGCCGATGCCCGCGCCAAGGGTGCAACGATCGAGGTGATCAATCCGGCCAATGAGGATTTCACCCAGCAGAACACCAACAAGATGCCGCTCCACCTGATCCGCAACCCCACCGACGAGATGACGGTGATGCAGGAGGAAATATTCGGGCCACTGCTGCCGATCCGCACCTATGCAACCGTTGATGGCGCGATAGACGAGGTCAATCGCCGCGACCGGCCGCTGGGGCTATACTGGTTCGGCCAGGATGCGGCGGAACAGCGCCGGGTGCTGGACCGCACCATTTCCGGCGGCGTCACCATCAACGATGTCGTGTTCCATGTTTCGGCTGAAGAATTGCCATTCGGCGGCATCGGCAATGCCGGCATGGGCAGTTACCACGGCCATGACGGTTTCAAACAATTCAGCCATGCCAAGGCAATCTATACCCAGCCCAAGCTTGATCTGGCCGGGCTGGCCGGCTTCAAACCGCCCTATGGCGACAAGACGCGCAAAGCACTGGCGCGAGAATTAAAGGCGTGAAGCCGCCGCTGGCGTTGCTCGCCATGCTTGCCGGCGCCCCGGCGCTGGCAACGCCGGCCGATGAGGCCGCGATCCGCGCCCATGGCCGGGAATGGGTGCGCGCATTCAAGGCGGGCGACATCAATGGCCTGATGGCGCTATATACTCCTGATGCCGAGGTGGCGCTGCACGGCAAGCCAAAACTGAAGGGCCTTGCCGCCATCCGCGGCTATTTTGCGCCGCTGCTCAAGACCCCGCCCAACGCCGATTTCAAGCTGGCCGAAGAAAGCCTGGTCATCGACGGCAACCAGGGGTTTTTCCTCAGCAAATATTGGTTCACCCTGCACACGCCAAAGGGTGAAATCGAGGACGCCGGCCGCTCGCTGATCGTCTAGCAAAAGGGCCGGGATGGCCGCTGGCGGCTGTTCGATCTTCATCCAATCCGATCGCGCCCGGCGATTCTGGCCGCGCGCCCGCACTTCGCCGGCCATATGGATGGCGCCGCCGAACAACAGCAGCTTTTCAGTCAACGTGGTCTTGCCAGCATCGGGGTGCGAAATGATCGCAAAGGTGCGGCGCGGTGCGGGAGCGGAAATTGCCGCGCTAGATGACGGTTTTATCGCACCCCGGCAAGCATTGCTGCATCAGTTCCCGCGCGTCAGGCGACGACGCTCCCGCCCGGCGCCGGCGGCGCATGGTGGCACCGGTCAGGCCAAAGCCCATGATCAGCAGCGCCCAGCTCGCGGGTTCGGGAACGCCGCCGGGCGGCGAAATGGCTGCATCGTAATTGTATGTCACCGATGCATAGAACGACGTTACGTCCTCCGAAAAATAGGTAAAATGCTGATTGGGAAACGACCCTTGAGCCACCAAATCATAGATCTGATAATTTAGGGCAAAATTGTTATTGCCGATATAATTGCCGAGCAGCTGCAAGCTGCTCGAATCCGAACCATTGTCGAAAGCATAAAGCGTTGCGCCACTGGTTCCGGAATAATCGAACGCTCCGTCATAGCCCGAGAGATGCAATATCGGATGAAGTGTATAAGCGCCAAATCCCAGCTGCTCGCCGGTCGGCGCGTCGATTATGACCTGCGCTCCGGACGCCGCAGCGAAACCAAGCGGCGTCGGCTGGAAATTTTCGACCCCGACCGTTGAAAAAGTCGTGCCGCTGGCACCAAGAGTGATGCTGGTCAGCATGCCCAGCGCCGATGACAACTTGGGGAGCGACAGCGACCCGGTTAAACCAGACTGGCTACTGGCGTTCGGTGTTTGATAGGTGATCGATGCGGCTTGGCCGGCGGTTGCGGTCAGCAGCGAACAAGCCGCAATCATTTTGATGAAATTCATGGTGGTTATCCTGTTGCGGTTGACGGCGACGCGACCCGGAAAGCCCCCGGTTTTGGCGCCGTTGTTGGGTGGATGAAGGCATGATCCGTAGGCCGGATGCTTGTGAGCACTTCGTACGCCGCGCCGGCCTCGTCATGAAGTTGCTTCGACGTGCGCCGGCATGCGCGGCATGCGCGGCGTTGCGTTTGGTTGCGCAAATCGCAAAAATTGCGCCGGGAGGGGCTGGCGGGCGCGTTGTGCCCGTGGTGCAACAGGTTTGATACGCGATCAGCCGAGTCATGCCTGCGGTGAGTTGACTTTTTCGCTGCCGCCGACTCTGTTATGATCAACCATGTTGAAAATCCGGGCCATTTGCGTGCGGTTGCTGGCGTTGATCGCGATCGCTGCGCCTGCGAACGCTGCCAGCCTGTATGCCGTGCCCAAATATGCCGCGTTCATGATCAACAGCGAGACTGGCGAGGTGATGTATGCCCGCCAGGCCGATGCGCAGCGCTACCCGGCCTCCATCACCAAGGTCATGACGCTGTATGTGGCGTTTGAAGAATTGCGCAACGGCAATATCCGCGATGGCGATGACATCACCATTTCCAGCTTTGCCGCCCGCCAGCCACCATCAAAGCTGGGCCTGAAACCCGGCGCCAAAATCACGGTGCGCGAAGCAATGGGGGTCATCGCCACCCGATCCGCCAATGACATTGCCGTGGCGCTCGCCGAATATATCGCGGGCAGTGAACGCAATTTTGCCGCACGAATGACGCAAACCGCGCACCGGCTGGGGATGGCCCGCACCACATTTCTGAACGCCACCGGCCTGCCCAACCCCGGCCATGTCACCACCGCCCGCGATATCGCCACCCTGTCGCGCGCCGTTATCCGCGATTTTCCCAAACGCTACCCGATTTTCTCGCAGGTCAGCGTTGATTATGAAGGCCAGCAGATCGGCAATCACAATCATCTGCTAACCACATTGCCCGGCGTTGATGGGATCAAGACCGGTTATACCAATGCCGCCGGCTTCACCCTCGCCGCTTCGGCCGCCCATGACGGCATTCGCCTGATCGCGGTGGTGCTCGGTGGACCAAACCGCATGATGCGCGATGGCAATGTCACCGATCTGCTGGATACCGGATTTCAAGTGCTGACCCGCCGGTCGCGTGGCGACAATACCACCGTTGCTGCGAACTTTGCCGAACCGGATGACCTGTCAGACAGTGTCATGGACAGGCTGGCAAGCGAGGCGCCTGCCGCGGGCGGCCTGGTAATGGCATTGCCGCAGCGGCGGAATTAAACAGCCAAGAGGCGCCTTTTTGGATGACTCGCCGCCGTATCCATTCCGGTTCCCCGTTTGAATCCGCTGTCGGTTACTGCCGGGCTGTCATTGCGCCGCCATTTGTTTTCGTTGCCGGCACGGCCGGGCGCGATCCGGATTCCGGCGTGCTACCCGCCGATGTGATCGGCCAATGCGCCAATGCCCTGCGCATCATCGCAGCGGCACTGGCCGAGGGCGGGGCCGGTTTCGCCGATGTCGTGCGCGTTACCTATTACCTGCCCGATGCCGCGGATTTCGAGCCGTGCTGGCCGCAATTGCGCGCTGCCTTTGGCGCGCACCCACCAGCATCGACGATGCTGGTCGCGGGCCTGATCGACCCGGCAATGCGGATCGAAATCGAAGTGACGGCGATGCGCGCTGCGTAATCGCGTCACTCCACTTGCCGCACCGCGCCTGCACTGCTACCTATAATGGAACAGTGGCTTGGCCATTGTATTTTCCGGGCTATTGTCCTGTTGCCTGCAAGGTGACGTTCGGCAACTGCCTCGTGAAGTTAAGCCAACCCGGTCGAGGTCCATCGAAAATGGTCCAGGCCGGATGATAGTAAGGGGCAGGATGCAAGTGATGCCAGCAGCAGCAAGGGATTGTGCCGCCATGGCACATGCCGCCTGCACCGCAGCATCATCTGCCACGCTGTCCCGACTTTATTCATCGCCTGATTCCACCCTGCACGCCAATATTCGGGCCGCGGGAACCACCAATTTGCGCCCTCCGTGCCCAGCAAGGGCAACCGGGGCCGGCGCCATGGAGCAATATAATGTCACTACGCATGCTGATCGACGCCCGCCACCAGGAGGAAACGCGCGTCGCCGTCGTCAATGGCCAGCGCATCGAGGAATTTGATTTCGAGGCTGCTGACCGCAAGCAGCTGAAGGGCAATATCTATCTCGCCAAGGTCACCCGCGTCGAACCATCCCTGCAGGCGGCGTTCGTTGAATATGGCGGCAACCGCCACGGCTTTCTTGCCTTCAGCGAAATCCATCCGGACTATTACCAGATTCCGCGCGAAGACCGCGAAGCGCTGCTGCGCGAGGAGGCCGAATTTGCCGCCCAGCAAGACGATCACCACGATGACGAACTCGACGAAAATGGCGATCCGCTGCATGCGTCCGGCGAAGAAGTCGCCGAAACCGGTGGCCAGCAGGATGAACCGACCGATGCGCTGCGCCGCAAGCGTCAGTCGCTGCGCCGGCATTACAAGATTCAAGAGGTCATCCACCGCCGCCAGGTGCTGCTGATTCAGGTCGTCAAGGAAGAACGCGGCAGCAAGGGCGCGGCGTTGACCACCTATCTGTCGCTCGCCGGCCGTTATTGCGTGCTGATGCCCAACACCGCGCATGGCGGCGGTATCAGCCGCAAGATTTCCAACATCGCCGATCGCAAGCGGCTGAAATCGATCATGTCGGATTTGAAATTGCCGCAGGGCATGGGGGCGATCGTCCGCACCGCCGGCCTGAAGCGCAGTTCCGAGGATATTCGCCGCGATTTCGATTATCTGACCCGGCTATGGGATGAAATCCGCGAAAAAACTTTGAGCAGTTCGGCGCCGGCGCTGATCCATCAGGATTCAGACCTGATCAAGCGCGCCATCCGCGACATTTACCACCGCGACATCGAACAGGTGCTGGTCGAAGGGCCAGAGGGCTTTGCCGACGCGTCGCGCTTCATGTCGATGCTGATGCCAGGCCATACGCCAAAGGTCGTCGAATATTCCGATAATGTGCCGCTGTTTCAGCGTTTCGGCGTCGAGGCGCAGTTGGAGGGCATGTATCAGCCGGTCGTCCAATTGAAATCCGGCGGCTATCTGGTCATCAATCCGACCGAGGCGCTGGTGTCGATCGATATCAATTCCGGGCGTTCGACTCGCGAGTATGGCATCGAGGACACCGCGACCAAGACCAATCTGGAGGCCGCCGAGGAAATCGGCCGGCAGCTTCGCTTGCGCGACATGGCCGGGCTGGTCGTCATCGATTTCATCGACATGGAAGTTGGCGCCAACAACCGCCGCGTTGAAAAGGCGATGAAGGATGCGATGCGCAACGACCGCGCCCGCGTTCAGATGGGCCGCATTTCGGCATTCGGCCTGATGGAAATGAGCCGGCAGCGGCTGCGCACCGGGATATTGGAGGCCAGCACCCACATCTGCCCGATGTGCGAAGGCACCGGCATGGTGCGATCGGTATCGTCTGCCGCCCTTGCCGCCCTGCGCGCGCTGGAGGCGGAGGCCCTGCGCGGCCGCGCCTGCGAATTCACGCTGCGCGCCGGCGATGAAGTTGCGGTCTATATCCTCAACCGCAAGCGCATCGAGCTGGCAGAGTTGGAGGAATTATACGGCGTTACCATCGTCACCGTGCCGGATGAAGCGTTGATCGGGCCCAATTTCGCCATCGATGCAACCGGCGCGCCGCCATCCAAAAAGGTCGAAATGCGCGCCTTGCCGGTGCCGCTGCGTATCGAGGATGACCCCGACGACTATGTCGCCGAGGGCGACGAAGACGATGACGGCGAAGACCGCCCGCAAGCCGATCGCAACGATCGCGCTGGCCGCAACAACAAGCGCCGGCGTCGTGGCGGCCGCAACGGCCGCGACGAGCAACCCCGCGAAGACGGCGCCGAATCCCCCGCCGCCGAATCTGCCGATGATGTGGAAACCGTCGCCCGCGACGGCGAAAGCCCGGCCGAAACCGAAGCACGCGGCGTCAGCGAACGCGGCGACCGCAAGCGCCGCCGGCGTGGCCGCCGCGGCAAGCGCGATGGCGCGCCGCGCGATGCTGCAATTGCCGATGGTGAGGCGGTTGTTGCCGAACCGGTGGCCGATGTTGCCGTCGCCGATGAAAAGCCCAAGCGCGGCCGTCGCCGCAAGGCCGATGTCGAAGCGATTGCCGACCTGCCGGTCGCCGAACAAGCCCCGGTCGCCGAACCAGCGCCAGCAAAGGGCCCGCGCAAGCGCCCAAGCAAGACGGTGAAAGCGACACCGGCAGCGATGGAACCAGACGTCGCCAAGGCACCCGCGCCTGTTGCCGACGTGCCGGCAAAGCCAAAGCGCGCGCCGCGCAAAGCCAAGGTCGATGCACCGGTAGAAGCCCCTGTGGCGGCTGCTGCAGTCGTCACCGAAAAGCCGGCGAAAAAGGCCCCGGCAAAAAAACCGGCAAAGGCAGCAGCAGCGGCGGCCGAACCGGTTGCCGAAGCAGCCATCGAAACCCCCGTCGCAACCCCGGCCGAACCCGCTGCACCCAAAAAAGGCGGCTGGTGGCAACGCACTTTCGGCTGACCTGAACCCCCTCCCCCCACAGCGGGGGCGGGGGGAGGTCGGACTCCCACGTCTTCGCTGGAGCCGGGAGCGGGGCTTTCACTCGCGCCGATGGAAACCCGCTTTGCGCGCACGCGCAGGGGCAGCAAACCGGCCCCTCCCAAATGGGGCAGGGTAACGTGAAAACCGCCCATGGCGAAACTCGTCTTCGCCATGGCGAAGAAAGCGTTGCAGCGCAGCATCTGGCGTTAAACCCGGCTTAGCGCCTATCTCGGCCGCATGAATTCGCAGAATAATCCCGGCCGAGTCATCCTCCTCGGCGCTGGCCCTGGTGCCGCCGATCTGTTGACGCTGCGTGCCGCGCGGGCGCTGGCGATGGCGGATGTCGTCGTTCACGATGGCCTGGTCGGCGCCGATGTGATGGCGATGGCGCCTGCCACGGCCCGGCTGATCTGCGTCGCAAAACGCCGCGATCGCCACACCATGCAACAGGCCGATATCGGCACGCTGCTCGTCGATGAAGCGCTCGCCGGCCATATCGTCGTCCGGCTAAAGGGCGGTGATCCGTTCATTTTCGGCCGCGGTGGTGAGGAGGTAACAGCCTGTGACGCCGCCGGCGTGCCGGTCGAGGTCATCCCCGGCGTTTCCTCGGCCCTGGGCGCCGCCGCCGCCGCCCAGATGCCGCTTACCCACCGCGATCATGCCTCAATTGTCAGCTTCGTCGCCGGCGAATGTCGCGGCCTTGCTGATCAGAACTGGGTCGGGCTTGCCGGCAAGGGCCGCACATTGGTCATCTATATGGGCGTCAGCGGTGCCGATCGCATCGCTGAAAAACTCATCGCCGATGGCCTGGCGCCCGAAACGCCAATCGCCATCATCGAACGCGCCACGTTGCCAACGATGCGCGTGCTGCGCAGCCTGCTCGCCGATCTGGGTGGCACCGTCGCCCGTGAATCCGTCCAATCCCCGGCCCTTATCATCGTCGGCGATGTGGCCCGCCTTGGGCTTCAATCTGCCCTCACCCAGCTTGCAAAGGCGCTTCCATGCCCAATATCCTGACCGGCAACCGGCTCGAAACCGGCGATGTCCTGTGGTGGAACGGATCCGATTGGAGCCCGCACATCGCCGATGCCGCCGAAATCGGCGCGGAGGGCGAGGCGCTGGTCGCCGAACTGGTCGCCGCTGAACGCATCAACGATCCGGCCCTGATCCCGGTCACCGGCAGTGCCGGCAACTGGCTGCCGACCACGACGCGGGAACGGGTTCGCGCCTCTGGCCCCAGCGTCCGTGCCGATCTGGCGCGCGGCAGCCTTTCTGTGAAAGCCATCTGATGTACGTTTATGACCAATATGATCAGGCCATCGTCGATGCCCGCGTCGCCGAATTCAAGGAACAGGTCGGCCGGCGGCTGCGCAATGAAATCACCGAGGATGAATTCAAGCCATTGCGACTGATGAACGGCCTGTATCTGCAACTCCACGCCTATATGCTGCGCGTCGCCATCCCTTATGGCACGCTGTCGGGCACCCAGATGAAGATGCTGGCGCACATAGCGCGCAAATATGACCGTGATTACGGCCATTTCACCACCCGGCAGAATATCCAGTTCAATTGGATCAAGCTGGAACAGTTTTCCGATCTGCTCGATGACCTGTCAAAGGTCGAAATGCACGCCTTTCAAACCAGCGGCAATTGCATCCGCAACATCAGTTCCGATCAGTTCGCCGGCGCCGCTGCGGATGAATTGGCCGACCCCCGCCCCTATGCCGAATTGCTGCGGCAATGGTCGACCTTGCACCCGGAATTTTCGTTCCTGCCGCGCAAGTTCAAGATCGCCGTGATCGCCAGCGACACCGATCGCGCCGCCATCCAGCTCCACGATATCGGGCTGCAACTGATCAAGGATGCCGCCGGCAATCTGGGTTTCCGCGTTTATGTCGGCGGCGGCATGGGCCGCACCCCGGTCATCGGCAAGGTGCTGCGCGATTTCATCCCCGTCGGCGATTACCTCAGCTATTGCGAGGCGATTTTGCGCGTCTATAACCGCTATGGCCGCCGCGACAATATCTACAAGGCGCGCATCAAGATCCTCGTCAACGAGCTGGGCATCGACGAATTCTCCGCCCAGGTCGAGGCCGAATGGGCCATCCTCCAACCGCTGGGCCTGGACGCGCCACAGGCCGAATATGATCGCATCATAGCGCAATTCGCCGACCCCGAATATGATCTGGATGCACCCGACACGCTGAACCTGTCAGATCCTGATTTCGCCGTCTGGGTGAAACAGAATGTCCATGCGCATAAACAACCCGGATACGCCATCGCCACCATCAGCCTGAAGCCGAAACGCGGCATTCCCGGCGATGCCTCCGCCGACCAGATGGACCTGATCGCCGATCTCGCCACAAAATATGCGGCCGACGAAATCCGGGTGACGCACAGCCAGAATCTGGTGCTGGCGCATGTGCGGAAATCCGACCTCTACACCGTCTGGCAGGCGCTTGCCGCCGCCGATCTGGCGACACCGAACCTTGATCTGGTCACCGACATCATTGCCTGCCCCGGCATGGATTATTGCACCCTGGCCAACGCCCGCTCGATTCCGATCGCCCAGAAAATTGCTGCAAAGTTTGAAGACCTTGCCGCGCAGCAAACCATCGGCGAGCTGAAGATAAAGGTCAGCGGCTGCATCAACGGCTGCGGCCATCACCACGCCGGCCATATCGGCATATTGGGCGTCGATAAAAAGGGTGAGGAAGCCTATCAATTGCTGCTCGGCGGCTCGGGCGCCGAAGACACGTCGCTCGCCAAAATCCTCGGGCCCGGCCTGGATGAAGATGGCATCGTCACCGCCGTTGAAAACCTCATCGCTCATTATCAACAGGTGCGCAGCGGTCCGTCGGAACGCTTCCTCGATACCTATCGCCGGCTTGGCGCCGCCCCGTTCAAGGAAGCCGTTTATGGATAATCAGGATCAAGTCGCGGTCGCCAATGCCCCCTCGCCGGCGCTTGATGATGCCCCGGCGTGGCTGCGCTTTCGGGACGACGCGCCCGATGATGGCCCCATCGCGCCGCTCAGCGATTTCCTCGCCGGCGGCAATTTCGCCGCCGTGCGCCTGGAACCCGCCGACGATGCCCGTGCGCTGGCGCCGCATCTTGACCGGCTGAAACTGATCGAAATCGCCTATCCCAAATTCCGCGATGGTCGCGGCTATTCCTCTGCCCGCATCCTGCGCGAAATCGGTTTTACCGGCGAAATCCGTGCGGTGGGTGATGTGCTGGTCGATCAGATCGGCTTCATGCGCCGCGTCGGCTTTGACAGTTTTGCGCCCAACAAACCGCTGGATCCGACCGTCGTCGAACTGACGCTGAACTGCTACCCCTATGTCTATATGAAGGCCGCAGACGGCAAGCTGCCGGTCTGGGCACTTCGGCATGGCGAATGAGGCTGCCGCCCGCCAGATCGACAGCATCGACACGGCGGCGCCGTTCGCACTGGCCGATATCGCGCGGCTGACCGCCAAATACGCCACTGTCTCGACACAGGGGATGCTCGCCGACCTGCTGACAAACGAACTGCACGGCCGCGCCGCCGCCGTCTCCTCCTTCGGCAGCGAATCCGCCGTGCTGCTCGATCTGGTGGCGGCGGTGGACAGACATGTGCCGGTCATCTTTATCAACACGCAAAAGATTTTCGGCGAAACGCTCGCCTATCGCGATGCGCTCGCCGAACAATTGGGCTTTACCGATCTGCGCGTCTTCCGCCCCGATCCGCATCTGCTGTCTGCGAACGACGCCACCAGCCTGCGCTGGAGCTATGACCCCGATGGCTGCTGCGACCTGCGCAAGGTCGAGCCGCTGCGCCGCGCGCTGGCGCCCTTTGACGCCTGGATTTCCGGCCGCAAAAGCTTCCAGGGTGCCCGCGGCGGACTGCCCAGATTCGAGCTGGACGAAGGTCGGCTGAAAATCAACCCGCTCGCCGATTGGGACAAAGCCACCCTTGACGCGCATTTCGAAACCCGCAAACTCCCCCGCCACCCGCTGGAGGCGCAAGGTTATCCATCAGTCGGCTGCGTCCCCTGCACATCACAAGTCCAACCCGGCGAAGACCCCCGCGCCGGCCGCTGGCGCGGCTGGGACAAAACCGAATGCGGCATCCACGACCCGGTGTTTTAGCGGCGGTTTCTCATCGCTGGTATCGCCATGGTGGCGTTGCGCCGCTTCCCCCCTCCCCCCACGTGACCGCAGCGAAAATAGCGTGGGGAGCGTCGGGGTGGCTTAAAACACCGCTGTCCTACACACGCCGATCTGGTTATGGCGGGCGTTATGCTTGGCGCTTTGGCATGGTCGGCACGAATATCGGGGGGCGGAGGCGGTGCGAATCCAAAAAAACCGCCTGAAATCGGAAAATCCGTAAAATCTTAATCATTTGCCCACGGTAGGATTAACCATTTGCCGCCGCTTTGGCTCGCATTTTGCCCTGCCAGACCCCCCAAAAGCGCCTCTATGCGCCCAAAAACGCCATTTCGGCGCACGGTTCATCGCAACAAGGCTGGCTACAGGGCCACAGGCCCTGCCCGCCGGAGGCCCTTCAACAACCCGACAAATCCCCTATAACAGTCCCAACACCGCAAAGGACCGCAGGCAATGCACCAGGCCAGCACGACGCTGACCGAACCCGCCACCATCGCGCAGATCGAGGCGCTGGAGGCGCGGCTGCGCTGGTTGTCGGCGTGGACGATCCACAATGCCAATCATCTGCGCGATCATCCCGATGGTTTGAAGGTTGGCGGCCATCAGGCGTCGTGTGCGTCGATGAGCGCGATCATGGCGGCGCTGTATTTCCATGCGCTGGGGCCGAATGACCGGGTGGCGGTAAAGCCGCACGCCGGCCCGTTGCTGCACGCCATCCATTATCTGCTGGGCAATCAGACACTGGACCAGTTGCAGCGATTCCGCGGGGTCGGCGGCATGCAAAGCTATCCTTCCCGCACCAAGGACCAGATTCCGGTCGATTTCTCCACCGGTTCGGTCGGGCTGGGGGTTGCTGTCACTGCCTTTGCCAGCCTGGCGCAGGATTATCTGGTGGCGCACGGCCATCTGGCGCCCGCCGATACCGGCCGGATGATCGCGCTGATGGGCGATGCGGAACTGGATGAGGGCAATATCTATGAATGTTTGATCGAGGGTTACAAGCACGACGTGCGCAACCTGTGGTGGGTGGTCGATTACAACCGCCAAAGCCTGGACCACACCACCGCCGATCGCATGTTCAGCCGGTTTGACGATATATTCGAGACATGCGGCTGGCGGGTCATCACCCTGAAGCACGGCAAGCTGCAACGCGCCGTCTTTGCCCAGCCCGGCGGCACGGCGATCGAGGCGTGGATCGACAATTGCCCGAATGCCGAATTTGCCGCGCTGACCTATCAGGGCGGTGCCGCCTGGCGGGCGCGGCTGGTGGCCGATATTGGCGGCGATGCGCGGGTGGCGGCGCTGATCGCGGCGCATGACGATGATGGGCTGGCGCAGTTGATGACAAACCTTGGCGGCCATTGCATCGAAACGCTGTGCGCCGCCTTTGATTCGGCCCGCGATGACCGGCCAACGCTCTTCATCGCCTATACCGTCAAGGGTTACGGCCTGCCGTTCGCGGGCCACAAGGACAATCACGCCGGGCTGATGAACCCCGGCCAGATGGTGCAATTGCGTCACAGCATGGGGATTGCCGAAGGCGCGGAATGGGAACCCTGGGCGGGATTGGGTGGCAATGCCGCGGCGGCGCTGCAGGCCTTTGTCGCTGCGTCACCGCTGAATGTGAAGGTTGCAGATCGCGCCTATGCCGTGGTGGCGGTGCCCGATCGTCTGCCGGTGCCCGATGGCGCTGAGCAGTCGACACAGGCTGCCTTTGGCCGCATTTTGCTCGATCTGGCGAAATCAGGCCATCCGCTTGCCGACCGGTTGATCACCACGTCGCCCGATGTCACGGTGTCAACCAAGCTGGGCGCCTTTGTCAATCAACGTGGCCTGTTTCGCCGGCAGGGGCTGGCCGATGTGTTCCGCCTCGCCAAAATTCCGTCGCCGCAAAAATGGTCCGGCGATGCGGCGGGCCAGCATCTCGAACTGGGTATTGCCGAAAACAACCTGTTCCTGGCGCTGGCGGCATTCGGGCTGACGGCACCACTGTTCGGCACCCGGCTGATCCCGATTGGCACCGTCTATGATCCGTTCATTGCCCGCGGGCTCGATGCGCTGAACTATGGATGCTATATGGATGCGCGGTTCCTGCTGGTGGCGACACCCAGCGGGCTGACTTTGGGGCCAGAAGGCGGCGCCCACCAATCGATCAACACGCCGCTGATCGGCATTGGCCAGCCGGGGCTGACCTATTTCGAACCGGCCTATGCCGATGAACTGGCGCTGCTGATGCGCCACGCCTTTGCGCATCTGCAGGCGCCCGATGGCGGTTCGGTCTATCTGCGGCTGACGACGCGGGTGCTGCAACAGCCGCTGCGGGCGGATGCGGGGTGGGAGGAAGATGCCCTGGCCGGCGGTTACTGGTTGCGGCGTCCGGCAGCAGGGGCCGAACTGGCGATCGTCTTCACCGGCGCGCTGGCGCCCGAAGCGCTGGCAGCGTGGGAGGCGTTGCAAGATGACATCCCCGGGCTGGGCCTGCTCAATGTCACCTCACCCGATCTGCTGCATCGTGGCTGGAGCGCCGCCCGCGCTGCACGCTGGCAGGCCGGCAACAGCGGCCAGGCCCATGTGGCGAAACTGCTCGGCGCGCTGTCCCCCCGCGCCGGGCTGGTCACAGTCATCGACGGGTCGCCGGCGGCATTGTCATGGCTGGGCGGGGTGCGCGGCATGAAAGTGTCGCCGCTGGGAACGGACCGGTTTGGCCAGACGGGCGATCTGGGTGATCTTTATCGCGCCTATCGGCTGGATACGGATGCGATCATCGAGGCAGCGGCGGAATTGCTGCTATAGTCTACCTTACCCCATTGGGGAAAAATATTGCATCGCCGCCTCCACATCGCCCGGATCAACCCGCGGCCAATCCGGCAATTGCGACCGTCCCCACGTCGCCTGGCGTTTCTGATATTGCCGGGTCGCCGTTGCGATCGCCGTCACTGCATCGTCCAGCGCCATGGTGCCCGCCAGCACCGCAGACAGTTCCGGCACCCCCAGCGCCCGCATGATGGGGCGATCATCGGGCAACCGGCGCGCCGCCAGCGCTGCCACCTCTGCCAGCGCGCCAGCGGCGATCATCGCCGCCAGCCGGGTTTCGGCCCTGGCATGCTGCACGGCGCGCGGTATTTCGACCACCAACCCGCACACCGTCATCACGCCGCCAATGCCGCCGCTGCGCTGCTGTTGCCAATCGGCCAACGACTGCCCGGTGGACCGCACCACCTCCAACGCCCGCATGATCCGCTGCTGGTCCCCGGGTTTCAGACGGGCCGCCATCGCCGGGTCCGCCGCCGCCAGCGCCGCCGCCGCGTCGGGGATGGTCATCGCCCGCACCTCTGCCCGCACGCCTGCATCAATATCCGGCACTGGCGCAATGCCGTCGATCAGCGTGCGGATATAAAGCCCTGTGCCGCCAACCAGAATCGGCACCCGCCCTGCCCCATGGGCATCGGCAATCGCCGCCCGCGCCATCGCGGCCCAGCGCGCCGCGCTCGCCACCTCATCGCCATCCAGCACACCGAATAGCGCGTGCGGCGCCAGTGCCTCCTCCGCCGCCGATGGCCGCGCCGTCAGGATGCGCAGATCGGCATAAAGCTGGCTGGCATCGGCATTGATGATGGTGCCATTCAGCCGCGCCGCCAGCGCCAGCGCCAAAGACGACTTGCCGCTTGCCGTCGGCCCTGTAATGACCGCCACCATGTCTGATCCCGCCACACCGCTCCTCATCACGCTGGTTGCCGAAGCCGCCTTGTCGGCTGGCGACGCGGCAATCGCAAGCGACGCGCTGCGCGGGGCGGGCGGAACACCGGGGGCGATGGCGTGGATCGACGCGGGTGACGCGCTCGACCTGCCGGTTGCCGGCATCACTGCCGCCGCCGCGCGTGCCGCTGTCGAGGCCGCGTTGCCGATGATCGATGTTATCGTGCAATCCGCTGCCGCGCCGCGCCGCCGCCGCCTGCTGATCGCCGACATGGATTCCACCATGATCACCTGCGAATGCATCGATGAGCTCGCCGATTTTGCGGGTCTGAAGGCCGAAGTCGCTGCAATCACCGAGGCGGCAATGCGCGGCGATCTGGATTTTGCCGCTGCGTTGGATGCCAGGGTTGCCCTGCTGGCCGGCCTGGATGCGGGGGTCATCGACCAGTGCCGTGTCGATCGGGTGCGGCTGATGCCAGGCGCCAAAAGCCTGGTCGCGACGATGAAGGCCAATGGCGCCCACACCGTCCTGGTATCGGGTGGATTTACGGCCTTTGCACAGCCGGTCGCAGCAGAAATCGATTTTGCCGCCGTCCATGCCAATGTGTTGGGCATCGAAAATGGTCGGCTCACCGGATTGGTTGCCCGGCCAATCGTTGATGCCGCCACCAAACGCGCGCAACTGCTGTCAGCTGCAGCCGCGCATAACATTGATATCGCCGCGACAATGGCAGTCGGCGATGGCGCCAACGACATTCCGATGATAAAAACCGCTGGCTTGGGCCTTGCCTACCACGCCAAACCCCGGGCCAGCGCTGCCGCTGATGCGGCAGTGCGGCATGGCGACCTTACCGTGCTGCTTCGCGCGCAGGGTTATCGGCGGCGCGACTGGCTGTAGATCAGGCTACCGCGCGAGACGTTTCGGCGGCCGGCACATCGCTCGGCGTCAGCCTTTGCAACACGCTGCGATGGTATTCATGCTGCGCGGCCAGCCGATCTTGCTGTTCCTGGTCATTCTGGCTGCGGGCAATCGCGGTGGACAATGATTGTGCCGCATCGCGGTGAAATGCGATCTGCCGATACAGGCGCTTTTCCAACCGCGACGGCAGCACCTTGACGATCGGAACCATCACCACAACCAGCGTGATAATCGAAAAAACCACCGTCAGACCGGTGATGATCGGAGAACCAGACATTGCGATCCTTTGGAACAGATGATGCACAATCACTGCGACTTAAACTGCGCCGCCGCAAGCCAAAACTATGTCGCAGGCGCTTAAAAACGCCACTCCTGGGTTTCGGCTGCCTGGCCTTTGCGATCATAAAGGCACAGCATTGTCGCGCGCGCATTTTTCATGTGTGCGGGCCGCCAGCGGCCGCTGACCAGCATTGCAGTCTTGCCGCTCGCATCACTGAACAACACCGGCGCGCCGTTGATTCTGGCGTTTTTCAGAGTCGATGCCTTGCGGCAGGCACGGGCAGCTTCGGCAATGCCAGCCTGCATGGCGGCAGGGCTGGAGGCGTCTGCGGGCCCGCCGATCAGCAGGGCGAGAATCGGTGCCAGAATCAACGGTCGTAACATTGGCCGAACTCCAAACAACAAAAAGGGCGGCTGCGCCTTCGCGCAGCCGCCCCTTCAATAGACTGAATGCAAATTCAGCGCCCGGCGTTTTACAAGGACGTGATGTTTACCGCGGCCTGTTTGCCACGACGATCTTCTTCCAGCTCAAACGAGATGCGCTGGCCTTCGTTCAGGTTTGACATGCCGGCGCGTTCGACCGCCGAAATGTGCACGAACGCATCCGGGCCACCGTCTTCACGTTGAATGAAGCCAAAACCTTTTTGGCCGTTGAAGAACTTTACAGTGCCTTCAACGCGCTGACCGTTGGTGGCCGGCGCTGCATCACGATCACGGCCGAAACCGCCGCCACCAGCAGGTGCACGCTGCGGACGATCGCCAAAGCCACCTTCACGTTCCCGCGGCGGGGCACGATCGCTGACCGGCATCGGTTCGCCATCAATGACCAGGTCGGTCGCAGACACGCGGCCACTACGTTCGGTCAGGGTGAATTCCAGCGGCTGGCCATCGGCCAGGCCGGTCAGACCCGCTGCTTCAACGGCTGAAATGTGGACGAAAACGTCTTCGCCGCCATCATCCCGCACGACAAAGCCGAAACCCTTTTGGCCATTGAAGAATTTTACCGTGCCCTTGGCTGTGCCGAGCACAACGCCTGGGCCCATGTCACGGGGCGGGCGCGGACCACCAAAGCCGCCGCCACCCGGGCGGCCACCAAAGCCGCCGCCGCCAGCACCGCCACCGCCGAAACGATTGCCGCCGCCGCCGCCGAAGCGATCACCGCCACCACCGCCGCCGCCGTAACCGCCGCCGCCACCACCGCCGAAACGATCACCGCCGCCGCCGCCATAGCCGCCGCCTTCAAACTGGTCGAACCCGCGCTCACGCTTGTCGAAACCACCACCACGCCCGGAACCACGTCCGCGTCGATCAAAGCTCATTTTATGTCCAAGTCTTCCATAGTCAGTACGAATGGTGCCCGTCGGCGGCGATGCGGTATTGTTCAATGCGTCGAAACCGATATTGCTCCATTGCCCTCTCTACAGGAAATTCCCCGAGTCGGCGAGCGGTTATTAAATCGCCCGATTTGTTTAAAATTTCGCTATAACCGCCTGGTGACAGCGCTTGCGATCCAGCCCGCCAGCAGTGCCGCCAGCACCGCTGCCAGGCCGTATAACAGGCTGTGGTCCTGCGCCATCAAATAGACCCAGCGTTCAAAGCCGGATTTGCCGATGCTGATCGGAGTCGAGGAACTGGCGATCACGCGGCCTTTGCGGATCAAATGGATTTCGGCGGCATAGTCCCCCACTGGCACCGCCGCTGGGATGGTAATGCGAGCGCGATACAGCACGTTGCGGGTCACCGTGACGCCATGGCCGTCTTCCTGAAACAGGTCAGCCTTCAGTTTCTGGGCGATCAATCCCTGCTCAAAGGCGCGGGTTTCGGTATCATTGGCGTTTCCAGCGGGAGACAGTTGCAGGTTGCGAATGCCGATTTCATAGATAGCGGTGATGCGATCGTCGGCCAGATCGGCAATCGGGCGGGTGGTGGACACAGCGTAAAAACCCGGCACGCTTTCAAATCGTACCGCATCGGTGTTCAGCCAGATGCCGGCCACACGTGCCTTTTTGCGCACGGTTACCGGCGCCGCCGGACCGCGCACGACGATGGCAATATCCGGCGGCGCATCGGGCACCGCGCCAGCAGGGTATTGAATGGCGCCAAAGATCAGCAGATCGGCACCTTTGAACGTCGTGTTGATATCGATGCGGCCCTGGCTGATGTCGGTGATCAACGTGGTCGGGGCAGCAGCCGTGAACGCCAGCCACAACAGCGCCGCAGATAAGGCCCTCATTGCGGGCCATACAGGGTGTAAAGCGAGGCCGGTTGCAGCGTCAGGCCAAACAGCAATCGCGCCGCCACCGCCAAAACGATCAACGCCAACGACAGCCGCAATTTTTCCGGCGACAGCCGCTGCGCCGCGCGCACCCCGAACTGCGCCCCGGCCACCCCGCCGAGCAAAAGCAGCAGAGCGAGGACGATATCCACCGATTTGGACGACGTCGCGTGCAGCAACGTCGTTGTCGCTGTGACAAAGATGATCTGGAACAGCGACGTGCCGACCACCGCGCTTGCCGACATGCCAAGCAGGTAGATCATCGCCGGCACCATGACGAACCCGCCGCCCACGCCCATGATGACGGTAAGCACGCCCACCACCACGCCCATCATCAGCGGCGCCAGTGGCGAAATATACAGCCCCGATTTGTAGAACCGCATTCGCCACGGCAGCGCAGCGACCCAGCCCACATGCCGCCGCACTGGCGGCCGATCGGGCCCTTGTGCGGCCCGCAATGCCGCCAGTGCCTCCCGCAGCATCAGCGCGCCGATCACGCCCAGGAACACCACATAGATGATGTTGATCGCAACATCGATCTGGCCGATTTTCTGCAGGGCGCGAAAGATGATCTGGCCTATGCCAGCGCCGACGATGCCGCCGGCTACCATTACGCCCCCCATTTTCAGGTCAATCTGGCCGCGCCGCCAATAGGCCAGCGCGCCCGAAACACTGGCGCCGGTAATCTGGGTGGCCGACGATGCCACCGCCACTGCCGGCGGAATGCCATAAAAAATCAGCAGCGGCGTCGTCAGGAATCCGCCGCCAACCCCGAACATGCCCGACAGAAATCCAACACCGGCCCCCAACAGGATGATGACCAGCGCGTTGACCGACATTTCGGCGATGGGAAGGTAAAGGTCCATCACCGCCAGCCTTAGCCGGGACTATACCCCCGCGTCACCCCGCCAACGCGCAGCTCGCCTGCACATTGCGCAGATTGATGCCCACCCGCACCGCCGCAGGATCGGCCCAGCTATAGGCGATGGCGTGGCCGGGGTCAGCGCCATGGACATACAGCACCAGGCTGGGGGCGTTGCCGGCGGCCGGGCCGCCCGCCGGCCAAACGACGTTTCGCATCCTGAGGGTAAAGGTCTGCGGCACCGGCTCGTCCGTTGTCGCCAACACGCGGCCGCCGCGATCATGCAGTATCAGGCCCGATTGGAACCACCAGTCCTGTTTGCCGTCCTTCAGCGCAAGCCGCGGAATCGACGCCCAGCATTTGAAGCGTCGGGCGCGTTGCAAATTGAGCGCGGTGCCATCCGGCATCATCATGGTCAGGCCAGTCGCGGCGATACCCGTCACGGCAGGCCCGTTGCATGTGCCGGTTTGGGTCGTGACGGAAAGTTGGCCGTTTTTCAGCCCATAACGGCGGCTGCAGCCGCCGCTGGTGATCGCAACGCCGCTACCATCGGTGCCATCGACAGCCAGCGTCATCACCATATCATCCGGCCCCATTTTGCCAAACGCATCGATCGACCGCATGTGCATCGCGCCGCCGTCATTGCTGATCGCCACACCTGTCCATGGCGGTGCCGGCCTTCCCGCTTCCGTGGCAAAATACACCTGTTCCTCATTGGTATAGGTACCCGGGAGCAGCGTGCCCGCTGCTGCCAGTGCCGCGGCGACGGCAAAGCCGGCCGCGATCATTTTGCCGGCACCAGCGCCGCCGGCTTGGCCGCAGCCGACCGCTTGGCATCAAAAAATCGCTTGAACACCGTCCAGCTCGTGTCATTCGGGCGCGGATCATCGCCCGGCGGTGGCGTGGTGTAGGTCGGGTAATTCGCCGCGATCTGATCGGTGATGACTTTCGGCAATTCCTTGATGCCGCCCGGCAGAGTCTGGCCGGTGGCATTGAACACCAGCAGGCCCCCGCGGCCGGTCATTTCCATCCACGGCAGCCAGGGTGACATCCGCACCCAGGCGATCGACGGATTGGCACGCGGCTTGCTGGCATCGGTCAGATCGGCCTCATCGACAACGAAATCGAAAATCTCCATCGAATGATATTGGTTGCCGACATAGGCCTGATAATCGCCGCCCATCGGGTTGGTATACCATAGCGGAATCACCGATGGCATGAAGATGCGGCCGTTCTGGATTCGGCCTTCGAATTGGTAAGGCTTGCCATCGGCGCCAATCGGAAACAGTGGCCCGCGCATGTTGACCGGATCATTGGCGACCTGGATCACGTCGACCGTCTTGCCCGTCCAGGGGTTCGCCCAGGTTTTCAGAACTTCACCGGTTTTGGGATCAACGTAGAACATCAGTTCGCGGCTAACTTGGCGCACGCCCTTGCCGCGCACCGGATCGTTCACGGTGACGCACTGGCGCACGTTCATGCCCTGCAGATCAAACAGCTTGCGATCCGGTTCCCCCTCGATCCGCGAAAACACTTCGCCGACCCAGTGATAAACCACCGGCTCATTGTCTTTTGTGGAACACTGGATCTTGCGGAATGCGGTGACTGCATCGTCCGGCCTGGTCAGATCAAGCCGCTTGGGTGCGGCATTGGCAGCCGATACGATGGCCAGCGCCAGCCCGGCGAGCAGCAGCGGTTTCAACATAAAATCCCCTTTTGGTTGACTTCGCAATTTGTCCGGACAAATTAGGGGCAAAGACGCGCAAAACGTCAAGAGGAGAGATCATGCGACGCGGCGTTATCGAGGTTGGGCCACAGCGTTATCGCGAAACCTATGGCCGGTATTTTGAAGAATTCACCGTCGGCGATGTTTATGAACACCGCCCCGGCCGCACGATCACCGAGAATGACAATATCTGGTTCACCCTGCTGACGATGAACACCCATCCAGCGCATTTCGACCATGTCTATGCCGCCAAAACCGAATTCAAAAAACCGTTGGTCAATTCGCCGTTGACCATCGCCATCTTGGTCGGGATGAGCGTTTCGGATGTCAGCCAAAAGGCGGTCGCCAATCTGGGCTGGAAAGAAATCCGCATGACGGCGCCGGTGTTTGCCGGTGATACATTATATGGCGAATCGGAAGTTATCGAAAAACGCGAATCGAAATCCCGGCCTGAACAGGGGCTGGTCACCATCAAAACCACGGGGCGCAACCAGGATGGCATCATCGTCTGCGATTTTTTGCGCACCATGTTGATCTGGAAACAGGGCTTTGGGCCCGGCGACGCATAAGCGAGAAATATTATGGCCACCGCCTATCAACAAACCCGCCGCATCGATGCGGATTTTGAAGCGCAATTGATGGATGCGATCGACAAATGGATCGAACGCGAATTGCGCCCGGTGATCATGGCGCATGATCACGGCGACATCTGGCCCGAAGCGACCGTCGCCCAAATGGTCGAACTTGGCTTGTTCGGCGCGACGATTGGCGAAGAATATGGCGGGCTGGGTCTGCCGGCCACCACTTATGCCAAAATTGTCGCCCGGATCAGCAGCTATTGGATGGCACCAACCGGCATTTTCAACAGCCATCTCATCATGGCGCTGGCTATCGAAAAATTCGGCACCCCGGCGCAAAAGGCCAAATGGCTGCCCAAAATGGCGCGCGGCGAAATTCGCGGCGGGCTGGCATTGACCGAACCCGATGCCGGCACCGATCTGCAGGCGATCCGCATGACTGCCCGGCGCGATGGCGATGACTATATCGTCAACGGCACCAAAACCTGGATTTCCAATGGCATCAAGGGCCATGCCTTTGCCCTGTTGGTGAAAACCGATACCAACGCCGATCCGCGTTACCAGGGCATGAGCCTGTTCATCGCCGACAAGGGTCTGCCGGGCTTCAAAACCGGCAAAAAAATCAAGAAACTTGGCTATAACAGCATCGATTCAGGCGAGCTGATTTTCGAAGATTGCCGCATCCCGGCCGATCAATTGATCGGCGGGATCGAAGGGCAAGGCTTTTTTCAGGCAACGGGCGGCCTTGAGCTGGGCCGCATCAATGTCGCGGCGCGCGGCGTCGGGCTGGCCGAAGGTTCGCTGCGGCTGGCAACCGATTATGCCCAGCAGCGCAAGACGATGGGCAAACCAATTGCCGAGCACCAGGCGATTCAGCTCAAAATCGGCGAAATGGTCACCCGCGCCCGCGCTGCCCGGCTGCTGACGCTTGATGCCGCCGAAGCCTATGACCGCGGCGAACGCGTGGATATGGAGGCCGGCATGGCCAAATATTTCGCCAGCGAAGCCGCAGTCGAAAACAGCCAGGAAGCCATGCGCATTTTCGGCGGCTATTCCTATTCCAAGGAATATGAAATCGAACGCTATTACCGCGATTCGATGCTGATGTGCATCGGCGAGGGCACCAATGAAATGCAGCGGATGATCATTTCCAAACAATGGGTAAAGCGGAATCCGGCGTGAACGGACACTGGCCGTACCACCCCTCTGCCGCGCGAGAGAGCAACGGATGACCCTCCCGCTTCACGGCACCCGCATCCTCAGTCTCGAACAATATGGTGCCGGCCCTTATGGCACCATGTTCCTGGCGCAATTGGGCGCCGAGGTCATCAAGATCGAACCGCCAAAAGGCGGCGATTCGGCGCGGGCCACCGGGCCGTATTTCCTCGGCGCCGATGACAGCCTGTTCTACCAGACCTTCAACCTCAACAAACGCTCGTTGACGCTTGATCTGAAATCGGCGGCCGGCCAGGATATCCTGCACCGGCTGGTGAAAACCGCCGATGCGATGACCAACAATGCCCGCGGCGATCAACCGGCGCTGCTTGGCATCGATTATCAGGCGCTTTCCCCACACAATCCGGCGATTGTCTGCGTCCATGCCTCGGCCTATGGCCGGAACAACCCGCGCGAAAACTGGCCCGGATATGATTATCTGATGCAGGCAGAGGCTGGGTTCCTGTCCGTCACCGGCGAACCTGATGCACCGCCGACCAGATTCGGGCTTTCCATGGTCGATTTCATCACCGGCACCATGTTGTCGACGGCAACGCTGGCCGGCATTCTTGATGCGCGCACCACAGGCAAGGGTCGGGATTATGACGTCAGCCTGCTCGATGCGGCACTGCACCAGACGACCTATCCGGCACTTTGGTATCTCAACCAGGGCCATGACATCGGCCGCACATCGCGGTCGGCGCACCCATCGGTCGTGCCGTCGCAACTGATCGCCACGGCCGACGGCTATATCTTCATCATGGCGCAACTGCCGAAATTCTGGGCGCGGCTGGCCGATGAACTGGGGCTGGGCGCATTGAAGGATGATCCGCGATTCAAGACCAATACCGATCGCCACGCCAATCGCCCGGCGTTGATCGCGCTTATCGAGGCGGTGACGACCACTCGATCCACCGCGCATTGGGTGGCGCATCTGGGGGGCAAGGTGCCGGTTGCCCCGGTCAATGATTTGCCCCAGGCGCTGGACAGTGACTGGATGGCGGCCAATGGCATGGTTGCCAGCGTCGATCACGCCACCGGGCCCCTGCGGGTGCTCAGCAACCCGATCCTGATCGATGGGGAACGCCTGCCCAATTTCGCAGCCCCGGCGCTGGGCGCCGATACCGCCGATTTGCTCGCCGAAATCGGCATTTCGGCGAACGAAGCAGCAGCATTAAAGGCTGCCGGCACCATCTGATGGGCAAGCTGACCGGCATTCGCGTTGTCGATCTGTCGCAATTCCTGCCTGGCCCGATGCTGACGGTGATGATGGCCGATCAAGGCGCAACCGTGACAAAGGTCGAACCGCCGGCAGGGGATCCGGCGCGCAGCCAGGGCCCGTTCGAGGCCGGACACAGCGTCTGGTTCCGCAACCTCAACCGCGGCAAATCGGCGGTCACGCTCGATCTGAAATCCGAAATCGGCAAGGCGGCGCTATGGCGCCTGATCGCCGAAGCCGATGTGCTGGTCGAAGGCTTTCGCCCCGGCGTCATGCGCCGGCTGGGCTTTGATTATGCCAGCGTCGCTGCCCGGCGCCCCGGCATCGTCTATTGTTCAATTTCGGCATTCGGCCAATCCGGCCCGATGGCCGATCACCCGGCGCATGATCTGGGCGTCTGGGCGGAATCGGGGCTGCTCGCACTGAATGACGGCCCCGATGGCACGCCAGTGGTGCCCGGCATCCCCGGATCGGACATGACCGCCGGCCTGACCGGGCTGGCGGCGGTGCTGATGGCGCTGATCGGCAAGGGGCGGACCGGCCAGGGCGATTTCATCGACATCGCCATGCTCGACACGCTGTTGCCGTGGAGCGCCCATGTTGCGGGCCTTGCCCTTGCCGGCGGCCCCGCCCCCCGCTCCGCCGCGCAACGATCCCTGGGCGGCGCCGCATTCTACAACGTCTATGCCTGCGCCGATGGCCGCCATATCGTGCTGTGCGGGCGCGAAATGAAATTCGCCCAAACCCTGCTCACCGATCTTGGCCGCCCCGACTTGCTGCCGTTCGCCGCAATGGAACCCGGCCCGGCGCAGGCCCCCTTGCGCGCCTTTTTCACCGAAACCTTCGCCACAAAGTGCCGCGACGAATGGACCCAATGGTTCCACGGCCGCGACGTCGCCTTTGCCCCGGTGCGTGACCTGACCGACGGCCTCGCCCGGTCCGGCCTGATCATCACCGATGCCGACGGCGGCCACCACATCGCCCCGGCAATCCGTTTCGCGGGTGAACCGGGTTGGCTGCCAGCGGCAACGCCGGAGCGGTAGCGTGCCACTTGCCGGCCGCCTGCAATCGCGCCTAGCATCGGCATCGGATGGAAACCGCACCCACCTATCTCGTCGTCATCGACGAAAGCGCCGAAAGTCGGGTGGCGCTGCGTTTTGCCGCGCTGCGTGCCGGGCATGTCGGGGCGCGGCTGGCGCTGGTTTATGTCATTCGCCCGGCAGAGTTCATGCAATGGGGCGGGGTGCAGGCAGCCATGGCCGCCGAAGCCCGCGCCGAAGCAGAGGCGCTGCTCGCATCGCTGGCCGATGAGGCGCTGACTCTCGCCGGGGCAAAACCGGCGGTTTTGATATTGGAAGGTGAAGCGGCGCCGGTGATTTTTGATCATGTCCGCCAGGATACAACCGTGCGGGCGTTGGTGCTGGGGGCCGCATCAAAGGGCGCACCCGGACCGTTGATCAGTTTCTTTGCCGGCGAGCGGGCCGGGCAATTGCCCTGTGTCGTCATCATCGTCCCCGGCGGCCTGGAAGCAGAACGGCTGGAATCGCTGACCTGACACGCCCTGCCTTGTCCGACTGCGGCGTTGCTTGATTCCCCACCCATAAAGCGCCACATCCCCAGCGAGCACCGACAAAAGGCCCCCATCATGTTCATCGAAACCGAGCGCACCCCCAACCCGGCAACCCTGATGTTCCGCCCCGGCCGCAGCGTGACAGACGGTGCCACCGCCGATTTTGCCACAGCAGAGGCCGCCGAAGCATCCCCCCTCGCCACCGCGCTGTTCAACCTTGGCGATGTGTCGGGTGTGTTTTTCGGCAGCGATTTCATCAGCGTGACCAAGGGCGAAGGTGCGGCCGACTGGACCGAACTGAAACCCCAGGTGCTGGGGCTTCTGGTCGATCATTTCAGCTCGGGTGCACCGCTATTCACTGGCAGCGCGACCGGCCCGACGATCAACGATGATCCGGAAGACGCCGAAATCGTCGCCCAGATCAACGAACTGATTGAAACCCGCATCCGCCCGCAAGTGGCCGGCGATGGCGGAGACATTGTCTATCGCGGGTTCAACAAGGGCACGGTCTTTCTTGAAATGCAGGGTGCCTGCGCCGGCTGCCCATCATCGACGGCAACCCTGAAAATGGGCATTGAATCGCTGCTTAAATATTATGTGCCCGAAGTTACCGATGTGAGGGCGATCTGATGGCTGCGGCACCGCTTGAAGCCGCCGTCCTGGGGCAATTGTTCACCGAAGCCCGCACATATTACAGCTGGGCCGATGCGCCAGTCAGCGATGCAGATCTCCACACGCTGTATGATCTGGTCAAAATGGGTCCGACGTCTGCCAATGCCTCGCCGGCGCGATTCGTCTTTGCCAGCTCAACCAAAGCGCGTGCCAAACTGGCAGCCTGCGTTTCCGATGCCAACAAGCCCAAGGTGTTATCGGCACCGGTCACGGTCATTATCGGTTTCGACACCAAATTCTATGACAAGCTGCCGGAACTCTTCCCGCCTGCCGACGCACGAAGCTGGTTTGTCGGCAACGCAGACCTTGCCCGCGAAACCGCATTCCGCAATTCATCGCTTCAGGGCGCCTATCTGATCCTCGCCGCCCGGGCGCTGGGCTGGGATACCGGGCCGATGTCAGGCTTTGACAAGGGCGCCGTCGACGCAGCTTTCTGGGCCGGCACCGACGTGGAATCCAATTTCATCTGCTCGTTGGGCAAAGGCACGACAGAAAAATTGTTCCCCCGCCTGCCCCGCCTGCCGTTTGAGGACGTTGCCCGGATATTGTGAGGCTATTGGCGATCTCAACCGCGTCCCCGGCACTGTCGCTGGCATTGTTCGATGGCGGCGTTCTGGTCGCGCACAGCCACGCCGTTATTGGCCGCGGCCATGCCGAACGCACCGTGCCGGCCATCGCCGAATTGATGGGCCGGTCCCGCGCCGATGCAATCATCGTCGATATCGGCCCGGGCAGCTTTACCGGCATCCGAATCGGTATCGCTGCGGCGCGCGCCCTTGGTCTTGCCTGGGGCGTGCCGGTTACCGGTTGCACGGCCAGCGCACTCGTTGCGGCACAGGCCTTTGCGATCGATCCCGGCCTGACGGGGGTGACTGTGCTGCTTGACGCCGGGCGCGGGCAGATTTTGCACCAGCACATCACCGCCGATTTCGCCGCTTCGCCGATCGAAACCATCGCGGCCGATACGATTGGTCCCGATGTTGCCACGGCCGGCCCCATGGCACCGGCCAATGCGGTGCACCACGGCCATCCCGACTCCCGTTTCGCCCTGAATCTGCCCGCCACGGCCCGCGCGCTTTCACCGCAGGCGCTCTATGTTCGGCCGCCAGACGCCATATTGCCGCTGTGACGGTATATTTCTAAAGAGGGCGATATGATGAACGGTGCAAGTCGCAGCCGAGGATGAGCAGTCTCGCCGATCCGATGATCGTCGCTGCCGACGAACGCCACATTGATGCGCTGATGCAGGTCATGCGTTCCAGCTTTGACAGCCGCTATGGCGAAGCCTGGTCGGCGCTGCAATTGGGCGGATCATTGGCAATGACGGGCAGTTTTGCCCGGCAACTCTTGTCAGCGCGCAGTGACATCGCCGGCTTTACCCTGTGCCGGTCGGCCGGGCCAGAAATCGAACTATTGTTGATTGCTGTTGCACCTTCCCATCGCGGTCAAGGACTTGGCGCGATGCTTGTGCAGGCCGCGATCAAGGATGCCGTGCAGCGCGGCGCCTCAGATATTTTCCTTGAGGTCCGCGAAAATAATCTTGCGGCACGCAGCCTGTATCGAAAGGCTGGCTTCATCGAAGTGGGCCGTCGCGCCAATTATTATGCCGGATCAGGTGGCGATCGATTTGCCGCAATTACAATGCGCCGCCGCTTCGATGATTTCTACTGATCAACTGTAGCGCTTGCATTTTTGCGCGAGCCAAGTCATGGCGCTTTTGCGGAGGAGGGCTCCGCATCGTTGAGTCAAGGAACAGTTAATGTCAGAAAGTTCACAAGCCCATGCCGAGTTGCTGGCACTGACGGCGGACATTGTCTCGTCGCACTTTGCCAACAACAGCGTGGCACCTGGCGATGTCGCCGGGGTCATCGAAAATGTCTATGCCACTTTGGCGCGGCTTGGTTTGCCAGTTGCGGCGCCAGAAGTTCGTCAAGAACCGGCAGTATCGATTCGCGCTTCCATCAAGCCCGACTATATTGTCTGCCTGGAAGACGGCAAAAAGCTGAAAATGCTGAAACGCCATCTGATGACACGCTATGGCATGACACCCGATGACTATCGTGCAAAATGGGGCCTGGCCGCCGATTATCCGATGGTCGCGCCAAATTACGCCGAGCAGCGCCGGACGCTCGCCAAGTCGATCGGCCTGGGCACCAAGCGCATTGCCAAGATTGGCGGCAAGCCCCGTGGTCGCCCGCGGAAGAACCCGATCTGATAAAGCCGCACGGATAACACTATCCGTCGAACATGCTTGCTCGCACTCCTCCGCCCGCCTAATCAAAGGGCGGGCGGCAGGAGAGATTACCCTATGGGCGCAACCATCGATGTCGAAGCGCTGTGCCTGAAAAAGGGCCTGCGCATCACCGAACAGCGCCGCGTCATTGCCCGCGTGTTGAGTGAGGTGGATGATCACCCCGATGTGGAGGCGTTGCACCGCCGCGTTGCCGCCGTCGATCCGAAAATTTCCATCGCAACAGTCTATCGAACAGTAAAATTGTTTGAAGAAGCCGGCATCATCGAACGCCATGAATTTCAGGGCGGACGATCGCGCTATGAAACCGTCCAGGACGAACATCACGACCATCTGATCGATGTCGAAACCGGCATGGTCATCGAATTCCACGATGCCGAACTGGAGGAACTGCAAACCCGGATCGCGGCACGGCTGGGCTATCGGCTGGTTGATCACCGCATGGAAATGTATGGGGTAAAGGTGAAGGGTTCGACATGAACGGCCTGCGGCGGCTGGGGCCAAAGGCCCCTTGACCGACCCCTCCCCAGCCATCCGCAGCGCTCGGCGCAGCATTCGATTCCAGCGTTTTGGTGTTGCCAAGGGCATAGCCGGTGCACTGACAACTGCCGGTCTGGTCGTGCCAGCCGAATTGCTGCTGCGCGGGCTGGCAGGCCGCGGCAAGGCGCGGCTGCCGATGCTGTTTCATCGCGGGCTGTCACGGGCGCTGGGCATTCGCATTGTAACCCACGGGGTGCAGGCACGCGGACGCGGCGTGCTGTTTGTTTCAAACCATGTGTCCTGGTCTGACGTGCCGGTGCTGGGGGCGAAAATCCGCGCTGCGTTCGTGGCGAAATCAGAGGTTGGCGAATGGGGCCTGGTCGGCTGGCTGGCGACACTGGCGCGCACGGTTTATGTCGAACGGGCGCGGCGGGCGACAACCGGCGAACAGCGCGACAGCATCGCGCACAGGCTGGCGGCGGGTGACAGCATCATCCTGTTTCCAGAAGGCACCAACAGCGATGGGGTTGATGTGCTGCCATTCAAATCATCGCTGTTCGCTGTTGCCGATGGCCTGCCTGATACGCTCGTGCAGCCGGTGACCATTGCCTATACCCGCGTCAATGGCATGCCTGTCACCCGTGAACGCCTGCCCGATCTGGCCTGGATTGGCGACACCGAACTGATGCCGCACGCCATGGCGTTCATGGCGCTGGGCCGGGTAAAAGCAGAGATCATATTCCATCCCCCCGTCCGCGCCGGCGATTTTGCCGATCGCAAGGCGCTGGCCCGGCATTGCGAGACGGTGATCGCCCATGGCTATCGCCGGTTGATGCGGGGATGACCGCGGGCTTTGCAGCCGCTATACTTGCGCCATAGCAATCGGAGTCGCCGCAGCCAGTGTCACGTTATCACGTCAAATCCTTTGGCTGCCAGATGAACGTCTATGATTCGGAACGCATGGGTGACCTGCTGGAGGCAGAGGGGCATATCGCCGTCGACAGCCCGGACACCGCCGACATCGTCGTGCTCAACACGTGCCATATTCGGGAAAAAGCCGCCGAAAAACTGTATTCAGACATTGGCCGGTTGCGCAAACCTCGTGCCGATGGCGGCCGGCGGGTGATCGTTGCCGCCGGTTGCGTGGCGCAAGCCGAAGGCGCCGAAATCGGCCGCCGCGCCCCGGCTGTCGATGTCATTGTCGGGCCATTGGCCTATCACCGCTTGCCCGACTTGCTTCGCGAAGCGGCGGCGATTCCAGAGGACGCCCGCGGCGCGCGCTGGGGCCGGGCGATCGACACCGATATGCCGGCCAGCCCGAAATTCGATCATCTGCCCGCCCGACGCCATCAGGGCGCCAGCGCGTTCCTGACCGTGCAGGAAGGTTGTGACAAATTCTGCACCTTTTGCGTCGTGCCTTATACGCGCGGCGGGGAAGTATCACGGCCCTTTGCCGATCTGGTAACAGAGGCGGAAGGCCTGGTTGCGGCAGGCGCGGTGGAGATCAGCCTGATCGGCCAGAATGTGAATGCCTATGGGCTGGAACTGGGCGGCGGCGAAACGCTCGCTCGGCTGATCGCGCGACTCGCCGACCTGCCGGGGCTGAAGCGCATTCGTTATACCACGTCCCACCCGCGTGACATGACCGATGACCTGATTGCCGCCCATGCGACAATCGAAAAATTGATGCCCTACCTGCACCTGCCGGTGCAATCGGGCAGTAGCCGGATGTTACAGGCGATGAATCGCGATCACACCCGCGAATCCTATCTGGCGACGTTGCAGCGCGTCCGTGCCGTGCGGCCGGATATTGCCTTTTCGGGGGATTTCATCGTCGGCTTTCCCGGCGAAACCGAGGCTGATTTTCAAGCGACTCTCGATATCGTGGGAGAGGCTGGATATGCCCAGGCCTATAGCTTCAAATATTCGCAGCGCCCCGGTACGCCGGCGGCGACGATGCCCAACCAGGTGCCGGAGCCGGTGAAGGAAGAACGGCTGGCGCGGTTGCAGGCGGCGATCACCGCCGGTGCCCATGCCTTTAACCTGGCCAGCGTTGGCCGCCAGACCGAAATCCTGCTGGAACGCCCCGGCCGCAAGCCCGGCCAGTTGATCGGCAAGACCCCGTGGCTGCAATCCGCTGTGGTTTCGGTGCCGGGCGCGAAAATCGGCGATCTGATTGCCGTTGAAATCACCGAAGGCCAACCAAATAGCGTTGTCGCAATTCCTCTCCAGACCGAAAGAGCAGCCGCCTGATGTCAAAAAAGCCAGCCCGTCCTGCCGTTGCCGCCAGCGACCGTGTCCGGCTCGAGATTGAATTTGAAAAGGCCTATCTGCTCGGCGCGCTGTTTGGCGAATTTGACCAGAATCTGATCTCACTCGAAGGTCAATTGGGCGTCTATATCTCGGCGCGCGGCAACAAGGTGCAGGTAGAGGGTGAAGCCGATGCCGCCGCCCGCGCCCGCGATGTGCTGACCGGCCTGTACAATCGCCTGGCGCATGGCGAAAAAATCGATTCCGGTGATGTCGTCGGCGCCGTCGCCATCGCCTCCGATCCGTCACTCGAAGGGCTGATCAGCGCGGAAGGCGGCTTGTCGAGCACCGCCGTCATCCGCACCCGCCGCAAGACCATTGCGGCGCGCAGCCCGACACAGGTCCGTTATATCGAGGCATTGGCCCGCGATTCGATCATCTTTGCACTGGGGCCGGCGGGCACCGGCAAAACCTATCTCGCGGTGGCGCAGGCGGTCAGCCAGCTTATCGCCGGCTCGGTGGATCGGCTGGTGTTGTCGCGCCCGGCGGTGGAGGCCGGTGAACGGCTGGGGTTCCTGCCCGGCGACATGAAGGACAAGGTCGATCCCTATCTGCGGCCGCTGTATGATGCGCTGTATGACATGCTACCCGCTGAACAGGTGGAACGCCGGCTGGCCAGCGGCGAAATCGAAATCGCGCCGCTCGCCTTCATGCGCGGCCGCACGCTGGCCAATGCCTTCATCATTCTGGATGAGGCGCAGAACACCACGCCGTTGCAGATGAAAATGTTCCTGACGCGGTTCGGCGAACGCAGCCGTATGGTCGTCTGTGGCGATCCCAACCAGGTCGATCTGCCCAATCCTGCTGCCTCCGGCCTCGCCGATGCAGTCAAAAGGCTGGACAATCTGGAGGGCATTTCGGTGCTGCGCTTCAGCAGCCGCGAAGTCGTGCGTCACCCGATCGTCGGCCTGATCGTCGATGCCTATGAAGGCCCGCCGCAGGATGGGTAGCACCCGGTGCTGACCGCCGAAACCGATGTCGCCAGCCCATCATGGCCCGCCGCCGACTGGGAAACCCTCGCTGCCGCTGCCGTTGCCGCAGCGCTGGCGCAGACGCCCCATGGCCACATCGCCGACGGGGCAACAAATGTGGAGGTCAGCATCCGGCTGACCGATGACGCCGAAGTGCAAACGCTGAACCGAAATTTTCGGGCAAAGGACAAGCCGACCAACGTTCTGAGCTTTCCGATGGTCCAGGCCGATCTGCTGGAATCCATCACCAACAGCGATGACGGCGAAGTCCTGCTCGGCGATATCGTCCTCGCCGCTGAAACCTGCGCGCGGGAAGCCGGCGAAAAAGACTGGGCAGTGACGGCTTATGCGCAACACCTGATTGTCCACGGCCTGCTCCACCTGCTAGGCTATGATCATGAACTGGGCGAAACCGAAGCAAATGAGATGGAAGCGCTTGAATCCCTGGCCTGCCGCGCGCTCGGCCTGCCCGAACCCTATCCAGGTTAGGCCCTGAGTCATGCCCGATCCCGACAGTAGCAGCGATTTCGCCTCCCGCCTGTGGCGCGGCCTGCGCACCCTGATCACCGGCCAGGACCACGAACCCTCGTTGCGCGAAAGCCTGGAGGAAGCCATCGACGAGCATGACGATAGCGGCGCCGCGCGTGATGACCTGTCGCCAGTCGAGCGCGCCATGTTGAAAAACATGCTGCATTTCGGCGAACGCCAGGCCGGTGACATCGGCGTGCCACGCGCCGATATGGTTGTCTTTGATATCGCCGATGGCTTTGCCGCGCTGGTCGCGCAATTCCGCGAGGCCGGGCACAGCCGCATGCCGGTGTTCCGCGGCGATCGTGACCACATCATCGGCATGGCGCATATCAAGGATATTTACGCCCATATCGCTGAAACCTTTGACGATTCGGTCTCATCGAAACGCTTTGAAGACTTGCCCGTCGAACCGATGCTGCGCCCGGTGCTGTTCGTGCCGCCATCGATGCGCATCGTTGATCTGCTGGCCCGGATGCGCGCCGGCCGCACCCATATGGCGATTATCGTCGATGAATATGGCGGCACCGACGGGCTGGTGACCATCGAGGACCTGGTTGAAGAAATCGTCGGCGACATCGAAGACGAACATGATGAAGACGGCGACGCGCTGCTGATGGCGATCAACGACAAATTGTGGGAGGCCGATGCCCGGCTGCCGCTGGAGGAGCTGGAGGAAGAACTGGGCACCAGTTTCGCCGACGACGAAATCGGTGACGAAGTCGATACGCTGGGTGGCATGGTGTTCATGCTCGCCGGCCGCGTCCCGGCGCTGGGCGACATCATCGATCACCCCAGCGGTTGGCGTTTCGAAGTCATCGATGGCGATCCGCGCATGGTCAAGCGCCTACGCCTGCACGCGCCGATGGATCGGGCCGCCGCGTGAATGGGCGATAGCGTCACCGCGATCATCGCGCGCGAAGGCTTGCCCACCAGCTATGCTGAAACCGTTTCGCAGGTCTGGACACCCCTCGCCGCCCACATCGCCACCCGCCGCATTGCCGCCGGACGGCCAATTCTGGTCGGCATCAACGGCGTCCAGGGTAGCGGCAAATCCACGCTCTGCCTGTTTCTGGAAATGCTGCTGGCTAGCAATCACGGCCATAGCGTCGCCACCCTGTCACTCGATGACCTGTATCTTCCCAAATCCGCCCGTCCGATCCGAATCCATCCGCTGTTCGCCACGCGCGGCGTACCGGGGACGCATGATGTGGGGCTGGGGCAACAGGTGATCGATGAGTTGTTGATGCGGCTTCCGGCGGCTGGGGCGGCAAGCTCTGTCCTTATCCCGCGCTTCGACAAAGCCACCGACAACCCTGGCCAACCGCAATCCGTCGCCGCCCCGGTCGATGTCCTGCTGTTCGAAGGGTGGTGTGTCGGCGCGACACCCCAGAGCGAGACCGGGCTGATACGCCCGATCAACCCGCTGGAGGCGAGCGAAGATCCCGGCGCCATCTGGAGGCGCGCCGTAAACGCAGCACTCGCCGGTGATTATGCTCGGCTGTTCGCCCGCATCGACATGCTCGTCGCGCTGGTCGCGCCCGATTTCAGCATTGTGAGCGATTGGCGGCGGCAGCAGGAAAAGCGGTTGCGGGCCAGGGGCCAGGGTATGAATGATGCCGAACTGGTGCGCTTCATTCAGCATTATGAGCGTTTGTCCCGCCATATGCTGGCGACGCTGCCGGTGCACGCCGATGTGACGATCGCCATCGGCCAGAATCATACAGCCGGCGCGATCCAGTTGGTGGATCGGCCGGCTGCAAGATAAGTCCGGCAAATGCCGAACGCTTATTTCAGATGGCGTGCCAGATGCTTGTTCATTTCAAACATCGAACATTTGTCGACACCAAAAACCTTTTTCAGCGCGGCATCTGCGACGATCTGACGTTTGTCCTTCGGATCCTGAAGGTCATGCTTCTTGATATATTCCCAGACCTTGCTGACCACCTGGCCGCGCGGCAGCATCCCGGCGCCAACGATGGCGGCGAGTTCTGGTGACGGCGTCAGCGGCTTTTGCAATGCGTCCATTTTCTTGCCCGCAGGCTTGGCTTCGTCTGCCATGTTTCTCCCCTCTCGAACCGACATGGGGCTTTCCATTGTGGCGCCCCTTCCTCGTCGGTGAAATGCTTAGCCGAGTTTAGCTGTCACGCAACTGTCTCGATACATCTTCGACCGAAGATTCGGCGATTTGGAGGCTTTCCATGTCCTGTTGAACGCCGCGCAGGATGCGCGCAGCGAATTCGCGAGTCGCAAGACCGCGCTCATGGCCGGCAGCACGGTCGGGCGCATAGGCTTCGATATCGGCCCGGCTGATGCTGCCATTGGCATCCAGCAACCGTTCGACGGTGTCCTGCCGTTCTTTCAACACCGCGACTTCGCCGGCCAGCGCCATGACGATCGAAAGGATACGGTCGGTCGCCGGGTCTTCGAAATATTTCGGGCGCGCGCCCTTGGCCTTGGCACCGGCGCGGGCGATCCAATCAATCTCGGTCATTCTGCAGCCTCCGACAGCGCGGCTTGGCGCTTCCAGGCGCCATAAGCGTGCCAGACGGCGGCGCGGCCAAAATCCTCGGCTTCGCCTTCCACCGATGGCGGAAAGATGGATTCGTCCACCACGGCACGCACCTTGGCTTCAAACTGATCGCCACGCGGCAGCCCGGCATTCTCCAATATGTCGTGCATGTCATAGGCATGCATCGCCGACCAGAACGGTTCATTGTTGTTGAATGCATCCCAATCGCGCATGAACTGTTCGAACAGCGGCATGTCGGGGGTGTATTGCGGCTGTTCCAGGTGCAGCATCAAGCCGTTATCGGCCAAGACCCGCGCCGCTTCGTTGATGATGCGCGGCAACGATGTGCCGCTGGTTTCGTGCAGGAACATCGTCGTCTGCACCCAATCGAAATAGCCGTCAGGGTAGCGCGATAAATCTTCGGCATTGGCTTGGACAAAGCTGATATTATTGACCCCGAGCGAACGCGCCCGGGCATGGCCATAACGCAGCACCGGGCCGGCGGTATCGATGGCGATAACCTCGGCATCGGGAAAGGCCTGCGCCAACGGCAGTGCGCTATGGCCAATCGTGACACCGATATCGAGGATGCGCTTTGGCTGCCAGCCGGGCCGGGTTTCACGCGCCCATTTCGCCAGTGCCTGGCCGCCGCCATCCGACAGCGCCCCCATGCCGCCGCCGGTGGTCACGAAAATTCCGCAATCATAATTTGCGCCGGCGGAAACATCGCCCGGCCGTTCCTCGCCGAAATAGCTGCCCGGCATGCAATGCGTGTCAACGGCGCTTTGATACCGCGGAATGCCGAGGCCCGGGTCAAGCTCCAACCCGTCGCCATTACCGGATGCAATGCGGGCGCGTTCGTCCAGATCGTCCAACTGCCGCAATACCATGCTGCGCCCGTTTTGCTGGCGCATTTCCATATTGTTGCGTTTCAGCGCGGACCAGAACCGATGATAGGGGTCCGCATTCATCGCGCGGCGGATTTCAAACCGATCGGTCGGTTCGCGTCCCTCGTCGGCGACGAATTTCGGCAGCGCCCGGCGTTCCCAGGCCAGTTTGTTGCCTGGCCCCAAAGTGCCGGCGACATGCTTGTTCAGATTGGCGAGAAAATTGAAGCGTGCCCGTTCGTCATGCGTCGCCCGCGGGAAAACGCCATGGGTGCCGACCATTGTGTAGGGTGGCGGAATATCATCGTGAATCGCCATTGCACTCGATCCTCTGGTGCCGGGCAAAACGGCCCGGCGGTGCCGCCAGTTTAAATAAGCCCGGCCTTGTCGAGTCGCAAGATTACCGCATCCTGCATCCGCTTGAAATGATCCCTGTCCGGCGTATCCACGGTGCGAAGCGAATCCGCCGGCTGCACTTGGCCGGCATAGGTTTGGGCAAACAGCTCCAGCCGTTGCCGGCTAAGGTAATTCGTCATCCCCGGTTTGCGTCGCGCCCGGCGCAGCGCGGCAATATCGATATCGCCAAAGGCGGTAAATGTTTCGCCACTGTTCGATTCGGCCAGCACATTGCCCTTCCAATCGATCAGCGCCGAATTGCCATCGGCCGACGCCAGCGGCATCGCCGTGCCCGAAATGCCGGCGGTATTGGCGCTGACCACATAGGCCAGATTTTCAAATGCCCGCGCCCGCCGTGCCAATTGCTTGTGGGTCAAATTGGGCGAACCGATTTCCGATGAGCAATGCACGAACAATTCGGCACCGCGCAGCGCATGGGCGCGGGCGATTTCGGGATACAGGATTTCTTCGGATGCAATCGCCGCCAGCCGGCCGATTTCGGTATCGGCCACCGGAAACACCCCGGCCTGGCCGTAAATATCCAGATATTTTGACCAGACATCATGCGGCGTTACCGCATACATTGAATTCAGCCGGCGATAACGCAGCACGACATCGCCCGAAGGCGCGACGATGAAGCTCGCCTGAAAATACAGCCCCGGAAAATGCGGATCAATTTCATAGGCATTGCCGGCAATGAACAGCCCCAGCCGCTGTGCCGCCGCGCCCAATGCCGCATATTCCGGGCCATCCGCCGCGATCGCTGCCTTGTCGGCAAAGGCGGCAATGCCGATGCGGCCGGGGTAGGAGGTGAACAGATATTCGGGCAGCACCGCCAGTTTCAACGGGCTGCCGCCATATTGTTCGATAAAGACCTTGGCCTGTAAAATCTGCGCCGCGACGGTTTCGATCTGCGCCAGCATCTGCGCCCGCGCGGCGGCGCGATCGGCACATGGCTCCACCGATTTCGCCGTCAATTGCATGGCCACAGCGGCGTAAAGCGGGATATCGATCATTTCGTATCAAACACCGGATATCGGCCCAGCGCCAGCGGCAGCACCGCGCCCACGGCAAACAGCCCCATCGCCACCATCAGCATCGCATCATAATTGCCGGTGGCATCCCGCACCGCGCCGTAAATCGCCGGCGAAATCGCCGATCCCAGCCCGAATGGCATGTAAAGCAGGCCATAAATCTTGCCATAATTCGCCATGCCGAAATACCGCCCGGCCAGATAGGCAATCAAATCCGATTCCGCTCCTGCCGCAAAGCCGAGCAATATGGCACCGCCCATCAATTGGCCCAGCGGCGCGCCGGTGCCCATCACCAGCCAGCACGCCAGGGCCGGGGCGAGCAAAATCGGCAGCAGCACGGCCGGCGCCCAGAACCTGTCAAACAACAGGCCGGTGATCAGCCGCCCAGCCAGGATTCCCAGCGCCAGCACGCTCATCACCGTCGCCCCCTGCGCCGGCGTAAACCCCTGTAGAATGGCGATTTGCACCATATTGATGAACACCCCGCCAAACGCCAGCGCCACACAGGCGATCGACGCCCAGATCACCCAGAACCGGTAATTGCGCACCGCTGCTCCGGTGGTCACACCCGACAGGCTGCCATCGGCGCGGCTGATCCCCGCCGGGCGTTCGGCCGGCGCCGGTTCGCGAAATTTCCAGATGGCCAGTGGCAATGCCAGCAGCAGCGGCAGCAATGCCAGCACCGGAAAGGCAGCGCGCCAACCGTTGCCAAACAGCAATTTGCCATCGATGGCGGCGCGCGCCAGTTGCGGCACGATGATGCCGGCAAGGCTGGTGCCGATCAGCAATATGCCCAGCGCCAGGCCGCGATTTTTTACAAACCACATGTTGATGGCACGGCTCCAGGTGACCGGCGTCGATCCGATGCCAACCACACCGACCAGCGCCCACAGGCCATACCAGGCGGCCAGCGTCGGCGGCATGAAGGCAAACATCGCAAAGGTCACGCCAAAGGCCAGCAACGAGGCAATGGCAACGGGCCGCACCCCATATTTATCGGCAGCCGCGCCATAAATCGGTGACAACAGCGACGCGATGATGCCGAAGACCGTGATGCCCAGGTTGATCTGCAAGAACGACCAGCCGAGTTCGGCATGAATCGGCCCGATGACCGCCGGCAGCACATTGAAGGGGATAGGCGACGCGCCGCAGCCGACGCCAATCATCGCCGCGAACAGCACCGCGCCGCCCTTGCGGAATTCACTCACCTGCGATTTTCTCCACAATATCAGCCGGGTACTTGCCTCTTAGAATACCCGCTTCGCCCGGATCTGCCACGTCCGCGGTGGGTTCAGATAGTTGAAATTGACCAGGCTTGATTGGACAAAGGCCTTGTCGAGACAATTTTCACATTCCAGGCTCAGGGTCCAATTATTGTCATCGGTACGCATCGTCAGCGCCGCACCGACTTGCCAAAAGGCTTCAGTCAATGACCCGGCAATAAACGTCCCGCCGAATGGATTGGCCGGATATACCGCACCGTTGGGGGCGGTGATGCTGCCGGTGTAGATCGTGCCGTTGGCGGTGCCGGTCTGCAGGCTGGACCGGTGCAGCGCGTTGACCGAAGGCGTCAGGATGACGCCGGCAGCCGGAATGGCAATGTCATACGATCCACCGAACGAAATGCTCAATTCGGGCGTGCGCACCGGTGTTGCGATATTGCCATTGGAATCAATGATGCCGGCGGCGCAGTCCGGCGCATTATTGGCGCCGGCGCCAAGCGGAATTCGCTTTTGCGCCAGTTGCGCTAGGCAGTCGAGCTGCTGTTGCCGCACCGCCTTCACGCCAAATTTGTTGGGCAACAGCGTATCGCTGACCTTATACTTGTCCTTCTGATAACCAACGTTGGCATACAGGCTGAGGCCGCGCATGGGTGCCGCCGTTACTTCCAGTTCCAGGCCCTTGTTTTCATAATTGGCGAAATTCTGGGTGATGAAGGTCGCTGATCCGCTGGTCGGGTCAATGAACGCCGATGGGGTCTGCAAATCTTTGGTATCCAACCAGAATCCGGTCAGATTGACCCGCAGACGGCGGTTGAAAAACTCGGTCTTGGCGCCCAGTTCATAGCTCCAGACCTTTTCCGGGTCGAACGGCAACAGCGTGTTGGGGGCGGAGCCGCGGGCATTCCAGCCGCCGGATTTGAAACCCCTGGTGGCGCTGGCGAAAAACAGCATATCGGCATTGGGTTTGTAATTCAGCGCAAAACGCGGCGTCCATTGCTTCGTGGTCTGTTCCAGCGGAATCAACACCCTTCCGGTGGCGATATTCACGCCCAGGTTTGAATCGTCCAGGCAACTGGCTTTCAATGGCTGGCAGCTGGCGCGGTTGTCGGTGATGTGGATGGTCTTTTTCTCATCGGTATACCGAATCCCGGCGGTCAGCTTGATCGTGTCGCTGACGCTGGCATCAAATTGCACATAGCCAGCCACGGCCCGCGCCGTGTTGTTCAGCGTCCGATCGGCCAGAATCGCTGGAAAGCCCGTTGGCCCCGGAATCCCGAAGATTGGTCCCAGGTTGAACACATCAGCGAAATCGGTCTTGTTCTTTTCGTTGAAATAATAAACCCCGGCGACATAATCGATGACATTGCCAAACGCCTTGCCGTTGATCTTGAGTTCCTGGGTGAACTGCCGGTGCACACCGTCGTTCAAAATGTCAAAACCACCGGTCGGATAGGCCTTTACCGGCGTGATCGGCACTGAAACATTGGGCAGCCCGCGCCCATCGGCAAAATCGAGCAGATATTGCTGTTTCAAATCAATATAGCCGGTGATCCAATTCACCGAGATGTCATCGCCATCCCATTGCAGGTTTGACGTATACATCTGGGTATCAGTTTTGTTGCCTTGGCCGTAATTGGCCTTTCGCCCGGTCACCCCCAGCGCCAGAAACGGGCTGGACCCCGGTGCATAGCTGTTTTTCAGCCCGGTGGAGGCAAATCGCCCGTTGCAATTGGCCGGGTTGTTCGGGTCGCAAGTGAAATTGATCACATTCTCGCCGTCGTTGCGCATATAGGCGGCGGACACGTTCCAGGTCAGCGTGTCGGTGATCTTCATCTGCATGGCGCCGCGGAAACCGGCCAAGTCGCTGTCATTCATCCGCTCGCCAGTGCTGCTGTTATGCACATAGCCATTATCGTTCTGGTAATAGCCCGACAGCTTCAAACTGATCGCTTCATTCATCGGCAGGTCGATCGAGGCGCGGATCAGTTTCTTGCCATAGGCGCCATAGGCCGCCTCGACATAGCCACCCAGATGATCAGCGGGTTTCTTCATCACCACATTGATCGCGCCGCCAGTGGTGTTGCGGCCAAACAGCGTGCCCTGCGGCCCGCGCAGCACTTCAATCCGGTCAATGTCGAAAAACGCGAAATTATTGCCGTTCTGCCGCGACATGTAAATATCGTCGACATAGGTGCCGACCGGCGGATCAAACGTCGCAATCGTTTCGGTGTTGCCCAGCCCGCGGATATAATAGGCGTTGGCCGATCCCAGCCCGGTGTTGTTCGAACCGAACAGGTTGGGCACATATTGGATCAATTGCAGCGGCGTCGCGATGCCGCGCTGTGATAGCAGATCAGCGGAAAAGGCGCTGACCGCGATCGGCACGCTTTGCGCCGATTCCTTGCGGCGTTGGGCGGTAACGATAATGTCGGGCACGGTGTCATCCGCCGCAACAGCCGTGGCCGCAGGGGTTTGGGCAACCGCCATGCCGCCACCAAAAACCGCCGCCAGCAACGCCGCGCGACCGCTCAACCGAAAGGCATTTTGCAAAACCGTCATCCCCCGACTCCCATTTACGGCACCACTCCAATGCCCTGACTCGTGCAGTCTTGCCGGAACATCACCGCTTTGCAACACAGTTGTCCGGACAAATTTTTGACAGACGTTTTCTTGCGCGCAATAGTCACGTTTCAGCAACACCATGAGATGGTATCATTATGTCCGATACTCCAAAGCCCGCCTATCTTTTGGTCACTGCGCGGGTAACCGATCCGGCAAAGATGGGCGCCTATGCCAGGGCGCTTGCCGAATCCGGGCTTTATGCCCGCCACGGCGGCCATTATCTGTTCATCGGCAAACCCGCCGCCACGCTGGAGGATTGGCCCGACGGTCAAAGCATCGTCTGCGCGCATTTCCCCAGCCGCGCCGCGGCCGAAGCATTCTGGAACGACGCCCAATACCAGTTGGAGGTCAAACCCATCCGCGCCGGCGCCGGTGATATCAGCGTCGCGATTTTTGAAGGCGTCTGATGCTCTACCCCACCCTGGTTTACCTCCACCTGCTGCTGTTCGTGCTTTGGCTCGGCGGTGATCTGGGGGTGTTTGTGCTTGGCCAGCATTTCCGCAAACGCAGCTATTCACTGCCCGAACGCTTGACCCTGCTGAAATTGCTCGTCGCCATCGACATGGGGCCAAGATCGGCCTGGGCGCTGATGGTGCCGATGTCGCTGACGCTGCTTTACGCCGGCAATTGGTGGCCGGGCCTGCCGCTGGCCGGCGTCCTCGCCGGCTGGGCCATCGGGCTGTTCTGGCTGTGGCTGGTCTGGGATGCGCACGCCCATGACATGACCCCCCGCGCCGCCCGTGATCGCCGCATCGAGGGTTGGCTGCGGTATGCGCTGACCATCTTTTACGTCGGCCTGGGCGGCCTGTCATTGGCCACCGGCGCACCGTTGGCGCCGCACTGGCTGGCGCTAAAATCGCTGCTGTTCGGGCTGATCTTTGCCGCCGCCATCATGATCGATCACGCGTTCAAGCCCGTCGGCCCGCAATTGCTGGCGCTGATCAACCAGGGATCATCCGATGCCACCGAAATCCCGCTGCGCGCCACCATGGACGGCACAAGGCGCTGGGTGTTCACGGTTTACGCGCTGCTGTTCGCCACCAGCTGGCTGGGGGCGGTGCAGCCGTTTTAGGGGGCGGAAGCAAGCGGCCGCCGGCGGTTGGGGCCTTGGCCCCAAACCCCATTTTGTTTTGAGAAGCGGCGGTAATTATCGGCGCTATTTCGGCAAAAATCCCAAATCATAGACCATGGGGCGCAATTTGGCGCCCAGCGCCGCATAGGCGGCATTGAACGGATCAAAATCGGTCAATTCGGTGTCGGCATAGGCCTTTAGGGCGTTGCGGATTTGATACCAGCCAACATCCGCCCGGTTGAGTTTCAGTTCGTCGCGGATTTTGCGCGGAAAACTGATGCCATGATAGCGCCGCCACAAGGCGCGCCCGGCATCCAGCACCGCCTGCGCCTCGGCCGAAAACCCCATGCCGGCGATATGGCGCACCATGAAATCCGATTCAAACCGCCCGCTCGCGCCAACTTCGGCTTCGGTAAACGGGATGAAATGATTGACCAATGACCAGTCGCGGTCATTCCAGCGCAGCCCATCGGCCCCGGCGGACAGGTTTTTGCCGGCGAACAGCATCCATATCAGGCAGTCGGATTTGAATGGGTCAGTCAGCGGCTGGGACGGTTGAAGGAATTGATCGCTATGATTTACCCAAGTATGGCGAATAAGCAGACGCACCGAGAAGACAACAGCCGCAAGCGATAAATTGTCAGGTACGACAAATAGTCCGCCGCCATTCCTACCAGTGAATATCGAAGAGGTCAGACAGGTCCCCTGTCCCGCATTTTGTAAGTCGTTGTTGCTTGCAAATAGATGCCCCAAAGCTCCGTCACATGAGCGTTTCTTGCGTGGATTTCTTGAAGGCGTGAGGGCATTGGAAAGTGGAAGCGCTAGCTCGCCACGGGCTGTGGGCGCGGGCAACCAAACGTTCAAGAGTGATGATGCTGGTCGCACCGCGTAAGCCTTTTCGCCAATCAGCGCGCCGTTACGATCAAGGACACTGGTTGCAATCTCGTCAACGGGTGGCTTGTTGGCCTGATCCCAGATCAGGAAGCCTATCGGAAAATCTCCACTGAGGCCGTCGAAGGATCGGCTGTGTACGATGAACCCACTGAGATACTTAGCCCGCCACACCCTCCGAAACGGCTCGAAATTGGGCGCGTTGATGTATTTGAGCGTACTAAACATCGCGAGCGTCGAACTCGGCAGCTCTTCTCGGATGCGGATCAGAAACTGCACAAACAATTCCTTGCTCGCGTAGCCGAGATCCATCTCGCGCATCGCGTAGTTGATGCGCGTTTTCTCAACACCGACCTTGTTGGTGTCGCCCTTGCCGATCCCCGAACCACTTTCCGCATACGGCGGATTGATCAATACCAGAATCGGCTTCGCGCCCTTCTTCCCTGCCTTCGCATCGGCAATCGCCTGCCGCAGCGCCATCGGCACCTTGTTCGACAGGCTGTAATCAATCGCGCCAAAATCGGTCACATCGTCGTTGAGATAATCATATTGAAAAATCGTGGCGCCCACACAGGTCTTGCTGGCGCGCATGATGTCGATATCGGCCTGGTCGAGCGTGCTCATATACACGTTGCGGTAATTGCTGTGTTTGACCTCCAGATTGCCGACGCCGCAGCACATATCCCAGATGATGTAACGGTCCTGCCAATTCGGCCCCAGCGTCGCGACAAGCTGTTCATACGCCCGGTCAACGATATGCAGCGGGGTGTAATAGGCGCCCTTGAATTTCTGTTCATCCAGCGGCAACAGGCTGTCGCGGCGTTCCAGCAGATAATGCCGGTGCTTTTGTTCGGGGGGCCGGTGATACATCGCCCAGAAATTGCGATAGCCGCGATCACTCGCCAGTTCATATTGCTGCCCGTTCAACAGGAACACCGGCTTGTCGCCGTTGAACAGCAATCGCGCCGGCAATCTGGTCATGGCTTCGTTTTTGCCATCGTGCATGATGTCGGCGAAAAACAGCACGGCATAATCTGTCGGGTCGACCGTGCCGAGCTCGCTGCCCACCATCATCACCCATTTGTCGAACACCTGCCGCAAATTGTCTGGCGTGATCGGGGTGCGGATGATGCGGCCTTCGCGGATTGCCGATTGCACCGCGCCGATGAATTCCCGTTCATGGCTGGCAATGTCATAGACGACATAATGGGTTTCGACATGGGGGGCGATCTGTGCGGCCAATTCCCTGCCCGCAGCCGACCCGGATTTCGGCCAGGCAATGGTGTGGTCATCAAAAATCGGCAGCGCCTTTTCAGTTGGCATGATCGCCGCCTTGTAGCGGTCCATCACGGCGAGGAACGCCGGAACCGGTTCACCGCGCCTTCGCGCCGCCCGGACATAAACCAGCAATTGCCCGAACATGACGATGGGCGGGGTGGTGATTTCCTTTGCCTCAAACCAGACTTCATCCGTCTGGATATCGACCAGCCCCTTGAAATAGGATTTCAGGCCCAGCGCCTTGATATAGGCGTCCTTGACATCCTCCTCCGTCTTGGCTCGTGCAAGCGTCGCCAACAGGCTCACCGCGTCATTCTCCCCCAGCCACAGCGCCCGACCATCTGGCAGAACGCTTAGGGCATTTGGCAGCAACAAGCCAAGGCGGCTTCATCGCAGTTTCTGCCCCGCCGCTTGGCGGAAAGCAGAATTGGGGTGAGGGAGGAGACCACAGCAGCCGCGCCAAACTGTCCTACACGGGCGCAAAATGCCATGATCGCGGCGTTGCCGCTCTTTCTCATCGCCATGCCATCTTTTGCCGCCGGCCCTGTTTTGGTCGGCGGGTCTGGAAAGTTAGTGTTTTGCCTCCCGGCCCTAACTTTCCGATTTTCAATCAGCCCGCCAAAGCCAGAAAACGGCCTGATCGCTTCTCTTCCCCCTCCACCCCCGCGAAGCGGAGAGTGGGGAGGGTCGGGGTGGGGGTATTCCCACCAGAACGCCGCGTGGCTGCCCGCCCGCCAGCCCGGCCAAACTGTCCTGCACCATCTTAAAATGCTATGATTGCAACACTGCTACGATTGCAACACTGCCGCTCTTTCTCATCGGCATGCCATCCTTCACTGCCTGCCCGGCGCCAGGGCAGCATGTCTGGAAAGTTAGTGTTTTGCCTCCCGGCCCTAACTTTCCAAATTCATCGTCGGGGTTTTCACCATGAAAAT